>JAWWOW010000008.1:0-110809 GCA_033851265.1 Frankiales bacterium
CTCCGTAACGCTACCCAGCACCGGTTGCGCGAGTTGCGCCTGGAAAGTTCGCAACTCTGGGACGGGACGGCAGGGGGTACCGATGGCGTCTGGGACCCGTCTCTGAAATGCGGCCCGGCCGCCGGAAGGCTGTATTGCCCTATCACCGACTTGCGACCGGGTGAGCGTCGGACGTACACGTTCCGGCTGGCGCCGCCACGCCCAGCACAGTCACGATGGGCCTGGGCCGTGCACGTCGGATCACACGGTTACCCGATGAGCGAACTCGCTCGCGTCAACATCGGCGGGCGCGACCCGAACGCCTCACTGCCATCAACCGGCCTTTCCTTTTTCACCCTGCTCGGCATCGGTATGGCAGCAGTCATGATCGGCTGTGTGATGGTGGCAAGACGACGCCCATCATCCGAGCGATAAGGGCCGTTCATTACCTGCCTGGCAGGTTCAGCGTGTTGAAGCCACCATGGACGGGTGCGAGGTACAGGACACTCGGCAAGAGCACTCGCGGCAGCGTCTGGTGTCTCGGCGTGTGTTGCGGCGGCGCTCCCCTGGATGAGGGTTGCGAATCCGCCTGGCGAACGGTGGTCAGTCGGTTTCTTCTCTTATGGAGCTTGGTGGATCTCATCCGATCTGGCGTGGACGAACAGTCGGCCACCTGTGTCGTTGCTGGTCGCGTTGGCCTCGATCGGCGCGAGTACCGCGACTCTTTCCTTGGTGAGCCGGTCGAGGTTGTTGCTGACCGCGCTGTTGTCCACCGCGCCTCTGCTCGCCGTACTGCTCGCAGCAGGCAACCCGATGGAGTGGCCTTGGGACCAACCCTCGGGCCCCCATCTGGCACCTGACTCCGGCTACTGGATCGCCGTCGGTTCGCTCGTTCTGGCTTTGATGGCGTTGACGCTGATCCTGCTCGGGGCCGTGCGGTTTAGGCGGCAGCGAGCGAGGACCACTTCTGTTGCTACGGCCTGAGTCCGCACGAGAAGGGCCGTTCTTGCGCAGTGATCCGCCGTTCTCGGGCAGATGCGCACGTACGCATAGCTCACAGGGGAAGTGAAAGGTCTGGCCGAGTCGCCGAGGGTCCTGCCTTCGGTGTGAGAATCGCTGGATGCCGTCGATCCAAGGCGCTTCGCACATGGCTCTCACTGTCCGGAACATGCAGGCGAGCGCGGAGTGGTATCAGCGCGTGTTCGGCTGGCAGGTGCTGCGTCGTTACGGCAGTGACGAGGCGGGCACGCCGCGCATCCTGCTGTTCGATCCGGTGAGCTTCTTCGCCGTGGGTCTGTGCCAACCCGACCATGGCTCTGCTGACGCCTTCGACCATCGCCGCACCGGCCTCGACCATTTCGCGTTCCAGGTCGCTGACGCGGATGAGCTCGACGCCTGGATCGTGCATCTCGACGAACTCGGCGTGGCGCATTCCCCAGTTCGGGTGCTTGACCTAGGGCGTTTCGTGTCGCTCGAAGACCCGGACGGAATCCAGTTCGAACTCTGGCTGTAAGTGCCGTTCCCGCGTCAGTTAGACGATCAGCGAGGTCAAGGCCGCAGCGCCGAGGATGCGGCGGAACGGGTTCACGCCTCGGAGCAACTCGTCGAGTCCCCACCACGCGAGCGCGGCAATTGCCAACCAACCCAGCACATCGTGGGCTGTTCCGCGTGCTGAAACGAGTACCTGCGCGATCCGAAATCCAACGAACAAGGCGAGGGGCGCGTTCGGCATCTGCGCGATGGTGAACTTCCCGGTCTTGCGGCTGCGGAACAACCAATCGACACTTCGCCTGCCCATGTGGCGACCGTAGGCGACCGATTGCAGCTCGCGAACGAGAAGCGCCGTTCCGCGCTGTTGATGGCGGTCCCGTGTCCTGCGCGACATGATCGGGTCGTGCGGCGGCGGATCCACGCGATACCTCTGATCTTCGGATTCGGCTTGACTACTTTCGCAATTGGAGCAGGGATCGCCGCGTTGCCGATGCAGGGCGGCGGTGCAGCTTGCGGGAGCGTTCTCCGTCCCCGGAGCCTCGGGGGTTCCGTCTGTGGCGACTATCACTTGCTCATGGGTTTGCTAGCCCTGTGGTTCGCCTTCGTCGGGTTGTTGTTCATTGTCGGTAGCGGTGGGGCCTATGCCCTCAGCAGGTGGAACCGGCGCCGACAGCCACGGCATCTGAGCCGGAACGACCGTGGCCTATAGGTGGTTCGCAAACCGCACTTGAAGGGCCGTTCTTGCAGCACGGTCCCGGCGTTCTCGCTCGTGTGATTCGGCATGATCGGATGATGTGTGGCTAGACAAACCCACGGCATAGACTCTGCCGCATGCGGCGCGGACTGCTCCTAATCGCGCTAGTGGTGAGCCTGGCCGGATGCTCCAGTGGGGGCACGAGCAACGCGCCGAGCGCGACCCCCACGCCAGGCGACGGATCCAAGACCGTCCATCTCACGAAGGTTGATTTCGGTGATGCCTGGCCGCTGCTGGTGCCTGAAGCCGATGTGCAGTGCAAACCTGCCGCCGGTGGTGCTCCCACCGAGGTCTTCATGGTCCTTGACGGTCGCACCTACGGTCTGAACGTCCCGGCCCTCGGAAGATTGCCCGAGGTCCCCGACCGTCTACTGAAGAAAGGCCGTGACGGGAGGGATGACCTCGGCGCGTTTATCCTCCCCGGCGTTGCCCCTTGCGAGGGATAGCCCAGGCCAGTACCGGCGCTATCGCTCGCCCGGATTACTGGTCCGATGCAGGAGATAGATGGCGCTCAGAATGGACATCAGGAGCATTCCGGTGAACAGAACACTCCCGATGAGTCGCAGAATGCCACCACTGACCGCGTACGACAGCCAGCCGAGCGCAGTCGCCAACAGGTAAATAGCGCCAAGCCACCGTGCGTGATAGACCGAGCGGGATGTGAGCCACCAGGGACCATCAGCCAACGCTTTCCACGTCACGTGGCCAGCCAATCAGTCAATCCGTGGCGACCGCCATGGAGGTCGCGCACGGGGCCGAACGAGAAGGGCCGTTCGCGAGCACAGGACCGGCGTTACGCGACGCCTTTTATGCGGGCGACGACCAGCGCAGAATAGTGCGAACCACTTCCTGTGGGGGAGCGTCGAATGACTGTGAAGTGCCGAGCTCTCTTGGTCGTGGCTGTCTTGCTCAGTCCTGCGGCGACCGCCTGCTCCGCTGACAGCAACGGTGCGAGTGCTTTCTATTGCACCTACCAGGGGAGCAAGATCAAGTTGGATACGCGGGGACAAGACCGTGGCTGCTCGGCGTTGCCATGGGATCTTCGCGACCTCCAGGTACAGAACGCTGGCCGTCGTCTCGTCGTGACCTTGCATCCGGGCCAAGCCGCGTGTTTCGACCAGGTGCAGCTCGTGGCCCATGAGGCGGCCCACAGAGTCGCAGTCGCGCTGCTGGGGACGACGGGAACTCACTCGTGTTCCGGCGGCTCGGCGGACGGGCCAACCCCCAGATATTCGGTGGATTTGAAGAACTCGCTGGGTGTCCGGCCGGTCTCCGCGACCATCAGCGCTCCGCGCTAGAAGGGCCGATCTGGAACGCGTCAGAAGCGCTTCCGTTTGCGAGGTAAGCGCCCAAGCCACCCTTTGATCAGACGGTTAGTGCGCAGCTCGGTGCTCATGCCGGGCTTCAAGTCGTACGGCAAGGTGTGGAACTCCGGGAGCCTGGAAGTTCGTCGCCGTCTCATGATCGAAGTTTGCCTTAAAACGGCACGAGCGCGAAGGGCCGATCCTGCGCTCGCGGTTCGGCGTTATCGTCCGATGCATGTCCGGTCACTATCGGTGGCGCACGCGTCTGCGGCAGTGGCTTCCTCACCGACCGCCGCTGTATTTGTTGGTGCCAAAGGGTCGGAACTGTGGTGACCATGATTGGTATCGATCCGAAGGTGACACCTGGCACTGCTACCACTGCCGAGCTGTACGGACCGACTGATAGGGGCCGCTCGCGAGCACGGGAGCCGCCGTTCTGTTCGGGCATTGACGACGATCGCGGCGAGGAGGGCTGGCGCTATTAGTCGATACCGTGCCGCGGGGCGGACGGACGAGTAAATCGCGTCCCCGACAGCTGCGCCGACACTTGCCTGGCCCAGGACTGGACAGACAGTGTCGCTGTCTACGGGTAGGACCTTCGAATGGAACGCATCCGCTGGGCGCGCTCGAGGGGTGAGTCGCTTGCCTTCCACGTCACGACGAAGCTGCCTTCCCGCTGCGCATCCTCATCGGTGTTGGAATACATGTCAGCAATCGGTTCTCGGCTGTAGTTGGACGCCGCCAGTGTTTTGCCATCGCTGGTCCGCATCGTCACATCGTCCGACCTGAACCCGGTGCCGGACTCGGGGTTCCCGTACTGGTCATATTGGCGCCCGCTGGACAGGCCGAAGATCTCTGTCGTTTTTCGGTATTGGGCCCAGGACGAGCAACGCTCCCAACTGATCGTCCCGAAGTCTGCCAGAGGCAGCGGCCCGAATGCGTCTTGTGGGCGCTCGACGACGCAGCCGACGGAAGCGCCCTTGATCGGCGGTGCGCCGTCCGGCTGGGACAGGTCGAGATAGCTCTCTTCACGGGGGCGGGAAGCGAAGGTCATCGAAGGCTGGATGAGCACGTCGCCGAAGCCGAAGTCGTAGATGCTGGCGAACATCCGGGCGCCGGGCTCGGGCGTGAAGTAGGGGATCGGGTTGCGGGGCGTCGACTTCGCGGGATCAACCCATTGCGTCCACGCGGAGTAGGTCGCCACTCCCTGCTGGCACCGTCCAGTTACCCCTACTCGCGGCGAACTCGAGGTCGGGTCCTCGACGCCCAAGCCGATCCAGATCGAGACGGCGCTGATGCCCAACCGCGGACAACTCAGCGCCGGCACGTCAAACGTGCCCTCGACCGTCGGGATATCTGGTGCGCCCGGCAGATTCGCGATGAAACCGGTCCACACGCGAGACGTCCTCGCGGCCACATCGGCACCGGCCGGCGCCTGGGCAAGCGCGACTGCGGCGACGACCGCCAGCGGAATTACGGCGCGACGAAGCCACCCCAACATTGGCCCCCCAACGAAAGGCGAAAGCGCCAGTTTAGTGAGAAAGCCCCGACTCTTCGTGGGAGGTAAGGCAGCCCTGAAAAGCGCCTTGCTGAGCGCGTCCTTAGTGCTGCGCCAAGTCGCACCCGATCGCGAAGGGCCGATACTCAACACGGGATGCGACTTGCTGAAGGGCTGCCCGCACGGTGGCGAGAGGCAGACTGTCGATGACTGACTGGCACATCGGGGTGATCGCGGCGGCCACCGCTGCGATTCTTGTTGCTGGGGTCACTCGTGTGGCGACCTGGCCGTCGGCACCTTTGCATCCGTGTGAATCCACTACGAAGCCGGTTGGTGACGTGCTATTCGACGTCTCTGTCAGCCCGTTCACGGCACAGTGGAACTACGGCCCTCTCGATCATCAATTCGTGCTTACCTTCCAGGTATCCGAAACGTCTTCAGTGCCGACCCGGCTCGTCTGCGTCATCGCACTCACTTCGGGTGCTGACAGTTCAGGGTTCGCCAGCGCGGGAATCGACTCAGCGACCGTGACGCCGGGGGAACGACCGCCTTCCCTGAATCAACCCATATCGGTGCCGAGCCAGGGTTCCATCCTCTACGTGAACATCTATGTAACCGGGCCATGCGCCACAGTTCAGAATGCGAGTTTCCGGGCTGGCTTTATCAGAGGCCATCTTGCGGCGAGCACTGTCCTGACGTGGGATCCGTCTTTGAACGGATGTGCTAGCCCACCTCCGGTGTGACGCGACGCTCACTAGTAGTGGCGTTCTGGGCCGCGCTAGAAGGGCCGTTCACGAGCGTGGAACCGCGTTCTCGACCACATCGCGTGTGACGCGCGGTTAAGGCTCGAATGCGGCCGACCCGCTCGTACGTGGGTGATGAATTTCTGCGTTTTCGAGACAGGAGCTCCGATCGTCCTGTTTGCTCCACGTTGACCGTTGACGATCTGTCCCATGCACTGAGGAAGTGACCGGCATGCTGCTCATCTGGGGTTGGAAGGTTCTGTTCAAGACACTCGCCGAGGGCATGTTCCACTGCCCGAATTGTGACGGTGATCGTCACTACCGGCAGCGTTCCGCCCGACGGTGGTTCACGGTCTTCTGGATCCCCGCTATCCCGCTCAAGCAGCTGGGGGCGTTCGTAGAGTGCTCGACCTGCCAGTGCAGTTACGACGAAAGGGTCCTCACGCTCCCCACGAGCGCGCAGGTCGCCGACAACCTTTCCGTTGCCATGCGTGCGCTGATGGTTGCCGTTGTCACAGCTGACGGTGAGGTGACCCCCGATGAGCGTGAGCACGCGATGAACGTCATCGCCGACTCAGTCCACGCTGGCTACACCGAGGAGATGTTCGAATCCGACCTCGAGCACTTCGCTGGCCGTAATGTCGACGATGTTCTCGCTGACCTTTCGGGAACTCTCAATGACCATGGCAAGGAGCGTGTGCTTGCAATGTGCGTCGAGTTAGCGGCAGCGGACGGGACGATTGATGAGCGCGAACTCGATGTTGCCCGTCGCGCCGGCGTTGCGCTGTCCATGACACCCAGCCATACCAAAGGCATCATCGCGGACACGATGGAACGCGTGGCCAGCTGATACACGGCCTTAACGCTCGGAACCCAGGGACTGCGATGTGAAGTGCCGTCTTATGCACTAGGAAGCAGCCCTGCTGGCGGTTCAGATCTAGGATTGCCAGCAAGGGGACTGGCGCAAAGATGAACGGAGGACAAACGACAATGAGGCGGCAGAACTCAGGCGAGGTTCCTAAGAGTCGCCGCATCTGGTCGGAAAGCGGCCTGCCTGAGCAGAGCCCCTTGACGTGGGAAGGCCAGCGGGAACGCGCTTACTTATTTGCCTGGGCATTGCGTTCAGGGCGTAACCCACAAGCGCAGCGCGGCCTTCCGTTGCTGTACGTGGGTGTCGTGTTCGTCGTCCTGGCCATTGCGGTTGGATTCTGGATCGCCGGCTAGCTCAGCCGCCGCGAACGCGGACGACAGCGCCGTTCTGATCGTGTTACCGGCGCGCCGCGACCAGCCGTATCAGTCCGATCACCAGGAGCGGAACGAAGGACAGGCTGATCGCGATCGACGGATACACGAGAGCGATTCCGTCGGAGACCAGGCCAACAATCAGTAGGCGAAATGCGAGCGGTGCGAAGTCACGGGGTCAGCGGCTCGCTTCTTCGATCGCTTGGGTCTGTTTGCGATTCCGCGCCAGCCAGGCGGCCATCATCAAGAGGATGATCGGACTACAAAAGGCTCCGATGAGCGAAACTGACAGGTTCGCCCACGCGTTGCCGGCGAGCTGACCACTGACCACGGCGACTCCGAACATGGTTGATGGCCACGCCCATCGCCGATTTCGTTGCCGGCTGCGCTTCAGCCGCGCAACAGCATCCTGCGGCGCCATGGACATCACAAGGATCTCCCGAAAGCTACTGAGACCGCTGCGGACACCGATCACCAGCGTTATTAGGTAGGCACCGATGGCCACGATGTGGACGGTCGTCGTTCCCTCGCTCCACGCCTTCCGCCCCCAGACCACGCCGACGCCCACAACCAGCGCCAGCAACAGCGCGCCCATGCCCACTCGACCGATAGGCGTCATGGTTACGGCGAGCTCGTCCTCGTCGGGGCCGGTTGATTCTCGGTCGAAGGCGCGCTGCTTGCACGAGTTAAGCCGATTCAATGCCGTGCTCCCAAAGGACTGCCGTTGCAGACAGTTGAGATGGACAGTGCTGTTGTCCAGGTTGAAAAATGGGTCCCGCGGACGGAAAACTCCTGGCGGAAAGACCACCGGGACTTCACCCGCGTTGATTACACCGCCGCACAGCAAGCAACGCGGCATGCCGTCAGCCGACGCGTCCACAGGACGATGATGCACCGCGCAGGCGAGCCAGGCGCGTAGGCCGATCGAGAAGGGCCGTTCTTCGGCATAGGACCGGCGTTATCCCTCGGGTCGGTGGGGCAACTTATGGTCGTGTCTGCCGTGTTCACGCGTCCTTGGTTCGGCGCGCTCACGCACGTGCCGACTGTTCTGCTCATCGTGGCGCTGACGGCAGCGGTACTTCAGGGAGACGGTGCCCCAGTGGCCGTGCCCTTCTTCGTCGCCTACGGCCTCACCCTCATCTTGTGCGGCAGGTTCTATTGGGACAGCCGCCAGCGCGGGAGTCCGGACTGGAACCTGTTCGGATTCGCCTGCCTGTGCTTCTCCCTTGGCTACGTGTACGCCCCGTACTACTGGTGGAAGTACGTGCACCCAACCGGGAAGGCCGAATAGGCGGCGCTCTTCGCCCTACTAGAAGGGCCGATGGCGTCCAGTACGAGTCCCGGCGTGATCGAGCGCATGCGCGGACGCAATTTTTCGGCAGTTGAGTACTTCTACGGATGCGTTGCTCGTTGCGTCCGGCGACTATCGATGTGTGAGCACGCGGGCGGACCCTGTGACGGCCAAATCCATGGACCGTCGTTCAGCCTGGATGCGGACGTGGGCGCCAGCCGCCTTCCTGCTCGTGCTCTATCTGCTGGTTGCTGGGGTTTCCTGGGCCGCGGCCCTGGATCCGACTGGGTTTGGCGGCGTACAGGAGCCAGACGGTCTGGAGTGGGTGGGCGTCGTCGTGGTGGCACTGCCATGGGTGGTCCTGTTCGATGGCTTCGCGAATACGGACAGTTATGCAGCGCACGTAGTGTTCGCGGCTGTAGGGACCGCGCTAAACGCTGTGCTCCTCTTTCTCCTGCCCTTCGCAATCGAGCGACGGTTCCGTCGTCGCATTGCAGGTGCCGCCAGCCAGACGACTGCGGTTCCGCCGATAGCGGGAACATGCGCAATCTGTGGCGCCTCAGGCACGTCACGCCAGTGGCGGTCATTGCGGCTCGTTCTCTGCGACCAATGCCAAGCAGGCCTGCCCCAGTAGTTGCCGACCACGCTGACGCGGACGCCCGTCTACCACGGGCGTGCCGATCCGTGACATCTCCTGCTGATCTTGGTTGGCTTCCCGGATGCGGCCAGATTGGCTTGGAAATCCACAGCACCTCATTGCTGGCCTTGCTCTGGCTTCAGTCGTGGTGTGGGTGGCTAGACGCCGCGGCAGCTCGCCTCTCCTGTCGGCGTTGCTGGGATTGGGTCTGACCATGACCGCCGAGGCTGGAGTGGAGCTCGTCGAATACCCGCTAGTCCACGGATCGACGGCCACGGCTCTTGCCTATTACGACACGATCGCAGACATCGCCATGACACTGGCCGGCGCCAGTCTCGGATCAATGACGGCGTGGCTACATGCACGCGGCAGCGATCGATAGGGGCCGCTACAACGTCAAGTTTGTGGCTCCGATCGACTGATGGGCGACGCCGCACCAGCCAAGGTCAGCCAGTGGTTTACGCCACGTCGCCGGCTCTTGACGCGGCCTATCACGCGAAAAATAGTCGAATGGCGTGTGCACCTCCCTATGCGCACGCGCAGCGTGAAAGATCATCCATCCTTCGTTGCGCCGGTGTAGCCCGTGGGTCAAGATGCAACTGGCAGTCGCTGAACGGGGGAGGAATGCGGCCTTGGGGTTGTCCTCCGCGCTGGACGGTGATGCTTCTTGCTCTGGCGCTCGGGATGTTTCTGGCATCGCCGGCGCGGCCGGCATCTGCTACCTCGCCGACGGCGGGGACGCAGTTCCAAGGTGACGCCGCGCATACCGGTGTGCTCACCGGGGTCGGGCTAACGCCGCCGCTGATCCCCTTGTGGGCGACGGGTTTGCCGCTGACCGGGACGCCCGTGGTGGGGGGAGGTCGGGTCTACCTGCCGATTTCACTGGGCTCGCAGACGTGGGTTGTGGCGCTGAGTGAGGCGAACGGCTCGACGCTGTGGGGGCCGGTTCAGGTGGGACCTGGCACGAATGGTTCGGTCGCCTATGACGCCGGTCGCGTTTTCGCCGTCGACTTCGGATGCGATCTGGTGGCGGTGAGCGCGTCCACGGGCGGCGTGCTGTGGCGCAAGCCGCTCAACCCGCAGACGGAGTGCGACGCCCCGGTGACGGCGACCGCGGGCCGGGTCATCGTCGCAACTGCCGCCAACGCGGTGTACGCCGTGTCGGAGAGCTCTGGTGCGTTGCTCTGGACCGGTAAGGCGAGCGGTGACAAGACCGCGCCTTCGGTCACCGCTGACGGGGTGTACCTGGACCCATCCAGCGAGCAGGTCTACGACCTATCGGTTAGTACCGGAAAGGTGAAGTGGCACTACGTCGGCCCGGAGGTGGGTGGAGGCGGTCGCATCGCACCGGTCGCGGGGGGCCGTGTCTACGCGCGCCAGACGACCACGAGCACGATGGGCGTGCATGACGCCGCGACGGGCGCTCTGCTGTTCAAGACGCAGAGTGATGGTCTGCCGGCCATCGATGCAGCCAACGGGCTGATCGTCAGCGAGATGCGCCTCGTTCAGGGTTTCGCTGCCTGCGCAAGCTATTGCACCGTCGTAGCCCGCCGCGCATCCGACGGTGTCCCGTTGTGGTCATTCGCTGGGGACAAGTCGATCACCACGCCTCCGCTCGTTGTCGATGGCGTTGTGTACGTGGCGTCGGTGTCGGGCAACGTCTGGGGGCTCGACGAGACGACCGGACGTCTGGTGTGGCGTGCCGACCTCGGTCAAGGCGTGCGGGAGTTCGATGAGCAGAATGCCGGTATGTCCTACGCAGCGCTTGGCGCCGGCGATGGTCTGCTGTTGGTCCCCTCCGAGCGGGGCATCGTCGCGTTCGCGTCGAGCAGCGCTGCCGCGGTGTCGCCGCGGCAGCAGAGCTTCGATGTGACGATCGGTGACTGCGGTCCCGTTGGAACAGCCGTGACCCGAGGATGCAGCTGGACATTCACGCAGGCCGCTGCCGGCTCGGACCTCGCACACGTCAGTTGGGATCCCGCCTACGGTGTCACGTTGACGGCCAAGGTCCTCACGAGCGCCGGCGCGGCGATTACCCAAGCCACGTCTACCAGTGGGGAGATTTACCTGACCGCGTCCAACCTTGCGGCCAACACGACCTACCGCGTCGTCGTGACGGTCAGCGAGCAAGCCAACATCGGGTTCCGGCTGCATCTGGCACAAAACCAGCCGCACCTCGGCGGCGGGGCGAAGCCCGTGGCATCGCCGACCAGCATCGCGTGGGGCTCACATCCCGTCGGAACATCGGCGGGCCGCCGCGCGGTCGTCGTACGAAATGTGGGCGACCGGGATGCTGTCGTGTCCGCTGTCACCATGAGCGGGAGTGACGCCAACGCCTTCACCGTGGTCTTCGACAGTTGTACGAACGGCCGGCTACCCCCGGGCTGGCCATGCACCGTCGTGATGACAGCGACACCTCAGCGAGTTGGCACGCAGGCAGCCGTTCTCAACCTGCAGACGACCGCTGGCACACAGACAGTCAAGCTCTACGTCACTGGCTCATGAGTCTCGGTTGGTTGACCCCGCACCCCGACTTCCTCCGACGTCGTGCAGCCAACGCCAAGGCGTGCAAGCGTCGTGATCCGGGTTCATTGTGGTGCCCTCGCCCAATTCACACTCGAACAGACTGAGGTCAAGCTGGCGCGCTAAGTGGCGCCTGCCCGCAATAGAAGGGCCGTTCGTCGAGCATGTGATCCGGCGTTATCGAGCGTCCGTGTCGATCGCGTCTGCTCCGCTCACCGGGCGTGTGACAGCGGAGTTCGGGTGATGTGCCAGGCTGACACGCAGCGGGTTGCCGTGCATTACATTCGCGCGATGACGCGCACCCAGGGCCGGGTGATCATGCTCGCGTTCTCCCTGGCAGCAACCGGCTATGGCGTGTGGCTAGCCATTCACGCTGATGTCAGCTCGACCGTGCGAGCGGTAGGGCTCGGCGCAGGGGTGGTGGCCCTGATCGGCGGCGTGACCGTGCAATCTCGGCACGAGAGGGCGCGGTCTGGCGGGCGCCGCGCACCTGTCAGTGAGGCCTCGATCGTCGCGGCAGGGTTGGTCGGCGGCGGGTTGTCATTCTTCGACAGGGATGCGACCTCATTCTGCGTGGCCTACCTGCTCGGTTCCTTTATTCTCGGCGGCGTTCTGCGTGCTTTGCTGGGTCGCCCTGCGGCGTCAGCCCCGAGCCCGGAATAGGCCGCATCGACCGTGACCGCTATCCCGCGACCGTTCAGTCCGGGGTAGCACAGCGGACGCGAAGGGCCGTTACGGCGTCGATTGGACGAGCAGAGGCTCGCCGGTCGTCCCGTCGATGACTGAACGGCCACCGATGGGGCTGGAGAGCCGAGCATCTAGCGTCACGCTTCGGCAGGACCCGGCTCCCGCAGACACCGCGGAGGCGGTGTAGACCAGCGTGACGCGGGTGGATGTCTCACTGGCCGTGAGCTCGCCGCCGCACATGAAGACGCCACTGAGCTGACGCTCTGTCGGATCCGCAGAAATCTGGACCGGTGGAATCGGCGCTGGTCCGGGACACCTCCCGCCCGCTGGTGGCGTGCAGGTCGTCTGCTTGGCGGCGTCGTCGCAGCCGACTAGGCAGAGTCCGCCTGCCATCAGAAGCGCGGCAGCGAACACAACACCGCGGGCGTGACCACCCTGAGGCGTAGTCATCGGGGAAACAGTGTGCACGTGGCTTCGACCAATAGCGACCGCCCGCGGTTCCGCGACCGTTCGAGAAGGGCCGTTCTTGCAGCAAAGGACCGGCGTTATCGTGCGGTCACTGCGTGCACTGTTCGTCCGGTCGAGTCTTAGGGCACCCACGGAGGCGCGGTTGGACCCGGTCGGCATCCTCACCACGATGAAGAAGCTCGCCGGTGCCAACGGCGTCGTGTTCGTCGTTGACGAGCGGACCGAGGACTCGTTCACGGTGCCGACAAACGAGATGGAGCGGTTCTTCTACACCTTCAGCACGCTGCACTGCCTCGCGGTGAGCATGCAGGACGGCGGTGTCGGCACGGGCACGGTGTTCCGGACCGGTTCGCTGGAGGACTACGCCGCCGGTGCCGGGTTCAGCGCCGTCGTGGTGCTCGACGTCGAGCACCCACAGTTCCGCCTCTACCGGCTGCGCTGACACACCCGGCACGAGCGTTGTTCGCGGGCGGATCCATCGCCGTTACTGTTGGCGGCCATGCGGATCGGCGTACTCACCGGGGGAGGCGACTGCCCGGGACTGAACGCCGTCATCCGCGCGATCGTCCGTAAGGGCATCGGTGTCTACGGACACGCGTTCGTCGGCTTTCGGGACGGCTGGCGCGGACCTCTCGAAGGCGATGCCGTCGACCTGACCATCGAGTCTGTGCGCGGCATCCTGCCGCGGGGCGGCACCATCCTGGGCTCCTCACGGACCAACCCGTTCAAGCAGGACAACGGTGTCGAGCGGATCAAGGCCAACCTCGCCGAGTACCGCATCGATGCGCTGATCCCGATCGGCGGCGAAGACACTCTTGGCGTCGCGCGGCGGCTGTTCCAAGACGAGGGCGTCAACGTCGTCGGCGTACCGAAGACGATCGACAACGACCTGTCGGCGACCGACTACACGTTCGGTTTCGACACGGCGTGCAACATCGCGATGGAGGCCATCGACCGGCTGCACACGACAGCGGAAAGTCACCACCGGGTGCTGATCGTTGAGGTGATGGGTCGGCACGCGGGCTGGATCGCGCTACACAGTGGGATGGCCGGCGGGGCCAACATCATCCTGATCCCCGAGCGCCCGTTCGACATCGTCAAGGTGTGCGACTACATCGAGCACCGGTACCGGACGCACTACGCGCCGATCGTCGTGGTTGCGGAGGGCGCCACGCCCATCGAAGGCACGATGGCGGTGAAGGCTGGCGAGAAGGACGCCTTCGGCCACGTGCGCCTGCAGGGCATTGGCCAGCGGCTCGAGGAGGAGATCACCGGGCGCACCGGCAAAGAGGCGCGGGCGACCGTCCTCGGCCACATTCAGCGTGGGGGTACGCCGACCGCCTTCGACCGCGTCCTTGCGACGCGGTTCGGGTTGCACGCCATCGACGCCGTACATAACCAACAGTTCGGAACGATGGCAGCGCTCCGCGGCACCGAGATCGAGCTCGTCGAACTGTCTGAGGCCGTGGAGCAGCTCAAGCTCGTGCCTCCGGAGAGGTACGCCGAAGCCGAAGTCTTTTTCGGCTAAGTGGCCGTCGCGTGCGCTTAGCGCACAACGGCGACGACGCCGCCGGCGATCAGAGCAGTGGCGAAGAGTGCCAGCAAGACCAGGTTCAACCACAGACTGAGGTCAACACCGGGGAACAGCCGGGCACCCTTGGGCATGGGGCGCGTGCTTTCGGTTTCCATGGCTTCATTGTCGTCGCCGTAGCGGCCGGTACTGAAATTCTTCGGCCGTGAGCATCGTCACAAGCGACCGCGGAATAGGCTCAGCGCATGCTCGTCGACCTGCGTAGCGACACTGTGACGCGTCCCACACCGGAGATGCGTCGCGCGATGGCCGACGCCGAAGTCGGCGACGATGTGTACGGCGAAGACCCGACAATCAACGCACTCGAGCAGGAAGTTGCCGCGTTGTTCGGGCACGAGGCCGCGATGTTCGTGCCCAGCGGAACCATGGGAAATCAGATCTGCGTGCGCCTGCTCGTGGAACCCGGTGCCGAGTTGCTGCTCGAGAACGACGCCCACATTGTCACCTACGAGAGCGCTGCGGCCGCTGTGCACAGCGGCGTGCAGACCCGCACGTTGCTGGCAGCACGCGGAATTCTCGACCCCGACGTGTTGGCCGAGCAGATCCGTCCCCCTGCCTTTCATGTTGTTACCACTCGGGCGGTTGCGGTCGAGCAGACCCACAACCGCGGCGGTGGCGCTGTCTATCCGATGGAGACGCTGCGAGCGATAAAGCGCGTATGCGGCGAGACGGGTGTCGCGCTGCACTGCGACGGCGCGCGGATCTGGAACGCCCACGTCGCATCCGGCATCTCCCTGGAGGAGTACGGCGCGCTCTTCGACACGTTGTCCGTCTGCTTGTCCAAAGGGCTCGGCGCGCCAGTGGGTTCGGTCGTCGTATCCAGCGAGCAGCGCATCACCGACGGCCGGACCGTGCGGTCGCGCATGGGCGGCGCTATGCGTCAGGCCGGCATCTTGGCGGCTGCGGGGTTGTACGCCGTACGTAACAACATCGACCGTCTCGCGGATGACCATGCGCGCGCGAAACTCATCGCCGAACAACTTGCTGATGCAGCGCCGGGATGCGTTGACCCTGCTGCCGTCGAGACCAACCTTGTGGTCATCGACGTCGGCACCACCCGTCACGACCCCTCGGAAATCACGACGAAGGCGGGGGAACAGGGTGTGCTGATCGGTGACGTCGGGAAGCGCAGCGTCCGCCTGGTCACCCACCTCGACGTTGACGACGCCGGCGCAAAGCATGCAGCCGACGTGTTGGCAGCGCTTCTTAGCCAAGGTGGAAAAGCAACCTAGATGTGCTTACGTTGCCAACTGGCGCGTCGGTCTGCGCGCAAAAACCGACGCTGAAGATGGCATCGCGGTTCGGCGGGCACAGGATGGGCGCGCTGCCTAGCGAAGTACGGCAAACTTTTACCGTGCATAGGGGATGGCATCGTCGACAAGCGATTGCTCTGATCAATTTCGCGCCCCTGGCATTCGGATTCGTCGGTGTCGCCATGGGACTCGGAATCGGAAAACTCACGACCATGTGGGTCGGGAACGTCCTCGCGTTCCTGGGGCTCATCGGTGGGATTTGGCTGGCGCGCCTCATCTTGCGTCAGGTGCATCAACCACCATTCACAGAGGCCCGGTAGTCCCCGCTCGCGTTACGGCACCGCCAACCGCCAGCTTTGCTCAGTCGGTGAGCTCCATCAGGAACTCGTCGATGCCGTCGTCGCCGCGCTCCTCCCCGATGACAGCGAACCCGCACTTCTCCAAGACCTTGATCGAGCCGATGTTGTGCTTGGCGACGTGCGCGTGGAGGGGACGGGTCGGCAGGATCGCAATGAACTTCGTCAGGGCTTTGGTAGCGATCCCTTGGCCCCAGAACTCCTTGCCGACCCAGTAGCCGATCAGTCGCTTGCCGTCCGCTTCCCAGCTCACGATGTTGCCGGCCACCTGCCCAGCGGCATCGATTGTCCTGAGGACGCCGATGTCGTTGGCACGAATCTTGGTCCAATGGGCTTCGAACGCGCTCCAGTCCCGTGACGGAAAAGCAGCCATCTGCGACGCATTCGGATCTAGCTGTTGCTCATAGAAGACGCGGACGTCAGCGTCGACGACGTCGCGCAGGGTGACGTCGTCCGTCACGTTGCTATCGGTTTGAACGTCAGCAGCTCGCCGTGATGGATGCCGTACGTCGGGATCGTTTCGGTGTTGTACGGCATCACGATCCAGCGCAGCCATCCGCCTGGTCCGATGTCCAGACCTTCACCTTCACCCACGATGTCCCGCACGATCTCTAGCCGCCAAGCACCGGTGGCCAGGTCGGTTGAGCTGACGGTGAAGCGGTGACCGTCCTGACCAGCCGTGTAGAACCGGCCCTTGTAGAACGCGGCTCCGGTGATCCCGGCCTCGGGCACCGCGTTCACGAGGCGGCGTACTGCCTTGATCGGCTTGGCATTGGGTGCGGCATTCGTTGGGTTGATATCGCTGACGTTGTAAGCAAGCAGGTCGTTGCCCGACGACGTCCACAGCAACGTGCCGTCGGGGGAGACCTCGCACCACATTGCCTTCGGGATCTCGGCCGGGTCGAGCTTCACGTAGTAGCGCCACTTCAACGTCGTGGGGTCCGCGACTCCGATCGACCCGGTCGTGCAGACCTGCGTGCTCGCGCGCTCGTAGTAGCACTCAAGGGGCAGCAGGATGCGGCCACCTTCACGCGCGTTGTAGTCGCTGTCGCCGATGTGGTCGTAACCCTCGCGCGCGTGGACAGCGGGTGGGATCACGTCATGGTTGTGAGCCTGCTGGACGAGTTGCTGATCGGTCCGGTAGAGGCCGACATGCCCATTGAAGAAGAAGTGACCGGCACCGTCACTCGTCGTGCCCTGGTAGTAGGTCAGCGGGATAACGCGCTCACTGATCAGCTGCCAGCGACCGGGGTCTGGGTCGGCGCCTGCCGCGGAGCTCGCCGTCACGAACAGCAGGCCGACGACAACGGATGCGCCAACGGCGCGCAGGGGATTCACCTAACTACGGTTCGACGAAGGTGACGTGACCTCCTCCCTCTCCTGGCTACCCTCGACGGGTGAGCACGTCGGAGGTCCAGGCAGCGGGCGAACGCCCGGCCGGCCAGCAGCCTGACTGGCCCGATGCGACCGCGCTCGCAGCGGTTACCGCGGAGCTCGTCAGTCTGCCGCCCCTCGTTGACGCTGCGGACTGCGACACCTTGCGGGACCGGTTGGCCGCGGTGGCTCGTGGTGAGGCGTTCCTCTTGCAGGGCGGCGACTGTGCAGAGACGTTTGCCACCGCGACGGCGGAGGACGTGCGCGCGCGGGTCCGGCTGCTGTTGCAGATGGCTGTCGTCCTCACCTACGGCGCCGCGCTGCCCGTGGTCAAGGTCGGGCGGATGGCCGGCCAGTACGCCAAGCCGCGTTCGGCTGCGGTCGAGGCGGCGAGCGGGTTCCCGTCGTACCGGGGTGACGCCGTCAATGACCTCGCGCAGTCGGCGGAGGCTCGCGTGCCTGACCCGCGACGGATGACGCAGGCCTACCACGCAGCGGCCGCGACGTTGGACCTCATGCGTGCCTATGCGACGGGTGGCTTCGCCGACCTGCGCCAAGTGCACGCGTGGAACCAGGACTTCGTCCGCCGCAGCAGCGCCGGTCAACGTTATGAGCGGCTCGCCGACGAGATCGACCGAGCGCTCGACTTCATGCGCGCGTGCGGCATCGACCTCGATGCGCTGGGGACGGCGCACGCGGTCGAGCTCTACGCCAGTCATGAGGCGTTGCTGCTCGACTACGAGCGACCGATGACGCGGTACGACGAGCAGCGTGGAGCGGCGTATGACCTGTCAGCGCACACGGTCTGGATCGGCGACCGGACCCGCGATGTGTCGGGTGCGCACGTCGCGTTTGCGAGCAGGATCGCGAACCCCGTCGGCGTGAAGCTCGGCCCGACATCGAGCCCGGATGATGCGGTGGCGTTGGTGGAGCGGCTCAACCCGGACAACATCCCCGGCCGGTTGACGCTGGTGACGCGGTTCGGTGCCGGGCGGGTGCGCGACCAGCTGCCAGCTGTCATCGAGAAGGTGACGGCGTCCGGAGCGACCGTGGTCTGGGCGTGCGATCCGATGCACGGCAACACGGTCGATTCAGGTGGATACAAGACTCGGCGGTTCGACGACATCCTCGACGAGGTCACCGGGTTCTTCGAGGTCCATCGCGCGCTCGGCACGCATCCGGGTGGGATTCACGTCGAGCTGACCGGTGACAACGTCACCGAATGCCTTGGTGGCGCCGAGCAGATCGCCGACATCGACCTGCCCGGACGTTACGAAACGGCGTGCGATCCGCGACTCAACGGTGGTCAGGCGCTGGAGCTCACATTCCTCGTCGCCGAGATGCTCCGCGCTAGCCCGTAAAGGTAAACGTCGCTGCTTTGGCCTCGCCCGTTTGCGTGTCACGCGCGGTGATGTAGCGCGGCCCAGGGCTAGGTGGGGGGAGTCCCCCACTCTCCGTGGTGACCGTCGCCTCGAACGTGCCATCGCTGGCAACCGTGGTCGTAGCAGTGTCGAGAGTTGGACCGGCAGGGCTGTTTCGTCGATAGCGCACGACGATCGTGTCGCCTGGCGCCCAATCCGTCCCGGACACCACGATGTCCTGGCCCTGTCCACCGCTCGTGGGGTCGATTGCCATCGTTGGGTTGCGAGGCGGGGGAGTCGGCGATGCGGTGGGTGACGGCGTTGGGGATGCTGTCGGGGAGGGCGTGGGTGACGGAGTTGGCGATGGCGTTGCTGATGGCGTCGGCGACACCGTCGTCGTGGGCTCGATGCTTGCCGGTGGCGAAAACGTCGGGGTCGGCGACGCCGCGGCTGCTGCCGGCTTGTTGTCGCCACCGCGCGACAGGATGAGTCCGGCGAGGATTCCGCCAATCAACGCCAGGCTCACGACCGCGACCACCACCATCGGCGGCACGAGCGGCTTGTCCTCGTCGTCATCGTCGTAACCGAGCCACAAGGACTCGGCGGCCGGGAGCACTCCGGCGGCACGTTCCTTCAGCCGCGGCAGTACGACGTCGCGATCCTCGTCGCGCAGCCCGTCGATCGGCAGCCCCGCTGCAAGCCGACGCGCACGGTCTTGAGCGGTCAGCACGTCCTCACATGCTGGGCACCGTGACACGTGGCGGCGCAACACCACCGCGTCGTCGACGTCGAGTCCGCCATCGGCCAGCAGCCCCAGCGCGCCTTCGCTGATCGGCTGCTTACCGATGTGACCTTCCAGCGTCGGTGCTGGGCGGCCGTCGTACGCCGACAGCATCCCGAGCCGACCCATCGCGGTGACTTGGGCGGCACGCAGCGGATCGGTCGCCAACACGTTGGCGACGGAGACGGGCGGTAGGTCGTAGGAATCGCGCAGCATCACCGCGAGCCGCGGCGCGTCCGGCAGGGTCTCGAGCGATTCGCGGACGGCCGCGTCTTCTCCGGTATCCCGCAACACCCCATGGGGTTCGGCCGGCTCGTCGATCTCCTCGTGCTCGAGCCGCCGCGCCAACGCCAATGCGCGCGCGAACCACCAGCCGACTGGATCGGCAGTAGCCGGCTCGCCGGATGCGGCTGCGTCGATGAGATCCGCCGCGCTCGTCAGGACGAGCTCGGCCGCTGCGTCGGAGGAAACACCCAGCCGACGCACAGCGTCGTGCACGCGATCGCCGTACGTGTCGAGGATGCGCGCGAAGTCTTCCGCCGAGAGCACGGGAGTTGGTCCGCCGGGCCGAGTCACCCGCATACCTTAGGTGTCAGCCCTGAAAGCTCCTGCCGAACAACGGCGGAAGTTGGCGGCATGCGCGCGCTAGCTCGCGGAGGTCACCGTTGACGAGCGCCTGCGGCCCGTCGCACAGCGCGGCGTCCGGATGCGGGTGAACGTCGACCATGACAGCGTCCGCGCCGGCGGCGATGGAAGCCCGCGCTAGCGGCACGACGAGGTCACGGCGTCCTCCCGCATGCGATGGGTCCACCATGACCGGCAGATGCGACAGTGCCTGCACGACCGGGACAGCGCTGATGTCCAGCGTGTTGCGGTAGGCATGTTCGAAGGTCCGGATACCCCGCTCGCACAGCACGATGTTGAGGTTGCCGCTCCGCGCGACGTACTCCGCGGCCATCAGCCACTCCTCGATCGTCGCCTGCAGGCCGCGCTTCAACATCACCGGCTTGCGTGAGCGACCGACGGCTTGCAGCAGGCCGAAGTTCTGCATGTTGCGGGTGCCGATTTGCAGCATGTCGGCGTACTCCGCGACGGTGTCGACCTCGTGCGCGTCGACCACCTCGGTCACGAACGGCAGGCCGATCGCTTCCCGTGTCTTCGCGAGGATCTTCAGGCCTTCCTCGCCCAGGCCCTGGAATGCGTACGGCGATGTCCGCGGCTTGTAGGCGCCACCACGTAACAGAGTCGCGCCGGCAGCCTTGGCCATCTCCGCCGCTTCCATCGTTTGCTCGGCGCTTTCCACCGCGCACGGACCGGCGATCAAGGTAAAGGTGTCGGGACCGATCGGGACGCCGCTCACGTCGACCGTCGATCTATCCGGATGGTTCTCTCGACTGACCAGCTTGTACGGCGTAGAAACCCGCACCACGTTGCTGACACCCTGCATCGCTCGGAGGTTCAGCGTCTGGAACTGCTCGATGTCGCCGACCAGACCAACGATGGTCCTCGTCACGCCGCGGCTGACGAACGCCGAGCCACCCGCCGCCTCGACCCGCGAGACGATGGCTTCGATGTCTTCTGTCGACGCGTCGGGGCTCATGACCACGACCATCGGATCCTCCTGAACGACGAGAGCCCCGGACATAATGTCCGGGGCTCGGATGGTGAGCGGGCGCTGTCAGCGCATAAGCGCATGACGTCCCGCCCGGGGAGCCCCGGACGGAAACGCATAGAACCAACGGCTGTTCAGCACGGGACGGAGCGTACAGCACCAATTGGCCATAATTACCAGGTGATTCGGAGATTGAGATGACTTGGTTACTGGTTGCCGCAGCGGGAGCTGCCGGCGCGACGGCCAGATACGGCATCGGTCTCGCGGTCGGCGTGCGCACGTTTCCGTTCGCGACCTTCGGGATCAACGTCGTCGGCTCGTTCCTGCTCGGCTTGGTCCTTACCGTCGGTGCGGCCGGGCGCCTGAGCGCGCAGAACACCACCGCGCTGGCAGTCGGGTTTCTCGGCGCATTCACGACGTACTCAACGTTTTCGTGGGAGACGTTCACGCTGGGGCGCACCGACCGTGTTGCACTGGCAGCGTTGTACGTCGCGCTGAGTCTCGCGGTGGGCGTGGCTGCGGCTGCCGCTGGATACCGGTTAGGCCGCACCTGGCTCAGCTGAGGCTGGACCAGGCAGTTCGCAGGTCACGTAGGCCGTTCCGGACTCGTACTCGACGTGCATTGCGGCACCGATCTGGCTCATCAGCTTGTGTACGCGTCGGTTCTCGCCAGCGGTTGTCGCAGTCATGGTGAGTGCTCCCTTGTTGGCTGCGACTACTGCCAGCATGTCGCCGAGCCGTTGGCCGACGCCACGGCCCTGCCATTCGTCCTCGACGAGAAGTGCCATCTCCGCAACCTGTGAGTTGACTGAGAGGTTGCCCATGGCGACTGCGTGGCCCTCGTGCCAAGCGACGAGTGTGTAGGTGCGTGCGAGCATCGCCAACAGCGTTGGCTCTTCGGGCACATAGGCGCTCAGATACCGAAAGCGGAGGGTGTCGGGGGAGCAGCGCTGATGCATCGCGAGGAGCGCGGGAACATCGGCGTTGCGGGCAACGCGAACAACGACGTCGTCAACGGACGGCGTTCCTGCTGACTCGATGAACGTGGTCACGATCCTCCTTCTCCTCCACTATCAATGAACGTTGTGAAGGGAAGATGTGATCCGGGTTTCGTTCGTGCGTAAGGCATTGTGAGGTTTGTCACTCACACCTCGAGGCGTTCGACCTCGCCCTCAGCACCGCGTCGTGGGCCAGCCTCCACGAAGATCATCGCGACGATGACACAAACCGCGCCCAGCACGGTCCGGACACCGAGGTCGTCGCCATCCACAAGAACGCCGAAGATTCCGGCGAACACCGGCTCCATCGTCAACACCACCGCCGTACGCACCGGCCGCAGATGTGCCTGCGCCCACGTCTGTATCAAGAATCCGAAAGCGCTAGCGGCCAGGCCCGTGAGCAGGATCGCGCCCCACACCTTGAGGTCCGGCGGTGGAGCGAGCGAGTCAGGGGCCGCACAGATGGCACACAACACGGTGACCGTTGCGAGCTGCACGACAGCCAAGCCGAATGCGTCGTACGACGGCGACCATTCGCCGAGCCCCACGATGTGCAAGGCGAAGCACAGCGCGCAGCCGAGTGTGAGCAGCTGGCCCGATCCGACACTCGCGCCATGCAGCGAGATCAGGGCGAGTCCGACCGTGGCGACCGCGACTGCTGCCCAGGCCTGGAGGCCAATCCGTTTGCGCAAGATCAACCCTGCGACGAGTGGCGTGAATACGACGAACATCCCGGTGATGAATCCCGAGATCGACGCGGGTGTTGTTCGCAGACCGTAGGTCTGCGCGATGTAGCCCAGACCAAGAGCGAGCCCGAGCAGGAGGCCGGCGCGTAAGCCAGGTCGGCCGAGTCGTGCCACCGAGCGCGGTCTGATCAGCGCGAGAGCAACCGTCGCGATCCCAAAGCGCCAGGCCAGGAAATCGAGCACCGGCATCTTGTCGACGGCATCTTTGACGACGACGAACGTGGATCCCCAGATGGCACAAACGAGGAGGAGTGCAAAAAGGGCAACGAGGGAGCGGTCAGAACGCCTGTCGCCTTCGATGTGACGCGACTCTACTCATTTGCCAACTCAAACCGCAGCGTGGGCTACGACAAGCGTGGTACGTTCCGGCCGTTTTGCTGCCGGAGCCCAGGAGCGAACGCATGCGACGGACAACACTCGCGCAAAGTGTCGGCGTTGCCCTCATCGCGGTGATTGCCGCGTCGTGTGGCGGCGGATCGTCCTCGCCAGGTAACGGCCCATCATCTGGCTCGACAACGTCGTCTCGTTCTACCGGCGGGTCAAAGCCCGCGGTTGATCTCACCCTGAGTGGGAGTGTTGCCGTGACGGCCAAGGGATCAGCCGGCGCGTGCTCGATCGGGAAGGACATCAGCACCGGTGCGCCCATTGGGTTCAACTTCACTGCTACCGAAGCGGACTACCCGGGCTTGGGCCAGAGCTTGAACTTCTCGGAGGACATTGGCAGTCACAAACTCACGATGAAGTGGCTGATCGCCCAAGGCAACAGCAACGTGTGGTTCGGCTACATGACGAGCGGCGGCGTCACGATCTCTCCAGATCATCACTCGTTGACACTCGATGCAGATCTCCCCAAGAACCCCGACCATCCTGAGCATGTGAAGGGCACCATCGCCTGCCCCTGATGACATGACCAGCTGCTGCGGAACGCGGCCGCTCGGCGAGTACGGCGCGATCGTTCGGGTTCGGGCGAGTGCGGGGCTAGTCCACCGGCAGGTCGAGATGGCTGCCGTCGCGCAACGAGAGGTGGAGCCGCTTCGCACGGCTGTCTGTTGGCCACCACGCGAAGAACCAACCGTGGGCAACCGTTGCGTTCACTTCCGAGCCACGTGTCCGCACAATGTCGACGGTGGCGACGTCAGATCCGACCTGGCCCGCGACGGTCGTCACAGTGTGCTCTCCAGTGTCGAGGTCGATCGCCTGCCCCCCGGTGAGTATCCGCGCAGACGAGGCTTCCAGGTGACTTACCGGGATGTGACCGCCGCCGGCAGATCCGTCGGTGTCCGGCGCGGCGAAGCAGACCAAGAATCGACCTGCCCCGGTCATGACAGTCCCTGTGCCTTGACCGCGTCGCTCCACGATTACGGGTTGGAGACTCGGCGCCAGTGGTCGAGGCGAAGGAGGCCCGAGAACCTCAGCGTTAGCTTGCTCCGCAGCGTCGTTGGCAAATGCGAATCGTTCGCAGCCGAGGATCGCAGCTCGGCGTTCCGTATCTGACAACGCCGAGGGACGCGGCGTCCAGTTGGCATACGCGGTCTCACTCCGTGACCCCGGGAACACGACAACAACGGCCGTGACTATCACGAGCGATGTGACTCCGGCTGCTGCGGTGACCTTGCGTCGCCGACGCCGCTGTAATCGATGAGCACGGTCGTGCACCAAGGCGACCGGGTCACCCTCGTCCCGGGCTGGTGCAACCAACTGCGCTAAACCGCGGGCCAGCGCTTCCTCGTCCGTCATGATCGCGCCTCCTCGTCGGCAAAGGCGGCTGCGAGCTCCTGGTCAGCGCGCAACCTATTCAGTGCATCGTGCTGCTGGCTTTTCACGGTGCCCACTGAGCAGCCCAGAAGCTCGGCGATCTCCTTCTGGGTCCGATGCTCGTAATAGCCGAGGACAACCACGGCTCGTTGTCCGCGGGACAGACGGTTCAATGCATGGTGCAAGGCCCGCGTGTATGTCAGGCGTTCCGCGTGGTTGAACTCCTCCGGATCTGGTTCGGGTGGCGCTTCGACCGGCCGTTCTCGACGCAGCAAGCGCCGCCACCACGCCGTATATGTGTTGATCATGACGCGGCGCACGTAGGCATCGAGATTGTCCGGCAGCTGCCGTTGTGAACGCAGCAAGGTCCGAGCCAACGCCTCTTGAACCAGATCCTCTGCAACAGCCTGCTGCCCCGTGAGCAATAACCCGAAGGCGATAAGCCCGACGTAGTTGGAGCGCACGAAGCCGTCAAAGACGTCCGTCCGTGCTGCTGCGCCATCGCCTCGCACACAACTAAGAGTGCCGTGAGCCTAAAAGGGTTGGGTCGCTGGAGATTTCGACCCGACGGAACGCCTCACGTACCCGATGGAGAGGGCCGGGATGCAGGGTGGCTCCCTGTTCGCGGTTGTACTACTCATAGCCGTCCGATACGCGGGTTGACCAGAAACTAGGGTGTCTGCCATGACAGATCTGTTCCGCCTTGACGGCAAGGTCGCGCTGGTTACTGGCGGCACCCGCGGTATCGGCTTCATGATTGCGCGTGGATTGTTAGACGCAGGCGTGGCCCGCCTTTACATCAGCTCGCGTAACCCCGATGACTGCAAGAAGGCAGCCGAGGAGCTATCGACCTACGGCCAGTGCGAAGGCATCCCCGCGGATCTCTCAACCGAGGACGAGTGTGTCCGGCTGGCCGAGGACATCGGCGCGCGAGAAGAAGCGCTGCACATCCTTGTCAACAATGCAGGTGCTGCCTGGGGTGAGGCGTTCGACACCTTTCCCGCTTCGGCATGGGACAAGGTGCTCGACCTCAACCTGAAAGCGCCGTTCTTCATGACGCGAGCACTCGCCGGAAGGCTTCAGGCTGCAGCTGCCCCGGACGACCCGGCGCGCGTGATCAACGTTGGTTCCATCGACGGGCTGCAGGTGCCGAGCCTGCCGACGTACTCGTATTCAGCGAGCAAAGCCGGCGTTCACCATTTGACTCGCGTGCTCGCCAAGGAGCTGGCGCCACGGGGTATCACGGTCAATGCGGTGGCACCGGGCCCGTTCGAGTCGAAGATGATGGCCGCGACGTTGGACGCCTTTGGTGAGGCGATTGCTGCTGCGGCGCCGCTCGGTCGGATCGGTCGCCCCGATGACATGGCTGGCGTGGCGGTTTATCTCGCGAGTCGCGCGGGTGCCTATGTCACCGGTGCGGTGATCCCGGTCGACGGTGGAATAGCGACGACGCTGGGGGCGCAGATCTAGTACGCCGTTCAGTAGACGACGAGCCGGACCGTCGTCCCCTTCTTCTCCTGCGATCCACCGCCAGGGTTCTGCGCACGGACCGTGTTGCCGCCGAATGGCCGGGTCACGTCGACCTTGAACCCCGCTGCCTCCAAGACATTGCGCGCGTCGCCGAGCTTCATCCCGACGACGTTCGGAACGGGGAACAGCTCCGGTCCCTGCGACACGGACAGCGTGACGGTGTCGCCTCGATGCCCAGGGCTGCCCTCGACCGGGTCCTGCGCCACGACGACGTCCTTTGGCACCGTGTCGCTGAAGACGTTCTTCGGCGTCACCTTGAGACCGACGGCGACGAGTTGCGACTGCGCGTCGGTGATGTTCTTGCCGACGACGTTCGGGATCGAGACCGGCGCGGGACCCTTGCTCACCAGCAGGTCCACCTTGCTGCCCGGCTCGAGTTTCTGCCCGGCGGGCGGCGTCGTCGAGATGACGTAGCCCTCTTTCACGGTGTCTGAGTAGTCGCGGTTGGTGTTCCCAAGCACCAGATTGTTCGCCTTCAGTGCTTTCTCGGCATCGGCTAGCTTCTTGTTCGCCAACTGCGGAACGGCGTAGACCTCGGGACCCTTCGACAGGTGCAGCGTCACGGTGCCGTTCTTGCCGATCCGGTGTCCCGAGCCAGGATCGGTCGACCCAATGAGCCCCACAGCGACCGTCTTGGAGAACACGGGAGCCCCGGTGCGAACCTTGAGGCCAGCGTCGTGCAGTTTTGTCGTAGCCGCCTGCGGCGTCAGCGACACAACCCCGGGTACGTGTGTGTAGCGCCCGATCGCGAAGTAGTAGCCGAGCCCGGCGGAGACGCCAACGAGCAAAGCGATGAGAGCGGCGACGATCCAAAACGTGCGTCGTCGTCCCGGTGACTTCTTCGCCTTGTCGGCCTTTGCGCCGGGCGGAGGGGCGATTGGACCAGCCAGCACCTGTGTGTGTTGTGAGGGCGCTGCATCGGGCCGGGTGATGACGGTCAGGCGACCGGCCTCGCCACCGACGGTGACGCGCGCGCCACGGATCGCTTCGAGCAGCGCGCTAGCGTCGGCAAACCGCTGCTCGGGATCGCGACGAGTCGCGGTGTGGACGATCTCATCGAGCTCCGCTGGCATGTCCGCGATGGTTTCCGACGGCAGTGGCACGTCCTCTTGCACGTGGCGGGTGGCGACCGCCCACGCGGTCGCACCGTCGTACGGCGGGGTGCCGACCAGCATCTCGTAGAGCAGCGTGCCGACCGCGTAGATGTCGCTGCGCTCGTCGGCGACGTTGCGCTCGACCTGCTCGGGGGCGAGGTAGGCAACCGTGCCGATGAGCACGCCGGTCGTCGCCGACGTGTCGGAGACGGCGAGGGCGCGGGCCAGTCCGAAGTCGGCGACCTTGATGCGACCGTCGTCAGCGAGCAGGACGTTCTCCGGCTTGATATCGCGGTGGACGAGCCCGGCGGCGTGCGCAGCGCGGAGGGCCGAGACGACCGGCTCGAGGATGGACAGCGCCTGCGCCGGAGTCAGCCGGCCGCGCTCGCGGAGCAGGTCACGCAGCGTGCGGCCCTGGACGTACTCCATCGCCAGGAAAATGCTCCCGTCGTCCTCGCCCTGGTCATAGACGGAAACCACGTTGGGATGGGAGAGCCGGGCGGCCGCCTTTGCCTCGCGGTTGAAGCGCGCCACGAAGTCGTCGTCGTGGGCGAACTGCGGATGCATGACCTTGAGCGCGACGATCCGGTCGAGCCGGGTGTCCAGCGCGGTGTAGACGGTGGCCATACCGCCGCGCGCGATGAGCGCTTCGACCCGGTAACGGCCGTCGAGCAGCCGCCCGACGAGCGCGTCGGAGAGGGTCGCGTCCACCGGTCGAGTCTAAAGGCGGGTCGGCGTGCCACCGGATCGCCGCGCCTGCGAGGATGCCACGCCGTGATCGCAGACAGTGACGCCCGCTGGCGTCTGGCAGCGTTGCTCCCGCTGCCGGCCGAGGCGGTACGCGGGTTCGTGGGTGACCTGCCCGTCGACATCGTCGTACCGGAGACGCGCGATCCCGCTGGTGTCCGCGCGGTGCTCGGCGATGCGGATCTCGTCTTGGCGGACTTCGGTGGTCAATGTCGGATCGGCCCCGAGGAGTTGGCGGCCGCGCCGTACCTCGTCTTTGTGCAGCAGCCGGGCGTGGGGGTCGATCTCATCGATCTCGACGCGTGCGCAGCCGCAGGCGTCGTTGTCGCGAACACGCAAGGGGCCAACGACGTCAGCGTTGCCGAGTGGTGCCTGGGAGCGACGCTCGACCTGTGCCGGTGGATGACGTACGCCGACGCAACTATGCGCAGGGGGGAGTGGCCGCAGCTTGACCTGAGCGCGCGTGGTGCGACCGATCTCGCCGGCAAGCGCGTAGGGCTGATCGGATTCGGTCCGATCGGTCAAAACTGTGCGCGGATGTACGCCGCCATGGGGTGCCCCGTCTCCTACTGGTCGCGGCGCAAGCGCGATCCGGAAGAGGAGTACGGCGCGACGTACCGCGACTTGGCGGACCTGCTGACAACGAGCGATGTGCTGGTCGTGGTGATCGCACGCGCGCCGGAGACGGAAGGTTTGCTCGGGGCGGAGCAACTGGCAACCCTGCCGCGGGGTGCCCTGCTCGTGAACGCGGCGCGCGGGCACATCGTGGACGAGGACGCTGTCGCGTCGATGGTGGAGACGGGCGCGCTCGCGGGTGCGGCGTTCGACGTGTATGCCACGGAGCCGTTGCCTGCTGACTCGCCGCTGCGCAAGAGCGATCGCATAGTGCTCTCGCCGCATGCCGCCGCTGCCACCCAGCAGGGCACGATGCGAGTCGTGCAGACAGTGATCGAAAACCTGCGTCGCGTCGTACAGGGAGAGCCGGTCGCGTCCGTGGCGAACGGCATTGACCCGCTCGTCAAGCGCAAGCGTTAGCGACTCAGACCTTGTTGCGTTCGCGGAACGCGCGGGTCTTTGCGCGGTTACCGCAGACACGCATGTCGCACCAGCGGCCCGACCGGTTGCGCGACCCGTCGTAGAACGCATAGCGACAGGTGTGCATGTCGCAGAGCTTCAACCGGTCCCAGCGACCTTCGTGGGCGAGTTTGACGGCCGTCGCGACGAGTGACCCGAGCGGATGCGGCGAGGTGAGGACCGGAGTGCCGCCGACGACGTCGAGATAGAGCGGTACGCCGGCGAGCGCCGCTCTGGGCAACGTGTCGCCGTCGGCCGCCGCGCGCAGAGTGCCGCGGACCTCGCGAACCTCGTCGATGGCGAATCCCTCGGTGCCGAGCCCACGCTCCGCGAACCAGGCCGCGCAAGAAGCATCGTCGGCGAAGTCCTCCGCACCGGTCTCAACGTCGACCGTGTTGAGGAAATCGACCAGCAGCTCGACCTCTGCGGGCCCTGTCATGGAAACCAGCATAGCCGTTTTACCGGTTGACAGCCAGTGAAGGTAACTGTCATGATGGCTTCATTGGTTACGCCCTAGGAGGTCGACATGAACGCCTGGTTCACCGAGCAGGTCGCTCGCGAGGTCATCGCTGAGCGTCGGCGGGCAGCTGCGCATGACCGGCTCGTCCCGCGGCCGCGCTCACACCGGTGGGGTCAGGTGCTCAGCCGCCTGGCCGTCCCGTCGGCGCTGCACCGCAGCCCGAACGCGCTCGGATGCAACGCATGAGCACCGCAGCGCGCCCGGTCGGGCGGCTCGCCACGGTCGTCCTCGACGGTGACGATCCGGCGGCGCTGGCGGAGTTCTGGAGCGTGGTCCTCGACCGGCCGGTCGTGGAGAAGACCGACGGCTGGTGGGAGCTCGCCCCGCTCGACGGGGGAGTGGCCGTGGCGTTTCAAAAGGTTGGCAAGCACCGGCCGCCGAGCGCCCGGCGACCGCAACAGCTGCACCTCGACTTGTCGGTCGAGAACCTCCACGAGTCCGAGCAGGTCGTCCTATCCCTTGGTGCCACGCCGCTGAGCGAGCTGCACCCCGGCGCGGGCAAGCCGTGGCGGGTCTACACCGACCCGGCGGGGCACCCGTTCTGCTTGTGCTCTGTGTGACGTCACATTCATCCGGTTGGCCTAACGACTCATCCGGGTCGTGGGCTCAATCCAGGCGTGTCGAATGTCGATGAAGCACGAACGGGTCCTACAGGCATTGGGGGTGAGCCGCAGTGGTCGAGGCCGAAGGCAGCATGTTCGAGATCGCCTTCGATGGCATGAACGTCGCCATCACGCCGCGGTTCCGGGAAGGCTCCCTCCAGATCCCGGTGAGTGCCATCACGGCGGTCACCATCCGGACCCCGAAGACCCTCGCCAGCGGTGGGATGCAGTTCACCGTGCCGAGTGACCCGGACGTCGACGGCATACGTGTGGAGTTCTTCCGCGGCCAGGCAAACCAGTTCTTCGACCTGCACTCGGTCCTGATGCAGGCAATCGCCGCGAACTCCGGTTCCATCAACGTGGACCCGCCCAAGCACACCGGTGACGACGGCGTCATCGTGTGCTTGCGCCAGACCGGCGCGCTGTCGGGTGTGGAGTTCGGCGTACGACGCAACGAGCTGCTCGCCGGGATTTGATCTCCCCCTAGAGCTCGTCCAACTTCGCGCGACCCGTGTGTGTTGTCGACGCCTCGGCGTACCTCCGCACCGGGATCCGTCCGGCGCGATAGGCCAGCCGTCCCGACTCAACCGCGAGCCGCATTGCTTCTGCCATCCGCTCCGGTTCCTGCGCCCGGGTGACCGACGTGGCCAGCAGTACGGCGTCACAACCCAACTCCATCGACAGCGCCGCATCACTGGCGGTGCCAATGCCCGCGTCAAGAACCACCGGGACCGACGCCTGTTCAACGATGAGCTCGATGTTGTGCGGGTTACGGATGCCGAGGCCCGAACCGATCGGTGACCCGAGTGGCATGACAGCGGCACAACCGACTTGCTCCAGCCGGCGCGCGATCACGGGGTCGTCGTTCGTGTAGGGGAGTACGACGAAGCCGTCGTCGACAAGCCGCTCCGCCGCATCGAGCAACTCGATCGGGTCGGGCAGCAAGGTGCGTTCGTCGGCGATGACCTCGAGTTTGATCCAGTTCGAGTTCAACGCTTCGCGCGCCAACTGCGCCGTTGTCACCGCTTCCTGCGCGGTGAAGCATCCGGCCGTGTTCGGTAACAGGCGGATGCCGTGACGGCTCAGTACATCGAGGACCGATCCGCGCACGGTGGGATCGACCCGTCGCATCGCGACGGTCGTGAGCTGTGTGCCGGAGGCAACGAGTGCGCGTTCGAGGATGTCGAGGTTGGGGGCGCCGCCGGTGCCCATGATGAGCCGCGACGTGAACTCCTCGCCGGCAATGATCAGCGGGTCGTCGGCCATCTCAGCCACCCTGCACTGCGGTGAGGACTTCGACTTCGTCGCCGTCGGTGATCTGTGTGGCGGCCCACGCGTGGCGCGGCACCACGTCGCCGTTGAGCGCGACCGCGACACCGGTCGGCCGCTCAGTCAGCGTGCGGACGAGAGCCTCCAGCGTCGAGTCGATGGGAAGCTCATGGCGTTCACCGTTAACGACAGCGGTCGTCATGCCGGGCTCCGCACGAACCGGTCAGGGCCGAAGCGCGCGAACAAATCTGGTGCGTGCCCACTGGTGACGAGTGCGACCACTGCATCCGCGGTGACAGGAGCGAGGAGTACGCCGTTGCGTCCGTGTCCCGTTGCAACGACGACTGTCTCGTCGAGACGCCCGACGATGGGCGCGTTGTCTGGTGAGCCGGGTCGGAGCCCGGCGTACGTCTCCGTCAGAGCTAGCTCGGAGATGCCGGGCAGGACGACGTGTGCGTCACGCAGTAACTCGTAGACGGCGCCGGCGGTCACGGTCACGTCGTACCCCTGCTCTTCCATCGTCGCGCCAATGACGAGCTCACCATCGGCGCGCGGGACGATGTAGATAGAGGTGCCGTGGACAAGCGCGCGCACGTTGCGGGAGATGAATGGCGCCGGTGTATGCAGGCGCAGGATCTGACCTTTGACGGGCCGGATCGGCAGGTCGACAAGCGCTGCAGACCAGCAGCCCGCGGCGACAACGACGGTTCCCGTGTCGATCGAGGTGTCGTCGTCGAGACGGACACCGGTTGGGTGCACGTCGGTGACCGCGTTGCGGCGTACCTCGACGCCCGCGCGTTCGATCGCTTTCAGGAGCGCGGCGACAAGGCGGCGGTTGTCGACGTGATGGTCACCGGCGACATGGATGCCGCCGCGGATGCCAGGGGCGAGCAACGGCTCGAGTTGCCGGCACTCGCGCCCGGTCAGTGACTCGACCTCGAGGCCGAGGGCCTGCTGGAACTCGGCAAGGTCGGTGAGTACGGCGCGGTCGTCCCCGTCAGCCGCGACGGCGAGCGTGCCGCACTGGCGGTAGCCGACGTCGAGGCCCGACGCGTCGTTGACCTCGGCGACGAAGTCGGGGTAGGCGGTCGCTGCGGCGAGTGCGAGAGCAAGCGCGCTCTCCTCGCCGTAATGCACCTCGGTGATGGGTGCGAGCATCCCGGCGGCGGCGTGCGACGAGCCGCTGCCCGGCGCCGGGTCGACGACCGTGACTGCGAGGCCCCGCTGACGTAGCCGCCAGGCCGCGGACAGACCGATGACCCCGCCGCCCACGACAACGACGTCAGGTCTCGGTCCTTGGCCTGTCATGGAGGGTGACTCCCTTCGCCGGCATGACCCGGATCAGGTTCGACGGTCGGAGGCTGCGCCAGTCTCCCTCTCAGCCCGCTGCAACGGGCTCCCGTGTACGCCGACGAGACTACCGCGCGCTCGGAGTCAGCTTCGGCGTCGGAAGCGGGGTCGTGGTTCGCAGGCAGGGCGAGTACGGCGGTGGAGGTATCAGTCGCGGCGTCGGCCGGACGGTGGCGAGTCCGGTGGTGGCGGGGCGTGGCCGAGGGGGGCAGATGCCAACGGCGGTGCCGGCACTCACGCAGCTGAGCCGCGACCCGTCGGGCGCGATGAGTGGCGAGCATGACTGCAGGCCGAACGGCTGCTCGGTGATCGGGCCGAGGCGCAGGGAGTTGATTCGGTGGACCGTCGGCCGTGAGCCGAGACCTTCGCCGAGTCCGGCCAGGGCGATGACAAGAACACCTGCCACAACTGGCAGCAGCACCTGCGGCAGCGGGTGACCCCCGATTGTTGTACGGATGACGATGAGCAGCGCCGGAATGAGCACGACAACGGCGATTCCGTTGAGCAGCCCGCGGAGCCACTCTTGATCGGCCCAGGAAGTGCCGAGCGCAGCGAGTGTTCCGACGGCCGACATCGCGAGCAGCATTGGCGCGCCGAGCGAACCGCGATCGGCCACCAGCGCGACCGCGGCGAGGGCAACGACCAAGGCCTCGAACGCCCAGAGCGCAATCGACGCCCGATCCCACTCCCGGCCACCAAGTCGATCCTTGAGCGGGCTCGGGGTGTTGGCAGCGATGACGAGGACGAGACCTAGCAGGCCGAGCCAGATCCACCGTGTCGGGTCGTCGTCGGTTTCGGGAGTTGGCGTTGGCTGTGGGAAGAGTTCGGGCTCATCCGGATCTGCAGGCGCCAGTAACGACGAGAGATGCCGACGCACTCGGGTGCTGCCGACGACGGCGACAGCGGTTGCGCCGACGAGGAGGCCCAACCCGATGCAGACGCCTAATGCCACCGGGTCGGTACCGGAATACTCGCGTCCGTAACCGACTCGATAGAGCCCGGACGTCACTCGGCCGATCGCACCCGCGCCGACAAATGCGAGCCCGACAACGCACATGAGCGCTGCCGCGCGCCGGGCTTGGTCGAAGGACGCCAACGCTCCGTAGAACGCGACGATGACGAGCAACACGATGATCGTGGTGAGCGCGTAGACGAAGCCCATCTGCACTCCTCTGGGTTGCGGCGGAGACTACGGCCGGCGGAGCGTCGGTCGCTACGGTCCTGCGATGGACTTGCGGTGGGGGTTCCTGGGCGCTGGGTCGCTCGCAACTGCGATGGTTGCGCCTGCATTGCACGCAGCCGCGGGCGCGGAACTGTATGCGGTTGCAGCGCGCGACCGGTCGCGTGCAGGAGCGTTGAATCCGACCGGACCGGTCTATGGGTCCTATGCCGAGCTCCTCGCGGACGCGGTTGTCGACGCCGTCTACATCTCGCTGCACAACAGCGTGCACGTCGAGTGGACGCTCGCGGCCCTGGAAGCCGGCAAACACGTGTTGTGCGAGAAGCCGCTCGGACTCACCACCGCGGAGATCGACGCGATGCGCGAAGCGTCGCAGCGCTGCGGACGCCTTGCCGTCGAGGCGCTGATGTATCGATGGCACCCGCGTGCGCGACTGGCGGAACAGCTGCTCAGGGACGGACGCATCGGCTCGGTGCGGCACGTTGCGGCCGGCTTCACCTTCGGTGGCGTCGCCGCGGACAACTATCGGCTCGATACGACACTCGGAGGGGGAGCGTTGTACGACATCGGTTGCTACCCGGTGTCGGCGGCGCTGATGGCCTTTGGCGATGCGGCGGTGCAGGACGTTGTGGCACGGATCGAGGTTGGTCCGACCGGAGTCGACCTTGCTGCGGACCTCCTTATCCAGTTCGCGGATGGCGAGGCCGAGATTCACGTCGGGATGAATGAGCCGGAACGCCAGTGGGCGATCGTCAGCGGCGACGCCGGCGAGATCGAGTTGTCGCGCCCGGCGTACACCGCCTGGCTTGGCAGCGGGGCAGAGTTGCTGGTGTCGGACGGGCGCGGCACCGAACGGATCGTCATCACCGACACGGACGCCTACCGGGTCATACTCGAAGACGTATCGGCGGCGATCCGCGGCGAAGACGCGTACGTCGTACCGCTGTCGGATTCGCGTGCGGTTGCTGCAGTGATCGATGCGGCGTTCGTGTCCGCGCGATCAAATGGCGAGCCGGTCGCTCCCGGCTAAGGACCGAGCTGGCCCTGTTGCTGTACCGGCGGCTTGTGCTGGACCGACAGGTACCAGAGCGTGCCGTGCAGCCCCGAGGACAGGATGCCGAGGATGACCGCCGCAACGGCAACTTCCTTGCGCCAGGTACGCAGCAGATCGCGGCCGAGCATCAAAGCGAAGATCGCGGCGATAAGGCCGATGAATGCTGTGACTGCGGCCGTTCCGACCACGCCTTCGTTGATGAGGTGCGCGTAGTCGACCGTGTCGATGCGCAAGTACGAGATCGACGTACCGGCCTGCCCGACGAGGAACGACACCACAGTCAGCACGATCGCGACGATCGCGAGTGGTCCGTCGGACAAGGCGTCCTGTGCGGCGCCACCAGCGCGCTGCCACCTGTCGTCAACCGACTCGCTGATCGTGGGCTCATCCGGGTGTCCGCTGTCGAGCAGTTCGTCGTCGAGTGCTGCCTCGCGCGGCTGCGACTGGGTTGCGGTCGTCGGAGGAACCGGCGGCGGCATCGGGGGTGGCGTTGGCGTGGGGGGAGCCGGCGGCGTCGGTGGAGCCGGTGGGGTTGGAGGCGGTGGCGGCGTCGCTGGTGGAGGTGGTGGCGTCGCCGGCGGAGGTGGTGGCGTCGGAGGCGACGTCGGTGACGGCGGTTGCGCGGGCGTCTTTTGGTCGAACGGGTCCCAAGTCACTGGGACAACCTAGTGGCAACTACCGTGGCGGTGTGCAGTCCGACGTGCTCGTTGACGAATGGCTCACCGTCCCCGAAGCCGCCGAGCGGCTGGGCGTCGACGTTGGCAAGGTGCGCCAACTGATCCGCGACCGCCGCGTGATTGCGCTTCGCCGCGGTGAGCCTGGCCGCCTTGAGCTGCCCGCCGCCTTCATCCGCGACGGTGCATTACTGAAGGGTCTGCCCGGCTTGCTCACTGTGCTGTCGGACGCCGGGTACGACGACGAAGCCTCCGTGTTGTGGCTGTTCACCCCCGACGACTCGCTGCCTGGCACACCGGTGCAGGCGCTCGCGGAAAACCGCGGAACCGAGGTCAAGCGCCGCGCGCAAGCGCTTGCGTTCTGACGCCCGGAATGGACCGGCGCGAGCAGCTCGCCAACGCGCGGCTCTACCTGTGTACCGATGCGCGGCGCCAAGAGGGCGACCTTGCTGAGTTTCTCGACGCCGTGCTGCCGGCGGGAGTGGACGTCGTACAGCTGCGCGAGAAAGGCCTCGAGGCGCGCGCGGAGATGGCGTACGCCGAGGTAATGGCGGATGCGGCGCGTCGTCATAGCGTGCTGTGGTCGGTGAACGATCGTGCGGATCTCGCGCACGCGCTACAACCCGATGTGCTGCATCTCGGACAGGACGATCTGCCGGTCCGCGCCGCGCGGGCGATCGTCGGGGACGAGATGCTCGTCGGCCGTTCCTCGCACCGCGAGTCCGAGGTCGCGGCCGCGGCGGAGGAGCCGGGTGTCGACTACTTCTGCGTCGGACCGGTTTGGCCGACCCCGACAAAGCCGGGTCGAGCAGCGCCCGGCTTGCCCCTCATCAACTACGCCGCGTCTTTGGGTACGGGCCGGCCGTGGTTCGCGATCGGTGGCGTCGACCTCAGCAATATCGATGCGGTGCTCGCCGCCGGCGCACGTCGCGTCGTGGTCGTCCGGGTCATCACCGAGGCCGACGACCCGGCCGCTGCCACCCGCGCCCTCGCCACCCGCCTCGCCGCCGCGCCCTGAGCGGTCAGTCGCGGCGGGATGTTGCCGCAGTTGCGAGGGCTCCCAGCGCGTCGGACGCCTCCGCCGAGATCGGCGCGGCAGTGAGCGCATCGAGAGCTCGCGCGGTCAACGCCGAGATGCGGCGCTCGACCTCGGCAAGAGCGCCCGTGTCTTCGATGATCGCCCGCAACTCCGTCACTGCGTTGTCGTCGAGCTTTGGATCACCGAGACGAGACACGACCGCTTCGCGCTGAGTTGCCGAAGCACGCGCCAGTGTCTCGGCAACGAGCACCGTCTGCTTTCCTTCACGCAGGTCGTCGCCGGCGGGCTTTCCCGTCTCGGCGGGATCACCGAACACACCGAGCACATCGTCCCGCAACTGGAACGCCTCACCGAGCGGAATCCCGTACGCCGAGTACGCCGTGATCACGGCGTCGTCCGATCCGGCGAGCCGAGCCCCGATGTGCAACGGGCGTTCCACCGTGTACTTCGCCGACTTGAAGAGCAGCACGCGCATCGCGCCCTCCACGGAACCTTCGCCGCGGCCCTGTTCGAGCAAGTCCAGGTACTGACCGGCCATCAGCTCGCTGCGCATGTCGTCGTACGGCGCCCGCGCGCGCAGTAGGGCATCGAAGGGGAGGCCACTTGCCATCAGCATCTCGTCGGCCCAGGCCAGGCAGAGGTCGCCGAGCAGGATCGCCGACCCGACCCCGAAAGCGGTGGGATCCCCGCGCAAGCCAGCCGATTCGTGGAAGGCGGCGAACCGCTTGTGCACTGACGGCAAACCCCGCCGGGTGTCGCTCGCATCCATCACGTCGTCATGCACGATCGCGCAGGCATGTAAGAGCTCCAACGACGTCGCGGCGGCCACGATGTTGTCGTTGTCGTCGCCACCAGCGCCACGCCAACCCCAGTAGCAGAACGCGGGTCGCAGCCGCTTCCCCCCGGCAACGAGATCGCTCAACACGTCGACGAAAACCGTCAGATCTGCGCTCACCGCGGCCAGCCGTGGACGGTGCTGGTCCAGATAGTCGCTGAGCGCCTGCTGCACTCGGGTGCGCAGGTTCACCCGATTCAGCGGGCTCTCGGTCACAGCCGGAGGTTAGCCTTCCTTCATGCTTCAGTCGGCGCGGAAGATCTCCGAGCTGCTCGCAACCGGCGAGCGGTCGTTCTCGTTCGAGTTCTTCCCACCCCAAACTGACGAGGGCGAGCGCAATCTCTGGCAGGCCATCCGCGAGCTCGAGGCGCTCCACCCGACGTTCGTCTCGGTGACCTACGGCGCCGGCGGGACCACCCGTGACCGCACCGTGCGCATCACCGAGCGCATCGCAACCGAGACGACGCTGCTCCCGATGGGGCACCTCGCCGCGGTCAACCATTCGGTCGCAGAGCTGCGCAACGTCGTCGGTCAGTACGCCGGCGCAGGTGTGCGCAACGTGCTCGCGCTTCGCGGCGACCCGCCTGGTGATCCGCTGGGGGACTGGCAGGCACACCCCGACGGCTACACCTATACGTCGGAGCTGGTTCAGCTCGTCAAGAACTCCGGCGATTTCTGTGTGGCCGTCGCGGCGTTCCCGGAGAAGCACCCCCGCTCTGCCGACGTCGACAGCGATGTGCAGTTCTTCGTCGATAAGTGCCGCTCGGGTGCTGACTTCGCGATCACGCAGATGTTCTTCTACGTCGACGACTACTTGCGGCTCCGCGATCGGGTGGCGGCGCATGGCTGCGACATCCCGATCCTGGCCGGCGTGATGCCCGTCCTCAACGTCCGCGGCATCCAGCGGTCGGCTGAGCTCTCGGGTGCGCGGTTCCCGACTGAGCTAGCCGAGCGAATGGTTGCGGTCGAGGACGACCCGGCAGCGGTGCGCGCGATCGGGGTGGAGTACGCGACGCAGCTCTGTGAGCGTCTGCTCGACGAAGGCGTTCCGGGCTTGCACTTCTTCACGCTCAACCGGTCGACGGCGACGCGCGAGATCTACCAGAGCCTCGGGCTGGCTACCACTCGCCGCTGAGATTCAGCGGAACCAGAAGCGGCCGCGTCCCGTCCAAGGACGCATGACGATCACTGTGCCGACCCGCGCCGCCGTTTTCATCTCTGCAGCCGCTGCTGCACTCGCGCTCGGAGGTGCCTATATCGCCGGCGATGCCCGCGCGAGCGGGCCATCCACACTCGCATCCGATTCGTCCGCTGCTGACTCCCAGAACAAGGGCGTCACGGTCTCGGGTCTGGGCCGGGTGACCGGCACCCCGGATGTGCTCAACATCCGCCTCGGTGTCGACCTGCGTCGCCCGGACGTCGGCACTGCCCTGCGAGCAGCGAACGCAACGCTCGCTCATGTCCGCGACGCATTCCACGCGAACGGCGTCGCTTCCAATGACATGCAGACGTCGGGGCTGTCCATCCAGCCGGCGTACACCAACAAGGGCAAGGTGGACGGCTATCAGGTGACCGAGTCGTTGAATGCGAAGCTCCGCGACCTCGGTCGCGCGGGAAAGACCATCTCCGCGGCGACGGCCGCCGGTGGCAACAGCGTGCGCATTGACAGCGTCTACTTCGACCTTGAAAACGACACGGCGCTAGTCAAGTCCGCACGCACTGCCGCGTTTGCCGAGGCCAAAGCAAAGGCCAAGCAGTACGCCGACGCTGCTGGGCGCGAGCTCGGAGCGGTCACCTCCGTCTCGGAGGTCGTCGCCCAGCCGCCGAGTCTCTTGCAAGACAGGTTCATGGCCTTCCCCCAGACCGCCGGCACAGCAGGCTCGTCGGTTCCGATTGAGCCAGGCACCCAGGACGTGACCGTGACCGTCACGGTCGTGTGGTCGCTGCGCTAACGCTTTGCTGCGAGCGAGGCCACCACTTGCCTCGTCTGCTCCTGGAGGCCGATCGCTTCCTGACTCGAGTGCGCGATCGCAGTGAGGCCCAGCCGGCCGTCCACGGCAAGGCACGACAGCATGTGCAGCACCACACCGGTCTTCGCCCTGCCATCGAACGTCAGACCCGCTTCGGTCACAGCCGCGATCACATCGCTGGGATCCAGCCCGAGCCAGTTCGGGGAGATGAGGTTGTCAGTCGAGCAGTAGAACTTCGACGGACCACCGGTGTGCCACCACACACCTGACTCGGCGTCGTACGACCCGGGCACCAGGTTGCGAAGGACGCAGTACGGGTGCGTCGTGCCGCCCTTGCGCAGGTTGATCTCGAGTGCGTACAACCGCCACGCACTGCCCGGAGTCCGCGCCGCGACAAAGTCGAGGCTGAACCGGCCGCACACTCCGAGCGCCGCTAGCCGTTCCCCGATCGCATGCGCGTGTCGGGCCAATTCAGGGGAGTACGCCGGGTCAGCCGGAAACTGACAGCCGAGATAGACCTGGTTGCCGGGACCGCCAAGGACCTGCTCGTGGGTAGCGAGAACAACGACACCACCGTCCGGTGCCACGTCGACCTGCGCGCTCGGGCTGGAGAACTGCTCTCCCACGATGCGCTCTTCGACGATCCCGCCCAACAGCAAGTCGCGCAGATACCACTCCGGCAGCGTCTCCACCCGCTGCCGCAACAGCCACTGTGCCTCGACCTCGTTGCTCGGCAGGTTGGCGAAATCGATCGTGGCGTTGCCGTCCCCAGCCCCGCTGTCGTCATGTTTGATGACCACGCCGGTGGCGAGTGGAGAGCGGTTCCGAATCGACGCAATCGCCGCCAGCACGTCGTCGACGGTGTGTACGTCCTCTAGCCCTTCTGGCAGGGGCACGCCGACCGCTGCGAACAGCCGTCGCCCGGAGCTCTTCGTCGCCGTGTGCCACAGCGACGGATCAGTGCCGTTGATCGGTATCTGTAGCTCGAGCGCGACCGCGACCTCCGCGTCGGTCACGTTCCACGGCTCTATGAAGGCAGGCTGGTCGCCGACGAAGGACCGCAGCTCCTCGATTGCCGCCCGGTTGTCGAGCAGCTTCGTTGCGACCGACCGTGATGACGAATCGTCGACGACGACAACGTCCAACCGGCTGCGCGCATCGTCTCGACGTTCAGCTGGAAGCAGGTTCATGTAGTAGTCGACGACCGCTGCCCCCGGGTCGCGACATGTCACGTAGGCCATCCGGCAGTTGTGGATGCGACCGAGCATCAGGCAGGCGAGCAGGTACCGGTGTTCGAGGGCCGGGACGCGGTCCGCATAGTGCGACAGCAACGACTCACCGACGCTGAACGACGGGAGTGAGATCACCACATGTGGCTCGGTGTTCCCGGGCCGGTTGAGGTTCCACGCTGCGGGGAGCCGCTGCTGCAGTTCGGCAAAGCTTCCGGTCACGGTGATCAGTCCGGAAGCGGTAGCGAGCGAGCCATCACGGCGTACGCCTCACTGCTACCGGGGAACGTGAATCCCGTGAGGATGTCGATGAACCCCAGCGACCTGTACAGCCGTCGTGCTGACGTGTCCGCGTCGAGCGCGGACAGCACGATCGTCGAGCAGTCGACCTGCCCGACCGTGCGCAACAACTGACGACCAAGCCCCCTGCCTTGCCACGCGGGCAGGACATGCAGCTCAGCCAGCTCGAACGCGTGGCTGAGCCATTGCTTGCGCGCAACGTCATCGAGCCCATCGGAAACCGAATCGTGCCACCACTGACCAGGTTCGCCGTAGTAGCCATACCCGAACCCGATGAGCCCGCCCTCGTCGGTGAGAGCGACCGCGGCGCGAAGACCGTCGTAGTTCAGATGTCGTCCGGTGATCGCGCGACGTGCGGGGACCAGGCTGCGCGGTTTGGCCATCGCTGCGATGTACACCTCAACGGATGGGTCGACATACGGCCGGAACCCCTCAGCCTCGAGTACGACGATTTGTGTCACCAGCTGCCGCCGCCACCCCCACCGCCACCGCCACCGGATCCGCCACCGCCGCCGCTGAATCCGCTGCCCCCCGACGAGGAGGGTCGCGATGCAATCGTCCCGCTTGTCGATGTCGTGAAGTTCGACATAGACGCGGCGAAGTAGCCGATGTTCCAGCCAGGCGGCCCTGAGTAGAAACCGAGTGAGTTGGCCGCGGCCGGGTCTTTCGCCGCCAGCGCCTCGAACGCCTTCGCCCACCGGTCGGTCACCCCGAAGACGACAGCGAACGGCAGATAGCGCGCGAAGACGTCAGCCTTCTCTTCGAACTTCAGCTGCTCGGCCTCTGCGGTCTCGAGGTAGCGCCGGAATCCCAGCACGCGGGCCAGCATCGCGCCGCCGGCGGGTGTGCGTGCCGGCATGCTGCCGCGCATCGCGAGCAGCACAATCCCGCCGACGATGAGTGGCAGCCCGATCAGCGCCTTGTGCGTAAAGATCGCAAGCAGCACGGTGATGCCGATGCCCAGCACAAGGGTTGCGATTCCGATCCCTAGCCAGATACCGCGGATGTGATCGGGGCGACGCGCGAACCAGCCGCGTTTGACCGCGTCGGCGTACAACTCGTCCTCGACTGCCGCGAGGTCGGTGTAAAAGGTGTCCTTCAGGTCGGACAGCTTCACGGTCTCGCCGGTCTTGAACAAGCCGTCCAACAACCTGCGTTCGTAGTGGTGGAGGTGGTCTCCGGTTGGTTCCGGCATCTCCTTGGTGAGCTGCCAGTCCTTCGAGTTCCACCAGTGTTCGTGCGGCAGCTCCTCGATGCGCAAGAACCTGCGCACCGCCAAGTCGACGATGGTCGACGTGACATCAAGTGTGTTGGCCCGCTCGTCCAGCAACGTCCCGACCTGCCCCGGCCGAATCTGCTCGGGTGGCATGAACTCCACGGCCCCGGCGGCGTCAGTGAACAACGGTCGCGGTTCGTCAGCCACGACCTGACCTGTGGCGGGCGCCAGCCCCGGCACCTGTCCGATGTAGCGACGGTCGCGGCCTCGAGCCCACCACACGCGCGCGATTCCGGCGATGACAAGGACGAGCAACCCGCCGGCGACGCCACCAGTGACCGGCGTGACCGCGAAAGCACGTTGGAGCGAGAAGCGTTCCTTCAGGATCGGCCCGGTCGCTGTGACGCTGCCGGTCGGGAAGGCAACAACGATGCTCAACCCGTTGTAGGGCGACAGGTTGTTCTGGGCGAATGACGCCGTCGTAGCGCGGGAAGCCCTGCTCTGACAGGAGAGTTGGCTGCGTGCCGGGCCGGTGGAACACGCGGTGCTAGTGACGTTGGACGGCCCGGTGACTCGGACCACCGCGCGTTCGATCTGCACGGGCCACTCGATCCCGATCGCGTTCCAGAACAGCTCGGCGTGATCGAACGGCTCGACGAAGTTCACGATGGCGCCGTTGACGTCGTAGTCGATCGTGTAGGTGTGCGGTCCGGTGACCGTTCGATCCGCGTCGCCGACGCGAATCGTCACGTAACTTCCCTCGCGGCCCACCTTTGTCTTCGCCGAGGCACCGGTGGCACCGACTCTTATGTTGCTGATCGGGTGCACCCGGTCGTACTTGTCGTCCTGCCGCGCCCGATCCGGGATCTTGCGATAGATGCCGTGCTTACGGAAGACGCCGAAGTCGTACTCGATGATCTCCCGCACGTGCAGCTTGCCGTTCTGGGTGACGGTCAACTCGACGGTGTACGTGTGAATGGACTCTTGTATCTGGGCCCGCGCGGGCGGCGCGATGACGATGCACCACAACGCCGCGAGACAGGCGATGGGCAACAACCGGCGACAAAACTTCTTCACGACTGAGGGACGCTACCCGGGTGAGGGCGCGCTGCGCTCCGCATCGATGGCTTGCTGCACAGACTCGGGAGTTCGTCCGACCAGCGTCGTACCGTCCTCGGCCGTGATGATCGGCCGCTGGATGAGGATGGGATTGGCGGCCATCACCTCGAGCCAGCGGTGGCGCTCGTGGGGCAGGTCAGCCAGCCCGAGCTCCTTGGCGACGGTCTCGCCGAGCCGCGCGACGTCCCAGGGCTCCAGGCCCAGCCGGGTGAGTACGGCGTCGAGCTCGTCCGCCGTCGGTGGGTCGTCGAGATAACGCCGGACGGTGTAGGTGAGCCCGGCGGTATCCAACGTGGACAGTGCGGTCCGGCACTTCGAGCAAGCGGGGTTGATCCAGATCTCCATCAGGTGCCGACCTCCATCGGGTGCCCGCCGGTCATGCGGAGCAGTTCTTCGTACGTCGTCGGGAAGACCGCGTGCGGCGTACCGGCCGCAGCCCACACCTCGTCGTAGCGCCCAAGTGCTGTGTCGACGACGGTCTGCAGCGGCGCTGGATGCCCGACGGGGGCGACACCACCGATAGGAAAGCCGGTCGCGGAACGGACCATCTCGGCGTCCGCACGGGTCACGGTGGCCAGGCCGAGTGCATCGGCGAGTCGGTCGGTGTCGACAGTGTGCGAGCCGCTGGTAAGGACGAGCAGGGGTACGCCGTCCGCGGCGAACACCAGGCTCTTGACGATGGCACCGACCGGACAGCCCAGTGCCGTCGCTGCCTCGGCCGCCGTACGCGCCGACTTGGTGAGCTCCCGCACCTCGCCGACCGACCCTGCCGCACGCAACGCGGCACCAACGCGTTCGGCATTCGGGTGCATGCCGAAGACGCTACTGGTGGGCGTAGACGGATGTCCCCTCGCGTGAAGTGCTGGGACGATGCCAGCGTGAAGTTGAAGCTCGATCTGCATGACATCTACAACCGGGCGACGAGATCGAACGCGCGCTCCGCGCTGTCATTGACGAAGCGGTCACCAAAAAGGCGCGACTCGTCGAGATCGTCCCGGGCAAGGGTTCCGGCCAATTGAAGAAGCGTGTCCTGCGGTTTCTCGACCAGAAAGAGATCAAGGCGCTCTACCACCGCGTGGAGAAGGATTCCGACAACTTCGGGCGAGTCTTCGTCCACTTCCGCTGGAAGTAGGAGTTCGCCACCCGCCCTCAGTTTTGACGTTCTACGGCGATCCGTTGCGTCTTGTCGGTGGTCAGGGTTACTGTGGCCGTGTTCGAACACATGTTCGATAGGTGAGGACGGGGAGTCGTGACCCTGTTCTCTCCGGCGGAGCCCTCGCCTGGCGGGTGCGGTCCTCGACCCCCGTACCCGCCGGGCGCAGGTTCGGCCCGGGTGGCGGCGTGGGGAAGCGCTTCGCTCGGGCCGAGCTCCCGCCGGCGGTGTCCGCGCTTCCCCCCGAAGGAGGAGCGTGCTGATGACCCGCCGCTACAACGACGCGGTCGAGGTGCGCCGTCGCGATGACGCCCCGGCCGAGTTCCTCTGGCATGGCCGGCTCTATTCGGTCCGATCCGTGCTCGCGCACTGGGTGGAGGCCGGCGGCTGGTGGCGCTTCAAGCGATCGGGGGCTGCCAATCTCGACGACCGCGAGCGGGAGATCTGGCGGGTCGAGGCCGCCGCGGGTCGGGGCGCCGGCTCTACTGATGGTCGGGACGTCGAGACCTCCCGCTGTATCGATGGTCGGGCCGTTGGGACGTCCCTCCCGACTGGCATCTACGACCTCTGCTTCGACTGGTCCGCGGGCGCCTGGACGCTCGCTCGCACCCATGACTGACCCTGAGGAGGGCCCCATGCCTATTCCTGCTCCCCGGCCTCATGCCCGGCCGACCCGGGCGGCTCCGGCGGCGGTCGACTTGCTCGCGCAGGCCCGGCACGGCCTGCTCGAGGCGACTGTCCAGCCGCGACCGGCCGAGCGGTATGCGACCGCACATCTCGCCGCCCTGCGGACGGCCGCCGCTGTTCTCGCCGCGCGCACCCAACCGGCGCCGCCGAAGCGCCGCGGTCGCGGCGGCCCGCGCAGTGCCTGGCTGTTACTCGCCGAGGTGGCACCGGAGCTCAGCGAGTGGGCGGCGTTCTTCAATGCCGGTGCGGGCAAACGTGCGGCAGCCGAGGCCGGCGTACCTGGAGCAGTGACTGCGCGCGAGGCCGATGACTTGCTGCGCGAAGTCGACATCTTCATCGCCGTCGCCGCAACGACGATCGGCGTCACACATCAGCCGGTGCTTCCTCCTAATCCCGCGAGCCAGCTGTCCCGGCAAGCCGGTTGAGCTCTGACCCCTTCGTCCACCTGCACGTCGCGTCCGGTTACTCACTGCGGTACGGCGGATCGCATCCGCACGTCCTCGTCGAGCGCGCCGCCGACCACGGCATGGACACCCTCGCGCTCACCGACCGCAACGGGCTCTATGGCGTCGTCAAGTTCGTCCAGGCCTGTCAATCGGCCGACATCCGGCCGGTGCTTGGTGTCGACCTAGCGGTCGGTGCAGCCGATCAGGCGCCACCTGCGACGGGGAAGCGCCGCACGCCCGCCCGCGGCGGCGCTGCGACATTGCGCCGCACGCCCGCCCGCGGCGGCGCTTATGCCGACTCGCACGACAACACCAATCCTCGCGTCACCATCCTCGCCCGCGACAAACGTGGCTGGGCGGCGCTGTGCCGGCTCGTCTCGGCGACTCATCTCGCGGGGGAGCGCGGCAAGCCGATGACGACGATGGAGCTGCTCGCTGACTGCATCGGCGACAGCACCGTCGTTTTCCTGGGTGCCGACTCCGACGTCGGCCGTGCTCTCGCCGCGCGTCGACCCGACCTCGCCCGCGCGCATCTCAACAGGTGGCGCGCGATGGTGTTGATGGACAGTCTCGTCGTCGAGTTGGTGCATGACCGCGGCCCGGGCGCACTTGCTGCTGTCGCTCGGCTGGCGAGATTCGCCCTCGACGAGCGGCTGCCCGCCGTCCTCACCAATGCCGTTCGCTACGCCGATCGCAGCGACGCACCCGTCGTCGACGTCCTCGACTCGGCGCGTCGTCTCGTCGCGCTCGACACGCGACACGTTGACCGCGTCAACGCCGAGGCCTATCTGAAGTCCGGAAAGGAGATGGCCGACCTCGCCGATGAGATCGCCCGCGCGATCGGCCACGATGACGGCGGTCGGCACCTCCTCGCCACGACGCGGCACATGGCCGAGCGCTGCGCGGTCGACCCGCGTGCCGACCTCGGCATCGGTGAGATCCACTTCCCCGAGTTCGACGCCGGCGGCAGCAACGCCGATGCAGTGTTACGAAAGCGCTGCGACGCCGGTTTCGGCCGCCGCGGCATGCCACGCACCGATGTCACGCAACGTCGGCTCGATGACGAGCTCGCGATGATTCGCACGCTCGGCTACCCGTCGTACTTCCTCACCGTCGCCGATGTCACCGACCTCATCCGCGACATGGGCATCCGCCGGGCGGCACGCGGCTCCGGCGCCGGGAGCATCGTCAACTACCTGCTCGGCGTCTCCGACGTCGACCCGATCGAGCACCGGCTGCTGATGGAGCGGTTCCTGTCGCCGTTGCGGCAGGCGCTGCCTGACATCGACATCGACGTGGAGTCCGCGCGGCGTACCGACGTCTATGAAGCAATCCTCGACAGGTACGGCGCAGAGCGATGCGCGTGCGTCGCGATGATGGACACCTATCGCGTGCGCCATGCGATCCGTGATGTCGGAGCCGCACTCGGTATGCCACCCGGTGAGATCGACGCGATCGCCAAGGCGTTCCCGCACATCCGGGCCAACCAAGCGCGTGCTGCGTTGCGCGACCTGCCCGAGCTGCGGATGAGCGGCCTCGCCGACGGGGAGAGGTTCGACGCGTTCTTCGCGCTCGTGGAAAAGCTTGACGGCCTGCCGCGGCACGTCGCGCTGCATCCCTGCGGCGTGCTGCTGTCCGACCACACGTTGCTCGACCGCACACCAGTCGAGGCGAGCTGGCTTGGCTTCCCGATGAGCCAATTCGACAAGGACGATGTCGAAGCCCTCGGTCTGCTCAAGCTCGACGTCCTCGGCATCCGCATGCAGTCGTCCATCGCGCACGCCCTCGACGAGATCAAGCGCGTCGATGGCGAGGAGGTCGATATCGACGCGGTACCGCGCGACGACCCCGCGACGTTCGAGCTGATCCGCTCCTCGCGCACCCTCGGCATGTTCCAGATCGAGTCGCCGGGACAACGTGAGCTTGTCGGCAAGTTCGGGCCGGAGACATTCGCCGACATCATCATCGACATCTCGTTGTTCCGGCCTGGCCCGGTCAAGAGCGACATGGTCACACCGTTCCTCGAGGCGCGACAGGGCTGGGCCGATCCGCAGTACTTCCATCCGAATCTGCGCGACACCCTCGAGCAGACGAGCGGCGTTGTCGTGTTCCACGAGCAGGTGCTCGAGATGATTGCGACGATGACCGGCTGCACGTTGGCCGAGGCCGACGAGGCGCGTCGTGCACTCGGCGATCCGGACGGCAAGGAAGAGGTGCGGGTGTGGTTTCACCCGCGAGCGCTCGGCCGCGGTTACTCCCTCGAGATTGTCCGCGTCGTGTGGAAAGTGCTCGAGGCTTTCGCGTCGTTCGGTTTCTGCAAGGCGCACGCCGCTGCATTCGCCGTACCCACCTATCAGTCCGCATGGTTGAAGACACACCATCCGGCGGCGTTCCTCGCCGGAGTGCTGACCCATGACCCCGGCATGTATCCCAAGCGGCTCATCCTCGAAGACGCCCGACGGTTCGGCATTGCGGTGTTGCCACTCGACGTCAACGAGAGCGATGCGACCTACCGGATCGAGAAGATGGCGTGGTACGACGAACCACCACCGGCCATCCTCGACGCGCCGCCAGACCCCGACGCACTCGGCAAGAGATACGGCATTCGGCTGTCGCTGGCGGATGTGAAAGGCATCAACGACGCGGAGGTCGCGCGGATCATCGCCGGTCGTCCCTATCACTCGTTGTCTGACTTCTGGAACCGCGCGCGGGTCTCGCGCCCGATCGGGGAGCGCCTCGTGCTCGCGGGTGCGTTCGACTCGATCTACGGGATCAATACGACGGTGCCCGTACGCCGCCGCGGCCGCGTTACCCGCCGCGACCTACTCCTGCAAATTACAGAGTTGGATCGCTACACCCGGTCGGTCAACCGCAGCTCTCGTCGTATATCGGTCCGGACGGGGCCGCGCGACGAGCCGGTCACCGGTCCGCTCGATGTGCGTGCCGCTGCCAAGCGACAGTCGCAGGCTGCTGCACCGGCCGAGGAACCCGACGCGTTACCGGTGCAGCTCGCCCTCGACCTCGGGGATGCGCCCGGTGAAGTGACGCCGACCGGCTTGCCGGAGATGACTCCCGCCGACCGCGTCAAAGCAGAGCTCGAGATTCTCGGCCTCGATGTGAGCCGCCACGTCGTCGACTTCTACACGCCGTTGCTCAACGCGCTGCAGGTTGTCCGCGCCCGCGACTTGCTCCGCTGCCGCAGCCGTGCCGAGATTCTGGTTGCCGGCGTGAAGGTCGCGACGCAGACGCCACCGATCCGTTCCGGTCGGCGCGTCGTTTTCCTCACTCTCGACGATTCGACCGGGCCGATCGACGCGACCTTCTTCGAAGACGCGCAGGGGCCTTATGCGGCGACGCTCTTTCATTCCTGGTTGCTCGCGGTCCGTGGGGTTGTACGCCGCACCGGTCGCCGCGGTATCTCGTTGCGCGCAACCGGATGTTGGGAGCTGTCGATGTTGCGCGAGGCGTGGGACACCGGCGGTATGGAAGCCGTCCACGTCGCGATGGAGCTGCCCGGCGAGTTCACCCAGTCAGCCGTGGAAGGAGCTGCCGAGAGCTTCGCCACCCGTCCGGTGATGAGCAAACCGCCGGTACGGCCGTGGAAATACGCCAACGGTTTCGAGATGTCGCCGTATGCCGACATCCGCCCACCCGGCACGCATCCGAAGGAAGCACCCCGTCGGCTGTGGCACTCGAGCCCGGGCAGCAGCGGTGGCTGATCCATCGGCGCGTCCGATACGCGGGCTTCATCCACAGATGGGTGCGTTGTCTCACCCAGTCGGTCGTCACCTCACCGCCACAACTTCCCCGACGTTGCTCCGGTTGCCCCATCGCGGCTCCGACAACAAGAGCAGACCACTCGTCTGCCCCTCTGTCCGCTCGTCTCTGGGAGACCTTGACCGTGCCCCCCACCCGATCGGTGCGCACACTCGCCGTGTCCCTCGTGACCGCCGCAGCGATATCAGCAACGGTCGCGATCGCGACCGGCGCCGCATATGCCGTGACACCGCCCACTCCGAAGCTCACTGCCGACATCGAGGTCTACGCGCCATACCAGGGCCAGACGTTGTGCGACCCGCACGCAAAACCGGGCGTGGTGAAGTTCAGGGACCTGATCCTCAAGACCTATCCCGGCCAGGGGGACTCGGGCATCACGCGTGCTTGCGACGTCGGTGGCAAGAGCGAGCACAAGGAAGGCCGCGCCTGGGATTGGCGGTTGAACGCGCACAGCACGACCGAGTACGCCAAGGCCAGTCAGCTGATCAGTTGGCTGTTCGCGACCGACTCGTTCGGCAACCGTTATGCGATGGCTCGCCGGCTCGGGATCATGTACATCATCTTCAACAAGAAGATCTGGTACGCCGGCTCAACCCGGTGGGACCCGTACTCCTGCTCCGGCACAACGGACTGCCACGAAGACCACATGCACTTCAGCTTCGGCTGGGCTGGCGCGCTCGCACAGACGTCCTACTGGACCGGCAAGGTCTCCCCGGTCATTCCGCCCCCGGGGACTCCACCGCCAGTGATCCCGCCAGCGACACCGCCAACCCCGAAGTTCTCGACTGCCGACATCGAGGTCTACGCGCCAAACCAGGGTCAGACGTTGTGCGACCCGATCGCAAAGCTAGGTGTGGTGAAGTTCAGAGACCTGATCCTCAAGACCTATCCCGGCACCGGGGACCTGGGCATCACGCTTGCCTGCAACATCGGCACCACGAGCGAGCACAAGGAAGGTCGCGCCTGGGACTGGCGGGTGAACGCGCACAGCACGACCGAGTACGCCAAGGCCAGTCAGCTGGTCAGTTGGCTGTTCGCGACCGACTCGTTCGGCAACCGTTATGCGATGGCTCGTCGGCTCGGGATCATGTACATCATCTTCAACAAGAAGATCTGGCACGCCGGCATGACCCGGTGGGACCCGTACTCCTGCTCGGGCATCACGGCCTGCCACGAGGACAACATGCACCTCAGTTTCGGCTGGGCGGGCGCGCTCGCACAGACGTCCTACTGGACCGGCACGGTCTCCCCGGTCATCCAGCCGCCTGGGTCTCCGCCGACAGGCTGACCGCCGCGTCACTACGCTCGCAGTTATGCCGGGCACCGGAGTCGAACACGGAGCCGATCGCCGGTCGTCGCGTGGCGCTGTCCGTACGGCGGTCGTGTGGTCCGTCCTGCTCGATGCACTCGGCCGGCTGTTCGCAACGCGGGGGAGCGACGCGCTCGATGTGGTCGACGCCGGTGGGGGCACCGGTGGATTCGCCGTACCCCTCGCGTCGCTTGGCCACCGCGTCACCCTCGTCGACCCGAGCCCCGACTCGCTCGCCGCACTCGAACGCCGAGCTGCAGATGCCGGTGTCACCGGTGCCATCCGTGCGGTCCAGGGTGACTTCACCGATCTGGACACACTCCTCGACCCGGACAGTGCCGACCTCGTGCTGTGCCACAGCGTGCTGGAAGTCGTCGACGATCCGGCTGCGGCGCTGTCGTCGGTCACCCGAATCCTGCGGTCCGGCGGGCTGGCGAGTGTGCTGGCGGCCGGTGCGACAGCAGCTGTCATCGGTCGTGCATTGGCAGGGCGGTTCGACGAAGCGACCAACGCGCTCGACGATCCCGATGGCAGGTTTGGCGAGCACGACTCCGTCGCGCGGCGGTTCGCCGAAGCTGACCTCGTCAGTGCGATCGCGGCCGCCGGGCTGCGCGTCGAAGCCGTCCACGGTGTGCGCGTGTTCTCCGACCTCGTGCCGGGGGCGTTGCTCGACGACCCAGCTGCTGGTGAGGCGCTGCTCCGTCTCGAGGAAGCGGTCGCCGACCGGCCAGAGTTCCGTCCGCTGGCGACCCAGCTGCACGTTCTGGCCGTACGTCCCTAGCCGGCAGTCATGAGTCGGGACCGCATCCCGCGCTTGAAATCCGTTGGCCCGCCCGCCGACGACAGGGACTGCCCGATCCTGCACATCGACATGGACGCGTTCTACGCGAGCGTCGAGCTGCGACAGCGTCCCGACCTCGTCGGCCGGCCCGTCATCGTCGGGGGAGGTAGTCGCGGTGTCGTGCTCTCCGCGACGTACGAGGCCCGCGCGTTCGGCGTACACAGCGCCATGCCGATGACGCGCGCCCGCCGGCTCTGCCCGCAAGCCACAGTCCTGCCCCCTAACTTCACGACGTACCAAGACGTCTCGTCGGGCGTCATGGAGGTCTTTCGAGCCGTCACACCGTTGGTCGAGCCGCTCGCGCTCGACGAGGCGTTCCTCGACGTGCGCGGCGCACGCCGCACTCTGGGCTCACCCGCGCAGGTCGGTGAGTACATCCGCGCGCGGATCGCGGACGAGCAGGGCATCACCTGTTCGGTGGGTGTCGCATCGAGCAAGTTCCTCGCCAAGCTCGCATCGACCCAATGCAAGCCCGACGGTCTGCTCGTCGTTCCGGCGGCCGACGTGGTCGGCTTCCTCCATCCATTGCCGGTCGCTGCTCTTTGGGGTGTTGGTGACAAGACCGAGGAGGTGTTGACCCGGCTCGGCTTGCGCACCGTCGGCGACATTGCCCGGACGCCGGTCGCCACGCTTCGTCGCGCCCTCGGATCAGCAGCCGCGGAGCACCTGTCGGCCCTGTCCTGGGGCCGCGACGAACGCCGCGTCGTCCCGCACGAACCCGACAAGAGCATCGGTGCCGAGGAAACGTTCACCACCGACGTCGACGATCCTGAGGTCGTACGCCGCGAGCTGCTTCGGCTCAGTGAACGCACTGCCGCCCGGTTGCGATCCAGCAGACAGGTCGGCCGCACCGTCAGCATCAAGGTGCGTTTCGCCGACTTCACGACGATCACCCGTTCGCGCACGTTGTCCGAAGGCACCGATGTCAGTCGGCACATCTACGAGACTGCCCGGGCGCTGTTCGACAACCTCGGTCTCGAACGCGCCCGCCTGCGCCTGATCGGTGTCCGCGTGGAGGGCATCGTCCCCGCCGAGACTCAGACGCACCAGCTGCTCCTCGGCGAGCGCGAGGCCGGGTGGCGCGAGGCGGATCGGGCCGTCGACCGAGCGTCCCGCCGGTTCGGCGCAGGCGCCGTCCGGCCGGCGGCACTCGTCGATCCTGAAGATTCCGGTGACCGCCAGACGGACGCGTGACGGTCGGGTCTGGACTTTTGCTTTGCCGCGCGCCGTAGCCCTCGTATCCTTCATGTACCAGGAGGTGTGAGCCGTGCCGCTGTCGGACCACGAGCAACGACTGCTCGAGCAGATCGAGCGCGCGCTCTACGCCGAGGATCCCAAGTTCGCGACCTCCGTGCGGGCCACCGATCTGCGCACGCACTACCGCCGTCGGTTGATCCGTTCGGCGATTGGGTTCGTCGTCGGCCTGGCCATCCTGGTCGCTGGTGTCGTCACCCAGGCCTTCTATCTCGTTGTCGGTGTCATCGGTTTCCTGGTCATGCTCGGCTTCGCCCTGCTTGGCGTATCCGCATGGAAGCGGCTGACGGCGGGCTCGCGACCTGGCCGGCCTGCCACCGGCACGCGTGGCGCCGCCACTCCGCGCCCGTCGGTGATGGAGCGCTTCGAGGAGCGCTGGCGTCGCCGGCGCGACGAGAACTTCTAACTGACCGACCTCGCCGCACTCACGTCCGACGTAGTCGGCGCGGCACGAGCGTGCGCGTCAGCCAGGCGATCCCGGCGTCGATCAGGTCGAGCATGTCTGCGATCGCGTTGGTGCTGACAGTCAGCACCGTTGTCACGGTCGAGCGGGGCATGGCGACCGCAAGCAGGCGTTGCTGCCAACTCGCGCTGTCAGCAAGGGCACGTCGCACCTGTTTGTGATCGGCGGTGAGGTCGCCCACGTCAGTGAGCGTGCGTGCATACAGTGCGCGCTCCTCGGCAGCGGCCAGCCGCTGCAACGCCGGCTCGGCGCCGGCCAGCCGGGTCGTCGCGGCGAGGCGGTCCGCGGCCCGGCGGGGTGAATCATCGGTCCGCCACGACAACCCCAGGTCTCGGGCGTCGTCGCCGAGCTCACGCCAGGCCGCGTGCGCCCGCGCCGCATCGGTCTCCGCGGCCGCCCACCGGCGACGACGGGTCAGCCAGCGACCGGTCGCCGGAAAAATCAGCAGCAGGCCGAGGACGACGAGTCCGAGCAGCCACACGGGGAGGAAGCCGCCGCCCGATGACGGTGCCGACGGATCTCCGGGGCTTCCCGGCGGGAGCTTGTCCGATGCATTGATGCGGTCCTGCTTGCCCTGGAGTCCGTTCGGGCCTGGGCTCGCTGAGTTGGTTGGTGCTGGGCTCGATCCCGGACCAGTCGCTGCGGAGCCGTCACCTTGACCAGCTTGTGTGTACGCCGGGAGCTGTGCCTGACCGTCGCTTCGCGGAGTCGGTTCGAAGGCGAGCCAACCGATGCCGTTGAGGTACAGCTCGGGCCATGCGTGCGCGTGCAGCGTCGTCACCTGGTACGAGCCGTCCTTCTGCTTGTCACCACGGGTGAAACCGATAGCGACACGGGAGGCAATCCCGACAGCGCGCGCCATCAAGGCCATCGTGGAAGAGAACTGCACGCAGTACCCACGCCCGTCGCGGAGGAACGACGCGATGACGTTCTTGTCGCTGCCGTCGGCCACGTCGGTCGTGTAGTGGAAACGATCGGATTGGAAGAACAACTGCAACGCGAGACCACGCTCGAACGGTGTCTTGGCACCCTTCGTGACGTCGCGCGCAAGGCTGACCACCTGCGGCGGCACGGTCTGCGGATCGAGTGCCTTGTTTTCCTCCACAAGCGAGGGCCCATTGGCCGACGCCTTGTTGAGATCCGCACGGGACGGCTCGACGTCCAAGCTGCCGACCGACCAGCTGCGGCCCTTCGTCGAGGACTGCGTAGAGAAGACCGCGCGCGTATCGCCGTCGTAGCGCCAGTCACCGTCGACACCAACCGCAATCGCCGGATAGGGCAACGGCAGCCAGGGCACCGAGAGGTTGTCGGTGCCGCGAACCTCGGTCTGTACCTGTGACGCGGGGACGGTGTTGGACAGGCCGTACGGCGACGGCATCCCCTTGCTGACGCGCTGGTCGGCCGGTGCTGTCAGGTCGCCTTGCGTCCACGTCTCGCCGTCGAAGCGGTCCAACGCGGTCATCCGGAAATACCCCGGGGAATCGTCGGTGGTCGTGTACCGGAACAGCGGTTTGCGTTCGGTGTTCAGCAGTTGCCGCTTGATTCGCGTGATCGGGTTGTAGGTCGTGACCGTGTTTCCACCGTTGCCCAAGCCGTTGCCGCTGCCGCCGCGGGTGCCGAACAAACCGGGATGCAGACCGGGGACTGCCGCGGGAAGCACGACGGCGATTCCAAGCGCCGCGAACCCCACGCGCCGACCGACGGCCGCAAGAGGTGCTGTCTCCGCCCTCGACGGGCGGGTTGACGCGCCGGCCTCGTCGTCGCGGCGTCCGGCGCCGAGGGGCTGACCCCATCGCCCCACGCGCTCGGTGCTATCGGTGAGCAGCAGGATCAGATACCCGGTGCCGACATAGAGGAAGGGCAGCCACCCGACGCCACCGGGGACAGTCGCAGCAGGCACGGCGAACAGTGCGAGCAATGGCAGGCCAGCGAGTGCCGCGCGACGGAACGTAACCGCGATGAGATCGACGACCAGGGCGACGCCTCCTGCGCCGAGGGCCGTCAGCAGCACGATCCCGCGATGCGTCGGCACCGGAGCGCGCAGGACGTTGATGTCATGCCAGCCGATGCGGATCAGGTCGGCGAGTGCGCTTCGCGCGTCGTGCGTGGGGAGGAAACCCAGCGTGGCTTGATCGTGTGCGAACGCTGCGGTGATGTACAACGCCAGGCCGGCCGCGGCGAGCAACGGTGCGAGCGCTCGCGGCAGCCCGACGAGGCGGGAAACCTCGGCGACTATCCCGACGACGAGCACGGCACCGATGGCGGCGGGTATCCAGCCGAGATCGGAGTACGACGGCAGCAACGCGAGCGATCCGAGACACGAGGCGACGACAGCAGCCATCGCGACCCGCGTGCGGCCGTTCACGGCTTCGTCCCACTAGCTTCGAGCCGGGAAATAGCGCTCGCTTGATCCATAGCCGCGAGTGGCCACACCGATGCAAGTGTCGTTCGATGGTCGATGGTGAGGACCCGCCAGCCGCCCCGGGTCAGTAGTTCGCGACTTGCCGTGAAGGCATCTGTCGCCTGCCGGCGCTCGCGTTCCGACATGCCAATCCAGGAAGCGGAGTGGATGAGAACTGCTATCCCTGCGCGCGAGCCCGTGCGCAAGCGAGTCAACACATCGCCGTCTTCGGGGGTGAGGCTGCCGAGAACCGCGACGACGACGCCCTCACCGCCGCGACGCATCGCGGCAGCCGACGTCTCGAGATGCGGTGTTCGCGACGTGCGCACAGTTGCCAGCGCGTCGAGGAACTGACCCTCGAATGGCCCGCCGCCGACATCGCTGACACCACCAACGCCGCGCAGCTCATCGCCGGCGTCTGTCAGGTAGTGCACGGCGTAGCGCTGGCGCACCAGGTGAACGCCGATCGACGCCGCCGCCGACACCGCCCACTCGAACGACGACGCAGGTCCGTCGCCGTGATGAGCACGATCACGCGTGTCTAGGAACAAGGTGGCGCGTGACTGCCACGGCTGCTCCTCGCGACGCACCATCAGTTCGCCTGCGTGTGCGGTCGACCGCCAGTGCACGCGGCGAAGGTCGTCGCCCTGCCGGTACTCCCGCGTCGCGACGTCGTCTTCGCCGGCAATCGCGATGGCGCGCGCTTGGCTTTCACCGCCACCGGTGCGATCGCCACCAATGCGCAGCTTGGGCAGCGTCGTGATGACCGGCGTGACCACCAGATGGTCGACCGAACGAAACGCCCGTGATAACTCCACGAAACCGAACGGATCGGTCAGCCGCACGGCCAGGGGGCCGATGGGATAACGGCCGCGCAGGTCTGACTGCACGGTGTAGGTCACCTCGCGGATGCCGCGCGGCTCCACCCGATCGAGCACGAACCGTGGTCGACCACCCAACGAGTACGGGAGCGTGTCCTCGACGAGCAGGACCCCAGTGGGCAGGCGGGACAGGTTCTCCAGCCGGAGTACGACACGGGACGGGCGTCCGGAGGGAACCCGTTCCGGGTCAATGATGCGGTTGCAGGACAGTCGATAACGCGTGCGAGTCACGACGACCACGGCAATGGCCGGCAGGGCGAGCAAGAACATGCCGACGCGCAGGAGGTCGCGCTCTCCAAGCAACAGTGCCGCGACGGTGAGGGCTACACCTGCGGCGAGAAACGATCGTCCGCGAGTGGTCAGGCCAGCGAGCGCAGCACGCACTAGGGCGCGCCTCGCACGGATTTCCGGGGCCGTCCGGTGCTCGGGCCGGGCACGGGAGTGCGCTCGACGATTTCCGCGACGACTTGTTCGGGACGCCGCCGCCCCATCTGTGCCTCGGCTGTTGGTAGCAGGCGATGCGCGAGAACCTGTACGGCGAGTTCCTGGATGTCTTCTGGGATCACGAAGTCGCGACCGTCAAGAGCGGCACGCGCGCGCGCCGTACGCACCAGATGCAGGGTCGCTCGCGGTGATGCACCAAGTCGGAGGTCTGCCGAGTTACGTGTCGCAGTGATGAGGCTGACGACGTACTCGCGGACAGGATCGGCGACATGGACACTGCGTGCGACATCGATGAGCTTGCTGACCGCAAACGCATCGCACACCGGCTCGAGATCCACGAGTGGATCCGCGGCTCCGTGTACGTCAAGCATCTCCAGCTCGGCGCCTGGTGACGGGTATCCCATCGAGATGCGCGCAGTGAACCGGTCGCGCTGAGCCTCCGGTAGCGGGTAGGTGCCTTCCATCTCGAGTGGGTTCTGGGTCGCGATGACCATGAACGGTGCCTCGAGCTGCCAGGTCGTGCCGTCGACCGTCACCTGGCGCTCACCCATGCACTCGAGCAGCGCGGACTGGGTCTTGGGGGAGGCGCGGTTGATCTCATCGCCGATGACGATGTTCGCGAAGACCGCGCCGGGCTTGAATTCGAAGTCGCGGCGTTCCTGGTTGAAGACCGAAACCCCGGTGACGTCGCTCGGTAGCAGGTCTGGGGTGAACTGGATCCGTCGTGCGGTGCAGTCGACCGCTCGGGCCAATGCCTTCGCGAGCATCGTCTTGCCGACACCCGGCACGTCTTCGATGAGTAAGTGACCTTCGGCGAGGAGAACCGTGACAGCCAGCTTCACCGGCTCGTGCTTGCCTTCGATCACTGTCTCGACGGCATCGATGATTTGCGTTGCTGTGGCAGCGAGTTCACTGACGCCTAGGGCGGCATCCGCGCCCGGGCTCTGCTTCTGCTCACGACGCGCCACCACGGCCTCCGTATGCTGCGGGCCCCACAGCGTCCCCGTTGGCGAGTGGCACTCCCGTGCGAGCGAGTCTCCCAGGTAGGACGTGTCTGAGGGACCCTAGGTTCCGGGTTTGACACACTGCCGTTATGTCCGAGCCGGGCATCAACCCCGTAACTGCTGACGGCCGTGCTGCTATCGAGACCAATTCGTTGCCGTTCAGTGGTCGACGTACTCGCCGCGGTGACCTCACCCGGGCGCGGATCCTCAACGCGGCACGCACGTCGTTCAGCGAAACCGGGTGGCACCGGGCGCGCGTCGAGGATGTCTGCCGCACGGCCGGGGTCGGCCACGGAACGTTCTACGCCTACTACGGCAACAAGGTCTCCGTGTTGGAGGCGCTCGTCCGTCAGCACGCCTCGTCTCTCTACTCGCTGGCCGAAGAACCCTGGACGTCTGGACACGTGCGCACGGACGTCGGGGCGGTGATCGGCGGCTTCGTCGAGGTGTCCGAGATGGACCGCGACATCCGTGCGATCTGGGCGTCGGCTGCGCCGAGTGAGCCGACGCTCGCCTCGTTGGTTGACGAAGTGCGTGCACAATTCGTGGCCCGGGTGCGCGAGAACCTTGCCGCTGCGGTTGAGTCAGGCCTCGCGCGCCAAGACATCGACGTCGACGTGGCTGCGTTGGCGTTGGCAGCCATGGTCGAGCACACGGTTGCCGTCGCGCCCGCAGATCTCAACTCGGAACGGCTCGTCGCCGTTCTGACCGACCTGTGGGTCACCGCCGTCTACCGATGACCGCCACCGAGATCAATCGCGTCTTTCACGACCACGAATGCCACTACTACGACGAGCGATTCGCCATCCGGCATGACATGCGTGCCGCCCGACGTGCACGCCGCGAGGTCGAGACCGCTCTCGGTCGCGGATTACGCAACGGTGAGGTAGTTCTCGACGTCGGGTGCGGCACTGGGTGGTACGCCGCCGGCCTCCGTCGCGCACTCGCCGCCGAGTTACCCGAAGCGCGCGTGATCGGCGTGGACCTTTCCGTCGGGATGCTCGATCGCGCCCGTGCGGCGCAGGCGTGGCCACTCGTGCAGGCCGACGTACACCATCTGCCAGTGCGCAGCGGGAGCATTGACGTGCTCACTGCTCGCGGCGTGCTGCACCACTTGTCTGGCGTGGAACAGGCGCTTGCTGAATGGCACCGCGTGCTGCGACCGGATGGTGCGATCGTGTTGTCGAGCGAACCGACGCCGGTTGTGGATGCGCACGGACAGGTGTTGGTCAAGGGCTTGCTCGCGCTGTTGCGCCGTCCGTTGTCGGAGGAGGAGGACTTCTGGGAAGTGGCGTCGATGGCCGCCAACCTTCATGTCTTCCAGCAGCACGAGCTTGCCGCCGCCGCACGGGCGGCGGGATTTTCCGGAGTGGCTCTGACCACGGCAGGGTTCGCGGCCACCCTGCTGCTCACTACCTCCTATGTCGTGCACGGTCGTCGGCCACGGCTGGCCCGGCTCGTTCCGTGGCGACTGGCGGAGGAGGCCGGGCGGCGAGCCGACGCGATGGTCTTCGACCGCGTCCTGCCGCCGCGACTGCGGCACACCGTGGTCGGCGTGCTCCGGCCGTAGCTGCACGCCGGGGAGCCCGCCGGCTGCACTAACCCCCTCCACCGCGCTCCACCGCTGTGACCTGCGGGTTTCTCCCGCTGGCGTCGCCACTCTGAGTGCTCTATCGTTGACGGTGGGGAATAGTGGAGTAGAGTGGGGTCCCGTGGAGGGCACCCCGTTCGTCACAGGTGAGGTGGGTCGATGTTTCTCGGCACCCATCACCCGCGCCTGGACGAGAAGGGTCGGCTGTTCCTGCCGGCGCGGTACCGCGAGGACTTGGCGGGGGGCCTGGTGATCACCAAGGGACAGGAACACTGCCTCTACGTCTTCACTGCCGAGGAGTTCACCCGGCGCGCGGAGCTACTGCAGGCCGCGTCGATCAACGCGAAGGCGGCCCGCGACTACAGCCGGATGTTCTTCTCCTCCGCGTCCGACGAAGTCCCGGACAAACAGGGCCGGGTGACCATCCCGCAGGACCTTCGGGCCTACGCCGGACTGCAGCGCGACTGCGCAGTCATCGGCGCCAACACCCGCATCGAGGTCTGGGACGCAGCGACGTGGGAGCGCTACGCCGCCGAACAGGAGCCAGCCTTCGCCGACTTGTCCGAAGAGGTGATTCCCGGGATCACATGACGCTGTCGCCGGTCGACGCCTGACCCCGCCACCGACGTACGGCGAGATCTCCGCCCGCTCCGAACTCGATCCGCATCCCCGCCGCGGTTCGGACCTCCTGACGCCACTTCCCCGGCGCCAGGCGGTGGAGCGGGAGGGGATCTGGCTGTACGTCAGGCACGAGTGGGCAGTGGGCGACGGCAGTGGGGTGCGGGGAGCGGAATGGCTGCGGGGTCGGGCAGGGTCGAGACGGTTAGGGGCAGTTAGTCAATGGTTCAGGGCGTCCGGTCGTGACGACCGCTCATGTCCCTGTGCTGCTCGATCGGGTGACATCAATCTTGGACCCCGTTGCTTCGGCGGCCGATGCCCTCGTTGTCGACGCGACTGTCGGCCTCGGTGGTCATGCGGCTGAGCTACTGGAGCGATTCCCGTCACTGCGCATCATCGGTGTCGACCGCGACGCCGAGGCACTGTCGCGCGCGGATGAGCGGTTGGCGGCCTACACGTCGCGGCTGACGCTCGTGCATGCCGTCTACGACACCTTGCCCAGCATCCTGTCCGAGCACGGTATTGAGCGTGTGGACGGTGTGCTCTTCGATCTCGGTGTCTCGTCGCTGCAACTCGACGAGGTCGCCCGCGGATTTTCCTACGCGCATGACGCCCCGCTCGACATGCGAATGGACACGCGGGTCGGGCCGACTGCGGCTGACGTCCTCAACGAATACGACGTCGCTGACCTAGCACGGATCTTGCGTGAGTACGGCGAAGAGCGCTTCGCGCGCCGTATCGCCGAGCGCGTTGTTCGAGCCCGGACGACGCAGCCGTTGGCGTCGACGGGTGAGCTGGTCGACATCGTGCGTTCTGCGATTCCGGCCGCTGCCCGCCGGCACGGCGGCCATCCGGCGAAGCGGACCTTCCAGGCGTTGCGGATCGAGGTGAACGGCGAGCTCGACGCGCTCTCCGCCGCGGTCCCTGCCGCCATCGACGCACTGAGAGTCGGTGGCCGCATCGTCGTCCTCGCCTATCAATCGCTCGAAGACCGCATCGTCAAGCGCACCTTCACCTCGCTGGCCCGGCCGCAGACCCCCCCGGACCTGCCGGTGGAACCGCCCCCACCGCAGTTGAAGCTGCTGACCCGCGGCGCGGAGAAGGCGACGGATGCCGAAGTCGCGGCCAACCCCCGGGCTGCCTCGGTGCGCCTGCGGGCAGCAGAGCGCATCCGGGATGCCGCATGACGACACCGCGACCGCTTGCCACCTCGCCAGCGCGACGCCTACTGCCCACGCCGTCGCGTCCGCCACTCACCGCATTGCCATCACCCGCACGTCGAGCACCGCGTGCGCCGTTCATCGCACTCGTCCTGGCCGTCCTCACGACGGGGCTGGTCGGTTTGCTGCTGCTCAACACTGCTCTGGCGCAGGGCTCGTTCCGCTTGCACGACCTGCAGCGGCGTACGGCCGCTCTGCAAGATCGCGAGCAGCAACTGCAGATCACGGTCGACACAGCCGGCACGCCCGACCAACTGGCCGCGTCCGCGCGCAAGCTGGGCCTGGTTCCGGCGGTCGACCCCGGCTTCCTCCAGCTCCCCAACGGCAGGGTGCTGGGTGCGCCCTTGCCGGCACAGAAACCGCAGAAGAAGCAGCCCAAGGCATCTGCTTCACCGAATCCGTCGGCGCAACCGACCGGACACGCCGCAACCAAACCGACAACGAAGCCCGCGCCCAAACCCTCCGCGCGCCCATCACCCAGTCCGAGGCTGGGATGAGTGGGCGACGGGGTCGACCGACCCGCCGGTTGCAAGGTGCACTCGTTCTCTTGGCCATGGTCGTCACCGCTTTCGGTGGGCGACTCGTGCAACTGCAGGCCATTGACGCGCCGGCCTACGCCGCGGCAGCCAGCGCACAGCGCGCCCGAACGATCGTGCTTCCCGCTGAGCGGGGGTTGATCACGGACGCGTCGGGTCATGCGCTCGCCATGACCGTTGACGGGCGCGCGGTGTACGCCGATCCGAAGAACATTGTCGATGCCGACGCCGAAGCGAAGGCGCTCGCCCCGATCCTCAACCTGGGTGTTGCATCGCTTGCCGGGAAGTTGCAGCGCAAGGGACGGTTTGTCTATCTCGCACGTGGGCTGACTCCCGAGGTCGGAGATCAGGTCGCCGCCCTGAAGCTGCCAGGAATCGGCACCATGCAGGAGCCACGCCGGATCTATCCGAACGCGGCTATTGCCTCCAACGTCATTGGTTTTGTCGGCATCGATGGGCGCGGCCTGGCTGGGCTGGAATGGGTCAACGACAAGACCCTTGCTGGACGAAGCGGAAAGCAGACGGAGCAGATCGGTCGGGACGGGCGAATCATCCCGTCTGCACAGCGAACCGTGCAGGCGGCGGTTCCTGGTCGCGACATCGTGCTCACCCTCGATCGCGACATCCAATGGGAAGCGCAGCGCGCGATCGCGCAACAGGTGAAGCGCACTGGCGCTGAGAGCGGCAGCGTCATCGTGATGGACCCGCGCACCGGTCACGTGCTTGCACTTGCAGTCGCGCCAACATTCGACTCGTCACAACCCGGTGCGGCAGATGCGTCGGATCGTGGTAACCGCGCTGTGTCTGACGTCTATGAACCAGGCAGCACCAACAAAGTCATCACGTTTGCGGCAGGGCTGCAGACAAAGTCGATCACGCCGACGACCCATGTCACCGTGCCACCCACACTCCGGCTGGCGTCGCACACATTCCACGACGCGGAGAAGCACGGCACCGAACGGCTGACTGCGGCTGGTGTCCTTGCGAAGTCGAGCAACATCGGCACGATCCTCGTTTCGCAACGAGTCGGTGCCCAGCGGCTGTACAACAGCCTCCGGGCGTTCGGACTTGGGGACAAGACCGGTATCGGGCTACCGGGCGAGAGCAGCGGCATCCTGCCGCCGGTCGACGAGTGGAACGGCACACAGCGCTACACCATCCCCTTCGGTCAGGGTGTTTCGATCACCGCGCTACAGATGGCGTCGGTCTACGCCACCGTCGCCAACGACGGCGTACGCGTGCCGCCGCGGATCATGCTCGGCACCCGCGACGGTGCCGGCGACCTTCAACCCGCGGCCAGTCCCGCTCCCCGCCGAGTACTCAGTGTCGCCGTTGCCCACCAATTGCGCTCCATGCTTGAAGCGGCCACGACGGACGAGGGAACGGCGCCAAAGGCGCGAATCCCTGGCTACCGCATCGCCGGCAAGACGGGAACGTCGCAGCGGGTGGATCCACGCTGTGGGTGTTACCGCGGTTACACGGCGTCGTTCGTCGGCTTTGCACCCGCTGACAACCCGCAACTGCTCGTCCAGGTTGTGCTGCAGGCACCACGTCGGGGGCACTTCGGTGGCCAAATTGCCGCCCCGGTATTTCACGACGTCATGTCTTTCGCGCTCCAGGCAAAGCACGTGCCGCCGACGGGCACCCGTCCGCCGACGGTCAAGCTCACCTTCGATTGACAGGTAGTTTTGACGCCGTGGTCCAGGCAACTCTTCGTCCGGAACGCGTCGAGCCCCGGTCGTTGAGGGGACTGCTCGACGCGGTTTCCGGCTTGACCCTGGACCGTCCGCTCGATGCTGACGTCCGCATCACCGGTGTTACGCATGACTCACATCAAGTGCTGCCGGGTGATTTGTACGCCGCCATTCCCGGCCAGAACCGACATGGCGTCGAGTTCGCCGATGAAGCACGTGTGTCTGGAGCAGTCGCATTACTGACCGACGCATCAGGCCGCGAGCGTGGCGCCGCAACCGGCCTGCCCGTGGTTGTCGCGGCTAATGCACGAGCGGTGCTCGGACCGGTCGCGAGCGAGATCTACGGCCGTCCGTCCGAACGGTTGCTCGTCGTGGGCGTGACCGGCACGAACGGCAAGACAACGTTGGCCTATCTCGTCGAGGCGGGTTTGCGCACGGGCGGCCACCGAACGGGGCTCATCGGCACGGTCGAGACACGCGTCGGTGATGCCGCCATGGAGAGCGTCCGCACGACACCAGAAGCGACCGATCTTCAGGCGTTGCTGGCCGTCATGCGCGACCGTGGCGCGGATGCCGTTGCCATGGAGGTGTCGAGCCACGCGCTCGCGCTCCATCGTGTCGACGGCACGAAGTTCGACGTGGCGGTCTTCACCAACCTGTCGCAGGACCATCTCGACTTCCACGCCGACATCGAGGACTACTTCGCGGCGAAGGCGCGGCTGTTCACAGCGGACTTCGCCGCGCGAGCCGTCATCGACATCGATGATCCGTACGGCGCACGCCTCGTCCCGCTGGCGGAGATTCCGGTCACCCGGGTGTCGCCCGCCGGTAACCGAGAAGCGGACTGGTGGGTCGAAGATGTCGTGCTCTCCGGCGAGGGATCCACGTTCACGGTGTGCTCTTCGAGTGGAGCCGCCGTGTTAGCCGGCGTCCAGCTGCTCGGTGCATTCAACGTCGCCAACGCGGCGCTCGCCATCGTCGCGCTGGTCGAGGCCGGCGTCCCGCTGGAAAAAGCCGTTGATGGCGTGCGGCACTGCCAGGGGGTGCCAGGTCGGATGAACCGCGTCGACGTGGGACAACCCTTCGTGGCGCTGGTCGACTATGCGCACACACCTGACGCGGTGACCACGTTGCTCGACAGCGTGCGGCCGTTGACCACGGGTCGCGTCATCGGCGTCCTCGGCTGCGGCGGTGACCGCGATCGTGGGAAACGGCCGTTGATGGGCGCCGCGCTGGCTAGAGGCGCGGACATCGCCGTGCTCACCAGCGACAACCCTCGCTCGGAGAACCCGCTGGACATCCTGACGTCGATGGGGGCAGGTGCTCGCGCCGTACCGGAGGGACAACGCGCCGAGATCGTCGTGGAGCCGGACCGGCGTGCTGCTATTGCCCGCGCTGTCGACCTGGCCCGACCCGGCGACGTCCTCGTCGTCGCGGGCAAGGGCCATGAACGCGTGCAGGAGATCGGCGAACAACGATTCCCCTTCGACGACGCCGAGGAGCTCCGCGCGGCCATCGGTGCGGCGGTGGGCTCGTGATCCCAATGACGCTGGCCGAGATTGCTACGGCGGTCGGTGGCGAGCTCAGCGCAGACGCTGACCCCGACGCGGTGATAACCGGCCCGGTCGTCATCGACTCACGCACCGCAGCTCCAGGCGGATTGTTCGTTGCGCTCAAGGGCGAACACGCTGACGGCCATTCCTTCGCGGCAGATGCGGTCAACGCAGGTGCTGCCGCGGCACTGGTTTCTCGCGATGTGAGTGTTCCCGCGGTTGTCGTCGCAGATCCACTGGCGGCCCTGGGCAAACTCGCAACAGCCGTCCTGCAAGCGCTTCCCGATGTCCGCGTCATCGGTATCACCGGTTCCAACGGCAAGACCACGACCAAGGACCTCACTGCGAGCGCGCTCTCGACGTCCGGTGCAACGGTTGGCACGCCAGGGTCATACAACGGTGAGATCGGTCTGCCGTTGAGCGTGCTTCAGGCCGACGCGTCGACCTGCTTCCTTGTTCTCGAGTACGGCGCGCGAGGGATCGGACACATCGCCTACCTCACACAGATCGCCCGGCCTGACATCGCGGTAGTTCTCGGCATCGGCGTCGCACACGTTGGCGTCTTCGGAACGCACGAGGCGATTGCCACGGCGAAGGGCGAGTTGGTCGAGTCCCTCGAACCCGATGGCGTCGCCGTGCTCAACGCCGACGATCCAGCTGTCCGGGCGATGTCGCACCGCACCACTGCCCGCGTCGTGACTTTCGGTGAAGCACCGGACGCCGATGTGCGCGCCGTCGATTCCACGCTGGATGCGCTCGGGCGTCCGCGGTTCACGCTGACGACCGCCAGTAGCGAGGCACCTGTGTCCTTGCAGTTCTACGGCGACCATCAAGTGACCAATGCGTTGGCGGCAGCAACGGTGGCAATCGAATGTGGCTTGCCGGTCCCGGACGTGGCCGTTGCCCTGTCGGCGGCGACGCCTGCGAGCCGCTGGCGCATGGAAGTAGTCGACACCTCGATCGGCGTCACGGTCATCAATGATGCGTACAACGCCAACCCGGATTCGATGGCAGCCGGTTTGCGTGCGCTCATGGCACTTGCCGGGGGGCGACGCACCTGGGCTGTGTTGGGCGCGATGGCCGAGCTCGGCGAGATGACCACCGAGGCGCATCGCGACCTGGGTGCACTGGTGGCGAGCCTCGGCGTAGACCGTCTTGTTGCAGTCGGGCCGGTCGCAGAAGCAATCGCTCGCACTGCTCGCGATGCGGCTGGGCCGACAACGGCCGACACCGTCGACGACGTGGACGCGGCGGTGGCATTGCTACAGCGAGAATTGCAACAGGGTGACGTCGTACTGGTGAAGGCATCCCGCTCCGTGGGGTTGGAACGGCTGGCCGAGGCCCTCGTTGCCGGGGCGGTGCCGGCATGAGAGGTGTTCTCCTCGCAGCCGTCGTGGCACTGGCGATCTCGTTGCTTGGCACGCCGGTCGCGATCCGGTGGCTGCGCATGCGGGGTTATGGACAGCTGATTCGCGACGACGGCCCGACGATGCACCACACCAAGCGCGGCACGCCCACGATGGGCGGCCTGGTTGTCATCATCGCGACGGTGCTCGGCTACCTGTCCGCGCACGCGCTGAACGGGGATGGCCCGACCGCATCCGGGTTACTCGTGCTGTTCCTCATGGTCGGTCTCGGTCTCGTCGGATTCCTGGACGACTTCATAAAAATCACCAAGCAGCGAAGCCTTGGCTTGCGCTCGAGCGCGAAGCTTGGCGGTCAGGCCCTGGTGGCGGTCGGGTTCGGCGTTCTCGCGCTGCAGTTCAAGAACAACCACGGCCTAGCACCGGCATCGGACAACTTGTCCTTCATCCGCGACAGCGCGGTAAGCCTCGGCCCCGTGTTGTTCGTCATCTGGGCCTACCTGATGATCGCCGCGGCATCCAACGGCGTGAACCTGACGGACGGACTCGACGGTCTGGCTACTGGAACGACGGCGATGGTGCTTGCGGCGTACGTGATCATCGCGTTCTGGGAGTTCGGTAACAGTTGCAGTCTCAGTCACGCGCAGGCCACGTGCTACCCGGTGCGTGACCCACTCGACTTGGCCCTGCTGGCGTCCGCGGCGATGGGTGCGTGCTTCGGATTCTTGTGGTGGAACGCGTCACCCGCGCGCATCTTCATGGGTGACACGGGATCGCTCGCGCTCGGCGGCCTGCTCGGCGGGTTGGCGATCACGACGCGCACCGAGCTGCTGCTCGTCATCCTCGGCGGCCTGTTCGTGGTCGAGACGCTGTCGGTCATCATCCAAGTCGCCACCTTCAAGACGGTGCGTCGACGGGTGTTCAACATGGCGCCGATCCACCATCACTTCGAGCTGGCTGGGTGGGCCGAAAACACAGTCATCGTTCGGTTCTGGATCATCGCGGGGCTGGCGGTCGCGTTCGGATTGGGGGCGTTCTACGCCGAGTTCCTGTCGCACGGCCCACTGCGGTGAGCACCGAGGAGTGGGTCGGTAGGCGGGTGTGCGTGGCCGGGCTGGGTGTGTCCGGAGTCTCGGTGGCGCGCGCGTTGCTGGCGCGTGGGGCGTCGGTCATCGCGGTCGATGCCCGGTCGCGTGAGCATGAGCAGCGGCTGGCGCGCGAGTTGCGCGAGTTGGGTGGTGAAGTCCGGCTCGGAGATGCCGAGACGCCCGTCGATGTCGACCTCGTCGTCACCTCACCGGGCTGGCGTCCGCGCCATCCACTGCTTGTTGCTGCAAGAGACGCCGGCACCGAGGTCATCGGTGAGCCGGAGTTGGCGTGGCGGCTACGTCCTGAGGGTGCTGCGCCGTGGCTTGGTGTCACTGGCACCAACGGCAAGACCACGACCGTCGGCATGCTCGCCGCGATCCTCACTGCCGCGGGTTACCGCTCGGTGGCGGCCGGCAACGTCGGCCTGCCATTGGTCGACGCGGTGTTGGAGGACCCGCCGTACGACGTCATCGCCGTCGAGATGTCGAGCTTCCAGCTGCACTGGTCGTCGACGGTGCGCTTTGCTGCAGCGGCAATCCTCAACGTGGCACCCGACCATCTGGACTGGCACGGCACGCAGGAGGCGTACGCCGAGGCGAAGGGTCGTATCTGTGTGGGGGCTTACGCGGTGTTCAACCTCGATGACGACGTCACCGCTGAGCTGACGTCGGGGTGCGACCGCAGAGTTGGGTTCACGATTTCGGATCCGCCCGCCGGAGCGTTCGGTGTACGCGACGGGTCCCTGGTCGACGCCGATGGGACGGAGCTGTTCCCGGTGGAGGATGTTCGCCCGTCTGGTCCGCACAACGTCGCGAATGCGCTCGCGGCCGCGGCACTGGCATATGCGTTCGGCGTCGCACCGGACGTCGTCGCGGCCGGTTTGTCCAGTTACCGACCGGGTCCGCATCGCAACATGTTGGTCGCAAGCATTGACAGCGTTGCCTATGTCGATGACTCGAAGGCCACCAACCCGCACGCCGCTGGTGCAAGCCTCGCGGCGTACGACTCCGTGGTCTGGATCGCTGGTGGCTTGCTCAAGGGAGCCGATGTCGACGAACTAGTCGCGGAGCATCACGGTCGGTTGCGCGGTGCCGTCGTACTCGGTCAAGACCGAGCTGTCATCCACGACGCTCTTGCGCGACACGCGCCGGATGTACCCGTGGTGGAGGTGTCAGCCACCGACACTGGTGCGATGAGTGCCGCTGTGCATGCCGCCGCGCGTCTCGCCGCGCCCGGCGACACCGTCTTGCTTGCACCGGCCGCCGCGTCGATGGACATCTTCCGTGACTACGCCGAACGCGGAGACCTGTTCGCGGCGGCGGTACACAACTTGGCGGAGCACGGCGCGTGACCACGACGACCGGATCGGCGGGCCGCTCCCGCCGGGCGGGCGCAAAGGCTGCTACCACGAAGCGTGAGGCCGTTCCGTTGCTCGCGCGACCGCTCGCGTCGTACTACATCATTCTCGGCACCACCGCGATGCTCGTGGTGCTCGGCTTGGTGATGGTGCTGTCGGCGTCGAGCGTCGTCTCTTACTCGAAGTCGGGGTCATCATTCGCTGTTGTCACGAAGCAGGCGATGTGGGTCGCGATCGGCATCCCCGCGATGATCGTGGCCTCGCGCATCTCACCCCGCGGATGGCGCATTCTCGGCTACCCGTTGCTTTTGCTGTCGTTGTTGTTGCTCGTCGCGGTGCTCTTGCCCGGCATCGGTCGCTCCGCCAACGGTGCACAACGGTGGATCGACCTGCCCGCGGGCTTCCAGATCCAGCCATCCGAGCCGGCCAAGCTCGCATTGGTTGTCTGGGGAGCGGACCTCCTCGCTCGCAAGGACAAGTTGCTGCGCGACTGGCGTCACGTCATCGTCCCGATCGTCCCGGGCTGTTTGCTGATGGTCGGGCTCGTCATGCTCGAGCCGGACCTCGGCACTGCGGTCGTCTTGCTCGGCATTCTCTTGGCGCTGCTCTGGGTTTGCGGTGCACCCGCGCGCATCTTCGCCGGGTTGGGTGTCGCGCTGACGAGCATGGTCGCGCTGTTTGCCGTGATGGAGCCCTACCGCATGGCGCGTCTCACGTCATTCACCGATCCGTTCAAGGACCCGACGTCGTCGGGCTATCAAGCCGTGCACAGTATTTACGCGCTTGCGTCCGGTGGTTGGTGGGGCGTCGGCCTCGGCGCCAGCCGTGAGAAGTGGGCGTACCTGCCGAACGCCTACACCGACTACATCTACGCCATCATCGGCGAAGAGCTCGGCCTCGTCGGCACCTTGATGGTGCTCGCGCTGTTTGCCTTGCTCGGGTACGCCGGGATCCGCATCGCCTTTCGCTCCCGCGACCCGTTCGCGCAACTCGCCGCTGCCGGCATCACGGCATGGCTGATGGTTCAAGCGCTCGTCAACATCGGCTACGTCATCGGAATGCTGCCCGTGACGGGAATTCCGCTACCGCTGGTGTCGTTCGGGGGTTCCGCCCTCGTTCCGACGTTGGTCGCGCTGGGCATGTTGGTGTCCTTCGCTAGGCGCGAGCCAGGTGCGGCGCAGGCGCTGGCCGCGCGCGGACCGGGGCCGTTCCGACGGGCCACTCGCGCGTTGCGGCGAAACCACGCGCCGCCCAAGGGCAAGCGGTCGAAGCGCTCGACACGGAAGCGGCCGTTCTTGCGGCTGATTCCCGGTCAAGGGTCTGGCTCGCCGCAGGGGCGCCGACCGGGCGCGAGCGGTCGTGCAGCGGCTGGACGGGGTGCCGGGCGACGCCCGGGCGCTCGGGCGGCACGCTAGGACCTGTGCGCGTCCTTCTCGCCGGTGGTGGCACCGCCGGCCACGTCGAGCCCGCGCTCGCTGTCGCTGACGCGTTGCGGCGCCATGATCCGAGCGTCGAGATCACGGCGTTGGGCACCGACCGCGGTTTGGAAACCCGGTTGGTTCCGGAGCGGGGCTATGACCTCGAGCTGATCCCAGCGGTGCCGTTGCCACGGCGCCCGACCATCGCGCTGGGCGCGGTGCCAACTCGCCTTGCTGGTGCGGTTCGCGCGGCTGCATCCGTGATCGACCGGACGCGCGCCGATGTTGTCGTCGGCTTCGGCGGTTATGTCGCACTGCCGGCATATCTTGCCGCGCGGCGTCGGCACATCCCGATCGTCGTACACGAGGGCAACGCGCGCCCCGGCCTCGCCAATCGTGTTGGTGCACGGTTGACGACATTCGTTGCGGCGGCCACCCCGGACTGTCCATTGCGGCACGCGACGTACGTCGGGATCCCACTGCGCACCGCGGTCTCGACACTGAACCGGGCAGAGCGTCGGGCCGAGTCGCGGCGCGAGTTCGGTTTGGCCGCCAACCTGCCGACGCTGCTCGTCTTCGGGGGATCGCAAGGTGCGCGGCACATCAACGAGGTGGTTGCGGGTGCGGCCCCGCAGTTGGCTGCCGCCAGTGTCCAGGTGCTGCACGCGACAGGTCTTGCGCTGCTCGACGAGGTGCAGACCGCGCTCGGCGATATCGCAACGGGGGCGCCGTACGTCGTCCTTCCCTACCTGAACCACATGGAGCTCGGGTACGCCGCAGCGGATCTTGCTCTTTGTCGCGCCGGCGCGATGACGTGTGCGGAGCTCGCCGCCGTGGGCCTGCCTGCCATCTATGTCCCGCTACCCCACGGCAATGGTGAGCAGCGACTCAATGCGCAGCCCGTCGTCACTGCAGGTGGGGGAGTGCTCATCGAGGACGCGGAGCTGACCCCGGAGCGTTTGCTCGACGTGGTGCTACCACTGATGAGTGACAGCAGTCGACTCGCGCAGATGTCCGACGCCGCAGCGCGCTTCGGTCGCCGCGACGCCGACGAGTTAGTCGCTGACATGGTCCGCCGCGCAGCGGCAACGCGGTCCCGGTCGGGGCCGGTCTGACCGAACAGAAACCCGCGCAGGACTGGTGTCGCCTGTGCCAGAGCGCAACGAAGGGCATCCGGACCCGGCAGATCAGCGCTCTAGCCGCGAGCGACTAGCTCTACTCTTCGGTCACCTGACCTGGAGGGATGCATTCATGGACGTGCGATCGATCGTCGACCGGGTGGCGGAGGTCGAGCACAACGGCACCGTTCCTGTTTGGTACCTGGTCCACCCACGCGAGATGCACGACAGCACCGACGGTGGCTTTCTCGAGCTCATCAATGAGTTCGAGGTAGCGGCGGGTGGAGCCGTCTTTCCACACAGCCATCCAACTCACGAGTGGTACTTCGTCATGTCAGGTCGTGGCGTGATGACCGTCGACGGTGAAGACCGAGACGTCAGTCCTGGCGACCTTGTCTACATCCCGCCGGACCTGGTCCACAGCCTGCGGCCGGTCGGTGGCGGAGCGATTCACTGCTTCTGCTTCGCGTTCGGTGTTAAGGGCGCCGCACCGGTGGACTACACCTCGCACTAGGCCTGCTTACGGCTCCCCGCGAGCAGACCCGCGACACCAAGCGTTAGTTCAAGACCCAGGTACGTCCAGAACGTCGCATCGGTCTCCGGCTCATCGACGCGCAATGTCAGCGCCCGAACGGCAGCAGCACCGAGCCAGGTCACACCGACCGCGGTGTACGCGTCCGACGTACCGCGCGCAAGTGCCCACAAACCGAGAGCCGCGAACGTGCCGCCCAGCCCTGCGCGCACCTCCGCTCTACCGCGCGCTGACGTTGTCTGCACACCAAGCACGGCGCTCGTACGCTCGGGCATCAGCGCGATAGCAACGCCTGACGCAGCGATCGCCGCGCTTGCGGTGACACCGGGTTGACGGGCGAGTGCTGTCAGGGTCTGAGCTCCTGGAGCCATGTCGGCACCGTAGTGCACCGCACAAGGGCCTCGACGCGCCCGGATGATCACGAAAAGGGCGCCTGCCTTTCGCGTCCGCGACAATGAACAGGCGATGAAACCGCTGACCAACGCGGGCAGTGAGCCCGTCCGCAGCATCTCGGCACCGGAAGTCCCGGTCTCCGCCGAGGCGCTCGGCGCTGTTCATTTCATCGGCATCGGCGGGGCCGGCATGTCTGGCATCGCCCGCATCTTGCTGGCGCGCGGGCGACGTGTCTCTGGCAGCGACGCCAGAGACTCACGCAACTTGGTCGCGCTCCGCGCTCTCGGGGCGACCGTCCACGTCGGCCACGACGCGGCGTTCATCGAGGGTGCAGACACCGTTGTCGTCTCGAGCGCCATCCGTGAGCGCAACCCCGAGTTGCAGGCCGCGCGCGAGCGTGGCCTCCGGGTGATCCCTCGGGCGGCCGCCCTCGCGGCGTTGATGGCGGACCGACGCGGCGTCGCCATTGCTGGCACGCACGGCAAGACCACGACCACCTCGATGCTGACCGTCGCGCTGCAGCACTGCGGCGTCGATCCGTCGTTCGTGATTGGGGGAGACCTCAACGAGCCGGGGTCCGGCGCGCATCACGGATCGGGGGAGTTGTTCGTCGCCGAGGCCGACGAGAGCGACGGCTCCTTCCTCCTTCTGTCGCCGTACGCAGCCGTTGTGACAAACGTCGAAGCGGACCACCTCGACCACTACGCCGACGGCGCCTCGGTCGAAGCCGCGTTCAACGACTTCACAAAGTGCATCGACATCGATGGGTTCCTCATCGTCTGCGAAGACGACTCCGGAGCTCGGCGGATCGGTGCTGTTGCCCGCGACCGGGGTCTCGAGGTCCGCAGCTACGGCGAATCACAAACCGCCGATCTCCGCGTCGAGCGGCTCGTTCTCAACGGGCTGACCTCCCGGTACGCCGTCGTCGACCGTGGCCGTCGCCTCGGCGTCGTACATCTCTCGGTTCCTGGTCGCCACTATGCGCTCGATGCCGCTGCTGCGCTGGCTGCAGGGTTAGCGCTTGGCATGCCGTTCGGTGAGCTCGTGGCCGGGTTGTCGACGTTCCGCGGTGCACGACGGCGGATGGAGTTCAAGGGCGTTGCCGACGGCGTGCGTGTCTACGACAGCTATGCCCACCATCCGACCGAGTTGCGGGCTGACCTCGAAGCGGCACGCAACCTCACCGGCGGCGGCAAGCTGGTGGTTGCCTTCCAGCCCCATCTCTACTCGCGGACCAACGCCTTCGCCGAAGGGTTCGGTGCTGCGCTTGGTCTCGCCGATGAGGTTGTCGTGATGGAGATCTACGCCGCGCGCGAGGACCCAGTGCCCGGCGTGACCGGAGCACTCGTCGCTAACGCTGTCCCGCTGCCGCCCGAACACGTGGTCTTTGAGCCGTCGTGGTCTGCGGTCGCCGGACACGTGGTTCGACGGGCGCGGTCCGGTGACGTCGTCCTCACCCTCGGAGCGGGCGACGTCACGATGCTCGGCCCGGAGATCCTCGCCCAGCTGGAAACCGGCGGACCCACGTGACCAAGGAGTCCGGCCTGCTTCCACCGGTCTGGACGCCGACGGCGGATCCCGCTGCCGTCGAAGACGTCGTCCGGCGCATCGAGTCGACAGGCGTGCCGGTGGAGCGCGACCGGTCGCTGGCACCGCTGACGACATTCGGCATCGGTGGGGCAGCCAAGGCCTTCACCGAGCCGGCCGACGAGGACGCGTTGGCCCAGGTGCTTCGCGCCCTGGCCGGCACGACAGCCGCGGAGGTGCCGCTGCTCGTCGTCGGCCGGGGATCCAACATGCTGGTCGCTGACGCCGGGTTTCCCGGGATCGCGGTGCGGCTCGGCAAGGGCTTCGCGCGTATTCGACGCGAGGGAGATGTCGTGGAGGCGGGGGCCTCGGTCGCGATGCCACAGCTCGCGTCGTGGACGGCCAAGCAGGGACTGACCGGCCTGGAGTTCGCCGCCGCCATCCCCGCGAGTGTGGGTGGATCGGTGCGGATGAACGCCGGTGCTCATGGCGGTGAGGTCGCCACTCTCCTGGTCGACGCAGATCTGCTGCTGCCGATGACCGCCGAGCGAGAGACCCGCGACGCCGCAGCACTCGGGCTTGGCTACCGCGAGAGCACGCTGCCGGAGCGCGCCGTCGTCATTGCGGCTCGATGGCGACTCGAGCCCGATGATGTCGACGCCATCCGCGGTCGCCTCGACGATCACCGGCGTTGGCGCCGCGAAACCCAACCATTACGGGCCCGATCGTGCGGTTCCACCTTCACCAATCCGCCCAATGACTCAGCGGGGCGGCTCATCGAAGCGGCCGGGATAAAAGGAATGCGAATCGGCGGCGCCCGCGTGTCGGAGAAGCACGCGAACTTCATTGTCGTCGACCCTGGTACCAAGGCCGCTGACGTCCTTGCAGTTATCGCGGAGGTACGTCGCGCGGTTCTGGCCGCGGGGGGTCCGCGACTGGAGCCGGAAGTTCGTGCAGTGGGGGACTTCGCCGCGCAGTAGTTGTTCGAGCAGTCAATGACGACGGCGAGGAGCACGGTGCGCGACCGAGTGCAGCACTCGACGGTGTCGACGAGGTCGGCACGGTTGTTCGCTGCCCGCAAACGGGCACGGCGATGGGCCTCGGCACGTCCCGCACTTGTCGCCACCATCGCAGCGTCGGCTGTCGCGGCTTTGTGTTGGGTCGCTCTCGGGTCGGGAGCCCTTGACGTCCGTCGTGTCGACATCGTCGGCGTAACAGCACTCAGTGCGGCAGATGTACGGCACGCGGTGCAGCCATCGATCGGTGACCCGTTGATGACTGTCGACACTGCGCGCATCAAGGCGCGCATTTCTGCTATCCCGACCGTCGCCGACGTGACGATCAAGCGGTCCTGGCCCGACGCACTTCGGGTCACTATTCGCGAACGCCATCCGGTGCTCGCCGCAGCGCACGCGGGAAGCTGGCTGCTCATCGACCGCGACGGGGTCGCATTCACTGCGGTTGCGTCGCGACCTAAGGGCGTGCTGCCGGTGACTGTTGCATCGCCATCGGCGGGGGACCCGGCAACGCAAGCAGTCCTCGCCGTACTCAAGGCACTGCCGAAGAAGGTGCGCGCGCGGGTGACCGCAATGAGCGCGCCGACACCCGCGGGCGTTCAGCTGGTACTGACCAACCACATCACCGTGGTGTGGGGCGGGCCGGAAGATTCCGCGCGAAAAGCGAAGGCACTCGCTGCCCTGCTGCGTCGACCAGCCCGGGTCTACGACGTCAGCACACCCGGCTTCGTCACCACGTCCTGACCGGCGCGTCACAAGGCACAACGTCGCGACGTGTATGCGACCTCACGTTGAGGTCGAGGAATTGGACGCGCTTATTCGCGCACCCACCTTGACCCGCGACCGACGACCGTCCTACTGTCCCGGGCATTGTCCTAGGTTGACATAACGCTAACCGTCTACCTGAGGATGAGGTCCGGGGAAGCGCTTCTTGGACGTGTGAACCGGTGTCGGTGGTGCCTTCCCCGCACCACCGGCCCACAACAACAGGGGTCCCTTCCCCAAGCGACCGTCAGCCGCACTGTGCAGGGAAACGACAGCGCCGCCACGCTGCCGCACTCTGCCGGGTGGCCCGAAGCAAAGGACTTCAACTCGTGGCAGCACCGCAGAACTACCTCGCGGTCATCAAGGTCGTCGGCATTGGAGGCGGCGGCGTCAACGCCGTCAACCGGATGATCGAAGTCGGACTCAAGGGTGTCGAGTTCATCGCCATCAACACGGATGCGCAGGCTCTGTTGATGAGCGACGCCGATGTCAAACTCGACATCGGCCGTGAACTGACGCGGGGTCTCGGCGCCGGTGCTGACCCGGAGATCGGTCGGCGAGCAGCCGAAGACCATCGCGACGAGATCGAAGAAGTCCTCAAGGGCGCCGACATGGTGTTCGTCACCGCCGGCGAAGGTGGCGGCACTGGCACTGGTGGGGCGCCGATCGTTGCGCAGGTCGCGCGTTCGATCGGTGCGTTGACGATCGGCGTCGTCACGCGTCCGTTCTCGTTCGAAGGACAGCGACGGTCCACTCAAGCCGAAACCGGCATCGAGTCGCTGCGCGACGAAGTCGACACACTCATCGTCATCCCCAACGACCGACTGCTGTCCATCTCTGATCGTCAGGTCAGCGTCCTCGACGCGTTCCGTTCTGCCGACCAGGTGCTTCTCTCCGGTGTTCAAGGCATCACCGACCTCATCACGACGCCTGGTCTGATCAACCTCGACTTCGCGGACGTGAAGTCGGTCATGTCCGGCGCCGGTTCCGCACTCATGGGTATCGGTAGCTCGCGCGGTGATGACCGTGCAATCGCGGCAGCCGAGCTGGCGATATCCAGCCCGCTGCTCGAGGCGTCTATCGAAGGCGCACAGGGCGTGCTGCTCTCGATCGCCGGTGGATCAGATCTCGGACTCTTCGAGATCAACGAAGCCGCTCAACTGGTGACGGACGCCGCGCACCCCGAGGCGAACATCATCTTCGGCGCCGTCATCGACGATGCCCTCGGCGACGAGGTACGCGTCACTGTCATCGCGGCTGGCTTCGAGAGTGGCCTGCCACGCGCCCGCCGCGAGCAGGCACGGCGGCCCGCGGAACGCATCATCGAGCCGGTCGACGAGATCGACCTCACCGATGAGGCGGAACCGTCGTTTGCCGCCAGTGAGCCAGCCGTCGTCGAACAACGACCGGCCCGTCGGTCCGCGCATGCCGAGCGGCCACGGCGCACGATTGTTTTCGACGACTCCGACGATTTGGACGTGCCCGACTTCCTGAAGTAGGCCACGCTTCACCCATGCACGACGACCGGTCCGAGGTAACCCTCGGGCCGGTTTTCGTAACGGGCGTGACCACTCGCCAGGGCGGACACAGCGCAGCGCCGTACGACGCCTTCAACCTGGCCACCCATGTCGGTGACGACCCCGCCGCTGTTGCGGCCAACCGGCGGGACCTGCAACGTGACGTCGAAGCACCGATCGTGTGGATGGACCAGGTGCACGGTGACCGCGTCGCGGTGGTCACCGAACCGCGTGGCGCCGCTGTCGCCGCCACCGACGCACTGGTCACCAGTTCGCCAGGCCTTGTGCTGGCGGTTCTCGTCGCCGACTGCGTCCCGGTCATGCTCGTCGACGAGACCGCAGAGGTCGTTGGGGTCGCGCACGCCGGTCGACGGGGCCTCGTGGCCGGGATCGTGCCGAGAACTCTCGATGTCATGGCAACGCTCGGCTCGAATCCGGCGAACGTTCACGTGCGGTTAGGCCCAGCGATCTGTGGGCGCTGCTACGAGGTCGCGGCAGAACTTCGCGACGAGGTCGAGGCGGCCGTCCCAGGTAGTGCCAGCACCACGGGCTCCGGCATGCCCGGGATCGACATCAAGGCGGGCTTGCGCACCCAGCTGCTCGGCGTGGGTGACATCCACGACGACGTGGTGTGCACCGTGGAGAGCACGGAGCACTACTCCTATCGCCGCGACGGGGTGACCGGACGGTTCGCCGGCTTCGTCAAGATCAACCCATGACCAGTCGTCGGGACGAACTGGCGGCGAACCTCGAGCGGTTGGAGAAGCGGCTGACCACGGCGTGCGCTGCCGCGGGCCGCAGCCGCGACGAGATCACGCTGATCGCGGTGACCAAGACTTTTCCGGCCGACGACATCCGACATCTCGTCGAGCTCGGGGTCACGAACATTGGCGAGAATCGCGACCAGGAGGCGCGTGCCAAGGCGGAGGCGCTGTCGGAGCTTGCGGTGACCTGGCATTTCGTCGGCCAGCTACAGAGCAACAAGTGCCGCTCCATCGCGCAGTACGCCGACGTCGTCCACGCGGTTGACCGCGACCGGGTGGTCTCGGCGCTGTCGAACGGGGCTCACGAAGCGCAGCGCCGGGTCGACGTACTCATTCAGGTCTCGCTCGACGAGGACCCTGCGCGGGGAGGCGCAGCTCCCGCCACCGCGCGTGATCTCGCCGTCGAGATCGCTGCTGCGCCCAACCTGCGGCTCCGCGGCGTGATGGCCGTCGCTCCCCTTGGCGGCGACGCCTCGACCGCCTTCGCCGAGCTCGCCCGCGTCGCCTTCGACGTCCGATCTGTCCACCCCGAGGCAACGGTCATCTCGGCCGGCATGTCCGGTGACCTCGAAGCGGCGATCCAGGCGGGCGCGACACACGTTCGGATCGGTACGGCGTTGCTCGGCGTTCGGTCGCCCCCGGTCCGGTAATGTCCACCGACAGTAAGCGTCGCGACCGCATCCCCGCGGGCGCGGGCTCCCGTAGCGGAGGTCTCACGAGTCATGGCCGGCGCGATGCGCAAGATGGCGGTCTACCTCGGCCTCGTCGAGGACGACGAGGACCAGTACGACGACCTCGCCGAAGCTGAAGGTATGCACGACGAGCGTCGAGAGCCGGCGGCCGTCCGTCGCTATTCGGCTGCCGAGGAGACCCAGATGGACCGACCCGTTGTCGTCAAGCGCGGCGGTCGGGCCACCTCAACCATGTCGACCCGTGCGCCGGTGGCGACCGAGCCGATGCGGCCCGACTATCGGATCACGACGGTCCAGCCGCGCACCTACAACGAGGCCCGTCAGATCGGCGAGTTCTTCCGCGAAGGCGTGCCGGTCATCATGAACCTCACCGAGATGGACGACCATGACGCCAAGCGGCTCGTGGACTTCGCTGCGGGTCTCATCTTCGGGCTGCGGGGCAGCATCGAGCGCGTCACCAACAAGGTGTTCCTGCTGTCGCCGCAGAATGTCGAGGTCACGGCCGAGGACAAGGCGCTCATCGCTGAGGGCGGCTTCTTCAACCAGAGCTGACGGTTAGCCGTCCCATGCACGTACGTCGAGGAGTGCCCACGTCGTGAGCGTCGTCGGCGCCGTCCTGTTTGCTGTTCTCGAAGTCTTCTTTGTGATCCTGCTGGCTCGGTTCGTCTTCGACTGGGTGTTCGTCCTCGCGCGCAACTGGCGACCTCGGGGCCCGGTCGTGCTGCTCCTCGAGGTCATCTACACCGTCACCGATCCACCGCTCAAGGCGTTGCGCCGTGTCATACCGCCCCTGCGGTTGGGTAACTTCGCTATCGACATCGCTTTTCTGATCCTGATCATCGGAGTGCAGATCCTCGCTGGGGTCGCACGCCAGCTCTAACTCGCATCCACCGTGAGGTGAAAACCCGAAATGCCGCTCACTCCCGAGGACGTGCAGAACAAACGCTTCACGACCACACGCTTTCGTCCGGGGTACGACGAAGACGAGGTCGACGGGTTCCTCGATGAGGTCGAGGCCGAGCTGACGCGGCTACTCGATGAGAACTCTTCCTTGCGGCAACGTGGGGGTGGCGCGGTGCTTCCGCCGCCACCGGCAGCAGCACCGACACCGACACCGACGCCACCCGCGGCCGCGCCTGAACCGGAAGGCGGCCAGGAGGCGGCCCTGAAGACGCTGCTGCTCGCGCAACGGACTGCCGACGAAGCCATCGGTCAGGCCCGCAAGGAGGCCGAGCAGATCGTGGCCGAGGCGCGCGCACGCGCGAGCTCGCTCGAGCAGGAGGCACGGGAGAAGAACGCAGCGGCGATGGCGGATCTCGAACGCCGTCGTCGCGAGCTAGAACGCCAGGTCGAGGACCTCCGTGCCTTCGAGCGGGAGTACCGCACCCGGCTCAAGGCCTATCTCGAGACGCAACTGCGTGAGCTCGAAGGCCGTGGTGTTGCCGCGGAAGCCGCGTCGAGTCCGCCGAGCGCGGCCCCCCCGGCCGCGGCACCTACGCCGCCCCCGCCCGCACCGACGGCTCCTGTGGCGCCGACACAAGGTGTGCCTGGCATTGCGACCGACGCACCTGCGGCGCCGCGCGTGAGCCCGTTCGGCCCCGCCCCGACGTTCCCCCGACCGGCTGGTGAGCCGGCGGCCCCCGCTCCCGCCGCGCCGCCGCGAGAAGCTGACATGGGGCCCGAGATCGAGGTCGATCAGGGCCCTGAGATCCCGCCGAACTCAGGCTGATGCGGCGAAATGGTTGCCCGAAATGTGTAGGGCGTATCGACGCACTCCCGGTACCGCCCGCTAAGATGCGGCGCGCCTAGTTGGCCCATTCCCCCCGACGCTGGAGTCTCGTTGATCGTCATTAGTGGCGCCCTTGCTGTGGTCGCCTTCGTCCTGCTCATCGCCGGCCTCGTCGCAGACAATCTCGGCCTCGTTTACGCGTCGATCGCGGTGAGTCTCGTTTCTGCGGTATTCCTCGGTGTTGGTGCGTTCCAGCGCCGCGGTGAGGAAGTCGCACGACCCGGCGCCGAACCGGCACCGTCGACGGGTTTTGGGATGGAGCCAGTCCATCTCGGCGCGTCGTCCGGGGATGCACCGGCTGAGGAGGCGACGGTCCGCATCGCGTCCGGTGGCGCGGCGGCATCCGGCGGCACTGTTTATGTCGTGCCCGGTCGTCCGCGCTACCACGTCGAAGGCTGCCGTTACCTCGCCGGCAAGGATGGTGAGCCGCGTTCGCTTGCCGAAGCGCGCAACGAGGGCTACACCGCGTGTGGCATCTGCCGTCCCGACGAGAACATCCGTCCAACGCCGGAGCTCGCATTCATCGGCGGCGCTGCCGACGACGACGACGTCGACGCGGACGAGGAGTTCGAGGCGTCGAAGCCTGCGCACACCGAGCCTCGGCGAACCGCCGCCCAGCGGCGTACCGCAGCGGCCGGCACGGCGCGGCGCGCCACGGGTCGCAAGACCGCGGCTAAGAAGACGGCTGCTAAGAAGTCGACCGCGAAGCGCGCGACCGTGAAGAAGACGACGGCAAAGAAAACGACCGCAAAGAAGAGTGCAGCGCGGTCCACCCCGACCAAGACGGCCGCGAAGAAGACCGCTGCTCGGTCGACGGCTAAGAAGGCGACAGCCAAGCGGACACCGGCGAAGAAGTCGGCTGCGCGCGGTGCGGCAAAGAAGACGACTGCGAAGAAGAGCGCTAAGAAGGCGGCGAAGCGTTCGTCCCGCCGATAGATAGGCGTGGGCTAGCGCTTGCGGAAGGGGTCGCGCGGCGGCGGGATGGGCATCGTGACCCGCTCGCTGGCGACCTGCAACCCGGTGAGGGCTAGGACGCGCGCGAGAATCGACGCGGTGGTCTCACCGGCGTCCAGTCCCTCTTGCGTGACCATGGCGCGGTACACCGTTGCGTAGTGCTTGACCGGGGTGTCGAAGGTCCAGTCGAGCGAACCCAGATGACGTGAGGTTCCGTGGCTACCGTCGGCAGCGTCGAACGGCGCATCCCAGACCTGGACACCCAGCGGGGTCACGAGGAACACGCCACCAGCGCGCACGCCGTGCCGGTTGGCGGCTTCCATCAGCTGGCGGGTCGCGTCCTCCTGGAGCACCAGGGCCGGGCGGATGTGGCTCGACAGCGCGGGAACCGCAACCGCTGTGTCCAGAAGACGCACGGCGGAGGTCTGCTGCGCGAGCTGCAGCGTCAGCGACACGATGCCCCTCCAACTGGACAGATCGGCTGAGTAGGGCCGACTACTCCGTAGGGAGCAAGCCGACGGCCTGGTCAGAGCATCGGCACGCCAGATGGCCGCGCTTGACTGCGCTGAACGGGTGGTTTCGTCCGCACTGGCTGCGTGAACGAGCCGGTTCGTCCGTGTTTGTCCGTACGCCGATCAGGGCCTGCGGGTCACGCGCCCGCCTGGCGCAGCCAGAACGTGAGGTCCAGCTCCGCGTCACGGTGCGGTGCGAGGTCGGCGGTCGGCCGTCCCTCCGCGAAGCTGGTGGCGAGCACCTCACGGGCAATCGCGTCCCCGTGCTCGCGAATGGCCTGTGCCGTCTCGCTATCCGCGGCGTCGTCGGACGCCTGCCACCACAGCTCGATGCGATCGGTGACGTCCAACCCGGCGTTCTTGCGGGCGTCCTGGATCTGGCGGACGACGTGGCGCGCGAGGCCGGCCCGGCGCAGTTCCGGGGTCACGTCGAGATCGAGGGCAACGGTTTCCCCACTCTCGGTGGACACCGTCCACCCTTCGCGTGGCGTTTCGGTGACCACGACGTCCTCGGCAGTGACGTCGACCGCCGAACCGTTGACGTCAACAGTCGCCGTTCCGGCCTCGGCGAGAGTGGCAGCGAGTACGCCGGCGTCGGTGCCGATGATGGCGGTGGCGACGACCTGGGTGTCCTTGCCGAAGCGTCGACCAAGTGAGCGGAAGTTCGGCTTCACGACGCGGTCGACCAGATCGCCGCGGAGCGGCTCGAGGCTCGCGACATTCAGCTCATCGGCAATCTCGTTGCGGAGCTCAGTCGGCAACGCGTCGAACCCGGGTGCGGCGATGAGTGCACGCGCCAACGGTTGCCGCGTCTTCACCTTCGACGCGGCGCGTGCCGCGCGTCCGAGTTCGACCAGGCGACGGACCAATGCCATCTGGCTGTTCAATTCCTCGTCGATGAGGTGCTCTTGCGCCTCTGGCCAGCGGGCGAGGTGCACGCTGTCGGGTGCGCTGTCATCGACCTCCGCGACGAGTGACTGCCACACCGCCTCGGTCACGAACGGTACGAAGGGTGAGAGCAGCCGGGTGAGACCGTCCAAGGTCTCGTGCAATGTCGCGAGGGCGGCCGGGTCACCGTCCCAGAAGCGACGACGGGATCGGCGTACGTACCAGTTCGACAGGTCGTCGATGAAGTTCGTCAGTCGCCGCGCCGCGCGCGTCGGGTCGAACGTGTCGAGTGCCGCACCCACGTCGTCGATGGTCGTCTGCAGCTCCGACAACAGCCAGCGGTCCACCAGCGGGCGCATCGCTGGCGACGGTGCTGTGGTCGACGGTGCCCACTGGCTCGCGTTCGCATAGAGAGTGAAGAACGCCGCCGTGTTCCAGTAGGTCAACAGCACCTTGCGGACGACTTCGTCGAGGACCTCATCGCCGATGCGGCGCGGTGACCAGGGCGAACCGCCGGCGAGCATGAACCACCGAACCGCGTCCGCGCCATGCTGCTCCATCAACGCCATCGGTTCGAGCACGTTGCCGAGATGCTTGGACATCTTCCGTCCGTCCTCGGCCAGGATGTGACCCAGGCACAGCACGGTTTCGTACGACGAACGGTCGAACACAAGCGTCCCGACGGCCATCAGCGTGTAGAACCACCCGCGCGTTTGGTCGATTGCCTCGGCGATGAACTGCGCGGGGTACTGCCGTTCAAATTCTTCGCGGTTGCGATGCGGATAGCCCCACTGCGCAAACGGCATCGAGCCGGAGTCGTACCACGCGTCGATGACTTCCGGAACGCGCTGTGCAGGTTGTCCGCACTTGGGGCATGCGAACGTGACTTCATCGATCTGCGGGCGATGCGGGTCGAAGTCAGTGAGGTCCCGATCGGCCAGCGCGCCGAGCTCGGCGAGCGAGCCAACAGCCGTCAAGTGTTCCTCGGCGCACCGCCAGATCGGCAGCGGTGTGCCCCAGTACCGCGACCGAGACAGTGCCCAGTCGACGTTGTTGGTGAGCCAGTCGCCGTACCGGCCATCACGAATGTGCGGCGGATGCCAGTCGGTCTTGGCGTTCTCCTCGAGCAGCCGGTCGCGGATCGCTGTGGTGCGGATGTACCAGGATGGCAACGCGTAGTAGATGAGTGGCGTGTCACAACGCCAGCAGTGCGGGTAGTTGTGTTGGTAGGTCTTTTCGGCGTACAGCAAGCCGCGTGCACGCAGATCCTCCACGAGCAGCGGGTCTGCGGCCTTGAAGAACATTCCGCCGACCAGGCGTACGTCCTCACGGAAGTGCCCATCGGGCTTGATCGGGTTCACAACGGGCAATCCGTACTGCCGGGCAACGACGAGGTCGTCCGCGCCGAATGCGGGTGCCTGGTGTACGAGGCCGGTCCCGTCCTCGGTAGTGACGTAGTCGGCAACACCGACGAAGTGCGCGGGTTCATCCGCCGGGAAATCGACAAGGTCGAACGGTCGCGCGTATTCCGTGTGCTCGAGTTGCTTGCCCGGGAATCGCTCCACGACCTCCGGGTTCGTCTCATCGATGAGTTGCGCGACCGTCTCGAGCAGCGGTTCTGCGACGACGAGAAGCTCACCACCCATGCGGGCGAGCACGTAGGTGACTTCGGGGTGCACGGCGACAGCGGTGTTGGACACCAACGTCCATGGTGTCGTCGTCCATACGAGCAGGCTCGCGTGCTGCTCGGCGAGCGGTCCGCTGGTCACCGGGAAGCGCACGTAGACGCTGGGGTCGGCGACCATCAGGTAGCCCTGCGCGACTTCGTGGTCGGACAAGCCTGTGCCGCAGCGAGGGCAGTACGGCGTGACGCGATGGTCTTGGACGAGCAGCCCCTTGTCGAAGATCTGCTTCAGCGACCACCAGACTGACTCGACGTACGACGGATCCATCGTGTAGTACGCCTCGGACAGATCGACCCAGTAGCCCATTCGTTCGGTCAGCTCTTCGAAGGCCCCGATATATCGGCGTACGGACTCGCGGCATTTCTCGTTGAACTCCGCGACACCGAACTGCTCGATGTCGGCCTTGCCAGAGAAGCCGAGCTCCTTTTCGACCTCGAGCTCGACGGGGAGTCCGTGGCAGTCCCAGCCGCCGCGGCGCGGCACATGCCGGCCGCGCATGGTCTGGTACCGGGGGAACAGATCCTTGAAGACTCGGGCCTCGACGTGGTGGGTGCCGGGGCGCCCGTTCGCTGTGGGCGGACCCTCGTAGCAGACCCAGAGGTCGCCTGCTGCGGTCTGCGTGAGGCTGCGGTGGAACACGTCGCGCTCACGCCACAGCGTGAGGACCTCGTGGTCGACGACAGGCAGGCTCACGTGCGGCGGGAGGGGGCGAAATGTTCCCGTTGGAGGCCGCACGGGTGGGCTTGCCGGGCTCATGGGGAGTCGAACCTACCGGCCGGCGCTCCCGCTGGCGGCGCGCCTCGTTGGTCGGACGGAATATTGACGCCTATCCTGCGTTGCCCGGATCGATCCCAAACGGTGATGGATGCAGGTGAAGCACGCGAGGACCGTCGGACGGTGGTGAGGCATGGCCGGGCGACTGCGGCGGGTTTTTGGCCGTCATCGCGAGCCCGAGCCGACGCCGACCGCGCCGACCGCGCCAGCCGCGGGTGTCCCGAAGACCCTGGAAGAACTGGCTGCGCTGGCCGCGCCCCGGCCACGCTCGGAGCCCCAGCCAGCCCAGGCACCCGCGATCGAGAAACGCCGGGCCGAACCGACCGCCCGCGCGGTCATGGAAGCCGTTAGGCAAGATGACGCCGGCCAATCCGCGGCAGCGGAGACAGCAGCGGAGGAAGTGAGCGCAACGATGGCAGCCAGATCGCCAGCCAGATCGGCGAAGAAGGCACCGGTGACGAAGCGGCCGGTCAAGAAGGCTGCGGTCACCAAGAGGGCTGCCCCGGCGAGGAAGGCCGCTGTGAAGAAGCCGGTGGTCAAGAAGGGCGTCGCCAAGAAGGCAGTCGGCAAGAAGACCCCGACGAGGAGGGCGCCCATCAAGAAGGCGCCCGCCAAGAAGGCGCCCATCAAGAAGGCGCCGCCGAAGCGGACGCCGGTCAAGAAGAAGGCGCCAGCAAACAAGCCCGTCGTCACGAAGGCACAAGCCCAGAAGGCGGCCGCGGCGAAGAAGGCAGCTGCAGCGAAGGCGGCGGCAGCTAAGAAGGCCGCCGCTGCAAAGGCAGTAGCAGCCAAGAAGGCGGCGGCGGCGAAGGTCGCGGCAGCGAAGAAGGCTGCTGCCGCGAAGGCAGTTGCGGCCAAGAAAGCAGCCGCGAAGAAGGCGGCTGCCGAGAAGGCCGCCGCGGCCAAGAAGGCGGCTGCAGAAAAGGCTGCCGCAGCGAAGCGGGCGGCTGCCGAGAAGGCCGCCGCGGCAAAGAAAGCGGCTGCAGAAAAGGCGGCCGCAGAAAAGGCTGCCGCGAAGGCTGCTGCGGACAAGGCTGCGGCCGAGAAGGCGGCTGCGGACAAGGCTGCGGCAGAGAAAGCCGCTGCCGAGAAGGCGGCCCCGCCACCGCCGCGCCCCATCGGGACGCCCCCGACCAAGACGGCCTCGAGCCGGCCAGCATCGCCGCCGCCGAAGGTCAAGGCGCCACCGCCCGCTCCGCCGGTGCACTGGACCAAGGAGGAGCTCGCTGCCATCCGCGGGCAGCTCGAGGAGCAAGCCACCCGACTGCGGACCGAGATCGACGAGGCCGAAGAAGCCTGGGCCGAGTTGCAGCGCGATGGCGGGGACGGCGCCGGCGACGACCAGGCCGATGCCGGGACCAAGACGTTCGAGCGTGAACACGAGATGTCGCTGGCCAACAACAGCCGCGACCTGCTCGCGCAGGTCGAGCACGCCATCGCGCGGCTTGATTCGGGCACGTACGGCGTGTGCGAGAGCTGCGGCAACCCCATTGCCAAGGCGCGCCTGCAGGCATTGCCACACGCAACGCTGTGTGTGACGTGCAAGCAGCGCGAGGAACGCCGCTGAGCCGACCGGTCGCTGAGTACGGCGCTGGGTGGCTGGCGATACTGGAGCGCATGAGCCAGTCAGCGCCGCCCGACCGGCGTCGGGTCGCGGTACCCGACGGCCTCGACGGGCTGCGCCTTGATATGGCTGTCGCGCGCCTGTTCGGACTGTCCCGAACCGCCGCCGCCGAGCTTGTCGACGCGGGGGCGGTGGCCCTGGACGGCGTACGCCGGGACCGCGCGCACCGTGTCGGTAGCGGGGCCTGGCTCGACGTCGAGCTGCCCGCGCCCGCTGAACCCACCGTCACCCCGCCCGAGCGCGTGCCCGGTCTCCGCGTCGTGCACGAGGACCACGACATCGTGGTTGTCGACAAGCCGGTCGGTGTTGCCTCGCACCCGAGCCCCGGGTGGGACGGGCCGACAGTCGTCGGTGGGTTGGCCGCCGCTGGTCACCGCGTCAGCACCAGCGGGGCGGCCGAGCGACAGGGTGTGGTGCATCGCCTCGACGTCGGCACGAGCGGCCTGATGGTGGTCGCGAAGAGCGAGGCGGCGTACACCCGCCTGAAGAACGCATTCCGCGAGCGGGACGTCGACAAGGACTACCACGCCCTCGTGCAGGGCCACCCCGACCCGTCGCGCGGCACTGTCGACGCACCCATCGACCGGCACCCGGGTGCGTCGTACCGCTTTGGTGTCGTCGCCGGTGGCAAACCGAGCATCACGCACTACGAAACGCTCGAGGCGTTCCCAGCCGCGAGCCTGCTGCACGTGTCTCTGGAGACCGGGCGGACCCATCAGATCCGCGTACACATGGCTGCGTTGCGGCACCCGTGCGTCGGCGATGTGACGTACGGCGCGGACCCCACCCTGGCCGCGCGCCTGGGAATTGAGCGGCAGTGGCTGCACGCCGTACGGCTGTCCTTCGATCACCCCGCGGATGGCCGCCGGGTGACCTTCACGAGCGAGTACCCAGCCGATCTGGCGGAGGCGCTCGACCGGCTGCGCGCGGAGGGGGAGTGAGCCCGCAGCGGACGCTGTGGAGCGATCTGCGATCGATCGATCGCGCGATCGTGCCGCGGTTGGCCACGCTGGTCGAGCGGATCCAACGCGGAATGCGCGACCTCGGGCCCACGGTCGACCGCGGCCGGGGAGGGCCGCGAGCCACCTCCCAACGACTAGACGGGCGCTACGCCCGGCGCGGAGCCTTGGCGCTGGTGCGGGACGTGCCTCAGGTCGGCTTGGCCGCTCTGACGCTGCTGCTGGTGGTGGCCGCGGTAACGGTTGCCGCGCGCTCCGGCTCCCCGACGAACAACGACAGCGGAGGCCTCGACCTGCCCACCGTCAGCGGGGTGAGCGCACTGACGGTCGGGCCGATCGCCGGCGGGGTCGCCGACTACCTGGCCGGTGCGCGCGCGGACCTGCTCGCGCGGGCTCAGCAGGCGCCGCACGACCCGACCTTCGCGATCGCCGACTTCGATCGGCCGCTGACGCCGGAGGATGCTGCGCGCGCCGTCCCGGGCGTCGAGGTCAAGCAGATCTTCCTGCGGATACGTGCCGCCAGCGCGACGCAGTACTTCCCGTCGACGAATGTGGACTTCGTCAGTGGCGTCCTGAAGAGCCCGCTGCAGGTGAGCGGTCTCCCTGACGGCGCGAGGACGGTCTACGAAGGCGTGGCCGCGGCCCTGCTGCAGCAGGCCAAGGACAGCGAGCAGTTCGTCGCAAGCATCAACCTGCTGCCCACGCCGACCGCCGACGATCTGGAGCAGAAGGCCGCCCAGTCCACCGACGCCCGGCGATTCCGCGCGTGGTCCGGCGCGCTACGCACCCACTGCGCCTGCATCTACGCGGTGGTGATCCGCGCGGAGGCGCAGACGTTGGCCAACATCGCGAACTCCGGCAAGGTCCGGGTGGTCGACGCGGCGCTGACGGGAATCCCGTACGACCGGCTGAAGTGGGTCCCGCTGTCACCGGACCTCAAGGACGGGGACCAATACCGCCGGATCGGGTAAGAGCGCCCAGCTGGTCAGCGTGCTGCCGACACCCCCGCCCGTTGGTCACTTATCGACGGATTGGTGACCAGACAGCGCGGGTTCAAGATCGAACCGGTCGTCGTGGGCATGTCGCGGCCCCACAACCCCGGAACCGTCGGACTCGCGTGACAAACTGCAGACGTATGCCCACCGCTCGGCCGCACTTCCCCCGCGCCGCGCCTCAGCCCACTGCTCGAAGAGGTTGTCGGCCGTATGAGTGACTCGTTTGTGCACCTACACGTGCACACCGAGTACTCCATGCTCGATGGCGCAGCTCGCGTGGACGCGCTGTTCACCGAAGCAGCCCGACTCGGGATGCCCGCCCTCGCCATGACCGACCACGGCAACGTGTTCGGCGCCTACGACTTCTGGAAGCGCGGCCGCGCGGCCGGCGTCAAGTCCATCGTGGGGATGGAGGCGTACGTCACCCCGGGCACACACCGGTCCGAGCGCACCAAAGTGCGGTGGGCGCAAGGTGGGGAGGACGACGTCTCCGGCGGGGGAGCGTTCACGCACATGACGTTGCTCGCGGAGAACACCGCAGGCATGCACAACCTGTTCCGGCTCGCGAGCCGGGCCAGTCTCGAGGGCCAGTTCTACAAGCCGCGCGCGGACCGCGAGCTGCTGAATGAGTACGCCGCCGGACTCATCGCCACGACCGGTTGCCCGTCCGGTGAGATCCAGACTCGGATCCGCATCGGTGACTACGCCGGAGCCAAACGAGTCGCCGGTGAGCTGCAGGACATCTTCGGTCGCGCGTCGTTCTACTGCGAGCTCATGGACCACGGGCTCGACATCGAGCGTCGGGTCCACGGCGAGCTCAAACAAATCGCCACCGAGCTGAGCATCCCGCTGATCGCGACCAACGACCTGCACTACACGAAGGCAGAGGACGCCGACGCGCACGAGGTCCTGCTGTGTGTGCAGTCCGGCAAGACGATGGCCGACCCCAACCGCTTCAAGTTCGATGCCCGCGACTTCTACCTCAAGACCGCCGAAGAGATGCGTCACGTGTGGCGTGAACTGCCCGAGGCATGTGACAACACCCTGCTGATTGCCGAGCGCTGCTCTGTCGAGTTCGCCGAAGGCGCCGACCTGCTGCCGCGTTTCCCGGTGCCAGATGGCGAAACCGAGGCGACCTGGCTGCGCAAGGAAGTCGCCCTCGGAATCGAACGCCGGTTCCCCGGCGGCGTACCTCCTCAGCACCGCACGCAGGCCGACTACGAGCTCGACGTCATCGGGCAGATGGGCTACCCCGGCTACTTCCTCGTCGTCGCCGACCTCGTGCGCTACGCGCAGGTCAACGGCATCCGCGTCGGGCCCGGCCGTGGGTCGGCGGCGGGCAGCATGGTGGCCTATGCGCTTGGCATCACCGAGCTCGACCCGATCCAGCACGGACTGCTGTTCGAGCGGTTCCTCAACCCCGAGCGCGTCTCGATGCCCGACATCGACATCGACTTCGACGAGCGTCGGCGCGGCGACATGATCCGTTACGCCACCGAGAAGTACGGCGAAGAACGCGTCGCGCAGATCATCACCTACGGCACGATCAAGGCCAAGGCTGCCGTCAAGGACGCCGCGCGCGTCCTCGGCTACCCCTACTCCCTCGGCGACCGCATCACCAAGGCGATGCCACAGCCGGTCATGGGCAAGGACGTCTCACTCGCCGGCATCTTCGATGAGAAGCACGAGCGCTTCAAAGAGGCCAGAGACTTTCGCGCGCTCTACGACACCGAGGAAGACATCAAGAAGGTTGTCGACACTGCTCGCGGGCTGGAAGGCCTCAAGCGGCAGTGGGGCGTGCACGCCGCGGGCGTGATCCTCTCGCGCGAGCCGCTGATGGATGTCATCCCGATCCAGCGCCGTGAGCAGGACGGCGCGATCATCACGCAGTTCGACATGGGTGCGTGCGAAGCCCTCGGCCTGCTCAAGATGGACTTCCTCGGCCTCCGCAACCTGACGGTGCTCGACGACTGCCTCGAACACATCGCGAACAACCGTGGCGAGCAGATCGTTCTCGAACAGTTGGGTCTTGATGACCGACTGGCCTACGAGCTGCTCTCTCGTGGCGACACGCTTGGCGTGTTCCAGCTCGACGGCGGGCCGATGCGGTCGCTGCTGCGCGCCATGCGACCCGACTCCTTCACCGACATCTCGGCCGTGCTCGCGCTCTATCGCCCGGGCCCGATGTTCGCCAACGCTCACATCGACTACGCCGACCGCAAGACCGGCCGCAAGCCGATCACGCCGATCCATCCCGAGCTCGCTGAGCCGCTCGCCGAGATCCTCGACGAGACCTATGGCCTCATCGTTTACCAGGAACAGGTCATGGCGATCGCGCAGAAGGTCGCCGGCTACTCGCTCGGGCAGGCCGACCTGCTGCGCCGCGCGATGGGCAAGAAAAAGAAGTCGATCATTGACAAGGAGCGCATCCCATTCGCTGACGGGATGCGCGAACGCGGCTATAGCGAGAACGCGATCGAGAAACTGTGGGAGATCCTCGTCCCGTTCTCCGACTACGCGTTCAACAAGTCACACACCGCGGGCTACGGGCTCGTGTCGTACTGGACGGCGTACCTCAAGGCCAACTTCCCGGCCGAGTACATGGCGGCGTTGCTCACCAGCATGTCTGACGACAAGGACAAGAGCGCGCTCTATCTGCACGAGTGCCGTCGGATGGGCATCAAGGTGCTTCCGCCTGACGTCAACGAATCCGATGCCGACTACACGCCTCGGGGCACCGATATCCGGTTCGGCCTGGCGGCAGTGCGCAACGTCGGTGAGAACGTCGTCGGGTCGATCGTGGCCAGCCGCAAGTCACGCGGCCGGTTCACCGACTTCTATGACTTCTGCCGCAAGGTCGAGCCGGTCGTTTGCAACAAGAAAGTCGTCGAGTCACTTATCAAAGCGGGCGCGTTCGATTCGCTCGGCCACACGCGGCAAGGCTTGCTTCGAGTGCACGCCGACGTCATTGACGGGTTCCTCGACACCAAACGTGCAGAAGCAATCGGGCAGTTCGACCTGTTCGGCGGCAGCGAGTCGACCGAGCAACCCATCGTCGTATCTCCACCGATCCCGGTCGGGGAGTGGGACAAGTCACTCCTGCTCGGGTTCGAGCGGGAAATGCTCGGGCTTTACGTGTCCGACCATCCGCTGTTCGGAGTCGAGCATGTGCTGGCGTCATCGTCAGACTGCTCGATCTCGGGTATCGGCGGCGAGTCGATGACCGACGGTTCGGTGGTGACCGTGGGCGGGATCATCTCGACCGTTCAGCGGAAGGTCACCAAGCAAGGCAAGCCCTGGGCGGTGGCGATGCTCGAGGATCTCGAGGGTGCCGTCGAGGTGCTGTTCTTCCCCGCGACGTACGAAAGCTGCGCCATCCACCTTGCCGAGGACGCGATCCTGCTCGTCAAGGGACGCATCGACCGGCGCGAGGACGCACCGCGGTTCGTGGCGATGGACGTCACCGTCCCGGACCTTTCGGAGGGGCCGCGCGGCCCGGTGATCGTCAGCATGCCGGCCCAGCGATGCACTCCACCGATCGTCGAGCGGCTTCGCGAGATTCTGGCGACGCACCCGGGGCGCTGCGAGGTGCATCTCGAGCTCCAGTCAGGCACGCGCAAACGGGTCCTGCGCCTCGACGAACGGCTCCGAGTTGCCCCAACTCCTGCCTTGATGGGGGATCTGAAAGCCCTCCTCGGACCGGGTAGCGTGCGCTGACCATTCGTTGAGGTTTGACGAATCGATCAATCAGGAATAAGGCCCCCGGCGGCTAGGCAGGTAGCCGTTTCACCGGGACGACGCGCGTGGGGTCCGTGCGCGATGTCGCAGCTGAATGGGGAGGTTGCGATGGCTGAGTCGATCATTGTCGGGTCCGAGGAGTGGGCCGATGCTTCGGCCGACGCGCCCGACGACCTGTCGGCGTTGCCAGGTCTGAGCATCACGGCAGACCCCGGCCCGCTGGCTTGTCGGTTGTTGCTGCGCGGCCAGTTGGACGAGGAAAACGTCCCGCTGTTTGTTGCTTGCTTGGAGGGTTGGGTCGGTCAAGGCATGCACCACCTGGTCGTGGACTTGACCGACGTCACGGAGGTGGACAGGGACGGCGCGCATGCCGTTGCGCACGCCGCTCATGTCCTTTCGCGCGGCGGTGGCAGTTTGGCGCTGCTTGCCCCGCGTCGGCTCGTCGACGGACCGCTCGGCAACTGTGGACTCGACCTGATCGAGGCCGGGCCAACAGCGGCCGCTGACACGGTGATTGGAGTCCGCCGTGCTGGGTGATGAAACCGAACTTCTCAAGGCTCTTCTCCACGGGATGTGCGACGGAGACGTTGCAGATTCCGTGCGCGCCATGAACGCGGCGCCACCCGAGAAACCGGCCGGCCGCCGGCGGCGGCGTTCTTCGCATCCCCCGGCTCGTGCTGTTCGCCGGGCACCGAAAGCGAAGAGCGAGCCCGCCTGACCCATCGGTTGGCGTCACTTCCGGTGCCAGCAGACTGATCCGGATGACGCGTCCCGGGCAGGTGGAGACGCGCCCTCGCGGGCTCGCGGTACGTGGTCGCGTGTGGCCGGGTGGGGGCCGTGCGTCGTACGACGACGGCGTGGTGCTGGTCGACGACAACGGACGCATCGCTGCCATCGGGACGCGCGACGACGTCGACCTCCCTGCTGACATCTCCATGCTCGGCGGTGCCACGACCTGGGTGGGTCCGGGCATCGTGGATGCACACGTGCACCTGGCCTTCGGTGGGCCGCGCGAGCTTGCAGCTGGTGGTGTCACGGCTGCCCGAGATCTCGGCGCCCCTCTCGAGCGCGCCACTGCTTGGCGCAGCGGCGACGATCCCCTCGTCGGGTCGGCGCGTATTGCGATCGCTGGGCCGTTGCTCACCGCACCCGATGGTTACCCCTCGCGGTCGTGGGGCGCGGACGGCTTTGCGGCCTTCGTGGGCGACGGAGCGATTGCAATGACCGTGGTGCGTGCACTCGCCGCGTCGGTCGATGTCATCAAGGTCGCGATCGAGCCCGCCGGTGGACCGACGCCCGATGAAGACACCGTGCGCGCTGTCGTCGAGGCAGCGCACGAGATGGGACTGGCCGTGACTGCGCACGCGTTGACGGTCGACGCGGTGCGTGTTGCGCTGGCCGGGGGCGTCGACGAACTCGCGCACACTCCTGTCGAACGGCTTCCCCCTGCTCTGATCGACGGCATCGCCGCCGTTGGAGTCGGTGTCGTGTCGACACTCCAGACATTCGTCGCCGGGGGAGTCGGCGCTAGCGCAGTGGAAAACGCTGCAGCGTTGTACGCAGCCGGGGTCACCATTCGCTACGGCACCGACCTGGGCAACACAGGGACCAGTCCGGGTGTCGACCCGCGGGAGCTCGAGCTCCTCGCCAAGCTCGGCATGGGGCGCGACGGCGCCCTGGTCGCCGCCACGGTCGGCGCTGCCGGCGCACCGGGATTGGCGGCCACCGGGACGACGGGTCGACTGGTGGTGGGTGGCCCCGCGGATCTCGTCGTACTCGCCGGCGACCCACTCGAAGATCCCGACCAATGGGCCTCGCCCGTGGCCGTGCTGGTAGCCGGTCGCGCCATCGCGAACCGGCCGCCCACCTAGGCTGGACCGGTGACGGTGATCGGTCGGTGACAGCGGATCCTCGGCAGCCACCCCCATGGCCTCCTTCAGCCTCAGTGCAGGCACCGGTGTGGGGTCCGCCTGTCCCGCACGCCGAGCCAGCCCTGCCGCTCCGCGACGAGATCCGGGCGGGGCTGACCACGGCGGCGCTCGTCGCGATGCTCGGAGCACCAGTCGGTCTTCTCTGGGCAGCGGTTGCACCGAAGGTGTTGATCGAACGCACGCCCGATGGCCTGGCGCTGGCGTCGTCGGAGACAAAGTCGTTTGTCGGGGCCGACGGTTGGTTTCTCGTCATCGCGCTACTAGCAGGCCTGGCGTGTGGTGTCGCCGCGTGGCGCTTGGGTCGGCGACCGCAACTGGGCACGTCACTGGGCCTTATGGCGGGAAGCCTCGTCGCAGCGCTCATCGCGTGGCGCGTCGGTCACCTCGTCGACGTACCGCGATTGTCGGCGCTGCTGCACACGTTGCCCGGCAAACCAATCATCGATCCCACGCTCGACTTGCGGGCCAAGGGCGTGCTTTTCGCCTGGCCGGTCAGTGCCGTCGCCGCGTTCAGCATCCTGCTGACCCTGCGGCCGGGACGTTAGTTCAGCGACCAGGCGGTGCGAATGAGGTCGGGCGACGGCACGGCCGACAGGACGCGCAGCAGGCGCCCCTCTCGGTGCAGCAAGTTCACCTCGGTCCGCAAGCGCGCTGCCGCATCGGGTGCTTCCAGCAGTCGCTGCTTGTCGGCGAGGTCCAGCGGCATCGTTGCCGCGACGAGGTAAGAGAGCAGCAGCGAATCGTCCGGTAGGTCTGGTGCGTCGATCGGAAGGTTGCGGGCCTTACCGAGCAGATCCAGGTATGACGTGAAGAGCTCCTGTACCGCCTCGATCACACCGGTCACGTGGCCTGGATTTTCGGCGAGCAGATCGACGTCGGCCTGTAGGTAGGGGAGCGAGTGGTCGACGTCACGGACGACGAACCGTGTTGACCCCGTAGTGACGATGTCGAAGCGTCCGTCGTCGTACGCCTCGACCCTGCGCAGCTCGGCCGTGCATCCGACGGCATGCAGTGCGCGGATACCGTCGGCGCCGACTTCGCGGCCCTCGCGGATGGCGACCACGCCGAAGGTGCGTGCGGTGCCTTCCGGCAGATCCATCAGCGCGCGCACGAGCAAGCGATAGCGCTCCTCGAAGATGTGCAGTGGTAGCGGGACCCCGGGGAAGAGCACGGTGCCAAGCGGGAACAGCGGCATCCGCACGGTCACGGCGTCAGCGTACGGCGGGTGAGACCGCATTCCTCGTTACGCTGACTGCCGATGCTCACCCGAATCGACCTTCGTGGTCGCTCCCACGCCGACGTGCGCGCGCTACTGCCGCGTGCGTCACTCGACGTCGGCGCGGCGCTTGATGTTGTGCGACCACTCTGTGACGCAGTTCGGGAACGCGGCACTGAGGCGATTCGGGAGGCGACTCTTCGCCTCGATGGTGTGGCGATCAGCGAGTCGCGAGTACCAGCGGACGCGTTGGCTCGGGCTCTGGATGAGCTCGACGCGGAACTGAGGGCCGCACTCGAGGAGATGATCCGGCGCACCAAGCTGGTACACGAGGCTCAGCGCCCGCACTCCGTGTCTGTCACGCCGGCCGACGGCTTGTCAGTCACTGAGCGCTGGTCACCTGTCGGCCGGGTCGGTCTGTACGTGCCGGGTGGGTTGCTCGCTTATCCCTCATCTGTCGTCATGAACGTTGTCCCCGCGCAAGTTGCCGGCGTCAGCTCGATCGCGGTGTCTTCGCCACCTCAGCGCGAGTACGACGGACTGCCGCACCCGTCGATCCTGGCGGCCTGCGCGTTGCTCGGCGTCGAGGAGGTCTATCGCATCGGCGGTGCACAAGCGATCGCGATGTTTGCGTACGGCACCGACGAGTGTGCACCGGTCGATGTCGTCACCGGCCCGGGCAACGTCTACGTGGCTGCGGCAAAGCGTTTGCTGCGCGGGGTCATCGGCATCGACTCGGAGGCTGGCCCGACGGAGATCTGCATCCTGGCCGATGACAGCGCATCGCCCGTCTACCTGGCCGCCGACCTTGTCGCGCAAGCTGAACACGATGAACTAGCGGCATGTCTACTGGTTACTGATGCACCCGACCTGCTCGATGCTGTTGCGGCCGAGCTCGAGATGCAAGTCGCTGGCGCGCGTCACCGCGCACGCGTCGAGAAGGCATTGGCTGGTCAATCAGCGTTCGTCCTTGTTGATGACATGGATGCCGGTGTGCACGTTGTTGATTCCTGGGCGGCCGAACACCTCGAGGTGGTGACCCGGGACGCGTCCGCAGTGGCCGCCAGGGTCAGCAACGCTGGCGCGATATTCGTCGGGCCGTACGCACCGGTCTCACTCGGCGACTACCTGGCGGGCTCCAACCACGTGCTGCCAACCGGCGGCACGGCGCGCCAGAGCGGTGGGTTGTCCGTGTACACGTTCCTTCGTCAGGTCCATGTCGTCGAAGCGACCGAAGGAGCGCTGGCAGAGGCAGCGCCGCTCGTGGACGCGCTCGGACGTGCAGAGGATTTGGCTGCCCATGCGGCAGCTGTTCGCGCCCGGATCCCGCGATGACGAATCTGCCGATCCGGGATGACCTACGTGAGTTGACGCCGTACGGCGCGCCGCAACTCGACGTCGCGGTACGCCTGAACACGAACGAGAACCCATGGCCGCCGCCGCCCGCGCTGGTGCAGGATCTCGTCGCCACCGTCGCCGAAGTAGGCACCGAGCTCAACCGGTATCCCGATCGCGAAGCTGTCGCGTTGCGGCAGGATCTTGCGGCGTACCTCGGTCATGACCTGACCGTCGACAACGTGTGGGCAGCCAACGGCTCCAACGAGGTCATCCAGCAACTGTTGCAGGCGTTCGGTGGCCCGGGGCGGTCAGCGCTCGGCTTCGAACCGTCGTACACGATGCACCAACTCATCTCGGTGGTGACCGCGACCGGCTGGGTCAACGCGTGGCGGGAGGACGACTTCACTGTCGACACCGAGCAGGCTGTGGCGGCAGTACGTGAGCGGGAGCCCGCTGTCGTCTTCCTGACGTCACCCAACAATCCGACAGGTACGGCGCTGCCGTTGGTGACGATCGAGGCTGTGCTGGGTGCCGCGCCAGGAATGGTCGTCGTCGACGAGGCCTACGCAGAGTTCGCCCGGCCCGGCACCCGCTCGGCTCTGACCTTGCTGCCGTCGCATCCACGTCTCGTCGTGACGCGAACGATGTCTAAGGCCTTTGCGATGGCCGGCACACGACTGGGCTATCTCGCCGCATCACCAGAGGTGGTCGACGCGTTGCGTCTAGTGCGGCTCCCGTATCACCTGTCGTCGCTCACGCAAGCAGCTGCGCGCGTGGGGTTGCGTCACGTCGACGCGTTGCTCGGCACCGTCAAGGCGGTCATGGAGCAGCGCGACCGGCTGGTCAGCGAGTTACGTTCGCGTGGGTTCTCGGTCGTTGACTCTGATGCCAACTTCGTGTTGTTCGGCGGGCTTGCCGACGCGGGCAAGGTCTGGCAAGGGCTGCTCGATCAGGGCGTGCTCGTGCGGGATGTTGGGCTGCCCGGCTGGCTTCGGGTGACGGCCGGGCTACCGTACGAGGTGGGCGCGTTCCTTGCGGCGCTCGATGTGGTGGCGCCAAACGCGGGATGAGCGTCACTAAGCATGTGGGTGCCTCGTTTGACACCTGAGACCTGTCCCTGCTCTTCGACGAAGGTAGCCCCCCGATGCGCCGACGCACCGCCTCTATCGCTCTAGCCGCTGCTTTGGTGCCACTCGCAGTCGCGGGAACTACAGCGGCAGCGACCGACCGGTCGTCGGCTGCGATCGGATCAACGGCGAGCGTCGCCAAGCCGAATACGCACCGACTCGTTCCGGCTCCGGGTCAGTTGCTCGCACGGCGAAACGCGACCGTGGTGTCGACGAACTGGTCGGGCTACGCAGTGGTCGCGAATGGCATCACCGACGTGCGTTCGACGTTCGTGGTGCCGAAAACGAAGGCATTTCCTTCCGGATTCGCGTCGACCTGGACCGGCATCGGTGGCTACAACACAGGCGACTTGATCCAGGCCGGCGTCGCTGAGGAGGCCGGCGGGAATTACTACGCGTGGTACGAAATCTTGCCCGCGTCAGCGACCCCGATCACGGGCTGCTCGGGAGATGCCGGCTGTTCGGTGCGCCCGGGTGACAAGACCTACATCCGGATCCTCCAAGTAGGCACCAACCTGTGGAACGTCCTCATCATCAACAACGGCCATGGTGTTTCCTGGCGATGGAGCCGAGACATCCCTTACAAGTCCAGTCGTTCGTCTGCGGAGTGGGTGCTCGAGGCACCAACCGTCGGTGGCGCGCAGTCAACGCTGCAGAACGTTGGCAACGTCCACTTCGGGCCGCAGAGCCTGTACAAGGTGGGTAACGGCGCTTTCCGAACAATCGCTGCTGGGAACCCGGTCCGCATCGTGCTGCAGCAGGCGGGCGTCCGCCAAGCCACACCCTCGGCGCTGGGCGCTAGCGGGCAACAGTTCAACGACTGTTCCTACAAGCGCACCTGCCCCGCGCCGTAGCCCGCGAAGTCATTCGTTCTGCGCTGCTCAGTCTGGGAGACTGAGCGCATGACCAGCGTTTCGCGGACCGCGCGAGTTGAGCGAAAGACCAAGGAATCCGAGGTCCTGGTCGAGCTCGACCTCGACGGAACCGGCACGACCGCGGTCTCCACCGGCGTGCCGTTTTACGACCACATGCTCGCGCAGCTCGGCAAGCACGCGGGGTTCGATCTAGTCGTACGCACGACCGGCGACCTCGAGATCGACGCGCACCACACCGTCGAGGACACGGCGCTCGCCGTAGGACAGGCCTTGCGTGAAGCGCTCGGCGACAAGAGCGGCATCCGTCGCTTCGGGGACGCGCTCATCCCTCTCGATGAGGCATTGGTGCAGGTCGCCGTCGACCTGTCAGGTCGGCCCTACCTGGTGCATGACGAGCCCGAGTTGATCGAGCTAATCGGGACCTACGACACGTCGTTGACGCGACACATCTGGGAGTCCATCGTCGCCTCCGCTCAGATCTGTCTGCATGTCCGAGTGCAAGGCGGGCGCAATGCCCACCACGTTGTGGAAGCACAGTTCAAGGGTGTCGCCCGCGCGCTGCGCGATGCCGTTGCGATCGACCCGCGCGTGGTGGGAGTCCCGAGTACGAAGGGCACTCTTTGACCACGGCAGCGGGTGCGCCAGGGCTGTGAAGCCACGCATCGTCGTTCTCGACTACGGAACCGGCAATTTGCGCTCGGCTGAGCGAGCACTCGTTCGTGCGGGCGGCGATGTGACGGTCACCTCTGACAGAGACGCAGCGGCCAACGCTGATGCACTAGTAGTGCCGGGCGTCGGCGCCTTCGCCGCGTGCATGGCCGGGATTCGCGCTGTCGGCGGTGACGATGTCGTCCGCACCCGCATCGCCGACGGTCGCCCGGTGCTCGGCATCTGCGTTGGTATGCAGATTCTGTTCACCCGCGGCGAGGAGCATGGCGTCATCTCCGAGGGCATTGGGGTATTGGATGGTGCGGTGACCCGGCTGGTGGCCGACGTCGTGCCGCACATGGGCTGGAGCCCCGTCGAGCCGGCTGACGGATCTCGGCTCTTCACTGGTGTGGAAGGCGAGCGGTTCTACTTCGTGCATTCGTACGCCGCCAAGACCGCCTCCGTGCCGTCGCCGACCTACGCAGAGCACGGTGAACGTTTCGTCGCGGCCGTCGAAACGGGAGCACTCTCAGCAACACAATTCCACCCGGAGAAGTCTGGCGATGCCGGCGCGCACGTGCTTTCCAACTGGGTTGCCTGCCTCTAGCTGGCCGGTACCGCATTCGTAGCAAAGTCTGAGCGGAACACCGGCGCGATCTGCAGGAACGCACCAGGATCGGATCCCTTGATGCGCAACCCCCGCACCACAGGGTCGGCGAGGGTCCACGTCCCGAGGTTCGAGGTTGCCTGTACGTCTCCGCCGACATCGGTGATGAAGAGTCGTTTCCCGTCAGCTGACCAGGTCATTGGCTCGCCGACACCCTCGTTGATCTGCCAGCGTCCGGTGCTGACATCCAGCACGGCCAGAGCTGAATTGACCTGCTGTGACGAGAGCCTCAACGCGAGGTGCCGACCGTCGAGCGAAGCTGCGGTCCTGCCTCCCTCATAGGTGTAGTCCCTCGGGAGCTTGACCGCCCGCGATTGACCGGTGTCCGGGTCGAACAGGTCGATGCCATCTGCTGGCTTCGGATAGCTGCAATGGTTGGGATAGACGAAGAGCCGAGGCGTCACGATCGGCACGTCTTGACAAGCCCTGTGCTGCACGGTTGTGCCGGTACGCGGATCCCAGTAGACCCACGTGTCGGTGCCCTCTCCGCTTCCGAACGCCACCCATCGGTCCGAACCGATAATGAATTGCAACGGGGATCGTGGAGGCTTACGCGGCGAGACAAGAACGCGGCCGGCGGTGTCAATCTGCATCATTCTTCCGTCGGTTCGAACAACCCAGAGGTGCCCGCCGATGGTTGACGCCACAACTTCGATGTTGGCAACCTGATGACGGCTGCCATCGGCTAGTGACGTGAGGACGAGCCGGTGGTTGGCAGCAAGGCTCCAGATAGCGTTGCCGACTACTTCGTTGCTGTCGAACTCGCCTGGGGCGTTGCCTACCGCAGGAATCGTCCGCAGGAGCCGACCCGTTGAAAGGTCTAGCACCCTCCTGTCGACTGGAGTTACGACGAGCAACTCGCCGACTACCGGCCCATCCACGATGCGGGCGAGACGAGCAAGGATTCCGTCCGTGCTGCGCAGCGGTGGGATGCTCGCATGCGATGTCATGGAGACGCCGTGCTTGCGGGCTGTACTGGCCAGGTCCTCGACCACTCGGTTGAAAGTGTCGAACATCAGCAATGAAAACGATGTCGCGGCGGGGTTGATGGTGCTCTGTGGCGACCTGGCCTCGTCATCGAGCTGCGCGGCCGCGACGCTCGCGAAGTGACTGATTTCATCGCGCAATCGCCGAACATCGGCCCCGGTTGCGGAGTGACGGGTCACGTGGTCGGCGAGGCCGTGGAGCGGGGCGGCAACCTCGTGATCGATGGCGGCGATTCCCTGACGGACGAGCGCTTCGTCGCCGCGTCCTGCCATAGCGGCGATGGTCGTCAATACGCGCTGTCGGGCGTCGTCGTAGCGTCCGATCTCCACCCACCTGTCACGTAGCCAACGGACATCAGAAGCGGTCCGGTGGCTCTGCACGCGAGGAGCAACGAGGACCACGGCGAGGGCGACGACGGCCGCTAGGCCGGCAGCCAGCCATGGCCAGCGACGGCGGCGTACGTCGGCGTTGGACGTCTCGATGACGTCTGGGCCGCCCGTTCCGATCACGCGCGGCCCGCCGATCCTTCCGGTGGAACCAACCACAACTCGGTTTGATCGCCATAGACGCGCAATGGGCGGATAACGGGGTCATCGAATGACCAGGTGCGATAGCCCCGGTTGCCATCCGCCGCGTCCAGGTCGATGAAATAGATGCGACGGCCGTCGGCGGACGACGCGATGGGGGTTCCCCGAGTTTTCAGCAGCGTCCAACGCTTGGTCGAAAGATCAAGCAGGCCCATCCGCACCAGCCCGTCCTGACCGGCGCGAGTGAGCGGCACGGCGACGTGCCGGTTGTCCGCGGTCACGTATGCACTTTCACCCAGCCATGGAGTGAAGCCCGGGGGGTTCGGAAGCTCGCGCCGTTGGCCGGTTCGAGTGTCGAGCACGGTCAGGCCGGCTGCTTCTCCTGCCTGGCAGTTGGACAAAAGCAGCAGATGACCCGATGACCTGTTCCCGCCGACCCCGCACTCGTTGAGGGTTGTCTGCCGCCCCGTTGACGGGTACCACGCCGTTGCCGTCGACGCGAACTCAGTTTCGGACCTGAGCACGATCGCTTCGTCGGTGGCCTGTCCGAAGAATCCGAAGCCTGGAGCCCGACGTGGTGACACCGTCTGCCGCCCGGCCGCGTTGACCTGCCACACCATGCGGTTGCCGCCCATCAGCCAGAGGAAGCCTCCACTGGTGGGGGCAACCACCCGCACATCGCGAATGGTTGTGGCCTTGCCGCCATAGGCCGGCGTCAGGGAGAGGACCGCGGTGCCCTCATCGAGGGTCGCCACCGAGGTGCCGACGATTCCCACGAGGAGCCCGGCCGGTGGCAGGTGGCGAATCAGCTGACCGTCCGGAAGGCGAAGCAGGTCGGACCCACTTGGGTCGGACAGCAGCACCGCGCCCGACGCAGGGCCGTCCAACAACCTCGCGATCCGTGCCAGTGCTGCATCGGCTCCATGCAGATGCAACTGAGGGGGGGTGCCTTGGTCCTTGACATGGTGGCGGCGCACGAGCCCATTGAGTTCAACACTGATGGCCTGTATTTCCGTGTTGACGGCGTCGTCCAGCGGCGGCACTCCTTCCGTTAGTGGGCGATGCGGCACGCGAACCGACTCCAAAGTTTCAGCCTCGTCCACCAGTAGTCGCGTCATGCGGGACCGGAGGCGTGCGCTGTCACCGGCGGCGCGATGACGTTGAATGCGTTCGGATAGGTCACGAAGTGCGACAGCTACTTCCCGATGCACGGCGAGCACCGCAGTGCGGACGATCTCGAAGTCATCGGGAAGGGCACGAATGAGCAAATCGTTGAGGGTGCCGTACCGCGCAGTCTCGTAGGCGCCGGCCTCCACCCAGCGATCGCGTAGCCAGCTGACATCCGAGGCGACCCGATGGTCCTGCACGCGGGGGACGACCAGGACTGCGGCGAGGGCGATGACAGCCGCTAGCCCCGCGGCGAGCCAAGGCCAGCGACGTCGGCGTACGTCGGCCTTGGACGTCTCGAGGACGTCGAGCCCCCCCGGCTGGGTCACGCCTGAAGTATGTGGACGACCTACGGTTGTCCGCTATGGCCCTCGTGTTGCTCCCCGCCGTCGACGTGGCCGCCGGCCGCGCGGTCCGGCTCGTCCAAGGCGAGGCCGGTACCGAGACGTCGTACGGCGAGCCGCTGGCCGCGGCGCTGCAGTGGCAGACAGACGGGGCCGAGTGGATCCACCTCGTCGACCTCGATGCGGCGTTCGGCCGTGGCAGCAATCGCGAGCTCCTGGCTACGGTCGTGAGCAAGCTGGACGTTGCCGTCGAGCTGTCCGGTGGCATCCGTGACGACGCGTCGCTCGAGGCGGCGCTGGCAACGGGTGCGGCCCGCGTCAACATCGGCACGGCTGCGCTGGAGAACCCCGGGTGGGTCCGACGCGCGATAGCGACGTACGGCCAGCGGATCGCCGTTGGTCTCGACGTCCGCGGCACGACACTTGCAGCTAGGGGCTGGACGGAGGACGGCGGGGAGCTGTTCGAGGTGTTGGCGCGACTCGACGCCGACGGCTGCTCTCGTTACGTCGTCACCGACGTTCGCCGTGATGGCACGTTGACCGGACCGAATACCGACCTGCTGCGCGAGGTGTGTGCAGCGACCGATCGCCCGGTCGTCGCCAGTGGGGGAGTGTCCTCCCTCGATGACTTGCGCACGCTCGCTTCCCTGACCGGGTTGGGTGTCGAGGGCGCGATCGTTGGCAAGGCGTTGTACGCCGGCGCCTTCACGCTGCCGGAAGCACTTGCCGCGGTGGCCGCATGACGGTCGCGGTACGCGTCATCCCGTGCCTCGACGTCGACGCCGGCCGCGTCGTCAAAGGCGTCAACTTCCGCGACCTTCGTGACGCCGGCGACCCCGTCGAGATGGCCGCCGTGTACGACGCGGAAGGCGCCGACGAGTTGGTCTTTCTCGACATCACGGCGTCGAGTGGTGCGCGCGAAACGATGTACGACGTTGTCCGGCGTACCGCTGAGCAGGTGTTCATCCCGCTGACCGTTGGTGGCGGTGTGCGTAGCGCCGACGACGTTGATCGGCTGTTGCGTGCGGGCGCGGACAAGGTTGGGGTCAACACCGCCGCTGTTGCGCGCCCCGTACTTGTCGCGGAGATCGCCGATCGGTTCGGCAGCCAGGTGCTCGTGCTGTCGGTCGACGCGCGACGCGCCGATGGCACCGACTCCGGCTTCGAGGTCACGACGCACGGCGGTCGGCAGGGCACTGGCATCGACGCGGTTGTCTGGGCCGCACGTGGTGCGGAATTGGGTGCAGGGGAGATCCTGCTCAACTCGATGGACGCCGATGGCACCCAAGCGGGTTATGACGTCGCGATGATCGAAGCCGTTCGTGCGGTCGTGAGCGTTCCTGTCGTGGCGAGCGGCGGCGCCGGCTCCCTCGACGATTTTGCTCCTGCCGTCCTTGCGGGAGCAGACGCCGTTCTAGCTGCGAGTGTTTTCCACTTCGGTCAGCTGCGGATCAGCGCCGTGAAGGACGCGCTGCGCTCAGCCAACCTCGTTGTTCGGTAGGTCGGACCAACCGCACGCTCACTCTTCGCGATATGCGTGCTTACGCGCACGTTCGCTGCTAGCGTCCGCCGCGATCAAGCCGCGTGATGCAGTCGAAGGGGACACGCCATGACCGAACCCGCAAGCGAACAGCAAGCTCAAGCCCAACCGCAGTCCGGTGCTTACCCCCCGGTGCCGCAGGCACCTGGCGGTGGGGTGGGTCAGTGGGGCCCGCCGGGCAAGCCGCGGCCGATCGGCACGAGCATCTTGCTGGCGATCGTCACGTTGGGCATCTACTGCCTGGTGTGGACGTACAAGACGCATGAAGAGATCAAGCGACACAGTGGCGAAGGTGTCGGCGGTCTGCTCGGGCTGATCCTCTACATCTTCGTGGGCATCGTCACGCCCTTCCTGATCGCGAACGAGGTCGAGAAGATGCTGCACAAGGCTGGCCGGCCAAGCAAGGTGAGCACCAAGACCGGCTTTTGGATCCTGATTCCGTTGATCGGGGCATTCATCTGGTTCCCGAAAGTTCAGGGCCAACTGAACGAGTACTGGCAGTCGATCGGCGCCCAGGGCTGACCAGCCCGGCAGAATGGGTGCATGACCGGCCCTGCTCGACCGTCGTCGCTCGACCCTGTTATCGCCGCGCGCCTGAAACGCGACGAGCACGGGCTCGTTGCTGCGGTCGCACAGCAGTACGACACCGGCGAAGTCCTGATGGTCGGCTACATGGACGACGAGGCGCTGCACCGCACGTTGACAACAGGTCGCTGCACGTATTGGAGCCGCAGCCGGCAGGAGTACTGGGTCAAGGGCGAAACGTCGGGACACCAGCAGTGGGTCAAGTCCGTCGCGCTCGACTGTGACGGCGACACCGTGCTCGTGAAAGTCGATCAGGTCGGCGCTGCCTGCCACACCGGCGATCGCACCTGCTTCGACGCCGACGTGCTCGACGCTCTCACGGCGGAGCGGCCAGCATGAGCGAGCACCGAAGCGCAGCGGAGGAGCGCAGCTCCAATCAGAATCGCGTCTCCGCATCGGTGCACCCGCTATGGGTGCACCGATGAGCAGTCTCCCGGACGGGTCCGTCCAACCGACGCGCGAGGAATTCGAGCGCCTCGGTGCCGAATACCGCGTCGTGCCCGTGGTGCGCCGCCTGCTCGCCGACGGTGAGACACCGGTCGGTGTCTACCGGAAGCTTGCCGGCAACCGCCCCGGCACATTTCTTCTCGAGTCGGCCGAGCACGGCCGGGTCTGGTCGCGCTACTCATTCGTCGGGGTGCGCAGTTCAGCAACACTGACCGAGCGCGACGGCGTGACCGTGTGGGTTGGTGACCCGCCCGCCTTTGCCGCCGAGCATTCGACTAATCCGCTCGCGGCGTTGCGTGACACGGTCGAGCAGTTGCGTACGCCGCGGCTACCGGATCTGCCTCCGTTGACCGGCGGCCTGGTCGGCTACCTCTCCTATGACGCCATCCGCCGCATCGAGAGACTGCCATCGACGCTCCCCGACGACCTCGGTATGCCCGAGCTCGCGATGATGCTCGTCACCGACCTGGCCGTGCTCGACCACAGCGACGGCACTGTCCTGCTCATCGCCAACGTCGTCCGTGATGGCCGCGTCGGCGACGCGGAGGCGTATGACGACGCAGTCGCGCGTCTCGACGCGATGACGACCGAGCTCGCCAAACCTGCCGAGCCAAGCGTGGTCAGCGTGGTCAGCAACGACGCACCGGCGTACGCACGACGGACCGAAGCAGCTGAGTTCATGCACGCCGTCGAGCAGGCCAAGGAGGAGATCCGCGCGGGGGAGGCGTTCCAGATCGTCTTGTCCCAGCGGTTCGAGATGGATGCGGACGCGGACGCGCTCGACGTCTATCGCGTGTTGCGGGCAGCTAACCCCAGTCCGTACATGTACCTGTTGCGCTTCCCCGGACGCGATACGCCGTTCGACGTCGTCGGGTCCTCTCCAGAGGCACTCGTCAAGGTGACCGACGGGCGTGCGTTGCTGCACCCGATCGCCGGGACCAAGCCGCGAGGGGCCACCCCGGAGGACGACGCCCGGCTCGCTCACGAACTGCTCACCGATCCGAAGGAGCGCGCCGAGCACGTCATGCTCGTCGACCTCGGCCGTAACGACCTCGGTCGCGTCTGCACACCCGACAGCGTCGAAGTGATCGATTTCTTCTCGGTGGAGCGGTACAGCCACGTGATGCATCTCGTCTCGACCGTCGTCGGCAACGTGGCTCCCGGCAGGACGGCGTACGACGTGCTCGCCGCATGTTTTCCCGCAGGCACGTTGTCGGGGGCACCCAAGGTCCGCGCCATGGAGATCATCGAGGAGCTGGAACCATTCCGGCGGAACCTGTACGGCGGCGCCGTCGGCTATCTCGACGTGCATGGCGACCTGGACACGGCAATCGCGATTCGCACAGCCGTGCTGCACGCCGGCCGTGCATACGTTCAGGCAGGCGCCGGCATCGTCGCTGACTCGGACCCTGAAACTGAGGAAGAAGAAACGCGCAACAAAGCGGCGGTCGTGCTGGCCGCGATCGCCGCGGCGGCGACGTTGCGTCCGGCACCGTGAACTCCGGCCGGCGTGAACTCGTCGCTGTTGTCGGTCTCACCCTGCTCGGCGCTGCGCTGACCCTGCTGGCTGTCGGCAGGCCGTGGGCACATGCGGTCGTGAGCGAGCCGCCCCTGCCGGCTCAGCGCGTGGACCTCTCGGGTCGCGCCGTCACTCCGCTGGTTGCCGCTCTTGGCATCGTGGCGCTGGCCGCCGCCGTTGCAATCCTCGCGACGCGTGGCCGATGGCGCCTTGTCGTCGGCGTCGTCATCGCACTCGCCGGCGCAGCGATCGTTGGCACCTCCGCCACGCTGTCCGCGCCGGACATCCGCTCCGGTTCGGCATTGCGCGACCGTGCACCTGCTGCCGATCATCGCGGCGCCGTGGTCACCATCGAGCTACGTGGGTGGCGACATGTCGCGGCGGGCGGCGGCATCGTGTTGGTGGCGGCCGGCCTGCTGACCATCGCTCGGGGTCGTGCTCTGGCCACAATGGGCCAGCGGTACGACGCCCCGACGAGCACGCCACAGCGCGCGCCTTCACCGCAACCAGCAGCGGCCTCGCGCAGCGAGGACACCGACCTCTGGGAGCAACTCGAACGCGGCGAGGACCCGACCGCCTAGCGCGCTCACCACAACCAGTCGCTTTACGGCGCCCTAACAATCCCCGAACAATGCACTCGTGGCTGGTATCGATCATGGCCGGATGCGGGAGGGCCGTTGACGAGCGAGCACGCCAGCGACCCCGGTAAGGGGCTGGTGCTCGTCGTCGAGGACGAGAAGCCGATTGCGGATCTCGAACGCATGTACCTCGCGCGCGAAGGCTTCGGCGTTCATGTCGAGACCGACGGTCGCGCCGGTCTCGCCGCGGCCCGATCGATGCGGCCGGCGGCGATCGTGCTCGACGTCGGCTTGCCAATCCTCGACGGCACCGAGGTGTGCCGCGCGCTGCGCGCGGACGGCGACTGGACACCCATCCTGTTCGTCACCGCTCGCGACGACGAGGTCGACCGCATCCTCGGTCTTGAGCTAGGCGCCGACGACTACATCACCAAGCCGTTCTCACCGCGGGAGTTCGTCGCGCGGGTGAAGACAGTTCTGCGGCGTTCGTCAGGCGCGCGCGAGGAGCGGGTGTTCGTTGCTGGCTCGGTGACCGTTGACCCGGCGCGGCGCAGCGTCCTTGCGGCCGGCACGGACGTTTCGTTGACTGCGACGGAGTTCGATCTGCTCGCCTACCTCATGCGACGACCCGGTCGCGTGTTCACTCGCGAGCAACTTCTCTCGGAGGTGTGGGGGTACGCCGCCGCAGCAGGCACCCGAACAGTCGACGTACACATCGCGCAGCTGCGCGGGAAGCTCGGTGCGGCAAGCCCCATCCGGACGATCCGCGGCGTGGGGTACGCCGCCGGGCCATGACTGCGCGAACGCGTCGTCGACGTCCGAGCCTGTCGTCGCGCGTCACCCTGGTCACGATCGCGGTTGCGGTTCTGGCCGTTCTCGTCGCCGGGCTCGTCTCGATCGGCCTCGTCCGCACTGCGGCGGAGGATCAGGCCCGCGGCCAACTCGGACGCGAAGCCGATGTCGTTGCTGGCCTTAGCGACGACGGTGGGCTCCGCCTGAAACGCCCGGCGTTGGCGCGCGCACTACAGCTCGACGACATCAGCATCGTCCGGATCAATCCAGGCGGTCGGGTGGCGCCTGTCGGTGGCGACGGAGTGATCTCCGCTGACGACGTACGCCGTCTCCTCGCAGGCCAGCCGATTTCCGCCGTACGACGCAACGGGTCCGCTCAACGCGTCTTCGTCGAGGGCCGGCCCGCTGACACCGCGGGAGCCGTCGTGCTGTGGCAACCGGCACAAGAATCACGAGATGCCGTCTGGGGTGCGCTGCGCCGCATCGGGTTAGCGCTGTTGATCGGGTTGGCGATCGCTGCGATTGCCGGTGCACTGTTGGCGAGGCGGCTGGCCCGGCCGCTGCAGCACGCCGCAGCCGCTGCCCATCAGCTGTCTGCGGGTGCGCGTGACGTCCGGCTCCAACCCGAGGGGCCCGCAGAGGTTGCCGAGGTGGCTGAGGCCTTGAACTTGCTCGCCGACTCTCTTGCCGCGAGCGAAGCCCGGCAGCGGGAGTTCCTGCTCTCGGTCTCACACGAGCTGCGCACGCCGCTGACCGCCGTCAAGGGATACGCGGAGGCGCTCGCCGACGGCGTCGTTCCGACGGCAGACGTGGCCGCTACCGGCTCGACGATGCTGGGTGAGGCTGCGCGGTTGGAACGACTGGTTGCCGACCTACTCGACCTTGCTCGGCTGGGAGCCGAAGACTTCCGTCTCGACATGAGTGAGGTCGACATCACCGAACTCGCTCGGCGCGCGGCGACTGTCTGGTCAGACCGATGCGCGCGTGCGGGTGTGCTGTTCGGTCTCGAACTGCCCGATGCGCCGCTGGTCATTCGCACCGATCTCACCCGGGTGCGCCAGATTCTCGACGGCCTCGCCGAGAACGCGTTGCGGGCGACGCCAGCCGGCAAGCCGCTGATCCTCGCGGTGCGGCGGGAGGACGACAACCAGCACAGCTGGGCCGTGCTCGAAGTCCGCGACGGTGGCCCCGGCCTCACGCCGGACGATCAACGTGTTGCGTTCGAACGCTCCGCACTCCATGACCGCTACCGCGGCAAGCGCCGCGTCGGCCTCGGAATCGGGCTCGCACTCATTGGCGGGCTCGTCGCACGCCTTGGTGGTACGGCGCATGCGGGAACCGCTGAAGAAGGTGGCGCGTCGTTCGTCGTCCGGCTGCCTGTTGTCGGTCCGGATGATCACTGGAACGTCGCGGATGGGGGCGCTCCCGCCACGGTGGAACGCGCTCGGTAGCCTTGCGCCGCGCCGGTCCCGCCGCCCAGCAATGCACACCGGAGTCGCATTCGAGGGGAGTAAAGGCCCGTGAGCGTTCTCGACGAGATCCTCGTTGGGGTGCGCGCGGATCTTGCCGAACGGCAGCAAGAGGTCCCGCTGGAAGTCCTGAAAGAACGAGCGCGACTGCAACCATCGCCGCACGATGCGCTGGCAGTGCTACGACAGCCCGGTGTCGGTGTCATCGCCGAAGTAAAACGCGCTAGCCCATCGCGCGGTCCGCTTGCGCCGATCGATGATGCGGCGCACCTCGCGCGAGAGTACGAAGCCGGTGGTGCGCGCGTCGTCAGCGTGCTCACCGAGAAGCGAAGTTTCAACGGAACACTCGACGACCTCGATGCAGTGCGCCACGCCGTCGACGTACCAGTGCTGCGGAAGGACTTCATTCTCGCGTCGTACCAACTGTGGGAGGCCCGCGCGCATGGTGCCGACCTCTGCTTGCT
>JAWWOW010000011.1:0-224799 GCA_033851265.1 Frankiales bacterium
CTCCGTAACGCTACCCAGCACCGGTTGCGCGAGTTGCGCCTGGAAAGTTCGCAACTCTGGGACGGGACGGCAGGGGGTACCGATGGCGTCTGGGACCCGTCTCTGAAATGCGGCCCGGCCGCCGGAACGCTGTATTGCCCTATCACCGACTTGCGACCGGGTGAGCGTCGGACGTACACGTTCCGGTTGGCGCCGCCACGCCCAGCGCAATCACGATGGGCCTGGGCCGTGCACGTCGGATCACACGGCTCCCCGATGAGCGAACTCGCTCGCGTCAACATCGGCGGGCGCGACCCGAACGCCTCACTGCCATCAACCGGCCTTTCCTTTTTCGCCCTGCTCGGCATCGGTATCGCAGCAGTCGTGATCGGCTGTGTGATGGTGACAAGTCGACGCCCATCATCCGAGCGATAAGGGCCGTTCTTCGACGCAGGACCGGCGTTTCCGAGCGGGTCGTCCGCGACCCATGGACAATCGCGAACGTGTCCCGGGCTGGAGCGTTCGACTATCTTGACGACCGATTCGAGCGTCTGGATCGCACGGGTATCTACAAGCGCCCGCGGTCTCCAATTCGACTATCGCTGATGGCTGTCGGTTGGGCCGCGCTGGGATTGCTGTGCCTCGTCGGACTGGCCTATCTCATGGGCTGGGGTTTGTTCGGTTCTCTCATTTTGTTTGCGGGCGGGTCGCCGATGGCCTTGGGTTTCGTGCTCTTGCTGACTCCTGTGCTCTTCGTGCTGCTGGTCGCAAGCGTCTGTGTGTCGATTGGGACAGGGGTCGCGGCCTCGTTCAGGGCTCGTTCGTACGGGTGGGGCACTCGGGCGTTCACTTGGACTGCATCCACCATCGCAATTGGGACCATCTTGGTGGGAACGGTTTCATTGTTCCGTCACGCCTGATCACGATCTATAAGGGCCGTTCCCGCGAGCACACCATGCGGCGTTACCGTTCGCGTCGTGGCCGGAAGCCCTGTTACCAGACGTGAGGTGTGGGCCGAACTCGCCTGGCCCTACATGGACACAGACGGCTTGTTGTTCCTTGAGAGGGCTGCCGAGATCCTGCGGGCGTCGGGACTCTCGGTCGCAGACCTTCGACGCGTAGATCGCGAGGAGGTCGCCCCTGCCGTGTGGTACGAGTGCTTCTACGGAGATTGGGTTGCAACCGAATCGACGCTCAATGGGATCGAAGCCCGACTCGCCCGGCCAGCATGGCGACGCTTCCTGAATCGCTGGGTAACCCGCCCATGGACTCTCTGGATGGCACGTGAGTGGTGGAGCCGTCTAGCACCGCTGCTCAGAGACGGCGTTCGCGACGACCGATAGGTGCCGATAGCGAGCGTGCGCTGATGTCACCGGTCACGGACGTAGTAGTCGCCAGCGACTCCGTCGTAGTTACCGGACGGCCGGCAGCATGGCTTGAAAGCGGCGACCCGAGCCGCATGGGCAGAGGTCGTTCCCGCCAAGTTTCTCTACTAGTTCCTTGTCTCGGCCGACGATGCGGGGACCCCGCTTGACCCGCGCTTCGCTGGGGGAACCCCCTGCGGCGCTTACTTGTCCGCTCGAAATGAGTGCTCGGGACATGACTGCCTCCTAGGCCGAGTGCTCTGGGAAGTTGATCAGGCAAGGCGCCGCAGTCCACAACCGGTTATCAGCGATCGAGAAGTGCCGTCCTGAGCGGGGACCCAGCGTTCTCGTACGCCTGTTGAACAATGGAATGCTGTCGCCGTGCCATGGCGAACGCCCAAGACAACCGCGGCTGCGAGTCTGCAACCTCTGCTTTACGGCGATGCTCCGATGTCAGCGTGGCCACCACCGGATGGCGATTCAACAGGCGAGCCGTGGTTGAGGTTCGCAGAAGCCCGCGACCTCGCGGAAAACGGGGATCTTGCAAGTGCACAGCGGTTGTGGCGCCAGGTTGCTGCAATGCGCGGCATCGAGGCTCGGCACGCTCTCCAGGCGTGGCACTTCCTCCGCGAATCTGGGGTCGCGCCACCCAACGAGATGGCGGCGCAGACACTTGGTGCTGCGGCACAGGTACCAGTTAAGTCGGGCCACGACGTGCTGGTCGTCTATGCGGACGGCTCCGTTCGATACCTGAATCACTCAGGAATGGTTGCCGTCGTCGCGCCGCCCGCGCCGGAGGACTTAGCCACGGCAGCGGGTGAGTGGCTCGCGATCGCAGAGCAGCTCTCAAACGCCATCGGTCCTTGGACCGAGCCATTGCCGGAGGTGCCTCGCGGTCACGCCCGCGTTCTGATGCTCACGCCTTCCGGGCCACGATTCGGTCAAGGGCCGTACGACGCGCTAAGCCGAGACACTGCCGCCGGGGCGTTCTTACAGGCTGCAACGAAAGCTCTTCAGATCGTGGTGCGACTCGCTTCGTAGCCGCGAGAAGGGCGGGTAGCGTCGCGCCGACAGAGGACGGGAAGGGCCGTTCCCGCGCACCTATCCCGGCGTTATCGTGCGCAGGATGGAGCCGCCCGTGTTCTCAGCCGCTCCAAAGGGAGCGCGAGACTAGACGTGAGGTCGTTTGACGCACCGGTGCAGGTGGTTCTCGAGTTGGAGGGCGTTCGGTCTCGGCTGCCCACCGAGGCCTGTGCTCAGTGGTTGAACGACGCCGTACGGACGGGCGTGTTGGCCAAGACGCGTGCGCGCGTACAGCCGTTGTATGAGCCGGAGGTTTCCACTGTTGTTCAGGTTGGGGGCGCTTCGGGTCAATCGGACCGGTCGACGGACTGGGACCGTATGCGCTTGCTGCGGGCCTTTCGGTCGTCAATGACTGGCCGGGTTCATCAGTTGATCGTGAGCTGGCAGACGGTCAAAGAGTTGGGGATTCCAGACGGGAGATGCTCAGTTGGGCTGAGCCTGTGGTCATCTCCCTGGTCTGACCAACTGGTTATGCACCTTTCCGCTTGGTTATCCGAAAGCGCTAGCGCCAAGCGCGTGCGACGCGACGACTGGGACGATGCAGTGGTCTTGGCAAAGGATGTCTTCTCGTCGTGTCGCGTCGAGGTCTTCGAGTGGCCAAGCGTGCAAACGAGTATGCAACGATTCGCCGCTCAGGTGCACTAGCCAAATGCATCGTTGACTAGCGCCAAACGACCGTCGACAAGCCGAACGGTAAGGGCCGCTCGCGAGCGGGTGACACTGTTGTTCTCGTGCGGCTGGGACCCCTGCCGTGTGGCGGATAATGGCGATGTGGACCCACGTTTGCTCTCTCCGGCGCACTCACGGGACGGCAACTGGTGGTGGGACGGGCAGGGGTGGTATTCGGCCCATTCGCAGGATCGGCGCTGGTGGTTCGACGGCCAGCGGTGGATAGCCAGCCCGAATCGGTTGACCTGGCCGCGCTGGCTTCTGGCGGGGACTGTCATCTGGCTGCTGCTCCTAGTTGCGTGGGAGCCCGCTACGACGATCGCTGTCCTGCGCGCGGACAAGTTCGATGACTCTGCTGCCACGGTCCTCGTGATTACTGCCGCCATTGCAGCGCTGGCAACCTTGTTCTGGGGTTGCGTGCTGGGACGAACTCGCCGTTGGCGGCAGTTGGCGATCAGCACGGCGATGGGCGCCGGTGCTTTGCTCGTCGGATACGTAGCCATCATGCTCGCGACAGCGTCACCGGACGACCCGACCGTCGACAACGCGGCAGGAGCGGGCCTGGCCATGGCCGCTGTGCCTACGGTGATCGTGGTGGGGGCGGTGCTGTTCTTCGGTGCTGGGATCGGCCGCTTGCTAGCGATCTTGCGGACTCGCGCATCGAACTGAAGGGCCGTTCTTGATCTGACTAGCAGGGCGCCAGAGACTTGAGCGTGATCTCTGCGACGGTCCGCTCTTGGAACGACCCTGAAGGCCTTGGCGTCCTGGACTCAGAAGAGACACCGGGCGGGTGTTGGGTGCACTGGTCGCACATTGACCACACTGGGTACCGCCGCCTCCATGAAGGCCAGACCGTGCTCTTGGAATACGAGAAGGCCAGCCAGGACGGTTATCCCTACTGCGCAGTGCGTGTGATCGTGCCCGGTCAGTCTCCCGCGCGTCGCTAACTGTCAGCGGTAGTTGTCGATCGAGAAGGGCCGTTCACCAACGTAGGTGGGGATGCCGCTGGCACTGTCAGGCTGGAGCAGCAGCAGTTCGGGTACGCCGAGCACCATTCGCTGTGTCAGTGTTGCGGAAAAGGTAGATGCCCACGGTGTGCCCACTGACAGCCGTCTGTTGGCCACTTGCCAGGAACTTGTCACGGCTGCTTTCGCCCGTGATCACGAAGATGTAGCCGACGTTCTCAAGACGCCAGCCCGCAGCCTCGATCGCGGAGAGTGTCCCGGCGTGAGTTTGCGTCTTGGCCTTGTTCCATGACGTGTTGTTACTGCCCCAGATCGTGCTGTCACGCTGTGATGAGCCCACGGTCAGTTGGATCTCGAAAAACCCATGGCCCTGCTCGTTGGCCGATGTCGCCTGACCCACCGGGCTGGCGCGGAATGCCGCTTCTTCGCGTTCTGCCGCCTTCTGCTGGTCAGCGGCGGCACGAGCTTGTGCGTCCTGCGCCTTCCGCGCTGCGGTGGCCTCTCGTGCCGCGATCTTTGCTTCAGCAGTTTTGAATGCCATGAGCTCGCCTCTCCAGTGGTGACTGAATTGGCAGGCTATGCGTGTCGGACACACGGGATGGGCGTAATCGCAGGATTCATGCAGTCGACTACATCGAGTCACCGGGCGCAAGCCGCACTCGGCTCTGAACTATGCGCGGCCATTCAGACTGTGGATAAATGGCTCCCGCGGAAGAATCAGGAAGCCGCAACAGAAGGATCGTCAGACCAGGCCCCGGCGCAAGACGGCCACACCGAAAGATTTACGGCAAACTCCTGAACACGTCCCCGCGGGGACGCGTTATCCACAAACGGCACTATGGCCGGGTAACAAGCCGAGCGTCGCTAACGCATGCGCTCAGGAGCGCCGGTTACGTTCCGAGGCGGCACCAACGGGGGCGTGCCGCCCCAATCAGCCGCTCAGTAGCGCTCTGCTCTGCTTGACGTCATCAGCCATCTGCGCCAAGAGGGCGTCGACCGAGTCGAACTTGATCGTGTCGCGCAACCGTTCGACGAAGCTGAAGCCGGCGTGCTCGCCGTACACATCCAGGTCGTCACGGTCCAACACGTACGCCTCGATGCGGCGTTCGCGACCCTCGAAGGTCGGGTTGGTGCCGATGGAGATCGCGGCCGGCAACTCGTCATCACGTTGATGGAACCAGCCGGCGTACACCCCGTCACCCGGGACAGCCGAGTGCGGCAACGGCTCGAGGTTCGCGGTCGGATAGCCAAGCTCACGACCGCGCCGCTCGCCGCGCACGACGATTCCCTCGACGCGATGCGGGCGGCTCAACGCCTCGCCAGCGGCGCGTACATCACCGGCCTTGATGCAGGAGCGGATGTAGGTCGAGGACCACGTGGTGTCTGCTTCACCGGCGAGGTCGATCGGCTCAACGGCGAAGCCGTACTGCCGTCCGAACTCGGTGAGCAGGTCGCAGTCACCCACCGCGCCATGGCCGAACCGGAAGTTGCGTCCGACGACCACAGCACCGGCATGCAAGTTCTCGACCAGCATGTGGTGGGCGAACTCGTCGGGCTCCAACCGCGAGAACGACCGGGTGAAGGGCACGACGCACAACCCGTCGATCCCAAGGTCTTCGAGCAACTGAGCCTTGTATCCCAGGTGAGTCAGCACGGGTGGATACGTCGGCGGGCGGATCACCGACAGCGGGTGCGGCTCGAACGTCACGACGACCGACGGCATGTCCGCTTCTCGTGCACGGTCCATCACGTGTTGCAACGTGCGCTGGTGTCCTCGGTGTACGCCGTCGAAGACGCCGATCGTCACGACCGATCGGCCCCATCCAGGTGGGAGCGACTCGAAACCGCGCCAACGCTGCACGGTCTCAGCCTGCCACGCTGCTCGACGCACCGACGAAACCGACAAGCGACCGCGATGTGCCGTCGTCTCTCGGTTCGACGAGCGCGACGACCGAACCATCCGGTCCGAAGACTCCCGTCGGTCCGAGGACACCAGGCAGCGGCACCTTCTGACCCTGGCCGATACGCCGAGCGGTGTCTTCGTCGACGTCCAGGCGCGGGAAGGTCGCGGCGACCGCGTCGGCGAGTCGGATGATCAGGAGATCCCCGGGGCCATCGAGCACCTGTGCGTCGGCGAGGGTGAACGAACCCACTCGGGTACGGCGCAGCACCGTGAGATGCGCGCCCACCCCGAGGGTCGCGCCCACGTCACGGGCGAGCGCGCGGACATACGTGCCCGACGAACAGACAACGCGCACGTCGACGTCGACGCCGCTGCGAGCCAACACCTCGAACTCGGCCACGCGTACTGGACGAGCCGGCAGCTCTGGACTCTCGCCCGCGCGAGCCAGCTTGTACGCCCGCACGCCGTCCACCTTGATCGCGCTGACGGAAGATGGCACCTGCATGATGTCGCCGGTCAGGGCACGCGTTGCTGCAAGCACGGCGTCGTCGGTCACGCCACTCGCGTCAGCCGCTGCGATGACATCGCCATCGGCATCGTCGGTGTTCGTGGCCGCACCCAGCCGCATCGTGGCTAGGTATTCCTTGTCCGTGCCGGCAAGGAACCCGAGCAACCGTGTCGCCCGCAGCACCCCGACGATCAGGACGCCGGTTGCCATCGGGTCGAGCGTCCCGGCGTGGCCGACCTTTTTCACACCCAGCTGTCTGCGGACCCGCGCGACGACGTCGTGTGACGTCCACCCTGCTGGCTTGTCGATGACGACGATGCCGTCGGTGGTCATTCGCAGATGGCGAGCTCTAGCTCGGAGCGCAACCGCATCATCGTTGTCTCGACATCGGTCGTCGAGGTGAAGCCAGCGGCGTAGCGATGGCCCCCGCCGCCCAGTGCCACACACGCGGCTGCAACATCGACGGCTCCCTTGGACCGCGTCGACACCGAGAGCTGGCCATCGTCGGTCTCCTTGCAGACAACCGCGACCTCTGCTTCCTCGGTGATGCGCAGCGTCCCGATAACAGCCTCGGCTTCGTCGTACGGCACGTTGAATGTCGCTCGCTGCCCGGCCGTGACCGTCGTCCAAACCAGACCGCGACCACCGATAGCGTCCGGCTCGAGTGTCGCCCGCTCGATGACGGTGGCCAGCAATTGCAAGTAGCCGAAGCTGCGGGTGTCGAACACCTCGCGGCCGACAAGATCGTGCGGCGCGCCGGCACGCAACAACCGAGCCGCGATCTCGTGCACCTCCGGCGTGGTCGCTGCAAATCGGAATGACCCGGTGTCCGTGACCAACCCCGTGTAGACAGCGGTGGCGATGTCGGTCGAGAGCGCAACGCCGAGCCGGTCGACGAAGTCCAGCGCAACAACCGCAGTCGCGGCGGCATGGACGTCGACGAGGTGATGGGTGCCGTACAACGTGTTGGAGGTGTGGTGGTCGACGACGACCAGCGCGCCGGCAGCCTTGGCGGCCGCGGCGAGTCGGCCCAGCCGGTCGATGCTGCCCGTATCGAACGTCATGACCACATCGGGGCGCTCCGGCACGTCCGCCGGCGCCACCAACAACTCCTGCCCGGGGAGAAAGCGCAGCCGCGACGGCATGGCGAACGGCTCCTCGTCGTACGTCGCGACAACGTTGACACCGCGCGCACGCAACGCCATTCCGACGGCGAGGGTGGAGCCGAGCGCATCACCGTCCGGGGATATGTGGCACATGAGTACGACGGACTGCGCGCGCGTCACCACATCGAGCACGGCAGTCCAGTCGGACTCGGCAACGGTCACTGGTCGTCGGCCTCGTCGGCATGACGGTAGGGATCGGGGTCACCGGCGGGTTTCGCGTCGGCCGCTGCTCGGGCCAGCTCGTCATCGGCTGCTCGCGCCGACGCAATGAGGTCCTCGAGGTGTTTCGATGTCTCCGGAATCGCGTCCGATACAAACGTGATGGTCGGCGTGAAGCGCACCTGTGTCTCGCGTCCTACGGCCGCCCGGACGAGGCCCTTAGCGCTCTCGAGGGCTTGCTCGGACTCACGGCGAACAATCTCATCGCCCAACACGGTGTAGAAGATCGTCGCGTCATGGAGATCAGCGGTCACCCGAACGTCGGTGATGGTGACCATGCCGAGCCTCGGGTCCTTGACCCGTCGCTCGATGGTTTCTGCGGCGACGACCTTGATCCGGTCGGCCAGCTTGCGAGCGCGAGCTGCGTCGACCATCAGTCGTCCTCCTCCTTCGTCACAGACAAACGTGCAGACAGCATTTCGACCTCGGGCCGGGCGGCGACGAGCCGCTCGCATGCATCGAGCACTTCGCGACAGTGCCCCGGGTCACCTGCCACGACCGCTACGCCGATCAGCGAACGCCGGTGCAGCTCGAGGTGGCCCGCCTCCGCCGCCGCGACCGAGAAGCGCCGCTGCAGCTCCGCAACGATCGGACGGACCACCGAACGCTTCTCCTTCAGCGAGTGCACATCACCGAGGAGCACATCGCAGGCGAGCGACCCGACGTACACGATCAACTCCTATCAACGTGAAGCGCGGCTGGGCATCGCTCGTCGGGACACCCCGCTCGGCTCGCTGCGCTCGCCGGCTCCTCTAGCCCTCCTCACGACGCCCAGCCGCGCACCCGCGCGTCAGGTGCGGGCAATTTCCCGCAGTTCGAAGGTCTCGATGACGTCCTCCACCTTGATGTCGTTGAACGACCCCAGGCCGATACCGCACTCGAAGCCTTCGCGGACCTCCGTCACGTCGTCCTTGAACCGGCGCAGCGACTCGACGGTCAAGTTGTCAGCGACGACCGCGCCGTCACGCACCAACCGCGCCTTGCTGTTGCGGTTGATCACGCCATCGCGAACGATGGAACCCGCGACATTGCCGATGCGCGGCACCCGGAAGACCTCGCGGACCTCCGCCGTACCGAGCTGGACCTCTTGGTACTCCGGCTTGAGCATGCCCTTGAGGGCACTCTCGACTTCCTCGATCGCGTTGTAGATGACCGAGTAGTAGCGGACGTCGACGCGCTCGCGCTCGGCGAGGTCGCGCGCCTTGCCCTCCGGACGAACGTTGAAGCCGATGATGACGGCGTCGCTGGCTTTCGCGAGAGTGACGTCGTTCTCGGTGATCGCGCCGACGCCGCGGTGGATGATCCGCAGGCCGACTTCGTTCTCCTCGCCGACCTCGATCTTGACCAACGCGTCTTCGAGGGCCTCGACCGAACCGGAAACGTCGCCCTTGAGGATGAGGTTGAGCTGGTTGACCTCGCCCTCCTTGATGCGGGCGAGCACGTCCTCGAGGGTCATGCGGCCGCGGCTGGCCGCGAGCTCGGCGTTGCGCTCGCGTGCCTGACGGCGGTCGGCGATCTGCCGAGCCACCCGGTCCTCAGACACGACGAGGAAGTTGTCACCCGCTCCGGGTACGGACGTAAGACCGAGGACGAGAACAGGCCGCGACGGGCCGGCCTCGTCCAGCGCCTTGCCGTGCTCGTCGAGCATGGCGCGCACCCGACCGAACGCGTCGCCCGCGACGATCGAGTCACCCGAGCGCAGCGTGCCGCGCTGGATGAGCACCGTCGCCACCGGACCCCGACCACGGTCGAGGTGAGCTTCGATCGCAACACCCTGTGCGTCCTGGTGCGGGTTCGCACGCAAGTCGAGAGCGGCGTCCGCCGTCAAGAGCACTGCTTCGAGCAGATCGTCGATGCCAGTGCGCGCACGCGCGGACACGTCGACGAACATCGTCTCGCCGCCGTACTCCTCCGCGACCAGGCCGTACTCGGTGAGCTGCTGGCGCACCTTGGCCGGGTTGGCGTCTTCCTTGTCGACCTTGTTGACCGCCACAACGATCGGCACCTCGGCCGCTTGCGCGTGGTTGAGCGCCTCGATGGTCTGCGGCATCACGCCGTCATCAGCAGCAACGACGAGTACGACGATGTCCGTCACCTGAGCGCCACGCGCACGCATGGCGGTGAACGCCTCGTGACCCGGGGTGTCGATGAAGGTGATCGCGCGTTCCTCTTCGCCGTGCATGTGATGCACCTGGTAGGCGCCGATGTGCTGGGTGATGCCACCGGCCTCGTCGGCGACGACATCGCTCTCCCGGATGGCATCGAGCAGCTTGGTCTTGCCGTGGTCGACGTGACCCATGACGGTCACAACCGGCGGGCGAGCGATGAGCTCCTCGTCGCTGCCTTCGTCTTCGCCCCATTCGAGGTCAAAGGACTCGAGCAGCTCGCGGTCCTCGTCTTCCGGACTGACGACCTGGATGTCGTAGCCGAGCTCGGCGCCGAGCAGCTGCAGCGTCTCGTCACCGACGGACTGCGTCGCGGTGACCATCTCGCCGAGGCCGAAGAGCACCTGGACGAGTGCGGCGGGATTGACGTCGATGCGCTCGGCGAGGTCGGCGAGCGATGCGCCGCGGGGCAGCCGGATCGTCGCGCCTTCTCCACGCGGGATCCGAACGCCACCAATCGTCGGCGCCTCCATGTTGTCGAACTCTTGGCGCCGCTGCTTGCGCGACTTGCGCCCACGCACCGGGCGACCACCACCGGGACGACCGAACGCGCCCTGCGTGCCACCACGGCCGCGACCACCGCGACCACCCGGGCCACCGGGACGTCCTCCGCCGCCGGCACCGGGACCGCCGCGACCACCGGGGCCGCCACCAGGACCGCCACCAGGACCGCCACCGGGAGCACCGCGGCCGGGAGCACCGGCGCGACCGCCGTAAGGACCGCGATCGTCACCCTGGCCGCCGGGACCGCGGCCCATGCCGCCGCCACCAGGAGCACCGCCGCGAGGCGGGAACCCGCCGGGTCCACTCGGGCGTCCACCGGGTCCGCCGGGACCACCCGGGCGACCGCCCGCGCCGGGACGCGACGAGGGGAACATGCCGGGGGCTGGCCGCGGTCCACCAGGACCGGCCGGACCGGGTGCACCGGGACGTTGTGCGGGTCGGGGCATGGATGACATGCCGGACGACCCACCGGACGTGAAGGGGTTGTTGCCGGGACGCGGGCCAGCAGCCGGTCGAGCCGGGCGCGGTGCCGGCCGGGGTGCCTCGGGAGCACCGGGTTGCGCCGGCGGCGCGGACGCCGCGGCAGCGGCCGGGCGCTCGGGCGCGATAGGTGCGGGGGCCACCGGTGGAGCGACCGGAGCCTCCTGGGCGACCGGTGCAACCACCTCGACGGCGGCTGGAGCTTCGGGGGCGGCGGGTGCAGCAGCGGCAGTCTTCGCCGTCTTCTTCGCCTTGGCCGGGGCGGCCGCGCCGCCGTCAGCGGCAGCGGGTGCCGCGGGGAAGATTTCCTTCAGCTTGCGAACGACGGGAGGTTCGACCGTCGAAGAAGCCGATCGCACGAACTCACCGAGTTCGTTGAGCTTGGCCATGACGACCTTGCTCTCGAGGCCGAGCTCTTTAGCGAGCTCATAGACCCGGACCTTTGCCACAGTTCTCCTGTCTTGGTCCGGGCTCCTGCCGGACCGTGGTCAGTGCGGGGAAATCATCGCTGGCTTCTCATCGCGCGGTCATCCGTGTAACCCGCTCTCCGGATCGGTCGGTGATTCCTGTCGGTCTTGCACCCGGTCCTCGATGTACTGCCGCACCGGCCCGGTGTCGAGCGGGCCCTCGATGCGGAGAGCCCGGGTCCACGCCCGGCGGCGCTCGGCGGCCGCGAGACAGCTTCGGTCGAGGTGGAGATGTGCGCCTCGGCCCGGCAGCCGCCCGCGGGGATCGGGGACACACGCGCCCTCGACCGCCACAACGCGAATCAGGTCGACCGCGTCGGCGCGGGCCCGGCATCCCACACAAGTGCGCTGTGGACGTGCTTGACCCGTCGACCTTGCGGCCACGGCGAGTCTACCTCTCAGACGAGGCTGTCGCCTGCTCGGCGCCGCCCGCAGGTGCGGCGGTGGGCTGCATAGCGCCGCCGGGAGGTGCCGCGGTCGGCTGCATGGCGCCGCCCGCAGGTGCGGCGGTCGGCTGCGCAGCGGGATCAGGGCTGTCCTCGGCTGGGAGCGTGACCTGAGCAGGGACAGCCGGCTCGTCGGGGGCGGTGTCTGAGCGGATGTCGATGCGCCAGCCGGTCAGCCGGGCTGCCAGGCGGGCGTTCTGGCCTTCCTTCCCGATGGCCAGCGAGAGCTGGTAGTCGGGCACGATCACCCGCGCGGAGCGGGCCTCCTCGTCGACCACCTCGACGCTGCTCACCCGCGCGGGCGACAGCGCGCTGCCGACAAACGTCGCCGGGTCCTCCGACCAGTCGACGATGTCGATCTTCTCGCCGTGCAGCTCGGCCATGACCGCGCGCACCCGGCTCCCGAGCGGGCCGATGCACGCGCCCTTGGCACCGAGCCCAGCCACCATCGATCGGACCGCAATCTTCGTGCGGTGCCCGGCCTCGCGCGCAATGGCCGCGATCTCGACCGAGCCGTCGGCGATCTCGGGAACTTCGAGTGCGAACAGTTTGCGGACGAGATTCGGGTGACTGCGCGACAGCGTGATCTGCGGGCCGCGCAGTCCCTTGTGCACGGTGAGCACGTAGCACTTCAGGCGCAGCCCGTGCTCATAGATCTCCCCTGGCACTTGCTCGGACGCGGGCAGCAACGCCTCGACCTTGCCGAGGTCAACGCGGACATTGCGTGACGGCGGTTCACCGAACCGCGCCGGCGCATGCTGTTGTACGACGCCCGCGACGACGTCACCTTCGCGACCGGCGTACTCGCCGTAGGTGATCTCGTGCTCCGCGTCGCGCAACCGCTGCAGGATGACCTGTCGCGCCGTGGTCGCAGCGATGCGTCCAAAACCTTCTGGTGTGTCGTCGTACTCGCGCAGCACGTTGCCCTCGGGGCCGAGCTCTTGTGCGTGCACCGTCACCTGTCCGGACTTGCGGTCGAGCTGCACGCGCGCGTGCTCCTGCGCGCCTTCGGTGCGGTGGTACGCCGTGAGCATCGCGGCTTCGAGGGCTTCGACGACCAGGTCGAAGGAGATGTCCTTCTCGCGGACGAGCGCACGGAGCGCTGTCATGTCGACGTTCACTGCTGCCCCCCTTCTGCACTCGTGGACGGGGGTGTGGAGACCGTGCGGTTGAACTCGATCTGCACGCGACCGTGACCGAGCTCGGCGAACGGCACCGTGCGGTCCCCTGCCGACGTTGCGATCGTGACGCCGTCGTCGTCGGCGCCAAGGATGCGCCCGCTGATCTCTCCGCCGCCGCGCAGCCGGGCTTCGACGAGACGGTCGACGGCACGGCGCCAGTGCCGGGGCTCGGTGAGCGGTCGATCGACGCCGGGTGAGCTCACCTCGAGCGTGAACGCGCTCTTGCCGAGCAACCGGTCGACATCGGTCCAACGATCGAGTGCCGCGTCGAACTCCCGGCTGACCTGAGCAACCGCATCGAGATCGAGACCGCCGTCGCGGTCAACGATGATGCGCACGAGCTTGCGGCGGCCGGCGGGGACGACCTCGACGTCTTCCAGGTCGAAGCCGGCGGCACCCGCGACCGGCGCCAACAAATCGGCTAGTGCCTTGCCGGTTGAGGCGGCGCTCATAGTCGGTCGCCTCCTCTTTCAATTGTCACTTCGCCGTGCTCGTCCAGGGTATCGCCGAACATGCCCGTGCGATGCTGGCGCGCGTGAGCTGGCTCGTCTCCCGCCGGGGCGTCCTCCGCGCGGGCCTGGCCGTTCCCGTGGTGGCCGCCTGCCAGCGTGAGCGACGACGCGCTGAGCCCCCGGTGCCGGGCGCCGCGCACCTGGACACCGCGCTCGCCGACGAGGACCGGCTGCTCGCGGCATACGACCAGGCGCTGGCGAGCCCGACCGCGAAGACCCGATCCCTCCAACGCCTGCGCGACGACCATGCCGAGCACCGCGCCGCCCTGGTCGCCGCCGGAGCCCGGGTGGTCCCATCGCCGACGCCAACCGGCCCACCCGCAAGCACACCGCGACCCCAGCTCGCTGCAATGGAACGTGCCGCGTCGGCGGCGCGGCTCGAGTCCTGCCTCGCTGCGCCCCGCTCACTGGCGCCGTTGTTCGGCAGCCTGGCCGCGAGCGAAGCCGCACACGCGGTCTCCCTGAACGCGTGAGCCTGCTCAGTGCGCTGCAGCACGCGCTGGCGGTCGAGCATGCAGCGGTCTACGGCTACGGCCTGCTAGGCGCCCGACTGTCCGGCACCGAGTTGGCTGCGGCGCAGGCGGCGTACGCCGCGCACCAGAACCGCCGGGATGCGATCGACCGGATGGTTCGCGATCTCAAGGCGGCGCCCGTCGTCCCACCTCCTGCGTATCGCCCCCGAACCCCGGTCACTAGCCGCTCGAGCGCATTGCGACTTGCGGTGCTCCTCGAAGACGACGGTGCAGCGGCGAGCATCGGTGTGATCGGCGCGACCGACTTGGCAGCGACGCGGCGGACCGCCGTTGGCTGGCTGACCGACTCGACGGTGCGGGGTCAGGCATGGCGCACCGCCCTCGGTGCCGCCGCGGTGGCGGCAACCCCTGCGCTCCCCGGTCTTGTCGAGCCGACGCCGACACCCGCCGCCACCTCTTCTAGTTGAAGTCGACCGACTTACTATGGTTTGATTCCTGGCATGAGCCCCGTGGCGTTCCGCCTGGACCGGCTATCGCATGCACCGACTCCCCCGAGCACGTCCTGTCCGAGGTCTTGACCCCTGCCCCTGAGGACCTCGGAAAGGACACTCGACATGTTGCTCGCAGAGTCGCTGCAAACCCAACCGCTCACCCACCAAGAGCTCGTCGCCGTCGCGCTCGGTTTTGCCCGCGCCCAAGATGGCTGGCGTCATCAGATCCAGTACGACGAGAACGACCGTTACACGTTCCTCTTGCACGCTGACGACGACGTCGACATTTGGTTGTGCACCTGGCTCGCCGGCCAACGGACGAGCTTGCACGACCACGGCGGGTCGGCAGGCGCCATTGCCGTCGTCACCGGTCAGCTGACCGAATCCCGGTTGGCCCGCGGCGGCCGCATCGGACGGCGTCGGATCCGGGCCGGACGCAGTTCGCTGGTCACGCCCAACGTCGTGCATGACGTCCGCAACGACAAGCAACGGCCCGCAGTAAGCATCCATGCTTACTCGCCGCCGCTCACGCGCATGTCGTTCTATGACCGCGAGGGCATCGCGTCGGTGTCGCGCCTCCGGACCGTCGACCTGATGGCGGCCGCGTCCTGGGAGGCGCACGCATGACGGGCGTGGCGGTGCTGACCGAGCGGGCGCGCGCCCGGATCGAGCGCGTGCGACCCGTCGAGGCATACGCCGAGCAGCGCGCGGGGGCGTTACTCGTCGACATCCGGCCGCTCGCGCAGCGGGTCCTCGAAGGCGAGATCCCGGGCAGCCTCGTGCTCGAGCGAAACGTGCTCGAGTGGCGGCTCGATCCGCGCGGTGACGCACGGATTGCCGAAGCGTTGAGTGCCGACGTGCGCGTCATCGTCGTGTGCGCGGAGGGCTATGCGTCGAGCCTCGCCGCGGCCAGCCTGGTCGACATGGGCTTGCACCGGGCGACGGATCTGGATGGCGGTTTCCGGTTGTGGCAGACACTCGGGCTGCCGACGGTGCTTGGTGGCACGCCCGCAGGACGCTACGTCGACGCCTGAGCCGTTCCACGCATCCACGCGTCAATGACATCGACGAGCTCGGGCAATGTTGAGATGACCGCATCGGGTTGCACGTCGTGTTCGGGTGTCGCGTCGTTCGACATCCAAACGGTGCGCATCCCCACCCGCGCGGCCCCGAAGATGTCGTCGTACTGACGATCGCCGACGAAGACCGCATCACTCCCCTGCACACCGAGCTGCTCGAGTACGGCGTTGAATGCTTCCGGAGCCGGCTTGAGATGCGCGATGTCGCTGGTGTAGACGCGGACATCGAGCAGGTCGAGTAGCCCGTCCCGCTCGAGGAAACCTTCGTGCCACTCGCGAAACCAATGCGTGTTGGAAAGCAATCCGGTCTTGAGTCCACGGGCGCGGATAGCGCGGATGACGTCGGCGGCGTACGGATGCGCAACCGTGCGTGGTGCCCAGACACCATGGTGCGCTTCAAGTGCCAGGTCGTGGACCGCCTGCGAAATATCGAGCCCAGTCGCTGCGGCAACTTCGGTGAGTAGGTCAGCCGTCGTGCCGCTGCGCCGACCGGCGACCGCCTCCACCCACCACTCGGCCTCCGCCGCAGCTAGCGCTGCTGTGACCTCGTCGACGCGATCGGGCGCGAGGTGTTCAGCAGATACCCGCCACAGATCCGCGACGTCCACCCAATGCGTCGGATTCAACGTGCCGCCCCAGTCGAAGACGACTGCTTCGAGCGTCATCCGCCCGCGAGGTCGGCGACAACGGCGTCGAGCGCAACTCGCCGGCGCTCGCCCGTGCGCCGGTCCTTCACCTCGACCTCGCCGTCCGCGAGTGCCTTGCCGACAACGACGATCGTGGGCATGCCGAGCAGGTCCGCATCGGCGAACTTCTCCCCCGGAGATGCATCACGGTCGTCGAGCAACACCGAGCGGCCAGCAGCTTCCAACTCGGTTGCGATGCGCTCGGCGGCTTGCTTCTGCTCATCACCTTTGCCGACCGGCACCACATGCACGTCGTACGGCGCAACCGCCGCGGGCCACAGCAGCCCGGCGTCGTCGTGATGCTGTTCGGCAAGAGCCGCTACCGCGCGGGAGACACCAATGCCATACGAGCCCATCGTGATGCGGATTGGCTTGCCGTCAGGGCCGAGAGCGTCGAGGCCGAAGGTGTCGGCGAACTTGCGTCCGAGCTGGAAGATGTGCCCAATCTCGATACCACGAGCGATCGACAGCACCCCACCGCACCGTGCGCAACGGTCGCCATCACGGATCTCAATGGCACCGATCTCGCCGTCCGGCTCGAAGTCACGCCCGCGTACCACGTTGGCTGCGTGCCGGTCCTGCTCGTTCGCACCGGTGATCCACGCAGTACCCGGTGCAACAAGTGGGTCGACGACGTAGCGCACGTCGAGGTCGCGCAGGAGCTGCGGGCCGATGTAGCCGCGAACGAGACCCGGCTGCTTCTTGAGGTCATCTGCATCTGCCTGTGCGACCTCGACCGGTTCGAGTTGGCCGGCGATCCGCTTGAGGTCGACCTCTCGGTCGCCGGGTACGCCCACGACGAGCAGTTCCCACTCATCGCCGCCGGGTTGCCGCGTCTTCAATACGACGTTCTTCAACGTGTCGGCCGCGGTCGCGTCAATGCCTTGGGAGCGCACGACGTCAACGAGCGTCTCGATGGTCGGAGTATCGGGAGTATCGAGCACGTTCGATGCCGGATGCTCCGTTGTATCGCCTGCATCGGGGACAGCGATCTCAACCGCTTCGGTATTCGCGGTGTAGTCGCAGTTGGCGCACTGCACGAACGTGTCCTCGCCGTACTCCGCCGGTGCGAGGAACTCCTCACTCGCGGAGCCACCCATCGCGCCCGACACGGCGTACGCGATGCGGTAGTCGAAACCGAGTCGCTCGAAGACGCGTTTGTAGGCGTCACGGTGCGCGTCGTACGACGCTTGTAGCCCGGCGTCATCGAGGTCGAAGGAATACGAGTCCTTCATGATGAACTCGCGGCCGCGCAACAAGCCGGCTCGCGGACGGGCCTCGTCGCGATACTTCGTCTGGATCTGGAAGAGCACCACCGGGTAGTCGCGGTACGACGCATACTCGCCCTTCACGAGCAGCGTGAACAGCTCCTCGTGCGTGGGGCCCAGGAGGTAGTCGGCCTGCTTGCGGTCCTGTAACCGGAACAGCAAGTCGCCGTAGTCGGACCACCGACCGCTTTGCTCGTAGATCTCGCGCGGGATGAGTGCGGGGAACTGCACCTCCTGCGCACCGATGCGCGCCATCTCTTCGCGGACGACGTCCTCGACCCGGCGAAGCACGGCGATACCGAGCGGGAGCCACGAATAGACGCCGGGAGCGACCCGTCGGATGTAGCCGCCTCGGACGAGCAGCCGGTGACTCGGCACCTCTGCGTCGGCCGGGTCCTCGCGCAGGGTGCGAAGGAACAGGGTCGACATGCGGGTGACCACTGTTCCTCCTGGTGCTCCGGTACAGGCATGTGGGTTGCTTCGGCAACCGCTGCGAGGATAGCGATGACCCGCGGTCGGCGGCCTCTCATTTGTCCCGTATCGTCCGAGAGGTCATGGGGGGATCAGCGGAAGGACAACCCGCGTTCGGCTGGCGGGTGCCGGCCGTCATCAACGTGCTGTGTCTGATCACGGCACTCCTTGTCGCGGTGACCACAAGGAGCTCGGCGCGCGCCGACGTGGAGCCGAACGACGAGATCCACAGTGGATACGGAGACTCCGCCGCGACGTCGATGTGGGTCTTCTGGCATGGCCCGGACAGCACCATCGACTACGGCCAAACCAATGCGTACGGCGCGACGGCCACGGCAAGCCTGTCGCCCATCACTCCCGTCGACATTGCCGGCCCGTTCTACCGAGTGCAGCTCACCGGCCTCACTGCCGGCACGGTCTACCACTACAAGATCGGCGCGTCCGGCCTGGACCACACGTTCAAGACCGCACCGGTCGGCAGCTTCACCTGGACCGACATCGGCGATACGGGGACGAGTTTCTACGACCCCGCGGCGCCGGCCAAGTGCAACAAGACGTGGATGCCAGAGGTGTGGCAGCAGATCACCGCTGAGAACTCCGACCTGATCACCCACGGCGGTGACATCAGTTACGCAAATGACTGCGGTGTCGGCGCGGTTCACCAGTTCTGGAACGACATCGAGCCGATCGCGACGCAGCGGCCGATGGAGTTCGCCCTTGGCAACCATGAGTACGGCACAACTGAGAGCACCGCGCCGCCGGGAACCCCCCAGGACCGCAACGCAAACTACAAGGGCCGCTTCTACATCCCCAACCCACGAACGACCCCAGCCGACACGGCGACGACGACGGCGCATCCCGGTTGTCCGCCGGCGTCCGGGACTACGGGCAACGGATGTCGCGGTGCGGACTGGGGCTACTTCCAGGTCGGCCATGCGTTGTTCATCAGCTATCCGGAGCCCGACAACAACGGGTTTGTGGACTGGCAGGCGAAAGCCGACGCGCTGATGGCTGGAGCGGAGACCGACGCGAACATCTCGTTTATCGTCACCTACGGGCACCGCCCGCCGTACTCGAGCGCCAGCACTCAGACCGCACCGAAGCTGCAAACAGCGATCAACGCTCTCGGTGACAAGTACAGTCCGTCCGCGCGAGCCGATGGCAAGTACCTGCTCAATGTCGGCCATCACGTGCATGGCGGAGAGGTCATCTCGCCACAGCACGGCGTACTGCAAGTGACCAACGGCGGTGGCGGTGCGGAGAACTTTGGGTTCTCGAACACCGACCCCAACTCGCTGTGGAAGACCGGTCACTTCGAGCACCTACGGGTGACCGTGACGGGCCCGACGATGAAACTCGACTTCATCTGTGGGCCGGTCTACACACTCAGCCCCAACAAGGAGCCATGCGTCAAGGACTCGGTGATCTACTCCACGACGCTGACGTCTCCCGTCGTTCCCCCGCCGGACCCGGATCCCACCCCAACTCCGACGCCCACCCCATCGCCAACCGTTTCACCGACGCCGCCGCCCGGTCCGACCGAATACGTGCTCAACCGCAGCGTCGAAAACGGTGACAAGACCGGCTGGCTTGGCCTCTACAACGCGAAGTCGCGCGTGACCGCAATGCAGCCAGCCGGTGGTGCGTACGACGGGACCTGGGCCCTGCAGATAACGAACACCAACACCGCCGCGCAGTCAGCGGGGGTCGCAAACGCCCAGCCGTTCTGGGTCACGAACACCACCGCCGGCAAGCCCTATACCGGGAGCGCGTGGGTCTCCGGACCGGCGGGCACTGTCGTCAATCTCATGCTGCGCGAGTGCACGTCGGGCGGGTCGTGTTCGAGTTACAAGACGAAGCCGGTCACGCTCGGCAGTGGCTGGACCCAGGTCGTTACGACGTTCACACCGGCAGCGAGCGGCAACGAGATTCGTTTCTATTTGTATGCGAGCTCAATCGGCGCGGGTCAGTCGTTCTTCGCCGACTCGTTCAGTGAAACCGCGCCCTAGGCATACCGGTCTCACCGCGGACCGCCGCGTGGATCAGCCGATCGATCCCGGCTGCCGGTTGCGGGTAACCGAAGTAGTAGCCCTGCGCCACGTGGCAGCCGAGCGAGTTGAGAATCGCGGCCTGCTCGGCGTTCTCCACGCCTTCGGCAACGGTGTCGACATCCAGGGCCGCCGCCAAGTCGATGATCGAGCGCACGAGGGCGGCCGGTCGCGGGCCGTCTGGCAGCGGGGCGACGAAGCTGCGGTCGATCTTGAGGATGTCAACGGGTAGCCGACGCAGGTATGCCAGCGACGAGTAACCCGTTCCGAAGTCATCAACGGCGATGCGGATCCCCATCGCACGCAATTGCGCGAGCCGTGCCTCGGCGAGGGAACTGTCACCGAGCAAAAGGTTCTCGGTGATCTCGATGGTGAGCGCCGACGCGGCAAGTCCGGCATCGACAAGGGCCGCCGCGGCCGCCTCGACGAGTTCGGTGTCATGCAGCTGGCGTGGGGAGAGGTTGACGCCAATCGAGATGAGATGCGCCGGGTCTGCCGACTGCCACTGGGCCGCCTGCCGGCATGCCTCGGCCAGGATCCAGCGGCCGATCGGGACGATGAGGCCGGTCTCTTCAGCGACCGGGATGAACTCCGCCGGGAGCAACAGTCCACGCTCCGGATGGTGCCAACGAACGAGTGCCTCGACGCCGACGATGCGTTGGGTGTCGAGGTTGACCAACGGCTGATAGTGCAGCTCGAACTGCTCGGCGTGCACGGCTTGGCGGAGTTCGTTCTCGAGCCGTAGCCGAGTCACAACCCGCTCTTGCATCGACGGATGGAAGACAACGAGTCGGTTCTTGCCCTGGCCTTTGGCCATGTACATCGCGACATCAGCGTCACGCAGGAGGTCTTGAGTGTTCCGCTCTGCGTTGCCGTGGGCGATGCCGATGCTCGCCGTGACGACCACCTGTGCGCGACGCAGTTCGATGGGTGCCGCGAGCGCCTCGAGGATGCGCTCCCCGACCCGGACAACCTCCTGCGCGTCCACCGGCTCGAGCAGGATCGCGAACTCGTCACCGCCGAGACGCGCAGCCAGGTCCTGGAAACGGAGGCAGGAGACGAGCCGGCTGGCCACGGCCACGAGCAGCTCGTCACCAACGGCGTGCCCGAAGCTGTCGTTGACCGCTTTGAAGCCGTCGAGGTCCAGCAACAACAGCGCGACGTTGCGGTCGGTACCCGCCAAGCGCTCCATCGCCTCGTCGAGGCGATCGGTGAGGAGCACGCGGTTCGCCAAACCGGTCAGCGCGTCCCGATGGGCCAGCTCGCGCAGCCGGTTCTCCATGGTCTTGCGTTCACTGATGTCGCTGAGCATGCCGAGGAAGCCAGTGACCGCACCGTCAGGCGCGCGCATGACCGCAGTCGAGATAGCAACGTGACGGCGCGCGCCGTCCCGGGTCATGCGCACTTCTTCATGCTCGACGAGCGGCTCGCCCTCAGCGATCTGCGCCAGCAACTTCGTGAAGGCATCGCGGCGCTCCGGTGGGATGTGCGGTGCCACCTGGCCGTAGACCTCCGACTGGGTCCACCCGAACAACCGCTCCGCGGCTGGATTCCATAGCCGCACCCGAGCCTCCGGGTCGAGCATGATCATCGCCGCTGGTGACGTGTCGACAGCGGCTTCCAGCCATCCGGTGGCCGCAGCAACCTCGGCCTGCGCATGCTCGAGCTGCGCGTTCACGTGCTGAACCGCGCTGAGCGCGTCTTGAACCTCTTCGGTCCGGGTGTGCAGGTCGGTGACGTCGGTGATGACACCGTCGACGATGTTGCGTCCGTCGGGCAGGCGCTCGCGCAACCACATCCGGTCGAGCACCCAACGGGTGACGCCATCGCGGCCGACGAGCCGGTACTCAAAGGACACCATCGCGTCCGTGGCGAGGTTGCGGCCCGCGGACTGGTAGGTCTCCCAGTCGTCCGGGTAGATCGCTGCGTGCCAGGCGTCTGTCGGATCCACGTTTGCCGGGATCTCGCCGCCGAGCAGCATCTCGATTCCGGGGCCCGTGAACAGCTCGAAGTACTCGCCGTCGGAAGTGAGCTCGCCGCTGTAGACGTGGCAGTTGACCCGAGCCATCAGACTCAACAGGTGGGGTAAAGCGGACGCTTCGGACACAGGGGGCGAGATCGGGCCGTCTGCCGCCCGATGCGCCCCTGCTGTCATGGAGCCGCTATCGGCGCGTTTGGCCGCTTCCTAGATGGCCCATTTGAAGCAGTCTCGAGCGCCTGGGCCCACGTCTCTGCCGTGTCTAGGGCGTGTCTAGAACAACACGCTCATGAACGAGCCGATATCGGCCATCCCGACCTTGGCGTAGGCCCGGCGGGCGGGCTCGTTGTAATCGTTGACGTAGAGGCTGACCACCGGCGCGATGCTCGACAACGCCTCGTTCACCACCGCCGCCATCCCGGCCGTGCCCAGGCCGGTCCCCCGCAGCGCCGGATCGACCCACACTCCCTGGACCTGACACGCCGCTCCGGTAGCCGCGCCGATCTCGGCCTTGAAGATCACCCGCTCGTCCTCGATGCGGGCGAACGCACGTCCGGATCCGACGATCTCAGCAACCCGGGCCCGGTAGAGCGCCCCGCCGCCGCCAACCTCCGGCGATACGCCGACCTCTTCGGTGAACATCGCCACCGACGCCGGGAGCAGTACGTCGAGTTGTTCCGGTTCGACGCGTCGAACACACGGGTCTGGCTGCACGAGTGACGGCTGGGAGGTGGCCATCAACGGCTGGGAGGGGCGGACGTCACGGGCTTCACCCCAATGCGGCAGCAACGCTTGCCACAGCGGCGCGACAGCTGACTCGGGTCCGACGATCGACGAGCACCGCCGCCCCTGACGACGAGCGCGTTCCGCAAAGGCCCGCAGAGCGCCGATGTCATCGCCAACCGGAACGAGGTTGGCGCCGGAATAGCACACGGCAGTGAGCTCGCCGGTGGTGCGGTCCGAATAACCCCACACCTCGGCACCGAGCCGCCACGGATCCAGACCGGCGGTCTCCACGCGCGACGTCACGAAGACGTTGACGACAGGATCACGAGCGAGGACCTCCATGACGTCCTCGACGTCACGATCCTCGAGCAGGCGAACAGAGGGCGTGCGCAGCATCGCGTCCGTCCTGCCCCTCTCGGCCCTCAGCTGACCGTGACTTCAGGCTCGCCGGTGGAGTCGATCTCATCGGCCAGCCGCATCGCCTCTTCGATCAAAGTCTCCACGATCTGGTCCTCGGGCACCGTCTTGATGACTTCCCCGCGCACGAAGATCTGTCCCTTGCCGTTGCCGGACGCCACACCGAGGTCGGCCTCGCGTGCTTCCCCGGGGCCATTGACGACGCAACCCATGACCGCGACGCGCAGCGGCACCGTCATCCCCTCGAGGCCGGCCTGCACCTTGTCGGCCAGCTCATAGACATCTACCTGCGCGCGACCGCACGACGGGCACGACACGATCTCGAGACCACGCTGGCGGAGTCCGAGCGATTCGAGAATCGCGGTACCGACCTTCACCTCTTCTACCGGTGGGGCCGACAACGAGACGCGAATCGTGTCACCGATGCCGTCGGCCAACAGCGCGCCGAACGCCACCGCAGACTTGACCGTGCCCTGGAACGCCGGTCCCGCTTCAGTAACACCGAGATGCAGCGGATAGTCGCACTTGGCGGCGAGCTCGCGGTAGGCCGCGACCATCACCACGGGGTCGTTGTGTTTGACCGAGATCTTGATGTCGCCGAATCCGTGGTCTTCGAACAGCGATGCTTCCCACAGTGCGGACTCGACGAGGCCCGCTGCCGTCGCCTTGCCGCCGTACTTGTCGAGGAACCGTTTGTCGAGTGACCCGGCGTTGACGCCGATGCGGATCGGCGTACCGGCTGCCCGAGCTGCCTCAGCCACTTCCTTGACCCGTCCGTCGAACTCCTTGATGTTGCCGGGGTTGACGCGAACGGCTGCACATCCGGCGTCGATCGCCGTGAAGATGTACGCCGGCTGGAAGTGGATGTCGGCGATCACCGGGATCTGCGAGTGCTTGACGATCTCGGCGAGCGCATCTGCATCACGCGGCTTGGGCACAGCGACGCGAACGATCTGACAACCCGTGGCGGTCAACTCGGCAATCTGCTGCAGCGTCGCGTCGATCTCGTGCGTCTTGGTCGTCGTCATCGACTGCACGGAGATCGGTGCGTCCCCCCCAACCGCGACGTTCCCCACCATGATCTGGCGCGAACGACGACGCGCGGCGAGCGGCGGTGGTGGGACCGCGGGGATGCCGAGAGGTATGGCGGACATGTGTCCTACTGGTTCAGCCGAATGGGGTTCAGGATGTCGGCGCCGGCGATGTACACCGTCAAGCCAATCATGAGTACGACGAACGCGTAGGTGATGGGCATCAGCTTGTTCAGGTCGACCCGGCGCACCTCGCCGCGGTAGCCGAAGAGCCGGCGCAAGCGGTGGCGCCCCTCCTCGAACCCGGCGATCGCCAGGTGACCGCCATCGAGAGGCAGCAAGGGCAGCAGGTTGAAGATGCCGACGAAAAGGTTCACCCCGGCGACGAGGAACAAGAACCCGGCGATGCGGAGGCCGAGCGACTCGGTCGGTGCACTGAGGATGTCGCCGCTGACGCGCGAGATACCGACCACCCCCACGAAGCCCTCGGGATCGCGCTTGTCGGAGTAGATCGTCTTGACCGACTTCGCCTTGTCGGTGAAGACGCGAACCGTGCCCTTGAGCATCTGGCCGATGGTGTTGCCGGTCTCGCCCACGGCTGCAATGGGTCCGAGGTGGCGGAACGCGACGCCGGCCGAGACGCCGATCGCGCCGACCGTCTGCGTCTTGGTCGGGTCGTCAAGTGACGGACGTTGCACGGTCACAGGGTCGAGCGTGACCGTCAGTGGCTTGCCGTCACGCTTGATGTCCAACCGCAGGGTCTTGCCTTGACTGGCACGGATTCCGCGGGCGACGTCCAGCCATTTCGTCACTGGTGTGCCGTTGACCGCAACGATCTCGTCCTTCGGCCGCAGGACGCTGGCGGCAGGAGCCGGGACCGAACCCTTATCGGCGCAGGTGGTGTCGGCAGTCGCCGGCACGCACTTGCTGATCTCGCCGACGATGGCCGCATTGGCATCGGCCTTGCCAACCGAAAGCGTAACCGCGTAGATGAGCAACAGCGCGATGATGAAGTGCATCACCGACCCGGCGACGAGGACAACCGAACGCTGGCCTACCGGGAACCGCCAGAACGCGCGGCTCTCATCCCCTGGTGCCACCTCGTCGAGAGGTGTCATCCCCTCGATCTTGACGAACCCACCTGCTGGGATCGCCTTGACGCCGTACTCCGTCTCACCGCGCCGAAACGACCACAGCGTGGGTCCGAAGCCGACGAAGAACCGGCTCGCCTTCATCCCGAAGTGCCGAGCGGTGAAGAAGTGGCCGGCCTCGTGCAACGTCACGGACACGAGTAGCGCAACGATGAAGCCGAGCACGCCGAGCCACACCATCAGCGTGCCGCCTCCGTTCCGGTCAGTTGACGGGCGCGTCCCCGCGCCCAGCTCTCAGCCTGTAGAACATCGGCCAGCGACAGCGGGTTCCCAATAGTCACTTCGTGTTCGCTCAGCACGCTCGCCACCGTGTCCACGATGCCGAGGAATGGGATCCGGCCCGCGAGGAAGGCGGCGACGCACTCCTCGTTGGCGGCGTTGAAGACCGCTGGGGCGGTGCCGCCCGCGAGACCGGCCTGGCGAGCGAGCCCGACAGCGGGAAACGCGGCATCGTCGAGGGGCTCGAACTCCCAGCTGGACCCAGTGGTCAGGTCCAGCGGTGGGCCCGCATCGGGGACCCTGTCGGGCCAGCCGAGGGCGACAGCGATCGGAAGCCGCATATCGGGCGGACTCACCTGCGCGATGGTCGCTCCGTCGACGAACTCGACCATCGAGTGGACGATCGACTGTGGGTGCACGACAACGTCGATGCGCTCGAACGGGATGTCAAAGAGCAGGTACGCCTCGATCAACTCGAGACCCTTGTTGACGAGCGTCGCGCTGTTGACGGTGACCACCGGCCCCATGTCCCAGGTCGGGTGGGCAAGCGCCTGCTCGGGCGTGACGTCGGTGAGCTCACTGCGGCGACGACCGCGGAACGGTCCCCCGCTCGCAGTGACGATGAGCCGGCGTACCTCGTCGTGGGTGCCGTACCGAAGACATTGCGCAAGTGCCGAGTGCTCCGAGTCGACCGGCACGATCTGACCGCTGCGCGCCTTTGCCTTGACCAGCGGGCCGCCGACGATGAGCGACTCCTTGTTGGCCAATGCGAGGGTGCGGCCGGCGTCCAACGCCGCGAGCGTCGGCGCCAGGCCGATGGAGCCGGTGACGGCGTTGAGGACGGTGTTCGACGGCCAGGCGGCGAGCTCCGCCATCGCATCAGGACCGGCCAGCACTTTCGCTTGCGAGCCAGCTGCCCGGAGACCGGCTTCGGTATCAGCCGCGCGGCCCGCATCGGCGACTGCCACCACCTCGACCGCGTGCTCGACGGCCTGCTGCACGAGCAGGTCGAGCCGGCCACCAGCCGCACCCACACCGACCACGCGGAAGCGATCCAGGTTGCGGCGTACGACGTCGAGCGCCTGGGTGCCGACCGAGCCGGTCGAGCCGAGGACGACGATCTCGCGGGGGGTGGAGCTGGTCACCCCACCAGTGTCCCTCACCGGCGCGTGAACCGGCCGGCTTCGCGTCAGCGCACGGTGACGTACTTGACCGGTCCCGAGTTCGCGATGTGGTCGACATCGCCGGTCCAGTACATGCGGTAGGCCTGCGTTCCCGCACCGACCGGGCGGTAGCTCATCGAGTAGGTGCCGGTCGATGAGGTGGCCACCTGGCCCACCTTGCGCCAGACGCCGGCGGGGTCCCGCTTCTGCAACTGCAGCGGCGCTCCAGGGTGCGCTGGGTAGATCTTGCCGGTGAAGCTCACGGTCTGGCCCGCACTGATCGACGTCTTTGACACGTTCGTCGTGATGAGTTCGCGCACAAGGAGGGTGCGGCTCGGACTGACGCTCGGTGCGTAGTCGGTGCTGCCGGCGTAGGACCACCGCCAGCTCGCGCTCCAGCCGGGGTGCACGGTCTGCTGCAGCGCGCCGTTGGCGCCACTCGTCACGGTGGCCATGTTCTGCCAAGTGCTGGTGCCTGCGCGGTTGGCCTGCAGGGTGACGGGCTTGCCGGTCAGGCCGGTTCCTGCCGCGTTCAATGTTCCTGCGAAGGAGACATCGGTGCCGTACGTCGTTGACGTCGTCGACGGCGTGATCGTGAGCGACGTCGCCTGGGCCGCAGTGCCAGCAGGCAGCACGAGCACCGTGATGCTGTTGGCCGGATAGGTGCGCGACAACGCGCCGCCCGACACAGGTGCGTCGGCGGCGTGCACGATGTGTGCGGTATCGGCACCGGTGTAGGTGAAGACCTGCGCCGACGCGCCCGTTGATCCGGTCAGCGCCAACGATGATGTGAAATCGCTCGCAGTCTTGTTGATGACAACCGCGGTCAGTGCGTTGTCGGAGGTCCGCTGTGCGGCGTACACCGCGAGCTTGTCCTGATCGGCACTGGTCGCCTTGACGCTGGTCTCGCCGAAACGCGCGCCAGCACCGTCATAGTTGCGGAACATGCGGAAGGCGAACGCCGCCGGCTGGCCGCTCGTGGGAGGTGACCACAACAGCGCACGGTCGACGGCCTCACGGCCAAAGATGCCCAGCACATCGGCCTGTGCCAGCGCGCCGTTCACCGACTCGTGACCGCCCCAGTTGTACTCACTGATCGAGAGCTTGGTGCCGGGATAGTTGTCCGCCACCCATTGCCGCATGCGTGTGATGAGCTTGACCGGGCCGAGCCCGAGGTCGTTGGTCCAGGACTCGTCCGTATACGTCGGGTCCCACAGCGATCGCGTGCTGCGGAGCCGGAGCGCTTGCGTCTGGGTGCTGCCGGCGGAGGACAGCGCCACGCCACTGGCCTGCGGGTAGTAGTGCTGGTCGAAGACGTCCAGCAACCGCTTGCCGTTCGCCTGCTCATACGCCTTGAACTGCGCCAACAGCCAGGGCGCGATGTCCTTGCCGCCGTGGGCCTGGCGATCGGGCCCATCACTGCATCCGCCGGGGTCGGCCGGTGAGAAGAAGTACGCGCACCAACCCCAGTCACCCGGACCAGCGACCTGTGCGCCCGCGTCGGCGTTCTTGATGGCGATCGCCGTGTCGCGGCTCTTGGTCCAGAGCTCGTTGTAGGTGACGGCAGCCGGGTGGACGTCGCGGTGGGTCGAGTTCCACAGCGCGGGTTCGTTGTCGAGCTCGTAGGTCGCAACGCCGCCCGCAGCCGCGCTGCCGTGCTGTGTCACGAGGTGAGCAACCATGTTCTGCACGAAGGCAGGACCGGCAGCAACGCTCGTGTCCAACGGATCGTTGCCCGTGATGGGCGTGCCGTTCGTGTGCACCCCGTTACCGCAGTCGGAGTCCCAGGAGTCGGTGCTCTGCTGCGGGCCGTACGCGGTGACCTTGAACCCGCAAGCGAACGGGTGCGCGGACGGCGATGACTTTGCGACGTAGCCAAGCATCGGGACTGTCACGACGGGTTTGGTGGCGTGTGCCAGGTCACCCGCGACGAAGGTGTCCAGTGAGTCACTCGCAGCGTGGCCGATGTTCTCGTAGTAGTAGTCGCTCCCGGTGTTGTGCGTGTTGGTGACGTAGTTGTAGCGAGTGGTCGAGTTGCCACCCCAGCGGTCCGTGGTCAGGCCTAGCTCGGTGGCGAGCGCGGCGTCCGTGTAGTTCATGCCGTAAATGTCCGGGCTGATCGGATGTCGGTTGGCGCCGACGTCGATGGTGAGAGCCGGCCCGGTGGTGGCGGCGCGGGCTGCCGTCAGGGGGATGAACGTGCCCGCCAGCGTCGCCGACACGAGCAGCACGAGCGCTGCCCGATAGCCACCGAGTCGTTGCACTATTCCTCCGTCGGCACCGCAGCGCCTAGGTCTGGAGCAACCCCGCTACTCGTCACCCATTCAGCCTCACGAATGAAGGCGCTGAGCGGTATACAGGGAGCATGGCTGAAGTAGCGCAGAACCGACGGGTGGTTACCGAAATTCCCGGGCCTCGCTCGCGCGAGCTCTTCGCTCGCCGGCAGGCAGCGGTGCCTGCAGGGGTAGGGACGACGCTTCCCGTCTTCGTCGACCGAGCTGGTGGCGGCGTGATCGTCGACGTCGACGGCAACAGCCTCATCGACCTGGGCAGCGGCATCGCGGTGGTCAGCGTCGGTAACGCGGCGCCTCGTGTGGTTGCTGCGGTGAAGGATCAGGTCGAACGGTTCACGCACACCTGTTTCATGGTGACGCCGTACGAGTCATATGTGTCTGTGTGCGAGGCGCTCAACCGGCTGACACCGGGTGACCACGACAAGCGCTCGATGCTCGTGAACTCCGGTGCCGAGGCGATCGAGAACGCGGTCAAGATCGCGCGGCTGGCCACCGGGCGGCAGGCGGTCGTTGCGTTCGACCAGGGCTATCACGGCCGCACCTTGCTGACCCTGACGCTCACCGCGAAGGCGATGCCGTACAAGCACGGCTTCGGACCGTTCGCGCCGGAGGTGTACCGCGCGCCGTACTCCTATCCGTATCGCGAGGCCGGGACGTTGGCCGAGACGTTGCGGTCTCTCGACGTCACGATCGGCGCGTCGTCCATCGCGTGCGTCGTGGTTGAGCCGATTGCCGGTGAAGGCGGTTTCGTCGTACCCGAGCCGGGCTGGTTGGCCGGGCTCGCGGATTGGTGCCGCCGCAACGGTGTGCTGTTCATCGCCGATGAGGTGCAGACGGGGTTCGGACGCACAGGCGCGATGTTCGCGTGCGAGGACGAGGGGGTGGTGCCGGACATCGTGGCCACCGCGAAGGCGTTGGGTGGCGGGCTGCCACTCGCCGGGGTGACCGGTCGTGCCGAGGTGATGGAGGCGGTCCACGTCGGCGGCCTCGGTGGCACGTACGGCGGCAACCCGGTCGCCTGCGCGGCCGCGCTGGCCGCAATCCAGTCCATCGAGGAAGACGACCTCATCGGCCGCGCGCAACACATCGAGTCGGTGATGTTGCCGCGACTGCGGGCGGCGGCAGCCCGCCATGCAGCGATCGGAGACGTCCGCGGGCGGGGGGCAATGCTTGCGGTCGAGATCGTCGGCAATGAGAAGGCGCCCGATCCGGCGAGCACCGGCGCACTCGCCAAGGCCTGTCACGCGGAAGGTGTGGTCGTCCTCACGGCCGGCACCTACGGCAACGTGCTGCGCTTCCTGCCACCGCTCGTCATCGGCGACGACTTGTTGTACGACGCGCTGGACGTCTTGGACAAAGCGTTCGACGCGGTCCTGCGTTAAAAGCGGCCGCCGGTTGTGTCTCCCGAGACTCGCTGCGCAAGCCACACCGGGATGACGGACAGGACAATAAGCACGGCTGCAACAACGTTGACGACCGGTGCCTGGTTGGGCCGGAACAAGTTGCTGAAGATCCACAGCGGCAATGTCTGTACGCCGGGACTCGCGGTGAACGTCGTCACGATGATCTCGTCGAACGACAAGGCGAAGGCCAGCAGACCACCGGCGAATAGCGCCGACCGCATGAGCGGGAAGGTGACGTGCCGGAAGGTTTGCCACACGCCCGCGCCGAGATCCATGGACGCCTCCTCGAACGACCCGCCAAGTCGGCGCAGCCGCGCCAGCGCGTTGTTGTAGACGAGGACGATGCAGAACGTCGCGTGACCCACCACGATGGTCAGCAGCCCAAACGACACGCCCAAGACCCGGAACGCGTTGTTGAGTGCGATGCCGGTGACGATGCCGGGCAGCGCGATCGGAAGCAGCACGAGCAAGGACACCGTGTTGCGCCCGAAGAACCGGTACCGCGAAACGGCGAAGGCCGCCATGGTCCCGAGCACCAGCGCGAGCGCGGTCGCACCAAGACCCGCCTTCACACTCGTCGCGAGCGCGGTTCGCGCCCCGGTGCTCTCCCACGCGCGGTGCCACCACTCAGTCGTGAAGCCGGTGGGGGGCCAGCCGAAGGTTCGCGACTCATTGAACGAGTTGACGAGAACGACGCCAAGGGGGACGTAGATGACCACCAAGCCGAGCATCATGCTGGCGGCCAGCAGTCGTCGGGCAAGCGGTGACAACGTCACAGGTTGTCCAAGGCGCCGGTCCGGCGTACCGCAGTTATGTAGACGAGCATCACGGTGATCGGGAAGAACGCCGCCGCCGCGGCAAACGGCAGGTTGTTGCCGGTCGTGATGTTGTCGTAGATCACGTTGGATGCGAGCTGCGACGTACCACCCACGATTTTCACGCTGATGTAGTCACCGAGGCTCAACGAGAAGGTGAAGATCGAGCCGGCGAACAAGGCGGGCACGAGAAGCGGCAACACGATCGAACGGAAGGTGCGTCCGGCGCGGGCTCCGACGTCGGCCGATGCCTCGAGCAGCGAGTCTGGGATGCGCTCGAGTCCGGCGTAGACCGGTAGCACCATGAAAGGTAGCCACAGATAGGCCAGGGTGATGATGGTTGCAGTAAGGCCGTAACCGGGTCCGCGGATGCCGAATGGATCGAGCGCCCAGTTGACGATCCCGTCATTGGAGAACATCACCCGCCACGCGTACGCCTTGACGAGGTACGACGCCCACAACGGCGTGAGGATGGCCACCACCAGCAACCGGCGCATCCGCGGCGAGGCAATCTTCGCCATGTAGAACGCCATCGGCAGCGCTATGACTGCGTCGATGACGGTGACAAGGACAGCAACGGTCACGCTGCGAACCGCGATTTTGCGGTAGACCGACTCGGTGAAAAGGATACGGAAGTTTTCTGTCGTCGTCTGGTGGACGACGGCACCGGTGAACGTGTTCGTGGTCCAGAATGCCGCCAGCAGCATGACCACCAGCGAGCCGAGATAAGCAATCACCAACCAGGCCATGGGTGCGGAGAGCAACCCGACCAGACGGACCCAGGCGTGGCGGTGCAGGAACCCGGACACGCGCCGAGGCAGCGACCGGTGAGTTCCGGCCGCTGCCTCGGCTGTGGTTGCAGTCACGAAGGCTGCTCCTCGATCAACCCTTGATCGCTGTCCAAGCCTGCGTCCACTTCGAGTAGTCAACGCAGACGTTCCCGCGGCCGTCGAGGCAGTGCGTTGTCGGCGTGGTCCAGTAGTAAAGGCTGTCTGAGTACGCCTTGTCGGCGGCGTGGTAGGTCGTGCAGAAGGTCTTGTCCGCCGTTTCAGCACATGACTTGGACTGCGCCGGCGCCTCACCGAACCACTCGGCAACCGCCGCGTTCGTCTTGGCCGACGTGACCCAGTCCATCCACTTGTACATGCAGTTCGGGTGCTTGGACTTGGACGAGATCATCCAGGTGTCCGACCAGCCGGTCGTTCCCTCAGAAGGCTGGATCGCTTGCACCTTCGCCTTCTTGCCACCGTTGATCAGGTTGGCGATGACCTGCCAGGTCGTCCCGAGCACGCTGTCGCCCGACTCGAACGCCTGTACTTCCTTGGTGTAGTCGGCCCAGTACTCGCCAACGGCTTTCCGTTGTTCCTTCAGCAGCGTGACAGCTGCGTCGAACTGCTTCTGGTCGAGTGCGTAAGGGTTCTTGATGCCGAGGTCAGGCTTGGTCTTCATCAGGTACAGCGCAGCGTCCGCGATATAGATCGGCGAGTCGTACGCCGTCACCTTGCCCTTGTACGGCGAGTTGGCATCGAACACGACCGACCACGAGGTTGGCGCAGTCTTGACGACGCTGCTGTTCCACATCAAGAGGTTGGCGCCCCAGCCGTGCGGAATGCCGTACATCTGGTTGTTGACGGAGTTCCATGCACGATTCTTCAGGAAGTCCTGGATCGTCGCGTAGTTAGGAACCAGGTCGGTGTTGACCGGGGCGACGTCGCCGCCGTAAATCAGACGAAGGGTTGCGTCGCCGGAGGCCGAGACGCCGTCGTACTGCCCCGTCTTCATCAACTGGACCATCTCGTCAGAGGTATTGCCGATCTTTGTCCGAACCTTGCAGCCCGTCGCCGTCTGGAACGGGTGCACCCAGTCGACCGTCTTGTCGTTCGTACCGTCCTCGGCGTACCCAGCCCAGGCGATGAGGTTGAGAGCACCCTCGCCCTGACCGAGCGTCTGCAGTTTGGGCACGTTAGGAACGGCCGGAGCTGCGTTGTTATTGCCACCACTGCTGCCGCCACAGGCAGCGACCGCGACCAGTGTCACCGCCCCTAGAGCAGCGAGTGCCCGTGAGCGGATGGGCAACTGCCATCGGTGACCTCGTGCGTGCATGATCCCTCCCAGCCTCGTACTTCCGGATCAGGCGACCCGGAAGGCATCCTCTTTTTGCCACGTGACACGGACTCGCGAGCCACGACGAGCTAAGGCCGAGCTCTCTTGTCCCGTTGTTGCCTGGGTGATGACAAACGTGGGCCCGTCGTCGAGTACGACGACGTAGCGCCACGTTGCTCCTGCATAGACCACATCCGCAACCACGCCGTCGGCACTCTGCTGTCCGGGTGCCGGAGGCTCGTCGGGTCCGCCAATGCGAAGACGCTCGGGCCGGAGACTGAACGTCCCGTCCATCCCGAGCAATGTGCGCGCGTGCTCGCCTTCAACGAAATTCGAGGTTCCGATGAAGTCCGCGACGAACGGCGTCGACGGCCGGTCATAGATCTCCGCGGCAGGTCCCACCTGTTCGATTCGACCCTTGTTGAAGACCGCGATTCGGTCACTCATCGTCAGCGCTTCGTCCTGGTCATGCGTGACAAACACGAAGGTGATGCCGACATCTCGCTGCAATGTCTTCAGCTCGATCTGCATCTGCTCACGCAGCTTGCGATCAAGCGCACCGAGTGGTTCGTCAAGCAGCAGGACCTTCGGACGATTGATGAGAGCGCGTGCCAAGGCGACCCGCTGCCGCTGACCGCCGGACAGCTGAGCGGGACGTCGGTCGCCCATGCCTTCGAGGCGCACCGTGGCGAGCGCCTCGGACACGCGCTTGCGGCGGTCCGGCTTCGGAACGCGACGCACCATGAGCCCATAAGCAACGTTCTGTGCCACCGTCATGTGCGGGAACAACGCGTAGTCCTGGAACACCGTGTTGACCTCACGGTCGAACGGCGGGACGTGCGTCACGTCCACGCCGCCGAGCAACACCGAGCCGGCGGTGGGTTGTTCGAGCCCAGCGATCATCCGCAGGCAGGTCGTCTTGCCCGAACCAGAAGGGCCGAGCAGCGCGAAGAACTCCCCGGCTCCGACGACGACGCTGACGTCGTCGACGGCGACAACCTCACCGAACTGTTTGGTCACCCCGCGCAGCTCGACTTCGCCGGCTGTTGCGGACCCGGCGTGCGGCTGCGAACCCGAAGCCGCCTCGACGGACACCTCAGTCACGGACGCCCCTTGCGCTCGGGTTGCGCTCCTCGATCCCCCACGGCGAACCGTACTCGGTGAGCAAGTCGAGGTACGGCTTCGCTTCGAACGCTTCCGGGCCGAGTACGCCGGCACCGGACCAAACGCCACTGTCGATGAGTTCGAGTGCGACAGCTGGGTTGATCGCGGTCTGCCACACGACCGCTTGGGCGCCGTACTCCTCCATCGACCACTCGTTGTCGACCACGTGGTAGAGGTACACCTCGCGCGGCTTGCCGTCTTTGCCAGTGCCGGTGACCCACGTGCCGGCGCAGGTCCGCCCGCGCATCTTGTTGCCAAGCGTCGCCGGATCGGGCAGGCAGGCAGCGACGACATCGCGCGGTGACACCTGCTGCCCCCGCACGGTGACAGGCTCGACGCTGTCGAGGCCCAGCTTGTGCAGCGTCTTCAGGACGTCGATGAACTCGTCGCCAAGCCCGTATTTGAACGTCACCCGGTTCGCGTCAACCCAACGCGGTATCAGCAGTACCTCTTCGTGCTCGACATTGACGCATTCGACCGGTCCGATGCCTTCCGGGAACACGAACGTCTCGGGTTCGCTGAACGGCTCGGTCGTGTACCAGCCACGATCCTTCTCCCAGATGACCGGTGGGTTCAGGCACTCTTCGATCGTCGTCCAGATGGAAAACGTCGGCGCGAAGTCGTAGCCCTCGACAACCAGGTCCGCGCCGTCGCGTACGCCGATTTCGTCTATGGAGGAGAACAGCTCGTCGGCGGCGTACCGGGCGAAGACATCGGACAGGCCGGGTTCCACGCCCATCCCCACGAGCGCAATCCGCCCCCGCTTCTTCCACTCATCCGCCATCGCGAACTGCTCGTCGCCGAGTTTCACTCCAGGCTGCTCGTACGGCACCTCAGGGTGGCGCTTCGAGAGCGACATGGCCATGTCGAGATAGTGGGTTTCTGCCTCCAACGCAGCGCCGAACAGCGGCAGGACAAACCGCGGGTCGGTCGCGTTGAGGAGAGCGTCGCTGCTGGAATCCTTGAGCAGTCGTGCGACTGCACTTTGGTCGGAGGCATCGACCTGAGCCGAACTGAAACGGTCGCCCCCCGCAGCGGCGACGCGGCGGGCGCGCCCCTCGTCGTAGTCGGCCATGACGACGTGCTCGACGTACCCGCGCCGCTGGGCTATCGCCGCGAAGGCGCCGCCGACTCCGCCGGCACCCACCACAAGCAGCCGCACTCGCAGTCCCCTTCTCTCGGGTCCGGGCTAGGCCCGTGTCTCGCGACGTCGGCTTGCTATCGCGCTGCCGACAGCGAGAGCAACGCCAACGACGAAGATGAGTGTGCCCATGACGTTCACCTGCGGCGGGACCCCGACCCGCGACGCGCCGTACACCCAGAGCGGGAACGTCGTCGTCTGGCCGGCATTGAAACTAGTCGTGATGAAGTCATCGATGGACAGAGCGAACGACAGCAGTGCACCGGCGAGTATGCCCGGCATCATCAACGGCAGCGTGATCTTGCGGAACGTGACCCATGGGGTCGCCCCCAAATCGAGCGCGGCTTCCTCGATCGACCGGTCCATACCAACGACGCGTGCTTGCACGGTGATAGCCACGAACGGGATGCAGAACATCACGTGTGCGACCAGGATCGTGAGGTACCCGCGCGGCACACCGAGTGAGATGAAGAGCGACAGCAAGGATGCGCCAAGGACGATCTCGGGCGTTGCGATCTGGGAGAAGAGCACCAGGTCGACGCTGCCCTTGCCGCGGAATCGATACCGGCCGATCGCCAACCCCAGCGTCGTGCCGAGGAGAACCGAGATGAGCGTCGCGATAAGGGCGATCGAGAGCGAGTTCTTGAGCGCGTTCGTCAGGTCGGGTATGGCGAAGAGGTTCTGATACCACCGCAGTGTGAAGCCCTGCCAGCTGTAGTTGAACTTGCCCTTTGTGTCGTTGAAGCCGAAGAGCATCATCACCGCGATCGGCGCACAGAGGTAGGCGATCATCAGCCCGGTGTAGGCGGGGAGGACGTAGTTCCCCCACCGCCGTCGCCGGCGACGGACAGGCACGGGGTCAACCGATTCTGGCGGTCGGACCGTGGAAATGGTGGTCACCGCGTGGTCGCCCGCATGACGTCTTCAGTGCCGAGCACTCGTGCATACGCGAAGATCCCCACCAACAGCGCACCCATGAGGGTGAAGGACAGCGCGGACGCTGTCGGATAGTCGTTGTTGGTGAGATAGAGCGTCTGAATGATGTTGCCGATCATCGTCGTGTTGGTGCCACCGAGAATCGTCGCGTTGACGAAGTCGGACGCCACTGGCACGAACGTGATGAGGACGCCCGCGAAGACTCCCGGTAACGACAGCGGAAGCACGACGCGACGGAAGGCCTGAAATTTGCTCGCATAGAGGTCATGGGCGGCCTCGACCAGGCGATGGTCGATGCGCTCCAGTGCCACGTAGAGCGGCAACACCATGAACGGCAGAAAGTTGTAAGTGAGGCCACAGATAACCGCGAACGAGGTCGCGAGGACGTGGAAGTCCTGCGGGAGGATGTGTGCGTTCTTGAGTGGACTCAGCACGATGCCGTTATCGGCGAGGATGAACTGCCATGACAGCGTTCGGATGACGAACGAGACGAAGAACGGCAACAGGATCAGCAGCAGGAAGGTCGACTTGTGCCGACCAGCGTGAAACGCGATCCAGTAGGCCAGCGGGTAGGCAAGTAGCAGCGCGACCCCCGTCACGATCGCGGCGTACACAATCGAGCGCACGAACTGCACGTGGTACAGCGAGATCGCGTTGGAGTACGTGGACCAGTGGAACGTCTGCTGATAGCCGGTGATGTGGTCACCTGTCTGCAGCGACAGCGACAGCATGAAAAACATCGGAACGACGAAAAAGATGGCCAGCCACATACCACCCGGCAGGACAAGCCAGTACGGCGTGAGTCGAGCACGAAGTGCCCAGCCACTCCGCGGTCGCTCTTTGCTCATCCCTGATAAATCGGCTCGAACAGGGCGTTCCACTGCCGTTCCTCGTCGGCGTTGAGAACGCGGTAACGGTGAACCTTCTTCAGCATCTCGTCCGTTGGGAAGATCAGGGGGTCCTTTGCGAGCTCAGGATCGCCGATGTTGTCCTTCGCTGCTGGGACTGGAGTGATGTAGTTGACATACGCGGCGATCATTCCCGCGACCTTCGGGTCGTAGGCGAAATTCATCATCTTCAGTGCATCGACCGGGTGCGACGCATGGATCGGAATACACATGTTGTCGGTCCAGATGAGCCCACCCTCGTCAGGCACGGCGAACTTCAGGCCCAAGCCCGGCGTTGATGCGTTGGCCTGGAAGATGTCGCCGGACCAGGCCATCGAAATCCAGATGTCGCCCTTGGACAGCGGATCGATGTAGTCCTGCTCGTAATACTTGCGGACAAGACCCTTTTGCTGCTTGAGCTTGTCCGCTGCCTTTTTCCAGTCGTCCGTTGTCGAAGTTTCGGGTTTGCCACCAGTGCCGACGATGGCGAGGTTGGGCAGATCCTGGTTGTCGCCGAACATCCCAACCTTGCCCTTGAACGCCGGGTCAAACAGGTCGTTGAAGCTTGTGATCGGTCTCTTGATGTATTTGGGGTTGTAACCGATGCCGGTCATCCCTGACTGCCAGGCCACGGTGAACTTGTTGTTGGGGTCGTAACTTGGATTCTTGACCGATGGGCTGGCGTTTGCCGCGAAGTTGGGCAGCTGCGTGTGGTCGAGCGGTACGAGGAAGTTCTGCTGGATTAGTTTGTCGAGGTACAGGCCATTGGTGATGACGATGATGTCGTAACCGATCGACTGTCCTGCCGCAAGCGTTGGCTGGATCTTGCCGTAGAAGGACGGGTCGTCCTGGATCACCTCGCGGTACTTGACCTTGATGCCGGTCTGGCTGGTGAACAAATCGAGAGAAGGGTGTCGCTTCGTCTTCTCGTCAACGTCGATGTAGAGCGGCCAGCTGGCGAAGTCGAGGGTGCCGGTCTGCGTTTTGCCGGCCCAGAACTTTTCTACGTCGGTCTGCTTCTCCTTCGAACCGGATACGCCGCAGGCGGCCAGAAACGCCGACAGTCCGATAGCCCCACCGCCGATACCGGCATATCGGAGCGCATCGCGTCGGGAGATCCGCTGCTGCGTCATCCCACGCAGCCAGGCAACGTCGTTCTCGTCGTTCTCGCTACGGGACATTGGTCGCTCCCACCTCGGTTGCTTCGGGTTCGGCCCCCGCTGGCTTGCGGAGGAGGTAACTGTGCTCGGGGGCCCAGGACAACCACACCTGCTCGCCCTGGTTGGCAGTGGCGACCGGTGACGAAGCGTTCTGCTGGAAGACGGCAACGTCACTTCCGGCCGTCGTTCGAACGATGTAGTTGGTCGACGTGCCGAGGTAGACCACCTCAGTGACTGTTCCACGCATTGCAGAGCGATCAGGCGACGGCTGATCATCCGTTGGATGGATGAGGATCTTCTCGGGGCGCACGGTCAGCTCGATCTGCTGACCCGGCCGCAGGGTCGGGTCAGGGACAAGCAGCCGTTCACCGGGGCCGAGGTCGAGAATCGCCACACCGTCGACGACCCGGTCGATGTTTCCGTCGACGATGTTCGACGTACCGATGAAACCGGCGACAAATCGCGTGGCTGGACGTTCGTACAGCTCCCGGGGTGTGCCGAGCTGCTCGATGCGCCCTTCGTTCATGACCACAAGCCGGTCCGAGAGGGTCAGCGCTTCGTTCTGGTCATGCGTGACGAAGACGAAGGTGATGCCGACTTCCTGCTGGATTCGCTTCAACTCCGACTGCATGGCCTGACGCAGTTTGAGGTCCAGCGCGGCGAGGGGCTCATCCAGAAGAAGTGCTCGTGGCCGATTGACCAATGCTCGGGCGAGCGCCACGCGCTGCTGCTGACCCCCGGAGAGCTCGGCCGGGCGGCGATCCTCCTTGCCGCTGAGGTCGACGAGGCCGACCATCTCGGCGACGCGATGGCGGATCTCCGTCTTGGGGTACTTCTGCCGCCGAAGCCCGAACGCGATGTTCTCGAAGACGCTCATGTGCGGGAAGAGCGCGTAGCTCTGGAAGACCATGTTGACGTCACGGCGGTACGGCGGGACACCCACCATGTCCTCGCCGTAGAGCAGGATCCGTCCACGGGTGGGTTCCTCGAAACCGGCGATCATCCGCAGCGTGGTCGTCTTGCCGCATCCGGACGGGCCGAGCAACGAGAAGAACTCCCCCGATCCGATGGCGAGGTCAACCTGCCGCACCGCTTGGACCTCACCACCAGATCGGCCGCCAAAGTCCTTGGCCAGGTCGATCAGTTCGATGGCAGCAAGAGACCCCGCGTCAGAGCGGTCGGTCTCGCGCACATCCGTCGTCGCGTGCGTCATCGTGACCGACATTCGCAGAATATCGGACCTCGGACAAGCGATCGCGCACTTCTACGCGCTATGCACGACGGAATCCTTCGTCAGTCAGGCGTGCTCGGGAGCTCCACCCGACCGCAGTCGCTGAGTGCCAGGCCCGTCGAAGAAAGCGCGTCGGCGCAGACCAGCTCCGGCGTCCAGCCGGTGGCCCTGCCGTAGGGAGTCACCGTCGCGCGGTGGATGGTGACGTCGTACGACGTCGGGATGCCGTACATCACGTAGACGGAGCCGACGAGCTGAGACCCGGCTGGATCCTCCGGGCCGCCCCACGGGCGGCTGAACCGCTGCAGCGCCGTCGGCGAGGCCAACCAACAGCCGCCGACAAGCACATCCTTGTCCCTGAGCCCGTCCAGCATGGTCTGCGCCGCGACCGCGGACATGACCACATTAGGTCGGCTGTCGCTGGCGATGACGTCGAGCACCTCGCGGTGCACCGTGTGTACTGACATGTCTCCCCCTTGCTGCGATCCTGTGCCCGGAACGCCCCCGTCTGTAGGCCCGACCGGGTGATTTTCTGCTGCTCCGAACGCGGCTGACCTCCCTTGCCATGCTCATGCCAGGCTTGCCCCGATGTCTGCACCCAGCGCCGCCCCCATCCGGCCCCGCAACGACCCCCGCCAGTACGACGACCTCGCCGACGAGTGGTGGGCCCCCCGGGGTGGCTTCGCGATGCTCCATTGGATCGCCGCAGCGCGCGCTCGACTGATCCCAGCGGCCAGCCGCGATGGCGCGGTGCTGCTTGATGTCGCCTGCGGTGGCGGGGTCCTTGCCCCGCACATCGCCGAGCTCGGTTACCGCCACGTCGGGGTAGACCTGTCGCCGACAGCGGCACCGATCGCCCGACGCCATGGCGTGGAACCGGTGCGCGGAGATGCTCTGGCGCTTCCGTTCGCGGACGAGGCATTTGATGTGGTCGTCGCCGGTGAGGTCCTCGAGCACGTCACCGATCACCGTCGGGCAGTGGCGGAGTCCTGCCGGGTGCTGCGACCCGGCGGGACGTTGGTGATCGACACGATCGCGGCGACGCGGTGGGGTCGATTCATCTCCGTCACGGTGGCGGAACGCATCCCCGCTGGGCCACCGAAGCGGTTGCACGACCCTGAGCTGTTCGTCGACCGCGACCGGCTGGTGAGCGAGGCGGCACGAAACGGCGTACACCTCACGTTGAACGGACTACAGCTCCACCCCGTGGACTACGTCGGCTGGTTGCTGCGCCGACGGGAGAATGTGCGAATGATCCGCGGCGGAGGTACGGCGGCGCTGTTCCAAGCCGTTGGCGTGAAGGAGGTCGGATGACGGCGCCGGAAGGGGTCGACGACGCGATCGCAGCCGCCCTTGCCATCGCGCCGTCATTCGCGACGCGTGCCGAGAAGCACGACCGCGACGGGCTCTTCCCGGCGGAAGACTTCGAGGATCTGCGCACGGCAGGATTGATGGGACTGATGGCGCCGACATCACTCGGCGGCACCGGCGCAGCTTTCGCCGACTACGTCGAGGTCGCGATGGCGCTCGCGGCCGGCAACGGGGCGACGGCACTCATCTACAACATGCACGCGTCCGTGACCGGAGCGTTGGCGCTGACACCGGAAGACATCGCACGTGCCCTCGGAGCAACCGATGGTTTCTTCACCATGCGCGACGAGACGCTGTCCGCCGCAGCGCGCGGCGCCTTCTACGCCGTCGCCATGAGTGAACGACGTGCCGGATCGCGACTCTCCGCGGTGGAGACGACGTACGAGCCGGTTGACGGCGGCTGGCACATCCGCGGTGAGAAGACGTTCTGCTCCGGCGCGGGACACGCCGACGGTTATCTGGTGGCGGCGCGCAACGACGACAAGGTGAGCTACTTCCTCGTTCCCGCCAGCGAAGGCATCCGGGTTGTCGAGACGTGGGACTCGCTCGGGATGCGCGCGACCGCCAGTCATGACCTGCTGCTCGACACTGTCGTGCCGGCCGAGTCGCTCATCGGCGGAGTCGAGGGGTTGACACTGTTGCTCGCACAGGTGATGCCGCAGTGGCTCGTCGCGTCGTACGCCGCGGTCTATGTCGGTGTCGCGCAAGCGGCCGTTGACGCTGCCGTTGTGCACATCAACGAGCGCAACCTGGCGCGGCTGCCAGCGGTACGAGCCCGCCTCGGTCGAGCCGATGCACGAGTGGCTGCGGCGCGCGAGGCCGTGCGAGTGATGGCGCGTGCCGTCGACGCGGCACCCGGCGAACCCGACACGAACCGCTGGGTGTGGCGCGCGAAGCTACTCGCCGGTGAGACCGCGATGGAGGTCGCTGCATCGCTGCTCGAGGCCTGTGGCACGTCGGCGTCACGGCGTGGGCATCCGTTGGAGCGCATCTACCGCGACGCCCGTTGCGGGTCGCTGCAGCCGGCGACGAGTGACGTGTGCGCGGACTGGCTGGGCTACGCATCACTTGGCCTCGACCCGGAGGCCGGCGAGGTGGCCCGATGGTGAGGGCACGGATTGCGGGGTTCGGCACCGCACTTCCCCCGTTGATGGATCAGCAGGGCTTGTGGGACGACTTCTTTGCGTCGTACTACGCGGGCGACCGTAAGGCCCAACGGTTGTGGTTCTCGAGCGGTGTGCGCACCCGCCACGGAGTCATGGATCCGCGGATCGAGGACGTGTCGCACTGGGGCACGCAGGCCCGGATGGAGCGATTCGTCACCGAGTCCCTCCCCCTCGGGAAGGATGCTGTCGGCGCGGCGCTCGCGGACGCCGACGTGGACGCCGACGACGTCGGACTGTTCGCGGTCGCATCGTGCACGGGTTACGCCACGCCCGGTCTGGACATCCTGTTGTCCCGCGACCTGGGGATGGACACCGGCGTTCAGCGGCTGGGTATCGGGCACATGGGGTGCTACGCGGCGGTGCCTGGGATCGGCGCGGTCGCTGATTTCGTGTACGCGCACCAGCGCCCCGCCGTACTGCTGTGCTGCGAGCTGACGAGCCTGCACGTGCAACCGCCCACTGACGACGTGCAACAGATGGTCGCGCACGCGTTGTTCGCCGACGCAGCCGCCGCGGTCGTGCTTACACCCGACACTGCCGGGTTGGAGGTCATCGACGTAGCGGCCTGCACCGACGCCGAGACGAGCCGGTTGATGACGTGGGATGTCACTGACCTCGGCTTCCGAATGGGGCTCTCCCCGGAGGTGCCCGACGTGTTGGCACGGCATGTGCGACCGGTCGTCGAGTCGCTCCTCGAACGCAATGGACTGTCGCTGCCCGATGTCACGGCTTGGGCGGTTCACCCGGGTGGACCGCGCATCCTCGATGTCGTCGCCGACCGGCTCGAACTCGCAGACGAGGCGGTAGCAGTCTCCGCCGATGTGCTCCGCGACCATGGCAACTGCTCGTCCGCGACGGTGCTGCTCGTACTCCAGGAAACCCTGCGTCGCACCCCGCTCGCTGACGGCGACACGGTCGTCGCGATGGCATTCGGGCCCGGTCTGACGCTCTACGCAGTACTCCTCCGACAAACCGGCTCCTAGCCGACCGCGGAACCGCCTTCGGTCGTCTTAATCCCCACAGCTGACTCCGTGACCTTCGGCGCCGCTGAAGTAATGCGAAATGGCTTCAGCTACTTCCCAGTCATGTGGGTCGATTGTTCGAGATCCACTCCATAAGGGCCGCTTGGCTCACCGGCCGCGCCAACAGGCCATCGCATCATGGGACGATGGTGGCGTGCAGCTAATACCGATTGAATGCACGCTCACGCCGGTCAACGCTGTCGATCGGGTCGACGAATGGCGGACGTTCCTGGCGACCAACATCGACGACGTCGTTCTGGATGACGCACAGGCTCGACTCCGGTTACGTCCGTCGGACGCCGTGACCCTGGCGGCGATCGAGCTCGCAGCTCGCGAGAAGGCCTGCTGTGCGTTCTTCACGTTCTCGATCGACATCCACGTCGACCAGCACTGGCTGGTCGTCGGCGTTCCGGAGGACGCTGCCCCCGTCCTGCGTGAATTTCTCTCGCTGTTGCCGAAAGAGGTTCACCGTGGCTGAGTGGATCTACTTCATCCACGCACCTCGGGAGAACTTCGCCGAAACGATGACCGACGAGGAGCAGACGGTCTGGGGCGCGCACTTCGAACGGCTGCAGAAGTTGCTGGCCGACGGCGTACTCATCATGGCCGGGCCGACTCTTGGCGCGACCAACACCGGCATTGCCATCATCGAAGCGCCCGACGAGAAGGCGGCCCGCACGATCATGGCCGAAGATCCGGTCATCGCGGGTGGGTACGCCGCAGGCGAGCTGCGACCGTTCCGTGTGTCACTGCTTCGCGGGCGGGCTTAGCTCCAGCGACTAGTCGAGCGCCGACATGACGTGCTTGATGCGCGTGTAGTCCTCGAACCCGTACCGCGAGAGGTCCTTGCCGTACCCGGAGTGCTTGAAGCCGCCATGTGGCATCTCCGCAACGAGCGGGATATGGCAGTTGATCCACACGCAGCCGAAGTCCAGCCGCTTGCTCATCCGCATCGCCCGGCCGTGATCTGTCGTCCACACCGATGAAGCGAGGCCGTACTCGACACCATTGGCCCAAGCAGCCGCCTGGTCTTCGTCGGCGAACTTCTGCACGGTGATGACCGGTCCGAACACCTCTTGCTGGATGATCTCGTCGTCCTGCTGCAGCCCGTCGACCACCGTCGGCTGATAGAAGAAGCCACGCTCCCCTATTCGTTCACCACCGGTCACGACCTTCGCGTGGCCGGGAAGCCGGTCCACGAATCCCGATACGCGTTCGAGCTGACCGGGATTGTTGAGCGGCCCGAAGTCAGCATCCTCGACGTCCGGACCCCCGACGGTTTGGTTCTTGGCCTGCTCCGCCAAGGCTGCGACGAAGTCGTCGTGGATTCCAGGGCCGGCAAGCACGCGGGTCGCCGCCGTACAGTCCTGGCCGGCGTTGAAGTACCCAGCGATCGCGATGTTCTCAGCGGCGTTCGACAGGTCCGCATCGTCGAAGACGATGACCGGCGCCTTGCCGCCGAGCTCGAGATGCACCTTCTTCAGATCGGCAGCGGCGGTCGCGGCCACCTCCTTGCCAGCGCGCACACTGCCGGTGACCGACACCATCTGCGGCGTTGGATGCGCCACAAGGGCGCGACCGGTGTCGCGGTCACCGCACACCACGTTGAACACTCCAGCCGGCAAGTGCTCCGCCATGATCTCGGCCATCAGCAGTGCCGTCACCGGTGTCGTATCCGATGGCTTCAACACCACTGCGTTGCCAGCGGCGATCGCCGGTGCCCACTTCCAGACCGCCATCATCATCGGGTAGTTCCATGGCGTGACGGCAGCGCAGACACCGATCGGTTCGCGACGAAGCCACGACGTGAAACCGGTCATGTACTCCGCAGAGGCCGTCCCCTCCAGCACCCGAGCCGCACCGGCAAAGAACCGAATCTGGTCGACCATCGGTGGAATCTCTTCCGACTTGGTCAGCGCAATCGGCTTGCCGGTGTTCTCCGACTCTGCCGCGACCAACTCGTCGGCCCTGGCCTCGATTGCGTCGGCGATCTTCAGCAGCGCTCGGCCGCGATCGCTCGGGGTCGCATCACGCCAGCCCTCGAAGCCATCCGCCGCAGCGCGCACGGCGGCATCGACGTCCGCCGTGGACGACACCGGGGCAACCGCGAACACCTCACCGCTGCTCGGGTTCACCAGCTCGGCGGCCCGGCCGTCGGCCGAGTCGACCAACTGGCCACCGATGAAGTTCTTGAGAGAGCGGGGAGCCATGGTGTCCTCCGGAGCGCATCGGGGCACGGAATGTCGAGATTCGCAGAATAGGGGGTGTCAGACAAGCGAAACGTCGGCCTAACGGCCATCCAACGACGGAATCACTTGCCACGGGCGCTCAGCGCAGGCAGCATCAAGCCATGGCTGCAGAGAAGGGGCGTCGCCCGGCACTGCGCCAGGTCGACGGTGGCCGAGCGCGATCGGCCGGACCCGCCGGTGACCACGGCGCCCTCCTCGACGACACCAACAAGGCGATCATCGTCCAGCTCCAGGCCGATGGCCGGATGTCGTACGCCGCCATTGCGCAAGCCGTCGGCCTTTCCGAGGCCGCGGTCCGTCAGCGCGTCAACCGGTTGCTCGACTCGGGAGTCATGCAGATCGCGGCGGTGACCGACCCCTTGACCCTCGGCTTCCAACGGCAGGCGATGGTCGGCATCAGGACCGAGGGCGACCAGCGCACGGTCGCCGATGCACTCGCGAAGCTGCCCGAGGTCGACTACGTCGTCCTCACTGCTGGCACGTTCGACATCCTGATCGAAATCGTCTGCGCCGACGACGAGCAACTCCTTCGCCTCCTCAATGAGCAGGTGCGCGCCGTTCCGGGCGTGCGCGAAACCGAAACATTCGTCTACCTGAAACTCGCCAAACAGACCTACACCTGGGGTACCCGATGACCACGACACCGCAAGACACGTCCGCACCGGGCGACCCGGAGTACGACGTACAGCAGCGCGCTGCCCGGGAACACCTCTGGATGCACTTCACCCGGCTGTCGTCCTATGCCGACGCCGAAGTTCCCGTCATCGTCCGCGGCGAGGGTCCCTACATCTGGGACAGCAAGGGCAAGCGCTACCTGGATGGGTTGGCCGGTCTCTTCGTCGTCCAGGTCGGACATGGCCGACACGAGCTGGCGGACGCTGCCGGCAAGCAGGCCAGCGAGCTCGCCTTCTTCCCACTCTGGTCTTATGCGCATCCCCAAGCCGTCGCGCTCGCAGAGCGGCTGGCCGAGGCGACACCCGGCGATCTCAACCGTGTCTTCTTCACCACCGGTGGTGGTGAAGCCGTCGAATCGGCATGGAAGCTAGCCCGCCAGTACTTCCGGCTCACCGGCAAGCCGAACAAGTACAAGGTGATTAGTCGCTCGATCGCCTACCACGGCACCACGATGGGCGCCCTGTCCATCACCGGTATCCCGTCCGTGCGCGAGCCCTTCGAGCCGCTCGTGCCCGGCGCGTTCAAGGTGCCGAACACCAACTTCTATCGCGCGCCGGAGCACGGTGACGACCTCGAAGCGTTCGGACGGTGGGCCGCGGACTCCATCGCGCAGACCATCGAGTTCGAGGGCCCCGACACCGTTGCCGCGGTGTTCCTCGAGCCGGTGCAGAACTCCGGTGGTTGCTTCCCGCCCCCACCCGGCTACTTCCAACGGGTTCGTGAGATCTGCGATCAGTACGACGTGCTGCTCGTGTCGGATGAGGTGATCTGCGCATTCGGTCGACTCGGCGAGATGTTCGCGTGCGATCGCTATGGCTACGTGCCCGACATCATCACGTGCGCGAAGGGCATGACGAGCGGATACTCCCCCATCGGGGCGATGATCGCGAGCGACCGTCTCGTGACGCCGTTCCTCTCAGGCAACAACTCGTTTGCGCACGGTTTCACCTTCGGCGGCCATCCCGTTTCGTCGGCCGTTGCGATGGCGAATCTCGATATCTTCGACCGTGAGGGTCTCTGCGAGCACGTCCGCAATAACGAAGGCGCCTTCCGCTCGACACTGGAGAAGCTCAACGATCTGCCGATTGTTGGTGAGGTCCGCGGCGACGGCTTCTTCTACGGGATCGAGCTCGTCAAGGACAAGACGACGCGTGAGACGTTCAACGACGAGGAGTCAGAACGCTTGCTGCGCGGCTTCCTCTCTCGTGCGCTGTTCGACGCCGGCTTGTACTGCCGCGCCGATGACCGTGGGGACCCCGTCGTTCAGCTGGCTCCGCCACTCATCGTGGACCAAAGCCACTTCGATGAGATGGAGCAGATCCTCCGCTCGGTGCTGACCGAGGCATGGTCACGCCTCTGACATCTCCGTCGTACGCCGGTCTCTCCTTCTGGCTCGACACGTGCGGCGAGCCGCTCGACCCGCGTCCTGCACTTGCCGGTGACATCGACGCCGATGTCGCAATCGTCGGCGCCGGCTACACCGGGCTCTGGACGGCGTACTTCTTGGCGCGCTACGAGCCGGAGCTGCGCGTCGTCGTCGTCGAGCGCGAGATCGCCGGCTTCGGCGCGAGTGGTCGCAACGGGGGTTGGTGCTCGGCGCTGTTCCCGACACGACACGGGGATGAGATGCGGGCCGCACTCGTGCAGACCGTGGACGACATTGGGCAGTGGTGCGAGCAGGAAGGCGTCGACGCCCACTACACACGCGGTGGTGCGCTGTCGCTCGCCCGGACGCCTGCACAGCTTCAGCGGCTGCGCGCGGAGCCCTACACGAAGTGGATCGATTCCGGTGACGCGACCGACCGGGTGCACGCGACAGGGGTGTTGGGCGCGGCGCACGACGCTGACTGCGCAACGCTGCATCCTGGGCGGCTCGTCCGCGGTCTTGCGCGGGCAGTCGAGAAGCGCGGTGTGACCATTTACGAGCAGACCGCAGTACGCCGGATTGCGGCTCACCAGGTGATGACGGACGTCGGATCTGTGCGCGCCGACGTCGTCGTGCGCGCGACGGAGGGGTGGACGCCGACACTGCCTGGCCTGCGCCGGGTCTTGATCCCGGTTTACTCATTGGTTGTCGCTACTGAGCGGTTGTCATCCGCGGTCTGGGATGAGGTCGGCTGGAGCAAGCGCGAGGCGCTCACGGACGGCCGACGTCTGATCATCTACGGGCAGCGAACGGCCGACGATCGGATCGTGTTCGGTGGACGCGGGGCGCCGTACCACTTCCGCTCGCGCATCGAGCCGGGGTTCGACCGCGACGACGGAGTCTTTGCGGCGTTGCGTAGCGCGCTGACCGAGCTGTTTCCCGTGCTCGCACGTGTTCAGATCACCCACAGCTGGGGTGGCCCGTTGGGTGTGCCTCGCGACTTTCATCCGTCAGTGGGCTACCACGACGCAACGGGGATGGCGTGGGCCGGAGGCTATGTCGGTGACGGCGTTGCCGCGAGCCATCTCGCTGGGCGCACGCTGGCCGACCTGATCCTGCGACGAGACTCACCACGCACGCGGTTGCCATGGGTGCGTCATCGATCACGCCGTTGGGAGCCCGAACCGATGCGCTGGCTCGGCGTCAACGCGGGACGACGGCTCGCGTCATCCGTTGACAATGCAGAGTCAGGCGGGCGTTCAGCCTCGGTGCGTTCGGCGTTGCTGGGGCGACTGACCGGTCATTGAGCGAACGCGAGGGCTCGCGTCACGCTGAACGCACGGCTCCCGATCCCGAGGGAGACGGTGAACGACTGGCGATCGACGCACTTCAGCGTTCGTGTCCCGTTACCTGTGCACTCGGGCGGCAGGCCGCCCCAGCGCATGGTCGACGGCAGGACGATGGTCAGGTTGAACTCAAGGATGAGCTTTTGGCCGACGAATACCGGGCGGTACTGGCCATCGCTGGCGCCATATGTGCAGTTGGAGCAGGAGTAGGCGTTGCCCGCTGACAGTTGCTTGCCATTCTTGTTCAGCAGTCGGGCCTGCCCGGACATGGCTACCTTGATCCGGCATTGGGTGTTGCCCTCGTAGAAAACCGTGGTGACGGGCTGGCCAGCCCAGCTGGCACTCATGCCCCAAGTACAGTCCGTCGCTGCCGACGCCGGGGTCACGCCGACAAGGGCGGTGAGTGGGATGGCGAGGGCGATTGCTGCAGCAACGGTCGCGCGGCGGAAGTACCTGCTCATGGGTGACCTGCTTCGTCGATGCTGGGTAAGTCAAAGGTTCGCCACTCGAGCGAAATCTCCTGCGAAGGGGCCATAATCCCCCGCACAGGTACGTGCGAGCGCCATAACTGGGGGGTCAGGCGTGACGACGGTAAGCCTCGACGTGAGCCGCAACTGGGGCTTCATCACCTCAGCCGAGCAAGAGCGGCTGAACTCCGTGAAGGTGGCAGTTGCCGGCGCTGGTGGCGACGGCGGCCTGGTAGCCGAGCACTTGGCGCGGCTCGGCGTTCAGCGTTTCGCGCTTGCCGATCCGGAGAGCTTTGAACCCGAAAACGCGAACCGCCAGAACGGGTGCGACGTCTCGACGATGGGCCGCAACAAGGCAGCGGTCATCGGCGACATCATCCAACGCATCAACCCGGCGGCTGAGGTGGAGATCTATCCCCGCGGGATTGCGCTCGACAACATCGACGAGTTCGTCGATGGGTCGGCACTGGTTGTCGACGAGACCGAGTACACGCAGCCACAGTTGGCTTTGATGATCGCGCGGGCCGCTCGGCCCCGGAAGATTCCTGTCGTGACGGGCCTCAACGTCGGCTTCGGCGCGATGGTGACGTCGTTTCTCCCCGGTCACATGACACTCGAGAAATACCTCGGACTCCCCCACGACATCACGATCGAAGAAGCGTCGTCGGTCGATTTGCCGCTCCGGCGCTGGGTTGCGCGCCTCCCGTCGTACGGCGAAGAGCACGGGCTCCGGCTCATCTCCACCGGCACCGTGCCCGCCCCGTCCGTAGCGCCGGGTGTTGCATTGACGAGCGGGCTGGTGGTGACCGAAGCATTCAACGCCATCACCGGACGCCGGCAACCGATCACTGCACCGCGCATGCTGTTCTTCGACGCGATGGAACGACGGATGCGCGTCGTACGCATGCGCCGGCTCGCCTATTACAGCTCGTTGGTCCATCTGCTCGTTCGGTCAAGGCTCGGACTCAACCCGCGGATGACCGCACCAACCGTGCCAGCCACGTCGCATGACTGACGACGTCCAAGTCCGACCGGCGATATCCGACGCGGACCGGCACGCTGTTTTTCAGGTGCGGTACGACGTTTACGTCGAGGACATGCACATCTTTGGCGATGTTGCCGACCACGAAAACCGCCTGCTCTCAGATGAGTACGACGAGTCGTCTCACCTGCTGCTCGCGACGGTCGGCGGGGAGCCACAAGGAACGATGCGCATCACGCACGGTGAGCCGCTCTTGGGCGACGACTTCGAGCAGTGGTACGACGTCTCACGCTGGTGCCCCGACGCGATCCCCCCGAATCAGGTCGCAGTTCTGTGGAAGTTCGCCGTACGCCAGCAGCATCGCGGCGGACTCGTGGTGCCGTTCGCACTGATGCGCGCAGCGGTGGAATTTGGCATCGCCAACGACGTCGAGCTGGCGTTCTGCGACTGCCAACCGCATCTTGTCTCGCTGTATACGGGGCTGGGGTTCCGCAGCTACCGGGCGGCCTGGCGCGACGACCAGGTGGCCACGACGGTGCCACTCGCACTCGTCCTCCGCGACCTCGAGCACCTGAGGGTGCAGAACTCCCCGCTGCTCGGCACCGGGTTGGCAGACCTCGATCGCACCCCGATCACCGAGGAACTCCTGAAGCGGTTCCCCGACGACGGCGCGGCACAAAGCGCCTCCGAGGGCTTGGCACTGCTGCGGCGAATGACCGGCATGGCGGCTGCCGGTCGTGGATCTTCCCTGCTCGACGGTCTGAGTGACGACGAGCTCAACGCGGTGATCGAGCGCGGGCAGGTGCTCACCCTCAAAGCCGGCGACCCGCTCATCGGTCGCGGCCAGGGAACGCGCACGCTTTACGTCGTGCTGTCCGGGGAGTTCCGCGTCGTGGGTCCGGACGGGCTTTCGGTCGCAACGCTGACGGTCGGCCAACCGATCGGTGAGTTGGCGTTCTTACTGCGCCGCGAGCGGACCACAGACGTTGAAGCCGTGACCGACGGCGCTCGGGTCCTCGCGCTCAGCGAAAGCACGGTCAACACGCTGATCCAGGAACACGGGCCCGTCGCGGCCAAGCTCTTGCACAACCTGGCGCGCACCCTCGCCGAGCGCCTCGCCCTCACCTACCACTGATCAACAGGCGGCGCGTTGCCATCTACCGCGTCGGTCTGCTCGCGAAAACCGACGCCGCAGGTGGCAACGTGAAGATTCCACCCCGGTGCTCAGTCTTGATGCGTGGTCGCGAGTTGTCCGCAGGCGCCGGCGATCTCGCGGCCGCGGGTGTCGCGAACGGTTACCGGCACGCGGTGAGCCTCGAGTCGGCGTACGAACTCTTGCTCGTCCTTCTTGCGCGACGCCGTCCATTCGCTGCCCGGCGTCGGGTTCAGCGGGATGAGATTGACGTGCACGAGCTTGCGTGCCAGCAATTGACCGAGCAGGTCAGCACGCCAGGCCTGGTCGTTCACATCACGGATGAGTGCGTACTCGATCGAGAACCGCCGCCCGGTCCGCTTCGCGTACGCCGTGGCGGCACCGAGCACCTCCGCGACGGGCCAGCGCTGGTTCACGGGCACCAGCGTGTTGCGCAACTCGTCGTCGGGGGCATGCAGGCTGAGCGCAAGTGTGACGCCGAGGTCTTCCTCGGCCAGCTTGTGCATCGCTGGCACCAAGCCGACCGTCGACACCGTGATCTGCCGGCGCGCCATACCGAGGCCAGCGGGTGACTTGTCAATCAGCCGCCGCACTGCCGACACAACGGCGTTGTAGTTGGCCAGCGGCTCCCCCATGCCCATGAACACGACGTTGCTGACCCTGCCGGTGCCACCAGCGAGCTCTCCCCGCGCCAGCGCACGCGCCGACGCGACGACCTGCTCCACGATCTCCGCCGCCGAGAGGTTGCGCGTCAGTCCCGCTTGACCGGTCGCGCAGAACGGGCAGTTCATCCCGCAGCCGGCCTGGCTGGAGACGCACACGGTCGTGCGATCGGGGTAGCGCATCAGCACCGACTCGATGGAGGCGCCGTCGAAGAGCCGCCACACCGTCTTGCGGGTAGTCCCGTCGTCACAGGCAAGGTGCTGCACCGGGGTGAGCAACGTCGGCAGCAGTGACGACACCAACTCGTCGCGCACGGCAGCCGGGACATCGGTCATGGCCGCCGGATCGTCGACGAGCCGGGTGAAGTAGTGGCGCGAGAGTTGATCGGCGCGGTACGCCGGCTGACCGAGCTCCTCGGCCAGCGCGCGTCGCTCGCCGATCGCCAAGTCGGCCAGGTGGCGCGGCGGCTTCGCGCGCCGCGGTGGGTCGAAAACGAGCGCGGGGACGGTCACGGTGGGGACACGAACGTTACGAGCAACAGGTAAGCAACCGGGGCTGTCGCGAGGAGCGAGTCGAGCCGGTCCATGACGCCGCCGTGTCCGGGCAACAGCCTGCCCATGTCCTTGATCCCGAGATCACGTTTGATCATCGACTCGCCGAGGTCGCCGAGTGTTGCGGAGCAGACGATGGCCAGCCCGACCACAATGCCTTGCCAGATCTTGCCGTCGAGCAACACGGTCGTGAGGATTGCGCCGCAGACCATGCAGGCGAGCGCCGATCCGACGAACCCCTCCCACGACTTCTTCGGTGAAACAGTCGGGGCCATCGGGTGTTTGCCGAAGAGCACGCCCGCGGCGTAGCCCCCCACGTCGCTGGCGACAACCGTCGCAATGAAGATGGTTGCCCGCCGCGGGCCGTCGGGCGGCGCGACGAGCAGCGCTGCAAACCCGGCGAGGAACGGCACATAGACCGCGGTGAAGATCCCGGCGGACACGTCCGGGAGGTAACCCTCGGCACCGTCAGGCAGCCGCCAGATGAGGATGGCGAGCACTGTCAGCAACAACGCGACGACGAGATGCTCCGGTCCGTTGCGATACGCCGTGATCTCCATCGCGACTGTTCCCGCGAGAAGCGGGACCACCGGGACGTTCAGACCGGCTACCCGCAACGAGCGGGCAACCTCCCACCCGCCGATCGCAATCGCGACGACGACAACGCCAACGAAGATCGGCTTGTAGGCGTATAGCGACGTCAGAGCGAGAGCGCCGAGGCCCGCGCCGACAGCAATCGCCATCGGCAGGTTGCGTCCCGCCCGACCGTGCGGCGACGGCTCAGCCGGGTCTGCCGGTTCGGCCGGTTCTGCGGCCGGCGCCTCGCGCAGGGTCACTTCTAGACCTCGAGGAGCTCGGCTTCCTTGGTCGCGAGGGCATCGTCGACATGCGCGACGTACGTATGCGTCACGTCCTCGAGCTCCTTCTCGGCACGGCGTACGTCGTCCTCGCCGACGTCCCCGCCTTTCTTCAGCTTCTCGAGCGCGTCCTTGGCATGCCTGCGCACGTTGCGGATCGCGACCCGCGCCTCCTCCGCCTTGTGGTGCGCCACTTTGATGAGCTCCTTGCGGCGCTCTTCGGTGAGCTGCGGGAAGACCACGCGGATGATCTTTCCGTCGTTGGTCGGGTTGACGCCGAGGTCGCTGTCGCGGATCGCCTTCTCGATGTTGCCGAGCGACGACACGTCGTACGGCGCAATGACTGCCATCCGTGGCTCCGGCACCGTGAACGACGCGAGCTGGTTAACCGGTGTGGGTGCGCCGTAGTAGTCGACGACGATTTTTTGGAACATCGACGGCGTCGCGCGGCCCGTGCGGATCGTGGAGAAGTCTTCCTTGGCTACCTCGACAGCCTTCTCCATCTTTTCCTCGGCCTCGAGCAGGGTTTCGTCGATCACGTCCGCTCCTCTAGGCCGTTGCCGATGACACGACGGTGCCGATCTTCTCACCGCGTACGGCACGCGCGATGTTGCCCTCGGTGCGTAGGTCGAAGACAACGATGGGCAGGTCGTTGTCCATGCAGAGACTGATCGCCGTCGCGTCGGCAACCTTCAGACCGCGACGAAGCACCTCGGCATAGGTCAACGTGTCGAAACGAACGGCGTCTGGGTTCTTCTTCGGGTCGTCGTCGTACACACCATCCACGGCCTTGGCCATCAGCACGACCTGACACCCGATCTCGAGCGCGCGCTGTGCCGCGCATGTGTCGGTCGAGAAGAAGGGCGCCCCGAGGCCGGCGCCGAAGATGACGACGCGGCCCTTCTCGATGTGCCGGATGGCACGACGCGGAATGTACGGCTCCGCGACCTGACCCATCGCGATCGCTGTCTGCACGCGCGTCTCGACACCTTCATTCTCGATGAAGTCCTGCAGCGCGAGGCAGTTCATGACCGTGCCGAGCATGCCCATGTAGTCGGCGCGTGCGCGATCCATACCGCGCTCGGCGAGCTCGTGACCGCGGAAGTAGTTGCCACCACCAACGACCACCGCCACCTCGACGCCGTCCCGAGCGACGTCAGCAATCTGACGTGCGATGGAGACAATGACGTCGGGATCGATCCCGAGCGCCCCACTACCGGCGAGCGCCTCTCCAGAGAGCTTGAGCAGCACTCGCGAGTAGACGCCCGGCTCAGTCATCGCGTTCAGCTCTCGCCGACCCGGAAGGACACGAATCGCTTGACGGTGACACCGGCTTCGTCCAACACCTGCTTGACCGTCTTCTTGTTCTCGCGCACGTAAGGCTGTTCGAGCAACACACTGTCCTTGTAGAAGCCATTGACGCGGCCTTCAACAATCTTCGGAAGCGCCTGCTCGGGCTTGCCTTCTTCCTTCGCAGTTTCCTCGGCGATACGTCGTTCGCTGGCGACGACGTCGTCGGGTACCTCATCACGGGTGAGGTACGGCGGGTTGAAGCTCGCGATCTGCATCGCGACGCCACGCGCCGTCTCGACGTCGTCACCGTCGAATTCGACAAGCACACCGATCGTCGGCGGCAGGTCCTGCGACCTGCGGTGCATGTACGACGCGACGGTGCCGTCGAGAACTGCTACCCGACCGAGTTCGAGCTTTTCGCCGATCTTCGCGGCTAGCACGTCGATGTTTTCTTGAACGCTCGCGCCATCAGCGAGTGACTGGCCAGCTAGCTCCTCGGCGCTCGACGGTTTACTGCTCGCGGCATGCGCGACGATGTCGGTAGCGAGCTGCTGGAACTCTTCGTTCTTCGCGACAAAGTCCGTCTCGCAGAGCAGCTCGATCATCGCGGCTTCGGCAGCGGCTACGAGTCCGTTGCTCGCCGTACGCTCCGCGCCGCGCTTTTGGACGCGACCAGCGCCTTTGATTCGCAGCAGCTCACTCGCCTTGTCGAAGTCACCATCAACTTCTTCGAGGGCACGCTTGGCGTCCATCATTCCGGCGCCGGTGGCGTCGCGGAGCTTCTTTACCTCCGCGGCGGAAATCGTGGTCATAGCTATCTCAGGGTCCTTCGGTTGTTATGAGGGTCAGCTCGTGGTCGGAGTTTCAGCCTCGGTGGTCGGCTCTGCGGCAGGAGTGTCTGCAGCGGAGGTCTCTGCCGCGGGGACTTCGGTCGGTTCGGCAGCAGGGGGTGGCGTTGCCTCGGTCGTCGCGGTCGCATCGCTGCCCTGCAGCAGCTCGCGCTCCCAGTCAGCAAGAGGCTCGTCGGCGCCGAGCTCACCACTCGCTGCGGCCTCGCTGTCACCCGCCGCGGACGCGCGGGCCATCAGACCTTCGGCAACAGCGTCAGCGACGACCCGGGTGAGCAACGTGACCGAACGGATCGCGTCGTCATTGCCCGGGATCTTGTAGTCGACCTCGTCGGGATCGCAGTTCGTGTCGAGGATCGCCACCACCGGGATGCCGAGCTTGCGGGCCTCGCCGACGGCGATGTGCTCCTTCTTGGTGTCGACAATCCAGACCGCGCTGGGTACGCGCGTCATGTCGCGGATGCCACCAAGAGTGCGCTCCAACTTGTCGCGTTCGCGGGTGAGATGGAGGGCTTCCTTCTTGGTGGTCGTGGCGTTCGAGCTCTGGCCTGCTTGCAGGTCCATCGCCTCGAGTTCCTTGAGACGCTGCAGCCGCTTGAACACCGTCGAGAAGTTGGTGAGCATGCCGCCGAGCCAGCGTTGGTTGACGTACGGCATGCCGACGCGCTGAGCCTGCTCGGCGATCGCCTCCTGAGCCTGCTTCTTGGTCCCGACGAACAGGATCGTGCCGCCATGCGCGACGGTGTCGCGGATGTAGGCATACGCGTTGTCGATGTAGGACAGCGACTGCTGCAGGTCGATGATGTAGATGCCGTTGCGCTCGGTGAAGATGAATCGCTTCATCTTCGGGTTCCAGCGACGGGTCTGATGCCCGAAGTGGACGCCGCTCTCGAGCAGCTGCTTCATGGTGACTACGGCGCCATCTTTGGCCATGGCCGTGTGCTCTCACTCCCGCGCCCAGGGGCGCACTCGGTTCGTCGCGACGGACGGTTGCCGCCGCTGCCTGACGCCCGCGCCGGCCGTTCCCACTCACAGGATCGGGGTGGGACCGAGTGGCCGTCTCCCGCATCGGCTGCGGGAGGGGACGTGCGATGTCAGCCCAGTGCTCTGGACCGCAGCCGCGAGTCTACCGACCACGCTCACAGAACGCCTATTCCAAGATCATCCAGCCCCGTAATCGTCGGAAACGATCGACTTGACTGGGTGAGACCGTCAGCGGACGCCGTTTTCGAGACCCCTTCGACGGTTTCACCGAGTCAAGGAGATCAACTCCCCATCCACAGTCGTTCCGCCACGGGGGCCACGCCGTCCACAGGTGATGCCGCAGGCGCCGGCTAGGTCGCTGTTCATCGCTGAGCCTGTGGTCATGCGTCTGCGACTATCTCTCCTCGCTGCCGCGGCGAGCCTGCTCGCCGCGATGGGTTGGCCTGGTTCAGCGACCGCTGACGACCGCTGGCAGTGGCCGCTGGCCGGGCAGCCGACGGTCGCACGCGCCTTCGACCAACCCGCCGAACGGTGGCTGGCCGGCCACCGGGGAGTCGACCTGCGCGCCCGCAGCGGCGACTCCGTCCTCGCGGCCGGCTCGGGGGTGATCGGGTACGCCGCCCTACTGGCCGGGCGCGGCGTCGTCACGATCCACCATGCCGACGGGCTCGAGACCACGTACGAACCCGTCCAGGCATCAGTACGCCGCGGCGACCAGGTCCGAGCCGGCCAACCGATCGGCCACCTCCGGCCCGGTCACGGCAACTGCGGCATCGGGTTCGTCTGCCTGCACTGGGGGCTGCGTCGCGGCGCTAGCTACCTCGATCCGTTGCAACTCATCCGCGGCACCCGCGTGCGGCTGCTCCCGATCTATGACCAGCCATCGGCGTCGACACCGCGGTCGCCGGCCCAACTGCCGACCGCGTCACCGGCTGCGAGCCGCGCAACGGCCGATGCACCACGACAGAAACGCGCACCACCCGTGTTGCCGGTCGCGGCCGCACTCGGCAGCCTCGCTGCCGGTGGTGTGTTCGCTGCACGCAGGCGGAGTCGCGCTTGACGTCAGGCGGTCTGCTCGGCCAACTTCGCACGTAGCTGCAGCACGGCTTTCGTGTGCATCTGACAGATGCGGCTCTCGGTCACACCCAGGACCTGACCGATCTCGGCCAGCGTCAGTCCCTCGTAGTAGTAGAGGGTGACGACAATCTTTTCGCGCTCAGGCAACGTGTTGATGGCGCGCGCGAGGAGGTACTTCGTCTCTTCGGTCTCGAATGCCGCGACCGGGTCCTCGGCTTTGGTGTCTTCGAGAGTATCGACGAGGGAGAGCTTGTCGCCCCGGTCGCCGCCGACATTGAGCAGCTCGTCCAACGCGACGACGTTGACGAACGACACCTGGCTGAAGATCGTGTGCAGGTCTTCCAGCGCGATGCCGAGCTCCTCGGCCACCTCACTTTCCGACGGCGTGCGGTGCAGCTTGGCCTCGAGCGCGGCGTAGGCCTTCTCCACCTCACGGGCCTTGTAGCGCACGGACCGCGGGATCCAGTCGATGGCGCGCAGCTCGTCGATGATCGCGCCCTTGATGCGGCTGATCGCGTAGGTCTCGAACTTGATCGCTCGCTCGAGGTCGAACTTCTCAATCGCGTCGATCAACCCGAAGATGCCGTAGGAGACGAGGTCGGCCTGCTCGATGTTCGGTGGGAGCCCGACACCGACGCGGCCGGCGACGTACTTCACCAGCGGCGAGTAGTGAATGATCAGCCGCTCGCGGAGTTCCTTCTCCTTGGTGGCCTTGAAGGACCGCCAGAGCTCCTGAAGCGCGCTTTCGTTCTCGGCCTTCTTAGCGTCGGCTTCCAGCTGCTCGTCGGTCTTCTGGTCGTCCGGAATCTCGACAGTGACGGCGCGCGCACGGGGCCCCCGGCCGGATGTTGCCGGCACGGAGCGGCCCTCACGCTCGGGGGTGCGCCCGCTCATACGTTTCTCTCAGACGCTCGACGGAGACATGTGTGTAGATCTGTGTTGTCGCAAGGCTAGCGTGGCCGAGAAGCTCCTGGACCGTTCGGAGGTCCGCGCCACCCTCCAAAAGATGTGTCGCCGCGCTGTGACGGAGCCCATGTGGCCCGAGGTCGGTGACCCCACCGGCCTGCAGCCGGGCGTGCACAACGCGCCGGACCGTCCGCGGATCGATGCGACCGCCGCGGGCTCCCACGAACAACGCGGACCCAGCGGCTGGGCCGGCGAGCACCCGCCGCCCGGCATCGCACCACGCATCGAGGCCGTCCACGGCGGGCAGCCCGACCGGGACGGTGCGTTCCTTGCCGCCCTTGCCGAGGACGCGCACTACCCGTCGCTCGCGGTCGATGTCGTCGAGATCAAGACCCACCAACTCGCTCACGCGAATGCCGGTCGCGTAAAGCAACTCGAGGATCGCGCGGTCGCGCAGCGCGATAGCCGTGCCTTCCGCGTCATCAGAGTGTGTGCGAGCTGCCTCGGCTTCTTCGGCCAGCCCGTCGAGCACAGCTGCGGCGTCGGGTTGCTTGAGGATGGCGGGCAACGTGCGACCGGTCTGAGCGGCCACGAGATGCCGGCCCGGATCGTTAGCCAGGAGGCCCCGGCGTACTGCCCACGCCGTGAACACACGCGCGGCAGCTGCCCGGCGCGACAGGGTGGCCCGCGCCCGTCCGGTGGTGCGCAGCCGCGCCAGCCAGCTGCGGAGTACGCCGATGTCGAGGCCAGCGAGGTCGTCCACGCCAAGCCGGACCGCGTGGTCCAAGAGTCCGGCGACGTCGCCGGTGTAGGCCCGCACGGTGTGCACGGACAGGCCTCGCTCGGAGCGCAGGTGTCGCGCGAACTCGTCGACCAGGGCGGCGAACGCCGGTGGCAATTCTGGTAACCGGGTGTGTTCGCTCGGTTGCACTGCGGGGGTCACGGGGACAACGGTCCGTTGTTATCCCCCTATGGGTCAAGCACCATCGCTGTGCTTTCCGACGCACGGAGTGTCCGATAAGGACGGATCGGCGCTCGGGTAGCCCGTTCGGCCTAACGCGGGAGCCGCTGCGCCGGGCTGGGCGGCGAGCCGCCACCCTCCCGCGCGCTCCTCGACCAGCCCCTCCAGCAGGAGCATGCCGAGCGCAGCCTCGACCGTCGCCAGTGGCAACCCGGCAGTCACGGCTATCCGCGCCGGACCCTGCGCGCGTACGACGGGGACGGCCTCGAGCACTTGCGCGGTCTCGGCCGACAGCTCGTCGCGCGGCAAGACGTCGGCACGCAGTTGTGGCGCCAAGTCCGCGCCGATCCGTCCGACCATCTCCACCACCTCGGCCGCGGACGTCACGAGTACGGACTCCGGGTGGTCGCGAAGCAGCTGATGGCAGCCGACCGACAGCGCCGACGTCACCGGGCCGGGCACGACCATCAGCGGACGGCCGAGGTGTCGTGTGTGGGTCGCGGTGCTCTTGGCTCCGCTACGAACAGCAGCCTCGACAACGACCGTGCCCGCCGCGAGCGCTGCGATGAGTCGGTTGCGGGTCAGGAATCGCTGCCGGTGCGGTGCGCACCCCGGCGGGAGCTCCGACACCAACAGGCCACAGTCAAGGATTGACTCGAACAAGCCGTGGTGCGACCGCGGATAGGGGACGTCGACACCACACGCCAGCACCGCGACGGTCATGCCGCCGGCCGCCATTGCGCCGCGATGTGACGCGGCATCGATGCCGAAGGCACCACCGGACACGATCGCCCAACCCTGCTCTGCCAACGTCACGGCGAGGTCAGTGGCAACGAGGTCGCCATAGTCGGTTGCGTTGCGCGTGCCGACCATTGCCACCGCGCGGTCCGCCACGGACGCCAAGTCAGCAACCCCGCGTACCCAGAACACGAGTGGCGCGGACGGACCGAGATCGTCGACTGCCGCCGGCCACTCGGCGTCACTCGGACCGACGAGTCGCCCCCCGGCGGCGTCGAGCGCCGCGAGGTCGCGGTCCACGTCGAGTGTCGGCAGCCGCGCCTGCATGGCTGCGAGGAGTTCTGCAGGCTTTTCACCGCGGCCGAGGTATCCGTCCCGTGCGCCGTCCAGCACGGCGGGGGCGCCCGCGGCGGCGACCAGGCCACCGAGCAGGGGGTTGGCGGGCTCGGCCAACCTCGACAACGCCGCCCGCGCCCGCGTGTCAGCGGAAACGTTCACGCCGTGCCGGTCCGGAGGTACTGCGCGGCCGCAACCTCTTCCGCGCCCGGCCGGTCCCGACCGGACAGATCAGCGATCGTCCAGGCGGTGCGCACGATGCGGTCCAGACCACGTGCGCTCAGCAACCCGAGATTGAGCCGCTTGTCCAGCGGTTTCAGTGCGCCGGGAGCAAGCGGCCACCGCCGTCGCAGTGCACCGATCGGCACTTCGGCGTTGGTGCGCCAAGGAGTGCCCACGAGGCGCGCTGCCGTGCGCTCTCGAGCGCACGCGACGCGTTCGGCGACGATCGAGCTCTTTTCGACGAGGTCGCGATCAGCAAGCATCTCGGATCGCTTCAACTGCTCGAGTTGTATCTGCAGGTCGATGCGATCAAGCAACGGTCCGGACAGCTTCCCTTGGTAGCGACGCATCACCGCGGGCGAGCACGTGCACCCCTTGCCTCGTCCGGTCGCCGCAGCACACGGACATGGGTTGGCTGCGAGCACCAACGTGAAGCGCGCCGGGTAGCAGGCGATCCCACCGGCGCGTGAGACGACAATGCGTCCGGACTCCAACGGTTGGCGCAACGCGTCAAGCGCACCCGATGCAAACTCTGGAGCCTCATCCAAAAAGAGCACTCCTCGATGGGCGAGACTCGCTGCTCCCGGCCGCGGAATGCCACTGCCACCACCCACCAGTGACACCACCGTCGCGGTGTGGTGCACGTCCTTGAACGGCGGGGTCGTCAGCAGCGGACACCCGGGTGGGAGTACGCCCGCAACAGAGTGAACGGCCGTGACCTCGAGCGCCGCGGCCCGGTCCAAAGGAGGCAGCAGGGCGGGCAGCCGTTCGGCGAGCATCGTCTTGCCGGTGCCCGGTGGTCCGTAGAAGTACAGGTGGTGGCCACCGGCTGCCGCCACCTCAACGGCGCGACGCCCCTTCGCCTGCCCGAGCACTTCAGCCAGGTCGCCTACCGGCCGTTGGTCCGCCGCCTCGACGAGCGGTGGTTCGTCGCCGCCCGACAGGCCTTCCGGGACGGGCTCGTCGCGCAAGAGGCAGACCAACTCGCGCAGCGAGCCAACGGGCACGACCTCGACATCCGGCACGAGCCGCGCTTCGGCGGCGTTCCACCGCGGTACCACGACACGGCGTACACCCTCGCGCGACGCACCCAGGACCGCCGGCAGAACACCGGGCACACCACGGACCCGGCCGTCGAGACCGAGCTCTCCGTAGAAGACGCAGCCCGCAACGGTCTCCGGCGGCACCGCTTTGGATGCGGCCAGAATCGCGGCGGCCAGCGCCAAGTCGAACGAACTTCCCTTCTTCGGCAGACTCGCCGGCGAGAGACCGATCGTGATGCGGTGCTGTGGCCACGGCTCGCCGCTGTTGGTGATCGCGGCCTTCACGCGGTCGCGGGCTTCGTTCACGGCAGCATCGGGAAGTCCGACGATGGCCATGTAGGGCAAGCCGGACCCGATGTCCGCCTCGACCTCGACGAGACGACCGTCGATGCCCACGAGCGCAATGGCGTAGGTCCGCGCGAGGCTCACAGCACCACGTCACGCACGTGATCGATGACCGGCTCGCCACCAGGCGGATAGACGATGCCGACAACGTCGATGCGGACGGCCCGCGCCCACGTCGGTGTGTTGTCGGTCATCCACACTGCAGCAAGGCGACGCAGCCGGCGCAGTTTCGGCGCCGTTACGGCTTCGAGCGGCGAACCAAATCCGAGCCCCGCGCGGGTCTTTACTTCACAGACGACAACCGTCGTTCCGTCGCGCGCGACGATGTCGATCTCGCCCTCACGACAACGCCAGTTGCGTTGCACCACCTCGAGCCCGGCCGCCTCGAGATGCGCGGCCGCGATGTTCTCGCCGTACCTGCCCAACTCGTCGCTTGCGCGCACCACGACAACCACCTCCGCGAGGAGAGTGGTCGACGATTACGACGTACGACGGATCGTCGAGGTGTGCTGTGGACGCGCGCTGCGTCTCGCTGTGGACAGCGCTAGCCCGGTGGCAGCGCCGAATCGCCGGGTGCCGCTGAGTCGGGATCCGGTGCTTGCGCAGCACGTTCGCGCGCTTCCTCCGTCACCATCTCGCCGGTCGACTGGATAGGCGTACTCGTCTCTGACGAACCGAGCAGCGACGTGTCGCTGTTGACGGTCACGCCAGCCGAGTCACCAGGCGTCGGGGCGGCGCCGTCAGCCGGCGTACCCGCCCCAGCGCTGGTGCGCTCGCTCGATGCGCCTGAGCCGGGCGTGGGGTGCTTGCCGTTGTCGGTGTACGGCGCACCGCTCGCCGGATCGACGGCGGGATCGGCATGGCCGGGCTGGTTGGCGGCGGGATGTGGTGAGCCAGAGGCGGATTCGGGTGACTCGGACACGGCTTCCTCCTGATCGGTCCGGAGACTCCTACCCACCAGCGGCGGGCTACTCCCGCGGCAGCTCGAGATCGCTCTTGGCGAGCTCTTCGATGTTGACGTCCTTGAACGTCACCACACGGACGTTCTTGACGAAGCGCGCTGGCCGGTACATGTCCCAGACCCACGCGTCGTTCATCGTGACCTCGAAGAAGACTTCACCCTCAGCGGTCCGAACCTGAAGCTTCACATCGTTGGCGAGGTAGAACCTGCGCTCGGTCTCCACCACATGCGTGAACAAGCCGACGACGTCGCGATACTCGCGATAGAGCTGCAGCTCCATCTCGGTTTCGTACTTTTCTAGGTCCTCGGCGCTCATGGCGCGTCCAGGTAAATAGCGCTCATGCCAGGACACCGGCAAACGATTGGTCGTGCAAGTCTTCGTCGTTCAACGGCAGCCCGCGCAGGGCTCGCGCAACGTTGACGTAGGAATGCCGATGTTCCGGACAGGGTCCGTGCTCGGTCAACGCGCTCGCGTGCTCGGGAGTGACATAGCCCTTATGCGTCGCGAAGTCGTACACCGGAAAGCGCTCGTGCAGCGAGCACATGATCCGGTCACGAGTCACCTTTGCGACAACCGAGGCAGCAGCAATGCACGCGGCGACGCGGTCGCCCTTCCACACGGCAAGGCCGGGTACGCCGAGCCCGGCGACCGGGAAGCCGTCGGTGAGGACGTAGCCCGGGTTGACGTCGAGCGTCGCCAGCGCCCGGCGCATCGCCGCCACGTTGCTGCGGTGGAGACCTTCTCGGTCCACTTCCTGCGGTGGTACGACGACAACGGAGATCGCGGCGGCCCGGCGTACCACCTGCTTGTAGACCCGCTCGCGCGCCAAGGCGGTGAGCAGCTTGGAGTCGGCGAGCTCGGGCACCTGCCCACGCTTGCCCTCCGGCAACACGACCGCCGCCACGACCAGCGGTCCGGCGCAGGCGCCCCGGCCGGCCTCATCGGCTCCGGCCACCGGAGCCAGGCCGTGGCGGTGCAGGGCGCGCTCGTATCCCCACAGGCCCGCGTCTCGGCGGACCGTGGAGCCGCGCGGCAGCAACGGAGGCGACGGGTCTGGGGTGGACATCGGCGCCAGGGTACGACCCGGTCGGGAAGCGCTGCGGGGCACCCGCTAGGCCGAACGACGGTCGAGCGCGTGCTGGCGGCGCCGGCGGCGCAGAACCGGCCATCCCCCCAGGGCTCCCAGTGCCCCGAGCGCAAGGGCGGGTTCACTACCCGAGCCGGTCAGCGGCCCGCCCAAGCTGTTGAGCGCCTTCTGGGAGAACGTTTTCGGTACCGGCAGACCGCCGATGTTGCCGACAGGCCAAACCTTCACGAACGCGCGACCGACCACCTTGTGCGTCGGGATCATGCCCTTGTCCGCCGTGCCTGTGTGCGCCCGGGAGTCTTGCGATGCGGACCGGTGATCGCCCATCAGCCACAAGCGGTCCTTGGGCACGGTGTACGGCCCGAACGGCGACTCGCTGGGCTTGTCGCCCGGGAAGATGTAGGACTCGTCGAGCGCGACGCCGTTGACGGTCACCCGACCTTGCGCGTCACAGCACTGCACCGTGTCACCGGCGACGCCGATCACCCGTTTGATGAAGTCCTTCTCACACGGCGGGGCAACACCGATAGCGCTGGCGAAGGATCGCAACGTCCGCGCGATGCGATTTTTGGGTGGCGTACACGTTGTTTCGGGACTCTCTTCGAACGACGTGTCGGTGCCGTTGAACACCACGATCTCGCCGCGGTGGATGTCGCGGAAGCGGTATACGAGTTTGTTGACGAGCACCCGGTCGCCAACCTTCAGGGTCTGTTCCATCGACCCCGAGGGGATGTAGAAGGCCTGGACGAGGAACGCCTTGATGATGAGCGCCAACACAAGTGCCACTGCAATGAGGATGGGCAGCTCACGCAGGAAGGACCCGTGCTTTTCCTTCTTGGTCGTCTCGTCAGCTGGCTTCGGGTCTCCTGCAGCTTCTGCCGGATCCGAATCGTCCACTGGCTCGACGACGGTTGTATCGGTCTGGTCCGAGGCAGCCGCATAGCTCGCCTCAGGTTGGTCTGGGGTTGACCGAGACCTCAGCCGGTCAAACGCGTCGCCACTGGACGGAGTCGGGGGTTCTGTCATCGCGCTGGCTGGACCAGTCAGCTCGCGGTCTCGGAGGTCTCCCGCCGCTCACGGATCTTCGCCTTCTTGCCGCGGAGCGAACGCAAGTAGTACAGCTTCGCCCGGCGTACGTCACCACGAGTCACGACCTTGATCGTGTCGATGACCGGGGCGTGCACGGGGAACGTGCGCTCAACACCGACGCCGAAACTCACCTTGCGGACCGTGAACGTCTCGCGGATTCCACCGCCCTGGCGGCGAATGACGACGCCTTGGAAGTGCTGGACTCGGGAGCGGTTGCCCTCGACCACGCGGACGCCGACGTCGATCGTGTCGCCGGGGCGGAAGTCCGGGATGTCGCTTCGCAGCGAGGCGGCATCGATGCCGTCGAGCGTATGCATTGGGCTCGTACTCCTGTTATTTCGGGCAGTCCAGATCAGCGCGGGGAGGCGCTAGGGGATGCGTTGGTGAGATATCTACTCTGCCACACCGCCGGACCCGGGCGGTATCGGATCGGCTGGCCCCCCCGCACCGAAGAGGTCCGGGCGACGCTCGACGGTGCGACGCAAGCCAACGTCGCGGCGCCAGTGGTGGATTGCCGCGTGGTCCCCGGACAGCAGGACCGCCGGGACGTCGAGCCCCCGCCAGCTCGCCGGGCGGGTGTACGCCGGGCCTTCGAGCAGCCCGTGCGAGTGCGAGTCATCGACGATCGACTCCGGGTTGCCCACCACCCCCGGCAGCAGCCGAGTCACAGCCTCGACCACCACGAGCGTCGCCGCCTCACCGCCGGCGAGCACGTAGTCGCCGATCGAGAGCTCGTCGACGGGCATCCGCCCGGCCGCGTCCGCGGCGACGCGCGCGTCGATGCCTTCGTAGCGGCCACAGGCGAAGACGAGCCAGGGCTCGTCGGCGTACTGCTGTGCCATCTGCTGGTCGAACGGTCGTCCCGACGGACTCAGAACCACGAGTCGCGGCGGCGGCGCGGTGTCCACCGGGACGACCGCGTCCAGCGCACGGCCCCAGGGCTCGGGACGCATGACCATGCCCGGCCCTCCCCCGTAGGGAGTGTCGTCCACCCTGCGGTGCACATCACCAGTCCAGTCACGCAGGTCATGGATGCGTACGTCGATCAGTCCGCGCTCGCGCGCCTTGCCGAGTAATGACAGGTCGAGTGGTGTGAAGTACTCCGGGAAGATCGTGATTACGTCGATGCGCACGACATCACGCTTCTGCATCTTCGTCGTCGACGAGCAGGCCGGACGGCGGGTCGATGACGACTTTTCCACTCGCGATGTCGACACCCGGAACGATGCTCGCAACAAAAGGGACGAGCAACTCCGCACCAGACGCCTGGGTGACGACGAGCAGATCTTGCACCGGTAGGTGCAACACCTCACTGATCTCGCCGATGTGTTCGCCACTCACCGTCTCGACGCGCAAGCCGACCAGCTCGTGGTCCCAGAACTCGTCTGGGTCCTCCGTCGGAGGGCTCGTCGAAGAGTCAACGACGAGCAGCGTTCCGCGCAACGCCTCGGCCGCAGACCGGTCGTTCACTCCATCGAACGTCACGAGCAAGCGACCGCTGTGCGGGCGCGCACGTAAGACAGTGAGTGGTCCAGCCTCGGGCGGATCGGTGTGGACGGACATCCCCGTGGCGAACCGACGCTCCGGGTCGTCGGTGCGCACGTCGACCGACAGCTCACCGTGGATGCCGTGCGCCCTCCCGATGCGACCGACGACGAGTTGCACGACTGCCCCCCGGATGGACCGGGTCAGCGCCCTTCGTCGACGTCGAGGAAGTCGACGCGGATGCCCTTGCCGCCGAGACCGTTGATGACCGTGCGCAGCGCGGTCGCCGTGCGACCGGCCCGACCGATGACCTTGCCGAGGTCATCCGGATGCACGCGCACTTCGAGAACCGGCCCGCGGCGGCGGGTGCGTTCCTCGACGTGGACGTCGTCCGGATGCGCGACGATGCCGCGGACGAGGTGCTCTAGCGCTTCGTCGAGCACTACTGCTCCTGCGGGGTCTCGCCCGCGTCGGCTGCGGGCGCGTCAGCCGTCGCGGATGGCTCCTCGCTCGCTGGTGGCTCGGTGGCGGCGGTCTCGGCAGGTGCCTCTGCTGCCGGAGCCTCGGTCGCAGCCTCGGTTGCCGGAGCCTCGGTTGCCGGAGCCTCGGTCGCAGCCTCGGTGGCGGCAGCGTCCGCAGCGGCGTCGGCCGCTGGGGCCTTGGCAGCGGCCTTCTTGCGCGGCTTGGCGGTCGTCGCCTCGGCGTCGCTGGCGCCTTGTTTGTGGGCAGCCTCGAAGAGAGCCTTCTTGTCCGGGCGTGCGGCGCGCACCTTCATCGGCTCGGGTGCTGGTTCGCCGCGGAACTTCTGCCAGTCCCCCGTGATCTTCAGGATCGCGGCGACGGGTTCGGTCGGCTGCGCGCCGACTTTCAGCCAGTACTGCGCGCGCTCTGAGTCGACCTCGATGAACGACGGATCTTCCTTCGGGTGGTACTTCCCGATCGTCTCGATGACGCGACCCTCACGCTTGGTGCGCGAGTCGGCGACGATGATCCGGTAGTAGGGCGCGCGCATTTTGCCCAGGCGCATGAGCTTGATCTTGGTAGCCACGAGGTGCGATTACTCCATGTTCTGCGTTGGATGGCCGCCCTGCGACGTCGTGGGGTTAACGCCGATCGCGACCGGAGGACAGCGTCGGGACGGCTAGAGGGTCCGTCGTACGACGTCGTGCTCACCGGTGATTCTGCCAGATGATGCGACCCATGCTGATGAGTCCGTGCTTCGCACGCTGGTCACGGGCGAAATCAACCTGACTGATCGCGAGAGTCGGGCGGGCTAGGCAGCTGCAACTTCGAGAGGTCAAAGCCCGCTGGAAGCCCCTGGCCGGTGGGGAAACCGCCAGCGCCGCCAGGCCCACCCGCCATGCCGCGGAGCTCGGGTGGGAGCGAGCGGGCTATCGCGGCGGCATTGGGCCGGCCACCACCGCCTTTGCCCTTCTTGCCTTTCTTGCCCTTCTTGCCGCTGGCCTTGCCCCGGCGTCGCGCGCCCGGCATGCCCATCGCACCCGCCATCTGCTTCATCATCTTGCGCGCTTCGAAAAAGCGGTCGACGAGCTGGTTGACCTCCATCACCGTCGTACCCGAACCATTGGCGATGCGCAGTCGGCGCGAGCCGTTGATGAGCTTCGCGTCGGCGCGTTCGCCCGGTGTCATCGAGCGGATGATCGCGGCGACACGGTCGAGGTCGCGATCGTCGACTTGGGAGATGGCTTCTTTCATCTGCCCCATGCCCGGGAGCATGCCGAGGAGGTTTCCGATGGGACCCATCTTGCGAATCATCATCATCTGCTCGAGGAAGTCTTCGAGGGTGAAGTCTTCGCCGCCCATGAGCTTGGAGGCCATGCGTTCGGCTTCGTCGGCCTCGAACGTCTGCTCCGCCTGCTCGATCAACGTCAGCATGTCGCCCATACCGAGAATGCGCGACGCCATCCGATCGGGATGGAAGACGTCGAAGTCGGTGAGCTTCTCGCCGTTGGACGCGAAGAGAATCGGCCGCCCTGTGACGTGACGCACGGACAACGCCGCGCCGCCACGCGCGTCACCATCAAGCTTGGTCAGTACGACGCCGCTGAACCCAACGCCGTCAGAGAATGACAACGCGGTCGCGACGGCGTCCTGGCCGATCATCGCGTCGACGACGAACAAGATCTCGTCGGGACTCGTTGCATCGCGAATGGCTGCGGCCTGCGCCATCATGTCCGCGTCCACGCCCAGCCGACCGGCAGTGTCGACAACGACGACGTCGTGACCCTTTTGCTGGGCGTACTCGACACCGCGCCGCGCGACACTGACCGGGTCACCGACGCCGTTGCCTGGCTCGGGGGCAAAAACCTCGACGTTTGCCTGCCCGCCAACGACTTGCAACTGGGTAACGGCGTTGGGTCGCTGCAGGTCACACGCCACGAGTAGCGGCGAGTGACGCTGGTCCTTCAACCAACGACCGAGCTTGCCCGCGAGTGTGGTCTTACCGGAGCCCTGCAGGCCCGCGAGCACGATGACGGTCGGCGGCGTTTTCGCGAGGCGGAGTCGCCGGGTCTCACCGCCAAGGATGCCGACGAGCTCCTCGTTGACGATCTTGATGACCTGCTGCGCCGGGTTGAGCGCCTTGCTGACCTCCGCGCCCGCAGCGCGCTCCTTGAGCGCGGCGACGAAGTCCTTGACCACTGGCAGGGCGACGTCGGCCTCGAGGAGCGCGACCCGGATCTCGCGCGCCGTCGCGTCGATGTCGGCCTCAGAGAGCCGTCCCTTTCCGCGCAGCGACGCGAATACCGACTCGAGCCGGTCGGAGAGCGTGTCGAACACGGGTAGGTCAGTCCTCAGAAAGGGGTGGGGCGACGTTACCCAGCCTAACCGTGGGGTTGCTCGGTTCCGATCGCTTCGAGGATCGCGGCTTCTATGCGCCCACGCTCGGCGAGGTCGCTGATCTTCTGGCCGTTGGCATCGACGACGTAGAACGAGTCGACGGCCTCGGCACCAAGTGTGCTGACCCGGGCGGTACGCACATCGAGGCCGCACGCCTCGAGTGCACGACCAATCCGGTGCAGCAGCCCGACCGCGTCATGCGCACGCACTTCGACCACGGTTGCCGACTCGGCCGCGTCGTCGAAGAAGAACACCTTCGGTGGGGCGGCGTGCGTCACGGAGCCGCTGGTGTAGGCACGCTCACGTTCGGCGAGCCGCTCGGCGAGCGGAAGGCGGCCGTCCAGCGCAGCACGCAAGTCATCGCGCACGAGGCGCCAATCCGGAGCCGATCCAAAACGTGGCGACACCGTGAACAAGGAGACCGCGGTCGGTCCGACGGACGTAGCCGTCGCAGTGTGCACGTCGAGGCGATGCAGTGCGAGCACACCGGCTGCCCGCCAGAGCACACCAGGGCGGTCCGGTGCCACAACCGTGACGGCGTACGCGCCGTCGCTTGTCGGCTCGGCGATGACGTCGAGCTCGCCGCGCTCGGCGAGTTTCGACTGCTCCGGAGTGAGAATCGGTCCGCTCTGTAGTGGCTCGCCTTCCAACTCTGCATTGACGTGCGAGACCAGATGGTTGATGAGCCCTGCTTTCCAGTCTGACCATGCGGCCGGGCCGGTTGCGTGTGCATCCGCTTCTGTCAACGCGTGCAGCAGTTCCAACGTTATTCGCGAACGGCCAACCGCGTCGGCGACCGTGCTGATCGTGACCGGATCCTCGAGGTCACGTCGCGTCGCGGTGTCCGGAAGCAGCAGGTGGTTACGAACCAGCGAAACGACGACCGCGCTGTCCTCGGCGTCCAGCCCGAGTCGAGGTGCGATGACTTCGGTGAGTGCGACGCCGACATCGGTGTGGTCTTCGGGGCGTCCCTTTCCGATGTCGTGCAGCAGCGCGCCGAGGAGCAGGAGGTCCGGACGCGCGACGTGCCGGGCCAGCATCGAAGCCTCGACGACTGCTTCGATTAGATGGCGGTCGACCGTGAACCGATGCACCGCATTGCGTTGTGGTCGGAACCGGACGTGCTCCCATTCCGGCAGCACCCGGCTCACCAGCCCGACCTGGTCGAGAGCCTCGATGACGGTCACGGTTCCGTGTCCTGCACCGAGCAAGGCAAGGAACGCGTTGCGCGCCGACGCCTGCCAGGGTTCCGGGATCGGAGCGGCCTCTTGCGCCAGCCGCGCCAAGGCATGCGGTGCTATCGGCAGCTCGTGTTCGGCAGCGGCAGCAGCGACGCGGAGCAGCAATATCGGGTCGCTGCGTGGGTCGGCGTCGCGCGCCAACACCACTTCGCCACCTTGTTCGACCACCCCCTCTGCGAGCGGTCGCCGTTGGGACACGTCCGGACCGGTACTGCCGCCTTGTCGGCGAAGGATCCGACGCCGTGCTTGGGGCCGCGGTAGCCACGACTCGACTCGCCGCCACCTCTCATCCAACGCGAATGATGTGGTGCGAGCCGCCCGGTAAACAGCAGCCAGCAGTACGTCGGCATCGGCGTACCCGAGTGCCGCCGCGATGCCGTCTTGTTCCTGCAGCAGCAACGTCTCAGTGGCCCGCCCACTCCTGCGGTGCACCTCGCTGCGTACGTCGAGCAGCACGTCGTACGCCGCCCGCTCCGTCTCAGTGGGAGCTTCGACAACCCACGTCGCGGCTGCTTGGCGTATCGCGAGGTGATCGCGCAGCCCCCCACGACACTCCTTCAAGTCAGGCTCGAGCAGGAAGGACGCATCGCCAACGCGTTCCGCGCGTTCACGCGTGGCAGCGATCAATTCCGGCAGCCGCTTGGCGGCGCCAGCTCGCCACGTCGTGTACGTGCGCTCGCGAAGCTCCGCGCACAGGCTTGGGTCGCCGGCGACGTGGCGGGCGTCCAGCAGACCGAGAGCAGCCTTTAGATCCTCCCCCGCGACGCGGACTGCTTCTGCGACCGTGCGCACCGAGTGGTCGAGTGCAGCACCGGAATCCCAGATGGGGTACCAGATCTTGTCAGCGAGCTTGCTGATGTCGCGGTGATTGCGGTGAACGAGGACGAGGTCGAGGTCGCTATACGGCGCAGGGTCGCGGCGGCCGAAGCCACCGACGGCGACAATCGCGACGCCCTCGGTGTCGCCATCAGTAGCGCTCGCGAACAACTCCCCCAGCCATCGGTCGGCAAGGTTCGTCAGCTCATCGCGCAGGGCGGCGCCAGTGAGCTCGGGGCGCTCGAAGAGTGCAGCGCGCGCGGCCCGGAAGTCCACCGATGCCGCGTTAGAGCGCGTCGTGTCCGCGCTCACCGGTTCGGACCCGCACGATTGTTTCCACGGGCACCGTCCAGACCTTGCCGTCACCGATGGATCCGGTCCGTGCTGCGTTGACGACCGCTTCCACAACTCGATCGGCATCGGCATCGTCGACAACGACCTCGACACGCACCTTGGGCACGAACTCCACGACGTACTCGGCACCGCGGTAGACCTCGGTGTGACCGCGTTGGCGGCCGTACCCCTGGACCTCACTGACGGTCATCCCATGGACGCCCAGGCCATCGAGGGCTTCCTTCACATCACCGAGCCGGAACGGTTTGACGACTGCGACGACGAGCTTCATGACCCCATCCTGCCCACTGACGACACCCCGCCGAGGTCATAAGCCGATTCTGCGTGCAAACTCTGGTCCAAGCCGGCGATCTCCTGCTCGGGCGTGACGCGCAAACCCACCGTTCGCTGGACCAGTGTGGCGATGACGTAAGTGAGCGTGAACGACCAACCGATCGTCACAACGACAGCGAGAGCCTGGACGCCAAGCTGATGGGCGCCGCCGCCCATCAGCAAGCCTTCGTGAGCGACCGCAGGGTTCACCGCGGTGGCCGCGAACAGCCCGATGGCGAGGGTGCCGATGAACCCACCGACACCATGGATCGCCAACACATCCAGCGAATCGTCGTACCCCAACCGGAACTTCGCTGCCACCGCCAACACACCCGCGGCGCCGGCCACAAACCCGATGAGGATGGCGGCCCAGGCTGGCACAAAACCGCATGCCGGCGTGATGGCGACCAACCCAATGACCGCGCCCGATACCGCGCCGAGTGTGGTCGCCTGACCGGTGCGCAACCGCTCCATCAGCAGCCACCCCAGCATCGCCGCGCACGCCGCGAGTTGCGTCGTCACCAATGCGTGCGCAGCGACCACGTTCGCTCCAAGTGCTGACCCGGCGTTGAATCCGAACCAGCCGAACCACAGGATCCCCGCACCGACGACGGCGATCGGCAGGTTGTGCGGTGCCATCGCTTCGCGCGGCCAGCCTCGACGTGGTCGTAGCACGAGCGCCAACGCAAGGCCGGCTGCGCCGGAGTTGATCTCGACGACTGTGCCACCGGCGAAGTCGAGGACGCCGCGCTTGGCCAGCCAGCCTGTTGGCGAGAAAACCCAGTGTGCGATTGGCGCGTAGACGACGATGACCCACAACGTGGCGAAGACCAGGAAGCCACGAAAGTCGAGTCGATCCGCACCCGATCCAGTGAGTAGCGCGGTTGTGATGACCGCAAACATCATCTGGAACGCAACGAACGCAAACGGCGGGATGGTCAGGCTGAGGCCCGGAACCGGGTCATGACCTTTCGCTAGTCCTGCGAACGTGAAATCACCGATGAACCCGTGGCCCACGTCAGGACCGAATGCCAGCGTGTAAGCGACGAGCGCCCACACGATGCTGACGACGGCGATGCACGCGAAGTTCTGAATCATGATGCCCAGCACGTTCTTGCTACGGACCATCCCGCCGTAGAAGAGCGCCAGCCCCGGCGTCATGAACAGGACGAGTGCGGTGCTGCCGAGGACCCAAGCGGTATCTCCTGCGTTGACCTCCACGCGCGGGAGGATAGGGGTAAGCGTCCCCGGCGGGACACGCCGGTCAGGCCGAAGCGGCGGGGCCGGGCTTGAAGCACCGACCCCGCCGCCGCGGGCCTTACTACAGGGCGTCCGGCCCGCGCTCTCCCGTGCGCACGCGCACTACCGTCTCGACGGGGACTGCCCACACCTTCCCGTCGCCGATCTGGCCTGTCTGTGCCGCCTTCACGATGACATCGACCACGCTGTCGACATCGCTGTCGTCGACAAGCACATCGATGCGTACCTTCGGGACGAAGTCCACGACGTACTCAGCACCGCGATAGACCTCGGTGTGACCACGCTGTCGGCCGTAGCCCTGGACTTCGCTAACCGTCATGCCAGAGATACCGAAGGTCTGCAGTGCCGTCTTCACATCATCGAGCTTGAACGGCTTGACGACTGCGGTAACGAGCTTCATGACTGCACCCCCTCCGTGCGAGCCGTTGGCGATGTACTCGGTATCGATACCGAGTGCGACGCCGTGGTTGATCCCGCACCAACAAGGCTGCGACCGCCGCCGAAACCGCTACCAAGCTCGTACGCCGTTTCTGCATGCAGGACCTCGTCCATACCTTGCTGCTCCTCTTCCGGCTTGAGTCGCAGCCCGAAGATGAGGTCGATCAACTTGGCAATGATGAGTGTCGCAACGAAGGAGTAAGCGACGACGGCGCCAACCGCGATCGCTTGTTCCTTCAGCAGGTGACTGCTTCCCCCGTAGAAGAGGCCATCGACGCCGATTCCGGTCGCACTCGTGCCGAGGAAACCGATCAGCAGCGCGCCGGTGACACCACCAAGGAGGTGGACAGCGACCACGTCGAGCGAGTCGTCAAAGCCGAGCTTGAACTTCATTGCGGTCGCGAGGCAGCAGATCACGCCGGCAATAGCACCGACCGCGATCGAGCCCATCGGGCTGACGAAACCCGCAGCCGGTGTGATCGCGACGAGACCCGCTACTGCACCGGAAGCCGCGCCAAGAGTCGTGGCATGACCGTCGCGCAGTTTTTCGACAGCGATCCAGGCAAGGAGCGCAGCCGCAGTGGCGGTGTTGGTGTTCACGAACGCGTAGCCCGCGAGGTTGTTGGCGCCCAACGCGGAACCCGCGTTGAACCCGAACCAGCCGAACCACAGCAACGCGACGCCCAGCAGGATGAACGGCACGTTGTGCGGCCGCATCTGCTCCTTTGGCCAGCCGACACGTTTGCCCACGACGAGACACATAGCGAGTGCCGCTGCACCCGCGTTCGCGTGCACGACCGTTCCACCCGCGAAGTCCTCAGCGCCTCGCTTGAACAACCAGCCTTCCGGTGAGAAGACCCAGTGCGCGACGGGGCCGTAGACCAGCGTCACCCATACGCCGACGAAGAGCACGAACGCGCCGAACTTGACGCGGTCCGCAATCGAGCCGGTGATAAGCGCGGGTGTGATGACCGCGAACATCAGCTGGAAGGCCACGAACACCAACGGCGGGATGGTCTGTGCGTACTTTCCGTCGGAGGTGACGTAACCGGACACCTGGTCGCCCATGTGAGCAAGACCGGCCTGGTGGAAGTTGCCGAGCAACCCGTGCCAACCGTTGATGTCCTTGCCAAACGCAAGGCTGTAGACGACGAGCACCCAGAGGATGCTGACGACGGCGATACAGACGAAGTTCTGCATCATCATGCCCAGCACGCTCTTACTGCGGACCATGCCTCCGTAGAAGAAGGCCAAGCCCGGCGTCATGATCAGCACCAATGCGGCGCTGGCGAGCACCCATGCGGTGTCGCCGGTGTTGAGACTTGCGAAGTCGACAGGCAACGCAATCCCCTCCCTGTAGGTGGATGGGAGGAGGGTCTAGGCGAGCGGTTTCATAATCGGGTCTCTTGTGTTTCGTGGCTGTGAACTCTCGTGCACAGGCCAGCGGCGCCGGCCCCGACCCGCTGCAGACCGCGCTATTCGGTGGTGTTCATGATGCCGGCGGCCAGCGACCAGATGCCGCCGATGGCGAAGATCACACCGCCGATGATGAACCAGAGAAGCGAGTCGAAGATGATCGCGAGCCCAGCAATGGTGAAGCCGACGCACATGATGACGACGGTCAGCCAGATGACAGGTCCGGCGTGTTGGCCGAGCTTGTCCAGCTGCTCGCCGCCATACCGACGCCCCGATGCATCGCGGGTGTTCGCGTCGGCTCCCTGCTCGTCGATCGTGTCCGCCATCAAGTCCTCTTTCGCTTCGCGCCTACGACAATCCTGTACTAAGCCGCGACGCCGTCGCCCACGAGGGCGTCCGCGAACGCCTCCGGCTCGAACGGCGCGAGGTCATCGGGGCCCTCCCCGAGGCCGACCAGCTTCACGGGTACGCCGAGCTCGCGTTGTACGGCGAGCACGATTCCGCCCTTCGCCGTACCGTCCAACTTGGTCAGCACGATGCCGGTGATCTCCACAGCTTCGGTGAAGACGCGCGCCTGCATGACGCCGTTCTGGCCCGTCGTCGCGTCGAGGACGAGCAGCGTCTCGTCGACCGCCGCCTGACGTTCGACGACGCGCTTGATCTTGCCCAGCTCGTCCATCAGGCCCAGCTTGGTGTGTAGGCGTCCCGCCGTGTCGATGAGCACCGTGTCGACCTTGTCCTCGGTGCCCTTCCGAACGGCTTCGAAGGCCACCGAGGCGGGGTCCGCGCCTTCGGCGCCGCGCACCGTCTCGGCACCGACCCGGGACCCCCACGTCTGCAACTGATCTGCCGCGGCCGCTCGGAACGTGTCGGCGGCCCCGAGCAGAACTGTCCTGCCGTCGGCCACCAACACCCTCGCCAGCTTTCCGCAGGTTGTCGTCTTGCCGGTGCCGTTGACACCCACGACGAGGATCACCGCTGGTCGATCGGGGTGGGGCCGGGTTGCCACCGAGCGGTCGAGGTCGGGCAGCAGCGCCGTGACGAGCTCTTCGCGGATGAGAGTGCGCATGTCCTCGGGCGTGCGCGTGCCGAGCACACGCACCCGCTCGCGCAGCCGATCGACGAGCTCCCGCGTCGTGGTCACCCCCACATCGGCTTGCAACAGGGTGTCCTCGATCTCCTCCCAGGTGTCCTCGTCGAGGGTGTCGCGGGACAGCAGCGAGAACAGCCCCCGGCCGAGCGTTGTTTGGCTACGCGCCAACCGGTCCCGCAACCGGACGAGCCGACCGGCGGTCGGTGCCGGCGTCTCGACCAAGGGAGTTGGCGGCAACGCCGGCGGAGGCGCCCCCTCGAGCAGCGGCGCCTCGAGCGTTGTCAGCTCATCGAGGGTGAGCTCCGGCTCGGGCGGCGCGCTAATCGTCGAGGGCGCCTCGGGTTCGGCGAGGCCCCCACGGCGCGCGGCGCGCTGGCTGACAAGCGCGATGACGGCGAACGCGGCCACCGCGGCGATCGCGACAGCGATGATGATCAGTTCCACGCAGTCATCCTCCCAACAACGCTGGTGGGTTGAACCCCCGGCCAAGCCACACTCGCGGCGTGGGGCGCTGGGTCAATCCACCAGCGGCGCGTTTTGGGGGTCAGGCGGGCTCGGACTCGAGTTCCCGCAGGCGCTGGCTGATGACCGTGGTCACACCGTCGCCGCGCATGCTCACGCCGTACAACGCGTCGGCAATCTCCATCGTCCGCTTCTGGTGCGTGACGACGATGACCTGGCTGTTGGTCTGGAGCTCGGAGAACAGCTGCAGCAGCCGGCCGAGGTTGGTGTCGTCCAGCGCGGCCTCGACTTCGTCGAGGACGTAGAACGGGCTCGGCCGCGCGCGGAACAGCGCGATGAGGAACGCGATCGCGGTCAACGAGCGCTCCCCACCGGACAGCAGCGACAACCGCTTGATCTTCTTGCCCGGCGGCCGCGCCTCGACCTCGATGCCGGTCGTGAGCATGTCGTCGGGCTCGGTCAGCACGAGCTTGCCCGTACCGCCGGGGAACAGGGTGGAGAACACCGACTCGAACTCTCGAGCGGTGTCCTCGAACGCTGCCCTGAAGACCTGCTCGACGCGTTCGTCGACCTCTTTGATGACGGTCAACAGATCGCGTCGCGTGTTCTTCAGGTCTTCGAGCTGCTCGGTGAGGAAGCGCTGGCGTTCCTCCAACGCAGTGAACTCCTCCAGCGCGAGAGGGTTCACCCGGCCGAGCAAGGCCAGTGACCGCTCCGCACTGCGCGCCCGCTTCTCCTGCTGCTCACGGATGTAGGGGATTGGCTCGGGCAACGGTTCGTCCTCGGGCGCGTCCGGATCGGGCGCGACCGGGACGAGCACCGTCGGGCCGTACTCCGCGACGAGAGTCTCCGCGTCGACCCCGAACTCTTCGGCCGCCCGCGCTTCGAGTGATTCGATGCGCAGCCGTTGCTCGGTCCGCGCGACCTCGTCGCGGTGCACGACATCGGTCAGCTGTTCGAGCTCGCCAGCAAGCTCCCGCCCGCGCGCACGGACGGCGAGCAACTCGCCCTCCCGGACGGTGCGTTGCTGCTCCGCAGCCTCGCGCTCGGCCGCGGCCAATGTGAGTGACTGTTCGATCCGGTCGAGCGCGTAGCGCGCCGCGATGGCCACTGCTCGGGCTACGGCACCTTCGCGGGCCCGGCGCTCACGTGTCGCCGCAAATCGAGCGCGCGTTGCACGCTCGTCGGCCGCGGCCCGCTCGAGCGCTTCGGCCCGACCATGCAGCGCGCGTGCCCGCTCTTCACCGGTGCGTACGGCGAGGCGAGCCTCGACCTCGAGGTGCCGCGCCTCGTCGCAGCGCGCGGCACACCGATCGCGCTCCTCGGTCGATGGCGTGATGTCGGCCTCGGCCGCACTCGACCGAGCTGCAGCGAGCCGCTCCTCGAGAGCTGACACCGTTGCGAGGTCGCGCTCCCGCGCTTCTTCGGCCGCCGCACGCGCACCCGCGAGCCGGTCCGCTTCCTCCGCGGACGCACGGGCAGCCGACCCGAGTTGCCCCAACCGCTCGGCGACGGCGGACATGCGTGCGTCGGACTCGTGCAGCGCTGTCAGCTCAGCCTCGACCTGGACGGCCGCCGCGGCGCGCACCTCCTCAGCCGCGCTCAACGCGAAGGTCAGCCGGTCGCACCGGTGCGATGCGGCAGTCAGCGCTTCGCCGGCCTCATCGAGAGCCGACTGCAGTTCGAGTGGCGATGGGGTGCTCTGCGAACCACCGGCGGCCCACATCGCGCCGATCAGGTCGCCCTCGCGCGTGACCGCGCGTAGCGCCGACTCCGCAGCGAGGAGCGACCGCGCGGTCGCCAAATCCGTGACGACGGCGACGCGGTCGAGGAGGCGGACGATCGTCGGCCGCAGATGCTCGGGCGTCTCCACGAGGTCGATCGCCCAGCGGGCGCCACCAGGCAGTGCCGGCCAACTCGGTGCGTTGTCGTCGTACGGCGTACCGCCAACAACGATGCCCGCCCGTCCGGCGTCGGTCGCCCGGAGTAACTCGATGGCCGCGATCGCGGAGTCGACAGACTCGACGGCCACCGCATCGGCGGCGGCACCGAGGGCCGCGGCAACGGCCGCCTCGGCGCCGGGTTCGATCGTCAGCAGGGCAGCCAGCGACCCGAGCACGCCACCGACCTCGTCACCGGCCGCGAGCAGGGCGCCCGCCCCGTCGCGCCGGGCCAGCCCGAGCTCGAGTGCCTCACGGCGTGCGGTCAAGGCGGATCGCTCCCGCTCCGCCTCGCGTTCCTCGGCCTGGAGCTCGGCCACCGCGCGCTCGGCCTCGGCGAGAACCGCCGCGGCCTCCTCGTAGCGCTCGTCGAGGTTGACCTCGCCCTCGTCCAGCCCGGCGACTTGGGTCTCGAGCGCTGTGAACGCGTTCTGCGCCTCAGCCGCGCGCTGGCGGGCCTCGGTCAACGCCGCGGACAGTCGGCCGATCTCGTCCTCGCCGGCCGCGACGCGCGTGCGCGCAGCGCCGACGTCACCGGTCAGCCGGGCCAACCCCTCCCGGCGGTCAGCCACGGCGAGCGCGGCCTCGCGGAGCCGCTGTTCCTCCGCAGCCAGCGCGGCTTCTTCGCCTTCCCGGGTCGCAACCGCTCCGGCGAGCGCGGCGTGGTCACGGTCGAGCTGCCCGGCCAGGGCGGATTCCTGGTCGCGGACCGTCGCGGCTTCTTTCTCCAAGGCCTCGGGGTCGCGCGCGGGCGTCGCGCTCTGGGCTTCTTCGAGCGTGTCGGGCGAGGCCGCGTGGCGAGCGCGCTCAGTGGCCAGCCCGGCCGTACCGCGGAGGCGTTCGCGCAGTGACGCGAGCCGGTACCAGGTCTCTTGGGAGCGGGCCACCCGTGGGGCCTCCGCCGTCATCTCGGCTTCGAGCTCGAGCTCCCGCTGCTGTGCCGCGGCGTGGGACTGCTCGACCCCCGACCGGCGATCGCGCATGGCCGTTTCGTCGCGGACCTCGGCCTCGAGTGCCTCCCGCAGCTGGAACAGATCGTCGGCGAGCAGCCGCAGCCGTGAGTCGCGCAGATCGGACTGAATCGTCGCTGCCTTGCGGGCCACCTCGGCTTGCCGGCCGAGCGGGCCGAGCTGGCGGCGCAGCTCCGTGGTCAGGTCCTGCAGCCGGGTGAGGTTGGCCTGCATCGCGTCGAGCTTGCGCAGCGCCTTTTCCTTGCGCTTGCGGTGTTTCAGCACGCCGGCGGCCTCTTCGATGAACGCCCGTCGCTCTTCTGGACCCGCGGACAGCACCTGGTCGAGCTGGCCTTGACCGACGATGACGTGCATCTCGCGGCCCATGCCGGAGTCATTGAGCAGTTCTTGTACGTCGAGGAGCCGGCAGGGCGTGCCGTTGATGGCGTACTCGCTGTGGCCGGAACGGAACATCAGCCGCGAGATCGTGACCTCGGTGTAGTCGATCGGCAGCGCACCATCGGCGTTGTCGATGGTCAACACGACCTCGGCGCGGCCGAGCGCCGGCCGACCCGCCGTACCGGCGAAGATGACGTCTTCCATCTTGCCGCCGCGCAGCGTCTTGGCGCCCTGCTCACCCATCACCCAGGCGAGCGCGTCGACGATGTTGGACTTACCGGAGCCGTTGGGGCCGACGACGCACGTGATCCCCGGCTCGAAACGCAGGGTTGTCGACGAGGCGAAGGACTTGAAGCCCCGCAGCGTGAGGCTCTTGAGATGCATGGGCGTCCGAGGGTCTCGACGTTGATGCGGGGAAGGCCGCCAGTGAGGCTACCTGCCTTCCCCAGATGAATGGCGCGTGGCGCGCCGTTCACCTGCCGGTGCCGGTCGGCATGAAAAAAGGGACCTCGGTGGAGGTCCCTGGCGGGGGTGGGTGGGCCGGTCGGCTCAGGTGAGCGCGGGCTCGGCCTCGGATACCGACAGCGAGATGAGATCGCTCATGTCATCGGCGACGGTCGTCGGCGTCAAAGCAGCGTTAGCGGCCTGCAACCGGTCGACCTCATCTTCGAGATCCCGGACGCGTTGCCGCAAACGGCGCATTTCGGCCGCCATTCGCAGGTCTTGACCGACGCCAACGTGGCCGAACAGGGCCTTGGCCATCGAGGTCCTCCACAGTGAGCACCGAGGCGATTACGGATTGTGTCCACTCGGTTGGGTCCTGCTGACGGGTAGCACTCTCGCCGGGTGGGTGACAGCAGCCATGGTCCCATCCGGTCGCCTTCTCGGTCAAGAGTGAGTCACGGTCTGATAACGGCCACAAAGGGTGACAACTCGGGCACGCATTAGCCCATTCAGCGCTCAGCAAAGCCGGCGAACCCGCCTCGCGGCTCGCTCCACCGTTCCGTGACACCGGTGACGCGGCCCGGGGTTTGGCCGCTGCGCAGGGCGTCGAGGAAGGCCTCGCAGGCCGCTCGCGGACCCTCCACAACTACCTCCACTCGGCCGTCCTCGAGGTTGGTCGCGGTGCCGACCAGTCCCAGCTCACGGGCCCGTGCCCGCGCCCACCACCGGAATCCCACGCCCTGCACGTGGCCGCGGACCCACGCGGTCACCCGGGCGTCGGGGTCCGTCACCACCGCCCCCTCCTCGGGCGCGGCTGGCAGCGCGGGCAGGTGTAGGACGACCGGTTCATGAACGCGTCACGGCGGATCGGCGTACCGCACCGGGGGCACGGCTCGGCTTCCTGCCCGTAGACGTTCAGGGAGCGGTCGAAGTAGCCGCCTTCGCCGTTCACATTGACGTACAACGCGTCGAACGACGTGCCACCCGCGCCAAGGGCCTCGACGAGTACGTCACGGACGGCGGCCAGGAGCCGCGCGACCTCCGGCCTGGTGAGGGTCTCCGTCGGCCGGGCGTAGTGCAGCCGTGCCCGCCACAACGCCTCGTCGGCGTAGATGTTGCCGATGCCCGAGATCAGCGTCTGGTCGAGCAGGGCGCGTTTGACTCCGGTGTGGCGGCGGCGCAACGCCGCGGTGAAGGCCGCGTCGTCGAACGCGGGATCGAGCGGATCGCGGGCGATGTGCTCGATCGGGCGGGGCAGCTCCGCGCCGTCCGCGATCACCGCCAGCCCACCAAAGGTTCGCTGATCGACGAAGCGAAGCTCGGGTCCGCCGTCGGTGAAGCCGACGCGCACGTGCAAGTGACGTTCGGGCGCCCGGTCGGGAGGTACGACGAGCAGCTGTCCGCTCATGCCGAGGTGGGCGAGAACGGCGTCGCCGGAGTCCAACGGCAACCACAAGTACTTGCCACGCCTGCGAGCGCCCTCGATGCGGCGCCCGCGAAGCTGGCCGGCGAAGTCGTCGGCTCCGCCGACGTGCCGGCGTACGGCTCGCAAATGGTTGACGTCAACGGTCGCAACGGTGCGTCCAGCGAGGCCGCGCTCCAGTCCGCGCCGGACAACTTCGACCTCCGGCAGTTCCGGCATTGACTACCCCTGCGCGCCACTCAGTGCGCCGCCTGTCACGGCGCGCTACTCAGTGCGCGCCAGGCAGTCTCCGCTGCCTGCTGCTCCGCCTCTTTCTTACTGCGCCCTTCACCAGCCCCGTAATCGGTGCCGGCGACACGCACAACCGCGCGAAACACCTTGGCGTGGTCGGGCCCGCTCTCCTGCACGAGGTACTCCGGCACACCGAGCATCCCGCTAGCGGTCAGCTCCTGCAGGCTCGTCTTCCAGTCCAGGCCAGCGCCGAGCGCTACCGCATCCACCAAGAGTGGGTCGAACAACCTGTGCAGCAGCTCGCGCGTCTGCTCGATCCCTGCGTCGAGGAACACCGCGCCGATCAACGCCTCGAGCGTGTCGGCGAGGATCGAGGACTTGTCCCGCCCACCCGTCGCTTCCTCGCCTCGACCGAGGCGCACGTGCGGCCCGAGGTGAAGGCTGCGCGCAACGTCGGCGAGCGCCTTCATGTTGACGACAGACGCACGCAGTTTGGCGAGCTGGCCCTCTGGTTCGTCCGGATGGCGGCGATACAACGCCTCGGTGATGACGAGACCGAGGACTGCGTCGCCGAGGAACTCCAACCGCTCGTTTGTCGGCAGACCCCCGTTTTCGTACGCGAATGACCGGTGCGTCAGCGCGCGTTCGAGCAGGGCTGGCTCGAGGGCGACGCCCAGCGCATCGAGGAGTTCGCTGGTCACAGTCGCGCCAGCACGTACTCGACCGCGTCGCCGACTGTCACCAGATCCTCGACGTCGTCGTCGTCGATCTCGAAACCGGGAGCAAGGTCGCGAACCTGTCCTTCGACGAGTTCCACGGTCTCGACTAGTGCGAGCGAGTCAGCGTGCAAATCTCTGGAGAGCGACGTCGCACGGGTGATGGTTTCGGGGTCGAGCTCGAGCACACGCGCGATCGCCGCACGAACGATGGCGAAGACTTGCTCACCATCGACAACTCCGGACGACGTTGCGTTCACGTGCGCGATCCTGCGCTGACCTCGCTCGACAGTCCCGCTGCAGCGCGGCGGCGGGCGACGAGATGGGCTAGATCGGTTGCAACCTGCTGCACGAGACCGTCGCGCACAGAGTGGGCAGCGAGGTGGACGCAGGAGGCAACGGCGCGGGGTGACGAGGTTCCGTGGCCGACGACAGCGACGCCACTGACACCGAGGAGTACGGCGCCACCGGTTTGTTCCGGAGTGAGTGTTGCCGTCGCCGCAGCGAAGGCATCACCGAGCTCCGTCGCGGAACCAGACTCCCGGTCGGCGGCGGCGATCGCCGCCGAAACCATTCCCAGCGTGCCCTCGATCCCTTTGAGCAGAACGTTGCCGGTGAACCCATCGGTCACGACGACGTCGGCCCGACCACCGAGGGGAACGTCATGACCTTCAACATTCCCGACGAACTCTGCTGGCAGCCCGTCAAGTGCGGCGACGAGCCCGTCGTGCGCGATCTTGCGCGTCGCGTCACCCTTGCCGCCTTCTGAGCCGACGGTCAGCAGACCGACCCGAGGACGGTCCAACCCCAGCCGGACCCGCGCGTAAGCCGCGCCCGCCAACGCAAATTGGGCCAAGAGGTCCGCATCTGCTTCTACTGTCGCCCCGGCATCGAGAAGCACGACAGGGCCCGCCGTTGCCGGCACGACCAACGCAAGCGGCGAGCGGGTCACACCTGGCAACAGGCCCAACGTGAAGATGCACGCAGCAAGAGTCGCTCCCGTAGAACCGACCGATACGAGGGCATCCGCGTCGCCGTCACGCACGAGGCGGGCCGCGACGCGCACGGTCGCGTCGCGCTTCGCTCGGATCGCGCGTACCGGGTCCTCACCCATATCAACGACTTGGTCCGCCGCGACAACGTCGAGAGCACCGACGCGGCCGCGCTCGGCGAGGAGCCTCTCGGCGACCTCAACCGGACCGACAAGTGTGATCGCGAGGCCAGCGTCTTCGTCAACCGCGAAAAGGCACCCATCGACGACGGCATCGGGGGCGTGGTCACCCCCCATGAGGTCCACGGCCACCCGGACCGTGGACGTGGTGGAGTCGCTACCGGCGGATGGCACGTCGGATTTCAGACGTTGATGACGCGCCGGTTGTTATACGTACCGCAGGTGGGACAGGCCACGTGCGGGAGCTTGGGCTGGCGACACCGGGAGCAGGGGGCGAGCGTCGGAGCGCTCGTCTTCCACTGCGCGCGGCGGGACCGCGTGTTGCTGCGCGACATGCGCCGCTTCGGGACAGCCACGGTTATCTCTCCTCGTCGGTCGTGCTCAGACTCTCACCCAGAACTGGCTGGAGCCCCTGCAGCGCGGACCAGCGGGGGTCGAGCTGCTCGTGCGTGTGGCCTGGTGGCTCATCGGCGAGCCGCGCGCCGCAGGTAGCGCACAGGCCGGGGCAGTCCTCAGAACATACCGGTCGCAACGGCAACGCGAGCACGATGGCGTCGCGCAGACGGGGTTCGAGGTCGATGAAGTCGCCGACCAGCTGACCCACGTCCTCCTCGTCGCCGGGCTGCTCGTGCCCCGGATAGGTGTAGAGCTCGACCAGGTCGACTTCGATCGGGACCGTCACCGGGTCGAGACAACGGCTGCACTCCCCCGTCGCCATGGCTCGGACCGGACCGGAGACGAGCACGCCTTCCATGACCGCCTCGAGCCGCAGGTCGAGGGTGAGGTCAGAGCCCTCGGGCACGCCGATGACCTCGAAGCCGAAGCCCGCTGGCGTCGGCACCGTGCGCTGGAGGAGCCGCATGGACCCAGCCCGTCGGCCGAGCTCGCGCGTATCGAGCACGAGCGGGTTACGGGGGTCGAGGTGCGTCTGCGGTTTCAAGGGCATGGGTGAGGTCGTCAGCTAGTCCGGAGGTTCCCATCAGGGTAACCGCGAGTCAGGTCGGGAGCGGAGTCTCGTCCGGCTCGTGGTCGCGGAGGTCGTCGAGCGGATGCCGGCCACGCAACTTCTCGCGACCACGCTCGACGGCGGCAAGCGTCTTTCCGAGCACCACCTCGAAGTTGGCGAGCTTCGCATCGACGTACTCGTCGACGTCGTCGCGCATCCGCTGCGACTCGTCCTCCGCCTCGGTGATGATGCGCTCGGCCTCGCGCGCTGCCTCTTGGGCGACTTCGGTCTTGGCCACCAGCCGGGCGCGTTCGCGCTTCGCTTCCTCGATGATGCGGGCTGCTTCGGCGTGACCTTCCTCGACGACGTCGTCCCGAGACTCGAGGAGCTCTTCGGCTTCTGCGAGCTCTCCCGGTAGGAGCTCGCGGAGTTCATCGAGCAACGCCAGCGTCTCTGCCCGGTTGACGATGCAGGACGCGGACATCGGCATCGCCCGCGCGGCTTCAACGGCTGCGACGATCTCGTCGAGCTTGTCGTGGACGTCCACTGGTTAACGCTGACCCAAACGTTCGAGAAGTTGGCGGTTGACGACTTCGGGCACGAGACCCGAAACGTCTCCACCGTACGTCGCCACCTCTTTGACCAGGCTCGAGGAGAGGTAGGAGTAGAGCGGGTTCGTGGGCATGAACAGCGTCTCTACCTCGGCCAGACTGTGGTTCATCTGACCCATCTGCAGCTCGTAGTCGAAGTCGCTGACCGCACGAAGACCCTTGACGATGACTTGGATACCGCGATCTCGACAAAAGTCGACGAGCAGGCCGTGGAACGAGTCGATCTTCACGTTCGGATAGTCCGACACACATTGCGTCAACGTCTCGATGCGTTCATCGACAGAGAACAAGCTGCTCTTGTTCTTGTTGATGAGGACAGCGACAACGACCTCATCAAACAGACGGCTGGCTCGACCAATGATGTCCATGTGACCGTTGGTCACCGGATCGAACGAGCCGGGACAGACAGCCCGCCGCGTCGTCATGATCGTCGACCGTACCAAAGCGTCGCCTCCCCATAACGGCGAGCGCGAAGGGGAGAAAAGCCCGCCGGCCAGAGCCATTCCGGGTCGCGACTAGCGCGCTCGATGACGACGACGGCGTCATCGCAGAGCAGCCCGTCGGTGAGTGCGGTCACGACGCCGAGGAGCTGGTCGGTCGTCAGCGAGTACGGCGGATCGGCGAAGCAGACGTCGAATTGGGCACCGTCGACCGGTCTGGTGACGAATCGCTCGACGCGGTCGTGAACGACCGTTGTCGCGGTCAAATCGAGCGCTTTGACGTTTGCCTCGATGGCACGGATCGCCCGAGCGTCGGACTCCACCAGGCACGCCGCCGCGCCCCCCCGGGACAGCGCCTCCAGGCCGACTGCCCCGCTGCCCGCGTAGAGATCAAGCACCCGGGCTCCGAGGAGCGGGCCGCGAATCGTTTCGAGCGTCGAGAACATCGCCTCGCGTGCGCGGTCCGACGTGGGCCGTATCTCCGCACCGCGCGGCACGGTGAGCCGTCGTCCGCCGGCGCTCCCCGCGACGATGCGGGTCATCGGCGTAGTCCGACTTGACCAGGGCGCGTAGCCACAGAAACCGGGACATCTTGCCCCACCCGGGTCCGATCGGGTGGTTTTGCCGCAAGCCAGTTGTGCCACGCACGAATCGGAGCACCCTTTATGTATGCAACCCGCCGGGAGCCAGCCATGAATCGACCATTACGCGTGGCCGTTGTCGATGACAATGAGGACATCCGCCTGCTCGTCGCGCTGCACTTGACACTCGACGAGCGGTTCGAGCTGGTTGGCCAAGCCTGCAACGGCATGGAAGCGATCGCACTGCTCGACCGCGACGACATCGATGCCATGGTCCTCGACATGCACATGCCCGGCCTGGCCGGCACGCAGGTACTCCGTGCCGTCCTCAAGTCGTCGCCGACAATCCGTGTGGTGGCCTTCTCCGCGGACACCGGGACGTTGCTCCAGGCAGCGCGTGAAGGCGCGGCGGCCACCGTCGCCAAGGGCAACAACCTCGACGGCTTGTTAGCGGCCCTGTTGCGCGAGCCGGCAGTCGCCTGATCGGCGCTCACGTCTTTTCGAGATAGTCCGCGCGGTCCGGATCGAGCATCGCCTGAAGGGTTCGTGCCAACACCGGGTTGTCTGCTAATTGCGGATCGGCTTCAACGAGTGCGGTCGCCTCGGCCCGCGCGTCGGTGATCAGATCTGCATCTCGCAATACCGAGAGCAGACGAACCGAGCTGCGTCGGCCCGCCTGCGTCGCACCGAGGACGTCGCCTTCCCTGCGCTGCTCAAGGTCGAGCTCGGAAAGTCGGAAACCATCGAGTGTCTCGGCGACCGCTTCAAGCCGCTCGCGTGCGGGGGCATCAGAGGCAACGTCGGTCACGAGCAAACAGAGACCCGCGTGCTCACCTCGGCCAACACGACCGCGCATCTGGTGGAGTTGCGACACCCCGAACCGGTCGGCGTCGAGCACGACCATGACCGTTGCGTTTGCGACGTCAACACCCACTTCGATCACCGTTGTCGACACGAGTACGTCGGTTTCGCCGGCGGTGAAGCGGCGCATGACAGCGTCCTTTTCATCCGCTGGTAGACGACCGTGCATGACGTCGATTCGGAGCCCGGCGAGCGGCCCGCCGGCAAGCATCGGCAAGGTGTCGAGGACAGCGACCGGCGGACGCCGGGGACCGTCATCGGTCTCGTCGTCTGCTGGTTCACCTTCGGTGCCGGCGTCCTCCTCGGCACCCTCGGCACCCTCGGCAGCACCGATGCGTGGGCAGACGACGTAGGCCTGACGGCCCGCAGCGACCTCCTCGCGTACCCGCTCCCAGACGCGTTCCATCCAGTCGGGGCGTTCGGTCTTGGGCACGACGGAGGTCTGGATCGTGCGGCGACCCATCGGTAGCTCGCGAAGCGTGGACACGTCGAGATCGCCGTACACGGTCATCGCAACCGTCCGCGGGATAGGCGTCGCGGTCATCACGAGAACATGTGGTGGGTCGACGCCCTTGGCTCGTAGCGCCTCTCGTTGCTCGACGCCGAACCGATGCTGTTCGTCGACGACGACCAGACCGATGTCAGCGAACTGCACGTTCTCTTCCAGCAAGGCATGTGTGCCGATGACGAGTCCGGAAGCACCGGAGGCGACGTCGAGCAGAGCTGTGCGCCGAGCCGCCGCTCCGAGTGACCCCGTCACCAACGCGACGCGAGTCGCGACGTCGGCGCCGCCCAGCTGGCCCGCTTGCGCGAGTGGTCCGAGCAGTTCGGTGATCGACCGGTAGTGCTGCTGCGCGAGTACCTCGGTCGGTGCAAGCAGCGCCGCCTGACCACCTGAGTCGATGACGGCGAGCATCGCCCGAACGGCTACCACCGTCTTGCCGCTACCGACCTCGCCTTGCAAGAGGCGATTCATGGGGTGGGCCTGCTCCATGTCTTCGAAGATCTGCTTGGAAACCTCGACCTGGCCGTCGGTCAACGCGAATGGCAGGTGCGCATCGAACGCCTCTAGCAAGCCACCCGGCCGTGCGGGGCGCGGTTTGGCGGGGTTTGCACGCGCGGCAGCGCGGCGTTGGGCGAGCGCCAGTTGCAGAAACAGGGCCTCGTCCCACTTCAGCCGCGCGCGGGCTCGTTGGACATAGGCCCAGCTCTCCGGCAGGTGGATCCCGATGAGTGCCCGCTCGAAATCGAGCAACTCGTGACGACGACGCAGATCCTCCGGCAGCGGATCCTCGCCGAGATCGACGGTTTCCAGGAGTACCCGGATGGCTCGCCTGATCTTCCAACTAGCCAGCTGCTTGGTCGCTGAGTAGATCCCGATGAGTTCACCTGCGATGCCGGGATCATCTCCGTCATCCAGATGTACAACGGGATTCGTCATCTGCAGTTGCTTCTTGAACGCCGTGACCTCGCCTGCAAAAAAAGCCGAGACACCCGGCTCGAGCTGCTTCTTACGCCACGGCGAATTGAAGAAAACGAGTCTGAGGCTGCGCGACCCATCAGTCACGTCAACGTCGAGCTTGTGGAGCTTCGGACGGATCTGGTAACCGGAGGACTTCACCACCCGCGCTTGGATCGTGACGTCCGCGCCGGGCCGCAACTCGGCGAGGTCGGTCAGCTCACCAAGTTTCTCGTAGCGCCGCGGATAGTGGCGGACGAGGTCGTCAACGGTGCGCATGCCGAATGCAGACGCGAGATCCTTGGCAACCTTCGGACCGATTGCTTTGTCGAGCGGCCGATCGAGTTGTGCCACGGCGTCACTCGACACCGATGAGCAAGGGATATTGCGGCTGACCGCCGACGTAGAGCACGACTTCCACGTCTGGCCGGACGGCCCGCAAGTAGTCGCACAACCGCTCGCCGAGGTCATCGGCGTCGTCCCCGGTCACCAACGTCACTAGCTCACCGCCGCCGATGAGCAACCGGTCCAGCAACTGCGCTGCGACGCTGGGGATGTCACGACCAATAACCGCCACATCACCCTCGACGAAGCCGAGCACGTCGCCGCGTCGGCACACGCCCGCGCTCGTGAGTGCTTCCTCGTCGGCGATGGTGACTTCACCATGGCGGGTTGCACGCGCAGCGGCCGTCATCGCAATGACAGCGTCGTCAAAACTTCGGTCGGGGTCGTGAACGGCGATCGCAGCAATGCCTTGGACGGAGGCTCGAGTCGGCACGACGGCCACAGTCAGCCCCTCCGCACGAGCCTGCGCTGCCGCAGCTTCGGCCGCCGCGTGCGCTGACTCGTCGTTGGGGAGTACGACGACTTCGCGCGCCGCGCACCGACGTATGACGTCGACGATGTCGTCGCTCGTGGGTTGCCGCAGCGGCAGACCTTCGGCGACAACAGCTCCCGCGTCGGCGTACAGCTTGGCCACTCCCCCACCGGGCGTGAGCGCGACGACGGCCCTGCCTGTGGATGTCGCACGTGCTCGCTCTTGAGCGGCTACCTGTGTCGCGAAGTGCGTCACCAAGATGCGGTGGGGGCGGCCTGCGACAGCACCGGCCTCGATGGCAGCACCGACATCGTTGACGTGGACGTGGACATTCCAGAGCCCGTCCCCACCGACAACGACGAGCGAGTCGCCCAAGCTGTCCAGCTTGTCCCGCAGACCAGGGATGTCGGCGTCATCAGCATCGAGCAGATACATCACTTCGAAGGCGAACTCAGCACTTCCTTGCTCTCGAGCATCCGCGAGAGCGCTGCGGTCGACGACCGGTGGGGGCAACGTCAACAATGCTGACCGCGACGGGTGCTCACCGCTCAGGACACTGACGAATGCATCGAGCAGGACGACGAGACCGCGACCGCCCGCGTCAACGACGCCCGCAGCAGCGAGCGCGCCGAGTTGCTCTGTCGTGTGCGAGAGCGCATCGGCTGCGCTATCTGCGGCAGCTCGCGCAACCGTCAGCAGGTCACCGCCACTGGCGGAGCCTTCTGCTGCCGCGCGCGCGACGGTGAGGATCGTGCCTTCGACGGGCTGGGTCACCGCTTCATAGGCGAGCTTGGCACCACGCTCGTACGCCGCATGCAGGGTCGGACCGTCGAGCGGATCACCGGCCTGCACCGTCTCGACGAAGACGTCGACGCAGCCGCGCAACAGCTGGCTGAGGATCACCCCGGAGTTGCCCCGGGCACCCATGAGCGCACCCCGGGCCAGGGCACGCAGCGTTGCCACGACGTCGTCCGCCTCCGAGGTGGACGCGATGGCTTCGGTCACCGCGCGCATGGTCAGGAACAGGTTGGTGCCGGTGTCACCGTCGGGCACGGGATAGACGTTGAGTGCGTCGATCTCGGCCTGCGCGTCCTGCAATGCGGTCGTCGCCGCCGCACACCACGCTCGGACCGCGGCGGCGTCCAGGGTGTCGCGCACCTCAGGCACGCGCGCCTCCCCAGCAGTGAATGGCCGGTGACTCCGACCGCGTCAGGGTAAACCGGCCGACCGACGCCGGGCTGCGTTAGGCTGGGCGTCGATTCCTTCGATCCAATCCTCAGGAGAGTTCCAGTGGCTGCGGTCTGCGACGTCTGCGGTAAGGGCCCGGGCTTCGGCATGTCCGTGTCGCACTCGCACCGGCGTACACGCCGCCGGTGGAACCCCAACATCCAGACGGTGCGTGTGCCGGCCGGTGGCGGCACCCACAAGCGCAAGAACGTCTGCGCCTCCTGCCTGAAGGCGGGCAAGGTAGTCCGGTAAGGCCGCCCAGTTTCGCGTTAGGCAAGCCGCTTGCCCATTGGGCGAGCGAGGGGCGCTTCGCGGTAGTGCCCGTAACCGTCGATCGGCTCGTATCCCGCGCTGCGGTAGAGCTCGAGAGCCTCGGGTTGGCGTTGTCCGGTCTCGAGCCACAGCTGGGTATGTCCGGCCGCTCGCGCGGCGTCCTCAAGAGCCAGCAGTACGTAGCGCGCTAGGCCACGACGGCGGTAGGCCGGCGCGACGAACATCCGCTTGATCTCCGCAGTCGCTGGCCAGTCGGCCAGTGTCCGCCAGCCTCCGCATGCGGCCGGTTCTCCGTCGAGGTACACGACGACGAAGCCGCCGTTGGGCGGTGCGAACTCCGCGGCGTCGAGCACTGTCTCGTCGGGGCCGCCGTACCTCTCCACATACTCCTGCTGCACCATCTGGATGAAGGCACGCGCCGCCGGGCCGTCGAAGCTCTCGTTCCGCAGTTCAAGGTCGGGCATGGATCGCCCACCCGTGATCGACCGGTCCGATACCGGACCCGAGCGGGAAGCCGGCGGCGATCGCACCGGTGACGTACTCCTTCGCGGCCTTCACCGCCTCGGGCATCTCCAAACCCAACGCGAGGTACGACGCGATTGCACTCGCCAACGTGCATCCCGTGCCATGCGTGTGTGCGCTCGCGATGCGAGGTGCACGCAACAACGCGAGATGTTGTCCGTCGTACAACGCGTCGACGGCTTCGTCGCCGTCTGCGAGGTGGCCACCTTTGACCAGCACCCAACGCGGACCGAGCGCATGCATCGCCTCTGCGGCCTTGGCGAGGTCGTGCTCGCGGCGAACGACGACGCCGGTGAGCTGCTCGACCTCAGGAAGGTTGGGTGTCACAACCGCCGCGAGCGGCAGTAGTCGATCGCGGATAGTGGCGACCGCCTCAGGTGCGAGGAGTGCATCACCGTGCTTGGAGACCCCAACCGGGTCGACGACGATCGGTGCGTCGACCGACGCAAGCGCCTCAGCAACCGTGGTCACGAGAAGGCTGCTCGCCAACATCCCGGTCTTGACCGCATCGACACCGATGTCGGACAGCACCGAATCGAGCTGTGCACGCACCGCCTCGGCCGGCAGTTCCCAATAACCCTGCACGCCGACGGAGTTCTGCGCGGTCACGGCTGCGATGACGCTCATGCCGTGCACACCGAGGGCGAGCATCGTCTTCAGGTCGGCCTGGATGCCGGCGCCTCCGCCGGAATCCGACCCGGCGATACTGAGAACCCGCGGCGGAGTCATGGCTTCAGTCTGACGCACCGAAGTGCTCGTGCCCGCCGGTGATCTGCTCGCCGTCAGCGTGCACGCGACTCCCTTCGCTGACGGTGCCTACCTGGATGCAGCCGTCCGGCAGGGTCGCGTCCCCCGCGATCGTGAACGCAAGCGCGTGGTCATCGCCGCCGGTGAGCAAGTCGTCATCGGTGACGCCATCGGCACCAAGGGTGCGCAATGCCTTCAGGCCCAGATCGATCCGAACGCCGCTCGCCTCCGCGATGTGACCGAGGTCGGCGGCGAGCCCGTCGCTGACATCGACCATCGCCGTCGCTCCGGCTTCGGCGAGTACGGGACCAAGGGCGTAGGGCGGCGCGGGCCGGCGAAGGGCGTCGGGCAACTGTCCGTCGCTGACCCCCGATTGCAACAGCCGCAGCCCGGCTGCGGCCCACCCGAGCCGACCTGCGACCCCGACGATGTCACCCGGCTGCGCGCCCGCACGCGTCACCGGCGCGCGGCCGTTGAGATCGCCGAGCGCGGTAACGGCGATCGTGAGCACGTCGGAACGCACGACGTCGCCGCCGACCACCGATGCGTTGCACAACGCCGCTTCGTCGCGCAGCCCATCAGCAAGTCCGTCCGCCCACGCGAGCTCCAGATCTGCCGGGCAGCCGAGGCCGATGAGCAGGGCGGTCGCGCGTGCTCCCATCGCGGCGATGTCGGCAAGGTTCGCGGCGGCCGCGCGACGCCCGACGTCGTATGCCGTGGACCAGTCACGTCGAAAGTGCCGACCGTCGACCAGCACATCGGTTGTCGCGACCACCCGACCGTCCGATGCGGCGACGACAGCAGCATCGTCACCCGGCCCAAGGACGACGTCCGGGCCGGACTCGAGGCGAGCGATCACACGTGCGATGAGAGCGAACTCCCCGAGCTCTCCCACCGTGCCGGGTGGACCCGAAATGTCGCACCTCCTCGGTTGTCCGCTAGCGTCCTCCCCGATCAAGTAACCAGGAGGACGTCGTGGTGGTCCAGGCTTACATTCTGATCCAGACCGAGGTCGGCAAGGCCGCCTCGGTCGCACGCGAGATCGCCACACTCAAGGGCGTGACGATGGCCGAGGACGTTACTGGTCCCTATGACGTCATTGTGCGAGCCGAAGCGCGCAACGTCGACGAGCTCGGCAAGCTCGTTGTCGCGAAGGTGCAGAGCATCGACGGAATCACCCGGACGTTGACCTGTCCTGTCGTCCACCTCTGAGCAGACCGACTACGGCGGCTCAGCGAAGCCCGGTGCCGCGGCGGAGCGCTGAGCGAATGAGCCGGTCCACCAGCGCTGGATAGTCGAGCCCCGTCGCCGCCCACATGCGCGGGAACATCGAGTACGGCGTGAACCCGGGCATCGTGTTGACCTCGTTCACGACCACCGTTGCACCGTCGACGAAGAAGTCCACCCGGGCGAGCCCTTCGCAACCCAACGCGTCGAACGCCTGACCGGCGAGCTCGCGCACCCGGGCGGTCACGTCGGCGGGCAGCTCGGCGGGAACGGTGAGCTCGGCAGCGTCGTCGAGGTACTTGGCTTCGAAGTCGTAGAAGTCGTGGCCCTCGCCGGTGACGCGGATCTCGCCCGGGAGGCTCGCTTCAGCTGTCGTGCCATCGACGCTGTCAATGACGCCACACTCGATCTCTCGCCCGGGCAGGGCAGCTTCGATCAACACCTTGGGATCGTGTCGGAACGCCTCATCCAACGCCGCTGGCAGATCGTCGTAGCGATGCACCTTGGTGATGCCCAGACTCGATCCGCCACGCGCCGGTTTGACGAAGACCGGCAAACCGAGCGCCTCGACATCGCCACGTTTCACGTCACGGTTGTGCTGCACCGCGAACGCACCGATGGGCAGACCGCGTGCAGCAAGGAGCAACTTCATGTACTCCTTGTCCATCGCCACTGCGCTCGCGAAGACACCGGATCCGACATAGGGGATGCCCGCCATCTCGAGCAGCCCCTGGATGGTTCCGTCCTCACCCCAGGCACCGTGCAACAGCGGGAAGACGACGTCGACGTCACCGAGCTCGCGGGGTACCTGACCAGGATCCAGTGAGACGAGACCGCCAGCCGTCGGATCTCCGGGCAATGCGAGCGCCGTACCGCTGTCGTCGACTTCCGGAAGCTCGCCCCCTGTTATCGCCAACACATCTGGGTCGTCCTTGACCAGCACCCAGCGTCCTTCGCGGCTAATGCCAACAGGCACAACGTCGTAGGTGTCACGATCGATTGCCCGCAGCACACTGCCCGCGCTGACACACGAGATCGCGTGCTCGCCACTGCGACCGCCGAAGACAACGGCGACACGGATCCGGCTACTGCGCACGCTGGCGACCCTATCCGGGGTCAGCCGGTCTGGCCCTTCGCCGCAGTCACGAGCTCGTCGAGCGCTGCCTCGACCTCTTTAGCGAGCAGGTCGAGGTCGGGCAATCCGTCGAAGTCACCGAGCAAACCAAGGTTGACCTGCCCGTTGTAGCTGATGATCGCGATCGCCAACAGGTGGGTCGGCGCAAGAAATGCGATCGGGAACATCGAGAGCATCTGCCGACCAAGGAGATAGACCGGGAACTGCGGGCCGGGGATGTTGGTCACCAGCACGTTGTAAAGCCGGGGCGAGAAACCCATCCGCGCCGCCTGCGCGAGCACGGTCGGCGGCATGAAGTCCTCCATCTTGGTCAGCGTCTCCGCGCCGATCGCTTGCTTGGAGTTCTTCACGCCATTCATTGCCTCGCGCACTGATGCCAGCCGCTGCACTGGGTCACTCGCATCGACGGGGAGAGGCGCGACCATGATGGTGATGCGGTTGCCGGCCCCACCCTTCTGGTCTTCGGTGCGTACCGACATCGGCACGCACGCGCGCAATGTCAGCCCGTCGGTGTCGACCCCACGGGTGCCAAGGAAGCGACCCAGTGCGCCACCGACAACGGCGAGCACGGCGTCGTTGACTGTCCCCCCGAACGCGTTCTTGATGGCTTTGAAATCCGCGAGGTCACAAGCGACGGTCGCAAAGCGCCGGTGCGGACCTGGCTTGGCATTGAGTGGCGTGGCTGGCGCCGGATCGATGAGCCGTTCGGCGATCTCCCACACTCCTTGTGCAGCGGTTGTCGCCCGGTCAACCGTGCTGCGAGGACTCAACAGCGCCCCGATCGCGCCGGTCGCTAGCCCCGCAACGCGGCGAGCAGCACCCTGTGCGCTGTGCGCCACCAGGCCGACACCGCCCGGTGTCGTCTGCGGCTGCCAGTCATCGTCCTCGACGGGTCGAGATTCGGGTGACAGATCGAACAACGCAGTCAGGATGTCGACACCACCAACACCGTCAACGAGCGCGTGGTGTGTCTTGTTGATGACGGCGAACCGGTCGTCTTCTAGACCTTCGATCAGCCAGACCTCCCAGAGCGGCTTCGTCCGGTCGAGGCGTTGCGATGCGATGCGGGCAACGAGGCGGCGCAGCTGCTCTTCGCTGCCGGGTCGAGGGAGCGCGGTGTGGCGCACGTGGTAGGAGATTGTGAAGTCGCGGTCATCCACCCACACCGGGCGGCCCGACTGCAGCGGTGGATTCACGACGCGTTGGCGGTAGCGCGGGACGAGATGCAACCGGCTCGCGATGTGATCGGTGAACTCCTCGATACGCGGTGGTGGACCGTCGAGGATCGCGAGACCGCCGATGTGCATGTGTGCGTCGCTGCCGTCCTCAGCGTGCAGGAACCCGGCATCGACAGAACTGAGTCGATCGAGATGACGCTGAACCATCGCGGTGCCTCTCGCCAAAGCCGAGGACGTCCGAACGCCCGGAGTCTAGAAGGGAACTAGGGCATCGCGTCGAGGGACTGCTCGGCATCGGCGATCAGGTCGGCGGGGTCTTCCAGACCCATCGAGAATCGGACCGTTGCCGCTCCGATCCCGGCAGCGGCTAGCGCGGCCTCGTCGAGTTGGCGGTGGGTCGTCGACGCGGCATGACTCACGATCGTGTGGTGACCGCCGAGTGATGCTGCGATGCGGGCGAGCCGAAGGCCGTCGCACAGCGCCATCCCTGTCGCCTGATCACCATTTGGGGTGACAGTGACACAACCGCCGTAGCGCCCCGAGTCAAACAACGCCTTGGCAAGCGCGTGGTCAGGATGATCGGAGAGCCCCGGGTAGTCGACGCGCGCCACCCGGGGATGCCGGACGAGTGCATCCGCGAACGCCTGTGCTGTTGTGCACTGACGTGCGACGCGTAACGGCAGTGTCGCCAGTCCGCGATGCAGCAGATAGGCCTCGTCGGGCGCGAGGATGCCGCCCGTGTCCACCCGTACGGCGCGGACCTGGGCCACAAGATCGGGACGTCCGACTACTGCGCCACCGGTCGCGTCACTGTGACCGCCGAGGTACTTGGTTGCCGCATGGATAACGAGATCGACGCCGTGCTCCAGTGGACGACACACTGCTGGGCTGGCGAACGTGGAGTCGATCGCCAGCAGCGCGCCAGCGTCGTGCGCGACCGTCGCCAACGCAGGCAGGTCGGCGACCGCGAGCGTCGGGTTGGCGATCGTCTCGCCCCAAATCAGCCGGGTGTTCGGCCGGCAAGCTGCGCGGTACGCCGCCGGGTCGTTGCCTTCGACGAAGGTCGACTCGACGCCGAACCGCGCCAAGACGTTGCGCAGCAGCCCGAACGTGCCGCCGTAACAAGCGGCGGGCGCGACAACGTGGGCACCAGAGCCGGTGAAGGCAAGCAGTACGGCGCTGATCGCCGCCATACCGGACCCGAACGCCTCCCCTGCGACATCGGCGGCGACGCCAAACCCTTCCAACGCCGCCACGGCATTCGCGAACGTCACGGCCGTCGGGTTATCGATCCGCGTGTAGCTGAATCCAGGTTTACGGCCGCCGAGTACGTCGGCGTACTCCTGCGCCGTTTCGAACGCGAACGTCGAGGAGTGAACGACAGGAGGAACCAGCGGGTCTGACGCCAGCTCTGGCGATCGCGGCAAGTGCACCGAGCGGGTGCCTTCGCGATACTCCTCGTCGCGACTCACTCGCCGACGGGCCTCTCTGCTTTGGTCTCGCGCGACATGAGACTGCGCAACATGTCCTTTGGCTTCATCTCATCGGCAAGGACTGCTACGACGTGTTCGATGATCGGGGTGTCCACGTCGTATTTCCGCCCGAGGTCGAGAATCGACTGGCACGACTTCACACCCTCCGCCACTTCGTTGGTTCCGGCGAGGATCTCCTCGACCGACTCGCCTCGGCCGAGCCGCTCACCGAAGGTGCGGTTGCGCGACAGCGGCGACGTGCACGTCGCAACCAGATCGCCGAGTCCGGCCAATCCTGAAAACGTCAATGGATCCGCACCGAGGGCGACACCGAGTCGGGCTGTCTCGGCCAGGCCACGGGTGATGAGTGATGCCTTGGCGTTGTCACCGAGCCCCATACCGACGGCCATCCCGACCGCGAGAGCAATGACGTTCTTGACCGCACCGCCGAGTTCGCATCCGACAACGTCGATGTTGGTGTACGGCCGGAAATACGGTGTGAGGCAGGCGCCCTGCAACTTCTCGGCAACGGTTTCAACTGTGCACGCGACCACGGATGCAGCCGGTTGACGTACGGCGATCTCCTTGGCCAGGTTGGGACCGCTCACCACCGCCACGCGACTCTCCGTGACGTCAGCTACCTCCCGTATGACCTCGCTCATCCGCAGACTGGTGTTCTGCTCGACACCCTTCATCAAGCTGACCAGAAGGCAGTCTGCGGGCAGCAGCGGAACCCAGCTGGTCAGGTTTTCGCGCAACGTCTGCGACGGAACGGCGAGCACAACCAAATCGGCACCGTCAAGAGCAACAGCCGCGTCGGATGTCGCTTGCAATGAGCGCGAGAGTTCAACGTCGGGCAGGTAGTCGGCATTCACGTGGTGTTCGTTGATGGTCGCCGCAAGCTCCGGGCGTCGCGACCACAACGTCGTCGTAGTGCCGGCATCGGTGAGCACACCGGCGAACGCGGTGCCCCATGACCCCGCTCCCAGCACGGCAGCGCGCGTCACGCTGAACGCCGCTCTTTTTTCTCGGTCTGCTCCGCGGCCTCGCGCCGAGCAACTTGCGGGTCGTAGACGGCGGCAGGTGGCACTTCGCCACGGATCTCGCCGACGAGTTGGCGTACCGCTTCCATGATCTTTGTAGTGGCCGCACGCAGAGTCTCAGTGTCGAGCGGCTTGCCTTCGTACTCCGAGAGGTCCACCGCAGGCCCGATGCGGACCTGAACCTTGTGCCGCGGCCAGAGGTGCAACTTGCGGTCCTGCCCATAGATCGCCTGCGCCCCCCACTGGCCGACCGGCACGACCGGCACACCAGTCATCAGGGCGAGTCGCGCAACGCCGGTCTTCGGAATCATCGGCCAGTACGCCGGGTCCTTGGTGGTCGTGCCTTCGGGGTAGACGGCCAGACATTCGCCGCGTTCCACCGCGACGACGGCATCCTTCAGCGCAAGCGATGCATCCGTCGTACGACGGTGCACCGGAATCTGACCAGCGTTGCTCAGGATCCACTTGACGACGGGGATTTTCCACAGCTCGGACTTCGCGAGGTACCGCGGCGGCCGACCCAGTCGATAGAGGCAGTGGCCGAGCATGAACGGGTCGACGTGCGACACATGGTTGGCGGCGACGATGAAGCCGCCCGTCGTCGGGAGATTCTCCTTGCCGCGCCAGTCACGCTTGGTCAGCAGATACAAGAACGGCTGCACGATCAGGATCACCATGCGGTAGGCAAAACCCAGCCGACCCCGGCGCACGCCGACCTCCTAACGAGCCAAATGGTTGCGACTGATCAAAACGGTCGCTAGCGCCCGAGTCTCCCTTGCCTGTCGCGGCGCTGTCGAGGCGGCGGCTGACGGGCTGTCAGGATCGTGCCGATGACGGCGCACGAGAACCCCATCAGCCCGGCAAATCGTCCGCTGTCACCAGCGAGCGGAACCACCGGGGGCGCGACACTGCGTTGGTCCGTCGTGGTGCCGGTCAAGATCCTGCGCAGCGCCAAGAGCCGGTTGGCAGCACTGGATCCGGCCGCACGTGAGGCTGTCGCACTCGCGATGGCACTCGACACGATTGAAGCGGCACTGCGCTGTGACCACGTCGGCTCGGTCGTCGTGGTCAGCGACGACAGTGCAGCGACCGCGTTCATCGAGGCGGGAGCCGTCGTCGTACCGGACACCCCCAACGCCGGACTCAACCGTGCGTTGGAGCACGGAGCCACCGAGGCCGTCCGGCGCCGCCCGGATGACGGGGTCATCGCACTGACGGCGGATCTCCCCGCCCTACGGCCCGAGGAGCTGTCACGCGTGCTCGACATTGCGGCAACGCATCCGCGCACGGTGCTGGCCGACGCGTCTGGGAAGGGAACGGTTGCCCTGACCGCCGTGCCCGGGATCGCCCTGAACCCGTTCTTCGGCCCTGGCTCGCTCGAGCAGCATGCCCAGACGGGTGCGGTGCTGCTCGATGTCGACGCACCGGGGCTGCGGCGCGACGTGGACACCATCGATGACTTGCGCCAAGCCCTGCGCATCGGGTGCGGACCTCGCACCACCGCCATTGCGTCGTCGATTCTCGAGACCGGGTCAGCGCAACAGGCCACGGTGCGGGATTTCGATGAGAGCACGCGTTCCGGCACCGTGCTGCTGGACGACGGCACCGCGCTGGTGTTCGACGGTCGCGCGTTCGACCGCGGGGGCTTACGGCTCCTGCGTTCCGGGCAACGGGTCCGCATCGCCGTCGCCCCTGGCGGGACATCAAGCGAGCCTCAGGTCACCGCGGTGACGTTGGCGACCTTCCCCCTGCCGGGGGAATGAGGTACGGCCGGATCCGGGAGCTGTCCCCGGACCCGGCCGCAACCAACAGCGGCGTAGCAAGCCTGCTAGCGGCGAGTCGCCTTCTTGGCGGTCTTCTTGGCACCGGTCTTTTTGGCTGGCGCCCGCTTCGCGGGTGCCTTCTTGGCCGTCGACTTCTTGGCTGCCGACTTCTTTGCCGGTGCCTTCTTTGCGGTCGACTTGGCTGCGGGCCGCTTTGCCGCAGGCCTCGAGCTGCCCAGCGGGGACGCCTTCGCGAGCTTCTTCGCCCCGGAGACAACCTCCTTGAACGTCCCGCCGGCGCGGAACTTCGGCACGGCGGTCTTCTTCAGCTGGACGAGAGCCCCGGTGCGCGGGTTGCGCGCGGTGCGTGCCTTGCGGATCGAGCGTTCAAAAACGCCGAATCCGGTGATGGCGACCTTCTCGCCCGCGGCTACCGCACGAGTGATGGTGTCGACGACAGCATCGACAGCGTCGGACGCGGCACGCTTGTCCGCTCCCAACCGGTCGGCGATGGCGTCGATGAGCTCCGCTTTGTTCACTTGCGTCCTCCGTAGTTGTGTCTCGCCGCCATCGTGTCTGGCCTGACTGGCCAATCGACGTTGTTTATATGGCTGCAGCGCGCAACGGTAAGGGCACACGCGGCGTACGACAACAACTTTGGCCATGTTTTCCTAGGAATTTCAGGCCATCCGTACCTGCAGGTCAGCTGCAGATCGTCAGCTGGCGGCCTGCGCGCGTGGAAACCAGGCCGGTCTGGTGGCCTCGAAAGTGGTGATGTCGTCGCTGTGACGCAATGTCAATGCGATGTCATCGAGACCTTCCAGCAGCCGCCAGCGCGTGTGTTCATCGATGTCGAAGGCCACCGTCAAGGATCCGCAGCGCACATGGCGCTCGGTGAGGTCGACGACCACCTCAACCGCCGGATCGGCCTCCACTGCGGCCATCAACGACTCGACGCGCTCAGCCGGCAGCACAACCGGTAGGAGACCGTTCTTCAGCGCGTTGCTCCGAAAAATGTCCGCGAACCGCGACGAGAGGACCGCCCGGAAACCCGCCTCCTGCAGTGCCCAGACCGCGTGCTCGCGCGACGAACCGGTGCCGAAGTCGGGCCCGGTCAGGAGCACGGTGGCACCGTCGTACGCGGGGTCATCCAGGACGAATCCCGGCGTCCCACGCCAAGCAGCGAACAACCCGTCTGCGAAACCAGTGCGGGTGACGCGCTTGAGGTAGTCGCTGGGGATGATCTGGTCGGTATCGACGTTGCTGCGGCGCAGCGGCACGGCCCGACCGCGATGAACGGTGAACGGTTCCATCGGCGTGCCTACTTCCTGTCCAAGTCGGCGGGTGCTGCAAGACGACCGACAACCGCCGTCGCCGCGGCCACCGGCGGCGAGACGAGGTGGGTTCTGCCGCCGGGTCCTTGCCGCCCCTCGAAGTTGCGGTTCGACGTCGACGCGGCGCGTTCACCGGGCGCCAGGATGTCCGGGTTCATCCCCAAGCACATTGAGCACCCTGCGCTGCGCCACTCGGCACCGGCGTTGCGGAAGATCGCGTCGAGACCCTCCACCTCAGCTTGTTGCCGAACCGCCATCGACCCGGGTACGACGAGCATGCGCACGCCGTCGGCAACACTGCGACCGTCGAGGATTTCCGCGACTGCCCGCAGGTCCTCGATGCGTCCATTTGTGCACGAGCCGACGAATACGACGTCGACCGCGACGTCGCGCAGCGGCGTACCGGGTTCGAGTGCCATGTAGTCGAGGGCGCGCGCGGCCGAGCCGCGCTCTTCGGGATCGGGGAAGGACTCTGGATCCGGTACCACTGAATCCAGTGGGGCGCCCTGGCCCGGGTTGGTGCCCCACGTCACGAACGGCGTCAGCGCGGTCGCATCGATGGTCACTTCACGGTCGAACGTCGCGTCGTCGTCGGTGCGCAGCGTGCGCCAGTAGTCGACTGCGGCGTCCCACTCTCCACCGCTCGGCGCATGCGGCCGGCCCTCGAGGTAGGCGAACGTCGTCTCGTCAGGCGCGATCATGCCGGCGCGCGCACCTGCCTCGATGGACATGTTGCAGATCGTCATCCGGCCCTCCATCGAGAGGTTCTCGATCGCCGGTCCGCGGTACTCGACGACGTGACCCTGTCCACCGCCGGTCCCGATCTGTGTGATCAAGGCGAGAACGAGGTCCTTGGCGGTCACGCCGGGCGGCAGGTCACCGGAAACGTTGACGGCCATCGTCTTTGGTCGGGCCAAGGCGAGTGTCTGCGTCGCCAGGACGTGCTCGACCTCGCTGGTGCCGATCCCGAACGCGAGTGCGCCGAAGGCACCGTGCGTGCTCGTGTGCGAGTCACCGCAGACGATGGTCAGGCCGGGCTGGGTCATGCCGAGCTGTGGGCCGATGACGTGCACGATGCCCTGGCCGGCGTCGCCCATGGGGAGCAGGCGGACCCCGAACTCTGCGCAGTTCTTGCGCAGCGTCTCGACTTGCTCCCGCGAGATGGGGTCGTTGATCGTCACGGTGTCGGTCGGGACGTTGTGATCCTCGGTGGCCAAGGTGAGCTCAGGCCGGCGTACCGGCCGACCGGCGAGGCGCAGGCCGTCGAAGGCCTGCGGGCTGGTGACCTCGTGAACGAGGTGCAGGTCGATGTAGAGCAGGTCGGGTTCGCCGTCGACCCGGCTGACAACGTGGGCGTCCCACACCTTCTCGGCGAGCGTGCGTCCCATGGCTGCTCCTCGGCTGTGCAAACTGCGCGGTGGTCAATAGTGCGCACCGACCACCACCGCGCTTCGACTTGCATCTCGGCATCTGAGACAGCAATATCGGGTCGTGGACAAATCGAGCGGTGTCGGAGTCCTCGACAAGGCCGTGGCGGTGCTGATGGCACTCGAGCGGGGGCCGGCGTCGCTCGCGCAACTCGTCGAGCGATCCCAGCTGGCGCGACCGACCGCGCACCGGCTGGCGGCTGCGCTGGAATTCCACGGGTTGGTCGGTCGGGACGGGCAAGGCCGCTTCGTCCTCGGCCCGCGCATCGGAGACTTCGCCTCGGCCAGCGGCGCGGATCGGTTGCTGGCGGCGGCCGGCCCGGTGTTGTCGCGGCTTCGGGATGGGACGGGCGAGTCCGCGCAGCTCTATCGGCGGCGCGGAGATGTGCGCATCTGTGTCGCCGCCTCGGAACGGGAGAGCGGGCTGCGCGACACGGTCCCCGTCGGCTCGATCCTGCCGATGACGGCCGGATCGGCGGCGCAAGTGCTGCTGGCCTATGCAGACCCGGACGACGCCGAGCGCGTCATCGAGCAGGCGGTTTTCCCGGCGACCGCATTGGCGCAGGTACGCCGCCGCGGCTGGGCGGCCAGCGTGGCCGAACGGGAGGACGGCGTCGCCTCGGTATCGGCGCCCGTGCGGGCGCGCGATGGGTCGGTTATCGCCGCGATCTCGGTGTCAGGACCGATCGGGCGCCTGTCTCGTACGCCGGGGCGCCTCCACGCCCCCGCCGTCATGGCCGCCGCAGATGCGTTGGGTCGAGCGCTGTCCGGGCGCGAGTAGTCCCAACTAACCAGTCCAAAACGGTCACGTCGGACGATGTGCACAGTTCGGGCAGGGGTCGACTATTTGGGCATGGACAAGCAACGGCTTCGTCTCGTCAGCGACACCCCCGAGAACGAGCTGGAGCACGGACCCGTGGTCCCGATTCGGCTGCTGCTCGCCCTGTCCGGTCGGTGCGACTGCGTCGAGTGCTGCGCGCGCGAACTAGCCCGCCGCGCCGGTCGCGAATGGGTGCACCCGGACTTGCGCGAGGCGCGCGGGCTGCGGGCTGTTCGCTAGACGTTCGGGGCGTCAGGCCCAGAACGCGTCGTTGACCTTGCCGTTCAGCGGCACGTCGTCGAGATCGACGGCCTTGCCATCGACGAGCTGGAAGACCAACGCCATCTTCTCGTTGAGCGACTTCCCGTTGCGCATCGCCGTCGCGGTGTAGAGCGCGACCACTCCGTGCTCGGTCGCATAGACGTCGCCGAGAACGGCCTGCATCGTGCCGTCGGTGAGCGAGCCCATCTCGCCATACATCGTGAGCATGTTGTCGCGGCCCTTGTGATCGCCGCTGAACCGGTTGTTGCCGCCCACGTGTTGGACGCAATCCGTCGCGATGATCTCTGTCAGCGTCTCCGCGTCGCCTTTGTTGAACGCCTCGAAACCGCGACGGATGGTTTCCACGTTTTCCTGAGCAGTCGGCATCGTTGCCTCCTCGTTATGTGGCGAGCCCCCACCGTCCGCCGGTACGCCGACCGCAGCAATAGCCCGGTATGACCATCCACACACAGTGACATCGACCGCCCGAAATGTCGGCCCTCCTCCTCACCATCGAGTCAATCCCCATCACAGGAGGTGGTCACGATTGCAACGAAACCGAAGTCGACCGGAGAAACATGCAGTGTCGCCGGCTGCGGACGGCCGGCCACGGAACGCGAGTGGTGCCACGCCCACTACTTACGCCTGCAACGCAATGGGGACATCCGAGCCGACCGCCCCATCGGTCGCCGAGTGAACATCGTCTGCAGCGTTGGTGACTGTGACGGCCTTGGCTATGCCAGGCAACTTTGCAAGGTGCATTATCGCCGGTACCTGCAACATGGGCATCCCCAGACAGACAAACCCGTTCGCAGGGTCACTGGGAAGGGCTACGTGAATCACGGCTACAAGATCGTGCCGGTGCCACGCGAACTCAGGCATCTAACACGCGGAGAAACGCCGGTGGCCGAACACCGTCTCGTCATGGCACAGATGTTGGGAAGGCCACTGCGAGAGGACGAGGCTGTACATCACAAGAATGGTCAGCGCCTCGATAACCGCGAGCGCAACTTGGAGCTTTGGAGTCGCTGGCAGCCATCGGGTGCCCGGGTCGATGACAAGTTGACTTGGGCACTCGAGTTCCTGCGTCAGTATGCGCCGCATCTCTTAGCCGAGAATCTGCTGCTCTGAGCGATCAAAAGGAGAGCCCGCACCCGCAGGCCCTCTCTAGTTAGCCCTTGTAGCGCCGAGGGGATTTGAACCCCCGCTACCGCCTTGAGAGGGCGGCGTCCTAGGCCGCTAGACGACGGCGCCTTGAACGTGCTTTCGTACAAGAAGCCGGCTGAGGGCCGGCCTCGCTGGGGTACCAGGACTCGAACCTAGACTAGCTGAACCAGAATCAGCCGGGCTGCCAATTACCCCATACCCCACTGTATGGACGATGCCCGAGTTTACCGCAGCGCCGCCTCCAGCCGAGCCAATGAGCGCTCCCGTCCGAGCAACTCCAACGACTCGAACAACGGCGGTGAGATCGCGCTTCCGGTGACCGCAACGCGCACCGGTCCGAACGCGTTCTTCGGCTTCAGACCCAGCCCGTCAACGAGAGCCGCCCGCAACGCAGCCTCGATCGACACGGCAGACCAGTCGTCGAGCTTCGTCAGCGCATCACGTGCCGCCGCAACCGTCGGCTGCTGATCCGCACCCAGTTGCTTTGCTGCAGCGTCGGGATCGATCTCGACGGAGTCGCCGAACAGAAACCCCAGATAACCGACAGCCTCCGACAGCAGAGCGATGCGCTCTTGGATCAGCGGCGTTGCGCGGCGCACGACCTCAACATCCGCATCGCTCGGAGGATCGGAGACCACGCCGGCAGCGACGAGATACGGCAGGATCCGCGCCGCGAGGTCGTCGACAGCAAGCTCTCGGATGTAGTGACCGTTGAGCCAGTGCAGCTTGTCCAGGTCGAACACCGGCCCGACCGTGTTGACCCGCCCCCAGTCGAAGCTCTCGACCATCTCCCCGAACGTGAACACCTCACGGTTGTCCGGCAGCGAGTAGCCCATCAATGCCAGGAAGTTGACCAGTGCCTCGGGCAGAAACCCCTGCTCCCGGAACCACGTGAGCCGCGCCGCAGGATTTTTGCGCTTGGAGATCTTCGACTTGTCTGTGTTGCGCAGCAACGGCATGTGCGCGAACGCCGGCCGCTCCCACCCGAGCCAGTCATAGAGCAGCAGGTGCTTCGGCGTCGAGCTGATCCACTCCTCCCCCCGAACCACGTGCGTGATCCCCATCTCGTGGTCATCGACGACCACTGCAAGGTGGTACGTCGGAAAACCATCCGCCTTCAGGATCACTTGGTCGTCGGGCACCGGCGCGTTCAGCTCACCGCGGATCACGTCGGTGAACACCAGCGGCGGGTCAGCCGGGATCAGCATCCGCACGACCGGTGTTTCACTGAACCCTGGCCCGCCATCGTTGGACAGAGCGGCACGCTCCTCACGGGTCTTGCCGTAGCAGAGCCGGTCATATCCCGTTGGCTGCTTCGCCTTCTGTTGCGCCGTGCGCATCTCGGCCAGGCGCTCCGGCGTACACCAGCAGTAGTAGGCCCGGCCCTCGGCGAGCAGCCGCTCCGCCACGGGACGGTACGTGTCAAGTCGCTCGGACTGGCGGTACGGCGCATACGGCCCGCCGCGATCCGGTCCTTCGTCCCAGTCGAGGCCGAGCCAGCGGAGCATGTCGTAGACCTGTTGCTCACTGTCCTCGACGTAGCGCGCCCGGTCGGTGTCCTCGATGCGCAACACGAACGCCCCGCCCTGCTGCCGCACGAACGCCAGGTTGAACAACGACATGTACGCCGTGCCCACATGCGGGTCACCCGTCGGTGACGGTGCAACGCGCAACCGGACCGGGCCGGACGCGTCAGGCACGAGCCCGCACCACGTTGGTCAGTGTGCCGACGCCGTCAATAGCCACCGACACCTCGTCGCCCACCTCGAGCGGACCGACCCCTGCCGGGGTTCCGGTCAGGATCACATCGCCCGGCAACAGCGTCATACATGCCGTGATGTACGCGATCACGTCGGGGATCGAGTGCACGAACTGCGACGTGCGCCCGGACTGCCGGACGTCACCATTGACCGTTGTCGTCACAGCCAAGTCTCGCGGGTCGACGTCCGTCTCGATCCACGGCCCGATCGGACAGAAGGTGTCGTAGCCCTTGGCCCGCGTCCACTGACCGTCGGCCTTCTGCTGATCCCGTGCCGTGACGTCGTTGCCGCAGGTGTAGCCGAGCACGACCTCATAGGCGAGTTCCGGTGTCACGTCACGGCAGACCTTGCCGATGACGACAGCGAGCTCGCCCTCGTGGTCCACGCGCCCCACCGACCCTGGGCGCGCGATGGGGTCGCCCGGGCCGATCACTGCGGTCGACGGCTTGAGAAAGATCAGCGGCTGCTCCGGTGCTTCGCCACCCATCTCGCGTGCGTGGTCCGCGTAGTTCTTGCCCACCCCGATGATCTTGGTAGGGATGATCGGGGCAAGCAGCCTGACGTCCACGAGCCGCACCTGTTGCCCGGTCAACGTGAACTGCCCGACCGGATGACCGTCGATGACGGCAATGGTCGCGTCACCGGTGTCCGGGTCGCCTTCGACAACGCCGTACGCCGGTTCCTGACCAGCACCGATAAACCTGGCGATCCGCATGGACCGCCAGCCTACGAGGGAGCTATCCGTTCGCTGGTGTGGCGCCATCCCTCATCAGCAACGCGATGCTCGCGATGAGCACCCACAACAGGAAAAGAACGATGGGGACGATGAACAGGAATGGGCCGCTCAGGCAGATGATCCCGACGACAAGAGCCGCCACGCGCAGCCAAGCGGGTAGGACGCCAGACCGGCCGAGCGCACTGAACAACGGAATGAGGAAGGCCGCAGCGGCGAAGGGCAAAGCCAAAAAGATGAACCCGTAGTAGCCGCCATCGGCATAGCGAAGGAGGTCAACGTCCTTGGGGATCGGCACGTCGGCAAGATCGTGTGCGACAGCCACAGAACCGGCGCCAACGGCAGCGATGAGGCAGATCACCCCAACAGCCACGCCACCTCCATACGACGCGTCGGCGCCAAGGGCGGCTCCAAGACGACGTCGCAGCGCCCCTGCGAGCCAGAGGAAAGCGACGGCGGCCAAGGCCATGGCCAGTGAAGCGATGAACGCCTGATGCCGATGCCCGCTGTCCTGCCACCATGACAGCCACTTCGCATCAGACGCCTTGCTGTCCGGCGTGTGGTACAGGAAGAACGACAAGACGAACAGGATCACGAAAACGATCCCGGCGATCGGGCCGATCTTGCTAGCGCCACTGTCGACGGCGGTGACTTGGGTGGTCATGGCATACCTCTCCCCGTTGAGACGGCTGTTGCCAGATGATCACCGCGCTGTGCCCCACTACCAAGACGCCACGCCGGGAGTGAGATCGGGCTACCTCCACAGTCAAGGGGTATCGGTACGGTCGACCGCGCTCGACCAAACCCCTACACGAAGTACGAGGAGTCGACGACGTGAGCGACGCAAGCGGGGACACCGGCCTAGCAACGCCGGAGCCGCAGCCCATCGACGAAGAGAACGCGATGAAGCTGCAACACCTCGTCGAGGACGCGAACCTCAAGGGACATCCGTACGGCGAAGAGCACTGCAAGAACTGCTTGTACTACCTCGACTCGGACGCCGAGCTGGCGTACTGCTGGCAGCCGAAGGTCCGCGTCCTCGTCGACAACGACTGGTGGTGCCAATGGTGGGAAGAGCGCGACGACTAGCTTCCCTCACGACTGGCTGCAGAACGATCCTCGTGCCGCATCAAGCCGTAGGTAACGGCGTCATCCAGCGCCTGCCACGAGGCCGCGATCACGTTCTCGTGCACCCCCACGGTTGACCATTCAGTCTCTCCGTCGCTCGTCTCCACAAGGACGCGAGTGACGGCGTCAGTGCCGTGCGCTCCCTCGAGAATTCGCACCTTGTAGTCGACCAGCTCGAGCGTCGCGAGATCCGGATACAGCTGCTCGAGGGCCCGTCGTAGCGCGTTGTCGAGTGCGTTGACCGGACCGTTGCCCTCACCCGTCGTGACGATGCGCTCGTCCTTGGCGTGCAACTTCACCGTCGCCTCACAACTGTGTGTGCCGTCGGCACGCTGCTCGACGATGACGCGCCACGACTCCACCTCGAAATACCGTCGCTTCTCCCCCTGCGTCTCCTCGCGGAGCAGCAGTTCGAACGATGCATCCGCAGCCTCGAACGTGAACCCGCGCGCCTCGAGCTCCTTGACCCGGTCGACGACTCTGCCGAACACGTCGCCGTTCCCGGTTCCCATGTCGAGACCGAGCTCGCGACCCTTTAGTTCGATACTCGCGCGGCCGGCCATCTCACTCACCAACGTGCGCATGTCGTTGCCGACTGCCGACGGGTCGATGTGCTGGTACAGGTCCGGGTCGATGCGCACACCGGACGCATGCAGGCCGGCCTTGTGCGCGAATGCACTCGTGCCGACGTAGGACTGATGCGCGTCTGGATTGATGTTCGCAACCTCGGCAACCGCATGGGCCACCCGGCCGAGTTCCGCCAGTCGCCCCGACGGCAGCACCGTCCGACCCAGCTTCAGCTCTAGGTTGGCGACGACGGAGAACAGGTCCGCATTTCCGCACCGCTCGCCGTAGCCGTTCGCCGTCCCCTGCACATGCGTCACGCCTGCGTCGACCGCCGCAAGCGTGTTGGCGACCGCGCAAGCCGCGTCGTTGTGGCAGTGGATCCCGAGGCGTGCCCCGGACGCGCCCAACACCTCGCGTACGACGTCCGCCAAGTGCGCAGGCAGCATGCCGCCGTTCGTGTCACACAAGACCACGACGTCCGCGCCGGCCTGGGCCGCCGTACGCACCATCTCTACTGCGTACGCCGGGTCGGCGGCGTAGCCGTCGAAGAAATGCTCCGCGTCGACGAAGACTCGCTGACCTTCCGCGCGCAGATGCTCGATCGTGTCGCGCAGCATGGCGAGGTTCTCCTCGACCGTGGTCCGTAACGCGCGCTCGACGTGGTCGACGTGCGACTTCGCGACGAGGCAAACGATGGGCGCGCCCGAATCACGCAGCGCACCCACGAGCGCGTCGTCCGCTGCGATGGCGCCAGGCCTGCGCGTCGCCCCGAACGCCGTCAGCTGCGCGGTCTGCAGGTTGAGCTCGGTCTGCGCCCGCTGGAAGAACTCGGTGTCCTTCGGGTTGGCGCCCGGCCAGCCGCCCTCGATGAAACCCACGCCGAGGTCGTCGAGGTGGCGCGAGATCTGCAGCTTGTCGGCAACCGACAGCGACAGGCCCTCGCGTTGCGCACCGTCACGCAGCGTCGTGTCGTAGACGTGGAATTCGTCGTTCATCCTCACTCCAACAAAAAACCCCTCGTGCCGGCGGCACGGAGGGGTGGGCGCTTGGCTTCCCTGACGGGAGCAGCCGCGCGCCTATCCGATGATGATCTCCTTCTGCACACATCGACGGTCGCAGGCGACCCCGGCGTTTGTCAACGCGCCGTCCCGGCATCGGGGCAACATGAGTAGTTTTGGCGCTGCCCAGCACCACCGCGGCGCCGAAAGGGAAAAAATGGCCTACTTCCTCACTGGGGCGACCGGCTTCATCGGGCGCCATCTCGTGGAGTTGCTACTCGCTCGCGACGAGGAGATCCACCTCCTTGTCCGGGAGACGTCACGCCAACGCCTCGAGGAGCTGATCGAGGGCTGGGGCGCGCAGGACCGAGTCCATCCCGTCGTGGGTGATCTGGCCAAACCGAACCTCGGTCTCACCGAGGCGGACATCAAGAAGCTGCACGGGAAGGTCTCCCACTTCTTCCACCTCGCGGCGATCTACGACATGACCGCCGACGAAGAACGCAATCGGGTGCTGAACGTCGAGGGCACGCGGCACGCGATCGATCTGGCGAACGCGCTGGAGGTCGGCCACCTCCACCACGTGTCGTCAATCGCGGCCGCCGGGGAGTACAAAGGCCTGTTCCGCGAGGACATGTTCGACGAAGGGCAGCGCCTGCCCTCGCCGTACCACCGGACCAAGTTTGAATCCGAACGCCTGGTGCGCGAGCGAGCCACCGTGCCCTGGCGCGTCTACCGACCCGCCGTCGTCGTGGGCCATTCACAGACCGGCGAGATGGACAAGATCGACGGGCCGTACTACTTCTTCAAGGCAATCCAACGTGCCCGTCACTACCTGCCGGAGTGGGTGCCCCTCATCGGCCCGGAGATGGGTTGGTCCAACATCGTCCCCGTCGACTACGTCGCGGCCGCGCTCGATCACATCGCGCATCAAGACGACCTCGACGGTCAGGCATTCCACCTGACCAACCCACAGTCGCAACGGTCCGGCGACATCATCAACGCGTTCGCCCGCGCTGCCCATGCGCCGCAGCTGCAGATGCGCATCGACAAGAAGCTGACGGATGCGTTGCCCAAGGGCGTCATCTCCATGGTGATGCAGCTGCCAGCGCTCAAGGACATCCGGAAGGGATTCCTCGCTGACCTCGGCATCCCCGAAGAGGTGATCAAGCACATCGCGTTGGTGCCGCAGTTCGACACCCGTGACACCGAGCGTGCGCTGAAGGGGAGCGGGATCGAGGTCCCTGACCTCGACGACTATGCCGACCGCCTCTGGGACTACTGGGAGCGCAACCTCGACCCCGACTTGTTCAAGGATCGGTCACTCAGTGCTGCACTGCGCGGGAAGACCGTCGTCATCACCGGCGCCTCATCCGGCATCGGTCGTGAGGTCGCGCTGAAGGTCGCCGCAGCGGGTGGCGTACCGCTCCTCGTCGCCCGCGGGATCGAGAAGCTCGACGAACTCAAGCGCGAGATCGAGGACCTCGGCGGTGCGGCGTACGTCTATCCCACCGACCTCACCGACCTGGATGCCATCGGTGGCCTCGTCGAACGGCTGCTGGGCGACCATCCCGCGATCGACTTCCTCGTCAACAACGCTGGCCGCTCGATCCGCCGCTCAGTTGCGCTGTCATATGACCGGTTCCACGACTTCGAACGCACAATGCAGCTCAACTACTTCGGCACCATAAAGCTGATTCTCGGCCTGCTCCCGCACATGACCGATCGCGGTTCCGGTCACGTGGTCAACGTCTCGTCCATCGGAGTGCAAACGAACCCGCCGCGGTTCTCGGCGTACGTCGCCAGCAAGGCCGCGCTCGATGCGTTCACGCGCATCGTCGCAACGGAGACGCTGGGCCGGAACGTGACGTTCACGACGATCCATATGCCGCTGGTTCGTACGCCGATGATTGCGCCGACGAAGATCTACGACTCGTTCCCGACGATCACGCCGGATGAGGCCGCCGACATGGTCACCGAGGCGCTGCGCTCGAAGCCCAAGCACGTCGGCACCCGGCTCGGCACTTTTGGCGAGGTCATGTACGCACTCGCGCCGAAGGCCGTCGACCAGGTGTTGCACATGGCTTACAAGGTGTTCCCCGACTCCTCGGCCGCGAAGGGCGACGGCAAGGGCAAGGACGCGGCCGAAGAGAAGCAAGAACAAGTCTCGGGCGAAGCCGTTGCGCTCGCGCACATCATGCGCGGTGTGCACTGGTAGACGGGCAGCTCGCCGACGCACTGGCGAGCTTCGAACGCACGGAGCTGGATCGCCCTGACCTGCGGCGGGCCGCTGTCGCCATCGCGCTCGTCACGGATGAGGCCGATCGGACGTGCTTCCTGCTGACCCGACGCGGGTCCGCGATGCGCGCGCACGCGGGTCAGTGGGCATTGCCCGGTGGTCGTCTCGACGACGGCGAATCCACCGTGGACGCGGCCTGCCGCGAACTGCACGAAGAGCTTGGGCTCGAGGTAGCCCCCTCGGCCGTCCTCGCCATGCTCGACGACTATCCGACCCGGTCCGGGTTTCTGATCACGCCGGTCGTGCTCTGGGGTGGCGAGCTCGCGACGCCGATCGAGCCGCCCAGCACAGAAGTGCAAGAGGTCTACGTCGTACCGGTGTCAGACCTCGACGTGCAGCCGCGGTTCCTACGGATCCCGGAGTCAGATGCGCCCGTCATCCAGCTGCCGCTGCTCGACCATCTGATCCACGCGCCGACAGGTGCGGTGCTGTATCAGTTTGCTGAACTGGCGCTGCACCGGCGTACGACGCGCGTGGCGCACCTGGAGCAACCCGTGTTTGCCTGGCGCTGAGGCGGTTGCGCTGAGCTCGATAGCCCGCGCGCACTTCCCTCTCCACGTCGTCGAAGAACTCTCTCGGCAGGATTCCGGTCAGCCGCAGCACGGTGCAGTCCTCGCCGGTGAACCGCTCAGACACGGCATAGCAGGCCACTACGTAGGCCTCGAGCCGCACCAGCGTTGCGGCTCGAAGGTCGACCGGCCCGTGCCAGTTACGTCGCGAGCTCTCCGCCACGTCGAGCAGGATGGAGCGCACCCGCGCGGCCCGACGTTCTAGCTCCAGTTGGGCGGCGGCGAAAGCGAGGTAGTCCGGCGAGGTGCGCCACGGGTTGACCCCGGGCGGCGGCCATGAGCGGCGGCGGCGAGGTCTGGACACGCGAGCATGCTCGTCAATCGGAGCACCGGCACGCCAGCAATTTGGCGTACCGGGCGACTAACGATTTGAGAACGTCACGGGCAGTGACCAAGCCGAGACCACTACTCGCGGACGTACTCGTTCCAGTCCTTGTAACGGTCGAGCTGCCCGCTCACGACCTTGCGGAACAGGTCGAGCAGGTGCCTGGTCACCGGACCCGGCTTGCCCTCGCCCACCTGGCGGTCGTCGACCTCGACGAGCGGCACCAACTCGGCCGCGGTCCCGGTGAAGAACGCCTCGTCTGCGAGGTAGAGGTCGGCCCGGTTGAGCGACTGCTCGACGACCTCGTAACCCTCGTCACGAGCGATCGTCATGACCGCGTCACGGGTCAGCCCAGCGAGCGCGCCATCGACGAGCGGCGGCGTGACGAGTCGTTTGCCGTAGATGACGAAGACGTTCTCGCCGGAGCCTTCGGACACCATGCCCTCGGGCGTGAGCAGGATGGCTTCGTCATAGCCGGCCTTCAGGGCTCCGACCTTGGCCAACGACGAGTTGATGTACTGCCCCGTCGCCTTACCAGCCGGCGGGATCGTGTTGTTGCCGATGCGCTCCCACGACGAGACAGCCGCTCGCACGCCGCGTTCGGCGGCTTCGTCACCCAGGTAGGCGCCCCACGGCCAGCACGAGATGGAAGCCTTGGTCTTCGACGGCAAAGGGTTGAGACCCATCTCGCCGTACCCGAGGTAGAAGATCGGCCGGATATAACACGACTCGACCTCGTTGACGCGAACCGTGAGCTTGGTCGCCTCGATCATCTGCTCGGCGGTGAACTCGGGCTCCATGAAGTAGATGTGCGCCGACCGGTAGAGCCGCTCGATGTGCTCGGTCAGCCGGAACACCGCTGGCCCGCGATCGGTGGCGTACGCCCGGATACCCTCGAAAACACCCCAGCCGTAGTGCAGCGTCGGGTTGAGGATGTGGACCTTGGCGTCGTCCCAGTCGACGAGCTCGCCGTCCATCCAGATCTTGTTGGTCGGCGTGATGGGCATGCGGCTTCCCTTCTCCGAGCGACATCGCTCCCCCGGCGGGCTCACCGCCGACCTCCCGAGTATCGCAGAGGCTGCCCGTGTGCTGGCCCGCCTTTTGCGTGAGACGCTGGAGCCATGTGCCGAAGCATCAAGACACTGCGCCCGCCCTACGTCGAGGCCGTGACCGACGACGAGGTCCGCGCCGCCGCGTTGCAATACGTCCGCAAGGTCGCCGGAATGCGTGCACCCGCCCGCGTGAACGCGGAGGCCTTCGACCGCGCGGTTGAGCAGGTCGCAGTGACCACTCAACACTTGCTCGACGAGCTCGTCGTGCGCCGTCCTGCGAGCGCCGAGGTCAGCTGAGAAGGACATCGTGACCTGGGCAGCGAAGCCCTAGACGCACGACGGACCGACTTTCGCCCGGGGGGGTCATGCGCCGCGTACTCCTGCTGTTCGTCGTCTTGCTGTTGTTGTCCGCTTGCCATGGTGCGGAGGACCGAAAGGTGGCGGCACCATCCCCGGCCACGACGGAGTCGGGAACGGCTACGCGAACTAGCACACCGACGCAGGCAAGCACGCGTCCTCGCCCGAGTCCAAGCTCAACGGCTCGTTCGACACGAACGTCAACCACCGCTAAAACGCCAAGCACCCGTCCCAGCCCCAGCAGACCAGCGCCACGGCCAGGTGCCCCGCGCTTCGTGCCGCCGAAGGTCACTTGGAGTCACTTCGTCAGCTGTCACAAGTACGACTCGTCGGGCGCGTTTCGATTCATAGCGGAGGTCGACCTCGTCGGCAGTGAGTCCTGGACCCCCACCATGAGCAACCTCAAGGTTCAGTCGAACGACCGCTACCGGCTTACCTTGGACTACATAGCGAACGGCGGACCACCGCCGGAGCGGGACGTGGAATGGTCATACGTCATGGTCAATGACTACGCAAATGGCCGCCAGAACATCGTCGTGTCGTTTCCGAGCAAGTGGGCAATCCGGGAGCACTGTCCCAACTGACTTGGACGCTGGTCAGCTGAGGGCCGCGGCCAGCGCTTCGCCGATCTCGCGGGTGGAGCGCTCGCCTGAGCGGATAGCAAGATCAGCCGCGACAGCGGCTTCCACTCGCTGGGCTTCGTCCTCGAACCCGAGGTGGTCGAGCAACATCGCGACCGACAGAACCGTCGCCGTCGGGTCGGCTTTTCCCTGACCTGCGATGTCGGGTGCACTGCCGTGGACCGGCTCGAACATCGACGGGTTCGTGCCCGAGACGTCGAGGTTACCGCTGGCCGCCAGGCCGATTCCGCCGGCAATCGCGGCACCGAGGTCGGTGAGAATGTCGCCGAACAGGTTGTCCGTCACAACAACGTCGAATCGTCCCGGGTCGGTGACGAAGTACATCGCTGCCGCGTCCACGTGCACGTAGTCCACGTCCACGCCGGTGAACTCCCGCTTGACCGCGTCAACGGTGCGCAGCCACAACGACCCGGCATGAACGAGCACGTTGGTTTTGTGTACGACGGTCAGCTTCTTGCGAGGGCGACTCTCCGCCCGCTGCAGCGCATCCCTGACGACGCGCTCGACCCCGTAGGCCGTGTTGATGCTCTCTTCCGTCGCGATCTCGTGTGGTGTCCCGCCACGCAGTACGCCGCCGCTTCCGGCGTACGGCCCCTCGGTCCCTTCACGAACAACCACCATGTCGATGTCATCGGGTCCCACCCCCGCCAGCGGGGTCGTCACTCCCGGGTAGAGCTTCACCGGGCGCAGGTTCACGTGATGGTCGAGCGCGAAACGCAGCTTCAGCAGCAGGCCTCGCTCGAGCACCCCACTCGGCACCGAGGGATCCCCTACCGCGCCGAGCAGAATCGCGTCGTGTTCGGCGATCTCGTCGAGCACGGGGTCGGGCAGGGTCTCCCGGGTGGCGTGCCAACGCCGCGCGCCGAGGTCGTACTCCGTGGTCGCGACCTTCACGTCCTGGGACGGCAGCACCGCCTCGAGCACGCGCAGCCCTTCAGCGACGACCTCCGGGCCGATGCCATCGCCGGGGATGACCGCCAGCCTGATCTCGCGAACCATGACGGCAGATTACGGAGTTGGGGCCGCTGCCGGCGCAGGCATCTCACCTGCTGCGTGTCAGATCCGCTCACGCGCACCCGCAACCCGGGCGGCGGCGCCTCGTTAGAACCACCAAGGGCGGGCCGCCGGGGGGGCGGTCCGCCCTTTTGACGTCTCCGACCGGGCGAAATCAGGCAGCTGCGGTCAGCGGGCTGCTACCGTGAATTCATGCGTTCAGGCAGCCTCCTGCTTAGCTGCCGCGGCGGGGCCTTCTAAGGCCGGTCCCTCGTCGCGGGTTCAGGCGTGCCGGCTCCCGCTTCCGCCGAGGAGACCCTCCCCGTGAACGACTACAACAGCCGTAACGCCCAACAACCCTCGTCGATGCCGATCGGGCGCTATCACGCGTTCGCCCCCATCGACCTCGATGACCGCACCTGGCCCGACGCGGTGATCACGAAGGCACCGCGTTGGTGCGCGGTCGACCTCCGCGATGGCAACCAGGCGTTGATCGATCCGATGAACGCCGAACGCAAGCGACGGATGTTCGATCTGCTCGTTCGACTGGGTTACAAAGAGATCGAGGTCGGCTTCCCGGCGGCGAGCCAGACCGACTTCGACTTCATCCGCTCCCTTGTCGAAGAGGACCTCATCCCCGACGACGTCGTAATCCAGGTGCTGACACAGGCACGTGAAGAGCTCATCGAGCGCACCTTCGAGTCCATCCGCGGCGCATCACAGTCGATCGTCCACCTGTACAACTCCACCTCGACCCTGCAACGACGCGTGGTATTCGGACTACCTAAGGACGGCATCATCGACATCGCCGTTCAGGGCGCCCGCGTCTGTCAGAAGCTCGCCGCTGAGATGCCTGAGCAGGAGGTCTTCTTCGAGTACTCACCGGAGTCCTACACCGGCACCGAGCTGGAGTTCGCAGTCGAGGTCTGCGACGCCGTCAACGAGGTGTGGCAGCCGACCCCGGATCGCAAGGTCGTCATCAACCTGCCCGCAACCGTGGAGATGGCGACACCCAACATCTACGCGGACTCGATCGAGTGGATGCACCGCAACCTCGCCAATCGCGACGGCCTGGTGCTGTCACTGCACCCGCACAACGACCGCGGCACTGCCGTCGCCGCAGCCGAGCTGGGCTACATGGCCGGCGCTGACCGCATCGAGGGTTGCCTGTTCGGCAACGGCGAGCGCACCGGAAACGTGTGCCTGGTCACGCTCGGGATGAACCTGTTCAGCCAGGGGATCGACCCGCAGGTCGACTTCAGTGACATCGACGAGATCCGCCGTGCAGTCGAGCACTGCAACCAGCTGCCGGTCCATGAGCGGCATCCCTATGGCGGTGACCTGGTCTACACGGCGTTCTCGGGTTCGCACCAAGACGCGATCAAGAAGGGCCTGGAGGCGATGCAGCGCGACGCCAACGAGGCCGGCGTGCCGGTCGACGAGTTCCGATGGGAGGTCCCCTACCTGCCAATCGACCCCAAGGACGTGGGCCGCACCTACGAGGCAGTGATCCGGGTCAACAGTCAGTCCGGCAAGGGCGGCGTGGCCTACATCATGAAGCACGAGCACGCGCTCGACCTGCCGCGCCGGTTGCAGATCGAGTTCAGCCACGCCGTGCAGGCCCACACCGACGACGAGGGCGGCGAGGTGCTGCCCGAAGCGATGTGGACCATCTTCGAGGCGGAGTACCTCACGCGCCGCGCTCCACTCGCCCTGCTCGCGCACCACACCTCCTCGGCCGAAGGCGAGCTCGACCGACTTGCGGTGGAGATCTCCGTCGATGGCGAGCCGCGGGAGATCGACGGCACCGGCAACGGGCCGATCGCGGCGTTCACGGCGGGGCTCAGCACCCTCGGGTACGACGTACGCGTCCTCGACTACGTCGAGCACGCCTTGTCGGCCGGCGGCGATGCGCGTGCGGCGGCCTATCTCGAATGCGCTATCGACGGGCAGGTCCTCTGGGGTGTCGGCATCGACGCCAACATCGTGACCGCTTCGCTGAAGGCGATCGTGTCGGCGGTCAACCGGGCGCGGGGCTAACCGGCGTCGACCGCCGCTCTACCTAACCGAGGTCGACCGCGCGACCCGAATCAGCACCGATGGAACGCACGATCTCCTCGAGCACCGCCGGCGGAATCGCGGAGTCCACAGTGAGCGCCACGAGGGCGTCGCCACCTTGTTCACGACGGCTGACTTGCATGCCTGCGATGTTGACGCCGGCTTCACCCAGGATCCGTCCGACGGTGCCGACGACGCCCGGTCGGTCCTCGTAACGCAGGAATGCCATGTGGTCCGCGGGCGTGATGTCAATGTCAAAGCCGTCGACCTCGGTCAACTTTTCGACCTGACGGACACCAGCGAGCGTGCCCGAGACCGCAACCTGCTCGCCCGATGCGAGTGTCCCGCGCAGCGAGATCAAGTTGCGGTACGCCGGGCTCTCGTCACTTGTCGTAAGGCGGACCTCGAGCCCACGCTCCTCGGCGAAGATCGGTGCATTGACGAACGACACCTGCTCCTCGACGACATCGATGAACACGCCCTTCAGCGCAGCGAGCTTGATGATCCCGACGTCGTGTGACGCGATCTCGCCGCGGACCTCGACGTCGAGCCGACTCGCCAGTTGGCCCGACAACGCGGTGAAGACGCGGCCGAGCTTTTCCGCCAGCGGGAGCGCCGGTCGGACGTCCTCGTCGACGGCGCCACCTTGCACGTTGACAGCGTCGGGGACGAGCTCACCCGCCAACGCGAGCCGCACCGAGCGCGCGACGGATGTGCCCGCCTTCTCCTGTGCCTCGTGGGTTGACGCCCCGAGGTGCGGCGTGACGACGACGTTGTCGAACGCGAACAGCGGGCTTTCGGTCATTGGCTCGCTCGAGAAAACATCCAGCCCGGCGCCACCGACGCGGCCGTCCTTGAGCGCGACCACCAATGCGTCCTCGTCGACGAGCCCACCCCGAGCAGCGTTGATGATGACGACACCCGGCTTGACCGTGGCGAGCTCTTGTTCGCCGATCAGCCCCACGGTCTCCGGCGTCTTGGGCAGGTGGATGGTGATGAAGTCGCTCTCGCGCAGCAGCTCATCAAGCGGAACGAGGCGGACTCCGATCTGCGCCGCACGCGCGGGCTGCACGTAAGGATCGAAGGCGAGCAGGCGAACGCCGAATGCGGACAGCCGCTGAGCCACCAGCACTCCGATGCGTCCAAGACCGATGACACCGACAACTTTGTCGGTGAGCTCGACTCCGGTGTACTTCGACCGCTTCCACTCACCCTTCTTCAGGGCTGCGTTCGCTGGAGCGATGTTGCGCGCGCACGCCAAGAGCAGCCCCACGGTGTGCTCCGCGGCACTGACGATGTTCGACTGCGGCGCGTTGACCACGAGAACGCCGGCTTTGGTCGCCGCATCGACATCGACGTTGTCCAGCCCAATGCCCGCACGAGCGATGACCTTCAACTTCGTTGCAACCGCGAGCGCCTCGGCGTCGATAATGGTCGCGCTGCGAACGATGACAGCATCAGCGTCAGCAAGCGCTGGTAACAGGGCCGAGCGGTCCGTGCCGTCGATCTGCCGGACCTCGACGTCGTCCCCGAGCGCGGCAATGCCCGCCGGCGACAACTCGTCGGCGATCAGGACAACGGGCTTGCTCACAAGCATCTCCGGTGATCGAGCGGGATGCCTGAGTCTATCGGCGCCGGCGCACCCTGCGATCCGAGGCGACGATGGACACGAGCAGCCAGCCGCCGCCCAACGCGGCCAGGGCGAAGACGACCATCGCGAGGCCTGGGTAACCGAAGATCTGCCAGGAGCTGTTCACCTGCATCAACATGGCCGCGCCGATGATGAGTGCAGAGAGAACAAGTCCGGTGACGACTCTGTTTGCGACCCGGTGCAGCCCCTTGAGCATCTCGGTCTCGTCGAAGGCGTTCACCTGCAATTCGAACTTGCCTCGCGCGACGGCGTCCATGACACGGTTGACCCGCGCCGGCAATTGCTCGGCGAAGTCCTTTGCCTCCATGACGGCGCCGAGCACGCTGCCGGGCGAGAAAGACATGCCGGCCTGCACGATCTGCGCTGACCGGGATCGCACCGCGTCGATCGGGCGGAAGGTCGGAGCCAGAAGGCGCGCGACATGGTCCAGCTCGAGCAACGTCTTCCCGACGATCGCCAAAGTGGGTGGCGTTCGTAATCCGGCGACAGTTGCCGAACGGGTCACCTCCATGACCACTGCACCCGAGTCGATGTCTTTCATGACTGCTCGATAGCTGCGCTCGACCACATCTGCGACGTCGCTGATGAAGCGGCGTTCGTCGAAGTCCTCGAGTGGTTCGCCCATGGCGACGACGACATTCGCAGCGTCTTCGCCGCGGCCTTCGCTGATGGCGAGCAGCAGCTTGACCAGCTGCTTACGGGTGGAGTCCGGGAGCCGGACGACCATGCCGACATCGACGAGACCGAGCCCCCCGACATCGAGAACGAGCACGTTGCCGGGATGCGGGTCGGCGTGCACGAGACCGGCGCCGAGCAGCTGCTCGAGGTAGGCATGAATCAACGCTTCGGCTAGCGCGTCACCGTCGAGCTCGAGTTGCGCCAATGGGCCGAGATCGCTGACCTTGCGCCCTTCCAGCAACTCCATGGTCAGTACACGGCTCGTGCAGTAGGACTCAATGGGCTCTGGGACAACGATCATTTCGTGCTCGGCGAGCACATCGCGAAGCGTCACGAGATTGCCGGCCTCGCGCGTGTAGTCGAGCTCCTCGAGCAAGGTTCGCCGAAACCCTGCGAAGACGTCCGAGAGGCCGAGCCGGCTCCCCGTCTCCGTGTGCTTAGTGAGGAGGTCGACGACACGCCCCAGGACGTCCAGGTCCTCCAGGACTTGGCCGCGGATCCCTGGGCGTTGCACCTTGACCGCCACCCGCCGACCGTCGTGCAGCGACGCCCGGTGTACCTGCGCGAGCGAAGCCGACCCCAGCGGCGTTTCCTCGAACGACGTGAACAGATGCGACAGCCGGGCCCCGAGCTCGGTCTCGACTGCCTCCCGGATCGCCGGGAACTCACACGCCTCAACCTTGTCCTGCAAACGGGCAAGGGCCTCGATGTACGGCGGCGGGAGCAGGTCGGCCCGCGTCGACAGCAACTGGCCAACCTTGATGAAGGTCGGGCCGAGCTTCTCGAGATCGGCAGCGAGCCGCTCCGCGTCCTGGGAGGCGTCCTCGTCGACCAGGTCACCCACCACGGGCATCTCATCGAGGCCGCGCAGCAGATCACGGTCGCCATGTCGGGCCAGGAGCCTGAGCAAGTCGGCGTACCGGCGCACCCGCTGCAGCCGAGTTGTCGTGGTCACCGCCTGCTTGTGCCCATCAACCGTCGGTAGCAAAACGAGAAGGGCCCGCCGAATGCAGCGGGCCCCTCAACGTTTCGTCGCCTGTTACAGACCGGTGATGTGCACCAACTCACCGGCGTCGGGGAACAGCGAGTTTGTCGTTACGTACACCGAGTCGTCCGGAGCGGTGGCGACACCACCGATCGCGGTGAGCTGCCCCGCCAGGATCTCGGTGCGCGTGCCGTTCGGCGCAACCTTGATCAGCGAGCCGGTGAAGTCACCACCACCGAATGCAGCACCCCAGTTGCTGACGAGCTCTCCGACGTACAGGTTGCCCTTCTTGTCGAAGGCGAGTCCCTGAACCGCGTTGAAGCCGCGCGCCCATTCGGTTATCTGACCCTGCGGGGTCACCTTCCAGATGCTCCCCTGATCTTGCTCTTCGCTGCCCAGCATGCCGACGTAGAAGTTGCCGTCGGGTCCGAGCGCGATTCGCGTCGGCACCTCTTGGTTGAAGTGCTGGTTGCCGTCTGCATCGACGAAGTTGTTGTTCGGGAAGATGGCAAGCACGGTGACCTTGCCGTTCTGCACCTTCAAGATGTCGTTACCGGCAGCATCGGCGACAACCTGATATGCCGCGCCCGGACCCTCGGCGACGCCGTACGGATCCGAATCCATACCTTGGCCGTCCGGGTCGAAAGTGAACTCGACATTGTCGACGTCACCGATGCTGTGTGGCTTCTGGTGTGCTTGTGCGCGCAGCAAGTTGCCCAACTGGGCATCGGCAGCCGGCGAGATCGGGTCGGGCCCGGCTGACGTGGCGATGAAGTCGAGGTTGTAGTCGTTGGCCGCCGCGACGTCGTCGACGCCGACCGCGAAACTGCCATCCGGACCGGCCAATGAGATCAGGCCACCCACGAACGTGGATACCGCTCCGCCGTGCTGCAACTTCGTGATCTTGCCGGTGAAGCCGTAACAGCCTTCGTCCTCGCCAGTGCCCTGGCAGGTCGGGCCGCCGGTCCCGGCTTCGGCAACGTAAGCAGAGCCGGTCGGACGCACGATGACACCGCGCGGGTTGTCGAGACCACCAAGGACGACGGTTGCGGTTGGCGTCGCCGCCGTGCTGTTCGCGCGGCCGTATGCCTGCGGATTCGCCTGCCCGAGGCTGTGCGGCTTTGCGTTCCGAGCGATCGCAGCACGAATGGCCGTCTTTGTCGTTGTGAAGCCTGAGTGATCTCTCGCCGTTCCTACCTTGACCGGCCCGGCGCCAGCACTTGCGGTCAGTGCCAGGGCAGCGGCTGCGGAAGCGGCAGTGGCGACCGCGATCTTCATGGTGCGGCGTTTCATGGGTGTCCTCCCCCGAGCGGATCCCCCGTGGACCCGACGCTGCCGGAGTCTGTCCAAATTGCCCGTCTTTGGCAACAGTTACTACAAATGTAGGAAGGATCTGTTACGCGAGAGCACCCAGTGGCTGGCTGTGCTACTCCTCCTCGATCCAGGCCATCAACGGCCGCAGTCGTGCGCCGACCTGCTCGATGGGGTGGTTCGTCGCCTCCTCGGCGTACTTCGTGTAGTGCGGGCGGCCGGCGTCGTCCTCGCCGACCCACTCCCGGGCAAACGTGCCGTCGCGAATCTCGCCGAGGATGCGACGCATCTCGGCTTTCGTCTCTTCGGTGACGATGCGCGGGCCACGGGTGTAGTCGCCGTACTCCGCCGTATCGGAGATCGACCAGCGCATCTTGGAAAGGCCGCCCTCGTACATCAGGTCAACGATGAGCTTGAGCTCATGCAGACATTCGAAGTACGCCACCTCGGGCTGATAGCCGGCCTCGACCAACGTCTCGAACCCGGCCTGCACCAGCGCCGACGCCCCGCCGCAGAGAACTGCCTGCTCGCCGAAGAGATCGGTCTCGGTCTCCTCCGAGAAGGTCGTGCGCAGTGCGCCTGCTCGCGTGCCGCCGATGCCCTTGGCATAGGACAGCGCCAGCGGCAGCGCCTGGCCGGTCGCGTCCTGCTCGATCGCGATGAGGACGGGTACGCCGCGACCGTCAACGAACTGGCGTCGTACGAGATGACCAGGCCCCTTGGGCGCGACCATGGCGACATCGACAGATGGCGGCGGCGCGATGAGCCCGAACCTGATGTTGAACCCGTGACCGAAGAACAGTGCGTCGCCGTCGCCCAGGTTCGGCGCAATGTCGTCTGAGTAGATGTGGCGCTGGGCCGTATCCGGCGCGAGCATCATGATGAGGTCGGCTTCGGCGGCAGCCTCGCGCGGGGTCACGACACGCAGGCCTTCCTCTTCGGCCTTGGCCCGGCTCTTCGAGGCCTCCGGCAGACCAACCCGAACGTCCACGCCCGAGTCGCGGAGGGACAACGCGTGCGCGTGACCCTGGCTGCCGTACCCGATGACCGCGACACGGCGGCCCTGCACGACGCCAAGGTCAGCGTCGTCGTCGTAGTAGATCTCGGCCATCGATATCCCCTTCAGGCAGAACGATCTGCGGAGCGTTCGACACTACGCAGCGATCGGTCGGTGATGGAACGGGCACCTCGTGCAACGGCGACCATGCCGGACTGGACAAGCTCTTTGATCCCGAACGGCTCGAGCACACGAATGAGCGCATCAAGCTTGTCGACCGTGCCGGTTGCCTCGATCGTGACCGCGTCGGGGGCGACGTCAACCACCTTTGCGCGGAAGAGCTGAACGGTCTCGAGCACATGTGATCGCGTCGTGAGGTCGGCCTTGACCTTGACCAGCACGATCTCGCGCTGCACCGACCCTTCGGGGTCGAGCTCGACGATCTTCAGGACGTTGATGAGCTTGTTGAGCTGTTTCGTCACCTGCTCGAGAGGCAGATCCTCGACATTGACCACGATCGTCATGCGGGACACGTCGGCGTTCTCGGTGGGGCCCACCGCGAGCGAGTCGATGTTGAAGCCACGGCGCGAGAACAAACTCGCAACGCGCGCGAGAACGCCGGGCTTGTTCTCGACGAGGACCGAAAGCGTGTGTCTGCTCATGTCATGTCCTCGGTGTCCCAGGACGGCGCCGTGTCGCGCGCAACCTTGATGTCATCGTTGCTCGAGCCGGCGGCCACCATCGGCCAGACCATTGCGTCGTTGTGCACGACGAAGTCGATAACCACTGGGGCGTCATCGATCGCCATGGCCTCCTCGATTGTCTTGTCCACCTCGTCCGCCTTCTCACAGCGGAGTCCGATGCAGCCCATTGCGTCGGCCAACTTGACGAAGTCCGGCAGCGGACGGATGCCGCGCTTCAGGTCCGTGTTCGAGTAGCGCTCGTTGTAGAACAACGTCTGCCACTGACGCACCATGCCGAGCGATCCGTTGTTGATGACGGCGACCTTGATGGGAATGTTTTCCATCGCGCAGGTGACCAGCTCTTGGTTGGTCATCTGGAAGCACCCATCGCCGTCGATTGCCCACACCGTGGTGTCCGGGCGACCGACCTTGGCGCCCATCGCAGCAGGCACCGCGTAACCCATCGTCCCGAGTCCGCCGGAGTTGAGCCACGTGTAGGGCTTCTCGTAGCGGATGAACTGGCTCGCCCACATCTGGTGCTGTCCAACGCCCGCGACATAGATGCCGTCGGGGCCGACGATCTCGCCCAGCCGCTTGATGGCGTATTGCGGTGAGAGGGATCCGTCATTCGGCTCGTCGTAGCCGAGGGGGTACGTCGTACGCCAGTCATCGAGCTGACGCCACCAACCGGTGAGATCCGGCTGTTGGCCGGCGTCGTGCAGCTCCTGAATCGCGACGATGAGGTCCGCGATCGTCTCGCGACAATCACCCACGATCGGCACGTCGGCTGCGCGGTTCTTGCCGATCTCAGCAGGATCAACGTCGGCGTGGATCACGGCGGCGCCGGGCGCAAACGTCGACAACTTGCCCGTCACCCGGTCGTCGAACCGGGCGCCGAGTGTCACCAGCAGGTCGGACTTCTGCAGCGCCGTAACGGCGGCGACCCCGCCGTGCATCCCCGGCATCCCGATATGCAGCGGATGGCTGTCGGGGAACGCGCCGCGGGCCATCAGCGTCGTCACGACCGGCATGCCGGTCAGCTCCGCGAGCACGCGCAGCTCGGCAACGGCCCGCGCCTTGAGTACGCCGCCGCCGACGTACAACACCGGCCGGCGTGCGTCCATCATCAGCCGGGCCGCCTCGCGCACCTGGCCGCTGTGCGGCTTGGCATTCGGCCGGTAGCCAGGTAGCTCGAGCTCGGGCGGCCAGGTGAACGCGGACTTCGCCTGCAGCACGTCCTTCGGCAGGTCGACAAGCACCGGTCCAGGGCGACCGGTCGACGCGAGGTGGAATGCCTCGGCGATCGTCCGCGGGATGTCCTTCGCGTCGGTGACGAGGAAGTTGTGTTTCGTTATCGGCATCGTGATGCCGCAGATGTCGGCCTCTTGGAAGGCGTCGGTTCCGATGGCAGCGCTCGGGACTTGCCCGGTGATCGCGACGATCGGCACCGAGTCCATGTGTGCGTCGGCGATGGGGGTGACCAGGTTGGTAGCCCCTGGACCTGACGTCGCCATGCAGACGCCGACGCGTCCGGTCGCTTGGGCGTAGCCCTCTGCTGCATGGCCAGCGCCCTGTTCGTGGCGGACCAGGATGTGCCGCAGCCGAGTGGAGTCGAACAACGGGTCGTACGCCGGAAGGATCGCGCCGCCGGGGATGCCGAAGACAACCTCGGCACCGACCTCTTCGAGCGCACGGACGAGCGACTGCGCTCCCGTGAGCTCCTCAGGTTGGCTCATCGAACGGCACCCTTCTGCGAACTAGATCCAGCCATCAAAAAACCCCCTGTGCGTAAGCACAGAGGGTCGCGCGCGAGCTGACGATTGGTCAGCCGGCACGCGTGGTGGATACGAGAATGTGATCGGACACGAGGGCAACGGTCCCCGATGGCCTTGGCGCTGTCAAGTCGTTTGGGATAAGCGGTCTCACGCCCTGAGACGCACGACCTCAGCGCCACGGTCGTCGTCGTCATCATCCTCGACGACGGCGCTGCGGCTCGCCGGACCGGTCACGGTCAGCCCGCGCTCGGTCAGCAGCCGGACTACGTCGTTGGCATGCAGCGGCTCGGCGAACAGGAAGCCCTGGCCGAGATCGCAGCCCATCTCGAGCAGCGCATCCCGTTGGGCGGGCTCCTCGATCCCCTCGGCAACAACCGTGAGGCCGAGCTCCTGGCCCAACCGGATGATCGTCGAGGTGAGCGAGGTGAGCTCGGGCTTGATGCCGATCCCCGAGATGTAGGAGCGGTCGATCTTGAGGACGTCGACGGGAAGCCGCTGTAGGTACGACAGTGAGGAGTAGCCGGTGCCGAAGTCGTCGATCGCTAGCCGGACGCCGAGCTCGCGCAGAAGCACCAACTTGCTCAGAGTCCGATCCTCGGTGTCGACGAGGACGTTCTCGGTGATCTCGAGGGTGAGGGCGCTGGCCGGCATGCCCGCACTGCGCAGCACGGACGCCACCGAGTCGACCAGACCTGGTGCGCTGAGTTGACGCGCTGACAAGTTGACCGCGAGGTCGATCTCGAACCCGGCTCGACGCCAGCGCGCCACCTGGCGGCAGGCCTCCTCGAGGATCCATCGACCCAACGGGACGATCAGGCCCGACTCTTCGGCGACCGGGATGACCTCGACGGGCGCCACCCAGCCGCGCCGCGGATGGTTCCATCGCAACAGGGCTTCGACACCGACGACGTAGCCGCTGTGCAGGTCAAGTACAGGTTGGTAGTCGAGGCTGAACTCCGACGCCGACAGCGCGCGCCGGATGTCTGCTTCGAGTTCGACGCGGCGAACCGCTTCGCGGTGCATCTCCGGGACAAATACCTCGACGCGGTTGCGTCCGGCGCGCTTGGCAGCGCGCAACGCGAGTTCGGCGTCGACGAGCAGCTCGTCAGCACTCGTGTTCGGTCCGCTGAAGGCAACGCCGACGCTGGCACCAACGACGTGCTCGCGGCCCGCCACGGCGTACGGCGCATTCAATGAGTCGAGGAGCCGCTGCGCGACATCAAGCGCGCCACTGCGCTCGTCCTCGTCTTCGAGGAGTACGGCGAACGCGTCACCGTCGAGGCGCGCAACGGTGTCGCCTCCCCGGACAAGCCTGCGCAACCGGCGCGCGCACTGCATGAGCAACGTGTCGCCGGCTGCGTGACCAGCGGCTTCGTTTACCGCCTTGAACCTGTCGAGGTCGACGACGAGGACAGTCACGGGATGCTCGCGGGCACTCCGACCGTCGAGCAGGTGACGGAGACGGTCACGGAACAGCGAACGGTTAGGTAGGTCGGTCAGAGCATCGTGGTGTACGAGGTGACTGAGGCGGCCTTCGAGTGCGGCCCGGTCACTGACGTCGCGGGTGTTGAGCACCAACCCCTGAACGCTCGGGTTGCCGCGATGGTCGGTGACAGTCGATTCGGTCTCGACCCAGTTGCCGCGGCCGTCCCGAACGCGGCATTCGAACCGGACTGTGCCGTCGCTACCGCCGTCGACGAGTCCAGCGATCCGGCGGTGCACATCACGGACGTCTTCGAGATGGATGAGGTCGGTGATCCGGCGGCCGAGCATCTCGTCCGGGACGTAACCGAATACGCCGGTGACCGCGGGGCTGCAGTAGGTGATGACGCCGTCGTCATCGCAGACGGTGATGACGTCGCTCGACGCCTGCACGAGCGACCTGAAGTGCTCCTCGCGGGCGGCGAGTGCCGCACCGAGCCGAGCGCGGTCGTGGAGCATGAGCACGAGCCGGACGCACAGCGCAGCGGCGACGCCGACCGCGACGGCGAGCGCGGCAGCTCCGGGCCGGGACACCGTGGCCAAGGCAACGAGTTGGACTCCGGCACCCACGGCAGCACCCACGAGAACGGGCAGGGCAACGCACAGCGGGAGCCGTCGGCGCGCACGCCGTCTACTGGCGTGCGCGGGGTCCGGCGACCGCTGCACGCCCTCCTTCTGGTGGGCCACGTCAGATCTATCGAGTGCATTGGCCTGCTGGTGCTCCCCCGTTCGGCGCAACATGCGCCTGGGCCGAGCAACGAAACCGGACACCCCGCGCCAGACCGGGGCCTGCCGGGGGCGGCCCTAGGCTTGAGCGCATGCCGACTCCGAACGCCACACCCGTCGAGGGCGTGGCTGGTTTCGTCTCGACCAACCCCGGTCGGGACACCCAGCGAATTGGGACGGCGCGCTTCCTGGACGAGGATCCCGCCAAGATCCACAATCCAGTCTGGGCCGTGACCGGCAACCTCGGCGACAGCCAGTGCTACCTCGGCGTCATGGCGAAGGTCGCTGCGATCCAGACAGCAGCGTCTAAACGCATCGGCGCGGAGGACCTCCCGGTGCGGCTCATCGCGCCGGCGTACAGCCTCGGCGTCTCGGACGGACAGTTAAACGGCACCGACCGGATGCGTTTCTCGCTGATCGGCCGCGAGCTCGTCAACGACAGCATGGATCTGCATCTGAACGCCAACGACGTCTCCGGCCTGATCGCTGTCGTGGCATGTGACAAGCCACCGGTAGGAACGCTCGCCGCAATCCTCGAGCACAACGCGCCCGCGGTGGTCGTCTCAGACGGGTCCATCAAGCCCGGCATCGACCCGGAGACTGGAGAGCGCATCGACCTTGTCACGGCGTTCCAGGTCGCCGGGGATCCTGATCCGGAGATCCGCACGCGCACCGCGGTGCACGCGTGTCCCGGCCACGGAAGCTGCGGCGGGATGTTCACCTACAACACAATGCAGAGCTTCATCGGGGTGCTCGGTATGGAGCCGCTGCACATGGTCGCGCCGACATCGGACGATCCGCGCCGGCTGACCGACTTCCCGGATCAGCTCGTCGACCATCTCGTCATGGTGACGGACGCCGGCATCAGGCCGCGCGACATCGTGACACCGACCGCGCTGCGCAATGCGCTCACCGTCGCGATCGCGATGGGCGGCTCGACAAACGTCGCGTTGCACAGCGTCGAGATCGCTCGTGCCGCAGGAATCGACTTGTGGGGCGACGTCATGAGCCAGAGCGAGTTCAATGCGCTGTCCCATCGGTTGCCGGTCCTCGTCAACATGCGCCCGTTCGGCTATTACTCGATGGTCGACGTCGAAGCCCGCGGTGGTCTTCCCGTCATCGTCAAGGAGCTCCTCGACGCGGGCCTTCTCGACGGCACTGCACTGACCTGCACCGGTGAAACGCTCGCTGAACAAGTACGTCGGCTCGATCCACCAGCGCCAGATCAGGATGTGATTCATCGAGTCATCAAGCCGTTCAAAGAAACCGGTGGGCTGCGCCTGCTGCAGGGCAACGTGGCGCCGGACGGCGGCGCGATTCTGAAGGTGGCGGGCGTGGAAGGTGGCATGACCGGCGGTGTCTTCACCGGTCGGGCCCGAATCTTCAACAGCGAACACGCCTTGATCGCGGCGCTCGAGGTGCAACCGGAGTCCTTCGCCGACAACGACATGATCGTGATCCGCTATGAAGGGCCGCGGGGTGCGCCCGGCATGCCGGAGTTGCTCGACCCGACATCGCGCATCACGGCGCTGTGCCGGCAACGAAACATCACCATCGCGTTGATGACCGATGCCAGGTTCTCGGGCGGCTCGGTCGGCCTCGTGATCGGCCATGTCGCGCCGGAGGCCTACCTCGGCGGACCGATCGCCCTGCTCCAGGATGGCGACACGATCGTCGTCGACATCAACACCGATCGCCTCGACTGCTCCGAGCTTGACGACCCGGCGGAGTACGCGCGCCGCCTGGAGTCGTGGCAAGCGGCGACAACCTCCAACGGCGGGATACACCCGGACGTGACGCCGGTCACGAGCCGCGTCCTCACGCGCATGCGCGCGACGGCCCGTCCGGCCTTGCAGGGCGGCGGCATGGCGAGCCAACTGACCCCCAACTGACATGGCGCACTTCGACTTCGTTAGCGGCGACGGCACCCGTCTGCGGGGTTGGCGCAGTCGCGACGATGCGGGTGGCGTTCCCGTTGTCATCAGCAATGGGCTCGGTACGCCGCCGACCGCGTGGCCGGCACTCGTGCGCGCCGATAGTGGCTTCCGCGCTGTCACCTGGTACTACCGCGGCACTGGCGGATCGCAGCGCCCAGTGGATGAGACAGCGATCCGCGTCGAAGACCACATGGCCGACTTGCTCGCGCTCATGGACAACGAGGGCATCGACAAGGCCCTGCTCGTCTGCTGGTCCCTTGGCGTCAACATCGCCTTCGAGTTCGCCGAGCGCTACCCGCATCGCGTCGCGGGGCTGCTCGCGGTCGCCGGCGTACCCGGCGGGACGTTCCATGCGATGGGCGGCCTGTTGCGCGTGCCACGCCGCTTGCGTCATCCGATGTTCGTCGCCGGGGCAAAGGTGCTGTCCGCGGCAGGCGGGAGCTTGTCGAAGGCGGCGCAGAGGATCCCGCTCAACTGGATGACGGTCAACGTCATCAATCACAGCGGATTCATGTTGCCTGCGGCCCGACCGGAGGTCGTCATCCCGGCGCTGGAAGAGTTCCGTCGCCACGACTTCCGGTGGTACTTCCGGCTCGCTGTCGCCGGAGCAGAGCACGAACCGATGGATCTCGAGTTTGTCGAATGCCCGACGATCATCGTTGCCGGCAAGTGGGACGTGATTACGGGTCGGCGCGATCTCGAACGCGCGGCCGCGCGCATCCCGCACGCGCAACTCCACATACTTCCCGGATCCCATTTCCTGCCACTCGAGTACCCGAACGAGCTGGCGGAGCTGCTGCACGAGCTGGCTCGCAGGGCCGACATGGAACCCACGGTCGTGCAGATGCGCAGCCCTCGGCGTACGACGGATGGCGCACGCGCCTGAGCTTCCTGCTCGAGCGGAGATCTCGCTCAGGGGTACAGCGCCGGACGCCGCCGACCGAAATAGGGCAAGTGACATTTGTCCGACCCTGGTCCGTCGAGGTAGAGCCAGCGGAAAGTCAGGGACCCCGGCTGACGGTGATCTGGTCCACGGCCATCGGCCTGGCGGTGCTGTCCGTGGCGACGTACTGCATAGCCCGGCGCACATGGCCCGGTCGTGAGAACGCCGAGGCTTATTTGCATCTGACGCCAACACGACCTCAGCTGAATGCTCTGCTCGGAATATCGGTGTTGGCCGTTGTCGTCCTTCTCGTGTGTGGACACCTGATGCGAAGGACTCTTGTCCAGGCCAGCGGCTGGACGCAACGGATCCGATGGGTGGGCTGCGGCATTGTGCTGGCGCTGCCACTAAGCCTGGCGGTCTTCGCGACCGTCGCCGCACCGATGCACCGGTTAACGGTCGGTGACCAGTTCTGGAAGGGCTTCGCCTTTGAACGACAGGCAGCGTTCAAGCGTGGCAACCCTGCCGACCCCTCCGCGGCGAAACTCTTTGTGACCCCTCGCCAGTTGGGTCCCGGATGGAACTACTTTCAACGTCCTCGGAGGTGCTGTGCAGCCGCTTCGACTGAATCAAACCGAGTCGAATACGGAGCCCGGGCGATCTACGACCGCGCTCCCGGCACGAGCGCCAGTTCACTGATCCTCGAGAACATCATCTGGCATTCGTCACAGCAGAGCGCGCACCAAGCCTTGCTGGAACGGATGCAGCCATCAGCGTCCGGCGCAACGACGTTAAAGCGGACGCCGCTTTCAGTCGGACAACTCGGTGACGAGACAATGGCCTACCACACTGCCAGCGCTGGGTCGGGCCATGACTACGTCATCTTTCGCACGGGCCGCGTTGTCATCACGTTGCTACTAAGCCTTCGCGGCGGTGCTACGCCGTCAATCGCCGACATTCGGCGGATCGCACACGTCGCCGCGCTGGCAGCAGGTTCACCGCGCGCCGTAGCCGGCTAGCTCGACTCGGCGAGCTCGTCCGGTTTCAGCGCACGCAGCACGCAGAACTCGTTGCCATCGGGATCGGCAAGGACCACCCAGGTCACGTCCTCGCCTTGGCCGACATCGACGCGGCGCGCTCCGAGCTTCTCGAGGCGTTCTACCTCCGCGACTTGATCCGCGGGTCGGAGATCTAGATGCAGCCGGTTCTTCACCGTCTTGCCTTCGGGTACCCGAATGAAGAGCAGGTCAGGAGACACACCGTCTTCCCGGCTACCAGCCGGCGGTTCGAGGGCTACCTCGTCGGCCTCCTCGAACGTGCGTCGCCAGCCAAGTGCCTCCTGCCAGAAGGCAGCGATCCGAGCAGGATCGTGCGTGTCGATGCTGAGGCACTGGATACGCAGGCTCACGATTCGGCCGCCTCCTTCAACCTGCGCAGGGTGATCTGCATGTTCGCCTCGTTTGAGGCAACTCGATCCTTGATCCCCATGACAACGGGATAAACGGCGCGCAGCCACCCTGGCCGACGGTCGGTCCACTCCTCGGTGACCGTGCAGCCACTCGGTGCTGAGTCGATCGTGTAACCCCACTCGGCAACCCTGAACGGCCCGAAGGTGACCGCGAACGCAAACTTCCGGCCGGGATCAGCGTCGGTGACGGTGCACTTCGACGACCACCGGCGCCAGCCGTGGCGGTTGTTTCCCTTGAAAGTCGCCCCTACTGCCGGCCCCGCTGCGCCACGCAGCCAGTGGCCACCGGTGTTCTCCGGACTCCACTCCCCCATGCGCGTGATGTCGCTGATCAGTCGGTACACATCTTGTGGCTCGGCCGCGACGCTTTCCATGACTCGTAGATCTGCCATGACTGCCCTTTCGTCGACGACAGCCCTATTCTGTCGGCTGGCGCGAGGCAGGGGGCCCACGTGTACGACGCCATCATCGTTGGCGCGCGGTGCGCCGGATCGGCCACCGCGCTGTTGCTCGCCCGCAAGGGGTATCGCGTCCTCGCGGTTGATCGCAAGACATTTCCCAGCGACACGATGTCCACCCACTACATCCACACTGAGGGACTCGCTCGACTCAGAGCCTGGGGACTGCTCGAGGACCTGATCGCGACCGGCTGTCCGCCAATCAGTGAGATTGAGTCCAGCATCGAGGGCAACGGCTTCGTCTCCACCATTCCCAGCTACGACGGGCTCTCCGTGGGCTACTGCCCACGTCGGACGGTCCTCGACCAACTAATGGTCGACGCCGCGCGCGCGGCCGGTGCCGACATCCGCGAGGGCGTGGTCGTCGACGAACTGCTCCGCGACGTCACAGGCGTGGTTACCGGGGTGCGCGCGCGAACCGACGACGTCCTCTTCGATGAAAGCGGCCGCATCGTCATCGGAGCGGACGGAAGGCGCTCGCGCGTGGCGCAGCTTGTCGAATCGGAGCAGTACGACGAACGACCCGGGACCGCGTTTTGGTACTACAACTACTTCCCCGACCTTGATGTCGTACCGGCAATGCTCGCGTTCTCGAACCAGATCGGCGCGTTCCTGAACCCGACACACGACGGCGCGCACGTCGTCGGCGTTGGGAGCCGTGTCGAGCACTTCGCAGACTTCAAGACCGACATCCCGGGCAACTTCCTTCGATATTGGCGCCTGGTCTCCCCCGAGATTGCCGACCACCTCGCCGCAGCGCAACCGATTGAACGATGGGTCGGCACTGCCGACGTTCCGGGTTTCCATCGCGTTCCGTTCGGTGCGGGCTGGGCACTCGTCGGCGATGCCGGACTGCACAAGGACCCGATCACCGGAAGCGGCATCACCGAGGCGTGGCTGCAGGCAGAATGGCTGGCCGACGCAATCGACGACGGATTTTCCGGCCGGCGAAGCCTGTCCAACGCGCTTGCCGACTACCAGCAGCGACGCGACGACCATTCGCGCGACTGGTACGAGTGGACGCATGCGACCGCGAGGCTGGACCCGATCCCCGAACAGATTGCGTCGATTTTCGCCTCGCTCAACGAGGACCGCGTCGCCGCAGACCGCTTTGCGATGCTGAACGCCGGGTTGATAAGCATGCGGGATTTCTACGCGCCGTTCTTCGCCAGCGCCTGACTCTCTGCAACCGGCGCATCGTTACGATCGTTGCCATGCCGCTGCCTGAACCGCGGACGCCCGCGGGTAAGGCGGGAATGCGCGCGTTGCTCACCACTCCCGCGAACGCGATGATCGCGCTCGACTTCGACGGCACGCTCGCGCCGATCGTTGACCGGCCGCAAGATGCCCGCGCTCTCCCTGAAGCAGTTCCCACACTGGCCCGCATCGCGAAGCATGTCTGCGTTGTTGCGATCGTCACCGGCAGGCCGGCGATCAGAGCGATCGAGCTCGGTGGCTTCCGCGGCGCAGCCGGCCTCGAGTCAATGGTCATCGTCGGGCAGTACGGCCGCGAGCGGTGGGATGCAGCCACGGACACGATGACGGATCGGCCGGTGCCGCCCGACGTCGAAGTCGTGCGTAAGGAGCTGCCCGCACTGCTAGCCGATGCGCCAGACGGGGTGAGTATTGAAGACAAGGGAGCAGCGCTCGTCGTACACACCCGCCGCACCGCGGACCCGGCAGCGACACTGGCCACGCTCGAGCCTCGGCTAACCGCACTCGCCGACAAGTACGGCTTGATCATCGAACGCGCACGTCTCGCCCTCGAACTACGACCACCAGGATTCGACAAGGGCAGAGCATTGCGCCAACTGGTGCAGGAGTACGCCGCACGGGTGGTCGTCTTCGTTGGCGACGACCTCGGCGACCTCCCTGCGTACGACACCGTCGAGGCGCTGCGCGGAGAGGGTGTGGCCGGCCTCACCGTCGCCAGTGCCTCTGCAGAGGAGCCGGCGCTCACCGAACGCGCGGACATCGTGGTGGATGGCCCGCACGGCGTGATTGATTTCTTGGACGAGCTGGCACGCGCGCTAGCTACTCGCTGACACCGAGCCGCTCGAGGATCAACGTGCGCGCCTTGGCCGCGTCTGCCTGACCACCCGTCGTCTTCATGACGGCACCCACGAGGGGGCCAATCGCTTTCAGGTTGCCGCCGCGGATGCGTTCGACAACGTCGGGTTGCGCGGCGATCGCCTGGTCGACGGCGGCCACGATCGCGCCGTCGTCGGCGACGACCCAGCCGTGCGTTGCGATGACGGTGTCCGGCTCTCCTTCGCCCCCCAGCACCGCGTCAACAACCTGACGAGCCAACTTGTTGGTCAGCGCACCTTCGGACTCCAGAGCAACGACGCGAGCGAGTTGCTCCGGAGTGATTTGCAGGTCGTGGACATCGATGTCGCTCTCGCTGGCCTTCCCAACGAGGTATCCCATCCACCACCCGCGGGCCGCACCGGCAGCAGCGCCGGCTGCGATCGTCGCGGCGACGAGGTCGAGCACGCCGGTGTTTGCCATCTGTGACATGTCGAGGTCGGAGAAACCGTGCTCAGTGGCGACGCGCCGCCGACGAGCAGCTGGCAACTCAGGGAGTGCGTCGAGCAGCCCCTGCACAAACTCCCGCGGCGGTGCTAACGGCACGAGGTCGGGCTCCGGGAAGTAGCGGTAGTCCTGGGCCTCTTCCTTGCTTCGTCCGGGCGACGTCGTACCCGTGTCCTCATGGAAGTGGCGTGTCTCCTGGACGATGCGCTCCCCCGCGTCGATCAACGCGGCCTGCCGTTCGACCTCGAACCGCACGGCCCGCTCGACAGATCGGAAGGAGTTCACGTTCTTGGTCTCGGTGCGCGTCCCCCACGTCGATGAACCCTTCGGTGCGAGCGAGACGTTGACGTCGCACCGCAGGCTGCCCTGCTCCATGCGCGCATCAGAGGCACCGAGCCCACGCACAAGGTCGCGAAGCTCCGTGACGTACGCCCGTGCCACCCGGGCCGCCTCACGTCCCGTCCCGGCGATCGGTTTGGTCACGACCTCGACAAGCGGGATGCCCGCGCGGTTGTAGTCGACGAGGGAGTAGTCGGCACCGTGAATGCGACCGGTCGCGCCGCCGACGTGCAGGCTCTTGCCGGTGTCCTCCTCGAGATGCACGCGTTCGATCTCGACGCGGTAGGTCGAGCCGTCCACGTCGATGTCGATCCCGCCCTCAACGCAGAGTGGCTCGTCGTACTGCGAGATCTGGAAGTCCTTTGGCATGTCCGGGTAGAAGTAATTCTTCCGCGCGAACCGACACCATTCCGCGATCGAGCACCCCAGCGCGAGACCGATGCGCATCGTGTGCTCGATGGCCGCCCTGTTTGTCACGGGCAACGACCCAGGCAGCCCAAGACACACCGGGCAGATCTGGGTGTTCGGCGGAGCCCCGAACTCCGTTGGGCAACCGCAGAACATCTTTGACGCCGTCGACAGCTCGACGTGGGTCTCTAGCCCGATCACGGGGTCGTAGCGATCGAGCGCTTCGTCATAGGGCACCAGGCTGACAGTGGTCACAGCTCCGGTACCTCCTCGAACAACGGGTGACCCCAACGTTCGACGAGAGCAGCCTCCAGCGCTGACCCCGCACGATAGAGACGGTCGTCGGCCATCGCGGGCGCCATGATCTGCAGGCCGACCGGCAAGCCGTCATCAGGCGACAACCCACAGGGCAGTGACATGGCGGCGTTGCCGGCGAGATTGGACGGAATCGTCGCCAGGTCCGCTAGATACATCGCCATCGGGTCGTCAACGCGCTCACCGATCGGGAAGGCCGTCGTCGGTGTTGTCGGTGACACGAGTACGTCGACCTGCTCGAACGCGGACGCGAAGTCCCGGGTGATGAGCGTCCGCACTTTCTGTGCCTGGCCGTAGTAAGCGTCGTAGTAGCCCGACGACAGTGCGTACGTGCCGAGGATGATCCGACGCTTCACCTCTGGTCCGAACCCAGCCGCCCGCGTCTGGCTCATCACCTCTTCGGCTGACCGTGTCCCGTCATCGCCCACCCGGAGGCCGTAACGCATTCCGTCGAACCGCGCGAGGTTGCTCGAGCACTCGCTCGGCGCGATCAAGTAGTAGGCCGGCAGCGCGTACGCAAAGTGCGGACAGGAGACCTCGACAACCTCCGCGCCGAGGTCGGCGAGCACGTCCACCGCTTCCCGGAACCGTTGTTCCACACCAGGCTGGTAACCCTCGCCGGTGAGTTCCTTGACGATGCCCACGCGAAGGCCGCGCACGTCGCCGCTCCGTGCGGCACCGACGACATCGGGAACCGCTGCGTCGATCGACGTCGAGTCGCGGGGGTCGTGCCCGGCCATCGCGGCGTGCAACAACGCCGTGTCGAGCACCGTCCGCCCAAACGGTCCCGCCTGGTCGAGCGATGACGAGAACGCGACCATGCCGTACCGCGATACGCCGCCGTAGGTCGGCTTCACTCCCACGAGCCCACAGACCGCGGCAGGTTGCCGGATCGAGCCACCGGTGTCGGTGCCGATCGCGAGCGTTGCTTCGTACGACGCGACGGCGGCACTCGAGCCACCAGAGGATCCGCCCGGAACGCGCGCGAGGTCCCACGGGTTGTGCGTGGGACCGAATGCAGAGTTCTCCGTCGATGAGCCCATCGCGAACTCATCCATATTCGTCTTGCCGAGCATGACCACGCCGGCGTCACGTAGTCGCTGCACAACCGTCGCGTCGTACGGCGGAATCCACCCGTCGAGGATGCGCGACGAACACGTCGTCGGTACGCCGCGCGTGACAAAGAGATCCTTGACTGCAAGTGGTACGCCGGCCAGCGGTCCGGTGACCTCGCCGGCATCCACCCGGCGTGCTTGTGCGAGCGCGCCCTCCTCATCGATGTGGAGGAACGCGTGCACCTTGTCGTCGACAGCACGAATGCGGTCGAGATGCGCTTGGGTCACGTCGAGGGCCGAGACCTCACGGGATGCGATGCGCGCGGCGACATCGACGGCCGTCATTCGGGTCAGCTGCACCCTAAGGTTCCTCGTCCAGGATGCGTGGCACGCGGAAACGTCCGTCTTCCGCGGCCGGAGCGGCCGCGAGGACCTCCTCGCGGGGCAACGACGGAGTGATGATGTCGTCCCGGAACACGTTGGTGAGTGGTACCGAGTGCGACGTGGGCGGGATGTCTGCGGCCGCAACCTCGCCCACGCGAGCAACGGACGCGAGGATGACGTCGAGCTGGGTGGCGAGGTGGTCGAGCTCCTCGTCGTTCATCGCAAGCCGTGCCAGCCGCGCCAGATGCGCGACTTCTTCACGGGTGATCGACGGCATGACACGACTCTCTCGCGACGGCGGGGAACGCAGCGAGTCTATTTGGTGAGCGCTGCTCAGGTGCGGATGGCCAAGCTCAATGAGCAAGCCCAACAATCACGCAGAGGGCGGGACTGCCACGAGCCGCGGGCGACAGGAATCTTCCAACCACGCAGTGGCTTCGTGCGGCGGCATGGCCTTGGCGAGATACCACCCTTGTGCGGCGTCGCAGCCCATCCGCGAGAGCGCATCCCATGCGGACGCCGTCTCGACACCTTCGGCCACGACGCGCAGGCCGAGCGCGTCGCCGAGATCGATGATCGACCGGACGATCGTCGCGTCTTCTTCCTCTTCGACCATGCGCTGGACGAACGACCGGTCAATCTTGATCTCGCTGACCGGAAGTCGCTTGAGGTGCACCAGCGAGGAGTAGCCGGTCCCGAAGTCGTCCAGGGACAGCGCGACTCCCAACTCGTCGAGCCCACGGAGCACGCTGATGACGCCGTTGGGGTCCGCCATGAGGACGTTCTCGGTGATCTCTAGCAGCAGAGCAGACGACGGCACGTCGTACGCGTTGAACCGCTCGCGCAGGAAGGGCACCAACTCCGGATCGTGCAGGTCGCGAATGGAGATGTTGACGGCGACCTGCACGTCTAGGCCGCCGTGATGCCACGAGGCGACCTGAGACAGCGCACGGTCCACGACGAACCGGGTGAGCGGACGCATGACGCCGGACTGCTCCGCGGCAGGGATGAAGTCGTCCGGCGGCACGTTGCCCCGGCGCGGGTGCTGCCAGCGCAGCAATGCCTCGACGCCCATGATCATGCCGTCGGGGAGGTGCGCCTTGGGCTGGTAGTGAAGTTCTAACTCGCCCATTTCGATTGCGCGTCGCAGGTCGCCGAGCAACGACAACCGCGTCGTCGAGTTGCGGTCCTTGTCGGCGTCATAGGACTCGATGCCAGTGCGTTGTTCCTTGGCGACGTACATCGCGACGTCCGCGCGTTGCAACAGGGTGTGGCTGTCGGGGGCGTGCGTCGGGTAGAGCGCCATGCCAATGCTGGCTTCGAGCTCAAGTGAGAGTCCATCGACGACAAACGGCCTAGCCAGCTCGGCACGAGTGCGGTCAGCGACGTCTCGGGCGGTTTGTTCGTCGTCGAGGTCTGGGAGCAGGACCGCGAACTGGTCACCGCCGAGACGCGAAACGACGTCACCCGGACGGAGCGTTCCTTCGAGTCGGGTCCCGACAAGTTGGAGAAGCCGGTCACCGAGGTCATGACCAAGCGTGTCGTTGATGTCTTTGAACCGGTCCAGGTCCAACACCAGCAAGGCAGCACGGGTGTCCGTGCGATTCGCTTCCTCGAGAGCCGCCCGCACCCCACGCTGCAACATCTTGCGGTTGGGCAGTCCGGTCAGGCTGTCGTGGAGAGAGCTGAACTCACGCTCGCGGCTGGCCTTGGCGCTCCAGTACATGGCGCCGAGTGGCGGTACGAACAGCGGCAGCAACCAGGCGCTGCGATCAACTGCCGCGACGACGAGTGGTGAGAGCGCCATGAGGCAGGTCGAGATCGCCACCTGATAGCTGAGGTCCTCCATGAAGACCGCGCCGAAGCCCTTGCGGCGGAACAATGCGAGAGCAAGGGAGACAACTGCATCGTTGACGACGAAATAGGCGACTGCGGCTAACGCGATGACCCACAGGTCAGCCCCGATGAGCACGTGCGGATGGAGCGGCGAACCAAGACGTCCGGCCAGATGCAGCACACCCGCGGCGGCACCCCACGACAACGTGAACTGCGAAACGTTGAACGCGGTACGCCAGGGTGCCTTGCCCTTGAGCACGTCGGCGATGAGCGCCGCGACGGCCTGCAGCAGAACCGCGACACCGAAACCCCAGTGCAGCAAGACGGCGAAGACGAACGGCGTCGATGTCGGGACGCCTTCGGGATCTGGGGTGTTCAGCGTGGCGAGTGGGCGCAGCTCGGCGGCCACCACGATCCCCGCGATGATCCAGAACCCTGGCCCTAGTGCGGCGAAGTCCTTGCGGTGCAGCGCGAGTACGGCGATACCCAGAAGGGGGAGCCCGACGACGGCGTTGAGCGCGATGTAGACCCAGAAAGGAGACAGGAGCGCGTGCCGGACGTCTTCGCGATTCTCCGGACGCGCCGACACGTGCACCTTCCCCTCGCATAGTGCGGGGGTGGCGTTGACGGCGGGATCCCCTGGAAGGGTGATCGGCAGGCACTCGTGGATCTTGAGGGACCGATCGGCCCGCGCCAGATGGGCTATTCGTCAGGTGTGGTGGCGAGTTTGCGCGCCGCCTCGGGACCCTCGGACAGCAGGGCCGCAAAGCCCTCGTCGTCGAGCGTCGGGACCGCGAGTTTGACCGCTTTGTCGTACTTCGACCCGCCCGGGTCCGCGCCCACCACGACGAAGTCGGTGTTCTTGCTCACCGAACCGGCGACCTTGCCACCGCGCGCTTGCACCGCCTCGGTCGCCGACTCGCGGCTGTGCACGGCCAGCGTGCCGGTGATGACAACAGTGAGCCCAGCCAGCGGCCGCGGACCCTCATCGACGGTGTCATCGGCGAGGCGCACGCCGGCCGCGCGCCAGCGCTCGACGACGTCGGCATGCCAGTCGATGGCAAACCAGTCCTGCACTGCTTGGGCGATCGTCGGACCGACCCCCTCGACCTCGGCCAGGTCTGGGACGGATGCCGCCGCAATTGCATCGATCGACCGGAACTCACGTGCGAGCGCACGCGCGGCTTCCGGCCCGACGTGGCGGATGGACAGCCCGACGAGCACACGCCACAGCGGCCGGTCCTTGGCGCGCTCGAGCTGGACGAGCAGGCGCTCAGCATTCGCACTGAGGCCGCCGTCCTTACGACGGAAGAAGTCGCACCGAGCCAGGTCTTCAGCGGCGAGACCGAAAATGTCGCCCTCGTCACGCACCAGCCTGCACTCGAGCAGTGCGATTGCCGCTTTGTAGCCAAGCACCTCGATGTCGAAGGCACCGCGGCCGGCCACATGGAAGATGCGCTCGCGAAGCTGCGCCGGACACGACTGCGAGTTCGGGCATCGGATGTCGACGTCGCCTTCGCTCTCCGGGCGTAGTGGGGTTCCGCACTCGGGACACTTCTTCGGCATCCGAAACTTCTTCTCCGTGCCGTCTCGCAGGTCGACGACCGGCCCAACAACCTCCGGAATGACGTCGCCGGCCTTTCGGACGACGACGGTGTCGCCGATGAGCACGCCTTTGCGGCGTACCTCATTGGCGTTGTGCAACGTCGCAAGAGCGACAGTCGATCCTGCGACCTTGACCGGCTCGAGCTCTGCGAACGGCGTGACCCGGCCGGTGCGGCCGACGTTGACGCTGATGTTGAGCAGTTTGGTGGTGACCTCTTCGGGTGGGTACTTGTACGCGATCGCCCAGCGAGGTGCCTTAGAGGTGGAACCGAGCCGCCGCTGTAGGGGAATCTGGTCCACCTTGATGACGACGCCGTCGATCTCGTGCTCGATGTCGTGGCGATGCTCACCCCAGTGCGCGACATATGTCAGCACCTGCTTGAGGTTCGGTTTGACTTCATACCGCTCGCTGATCGGCAAACCCAGCTTTCGCAAAGCTTCATACGCCTGCGACTGACGTTCGACATCGAGGCCTGTGCTCGCGCCGATGCCGTGCACCAGCATCGACAAGGGGCGGGACGCGGTGACGCGCGGGTCTTTCTGTCGCAGCGAACCTGCCGCGGCATTGCGAGGGTTAGCGAATGGCGCCTTTCCCGCCTCCACCAACGACGCGTTGACCTCCGCGAAGGCGTCCGCGCGGAAGTAGACCTCGCCACGTACCTCGAGAAGCTCCGGGACGTTGTCACCAACCAACTTCGACGGTACGACGTCGAGGGTGCGCAGGTTGGGCGTGACGTCTTCACCCGTGCGTCCATCGCCGCGCGTTGCACCGCGGATCAGTCGACCGTTTTCGTAAACGAGGTTGACGGCAAGACCATCGATCTTGAGCTCGCAGAGAAACTCCGCCTCCGACCCAACCGTGCGTTCGGCACGTCGCGCCCACGCCTCTAGCTCCTCGTCGGTGAAGCAGTTGTCGAGACTCATCAGGCGTTCGATGTGGTCGACGGGGGTGAACAACGTGGAGATGGAACCCGCGACCTTCTGCGTCGGCGAATCCGGCGTACGCAACGTCGGCCACTTTTCCTCGAGCGCTTCCAGCTCGCGCATGAGGAGGTCGTACTCGGCGTCGGCGACGGTGGGGCGATCGAGGACGTAATAGCGGTAGGCGTGGTCGTCGAGCTCTCGCGAGATCTCGAGGTGTCGCTCGCGTTCCGCTGGTGACGGCTCCGTGGTCTTGCGGGGGCTCATGATTCGCCAACCTCAGGGGACTCGACGAGCACTCGGCCCGCCTGACGGGCCAGCCGCATGGCCGTCCGCGCCCAACCTGGCGAGGCGCCGGCCAGACCGCACGACGGTGTCACCACCACTGTTGAACCAAGTTGCTCCGGGTCAAAGCCCAGTCGCCGCCACAACGCTCGAGCCGGTGCGACGACCTCGCGAACTGTCGGTGGGGCCCCCGGGCCAAGGGTCGGCAGGAGCCCGAGGAACAGACTGAGTCCCGCCTCCACTCCTTCGCCCAGTGCCTCATCGTCGCGAGCGGTCATCAGCAAAGCGTCGACGCCGACCCCGCGCATGCCCGCGGACCGCAGCTGCGTTACCGGTGGATGTGGAGCGCAGCAGTGCGCAATCGGTACGGCGTTCTGGCCTTCGATGCGAGCCGTGACGTCACGCAGGATCTCGACAGCCACCGGCTCGTCGATCGGCGCAACGGTGCGATAGCCCGTCGCCGACGGCACCTGCCCGGCGAGCACTGCGGGCAGAGACGGCTCGTCGAGCTGAAGGCAGACCGTTGCACCGCGCACTCGGCGTTGCACATCCGCGATGTGCGCGACCAGCCCTTCGGCGAGTGACGTTGCGATGTCACGGCACGCCCCCATGTCGGCGAGTGCACGGTCACCGCGCGTCCGCTCCAGCGATGCGGCCAGGGTCCAGGGTCCGGCGGCCTGCAGCTTCAGCGCGCCGGTGTAGTCGGCGGCGTACTCTTCCAGCGCGTCGAGGTCGCGCGACAGAAAGTCGCTCGCTCGTCGTGCATCGATACCCGGTCGATCGGTCAGCCGCCAACCGGATGGCTGCAGATCGACGTGCAGGTCAACAAGGAATGCGGCACCCCGCCCAATGAGGTCGGCGCCCGGACCGCGGGCGGGAAGCTCAGGCAGGTGTGGGAAGTCGGGCAACTCATCGAAGACCAGCCGCACGGCCTCGACGATGTCGGTGCCCGGCAGCGACCCGACCCCGGTCGCAGACCCTGGGGGCCAGGGGACCCCCGATGGCCGATCGGTCGCGATCGGCGCGCGCGACTCCGGTTGACCCATTGCAAAGAGAGTAGTGCGCAGCACCGACAGGGCAGTCGGGTCGGACTGTCAGCGACGACCCGTGCTACGACCGGTCGAGGAACGCGACGAGGTCGCCTTCTTCGTTGCGGACTTCTTCGCAGCGGGTCTGCGCGGGGTTTCGTCGCTACCAGCTCGCTTGGTCGCGCGGCGACCTTCGAGCCACGCAAGATCGGCGCGCAATGCAGCCACAACCTCGCCACGCTCGGCACTTGCACTGCGCACAGCAAGGCTCCACCGCTGGATCACTTCGAGATCGGTGAGTTGCACGTCGTCCTCGGCCATGCGGTCACTCTAACGAGGCTGACCTCAGAGTTTGGTGAGCTTCGCGTACGGCGAGATGATCCGCACGCGGCGTGGCCCGAAATCCACGAGTACGGCGATGTCTTCTTCGACGCTGATGACCGAGCCGAGGCCGTACTGGTCGTGGGTCACCCGGTCGTTGACCGCGAAGTGCTCGACGGGAGCCGGTGCCGATGGAGCGTTGAAGGGACTGCTTGGCAGGTGACGCCGGTTTGCGACGCGGGGCGGCTTCATCAACCCCAGTATGCGCCTTCTGCCGACCGAACGCAGCACCGGTCCGGCCTGGATGCTGAGAAAACTCGTTCGTCGGGCTCGATGATCAAGGACGAGCGGTCTCGATAGTTGCGGAGCCAAGCACCCTGTCTCCGTCGTACAACACGACCGCCTGACCTGGTGCCACGCCGCGGATCGGCGTACACAGCACCACCACCAAGCAGTCGTCCTCGACCGAGGCGGTGCATGCAACCGGCTCCCCGTGGGCGCGTACCTGTGCGAGACACGCGGCGGGCAGAACGGGCGCTGGGCCGCACCAGCGAGGACGGCCGGCGCGGATCCCCGTCACGTCCAACGCAGCAGCCGGACCCACCAAGACGGTGCCCGTGACGGGCGTGACCGACAGCACGTAGCGGGGCTTCCCGTCGGCGGCCGGCCGGCCGATGCGCAACCCACGGCGTTGCCCGACGGTGAAGGCATGAGCACCCTCGTGTGCGCCGATGACCGCACCCGTCTCGGCGTCGACAATGTCGCCGGGTGCCGAGCCGATCCGTTGGTTCAAGAACGCTGCCGTGTCACCTGATGGCACGAAGCAAACGTCGTGACTGTCTGGCTTGTCGGCGACCATCAGTCCGCGACGACGGGCCTCATCGCGCACCTGGACCTTGGTCGAGGCACCCAACGGAAAGACGGCGTTGGACAGCTGGTCCGGCGTGAGTACGCCGAGCACGTAGGACTGGTCCTTCGCCATGTCGACGCTGCGATGCAAGGCGCCGTTCTCCAGCCGTGCGTGATGGCCTGTGCACACCGCGTCGAAACCGAGCGCGAGAGCACGATCGAGGACTGCCGCGAACTTGATGTGTTCGTTGCAGCGCAGACACGGGTTGGGCGTGCGACCCGCGGCGTACTCCGCCACGAAGTCGTCGACGACGTCGGCACGAAAGCGGTCCGCCAGATCCCAGACATAGAACGGGATCCCCAGCACGTCAGCCACCCGGCGTGCATCGCGCGCGTCTTCCAACGTGCAACAGCCACGCGCACCCGACCGGAGCGCTTCGGGGGTCTCGGACAACGCGAGGTGGACGGCCGTCACATCGTGTCCCGCGTCGACCATTCGCGCGGCGGCTACCGCTGAGTCGACGCCACCCGATAGAGCGGCGAGGACCTTCATCGGACGGCGGTGAGACCGGCGTTGCGTGCCCGCTCGACAACGGGCGAGATCACATCGATCAGCGCATCGACGTCTGCCTTGGTGGACGTGTGACCGAGCGAGAAGCGCAACGAGCTGCGCGCCGTCTCCTCGTCGTGGCCCATCGAGAGCAGCACGTGACTCGGGCGGGCGACCCCGGCCGAGCATGCCGATCCGGTCGAACACTCGATCCCCCGCGCATCGAGCAGGAGGAGCAGCGAGTCGCCCTCACATCCGGGGAAGGAAAAGTGCGCGTTGCCCGGCAACCGCGAGGATGGTGAGAAGTCGGGAGCGCCGTTGAGAACGGCTTCGGGTACGACGGCGCGGACACGGGAGACCAACTCGTCGCGCAACGCGGCAAGTCGCTCCGCCTCCTCGGGCTGCCGCTTGACCGCGACTTCGGCTGCTGCGGCGAGCGCGGCGACCGCAGGCACGTCGACCGTCCCCGACCGCACATCGCGTTCTTGGCCACCGCCGTGCAACACCGGTGCCACGGTCACGCCGCGGGCCAACAGCAGCGCGCCGACACCGAGCGGCCCGCCGAACTTGTGTCCCGACATCGCCAGCGCGTCCACGCCGCTGGCTGCGAAGTCGACAGGTAGCTGACCGATCGCCTGCACGGCGTCGGTATGGAATGGGATGCCGTGCTCGTGGGCGAGCTCGGCAAGATCACTAACCGGCTGACAGGTGCCGACCTCGTTGTTCGCCCACATGACAGTCACGAGCGCAACGTCGTCAGCTCCCGCCGACAACGCGGACACCAACGTCGACGGGTGCACGCGACCGTCGGCGTCGACGGGCAGCCAGGTCACCTCGGCACCCTCGTGTTCGACCAACCACAGCACGGAGTCGAGTACCGCGTGGTGCTCCACGCCGCTCGCGAGAATGCGGCGACGCTGTGGGTCTGCAGCGCGGCGAGCCCAGTAGAGGCCCTTGACGGCCAGGTTGTCGGCTTCGGTCCCACCGGAGGTGAACACGACCTCGCTCGGTCGTGCCCCGAGGGACTGCGCCAGGGACTCGCGGGACTCCTCGACGACGCGCCGCGCACGCCGACCCGAGGCGTGCAGCGACGACGCGTTGCCCACCCAGCCGAGGTGGGCCGTCAAGGCCTCCGCGGCCTCTGGCAGCAGCGGCGACGATGCAGCGTGATCGAGGTAAGCCATCGCTACGAGACTAACCCTGGGCTTCGAGCGCTGTAGGAGGTGCTGGGGGCGATCACATCCGGACGGACAGCCGCCGAGTGACACGTTGGACGCCGCGGGCGTCTGCATCGATGCCGGCCAGGTCCTCTGGCGTGGCAGCTATCACCTGACTGGGCAACGTGCCGGCCGCCACGCGTACGTCGCGCGCCACCCCGACCGTCACCTCGGCTGCGTCGGCACCGGTCGCCGGCACCACGTGCACCAACAACTCGTCTGCGCCGTCGCGCTGGCTCGTGCGCAGAACACCCCGCCAGTCGACGACGTCGGGTCGGCCGACCAACGCACCCGCAAGTGCCCGGAGGTCGACGTTGGTAGCAGAACCGCGAGTCGGCTTGTAGTCGGTGACGAGTGCAGCGCGGGCAATGGTCTCCGGTACGCGCGGGGTCATTCGGCCGCACGACGAGCACCGACCGGTCTCGATCTCGCCGGCGACGAGATCGCCGGTGCGCCACCGCAACAGTGCACTTCCACGGAAGCCAAGTTGAGTGAGGACGAGTTCTGCGGTGCGTACGTCGGCGCCAGGTGTGTCGCCCGTTTCCGGGTCGAGGAGCTGCACGACCTCCATGTCGGGATAGGTGTGGTAGCCGGCCGACACGCCCGCAGCCGATTCGCGGCACTCCCCCCACAGCACGCGAGCACCCGACGGCGCGTGCGCACCGAGAAGCACGGCGCCACTGACGCCAGCAGCAACGAGAGCCTGCCGGGCTGCGCCGCGCTCAACCGGTGTCGGCGCCCCAACTAGTACGACGGTCTTCAGGCCGGTAAGCGGTGCACCGATGTCAGCCAACTCATCGATGAGCCGGCTGGCGCCGGCAGCGTCAACAACGAGCACCGATGCCGGGACCAGCCGCAGCGTCCTCGCGACGTCCTCGGGATCGGAGCCAGTGTGGAAAGCCGGGGATCCGCCGGCGATCGCGGCGTACTGGATTGCCAGCTGCTCCGTTGACGGTCCCAGTGGCAGCGCATTGACGATGACGTCGTTGCTCGTGACACCAAACACCTGCCACAGCCGCGCCCCCGCGCGGGCAACGAGATCGAGGTCGGACCGCGTCGACGCGATCGGGTATCGGAAGCCGAGGCCGTCGAAGACGTACGTCGTCGCGCGGGTATCGCCTTCTACCTGGCGCTTGTAGGCATCGACGTTGGCCGTCCGCCTCCACAGCGCCTTGCGCAACGACGGACCCGGCGCATGTAACGCGTAGCCGGTTTCGGTGGTTTGTACGACGAGGCGTGCCGCCTTGGCTGGATCGCCGTCAGGGCAGACGTCGCGCTCGCCGACCGCGGGCACCTTGGCGAGGTCACGGACTCGACTCACCGAGTGTGGCTTGATGCCTGCTTCGGTGAAGCGTTCCTTCCAGAACGGCGAGAACGGCGCGACGACGTCGCGGACCTGCTCACGAACAGCCTGGTCGCGCAACTTCGCAAGGGCAGCGGGGCTCCGCCGGTCCCACGTGGGCATGATCACAAGCCTAGTGGGGGCCCGCGCTCACCCCTTTCTTTTGACGACCTCTTCGGTGAGCTGAGGGACAACGTCAAACAGGTCACCAACGACGCCGAAGTCGACGAGCTCGAAGATCGGCGCCTCGGAATCCTTGTTGATGGCCACGATGGTCTTCGAGGTCTGCATCCCGGCACGGTGCTGGATGGCGCCGGAGATGCCGGCTGCGATGTAGAGCTGCGGCGAGACGGTCTTGCCGGTCTGACCGACCTGGTTCTGATGTGGGTACCAGCCGGCGTCGGTCGCTGCACGCGACGCGCCCACAGCTGCCCCGAGCGCATCGGCGAGCTTCTCGATGATGGCGAAGTTGTCCGCCCCGCCCATCCCGCGTCCACCGGACACGACAATCGACGCCTCGGTCAGTTCGGGTCGACCGCTCTTCTGCTCGACGACCCGGTCGACGATCTTTGCGAGCTTGTCCGTGTCGGACAGCTCGACGGCGACCGGCTCCTCGCTCGCGTCTCCGGCCGCAGCCTCTGGCGGCGTCGAGTTGGGACGCATGGTGATGATCGGCGTACCCGATGCAACTGATGACTGGACGATCGTGGCACCGCCGAAGATGGACTGTTCGGCGACGAGACCGTCTTTGAGGTCGACCGCGTCACTGATGACACCAGAGTTGGTGCGCACGCCCAGCCGCGCCGCGACCTCTTTGCCGTCAGGACCAGACGCGATCAGCACGGCCGCCGGCGACTTCTCTTGGACCAGCTTCGCAAGCACTGCGACCTTGGGTGTCACCGCGTAGTTGGTCAGCTCCTCGTCGGCGGCGACATAGACCTTGGCCGCGCCGAACTCCGCGAGCCGCGCTTTGGCGGTGTCGAAGCCACTGCCAACGAACACCGCACTTGGCTCTCCGAGCTGCCGCGCCTTGGTCAGCAGCTCGGTCGTGACCTTCTTGACGTTCCCGTCGAGGTGCTCGACGAGGACCAGGATCTCTGCCATTCGTCGGCTCCTCTTAGATGAACTTCTTCGACGCGAGGTAATCGGCGAGCTTGGTTCCGCCGTCGCCCTCGTCCTTGACGATCTCCCCCGCCTGCCGTGGCGGCGCGGCTTCGGCCTCGTTCACCGTGCTCCAGGCGTTGGCCAGCCCGACCTTGTCGGCCTCGATCCCCGCGTCGCCGAGGGAGAGTGTGGTCAGCGGCTTCTTCTTCGCAGCCATGATGCCCTTGAACGACGGGTAACGCGGCTCGTTGATCTTCTCGACCACACTCACGATCGCCGGAAGCGTCGCCTCGACCTTGTCGTAGCCCGAGTCGGTGAGTCGCTCGATACGAACGGTTTGCCCGTCGACCTCGACCTTGCGCGCGAACGTGGCCTGGGCGACTCCCAGCTGCTCGGCGAGCATCGCGGGAAGCAGTGAGGTCCGCGCGTCGGTCGCCTCGGACCCGCAGATGACAAGGTCCCACTCGATCGTGCCGAGAGCCTTGGCCATCGCGTACGACGTCTGAACGGCGTCGGAGCCCTTCAACGCGGGATCGGTCAGGTGAACTGCCTGGTCAGCCCCCATGGACAGCGCCTTGCGGATGGTCTCGGTCGCCTTCTCCGGTCCCATCGTCAAGACGGTCACGGTGGTCGACTCCGGTCCGCCGGTCGCCTCCTGGATGCGCAGGGCCTCCTCGACGGCGTACTCGTCGAGCTCGTTCATCACCGAGTCGACGCCGTCCCGGTCGACCGTCTTGTCTTCCGGAGTCAGCCGCTTCTCGGCCCACGTATCCGGCACCTGCTTTACGCAGACGACGATGTTCATGCGCGCCTCTCTCGATGGTTTGACCCGCCAAGCCTCCCAGCCCGCTCAGCAGCGGGAACGCGGTAGGTGGCGCCAGGAGATTACCCGGGCGTAACCCGGCCGCAAACTCGAGCAAGCACCGCAGCGTCCCACCCCGGCGAAACATGATCTTCACGAGGGCACAACGTGACGGTCATCACAACCGGTCACTCTCGTCACATCGAAGCAACCGAGAGGGGCAACCGATGACTGCACCTGCGCTGACCTGGCGCGTCTATGACGCGCGGCTCTCTGGTGATGACGGACCCGCTGCCTGCTCGTATCCCGATTGCACGGGCACGGCGCTGCTGATGCGCGGTCCGAGGGACCACCGGTTGCAGACGCACCTGCGCTGGCGAGTGTTCTGTCGATCGCATGCATCGATGTACGGCGCGACGCTGCGCGGCAGCCGCTTGGTAACAGCGGCACGGTTCGGCTGATGTGCGCTGTGAGCAAACCCACAGCGGTCACGCGCGGCCGTAACCACGGAGACATCGATGCGTCGCATCCGCTGGCGACGATCTCGTCATGGACACAATGCCCAGCACCACCTCCTATCTCAGTCTCCGCGTCGACGTCCCGGTACGGACGGCCGTTGCAGCCTTCGACCACGTGCTCGGTCTCCCGGAGTGCGCGCTCGCCGTGGACCGGGTGCGTCTCATCACCTCGAGTGAGTTGGTCCACCGCATCCCGGTGCCACGGACTCCGTCGTACGTCGCATACCGATCGGTGCACGGCCTCCTCCTCGCACCGCACATCCGTCGACGCGTCGAGCTCGAGCTCGCACCGTGGTCGCGGGACGCGACTGAGCTCGGGCTGCGTCCGACGGGGCGAGCGAGCCGATCAGCAACAGACCCGGTCGTCAGCCACGGCTACCGCCTTCTCACGCATCTGCGCGATGTCATCCACTTCTGGGCCGACCAACCTCTCCGGCGCATGACCACGACCACGAGCACGGCACCAGTCGACGGGCTGACCCGGTGTTATGTGCTGCTCCAAGCGGATCCCGGCGTTGTCGGTGAGATCGTCCAGCAGGCTCGTGCGTTGCCAACTGTGGCCGACGCGACTGCTACGACGGGGTCCTACGACGTGTTCGTCCAAGCCGCGGGAGACGGCGCCGTGATCCGCCAGCTCCCAGAGCAGCTGCGACGCCTTCCGGGGGTCACGCGGGTGCTCATCTGCTTGCCGAAGTAGACGCCGTTACCGTGTCCCGGTGCCATCCGGGACGGTCACGAGAAGCGACGTCGCGTCGCTGATCCTGACCGGCGAGCGGACGCTGCCGGGCATCCCTGACGAGAACTACTGGTTCCGGCGCCACGAGGCTGCCTACCTCGCGCTGGCGCCATTCGTGACTGGCGCCGTTGTCGTAGAAGCGGGTTGCGGCGAGGGGTATGGCGCTAACCATTTCGAGCGGACGGCGACGCGCGTCGTAGGCGTTGATTACGACGCGGCCACCACGGCACACGTGCACGAGGCCTATCCGACCGTCACTGTCGCTCGTGGCGACCTGCAACACCTCCCGATCGGCGACGGTCACGTCGAGGTGGTTGCCTGCCTGCAGGTCATCGAGCACCTGTGGGACCAGCCGGGGTTCTTCCGTGAATGCGCGCGCGTGCTTCGGCCGGCGGGCACGTTGCTGCTCACGACTCCGAACCGGTTGACGTTCTCCCCCGACGCACGACCGGGCGAGCGCCCGCGGAATCCGTTCCACACCCGCGAGCTCTCCGCCGCCGAGCTGGTCGCGTTGCTGTCACCCATGTTCGTCGTCACGCGCCTGCACGGGCTCCGGCATAGCCGCCGGTTGTCCCGGTTCGAGCGGCGGCACGGTGCACTCGTAGCCAGCCAGCTCGCCGGATCACCGGAGACATGGGCCGAAGGATTGCGGCGCCGTGTACACGCTGTGAGCGCCGAGGACTTCACCGTCAGCGACCGTGACGTCGATACCGCACTCGACCTTGTGGTGGCCGCGCGCAAGAGGACCTCGGCAGACCGATGAGCCCGCAGCCTGTCGGCACCTGTTGTGTTGTCCTGCACACACACCTGCCCTGGCTCGCCCACCACGGCACCTGGCCGGTGGGTGAGGAGTGGCTGCACCAGTCGTGGAGCGCGGCGTACCTCCGCGTCGTCGATGTGCTCGAGCGACTGGCCGCCGAAGGGCGGCGTGACGTGTTGACACTCGGCGTCACGCCGGTGCTGGCCGCGCAGCTCGACGACGAGTACTGCTTGCGCGAGTTCCACACCTGGCTCGGTTTCTGGCAGACCCGGGCCGAAGGCCTGGCTGGTCGCTCGGAACATCACCTGCGTGAGCTGGGCACCTATGAGTTCGGTCTAGCGACGCGTGCGTTGGGGACCTTCGAGACGAAGTGGCGCCACGGCGCGTCTCCGATCCTGCGCCGACTTGCCGAGGCCGGGGTCGTGGAACTCCTCGGCGGACCGGCGACACATCCCTTCACACCGTTGCTCGACGAGCGGGTCGCTAAGGCACAGCTGACCGTCGGCATGGACGACAGCGCCCGTCGATTCGGGCATCGGCCCACCGGCATTTGGGCACCCGAGTGCGGGTACCGCCCCGGCCTCGAGCAGCTGTACGCCGATGCCGGTGTGCAGCGATTCCTGCTGGACGGGCCGACGCTGGTTGCCGGCGTCCGTCATCAACCGCACGCGCACGACAACATGGCCACGGGCGATGCGTGGTCCGTCGGCGACAGCGACGTCATCGCCTTCGCTCGCGATCTCGACGTCACGTATCGCGTGTGGTCGCCGCGACGGGGCTACCCCGGTGGGCGCCACTACCGCGACTTCCACACCTTCGACCACGCGTCAGGCGTGCGCCCCGCACGGGTCACCTCGCTGAGTACGCCGCCCGAGCACAAGGCGCCGTACGACCCCGCGGCGGGTGTGGCGGCCACTGCTGCGGACGCCGCTGACTTCGTGGCCTGCGTACGCCAGCGACTCGACGACCTTGCCGCGGCCCGCGGCCGACCCGGTGTGGTCGTGGTCGCATATGACACCGAGTTGTTCGGGCACTGGTGGCACGAGGGACCGGCATTTCTCGAGACCGTGCTGCGCGAGCTGCCCGAGGCGGGTGTCAACGTCACGACGTTGCGCGGTGCCGTCGAGGGTGGCGCGGTTGCGGGGGCCGTGGCACCGCCAAGTGGCTCGTGGGGCTCCGGCAAGGGCTGGCATGTCTGGAACGGTGACCAGGTTCGGGACCTCGCAGACGCGTCCAGCGATATGCAGCAGCGCCTCCTACATGTCGTTGACAAGCAGTTGGCAGGTGCGCCCTCGCAACGACGACCCGACCTCGACGCGCTGGCGCATGAAGCGTTCCTCGCCACGAGCAGCGACTGGGCGTTCATGGTGACAAAGGATTCGGCAGCGGGTTACGCGCGCGATCGAGCCGCCGAACATGCCCGACGCTTCCATGCGATCGCCGACCGTCTCGAATCCGGTCGCGCAGCGGACCGACTGATGCACGAGTCGCGAGGCGTCGACGGCGTCTTCGGTCATCTCGACGCTCGCGTCCTGGCCGGCCGCTAATGCAGATCCTCACTGTGTCGTGGGAGTACCCGCCAGTCGTGTACGGCGGGCTCGGCCGCCATGTGCACGCATTGGCTGAGTCGCTTGCCGACGCCGGACACGAGGTCACGGTTGTGACTCAGCACGCAGCAGGCGCGGCGTACGACGAGGTCGTCAACGGCGTACGCGTCGTGCGCGTTGCCGAGGACCCACCGCTCGTTCCGAGCAGTGAGTTGCTGCCCTGGGTGGTCGCGTTGAATCACGGGCTCGGACGGGCGGCTCTGCGCGTCGCACGTGACGCCAGCTTTGACGTCGTCCACGCACACGACTGGGTGGTTGCGCATGCTGCCGTGATGGTCAAAGACGGTGCTGGACTACCCCTCGTCGCCACCATGCACGCCACCGAAGCGGGCCGGCACCAAGGCTGGCTGCCGAGCGAGACGTCAAAAGCCATTCACACGGTTGAGTGGTGGCTGACATACGAGTCGCGCCGCGTTGTCACCTGCTCGGAACACATGCGCTGGGAAGTCACCCGGCTCTTCAATCTCCCGCCCAACAAAGTGGACGTCGTCGCGAACGGCATTGACGTGACGCCCTGGCAGGTGGACGAGCCGACAGTCGCGACCGCGCGTAGCCGGTGGGCGCCCGAAGGCCGACCACTGCTCGTGTATGCCGGGCGGCTCGAATACGAGAAGGGAGTGCACACCCTTCTTCATGCGATGCCGCGGCTGCGCCGACGTCATCGCGGGCTGCGGTTGGTCCTCGCCGGGGTCGGCAGCTATGAACCAGAGCTCCGCGCGCTTGCGCACTCGCTACGTCTCGGTCGGGCCGTCACGTTCACTGGCTTCCTCGATGCAGACGACATGACGATGCTCACTGCGGCCGCCGACGTGGCGGTGGTCCCGTCGATCTATGAGCCATTCGGGATCGTTGCGCTCGAGGCTGCCGCAGCAGGCACCCCACTCGTGGCCGCCGACACCGGCGGATTGCGGGAGATCGTCGAGCACGGCAGGACCGGGTTGCGATTCGAAGCCGGTGATGTCGACAGCCTCGCCGATGCTGTTACGGCGCTGATGTCCGACGAGGTGCTTGCGAGGCGCTTGGTGCGCGAGGCAAGAGAAGTACTCGATCGCGAATTCCGTTGGTCATCGGCTGCGGAGCGGATCGTCGGCATCCACACAAGAGCGATTCGTGAGGAGCGCGCCTTGCAGGCAGGGCGTGCGACATCTGCGCATCGGCCGTTGCATGTTGTGTTACCTGACGGAAACCTGCTGACGGGCGACAGCGGCTGACGCTGCTATACGGTGCGTTCAGCGCCGGACCCCGCCATAAGGACGGCGTGCACCGAGTCCATGTCGAAGGGGTCCATTCGTGTCGCTGATCTTGCGGCGTCTTGCGCTGGCGCTGAGCCTTGTTGTGTCGATCGGCGCGGCCGTGGTCGCCAGTGCTCCGCAGGCTGCGGGTGCGGCAGCCCTCCCACCCGGATTCGCTGAAACGCAGGTAGCGACGGGGCTGGTCGGACCGACGGCAATGACATTTGCACCCGACGGCCGGCTGTTCATCACCCAGCAGGGCGGTCAGCTGCGCGTCATCAAGAACGGCGCCCTGTTGGCCGCACCGTTCCTGACCGTCAGCGTCGACGCTTCCGGCGAACGCGGGCTGCTCGGGGTTGCCTTCGACCCGAACTTCGCAACCAACCAGTACGTCTACGTGTACTACACGACCAGTACAGCGCCCATCCATAACCGGGTCAGCCGCTTCACAGCCGCAGGAGACGTTGCACAGCCCGGCAGTGAAGTCCCGATCCTCGAGCTCGATGAGCTGACGGCCTCGATCCACAACGGCGGTGCGATCCACTTCGGTCCCGACGGCGCGCTGTACATCGCGGTCGGCGACAACGCGAAGGGCGCACCCGCCCAGATGATGTCGACCAGGTGGGGCAAGATGCTGCGGATCCTGCCGGACGGGACCATCCCGACCGACAACCCGTTCTATGACTCAGCGAGCGGGGCCAACAAGTCCATCTGGGCCCTGGGGCTGCGCAACCCGTTCACGTTCGCTTTCAAGCCAGGCACGAGTCGAATGTTCATCAACGACGTCGGTCAGGACACGTGGGAGGAGATCAACGACGGCATCGTCGGCGCCAACTACGGCTGGCCCGACAGCGAGGGGCCGACGACTAATCCAGCCTTCTTGTCACCGCTGTACGCCTACGGACACGAAGGTGACCCGAACGGCGGGTGTGCGATCACCGGTGGAGCCTTCTACAACCCCCAGACGGTGCGCTTCCCGAGCAGCTATGTCGGCGACTACTTCTTCGCGGACTACTGCAAGGGATGGATCCACCGCTACGACCCCTCCGACGGGTCGGTCGTGAACTTCACGTCAGTTGGCGCCAGCCCTGTCGACCTCGAAGTCGGCAAGGGCGGCAGCCTCTGGTACCTCACGCGCGGCGGCGGCGTGTTCAAGATCGACTACACAGCTAACCCGGCGCCATCGATCGGTACGCAGCCACAGAGCCAGACCGTGTCGCAAGGTGGGACGGCGACGTTCTCCGTGGCAGCAAACGGCGTCGACCCCCTGACCTACCAATGGCAGCGAGACAGGGTGAATATCGCGGGTGCGAACTCGGCTACCTACGAGCTGACCGGAGCCACTGTTGCCGATGACGACGGGGCACGGTTCAGGGTCGTGGTCTCCAACGCGCACGGCTCGGCGACCAGCAACGAGGCATTGCTATCGGTCACGACGGACACCCCGCCGACGCCGACGATTGATTCACCAGACCCGGGGACGTTCTACAGCGGCGGCGACACGATCGACTACGCCGGATCCGCCACTGACGCCGAGGATGCCAACCTCCCCGCCAGTTCATTCACCTGGCAGATCGACTTTCACCACGCCGACCACGTGCATCCATTCATGCAACCGACGAGCGGGGCGACGGGCGGCTCGTTCCAAATCCCCACCGTCGGACACACCGACGCGAATGTCTTCTATCGGATCTTGCTAACGGTGCAGGACTCGGCAGGTCTGAGCACCACGGTCTACCGCGACGTCCAGCCACGCGTCGCCCAACTGACCCTGGCCACATCACCGTCGGGTCTCGCGCTCAAACTCGACGACCAACCACGGGTGACACCACTCACCGTTACCGGAGTGGTCGGGGTCCAGCGAAACCTCGAGGCACCATCGCCCCAGGTCGTGAATGGCACGAAATACGAGTTCGTGAGCTGGTCCGACGGAGGCGCGCGAGCGCACACGATTGGCACACCCGCCTCGGACACGACGTACACCGCGACATTCCGGGAGGTCGGGGACGGCCTGAACGCGAGGTACTACAACAACCCAGATTTCACCGGTACCACGCTCAACCGCGTGGATCCCAAGGTGAACTTCGACTGGGGAACGAGTGCGCCAGCAACCGGCATCGGTGCCGACACGTTCAGCGTGCGCTGGGTTGGGCGTGTCCGACCGCCGACGAGTGGCACCTACCGGTTCTACACGCAGGTCAACGACGGCGTCCGGCTCTGGGTCAACGGCACGCAACTCGTCAACAACTGGGCCAATCACGCGGCGGTCACCGAGAACTCCGGCACGATCGCGTTGACGGCGAATGTTCGCTACTCCATCCGGATGGAGTTCTACGACAACATTGGCAATGCCACTGCCCGCCTGCTGTGGAGCGGGCCATCGGTGGCGAAGGCCATCGTGCCGACGAGCGCCCTCTTCTCACGGTTCACCGCGAGCATCAACTTCCAACCGGCCGGTGCTCCTGTTCCTGCTGGGTATTTCGCCGACACTGGGGCAACTTTCGGCCTGCGTGCTGCGACCGGTGAGCGGTATGGCTGGAAGACCAATAACGCCGCGCAAGCGGTTGATCGCAACGACGCCAACTCACCGGACCAGCGCTACGACACACTCACGCAGCTCCAGAACCCGGCAAGCCCCAACGCGGTCTGGGAGATCATGCTGCCCAACGGGACCTACAGCGTCCACGCGGTCGTCGGCGATCCGAGTTTCATCGACAGCAACTACCAGCTGAATGCCGACGGGGTCACCGTCGTGAGCGGCACCCCAACCGCGACCGAGCATTGGTTCGACGGCACAGCGAACGTGACCGTGACGGATGGCCGGTTGACGTTGACGAATGGTCCTAATGCGATCAACAACAAGGTTTGCTTCATCGAGATCTCCTGAGCTCGTCCCTACCGGCGGGTACGTCGGGCCGTTTCCGGGTGCACTCAGCACATCTGCTTGACTCACTTGAATGGGAGTCCGGGAAAGGCTGGCAGGGCAGCGCATCCTGCTGACTGGCGTGACCGGATTCGTCGGCGAGGCACTGCTGGAGCGATTCCTGTCCGACGTGCCGGAGACCCATCTTGTGCTCCTCGTGCGCGGCAAGCCGACCCGAAGCGCCGACGAACGCGTGCGCGAGGTCCTCGAACGCCCGGCGTTCGCACGGCTGCGCGAGCGCTTGGGTGCTGAGGCGCTGGCCGCGCTCGCTGCAGAACGGCTCACCGTCATCCAGGGTGACCTCACGGACGTCCCAGTGCTTCCGGGGAACATCGACCTCGTCATCCACTGCGCGGGAGACGTGTCGTTCGACCCCCCGATCGACGTAGCTGTCGACACCAACCTGCTCGGGTCGGTCCGGATCTACGAGGCCGTCCGCGAGTCGGGTAGCCGGCCGCACATCGTCCACGTCTCGACGGCATACGTCGCCGGGCTGCGCCGGGGGCACGCACCGGAGACGGCGATCGAGGTCAATGCCGACTGGAGGACCGAGGCTGACGCCGCAGCACAGCTACGTGCGGACGTCGAGGCGCAGTCGCGAACACCCGATGTCCTCCGGCGGTTACGCCATGAAGCGGAGACCGAACACCGCCGCGCCGGCCCGAGCTACGTTTCGGCCGATGTTGAGCAACGACGACGCGACTGGGTCTCCCGCGAACTCGTCGACGCCGGACGCGAGCGAGCGCGCTCGCTGGGCTTCGCCGACGTCTACACACTCACGAAGGCACTTACCGAGCGCGCCATCGAAGAATCGCTCGTCGGACTGCCACTGACGATCGTGCGGCCGTCCATCATCGAAAGCGCCCTCGAGAAGCCGTACCCGGGATGGATTGAGGGCTTCAAGATGGCCGAGCCGATCATCTTGGCCTACGGACGCGGCGAGCTGCCTGAGTTCCCGGCCGTACCTGACGGTGTCCTTGACGTCATCCCCGTCGACCTCGTTGTCGGGGCCATCATCGCGGCAGCATCGCAGCCACCACCGATCGATCAGCCGGCGTACTTCCACGTCTCATCCGGCGCGCGTAACCCGCTGGGCTTTCACCGGTTGTACGAACTGGTTCGCGAGTACTTCCAGGCCGAACCGCTCGAAGACCCCGGCCGCGGCGCGATCGCCGTACCGGCCTGGGCGTTTCCCGGTGGTGACCGGGTCCGCACCATGCTGCGCCTCGGTGAGCGCGCGACCGAGTTGGCCGACCGTGCCATCGGCGTACTCCCATCGTCGGCCCGAACGCGCGACACGGTGCAGCGCATCGACCGGCGGCGTCGCCAGTTGAGTTCATTGCGCAAGTACATGGAGCTCTATGGCTCCTATACCGAATCCGAGTTGTCGTTCACCGACGAACGCACACTTGCGATGCACCGAGCTCTCGACGACCAGGACCAGCGCGACTTCGGGTGCGACTCGGCTGTGATCGACTGGAGTTACTACCTCAAGGACGTGCACTGCCCTTCGATTACCGCACCGCTGCGTGCCATGACTGCCTTCCGCGGCAAGCGGCGTACGCCGCAAGTGCGACTCAACGGCGCCGGTGACCCCGACTCGGTTCTCGCCGTGTTCGATCTCGACGGCACGCTGATGTCGTCCAACGTTGTCGAGTCCTATCTCCGGCTGCGGCTTCCGGGCCTACCGGCGACCGAACAGGTGCGCGAGGTCGCGGATGTCGTGGGATCGCTGCCGCGTTACCTGATCACAGACCGTCGCGACCGCGGCGCAATGCTGCGGGCCGTCTACCGCCGCTACGCCGGCGCGGACCCTGCCGCACTCGATGCCTACGTCGATGAGCAGTTGGCGGACGACATCCTCGCCCGGATGTGGCCGGCCGCGATACGGCGCATCCGCGACCACCGCGCCGCCGGGCATCGCACCGTCTTGCTGACCGGCGCGATCCGTCCACTCACCCGGCCGTTAGCGCCGCTGTTCAACGAGATCGTCGCCGCGGACCTCGCCGTTGCGAACGGCGCGTGCACCGGTCATCTCGCCCGGCCACCACTCGTTGGTGAGAGCCGGGCGTCGTGGCTGCATGACTACGCGTCGCGGACCAACGCCGACCTCGACGCGTCGTACGCGTATGGCGACTCCGCATCCGACTTGCCACTGCTGCGTGCGGTCGGACACCCGGTCGCGGTGAACCCGGACCTGAGCCTCACGCGCGCGGCCCGCCGGGGCCGCTGGCCGGTCGAAGACTGGCGCACCGGGCGACCGACTCCCCTGGCTCGTGAGCCGGAGGCCGAGGGACGTGTCGACGGCCCGACAATGAGCACAGTCGCGTGATCACCGCCCTCGAGTTCTATCGCTCGCTGCCGAGATACGTCGCTTCGCGCACGCTGGGCGATGTCTTCCCCGGTCTCGTTACCGGACCCGTCACGCCGCTGCGGCTGGTCACGCGCGACGAGCCCAAACCCCCCGCGGCCGGCTGGGTGCGCGTTCGTCCGTTGCTCTCGGGGATCTGCGGCAGTGATCTGACGACGTTGTCGGGCAAGTCGTCGTTCTACTTCTCTCCGCTGGTGTCGATGCCGTTCGTCCCCGGTCATGAGGTCGTGGGCGAGCTGCTCGACGACGCAAACGGCTATCCACGTGGAACGCGCGTCGTGCTCGACCCGGTCCTCGGCTGTGCCGCGCGCGGACTCGAGGAGTGCACCGCGTGCGCCGCTGGTGGTCGCAACCGCTGCGACCGGGTCACGGTCGGACACGTCTCCCCGGGTCTGCAGACCGGGTACTGCGCGGACACCGGTGGCGGCTGGAGCGGTCTGCTGGTCGCGCACGAGTCCCAATTGCGGGCGGTGCCGGACGACCTCTCCGATGAGCGCGCCGTGTTGGTCGAGCCGATCGCATGTGCCGTCCACGCAGCGCTGCGCACGCAGGCTGATGCGGGCGACCACATCCTTGTCGTCGGCGCCGGTGCCGTCGGCTTGTTCGTCGTACTCGCCTTGCGAGCTCTGACCTCGGCCGGTCCGATCACGGTGGTCGCCAAGCATCCGGCGCAGCGAGAGTTGGCGATGCGGTTGGGCGCCACCGACGTACTAGGACCTGGGGAGGCGATCGGCGGGGTTCGCCGGTCGACGCGCGCGCTGCGGCTCGACCCTGAGCGCGGTCATCCATTCCTGCTCGGCGGCGTCGACAAGGCCATCGACTGTGTCGGGTCCCGGCAGTCTCTGGACACAGCGTTGCGCACGACCCGGGCGGGCGGGCGCGTGGTGCTCGCCGGGCTGCCGGCTGCCGGTGCGGACCTGACACCTGCGTGGTACCGCGAGCTCGACGTTGCCGGCGCGTATGCGACGAGCCGCGACGACTTCGAGCAGGCCGTCGTGCTGGCTCGCGAACTGCCTCTTGGCGAGGGTGGCGTGATCACCTATCCCCTCCACGGCTGGCGTGAGGCGCTCGACCATGCGCAGACCGCGGGCCGGCTGGGCACACTCAAAGTGGCGTTCGACGTGCGGGTCCGATGATGGTGGCCCCCGCATCAGTTTCGGCAGCAGGAGGAGTTCGTGACTAGACCCGGGTTCGTGCTCGAGGTGGACGAGCGGACCCCGCCGCTGCTCGTCCACGAGGGCGAGGGTTTCCGGCTGGAGCGCTTCCCGCTTGGGACCCGGGTGGTCTACCCGCCCGAGTCGATGCCAGGTGTCCGCGACGTCGAAGCAACGATTCGCGAAGCCTTGCTGCACCCGGAGAACTCCGAGCCGCTTCCGGCGCTGCTGCGACCCGGCATGAAACTCACGATCGCGTTCGACGACCTGTCGCTCCCACTACCGCCGATGCGGACGCCCGATGTGCGCCAGCGCGTCATCGAGCAGGTGCTGACGATGGCCGCTGAGGCTGGCGTCGACGATGTCGAGCTGATCGTTGCGCAAGCGCTACACCGGCGCATGACCGGCCCAGAGATTCGTCGGGTTGTCGGCGACCGCGTCTATCGGTCGTTCTGGCCGGAGCAGCTCTACAACCACGACGCGGAGGACCACGCGAACCTCACGCACGTCGGGCTGACCGACCAAGGCGAAGACGTCGAGATCAACAAGCGAGCGGCGGACTCCGACCTGCTCGTCTACGTCAACATCAACCTCGTCGCGATGGATGGTGGGCACAAGTCGGTGCCCGTAGGACTGGCGTCGTACAAGAGCCTGCGCCACCACCACAACAGCAACACGATGGTTCACTCACGGTCGTTCATGGACCCCGAGCACTCGGCGCTGCATTCCTCTGCTTGGCGAATGGGCCGACTGCTGGCGGATCATTTGAAGATCTTCACCGTCGAGACGACTCTCAACAACGACGTCTTCCCCTCGCCGTACGACTTCCTGAACAAACGCGAGTGGGAGTGGTCGGTGCGCGACCAGGCCACCATGCTGGCGTCGCGTCGCGGGCTGGCGGCGGCGCCAGGGCGGATGCGGCGACGGATCTTCCAGGGTTTCACCGCGCCGTACGGCGTGACAGGTGTGACCGCGGGAGAGACCGAGGCCGTGCACGCAAAGACGCTGGCGGCCGTGCACCGCCAGCAGTTGGTCGAGGTGGACGGGCAGTCAGATGTGCTCGTCGTCGGCGTTCCTTATCTGTGCCCGTACAACGTCAACTCGTCGATGAACCCGATCCTCGCCATGTGCATGGGCCTCGGGTACCTGTTCAACATGTATCGCGGCAAGCCGTTGGTCCGTCGTGGTGGCGCCATGGTGCTCTACCACCCCGTGCCATGGGAGTTCTCACAGTTGCATCACCCGTCGTACGTCGACTTCTTCGAAGAGGTCCTCGCCGAGTCGACCGATCCCGCGACCATCGAGGCGAAGTTCGAGAAGCAGTACGCGACCGACCCGTGGTACATCCATCTCTACCGGACGTCGTACGCGTATCACGGTGTTCACCCGTTCTACATGTGGTACTGGGGAGCACACGCGCTCGACCATCTCGACGAGGTCGTCTGGGTCGGCGCCGACCGCAAGTCCGTGGAACGGATGGGCTTCCGGGCCGCGTCGACGTTGGCAGATGCGCTCGAGATGGTCAGCGGCACGGTTGGGCGCTCCCCGTCGATCACGTACATGCACGCGCCGCCGCACACGCTTGCGGATGTGACGTAGGTGCTGAACGACGTCAGAACCGTCGCCAAGGGCTGGCGCTGGGGTCGCCGCCCGCTGGTCCCGCGGTCGGCCGGACCGCACATGCCGGTGCGCGACCGCCGGGAGTTCCCGACCGACTGGGCGCGCACACCTGTCGCGCGCGGGGCGCGGGAAGTGGTGCAACGACTTGGTCTGTCACCGCTGTTGCGTGCCGAGGTGCGGCTGCAGGTATCCGGCTTGGACTACCTGAACGCGGTCGAGCCGCCGGTCATCTTCATCGCCAACCACTCGAGCCACCTCGACACCGCTGTCATTCTCGACGCGCTGCCCGTGCCGTGGCGTCGTCGTACGACCATCGCTGCTGCAGCTGACTACTTCTTCGACGTGTGGTGGCGCGCGGTCGGGTCGGCATTGGTGTTCAACACGTTCCCGTTGGAGCGGCGCACGGGCATGAGCGCGAACACCATCGAGCGGCTCATCGACGAAAAATGGAACATCTTGTTCTTCCCGGAAGGCACTCGGTCGCCGGACGGCTGGGCGCGCACGTTCCGGCCGGGCGCGGCTTACCTGGCCGCGGGCAAGAACATCCCCATCGTGCCCATCGGGGTTGTCGGCAGTTTCGCCGCAATGCCGCGCGGGGCCGGCTGGGTGGCGAAAGGCCGGCCCATCGTTCGGATCCGATTCGGGCCTGCCATCCATCCGCAGCCGGACGAGGAGCCACGAGAGTTGGGCCGTCGGCTACAGGAGTCGGTCGCTCGGCTCCTCGATGAGGAGAAGACGACGTGGTGGTCCGCTGCGCGCCGCGCGTCGTCCGGGCATACCCCGCCGGCAGAGGGACCCGACGTCGCGCAGTGGCGCCGACTCTGGGCGCAGACGGAGCCGGTCCGCGAGAGCGAGCCGGCCCCGTCCGCTTGGCGCTAACTAGCTCTTAGCCGCTGGCCGGTCCGCTGCGTCTCGGACGCAACGAATGACCGTCGCGGTGTACGTGCTGCCGGTCTTCTCAGCGACGACCATGGCCCGCTCACCGGCCTTGAGATCGGCGAAACTCTCGTCTTGGCCCTTCGACCGGATGCGGGTGTCGTTGGTGACGGTGTACGTCCGCAGGAAGCCGTCCGGGCTCTTCATGGTGAGTGTCTTCGCCGTCGTGTCCACCTTGGTGATCTCACCGCGCTGATTCACCATGACGCGGGTCTCGCTGCCGTCGCGTTTGCCGACGGTGAACTCCCCGTGCAGCGAGTGCTTCAGCAGCCCACCGGCACGACCCTTCTTGTCTGGCGCCTTTTGCTTCGCGCTGGCGTCCGGGCTGGGGCTCGAGCTCTTGCTCGGCGCTGGGCTGGGGTCGGCTGAGGCGACCGCAACCACTCCGACGGCAAGGATGCCGGCAGTGGCGACAGGAACGGCGAGCCGGGAGAGCTTCATGGGCTGTCCTCCGTCTACTGGTGCGTGAGCCCAGTAGGCCGCAATCACGTTCGGATCCGCTGGCGGGAATGTCAGGGTTGTGTAAGGGACCGTTCTTCCTGGATGACCATCTCGGCGGCCGCGGCCGTCTTGCGGGCGATGTCAGCGATGGCCGCACGCTCAGCCGCGGCGGCGGCATACGCATCGACGCGGTTCGCGATGATCCTGGCGGGCGCCCCGGCCGCCACGGAGTACGGCGGGATGTCCTTGTTCACCACGGTGTGCGCAGCCAGCACGGTGCCGTGGCCAACGCTGGTCCCCCGGAGGACCGTCACCTTCGTGCCCATCCAGACGTCCGGGCCAATGCGGACTGGTGTCTTGACGATGCCCTGGTCCTTGATGGGTCGGGTCACGTCGTCGAACCGGTGATCGAAGTCGCAGACGTAGACCCAGTCGGCCACGATCGTGGTCGCGCCGAACTCGATGTCGAGGTAGCAATTGACTGTGTTGTCCTTGCCGAAGACGCATTTATCACCGATGCGGAGGTTGCCTTCGTGGCACCGCAGCGCGTTCCCGTTACCCATGTGCACCCACCGACCGATGACCATCCGGCCGTAACCCTTGCGCGCGTAGAGGTCGACGTTCTTGCCGAGGAAGACGAACCCTTCGGTGATGATGTGCGGGTTGCGAAGCCGGAAGATCGCGAACCGCCAATAGCGAATCAAGTACCACGGGGTGTACGCCCGGTTGCGCACGATCCACCGCAGCGACGACCACGTCAGGAACCGCGCTTGCCGCGGGTCGCGGTTACGCAGCCACCCCTGCATCGGCTTACCCACGGCGCAAAACTACTAGCGCGGCCTGGTGCCCGTGATGAGGACGTTGTAGAAGAGCCCGGCGGGTACGACGCGCGACAACACGTGCCGATCGAGCGCCGACAGCCGCCGCCAGGTGTTGTAGGCGAACATCGCCCACTTCCAACCCAGTCGGTCAGGTGTGACGGCGTACTCCACGGTTCGGATCGGCCAGCCGACCCACGACGCGGTCAGCTCCTCGGTGACGGTGTGTACGTCGACGGCGCCGGCACGCACGGCAAGGCGGGCGAGGTCGGCGGGTACGAACGTGTGCTGATCGACGAGCGCTTCCAAAGCAGCGGCTTCTGAGGAGGCCTTCAGCTCATCCGGCGGACGCTTCAAATCGGCGGGCAGAAACCGCGTGGTTGCCTTCCACGTCCACCGCGACAGCCGGCGAGCGATCGCGTCGCCCCACCGCGTCGGCTCGCCGGCGAACACAAAGCGGCCACCCGGGCGCAGCACGCGCAGCACCTCCCGCAATGCGAGCTCGACATCGGGGATGTGATGCAAGACAGCGTGGCCGACAACAAGGTCAAACGTCGCGTCGTCGTAGGGCAGCGACTCTGCATCCGCAACGCGGCCCTCGATCTCGAATCCCAGCGCCTTCGCATTGCGAACCGCGACGTCGACCATCCCGGGCGAGATGTCTGTCACGTGTGCCTCCGACAGCACTCCCGCCTGCTTCAGGTTCAGCAGGAAGAAGCCCGTCCCACAGCCAAGCTCCAGCGCACGCGCGTAGGGCCAGCCCTCGGGACCCGCGACGTGTTCGAAGCAATCGCGGGCATACGAGATGCACCGCTCGTCGTAGGAGATGTGCCACTTGTCGTCGTAGTTCTCGGCTTCCCAGTCGTGGTACAGCACATTGGCCGTCTTGACGTCGACCACGGGTTCGGCGCTCATCGACCGACGAACTCCGCCTTGCCGGGGCCGTTCTCCACGAACGACGTCATCCCACGCTTGGCGTCTTCGGTCGCGAACAGCGCGGCGAACTGCTGGCGTTCGATCGCCAGCCCGGTGTCGAGGTCGACCTCGAGGCCGAGGTCGACGGACTCCTTCGCCGCACGGATGGCGTACGCCGGCCCGTTGACGTAGGACTTCGCCCACTCCAGCGAGACCGTGTAGACATCGTCGGGAGCGACCACCCGGTCCACCAATCCCATCGCCAGTGCCTCATCGGCGGCGACGAAGCGACCGGAGAAGATGATGTCCTTCGCTCGCGCCGGACCAACAAGCCGCGGCAACCGTTGCGTGCCGCCCGCACCGGGAATGATCCCGAGCAGGATCTCTGGCTGACCGAGCTTGGCGTTGTCACCGGCGACCCGGAAGTCGCAGCAGAGGGCCAACTCGCAACCCCCGCCGAGCGCATAGCCGGTCACCGCCGCAATCACCGGCTTCGGGATTTTCGCGACAGCCGTGAACGCTGCCTGCAGCGGACCCGAACGGTCGACCATGTCGGCGTACGACATCTCCGACATCTCTTTGACGTCGACCCCGGCAGCGAAAACGCGCGGTCCGCCGTACACGACAACCGCGCGGACATCGCGGCGCTCGGTCGCCTCGACGGCTGCGGCCCGCAACTCCTCCTGGCCCTGCTGGCTGAGTGCGTTCATCGGCGGGCGGTCGAGGCGGATCGTGCCCACCCCGTCCTCGACGCTCAAGGTGACGAACTCGGCCACGGCGGGTCCTTTCAGGGGAGATCGAACGGGCGCGAGCCTACGTCCCGCCGGCGTGCCGACGTCCGGCGCATGACGTTGCACCCCGATTAGGCTCGTTCGTCGTGAGCACAGATCCGGCTTGGCGGCGGCTGCGCGTCGACGGCGCGCAGGTCGACGTGATGATGGCCGGCGAAGGCGATCCGCTGCTGTTCTTGCATGGCTGGGGTCTCACGCCTCGCGTGTACGCCGCAGGCGTCACGCGACTCATCGCCGCTGGCATCCGCGTGATCGCGCCGTCGCTGCCCGGCTTCGGCCGCAGTGACGCACCACCGCTGCACAAACTGACGCTCGGTGAGTACGCCGCACGGGTCGCCGCGCTGCTCGACGCCATCGAGATAGAGAAGCCGGCATTTGTTGTTGGCCACTCGTTCGGCGGGGGTGTTGCCATCCGTCTCGCAAGCGACCGCCCGGACCTGGTCCGCTCATTGACTCTCATCAACACGGTCGGCGGCGGGCCAGGGAAGGGGGCCGGCCTGGCCAACCGGTCGTGGCTGCAGTGGGCCGTCGGCGCAGCGGGTGAACTGAGCCCCCGCGACCTGATCCGCGTCGCGCCACAAGCGGCCCGGGACTTCATCCCGAACGCCCTGCGCCGACCGGTCACTCTCGCCGTCACGGTGGGGGTAGCGCTGTCTGCATCGCTCGCCGACCAGGCCGCCGGGCTCATCGCGTCCGGCCTTCCGGTGCTGTTCGTTTGGAGTGATCGCGACAAGCTGATCGCGCCGGGCGCTTTCGAGTCGATGCGCGGGGAGCTGACGAACTACTCGGTGCCCGGCCGACATGGCTGGCTGCTCGCCGACCCGGAGTTTTTTGCCGACGTCATTCGCAATGCGCTCGTCGTCCATGCGATGTTGGAGCGCCAGCGTCGTGGCGACGCAGCCACCAGAACGAGCGGCGCACTTGTCTTGCCCGAAGGCGCCACGCTCGCCGACCTCTTCCCCCCAGAGCGTCGCCGTCGGGCACGCAATCCGGCACAGGCTGCGCAGCCGCACGGCGAACAACGCCCCGTGCAGGGCCAGTGAGCGTTTCGGCGCCGTGGCCAGGCCAGCCGTTTCCGTTGGGCGCGCAGTGGGATGGCGAGGGCACGAACTTCGCGCTGTTCGCCGGGGAAGCCGAGGCAGTCGATCTCTGCTTGTACGACGACAACGGACGAGAGACGCGTATCCCGTTCGAGGAGACGACGTATCACGTGTGGCATGGCTACCTGCCCGGCATCGGCACAGGGCAGCGGTATGCCTATCGCGTCGATGGTCCGTTCGATCCGCATGCAGGCGCGCGATGGAACCCGAGCAAGTTGCTCATCGACCCCTACGCGCGAGCGATCGACGGCGACCTGACCATCACCGATGCGATCTTCGGCTATCCCCCGGGTCGCGACGACACCGTGCAGGATCATCGCGACTCCGCGCTCTATGTGCCTAAGGGCATCGTGGTCCATGACGATTTCCCCTGGGGCGAGGACCATCACCGGCCGCACACGGCCTGGGCGGACACCGTCATCTACGAGCTGCACGTCAAGGGCTTCACGAAGCGCAACGATCGCATCCCAGAAGCATTGCGCGGGACGTACGCCGGGCTTGCTCACCCCGCCGCCATCGAGCACCTGCAGTCACTGGGCATCACTGCCGTGGAGCTGATGCCGACGCACCACTTCGTGTCCGAGCCTGATGTCGTCCGACGGGGACTCACCAACTACTGGGGTTACAACTCGATCGGCTACTTCGCACCGCATGCGGCGTACTCATCGTCGGGATCGCGCGGCGAGCAGGTGCGCGAGTTCAAGTCGATGGTGCGCGCCCTGCATGCGGCCGGGCTCGAGGTGATCCTCGACGTCGTCTACAACCACACCGCCGAGGGCAACCACCTCGGTCCCACCCTGTCGTTCCGTGGCATCGACAACGCGGCGTACTACCGCCTCCGTGATGACGATCGCCGCTACTACGCCGACTACACCGGTTGCGGCAACACGTTGGACGTACGCCATCCACACACGTTGCAGCTCCTCATGGACTCGCTCCGTTACTGGGTGACTGAGATGCACGTCGACGGCTTCCGTTTCGACCTGGCCGCTGCGCTGGCTCGGTCGATGCACGACGTGGACAAGCTTTCGGCATTCTTCGACGTCATCCAGCAGGACCCCGTTGTCTCTCAGGTGAAGCTCATCGCCGAGCCATGGGACGTCGGCGAAGGCGGCTACCAAGTCGGCGAGTTCCCACCCCTGTGGACTGAATGGAACGGGAAATACCGCGACGCCGTGCGCGACTTCTGGCTCGGTAGTGCGCACGGCGCCGAGGTCGGCGTACGCGAGCTCGGCTATCGGCTCACCGGGTCGAGTGATCTCTACCAGGACGACGGCCGGCGTCCGTATGCCTCGATCAACTTCGTAACTGCTCACGACGGGTTCACGTTGCGCGATCTCGTGTCCTACGTCGAGAAGCACAACGAGGCGAACGGCGAGGGCAACCGCGACGGCACCGACGACAACCGCTCCTGGAACTGCGGCGTCGAAGGTCCCACCGATGACCCAGCGGTCCTCGAGTGTCGAGGACGGTTGTCCCGCAGCATCCTCGCGACATTGGTGCTGTCGTCCGGCGTGCCCATGGTCACGGCTGGTGACGAGATGGGGCGCACACAAGGGGGCAGCAACAACGCCTACTGCCAGGACAACGAGATCTCGTGGGTCGACTGGTCCTTGGTCGACCAGGAAGTTGACCTGCTGGCATTCGCACAGTCGATCCTGGCTTTTCGCGCGCAACACCCGGTGCTGCGCCAGCGCGCATTCTTCCTCGGTCGGCCGGTCGACGACGGTGGCCTGAAGGATCTCGCGTGGTTCACGCCGTCGGGTTCGGAGATGACGGACGCCGACTGGTGGTCGTCATCCTGCCAGAGCGTCGGGATGTACCTCGCCGGTGACGCGATCCGCACCCGCGGTCCGCGCGGCGAGCGGATCGTGGACGACTCGTTCCTGCTCGTACTGCACGCCAACGCCGCTGACCTGTCCTTCTGCCTGCCCGGCTCGCCATGGGCGACGTCGTACGACCTCGTGCTCGACACCGCCGACGGTGAACCGGCCAAGCTCACGGGTTCGAAGTCCACCCACCGGGCGGGTGAGACGCTCACGATCCCGGGCCGTAGCGTTGTCCTGCTGCGCGCCCAGCGCTGACGCTCCCGGAGGTGGACTGCCGTGTCCCTGTACGACATCCCGATCAAAACGCTCGACGGACAGGACTCGTCCCTCGCCGAGCACAAGGGCAAGGTGTTGCTTGCCGTCAACGTCGCGTCAAAGTGTGGGCTGACCCCGCAGTACACCGGCCTCGAAAATCTGCAGAAGAAGTACGGCGAGCATGGCTTCTCTGTCGTTGGCTTTCCCTGCAACCAGTTCCTCGGACAAGAGCCCGGCACGGCGGAAGAGATCCAGACGTTCTGTTCTACCAACTACGGCGTGACCTTCCCGTTGTACGAGAAGATTGACGTCAACGGTGATGACCGACACCCGATCTATACAGAGCTGACGCAGACAGCCGATGCCGAGGGCACCGCGGGTGACATCACATGGAACTTCGAGAAGTTCCTGATCGCGCCCGACGGATCCGTCACGCGTTTCCGCCCTCAGGTCGAGCCCGAAGACCCCGCGATCGTCGAAGCGATCGAGAAGCAACTGGCGAGCTGACGCTCGCCTGCACCGCGCGCGCTTCAGGGTGGACGCTGCCGCCAACGGCATAATCGAGGCATGCTGACGGCAGCGCCCGCGGCCGCCCGGCAAGCGCTGCCGAAGGCCGCTCATCGCGATGACATCACCGGGATGCGTGCGGTCGCGATCCTGCTCGTCGTCCTCTTCCACGCCGGTGTGCCAGGGATGTCCGGCGGTTACGTCGGTGTCGACGTCTTCTACGTCATTTCCGGTTTCCTCATCACCGGACTGCTCGTCGACGAGCTGCGCTCGACGGGTTCGATCTCCTTGCCGCACTTCTACGCACGGCGTGTACGACGACTGCTGCCGCTCGCCAGCCTCGTCCTGGTCACAACGGTCATCGCGTCTCGACTGATCCTGTCGCCGCTGGACCAAGGAAGCATCGTCAGTGATGCCATCGCGGCTGCGTTGTGGTTCGCCAACTGGCACTTCGCCGCGGGTGCGACGCAGTACATGGCATCCACCGACCAGAGCCCGGTATTGCACTACTGGTCGCTCAGCGTCGAGGAGCAGTTCTACGTCGTATGGCCGCTCCTCCTCCTCGCCGTCGCAGGCAGCCGCCGACGATCGTGGTCGGTGCTGCTCAAACGAGTGGTCGTGGCACTGGCGGCCATCTTCGCCCTGTCTCTTGCCGCGTCGATCCTGCTCACGGCGTCCACCGGTCAGTGGGCGTACTACGGGCTGCACACCCGCGGGTGGGAGCTCGCCATGGGGGCAGGTCTGGCGCTCGCTCGGCCGGTCTTGCCCCGGTTGCCCCGCGCGTTGCTCGGCACCGCAGGTATTGCGGGCACGGTGATGATCCTGGTGAGCGCGATGACGTTCGGCCGGACGACCGTGTTTCCCGGCAGCGCCGCACTGCTGCCCGTCTGCGGCAGCGTTCTTCTTCTTGCGGCCGGCGCGGCGGGGACCCGGTACGGCGCGAGCCGACTCCTCGCTCTTGCCCCGGTCGTCTACATCGGTGAGATTTCCTACGGCTGGTATCTCTGGCACTGGCCGTGCCTGATCCTGGGCCAGGCCTACGCCAACGGCGGCACGATCGGCGACGCGAGCGGCGCGGAGTCGGTCCGGTCGTTCTCGGTCGCGTTCCCAGCGATCCTCGGGTCCTTCGTACTGGCAGCGGTGACGCACCGTCTCGTCGAGCGGCCGGCCCGGCGCTCGCGATGGCTGACGGCAATACCCCTTCGGTCGATCACTGCGGGCGCGCTGTTGATCAGCGTCGTGATCGTGGCGAGTCTCGTGAGCAAGCCGTCGCTGCCGAACATCCCGACCGCGGCAGCGTCCACATTCGCCTCCACCGATGCACCGCGCGGCACGGTGTCGACCAAGGCGCCCGCCCCGCTGAAAATGTCTCCCTCGGCGGCAGTCAAAGACGTGGTCAGAGACCCGGCGTGCAGTCTCGAGGTAAAGCAGACGCAGCCGACCGGTACCTGCCAGCAAGGCGACCCGAATGGCAGCCGGGTGGTGGTGCTCGTCGGCGACTCGCACGCCGAACACTGGATACCTGCGCTGTCCAACCTCGCCAAACGGTCGCATTGGCGGTTCTACGCCTTCACGAAAGCAGCGTGTTCGTTCGAGGTTCCGCGGACCTACTCAACCGCGCTGCGCCGGCGCTACACGGAATGTGAGACCTTCACAACAACGGTCATCAACCGCATCAAGGACCTGCACCGGGTCGACACGTTGATCATCGGACGGAGCTACGGCTATCAAACCCTCGATGACAACGACAACATCCTCAAGGGATCCGCCAAGTCCGCGCGCTGGCAACAAGAGGCAGCTAAGGCATTCGACTCGGTGCGCCCGGCCGTACGCACCATCGTCGTTCTCCGTGACACTCCAGGCGGCACGGTCCGAGCGCCGTCGTGTCTAGCCCGCCACCTGTCAGAGCCGGCAGCGTGCAGCTTCGCCAAGAAAGGCAGCATCCGCGACGGCGACCAGTACGACGGGGAGAAAGTTGCGGCCCAGGGGCGTCCGGTGAGCTTCGTCGACCTCGCCCCTTACACCTGCCCGACGTCGCGCTGTCCCGTCGTCGACGACCTGGGCGTGATCATCTATCGGGACGCCGGTCACTTCACCGCGACGTTCAGCCGGCTGCAATGGAACTTGTTCGGCCATCTCATCGGGCAATACGTCACCGGATAAGCGGCTACGGCGTGGCAATGAGTCCGAGCTCGGCGCTCGACGCCAGCAACGGATGGGCCGGGAACACCCGAACCGAGTAGCCGTAGGCGCCGGTCTGCTTCAGCGGCAACTGAGTCTCATACCGCTGCAAGCCGTCGTCGGCAGCGCCAGCCAACTCCATCGGAATGATCATCGGCTCGGCGATCTCGTCGCTGTCGTCCACCTTGCCGTAGGCCGCTTGCACCTCGACGTCGTCGGGTGAGAGATCCCCGAGGTGCACCAACGCGCGCAGCACCAGGGTCTGGTCCAACTGCGGTACGTCGTCCACTCCCGCGGACTCGACGTGCTCGACGCGAACACCTGGCCAGACCTTCGACACCCGGGACCGCCATGCCGCAAGCTCACGTGCGCCGGCGTAGGAGTCGGCAGCGACCTCACGCGATGACACCGTTGCAGGCGTGTAGAGCTCGCGCACGTAGTCGGCGACCATCCGGCCGGCAAGCACCTGCGGACCCAACGTCCGCAACGTGTGCCGCACCATCTCGATCCAGCGCAACGGCAGTCCGTCCCGGCCACGTTCGTAGAACAGCGTCCGTACGTGGTTCTCGATCAGGTCGTACAACGCGGTCGACTCGAGGTCGTCACGACGGTCCGGGTCCTCGACGCCGTCCGCCGACGGGATCGCCCAGCCGTTCTGCCCGTCGTACATCTCGTCCCACCAGCCATCTCGGATGGAGAGGTTGAGACCGCCGTTGAGGGCTGCCTTCATGCCAGAGGTTCCGCACGCCTCCAGCGGTCGCAGCGGGTTGTTGAGCCAGACGTCGCAGCCCGGCAGGAGATTCTTCGCCATCCCGATGTCGTAGTCCGGCAGGAAAACGATCCGGTGCCGCACCTCGGGATCGTCGGCGAAGCGCACGATCTGCTGCACCAGAGCCTTCCCGCCGTCATCTGCCGGGTGGGCCTTGCCGGCGATGACGATCTGCACGGGACGGTCCGGGTCGAGCAGTATCGCCTTCAGTCGCTCCGGGTCGCGCAGCATCAAGGTCAGGCGCTTGTACGACGGCACCCGCCGCGCAAACCCGATCGTGGCGACGTCGGGGTCGAAGGCGCTGCTGATCCAGGTGAGCTCCGCCTCGCTGGCGCCACGTTGTGTCCACGAGACGCGCAACCGGTCACGGATGTCCTCGACGAGGCGGGCCCGCAGCGCGCGGCGCGTCTGCCACACGCCGGCATCGGAGACTTTGTCCACGCCCTCCCAGCCGGTGCCGCCGGTGACCAACTCGGGACCGAGCTCGCGTTTGGCCAGGTCCCAGACCTCGCGGGCGACCCACGTTGGCGCGTGCACGCCGTTGGTGATCGACGTGATCGGCACGTCGTCGACGTCGAAGCCCGGCCACAGTCCCCGAAACATCTGCCGACTCACAGCGCCGTGCAGCTTCGCGACGCCGTTCGCGCGCTGAGCAAGGCGAAGCCCCATCACAGCCATGTTGAAGACGTTCGGATCGCCGCCTTCGTAGGTCTCGGCGCCGAGCTCCAAGACACGATCGATCGGGACACCCGGCGACGCGTTGTCTCCGCCAAGCGTCGCCTCGATGAGGTCGCGCGGAAACCGGTCGATGCCGGCAGGCACCGGCGTGTGTGTCGTGAACACCGTGCCCGAACGCACAGCCGCCAGCGCCTCGTCGAACGACAGGCCAGCACCCTCGGTCAGCTCACGGATCCGTTCAACGCCGAGGAAGCCCGCATGACCTTCGTTGGTGTGGAACACCTCCGGCGCGTCGGCACCGGTGAGTTCTGCATAGGCACGCAGGGCTCGAACACCGCCGATGCCAAGCAGCATCTCTTGGAAGAGGCGGTGCTCAGTGGCGCCGCCGTACAACCGGTCGGTGACCTCGCGCTCCGGGGGGGCATTGGACTCGACATCGGAGTCGAGTAGCAGCAACGGCACCCGGCCGACCTGTGCCTTCCAGATCTGCGCGTCGAGAGTCCGACCACCCGGGAGGCCGACGCTGATCGTGATCGGCTTGCCCCCGTCATCGCGCAGCAGCGTCAGCGGAAGCCCGTTCGGATCGATCATCGGGTAGCGCTCGAGCTGCCAGCCCTCCGCAGTGAGCGATTGCTTGAAGTAGCCACGTCGGTACAGCAGACCGACACCGATGATCGGCACACCGAGGTCGCTGGCCGCCTTCAGGTGGTCGCCCGCGAGGATGCCGAGACCCCCGGAGTACTGCGGCAACACCTCAGTGATCCCGAACTCTGGTGAGAAGTACGCGATCGAGCGCGGCGGGGGTTGGTCCGGCGTACCCAGTGACTGGTACCAGCGGTCCCCGGTGAGGTACTCCTGCAGGTCGTCGACGGCATCACCGAGATGGCGAAGGAACTTCCGGTCCTTCGCCAACGCTGCGAGCCGTGCCGCAGGCACTGCCCCGAGGAGGCGCCCCGGGTCACCATCCACCTGGTCCCACACCTCGGGATCGATCTCGGCGAAGAGGTCTCTGGTCTCCGGGTGCCATGACCAGCGCAGGTTGTTGACGAGCTCGGCCAACGGGGCGAGTGGCGCGGGCAGAACGGCACGAACGGTCAAGCGGCGCAGGGCTCTCACTCGGCTAACGCTAGCGAGTCGCGCCGCAGCTCCCGCGCCACTTCCGCCACGATCAAGGAGTTGTTCACAGGATTCAGGCGGTTTCCGGGCGTGTCGCGACTACCTTTTCCTTGATCGAGTCAAATGGGGTGCGGGTGCGTTGCCGGCGCGGACATGGGTACGGTCGGTACCGATGATCGGGCGCATTCCTATTGCTGACGTGGCGCCGGTCGTCGGCTGCGGGCAGTGGCCCGCCAAGGCCGTGGTCGGCGAACGCTTCGCCATCAGCGCGACGGTGTTCCGCGAAGGTCATGACGCGGTCAACGCCGGCGCTGTGCTCACCGACCCGACCGGCAAGGACGGCCCGCTGCTGCCAATGCGCAAGGTGGCCGACTACGCCGACACGTGGGTCACCGACGTCCGTCCGGACCGCGAGGGTGACTGGACATTTCGCGTGGAGGCGTGGGGCGACCCCGTCGCCACCTGGCGCCACGACGCTGGCATCAAGGTCCCGGCGGGTCAGGACATCGACCTGGTCATGGAGGAAGGCGCGCTCCTCTTCACCCGAGCCGCGAAGGGGGTCCCAGCCAAGAAACGCTCCCCACTGACCAACCTCGCAAAAACCCTGCGCGACGACACCCTGGACGCGGAGGTGCGGCTCCGGGCCGCGCTCTCCGACAACATCACCGCACTGCTCGAGGCTCATCCGCTACGTGAGTTCGTCACGACCTCGGACACCTACCGACTGACGGTCGACCGCGAGCGTGCCCTCGTCGGTGCGTGGTACGAACTGTTCCCGCGGTCCGAGGGGGCAACGCTGGACCCACCGAAGTCCGGGACCTTCACCACAGCGATGGAACGTTTGCCTGCCGTCGCGACGATGGGCTTCGACGTCGTCTACCTCCCACCCATCCACCCGATCGGCATGGCGTTCCGCAAAGGCCCGAACAACACCCTCGAGCACGGTCCGGATGATCCCGGCTCACCGTGGGCGATCGGTGCGGAGGAAGGCGGGCACGACGCGATCCACCCGGACCTCGGCACCCTCGAGGACTTCGACGTGTTCGTCGCCCGGACGCGCGAGCTCGGCATGGAGGTCGCCCTCGATCTCGCGTTGCAGGCCTCCCCCGACCATCCATGGGCCAAGGAACATCCCGAGTGGTTCACCCTGCGTGCGGACGGCACCATCGCGTACGCCGAGAACCCGCCGAAGAAGTACCAGGACATCTACCCGATCAACTTCGACAAGGATCCCGACGGCATCTACGCCGAGGTCCTTCGCGTCCTTCGGCACTGGATGGACCACGGCGTCCGCATCTTCCGTGTGGACAACCCGCATACGAAACCCGTGGCGTTCTGGGAGAAGTTGCTCGGCGAGATCCACGGCACCGACCCCGATGTCATCTTCCTGGCGGAGGCTTTCACCCGTCCCGCGATGATGCATCTGCTCGCGCAGATCGGGTTCCACCAGTCGTATACCTACTTCACATGGCGCAACGAGAAGTGGGAGCTCGAGGAGTACCTGCGAGAGCTGACGGGACCAGCCGCGGCGTACATGCGACCCAACTTCTTCGTGAACACTCCGGACATCCTGCACGCCTATCTGCAGTACGGCGGGCCGGCTGCCTTCAAGATTCGCGCCGTTCTGGCGAGCATGTTGTCGCCGTCGTATGGCGTGTATGCCGGTTTCGAACTGTTCGAGCATGTCGCCGTACGCCCCGGGAGCGAGGAGTACCTCGACTCGGAGAAGTACGAGTACCGCCCCCGTGACTGGGCGGCGGCCGAGGACTCCGACCGCTCGTTAGCGCCGTACCTGACTCACCTCAACGAGATCCGGCGCGCGCATCCGGCGTTGCAGCGACTGCGTAACCTGGTCTTTCACGACGTGGACAACGATGCGCTCCTTTGTTTCTCGAAACGAGAGACTGATCCGGCCACCGGCGTCGACGACACCGTGATCGTGGTGGTCAACCTCGACCCGAACGGCGTGCGCGAAGGAATGGTGACGCTCGACATGCCGGCACTGGGCTTCGACTGGGTCGACCAGTTCGCCGTCATCGACGCACTGACCACGGACGCATTCGAATGGGGCCAGCACAACTACGTGCGACTCGACCCGTTCACCGAACCAGCACACATCCTCACCGTGCGACCCGCTCTAGGGACGCTGTGACCGCGCCGACAACGGGGGCACACGAGGAGCGAGAGGGGCCAGTCGAAGAGGTCGGTCCCCCATCTGATCCGCATTGGTACAAGCGAGCAGTCTTCTACGAGGTGCAGGTCCGCGGTTTCGCCGATGCAGATGGGGACGGCACGGGCGACCTGCGCGGTGTCGCCCAGCGGATGGACTACCTGGAGTGGCTGGGGATCGACTGCATCTGGTTGCTGCCGATCTACCAGAGCCCGCTCCGCGACGGTGGCTATGACATCAGCGACTACTTCACGGTGCTCCCCGAGTTCGGTGACCTCGGGGACTTCGTGTTGCTGATCGAGGAGGCGCACCGCCGCGGTATCCGCGTCATCGTCGACCTGGTCATGAACCACACGAGTGACCAGCATCCGTGGTTCCAGGCATCCCGATCTGATCCGGAGGGCCCGTACGGCGACTTCTACGTGTGGAGCGACACGGACGAGAAGTACCAGGACGCGCGCATCATCTTCGTCGACACCGAGACCTCCAACTGGACGTGGGACCCGGTGCGCCAGCAGTACTACTGGCACCGGTTCTTCTCTCACCAGCCCGACCTGAACTACGACAACGCGGCCGTGCAGGACGCGATGATCGAGGTGCTGCGCTTCTGGATGGACCTCGGCCTCGACGGGTTCCGCCTCGACGCGGTGCCCTACCTCTTCGAGCGCGAAGGCACCAACTGCGAGAACCTCCCCGAGACGCACGCGTACCTGAAGCGGGTCCGCAAGGAGGTCGACTCCCTCTACCCGGACAAGGTCCTGCTCGCTGAGGCGAACCAGTGGCCGGCGGATGTCGTCGAGTACTTCGGTGACGGGGACGAGTGCCACATGGCGTTCCACTTCCCGGTCATGCCGCGTCTGTTCATGGCGGTACGCCGCGAACAGCGCTACCCGATCTCGGAGATCATGGCCCAGACGCCGGACATCCCCGAGAACTGCCAATGGGGCATCTTCCTGCGCAACCACGACGAGTTGACACTCGAGATGGTTACCGACGAAGAACGCGACTACATGTACTCGGAGTACGCCCAGGACCCGCGCATGAAGGCCAACATGGGCATCCGTCGACGGCTCGCCCCGCTGCTCGACAACAGCCGCGACCAGATGGAGCTGTTCACCGCCCTACTGTTCTCCCTCCCCGGCTCCCCCGTGCTCTATTACGGCGACGAGATCGGCATGGGCGACAACATCTACCTCGGTGACCGCGACGGTGTACGCACTCCGATGCAGTGGTCACCCGACCGCAACGCCGGCTTCTCCACGTGTGACCCGCAGCGGCTGTATCTGCCCGTGATCATGGACCCGCTCTACGGCTACCAGTCCCTCAACGTCGAAGCGCAGATGCGTGGCAACAACTCGTTGCTGCACTGGACCCGACGGTTGATGGCGATCCGCCGGCGGCACCCGACCTTCGGCGTCGGACGCTACGAGGAGCTCGGATCGTCGAACCCGAGTGTGCTGGCGTTCGTGCGCGAGTTCGGCGACGACATCGTGCTGTGCGTGAACAACCTGTCGCGCTTCGCGCAGCCAGTGGAGCTCGACCTGCGGCGGTTCGAGGGCGTCACCCCAGTGGAGCTCGTGGGTGGCGTGCACTTCCCGCGGGTCGGTGAGTGGCCGTACCTCCTTACCCTCGCCGGTCACGGCTTCTACTGGTTCCAACTCACCCGGCCAGAGGAGGGCACGTGACCCTCGATCGCACCGCACTCGGCTCCGCTTTGACGAGGTGGCTGCCGGAACAGCGTTGGTTCGGCGCCAAGGGTCGCGACATCCGTGCAGTGGACATCGTCGACGACACCCTCATGCGCGAGGGCGAGCATTCCTTCCATCACGTCATTGCCCGCGTCAACTACGCGGATGGCGAACCGGACATGTACCAGGTGCCCATCGGCGTCGCTGCTGCGCTGCCGGAGCACCTGCTGCACACCGAGATCGGGCGCGCCGGCGACGGCACGGCCTACGACGCATTGCACGACGCGGACTTCAGTCGGCTCTTGCTGGAGCTCATCGCCCACGACCGGACCATCGGGTCGTTGACGTTTCAGCGCGGACTTCCGACGGAGGACGACGAGCCGATCGACACCAGCCTGCACGGTCGCGTCCTGGGCGCTGAGCAGAGCAACAGCTCGCTGTTGTACGCCGAGTCCTACGTCTTGAAGATGTTCCGCCGGCTGCTGCCCGGCACCAATCCCGATCTCGAGATCACCCGGGCCCTCGCCGAGCGCGGTTCAACCGCCGTGCCACGGCCGCTCGGTTCGGTCGAGGGAACCGTCGGCGGCGAGCCGACAACGCTCGCCCTATTGCAGCCCTACATCCGCCTGGCCGTCGACGGCTGGGCACTTGCGGAGACCAGCGTTCGCGACCTGTTCGCTGAAGCCGACCTGCATGCGGACGAGGTCGGCGGCGACTTCGCCGGTGAAGCTCTCCGGTTGGGCGCGACTACTGCCCACGTGCACGTCGCGCTGGCGGAGGCGTTCCCAACGATGACGGCGGGCCGCGCACAGGTTGGCACGCTCGCAACCGCGATGACGAAACGGCTCGAGGATGCCTGTGCAACGGTGCCGGAACTACGACCGTTCGAAGAGCCGCTGCGGGCCGCATACGCCGAGCTGGCTCAGGTCGAGGACAAGATCACCATGCAGCGAATCCACGGTGACTACCACCTCGGTCAGGTTCTGCGCACGGAACACGGCTGGATACTGCTCGACTTCGAAGGCGAGCCGACCAAATCGCTGGTCGAACGTCGCGCTCCGGATAGCCCCCTGCGTGACGTGGCGGCCATGCTGCGCTCGTTCGACTACGCGGCGCGACATCTGCTCACCGCGAGTCCGTCCGAACCGCAGCTCGCGTACCGCGCAAGCGAGTGGGCAGAACGCAACCGTGAAGCGTTTTGTGACGGCTACGCGGAAGCGTCCGGATCCGATCCGCGCAAGGCCGCCGTCGTACTCCGTGCCTACGAGCTCGACAAGGCGGTGTACGAGGTGGTCTACGAGGCGGGACACCGACCATCGTGGCTCTCGATTCCGCTCGGCGCCGTTGAACGACTGGTCACCTGATCCATGACGACATCGAGGAAGGGCAAGAGAACTACGCCGACAGTCAAGCCTGCCCCTATTGCCAAGGAAGACATGCAGCGTCTCGTCGGCGGTGCACATCACAACCCGCACAGCATCCTCGGCGCGCACCTTGCCAACGGTCAGGTCACCATCCGTTCGCTTCGCCCGGACGCAGCGTCGGTGACCGTTCTCGTCGGTAACGAACGCGTTCCGATGGAGCACGAGTTCGGCGGTATCTGGACTGCCGTCCTCGATCGCCCCACGATCCCCGACTACCGACTCGAAGTGGTGTACGAAAGCGGCCCGACCGTCGTGGACGATCCCTACCGCTGGCTGCCCACACTGGGTGAGATCGACCTGCATCTCATCAGCGAAGGGCGCCATGAGCAGTTGTGGGAGGTCCTGGGCGCGCATGTGCGCACGTACGACGCGGTCACCGGCCGGGTGACCGGCACCTCATTTGCGGTCTGGGCTCCGGCTGCTCGTGGGGTGCGCGTCGCCGGCGATTTCAACTTCTGGGACAGCCGCGCGCACCCAATGCGCGCACTCGGATCCGCCGGGGTCTGGGAGATCTTCATTCCCGACGTGGCTGACGGCACCCGCTACAAGTTCCACGTCCTCGGCGCCGACAGCGTGTGGCGGGAGAAGGCCGACCCAATGGCCTTCGCCACCGAGGTGCCACCAGCGCAGGCGAGCGTCGTGTTCTCCTCGGAGTACGAGTGGAAGGACGCCGAGTGGTGTGCGCGCCGGACCCGCACCGACGCGCTGACGGCGCCGATGAGTATCTACGAGGTGCACCTCGGGTCATGGCGCCAAGGCAAGTCGTATCGCGACCTCGCCGACGAGCTGGTTACCTACGTCAGCGAACTCGGCTTCACCCACGTCGAGCTGCTGCCCGTTGCCGAGCATCCGTACGGCGGCTCGTGGGGCTACCAGGTCTCGTCGTACTTTGCGCCGACGTCGCGTTTCGGTAACCCCGATGACTTCCGCTACCTCGTCGACCAGCTGCATCAGGCCGGGATCGGCGTACTCGTGGACTGGGTTCCCGCGCACTTCCCCAAGGACGAGTGGGCGCTGTCCAAGTTCGACGGGACCGCTTTGTACGAGCATGCGGATCCTCAACTCGGTGAGCATCCCGACTGGGGCACGCTCGTGTTCAACTTCGGGCGTCGCGAGGTGCGCAACTTCCTCGTCGCCAATGCCGTGTACTGGTGCGAGCAGTTCCATGTCGACGGTCTGCGCGTCGACGCGGTGGCGTCGATGCTCTATCTCGACTACTCGCGCGAGGAAGGTGAGTGGACACCGAACCAGTACGGCGGGCGCGAAAACCTCGAGGCAGTGGAATTCCTCAAGGAGATGAACGCCACCGTCTACAAACGGATCCCCGGGGTCATCACCGTCGCCGAGGAATCGACGGCGTGGCCAGCCGTATCGAAGCCGACGTACCTCGGCGGTCTTGGATTCGGCTTCAAATGGAACATGGGCTGGATGCACGACACGCTCGACTACATGTCGCGTGAGCCCATCCACCGGCAGTTCCATCACCATCAGATGACGTTCTCGATGATGTACGCCTACACCGAGAACTTCATCCTCCCGATCTCCCACGACGAGGTCGTGCATGGCAAAGGCTCGCTGCTGCGCAAGATGCCAGGAGACCGTTGGCAGCAGCTGGCCAACCTGCGAGCCCTGCTGGCGTACATGTGGGCGCATCCCGGCAAACAGTTGCTCTTCATGGGTTCGGAGTTCGCGCAAGAGTCGGAGTGGTCTGAGGAACGTGGCCTGGACTGGTGGTTGCTCGACCTAGCCGACCATCGAGGTATCCACGACATGGTGCGCGACCTGAACCGCGCCTACACGTCGCACCCTGCGCTGTGGTCGCGCGACTCCGACCCGGCTGGGTTCGAATGGATCGATGCGAACGACGCCGCGGACAACACGTTCTCGTTCCTTCGCTGGCACGCCGACGGCTCCGCAATCGCGTGTATCGCGAACTTCTCGGGCGGACCCCACGAGGGATATCGCATCGGCCTGCCGGTCGCGGGGCGCTGGACCGAGGTCCTCAACACCGACGCCGAGCAGTACGGCGGCAGCGGAGTCGGCAACCTGGGCGCCGTCGAGGCGATCCCCGAGTCGTGGCACGGGCAACCCGCGTCGGCCACCATCCGCGTCCCACCCCTGGGCGCTATCTGGCTCGCCTCGCCCCAGACCTAGTCGCCCGCCGAAAGATCTGCGTGTTTTGGATCCGACAACTGTGGTTAGCGAAAAGATTTCCCGCGCAACGACGAAGACGCCCCCGCGGGGGCGAGTTATCCACATCAACCACCGATCGGTCGATGAGTAGCGGCCCTTACCGTTCAGTCCAGATGCGCCGTTCCCCCGCGCCAGCGGACATCTGGCCGTACTGGACGACCTTCTTAACCATGCCCTTGCGTTGGTACGGCATCAAGACGACGAGCGCGGGTCCGCCGTCTCGATGTTCTGCCTCAACGCGCACCGCGTCCGATCTGTCCGCCTTGACATCTGCCACGAATCCGGCAGCACGATAGGCATCGCGGTTACCAGACACTCCTGCGTAAAGGTTGTCGAGAACAACCGTTGAGGCTGGCTGTTCGCCAAGGCCATCGGCAGCCGCCAGGCCCACCTCACCTGTTTCGCTGACGGTGACACCGAACGGAAAAAACTCACCGTTCTTGTTCAGGAGGTTTTGGGCCGCGTCGAGGGCCGCCGACAGGACCGCGTCGAGGTCATCTTGGACGAGCTGCGGGGTGGTCTCTCTCCACGACGGCATGGCGCTGAGAATAGAACTGCGCAGACCGCACGAGAACGCCGGCTATTACCTGTGGATAAGTCGGTTCGGCCGAACCCCGAGGTTGCCCTGGCCACCCCGGGGCGTCATGCTCCACGCGCATAAATATGTCGGTGGAGCATGACCGGTGGAAGACCAACTCACCGGTCGACAACCGCCATTTACACCGGCGCACAACGCCCGGGTGAGCTCGATCGGTCTTCTTGCCACAGGTGGAGTGCCAGAACGCCACCTAGAAGAGAGCGCTGGCTAGCTCACGTCGCGCGCGGAGTACGGCGGGGTCAGCCGGGTCGACGGCCTCGAAGAGGCTGAGCAGATGCGCACGCACACGATCGCGTTCCTCGACCGGGGCGCGCTTCACCAAACCGATCAGCCGATCGAATGCTGCGTCCGGCTGCCCGGTGAGGATCTCGACGTCGGCGACGGCGAGGTTGGCGTCGATGTCGTCGGGGTTCGCGGCGAGTGCAGCCTGCAACCCCTGCTCGTCGTACACCTGAGCACGACGGACGATGTCGATCTGCGCGAGCCCGGCTTTGGCCGCCACGTCGTCGGGGGTCAGCTGAAGCACCTCGCGCAGTCCTGCCTCGGCCGCGTCGAGGTCACCGCGCGCCAGCGCGTCGTACGCCGCCTCCAACGCAACCTCGCCAGGAGTCGGCGGCGGCCCTTCGGCCACTGCGGTGCCGTCGGTGGACTCGTCGGTGCCCGGAGCGACCCCGTCACGTTGCTGCGCAGCAAGTGTCACCAACTGCTGAATCCAATCGCGCACCTGCGGTTCGGGCAGCGCGCCGGTGAACTCGCCGACGATGGCGCCGTCGACGACAGCCTTCACGGCCGGAATGCCTTGCACGCCGGCGGCTTGCGAGATCCGCTGGTTGGCATCGACGTCGATCTTCGCGAGGACCCAGCTGCCATTACCTTCGGCGGCCAGCTTCTCGAGGATCGGCGAGAGTTGCTTGCACGGTCCACACCACGAGGCCCAGAAGTCGATGACGACCGGCACCTCGCGCGACTTGTCAACGACGTCGGTCTGGAACGTCGCCTCGCTGACATCAACAACGTGCGGCTTGGCGCTGCCGCCCGCGGCTGGCGCGCTCTGCCGCAATCCGCCCAGGTCGACGGCGCCGGACAACCGGAAACTTGCGGGGTCAGTCATATCTGTATCCAACGTCGAAGGGGGTGGCTGGCTTCCCGGTCAGAATCGGGGTGGTTCCTGGTAGGACCCCCACTCGTCGCGCAGCGCCCCGCAGATCTCTCCCAGTGTCGCTTCGGCGCGTGCCGCGTCGAGCATCGCCGGCACCATGTTCTCCGTCGTCCGCGCCACCTCGACCAGGTGGCGAACGGCGGCCTTGGCGGCGACCTCGTCACGGCCGGCCCGACGCTCGCCAAGCACCTTGCGCTGGGTGAGCTCGATCTCGTGCGAGACGCGGAGGATCTCCAGTGGCTCTTCCACGGTCGAGGTGTGCACATTGACGCCGACGACTCTCTTGTCGCCCTTCTCGACCTTCGCCTGGTACTGGAACGCCGCCTCGGCGATCTCGCTCATGAACCAGCCGTCCTCGATCCCGCGCAAGATGCCGGACGTCATCGTGCCGTCGGTGCCCATGTCACGGATCCGCGCGAAGTACGCCTCGGCTTCGGCCTCGAGCCGATCGGTGAGTGCCTCGATGTACCACGCCCCACCAAGCGGATCGGCCACGTTGGTGACACCGGTCTCTTCGGCGATCACCTGCTGGGTTCGCAGGGCAATCTCCGCCGCGCGCTCGGAGGGCAGCGCGAGCACCTCGTCCAGCGCGTTGGTGTGAAGCGAGTTGGTGCCACCAAGAACCGCGGCCAGCGCTTCGATCGCCGTACGCACGATGTTGAGGTCCGGTTGCTGTGCCGTCAACGAGACACCGGCCGTCTGGGTGTGGAAGCGCAGCCACTGAGCGCGCTCGGTCTTCGCGCCGTACACGTCGCGCATCCATCGCGCCCAGATGCGTCGCGCCGCGCGGAACTTCGCAATCTCTTCGAAGAAGTCGATGTGGCTGTCAAAGAAGAACGACAGACCGGGCGAGAACACATCGACGTCGAGCCCGCGCGACTTGCCGAGCTCCACGTAGGCAAATCCGTCGGCCAACGTGAACGCAAGCTCCTGCGCAGCGGTCGAACCAGCTTCGCGAATGTGATAGCCGGACACCGAGACCGGCTTGTACGCCGGGATCTCCGCCGCGCAGTACTCCATCAAGTCACCGATGAGGCGGAGATGGGGCTCCGGCGGGAACAGCCACTCCTTCTGGGCGATGTACTCCTTGAAGATGTCGGTCTGCAACGTGCCGTCGAGTTTGGAGAGGTCCACGCCCTGGCGTTCCGCTGCGACGAGGTACATGCAGAACACCGGAACCGCGGGACCGCTGATCGTCATCGACGTCGTGACATCGTCGAGCGGGATGTCACCGAAGAGCACATCCATGTCGTCCGCCGAGTCGATCGCGACGCCGCAGTGCCCCACCTCGCCGAGCGACTGGGGCTCGTCAGAGTCCCGCCCCATCAGCGTTGGCATGTCGAACGCCACGGACAAGCCGTGCCCTCCGGAGGACAGGATCATCTTGTAGCGCTCATTGGTCTGCTGCGCGTTGCCGAACCCAGCGAACTGCCGGATCGTCCACGGCCGCCCGCGGTAGCCCGTGTCATAGAGGCCGCGCGTGAACGGGAACTCGCCCGGCCACCCGATCCGCTCGAAGCGCGGATCCGCGGCCTCATCGGACGGCCCGTAGACCGGCTCGACGTCGACGCCGGACAGCGTTGTGAAGTCGGTGTCACGTTTGCGCGCCGCGTCGTACCGACGCTGCCAACGCTCTCGTCCTGCAGCGATTTCGCTGGGCTCCATGAGTCGAGGGTACCCAGCGACCTACCTCGCCGCTCCTACGCGAGCGGCACGGACCGCCGTCGGCGGAGCCAGGCCAACGTCAATGCGGCGGTAAGCAGCACACTGCCGACAACTCCGGCGAGAACGCCCCCACCCGTAGTCGCGAGACCACCGCCTCCACCGCCGGACCCGCTGCCACCTGACGATGGTGGGTTGCCTGGCGCCGTTGCGAGCAGCGCGTTGTACGCCGGGGTGCCATCCACGACGCTCGGCACGTTGCCCGGGCCAGCCGTGACAAACGGTGGCAGCCCGGTGTCGAGCGCGGACCACGCCGTCACCGATTCCAGTACTGCGCCCTTCTTCGGCGACCCCACGAATGCTGCGGGCACATGCATCACGATCTCGTTAGCGTTCTGGCTACCCGTGATCGCGGTCCCGCCGCTGTAGTCGACGAGTGTTGGCACCGGGTAATAAGTGAGACCCGGCCGGTCGTAGCTCGCCGGCGCACCGGCATGGAAGTCCATCGCGCCACCGCCGCTGGACTGCGCTCGGCTGAACCACATGTGACCCGAGGCATCCGACCACGTGACCAGCCACCACACGTTGCGTTGCACCGAGTTGGGGCTGCCCAACGACGTCAGGTTCGCCGCCTTGATGTGGACGTCGAGTGAGTCGGAGGTCGGCACCAGCCGCACCGAGCTGAGGTCGAGCTGGGCGACGTTGCTGCCATCCGGAATCGGGTAGCGCCCATCGCCCGAGTCGTCGGACTTCGCAGCGGTGCTCGGCGCTGTCGAGAACCGCGAGTCATTTACCGACCCCGAGCCGAGCAGCTTCGGACCTTGCACCTGATGCACACTCATCGTCACCGGTACGCCGTACACCTGGTCCAGCGGGTTGGTGTGGATCCGGTTGGCGTCGCTGGCATAGGTGCCCACGAGCGAGCCATCCGGGGCGATGTCGACGCTGATGAAGTCAGCCATGTTCCGGTTTCCCGCGGGGACCGAGACACCGCAGAGCGTGCCTTGCAGGCAGATGTCGCCGATGTTCATCGGGGCCCGGCCGACGCGTTGCTGCTGGATCGTCGGGCTCGGGGTGTCGCCGTTGGTGGTCACCGCCATGTACGGCCACCACTTCTTCGCGTCGTTCTGCTTGCTGGGCTGTTCGCGCTTGTCGGTACCAAGCCAGATGAAGCCGAGCTTGCCGGGGCCACCGGCGACCATCCAACCGAGGACGCTCGTCTTGGTCACCGAACCCGTGTCGACCTTGATCGGGTCGGCCCAGGTCGTGTAGTTCGGCGCGTTCTTCGAGTACGTGTAATAGAGGTGCCACTCCTGCGACGTCGGGGTGTCGCCCGGAGCGTCGTTCAGCCCGTCACCGACGATCCAGGCGATGTACAACGTGCGAGCCGAGTCCATGGCAATGACCGGGAAGAGACTGCCGGTCTTCTGAATCAAGGCACCGTTGATCTTCGTCGCTGCCGTCTGGTAGTCCATCGACACGAACTGACCGATGTTGGTGGCGTTGGCACGATCCGCCGGCGCCCCCGGCTTGCCGATGGCGATGCCGACCTCCGGGTCGGGACCGCTGTCGCATGAGCTGGAACAGCTCAGGCCCGTGTAGACGTAGCCGGTCACCTGGTCAACGACGGTTGGACCATGCCACTGGAACGATGGCAGGTTGGCGCCTTCATAGAACTGGTTGAACGGCAACGCGTCGTACGGCACTCCGACATCGGCCGGATGCCACTTGGTGCCGTTGTCGGTCCAGGCGAACGCGAGACCGCCGGGATTACCTCCGCCACCACATGCCTGGCAAGCCCACGACATGTAGACGAGCGGCTTGTTGCCGCTCTCCACCCACTGCGGTGCCGTTGATGGTGCGGCCGGGTGCAGGATGCCGAAGAAGGGCCGGTCGGCAGTCATGGCCGGAGTGGCAAGGCAGGCCGAGGAGAGGTTGCCCGTCGCCAGGTCGTAGCGCCCGGTCGCGATGCTGGCGAGCGCTTCCTGGTCGGCGACGTACATCTGGTCGCTCAGCTTGTCGTAGGCAAGCAGGCTGTCCCCGCCACCGGTGTGCGGGCAGACCCAGTGCCCGCCGGATGGCCCGTAGAGCTGGTAGCTCTCACCGCGATCCCGACTGCGCCAGAACCAGCTCGTCTGCGTGGACGTGCCCGAGGGCCCGGAGATCCACGGGCTCCCGTGCTTGTCGAGGGTGATGATCGGTTCGCCGGCGCCGCGCACCGGATCGACGACGGTTGGTACGCCGACCGCGAAGCCACCCTGCGCCGAGGATGCAGCGCCTGCGGTGATCGCCGCCGTGCCGCTGATCGCCGCAGCCGCTACTAGGAGGGCAATGCGCCTGGGTCGCATGCGAAGGTCCTTCCGGGATCGCCGGTCGCGCCAGATCCTGGCACCTCCGGCCCACAACCGCACCAGTGGTGCGCCCAGATCGATGTCAGGTTGTGATGCCGGCGACCAGCTCGTCGGCGGCGGCGTACGGATCCAGCTCCCCCGCGGCCACCCGGCCAGCCAGACGTTCCAGCGTCGTGCCCCCACGCAGATCGCCCATGCGCTCGCGCAGCATGGTCACGGCCAGCGCTTCGATCTCGTCGGCGGCTCGGGCTCGGCGTCGATGCTCGAGCTCACCCGCGCTCTCCAGCCACTCGCGATGCTTCTGCAAAGCGGCCACCACCTCGTCGGCACCCTCGCCTTTCGAGGCCACGGTCTTCACGATTGGTGGCTTCCATCGGTCGGTGTTCCGCTCACCGAGCGAGAGCATGTAGCGCAACTCGCGAACCGCCTCATCCGCTCCGTCACGGTCGGCTTTGTTGACCACGAAGACGTCCGCGACCTCGAGGATCCCTGCCTTCGCCGCTTGGATCGCGTCGCCCATGCCCGGCGCGAGCATGACCACAGTCGAGTCGGCCTCTGATGCAATCTCGACCTCGGCCTGCCCGACGCCGACCGTCTCCACCAGGATCACGTCGAAGCCGGCCGCATCAAGCACCCGGATCGCTTGCGGTGCTGCTGCCGACAGCCCACCGAGATGACCGCGACTTGCCATCGACCGGATGAAAACGTCGCGATCCGTCGCATGCTCCTGCATGCGCACCCGGTCACCGAGCAACGCACCACCGGAGAACGGCGACGACGGGTCGACAGCGAGTACGGCAACTCGCTTGCCGTGCCCGCGGTACGCAGACACGAGCATTGCGGTCGACGTTGACTTGCCCACGCCGGGCGCACCCGTCAGTCCGATGACCCGAGCCCGCCCTGTGTGCGGCGCCAACGCAGCCATCACGTCACGGAGCGCCGGGGACGCGTCCTCGACGAGCGAGACAAGGCGCCCAACAGCACGAGGGTCGCCTCGACGCGCTCGCTCGACGAGGTCGGCGACATCAACCGCCTGAGTTGGTACGGCGCACCAGCCGGGCTCAGGTACCTGCGACGCGGAGAATCAGCGCGTCACCCTGACCACCGCCGCCGCAGAGCGAGGCAACGCCGGTGCCACCACCACGCCGCTGGAGTTCGAGCGCGAGCGTGAGTGCCAGTCGAGCACCGGATGCACCGATGGGGTGTCCGAGCGCGATCGCGCCACCGTTGACGTTGACCTTGTCAGCGCCGATGCCGAGGTCACGTATCGACTGGATGCCCACGGACGCAAACGCCTCGTTGATCTCGTAGAGGTCGAAGCCGTCTTTGGCGATGCCAGCCCGCTGCGCCGCCTTCGCGATGGCCGCCGACGGCTGCGACTGCAGCGTGGAGTCGGGGCCGGCCACGACGCCGTGATGACCAATCTCGGCCAGCACCTTCGCGCCAAGCTCATCGGCCTTGGCCCGCGACATCACCACGACCGCGGCAGCACCGTCGGAGATCTGAGAGGCAGAGCCGGCCGTGATCGTGCCGTCCTTGGCGAAGGCCGGCCGAAGCTTCGACAGCGACTCGGCGGTCGTGTCGCCGCGCACTCCCTCGTCCTCGCGGAACGACAGGGGGTCGCCCTTTCGCTGTGGGATGTCGATGGTGACGATCTCGTCGTCGAACAGCCCGTTCTTGTGCGCCTGCGCGGCACGCTGATGCGACTGCGCGGAGAACTCGTCTTGCTCCTCGCGGCTGATGCCGAGCTTTGCGTTGAGCTTCTCGGTCAGCTCACCCATCGCGGCATCGGTGAAGACATCCCAGAGACCGTCGTAGGCCATCGAGTCCACGAGGGTCGTGTCGCCGTACTTGAAGCCACTGCGCGAGTTGGGCAGCAGGTGGGGTGCTTGCGTCATCGACTCCATGCCACCTGCGACGACGATGTCGAACTCACCGGCGCCGATGAGCTGGTCGGCGAGAGCAATCGAGTCGAGACCCGAGAGGCAGACCTTGTTGATGGTGAGTGCGGGGACGGTCATCGGGATCCCGCCCTTGACCGCGGCCTGGCGCGCCGTGATCTGGCCGGCCCCGGCCTGCAGCACCTGGCCCATGATCACGTAGTCGACCGTGTCGGGCGCCACTCCGGCACGCTCGAGCGCAGCTTTGATGGCGAACCCGCCGAGGTCCATGGCAGTGAAGTCCTTGAGCGACCCGAGGAGGCGCCCGATCGGCGTACGCGCGCCACCGACGATGACCGAACCTGGCATGACGACCTCCGGGTAGTAGCTGTCCCGTCAGGATATCGACGGCGCGCGAACTACCCGAATTCGCGCAGGTACGGCGCGGGGCTCAGGCCCAGAAGTCGTCTGCGGCGGACTGGTCCTGGTTGATACCGAAGAACTCGGTGGCCTTGCCATCGCGCAGGTGCCAAATATGCACAGCGTTGGAGTCGAGTGACTTCCCATCGCGCTGTCCGGTCTCCCGGGCCAGTACGACGATGTGGTCGTCGCTGGCGAGGAAGTCGTGGATCTCGAGGTTGAAAGTCCCACCCGTGCGCTCCATCAACTGGGTGAAGAAGCCGACCACTTCGTCGTGACCCTTGTAGGTCCCCGCCATCGGGTTGCGGCCCGCGATGTGCCACTGAATCTCTGGCGACAGCACCGCGAGTACGGCAGGGATGTCACCGCGACCGAATGCTTCGTAGCCGGACTGAACGAGGGCCAAATCTTCCTTGGCGCCCATGGTTCCTCCCTGGATCGAGACCTGCCGAACCGCAATCCTCCTCTCCCGGCACAATCGCGTCATGACTTCTGGAAACTCCGCCATCGCTTTGACCCGAATTGACCACGTCGGAATTGCCGTCAACAACCTCGAGCAGGCCGTCGAGCTTTATACGACGACGTTCGGGCTCATCGTCGTCGCCCGCGAGACACATGAAGACCAAGGCGTCAACGAGGCGATGCTCGTCGTCAATGACGGGGCCGCTGACCCGACCGCGCTCGGTGGCTCCTACGTACAACTACTCGAGCCAACACGTTCGGACTCCCCCGTGGGCAAGTTCCTCGCCGCCAAAGGGCCCGGCGTCCATCACATCGGGTACGGCGTAGCTGACGTTGCAAGCGCCCTCGGTGATATCGAGGCGAAGGGGATCCGCCTCATCGACCAGCGCCCGCGGCACGGGTCGATGGGTGCGTCCATCGCCTTCCTGCATCCGAAGGATCTCTCCGGCGTGCTGACCGAGCTCGTCCAGGCGCCCTGACGGCACAGCATTACCGGCAAGTAATATCGCCGCACTCAACGACGGAGGTTGGTGTTGAAGGAAATCCTCGAGGCGATCCTCGCCGGGGACACCCCGGGTGAGGAGTTCGCCAACCTGCCGGTGCCCGAGGAGTACCGCGCTGTCGTCGTCCGCAAGGACGAGGTCGACATGTTCGACGGTCTGTCGACGCGGGAGAAAGACCCGCGCAAGTCGCTGCACATCGACGATGTGCCGACGCCGGAGCTCGGCCCCGGTGAAGCCTTGATCGCGGTGATGGCGAGCGCAATCAACTACAACACCGTGTGGACCTCGATCTTCGAGCCGCTGTCGACGTTCGGCTTCTTGGAGCGCTACGGACGTACGTCGCCATTGGCCAAACGACATGACCTGCCGTACCACGTCGTCGGTTCCGACGCCGCCGGCGTCGTCCTGCGCACCGGCCCGGGTGTCCACGCCTGGAAGCCCGGCGACGAGGTCGTCGCACATTGTCTGTCGGTCGAGCTCGAAGCCCCCGAGGGACACGACGACACGATGCTTGACCCAGAGCAGCGCATCTGGGGTTTTGAGACGAACTTCGGTGGCCTCGCACAGCTCGGGTTGGTGAAGGCCAACCAGCTGATGCCAAAGCCCGCGCATCTGTCGTGGGAAGAGGCGGCGTGCCCGGGCCTCGTGAACTCGACCGCCTACCGCCAGCTCGTCTCGCATCACGGCGCACAGATGAAGCAGGGCGACACCATTCTGATCTGGGGTGCCTCGGGTGGGCTGGGTTCGTACGCCGTGCAGTACGCCCTGAACGGCGGCGCCATCCCGGTCTGTGTTGTCTCCTCACCGGAGAAGGCGGAGATCTGCCGGAGCATGGGCGCGGATCTCGTCATCGACCGCGCGGCCGAGGGTTACAAGTTCTGGAAAGACGAGGACACGCAGGACCCGAAGGAGTGGCTGCGGCTCGGCAAGAAGATCCGCGAGCTCACCGGTGGCGATGACCCGGACATCGTCTTCGAGCATCCGGGCCGCGAGACGTTCGGTGCGTCGGTCTTCGTGGCCCGAAAGGGCGGCACCATCGTGACGGTCGCGTCAACGAGTGGCTTCATGCATGAGTACGACAACCGCTACCTCTGGATGAACCTGAAGCGGATCATCGGCTCGCATTTCGCCAACTACCGCGAGGCGTGGGAGTCCAACCGGCTCATCGCCCGCGGCGCGATCCATCCAACGCTCTCGAAAACGTATGCGATGGAGGACGTCGGACAGGCCACGCACGACGTGCACCGCAACGTTCATCAGGGCAAGGTGGGGGTACTGACGCTCGCCCCGGAAGAAGGCCTCGGCGTACGCGACCCGGACAAGCGGGCACAGCACATTGACGCGATCAACCGCTTCCGCAACGTCTGACTAGGACACCGATCGTCGCCTGCGGCCCGCTGCCTGGAGCATGGCTCCCACACCGGTCAGTGCAAAGCCCAGTGCGATCCCCAGCCCGGTAGGGAACGCGGGACCAGTGTCGGACAGGGTTGGGCCAACACCATCCGGAGTTGTCGGACGCGCAGCTAACGCGGGCAGGATCGTTAGCTCCGTGACTTCTGTTGCTCCGGTCGCATCGATGTCGTTGGGTTCGTGCACGCCGTACGTGATCCGCACACGTTGCGGCGTACCGCTGGTGAAGGTCAGTCGTAGGTAGAACGAACGGACGCTACGTGGTGGCATCGGGATCGTTGGCAGCACGTACTGCTTGTGATCGACGAATGGCTTGAGTGCGTGCCATGGGCCGGCGGGTGATTTCGCTGATTCAAGCCGGTACGTCGACGTCGACAAGCGCTGCGACGGGGTCGCCAGCGTGCTGATGTCCAGGTAGCTCGTCTCGCCGGGTGTCGTCCAATCGCTGTCGCTCTCGTTCACGTACTTGGCCGGCACGATCGTCGGTGTGCCGATGCGTGCCGTGGCGGGAAATGTCGCCGCCATTGTCAATGGCGTCAACACCCAGTCCGTCTCCGCATTCGCCACTGCTCCGCCATTCGGCTGGCCCGCTCCATCAACCGGGACGAGCTCAGCCACCACGTGCAGCGGGACTGTTCGAGAGCCGTTGAACGACGGCACCGACCCGAGCCCTTGCACGGAGAACACCCGCAGCCGAATGGTCGTGTCTGTGTTTTGGGGAAAGCCCGCTTCCGGGTAGAGCAGACCCTGCTCGAACGGGTCTCCCTGCGTGCCCACGCGGCGCCACGTGCCGCCGTCGAACTGCTCCAGCGACACCATCACCGTGCAAGAACTGGCCGGGCAGTTGCTCGGGTACTGGACGGTCAACCGGACCCGGGTGTTACCGGGGTCGCTGGGCGTGACCACATGGAGCCGCGGTTCAACGGATGTCAGCAAGTTGCCCGGCCGGGTGGCGCCCGACCAGCTGAGCGATGGACCCGCGGCGGCGTGCGCCGGGGAAGGTAGAACGGCTGTGAGGCCCGCCAGGAACGCAACGACCAGCAGACTGAACAGGGTGCGCGGCCTCATGGCGACCACCTCCGCCAGTTATACGTAGCCCGCAGGGCCCGGGTTTACACGGTGCCCGGAGTATCTGGGGGTCACGATTCGTCTCAGCGCGGCACGTGCTGGGCTGGGCAGACGGCGGGCCAGCCGACGCGCTGCTGTCGGAGCGCGGCGCAGCGGCGGCTCCGATGGACACAGTCGGCGGAGCTGAAAGCCCTCCGGGACAGTCGGTGCAGGAATCCCACTCAGCCTTTCATCGGCATAGACCAGCATCGTGAACTGTTGCAGCGCCGTCTCGTCGTCATGGGTACCCCGACCAACCGTGACGCGCTCCACAGTCGCGAGCAGGGCGCTTCGATCAAGCAAGCCGGACAGGTCGCCCTGTGCGCACTCCACGAGACGACGCAGAAGGTGGAGACCGTCACCCTCCCAAACTCGGGTGGAGCGACGTCGACCGGTGCTCACAGATACGAACGGAATGTCGCGCCACTCGGGTATCAGATTGCCAATGAGTTGTTGATGCAGGGAGCGGCTGGCCTTTTGCTGCGCTGTCATGCTGAAGGCGGCCGTGACGAACTCCGGCGTGAGCAAAGGCGTGACCGTTCCGACCAGGTAGGCGGACGACACCCAGCGTCGTGTCCGCTCGATGAGGTACGAGTAATCAAGGATGTCGTAGCCAATGAGCCCGAGATGTGTGGCTCGTGCGAACAGCCGCTCCACCTGACAGTCATGCTCGTCGCGCACGTCGGTTCTTTGCCACTGCCGAGGCGTGGCGTTGCCCAAGAACTTGTCGAGCCTGGCGCGAATGGTTGCGCCGTCCGGCACTGCGGAGAGATCCACGTCCCTTGGATACCAATAGCCGGTGGCGATCTCGCCTGCTGCCCCGCTGAGTGATGTCGCGCGCACGTTCGCCGGAAGCGATCGTGATGCAGGCCGATTGAGATAGGTAGAAGGGAATTGGCAGTCGTATGTGCGGAGCAGTGCGCGGGCTCTTTCGGCCAGGCTTTGCATTGTCACGACAGCCGGGGCGCCGGCTCGGTAAAAGCGATGGTCAACGTCCATACGCCGCGACCGCGCAAGGATGTCCGTGAGGTGCCGCGCAGTCTGCCCTTCGGCCGCGGTGTCCTCGTTGGTCGAGAACTGCGGTGGAACGCCTGCGGCAACGAAGGCCGCCGCGATGAGCCGCGAGTCCTTGCCTCCGGAGAGGCCGAGGGTTACGGGCGCGCTCTGATAGGCGGACAGGCTGCGGGCCACCCTCGTCAGGCCGCTTCCCGCCACTTCCACGAGTTCCTGGAGATTGGCTGGCTTGTCAGCAGCTGCGACGATCGTGTCGACGTTGAAGCGCAGCTCACGCTTGATCGTCCAGGTCTGGTCATGCCGCTCGCCCACGACACGTTCACCCGGATCAAATAGCCGCACGCCTGCTATTGGGGATGAGTCGGCGCCGAAATGCCCTGAAGCGGTGTATTGCCTCCACCCACTCGGATCGGGTCGAACCCGACCGGCCCGGAATATGCCGTGCAGGCTCGGCCGGTTGGAGTACAAGCGCACACCGTCGCTCGACGATTCGTAGATGCGACACATGCCGAGCCAATCGGTCTGCAGCGCGAATCGAGAACTCTCGACTGCGAGCATGCCGAAGGGTGGGACGACATCGGCGTGCACGTCTTCACCGGCGAGCAGACGACGTCCCACGTCAATGGGGTGTCGGCCCGGTTGTAGCCCGACTGGTACTCCAAGTGACACGACTGCCAGGCCAGGCGTCTGCAGGAACAGATCCCAGCGCCACTGCGACATGGGCGGGTAGGCCATCCAGGCTTGGAGACCCTGACCAGAAACCATCCGGCGCGTCCATGCGGTCGGCACCAGATCTGCGACAGCACGTTCTACGCGCGAGCAACCAAACTGAACGCGCGCGTCAATTGCTGCTAAGGGGGCGGGTGCCGTGTCGTCGACGCACCAAGCGAAGAAGACGAACACGGCGACCACCTCCGTGAGTTATACGCGGGGGGTCGGGCGCGCGTTTACACGATGTCTGGACTAGCCAAGGGACTTTTCGCAATTCGCTGAAGAACCACCCCTACAGACTCGATACTTCCAACGTGGACCGCCGTTCGCTCCTTCAAGGAGCAGCCCTCGCCGCTGGCGGCCTCCTCGTGGGAGGTGGCGCGGAGGCGTACGCCGCTGCCCCGCCGACCGGCGAAGCGACGTTCGCCAGCCGGCACGACAACGACGCCAGTCTGAGCTCACTCCGTGTCGTCTGGCGGGTGCCGACCACCCAACGTCTGGTCGCACTGACTTTCGACGACGGTCCGACAACGGAGTACACGGCCGACGTCCTGCGCATTCTCGCGGCGCACAAGGTGCAGGCCACCTTCAACATGGTGGGCTCTCGTGTTGCCGCCCGGCCTGAGCTGGCCCGGCAGACGCGACTCGCTCAGCACGAGCTGGGCAACCACACCTGGAGCCACCCTGACCTCGGCCGGCTGTCCGAGCGCCGGATTCGCGACGAGCTACAGAGGACTCATGAGGTGATCCTCAAGACGACGGGCGTCGCACCGCGGACCTTACGGCCGCCGTACGGTCGCGTCGCCGGACCGACGTTGCTGGCCGCCGCGGACTTGGGCTACCCAGTCGTGCTGTGGAACGTGCAGATGCACGAACGCAACACCACCGTCGCGAACAACGCGAAACATGTCCTCGCCGGCGTCGTGCCGGGTTCGATCGTGCTCGCGCACGACGGTGGAAAAGGACAACGCCAGGTCGCCATCGCCGGACTCGACCGAATCATCGGCACGCTTCACGACCGCGGCTACACGTTCGTGACCACGAGCGAGCTGCTGAGCCACCTCGTCTGAAATCCGCTGGATCTACACGACGCGGGCCGAGACGATGAGCCCTATGAACGTGCAGGTCACCGATGACGTCGAGGTGTTCGCCGCGGCGGTGACGCCGTTCCTCGAGCTCGACCCCGTGCGCTGCTCGGTCCCGCTGACTGTGATCGCCACCGTCCGGAGCGGACTCGTTGATGTTGGCACGTACTCGTGGGTCGAGGATGACAACAGCGACGTCGTCGGGACAGCGTCTTGGACACCGCCGTACGAGCTGCTCCTGTCGCCGATGCCTGAGGCCGCCGCCGTTGCTGTCGCGGACGCATGGGCGTCACGGGTCACAGACTTCCGTGGCGTAGTCGGCCCGCGCGAGGTCGTCGACCGCTGTGCGCAGCGGCTGAGTGAGCACACGCACGGTCGTTGTGAGCAAAGAATGGCGGAGCGACTCTTCCGTCTAGACGCTGTCATCGATCCGCCACTCCCGGCCGGACGCCCAGGCCAGGCAACCCACGACGACACCGACCTTGCTGTCGCGTGGTTCGGCGCGTTCTTCGACGAAGCCGGTGTAGTGCGCGGAGATGAAACTGTGCGGGACGTCCGGGCCCGGATCGACGACGGTCGGCTGCACCTGTGGTGGGTGAACGATGGGCCCGTCTCGTTGGTCGCCCACAGCGTGAGCGTCGCCGGAGTCACCCGGGTGGGTCCGGTGTACACGCCGCCGGAAGAACGTGGCCGCGGGTACGCACGTGCGCTCGTCGCATCGGTCAGCAAGGGACGGTTGGACGCCGGCGATCAGGCGTGCTGCCTGTTCACGGACGTCGCTAACCCGGTCTCCAATGCGATCTACCAGCAGGTCGGCTATCGCCCGGTTGGCGACTACGCACGCATCGACCTCGTCACGAAGTGATCTTTGGCCCGTGCGGGGAAGGGTTCCCCCGTGCCCCAGGACTCGGACGACGACCTCGCGGCAGCCCAGAAAGAGATTGCCAAGGCCGAAGCGGACATAGCTGATGCAGAGTCCCACCTCGAGGCGACTGAGGCTGCAGTTGCCGAAGCCGCCGCTGAGTTAGGGGTCACCGAGGGCGACCCGCTGTTGGACACCGGCGTACGCCAGGCGGTTGCCCAAGTCGACGACGAGAACCCGTTCGGGCAACTCGGCCGGCCGATGTCCCGGCGTGGTCCCTACGCGCTCGGTCTCACGGCCGGACTGGGCCTTGCGACGGCGTACGTCCTCGTGCAGGCAATCTTCGCCGCTCGTCAGGTGTTGATACTCGTGGCAGTCGCATTGTTCTTGTCGTTCGGATTGAACCCCGCTTTCGAAGCGCTGTCGCGTCGCGGGTTAGGCCGCCGCTCGGCGATCGCAGTCGTGTTCACCGGTGTGATCCTGTTCTTCGGCGGTTTCGTTGCGGCGGTTGCACCGCCGTTGGTTCATCAGTCGACGCAGCTCACCACCGAGTTGCCGAGCTATGTGGACCGGCTGCAACAAAACGAGCAGATCGCAAAGCTGGACCGTCGCTACCACGTCCTCAGCAAAGCGAAGACGGCTGTCAGCAGTCAGAACTTCGGTGACCATCTGTTCGGCGGAATCATCGGCGTTGGCAAGGTCGTGCTCGGGGTCGTCTTCAGTCTCTTGACGGTGCTGATCCTGACGCTGTACTTCGCCAGCTCGCTACCGGCAATCAAACGGCTGGCCTACTCCCTCGCCCCACGGTCCAGACGCGCCCGCTTTGGTGTATTGACGGACGAGATCCTCAATCGCGTCGGCGGCTACGTCAGCGGTGCGCTACTCATCGCTTTGATCGCGGGAACCACGTCCTTCATCTTCCTGGAGATCGCCGGTGTCCCTTACGCACTGCCCTTGGCTCTCGTTGTTGCCGTGACGGACCTGATCCCGTTGATCGGCGCAACCATCGGGGCTGTGATCGCGTGCGGCGTTGCCTTCTTCGACTCGTTCACGATCGGTCTCGTAGCGGTTGCCTTCTTCATCGTCTATCAACAGGTCGAGAACTACCTCATCTATCCACGCATCATGAGCCGGTCGGTCGACGTCCACCCCGCCGCAACGATCGTGGCCGCGCTCATCGGCGGGACGCTGCTGGGCGTTGTGGGGGCGCTCCTTGCAATCCCGACCGCGGCGGCGATCCAACTGGTCTTACAAGAGATCGTGATCCCGAGACAGAACGAACACTGATCACTGCACCGTCGCGACGAACTCGCGGACGGCCGTGTTGAACGCCTCGGGAATCTCGACCGCGGTGAGGTGACCGGACTCGGGGATGGATACGAGGTGTCCGTTGGGTAGCGCGTCCGCCATGGCTTGGGCGTCCTCCGGCGACGACAGCGCATCCTCCTCCCCCGCGATGACGAGTGCCGGGCCGCTGAACGCGCGGAGTGTCTCGAAGGAATCCGGACGCGCCGCCATCGCACGTTGTGCCCATGCTGCTGCGGCAGACGGGGCTCCCTGCACGAGCGCCTTGACCCGCCCAAAGATGAGGGCGCGCTTTTCGAGCGTCGTGGTTCCGACCAGCTTCGGCAACACCTCGTCCAGGAGCACCGTCGAGTCCGGATCGTCAGTGAGTAGTTCCGCCATGCGCTCGCGGTTCTCCCGCGCCGGCTCTGCGTCGGCGGCAGCCTTGGTGTCGGCGAGCACCAGCGCCCGAACCCGGTCACCGTGCCGTCGCAGCAAGGCCATCGCGACGTACCCACCCATGGACAACCCACCGATGACGGCAGAGTTCAGGTCGAGGGCATCGAGCATCCGCGCAACGTCATCGGCGGAAACGTCGAGCGATGGTGCATCCGAGCCCAGCGGCGTACCGCCGAACCCCCGGAGATCCGGCGTGATGACGCGGCAGACGTCGGACAATCCCTCCCGTTGCGACTGCCACATGGCCGAGCTCAGCGGGAAGGCGTGCAGGAGTACGAGCGGGATCCCCGACCCCGACTCACGGACGTAAAGCGCAACGTCCATGCAGCGAACCGTACTGATCTACGGCGGCCACTCGGTAGGTAGGGGCGAGCGCGACGGGTTGACTGCTCGCACGATCTCGTTGAGGACGCGGTCGGAGTTCCTTGCGCCGACGAAGAGGTGCTTTGCGCCCTCCACCCCGACAACCTCCGCCTGTGGCACCCGAGCGAATCGTTTGCGCGCCTCCGCCGGCCGAAGATAGTCGTCGAGCTCGGGCACGATTGCGACGAGCGGGCGCCCATCGGCCGCCCATCGGTCAAGGTCCTCGTCCGTCGCTGCCTTCAATGGCGGCGAGATCAGAATCGCCCCATCCACGATGGGGTCGAGGCCATAGCGCAGCGCAAGGTCGGTTCCGAACGACCAACCGACGAGCCACGGGTGCGGCAGATCGGAGTATTCGACGAACTCCAGGGCGGCCGCGACGTCGTACTTCTCCGCCTCACCCTCGCCGAACGTCCCCTCGCTGCGGCCTTGCTTGGACTCCGTCCCGCGCGTGTTGAACCGCAGGACCGCGAGGTCGGCGAGCGCCGGCAGTCGCTTGGCCGCCTTGCGGTAGAGGTGGCTGTCCATCATGCCGCCCTGCGTCGGCAGCGGGTGCAGGCAGACAAGCGTCGCAACCGGAGCGTTGGACTCCGGCACAGCCAGCTCGCCGACAAGCTTGAGCTCATCGACGGTATGTAACGTCACCGCGCGCCGCTGCGCCGGCAGAGTGGTGTTCGCCAGGATCTCGGCCATCGTTTAGCGTCGCGGCCCGCGTCGGTCCCGGGCCCGCCAGCAAGCGGTGTGCCAATGCCGACGGTTGTCCTCGCCACCAGGAATGTCGGATGGCCACGCCACCACATGGGGCGTTGCCGGACGAATCTCGTGATCGCAGCCAGGGCATCGGTACGGCTTTGTCGACGCGGCGCCGGTGAGGCGTCGCACGACGTACTCCTCTCCGGCCCACTCCTCGATGACTTCGGTCCGTGGGAGCTGCGTCGGCTTGCGTCGGGCCGGTCGCCGTCGGCTCACCGCGCTATCGCGACGAGTAGTCGTGGAAACCCTTGCCCGTCTTGCGACCCAGGTAGCCAGCGGTCACGAGGTGCTCGAGAAGAGGCGCGGGGGCAAATCCAGGCTCGCGGAATTCGTTGTACAGCGTGCGCTGGATCGCCAAGGCAACGTCGAGACCCACCACGTCGAGCAACTCGAACGGACCCATCGGGTGACCACAGCCGACCTTCATCGCGCTGTCGATGTCAGCCGCGGTTGCGTAGTGCGCCTCGAGCATCCGCACGGCGTCGTTGAGGTACGGAAAGAGCAAGGCGTTGACGATGAAGCCGGCGCGGTCGCCACAGGCCACGGGGTGCTTGCCGACCTTCTTGCACACGTCGTAGATCGTGGCAACGACGTCGTCGGCGGTGCGCACCGTCGGGACTACCTCAACCAGCTTCATCACCGGTGCAGGGTTGAAGAAGTGCATGCCGACGACATCCATCGGTCGCGATGTCGCCGTCGCGCACTCGATGACCGGCAGGCTGCTCGTTGTCGACGCGAGGATCGCGCCGGGCTTGACCACGTCATCGAGAGCGGAGAACAGCGCTTGCTTGACCCCGAGGTCCTCGACGACAGCTTCGATGACGAGGTCGCAGTCAGCCAGTTGGTCAAGCTGTGTCGTCCCGGTGATCCTGCTGAGCGAGGCAGTCTTGTCGTCTTCGGTCGCCTTGCCCCGCTGCACCGCTTTGTCGAGCGACTTTTCGATCGTGGCGAGCACCTTCGCGACCTTGTCGTCGCTGCGCGCCCGGAAAACAACGTCGTAGCCAGCCTTCGCACACACCTCGACGATGCCGGTTGCCATCGTGCCGGTGCCGACCACACCGATCCGCTGGACCGCTCGAGGTTCAGCAGCTGCGCGCGCTGGCGGCTCCGGCTCGCTCACGATCTTCGGTGAGTCCTCTTGCTCGTAGGTGTAGAACCCGCGTCCGGTCTTGCGACCGAGGAAACCCGCGGTGACGAGTTGCTTCAGGATCGGTGCGGGCGCATGCAGGTGGTCACGCGACTGGTGGTACATCGTGTCGAGAATCTCGTACGCCGAGTCGAGGCCGATCAGGTCGAGCAGAGCCAGCGGTCCCATCGGATGCCCGCAACCGAAACGCATCGCGGCATCGATGTCCTCGCGACTCGCATAGTCGCTCTCGTACATGGTCACGGCGTGATTGAGATAGCCGAAGAGCAGGGCGTTGGCGATGAAGCCCGCACGGTCCCCCGCCGTCACGTCGACCTTGCTGACTCTGGTGATCAGCGCCTCGATGTCCTCGACGACGGTCGGCTCGGTGACGACGGTGCGGACCACCTCGACCAGGCCCATGACCGGGGCCGGGTTGAACCAGTGCATGCCGAGCACGCGCGACGGGCGCTCGGTTGCAACCGCGATCTCGGTGACCGAGAGCGAGGACGTGTTGGTGGCGAGAATCGTGTCCGGGTGACAGATCTTGTCGAGCTCACCGAAGACCAGCCGCTTCAGCTCCAGGCGTTCGGGGATTGCCTCGACCACCAACTCGACATCGGCCAGATCGCTGAGGCTGGTCGTCATCGTGATGCGAGCGATCAGGGCGGCCCGCTCTTCCTCCGTCAGCTTGCCGCGCGATGCGGCGCGCGCGGTCGAGTGCTCGATGTGCTGACGACCGCGCTCGACTGCGGCCTCGTCAACGTCGACGCCGATGACATCGAGCCCGGATCGAGCCAACACTTCCGCGATGCCCGAGCCCATCGTGCCGAGTCCGACCACGCCGACCTTGCTGAACTCCCGCGCCATTCGCTCCGCCTGTATACGTCAGTTGCCTGAGGGGATGATCTGGTTCAGTGATCGTGCCAGACGGAGTCGCGACCTGGCCAAACGGGATGGCTACCCTCGCCGGATGCGCTTGGTCATCGCGCGTTGCAGCGTCTCCTACGCCGGCCGCCTCACTGCTGAGCTGCCGAGCGCTGTTCGCCTGTTACTCGTCAAGGCCGACGGCAGTGTCTCGATCCATGCTGACGGTGGGGCGTACAAGCCGCTGAACTGGATGTCCCCGCCCTGCACGATTCGCGAGGAGCCAGGCAGCTGGACAGTCACGAACAAGGCCGGCGAGCAACTCCTGATCACCATCGAAGAGGTGCTGGACGACTCGTCGTACGAGCTCGGTGTCGACCCCGGGCTGCGCAAGGACGGCGTGGAAGCACACCTGCAGGCTCTTCTCGCCGAGCACTGCGAGGTGCTCGGCCAAGGCTGGTCATTGGTACGCCGGGAGTTCCCCACCGACATCGGACCGGTCGACCTGCTCTGCCGCGATTCCGACGGCGTGCACGTCGCTGTGGAGATCAAGCGGCGTGGGGAGATCGACGGAGTGGAGCAGCTCACCCGCTATCTCGGCCGCCTCGAGCGAGACCCGCTGCTACGCCCGATCCGTGGTGTTTTGGCTGCCCAACAGATCACGCCACAAGCCCGCGTGCTCGCCGCCGACCGCGGCATCCACTGTGTCGTCCTCGACTACGACGAGCTGCGTGGGATCGAACCCGTGAACCCACGTCTGTTCTGACCGACGAGAACGCCGGACTGGCTGACGAGCGACCTAACGCAGGCATAGTGTCGGCCCCTTCGGCGAATAGGGGCAGGCACATGGGACTCATGGACAAGGTCAAGGCACAGGCCGAGGGCGCCGTCGCCAAGGGCAAGCAAGGTGTTGCGCAGGGTCAGGCCAAGGTCGGCGAGATACAGACCAACAAGAAGATCGACGGCCTGCTCCATGACTTGGGCGCGGCCTACTACGCCGAGCAGCGTTCAGGAGGCTCGAAGGACGCTGTCGTGAGCGCACTCGCAGCGGTCGACGAGGCGAAAGCCGGAGCAACGACCTAGGGCTGCGGCAACACTGGCGTTGCGGATTCGAAGGCCGCCGCTGCAGCCACCGCGACCGCCCCGACGGGTGGCCGCCTGCCGTAGCACTCCTCTTCGAGCACCGTGACCGCCTCGCCCAATGCCGTGAGTTCACCTGTTGCCGCTACATACTCGCGAGGGCTCTCCGCAACCGAGCGTTCGCGTTGCGCACGTCGCCGCTGCTCGAAGGTGAGGAACGCGACGAGCACGGGACCGTGACGTCCAGTGGTGCGACGCGCGCGCACAACAGCTGCGCGCCGGGGCCGGCGGCCGAAGAGCAACGCGAGGACGACCAGCGCCGCAACCATCAGCCCGAGCGTCCGCCGGCCACCGGGCATGCTCGCCAGTTGGTTCAACATCTGCCGGAAGCTGGCGACTACGGAAGCCACGACGTTCTGTTCGTCAGCTGCCGAGGCGAGCTTGGCCCCTGCCGTCGGATCGGAGTTCACCCAGCCGACACCTGGGAAGTACACCTCGACCCACGCGTGTGCGTCGTCGGCGAGAAACTCGCGCGTCCCGGGCACGCTGCCGCTGGGATTGCCACCTGCAAGCCCGGAGACAACCCGGGCGGGGATGCCAAGCGTGCGGAGGAGGACGGCTTCCGCGGAGGCGAAGTGCTCGCAGAAGCCGCGATGGGTCTCGAACAGCATTGAGTCGACGGAGTCCTTGCCGGCAGCTGGGACCGGGGCGTCCAAGTCGTAGAGGATGTGTCCGCGCAGCCACGACTCGACCTTGCGCATCGCCGTGTACCGATCGCTGGACCCCGACGTTATGGCTTTCGCAAGAGTGCGCACCCGCTCGGGCACCGCAGGAACGGTTACCCAGGCGGGGTCGGAGGGATCTGCACCGCTAGCAGCGCGGAGTTGACTGATCTCGATCTCAGGAGCGATCGAGCGGACGGAGTACGCCGGCGCCTGCCGGATTCCGAGTACATGCGCGACACCGACGCTGTCAATGATGACCTGTCCGCGCGTTTCTACTGCCATCGGAAGGCCTGGCGACCACACCGGAGCATCCGTCGCCGGACCGAGTGGCTCCGCCACATCTTCGCGAGCGAAGCCCTTGGTGTCGAAGACCTCCTGGGTCGCCGGAAGCGTGTGAACGGGTCCGCCGGATACGAGTTGAGGGTTCTGCCTGCGCGCTGTCCAGAACCTCCCGTCGTACACACTGAAGACCTGCACCCGCCACAGCTCTGGGGATGACGCCGGGACGCGCAGCACTGGATCGGTGGGCAGAGCGCCGCGTAGCGAGAGATCGAGTTGGCCGGCGGTGTACGCCGCCGGAACGCGCTGTCCGGGTTTGCCACCGAATGGGTTCGCGGTGGAACCGAACGCCGCCGAATGCTTGACGCCGAGCTTTTCGCGAAGAGAGGCCGATTCGCCGGACGGCAAGAGCAGCCACGCAACCAACCCGAGCGCGCACGCAAGAGCGACGGGCACGGCATAGATGCTCTGAGCGAACGGCCGATTGGAGCTCGTGCGCGTGGCCACGGTCACGTCACCGGTTGTCAGCCCGTCGTGGTGCACAGCGACTGCAGCGGCGAGTAGCGCGGGCCACGCAAGCAGCAGCGGGAGGCCGCCGTCGAACGTGTTGACCACCGCCGCACAAACGACGAGCACCATCGCGGCGAGGATGAGATCCACGGCGACATCGCGTCGTGTCTGCGCCATCGGTATGCGCAGGACCAACAACGCGAGCAACAACGGCAAGAGCTTGGTGGTCAGCAGGTCGGGCTGAACATGCTGTAACTGCAGCAGCACGACCATCGTCACGATGACCATGAGCAACTGAGGGACCAGCCGCAGGCCCGGGCTGGCCGCCAACTGCCGAACAACCGATGTCGAACCGATAAGACACAACGCGACGAATGCCAACGTCAACGCCGCGCCCACGGTGGTAGCCGCCGCCAAAACTGCGCACAGCTCTGCAATCACGATGAAGATCTGGGTACGCCGCGTCACGTCGTTCATCGCGCACCCCGATTGACCGGGACGAGCGCGGCGCCGCTCCGGCGTACCCCTGACACGACCTCGGCGGGTGGCCCGCTGGTCGACATCCACAGCACGGTTCCGCCCCACCCCGCAGCCCGTCCGGCAGCGGCCGCAAGATCGCCGCCTGGCGCAGTCTCACCGCGCACCGCCGCAAACCAGTCGAGTACGTCGACTCGGTCCGCACACGCGTGCAGAGCGACGTGGTTCGCACCGAACAGGCTTACCCGTCGACCGTCACGGATCGCCGCGACCGCTGTCGCTGCGGCCCGCGCGACCGCCTGCTCACCGGCGTCGTCGTGCGTGAACTGTCCAACGAGCACGGAGAACCCGCCACCGAGTTCTTCGGCGCGTTCGAGCACGAGCAGTTCTCCGCGCCGGGCGCTCGTGCGCCAGTGCACGGATGCTGCTGCGTCGCCGGGCTGCCACGACCGAAGCCCGTGTACGTCGATGCCGCGTCCGGGTCGATCGGCAGACGCAAGCACGCCCCCGACACCACCGACGACCGACGTGAGCGGGGTCACGGGTGCTGGGTGAACGATCACCGGATTCGCCGGCAAGGCTGACCATCGGCCGAGGATGCCGAGCGGGGTTGCTACGGCGATGCTGACCGAGGCGCTTTCATAGACGCCGCGTGTGCGCGCCTGCATATCGGTAACGGCTTCTGCCTGTTCGCCTGGACGCAGCGACGGCACCAACACGAAGCAGTCGTCGAACCCATCGCGGGAATAGGTCAGGCGCAGCGGCGGGAGCGGCCAGCGACCGGCGTTTCGCAAGACCACCCGAATACGTGTCGCACTTCCGGCCACGACGCGGGGTTCGCCGTGCATGGTCAGTCGAGCGTCTTTGATCAGTCGCTGCAGGACGATCCCGCAGCAACCTGCGGCGGCCAGAGCGCACGCGACCAGTCCCAGCCACATGCCGCCGGTCAACCGTGACAGCCCATAGAGCACGACACCGGCAACCACGGCCCACCCAGGGGCGGCATTGCGGCGAATGGAGCCGCCGCCGGGCCGGCTCACCGACCCAGCGGGACGGGTACGCCCGCGACGACTTCCGCGACGACGGCGGCATCGTTGCCGGCGGTTGCTACCTGGTCGCGCAGGACAAGCCGGTGGCGCAACACAGCGATAGCGAGCGACTTGACGTCATCGGGAATGACATGGGGCCGACCGTGGAGCACGGCGATGGCTTGCGCGCAGCGCACTAACGCGAGGGCTGCGCGCGTGCTGGCCCCGAGTGCGACCGCGGGGTGGTTCCGCGTCCCTTCGACGAGGCGCACCGCGTAGTCGACAACGGCCTCGGCGACGAAGGTCTCGCGGACCGCGCCCCGCAGGTGCGAAAGGTCAGCAGGTGTCATGACCGAAGCAAGTCGATCGACGGTCGGCCCAGCGAGCTGCTCGGACACGACGAGCCGCTCGACGCCGGGATCGTTCGCGCCGAGACTCACAGCAACCGTGAATCGGTCGAGCTGACCTTCCGGCAGCGGGTACGTGCCGTATTGGTCGAGCGGGTTCTGCGTCGCCAACAAGACGAAGGGGTCCGGCAACGGGTGACGAATGCCGTCCACGGTGACCGCGCCCTCGTCCATTGCCTCGAGGAATGCTGACTGGGTGCGCGGTGGGGTGCGGTTGATCTCGTCGACCAGCACGACGTGCGCGAAGAGCGGACCGGGGACGAAGTCGAATTGACGCACTTCCGGATCCCAGACAGCGGAGCCGGTGATGTCGGCGGGCAGCAGGTCGGCGGTGCCCTGGATACGGCGGAAGTCACCACCGAGGGAGCGGGCAACTGCTCGCGCGAGGGTCGTTTTACCGGAGCCTGGGACGTCCTCGATCAGGACGTGGCCGCCGGCAAGTACCGCTCCGACAACCAGCTCAACGGCCGGCGTACGGCCGTGCACGACCTGCTCAACCGAGGCAACGAGGCGACGCCCGACCTCACCCGCGTCGGCGGGCGTTGTGCCGCTAGACGTGGGGAAATGCGCCTTTTGTGCCGGAACGGGCGGCACGACCTCGGACTCGGCGGTCATTCGGATGACTTCGGCACCATCTAGCCCTCGCTGTACCACTCCCGGACGACTGGGGTAGCGGCAGGAGCGAGTGGGAACGACGTCGAAAACCTCAGCGAGACGATTCGCCCCGCCACCTACCCCCGGAGGTACCGCCCGTGCGCGTGCGCCCGATGCTCGCCATCAGCCTCGCCACCGCATTGGCCGCGTCCGCCGCGCTTGCCGTCACAGCGACGGCATCCCCGTCCCGTACGACCAGGGTCGATATCCCGGGGCTTCCTGCGGCAGCTCCCCCGGCCGCGCATCAGGCCGAGCCGAAACTCGCCAAGCCCAGGGGCTGGCCGTTCAGCGAAAGCTTCTCGCGCACGTCGGGGACCGGCCGGCTCGCCGGTGGCGCGTCGTACTGGACGGACTTCGTCTACGACGACCACGGGGCCGTGGGCGTGGAGCGTGGGCAGACGTCGAGCCTGGCGCCGACGATCGGCACCTATACCTATCCCGCGGGTGCGGCGCATGGGAACGGCGCAGACATCTTCCGAGCAGCGATCGGCCTCGACCAGGGGGCGTCGTACTGGCGCGTCGACTGGACGACGCTCGCCGATACGCGGGTGCCGATTGCCGAGTGGGCGCTCGACACGGATGGCAACGCCAGCAGCACGGCGACGAAGTGGCCCGCCGGCGCGGGCATCAGTTCAGCCGGAATCGATCGAGCCATCCTCGTTTCGTCGAGCGGTGGATGGTTGCTAGACCAGAGCGGCAAGGTGCTCGCGTCGTTGTCGGTGATCGTCGACAAGTCTGCGCGCTCGTTCGTCGTACGCATCCCGCGCAGCACGCTGCCGGTGTCGGATACCTGGCAGGTGCGGTTGGCCGCCGGTCTCGCGAACTCGACCGGCAAGGCGTTCGCCCGGGTGGGTCCGCGCCATGGCGCGCTGCCGGGGCAACCTGCGGTCTACAACGTGACCTTCCGCACCGCCCAGCAAGAAGCTGCCTCCTGTGGAGGTTGCACACCACTTGACCTGCGCGGCATCGGCAAGGGCGCGCAGACGGCCAACGCAAATCTGTGGAATGAGACATTGCAGGCCACCACGCTCGCGAAGCGTGGTGACGTGTCGGACTTCAGCCTCGGCGTGAAGTGGAGCGACCTCGCGGCGAAGCGCACGACACCTGAACCGCTGCTTCGCGGCTCGTCCACGCGGTGGTACGTCACCACATTGAAGCTCGGGCAGGGAGTCGTCCCCGGCAACCAAGACCCACAGTCGCAGGCGGGTGGTGACCTCGAGCCGAACTACCTCGCGCGGATCCAGCCCTACTCGGTGCACGTGCCGGAGTCCTACCGGCCCGGTCACGCGATGCCGCTGACCTGGGTGCTGCACTCCCTCGGCGTCAACCACAACCAGTACACCGCGCTCGCCCCGAAGATGCTCGGCCAGCTCTGTGACGATCGACAGTCGATCTGCGCCACAACCCTTGGTTTCGGCGCGGATGGTTGGTACTTCGACGAGGCCGAAGTCGACTTCTGGCAGGTCTGGCGCGAGTTGGCCGAGGCATACACGCTCGACTCCACCCGCACCGTGATCTCGGGTTACTCCATGGGTGGCTTCGCGTCCTACAAGCTCGGGCTCACCTATCCCGACCTGTTCGCGAAGGCGTTCCCGATCGCAGGACCATCGGTGTGCGGAACCCGTCTTGCCAGTGGTGCAATCGGGTACGCGGCTCCAGGGCGGTGCACCTATGACAGTGACACTCAGCCACTCGTTGCGAATGCGCGCTGGCTTCCGTATGTCATCGCCGACGGTGTGGTCGACCAGCTCGTGCCGATCACCGGCGTACTGCAGCAGGTGCAAAAGTTCGACGAGGCCGAGCAGCGGTACCGCTTCTGGATGTATCCGGCCGAGGACCATCTCGTGTACGCCGTGCAAGACGGCTTCTCGCACGAGATAGCCGCCGTCGGGCGACCCACGATCGTGCGTGACCCGGGATCAATTCATTACACGTGGTACCCGCACGGCTCGAGCCAAGCTCTCGGCCTCGGGCCCACCGGCATCTACTGGTTGCGCGATCTCGACGAGCGCGACCGGTCGCCGGGGAAGCTCGCGACGGTCGATGCGATCTCCGGCGCACGACCGGCTGCACCGCACGCGGTGGTGAAGCAGCGGTCTCTCGACGCACCGGGCGATCCGTCTCCCGCCGTGTTGACGACGTCGACGTGGAAGAACGTCGGGCCGGTCCCCGCTGCGACGCAGACGCTCGCGTTGAAACTCACCGACATCGCGCGGATAAACGTCGCCATGGAACGCGCCGGCTTGGGGGCAGGGCCAGTCAACGTAACGGTCACCACGGACGGCCCGACGACGATCACGTTCATGCGTGGTACGTCGTGGAAGTCAGTAAACCTGCTTCCCGGCACATCGAGCTTCGTACTGTCCTAAGCGGGCGATCAGGTGGGTAAGCGATGCGCAGGCCACGGCCGACACGCATCGCACAATTCGTGCTGGCCTGTCTACTGAGCGGATTCGGCGGTGCTTGTACGACCGCACACCACGCGGTGAGCCCTTCACCCTCGCCAGCGTCCGCGGACACCTTGTTTGCTCAGCAGATCGCTGATGCACTCATCGACCGGGGGCGGGGAACAGCCACCGCTGCGGCATATGTAAAGACGACCTTTGGCACCTTCAGACATGCGCTCAGGGGTGAGCACGGTCCGCACGACTCCGGTCACCAGATCCTGGTGGTCAAGGTGTACGGAGACTTCCACCCCGATCACTCGGTCCCGTGCTGTCAAGCTCCGGCGCCGGCCACAGTGATGTACACGGTCCACGACCTCAGTACGCATTCGACCTTGCAGACCAGTTTCTCCGGAGGCGACGCTCCCGATCTGACCGGACACACCGACTCGACCTACGCCGACCTTCGGCTCATGGGCCCGCTAACAACCTTGAAGACCTAGACCGCAAGAACAGTCGGGAGTAGAGGCGGGCAGGCGATTCGCCGTGCGCACCACATCGACGATGCGCCGCATGATCTCGGTGATACCTCACGTAGGCCGTTCACGATCTCGGGAACGAGCGGGGTGTTCGCGCGACATAAGGAAGGCGGCTCTGTTCGCCACATGCACAGCTGCGCATTCGTTGGACTAAACTGGAACATCCCCGGAGGCGCCGTACTGGACTGCCGGCAGCCCCTTGACGTACCAGGTCCTATCTGACGGCCGGTACACCGCAACATCCGTCTTTCCGTCACCGGTGTAGTCGGCCGGCACCGGGACATCACCCGGAATCCCGTACCGCACCGCCGGCAGCCCCTTCACGTACCAGGTCCTATCTGACGGCCGGTACACCGCAACATCCGTCTTTCCGTCGCCGGTGTAGTCGGCCGGCACCGGCACATCACCCGGAATCCCGTACCGCACCGCCGACAGCCCCTTCACGTACCAAGTCCCATTGGACGGCCGGTACACCGCAACATCCGTCTTTCCGTCGCCCGTGAAGTCCGCCGACCAAAACCGGAACTCCTGGATCGCAATCTCGGTTGACGTTGCCAGGCTGGTGACGAAGCCGCCATCAACCTGCTCGTTGAACGCCGAGAACCGGTAGACGTGGTTCGGTTCGAAGGCCGACTCGGGCCCAGACCCGAGACCCGAAACCGTGACTGAGGTCGTCGGGGCCGAGCTGTGCGCGACGGTGGCTACTGGTGTGCCGTCTCCCCAGCGGGTGGGAGCCGCCCCGTCCTTGAACCCGAATATCTCGACCTGCCCCCCTACCGGCGGAGTGGGGACGGTGAGTGTGACGGATCCTGCCTCGTACGTCGCAGTAAACGACGCGACGGGCGATTCAACAACCGGCGTGTAAGGATCGGCGCGCATCACCCGAGCTGTGTCTGTCCACCAGATGTCGCCGGTTGGTGCCACCGTCAGGTCCTGTGGCTGGACTAGAGCGCCAAGAACCGGCGCCCCGTCCTCGGTGCTTGTGCCTCCACCAAGCACCGCCGCCAGATGCCCGTCGGGCCAGAGCCGCCAGATACCGAAGCTGAAAGAGCCCGTGAAGTAGAAATAGGCGCTTCCGTCCGACCCAAAGGCGAGCGGACCAAAGACGTCGGAACCCCTCCCGGCGAGCAATGCGTGCACCACGCCGGCGCTATCCACACGAGAGACAATGTTGCGCTCAATCAGCCAAAGCTCATCTGTCAGCGGGTTGACCGCCATCCCGTAGATCTGGCCGAGATACATCTCGAGCCGGTTCGCACTACGAACCGCCCCGCCGGTGCCGACCGTTCCGCCCCCAATGAATCTCTCAACGTGGCCGTCGTGTATGCGATACACGTACTGCACGAAGTTGTCGCTTCCGCTGTAGAAGACGTCACCTACCGCGTTGACCGCGAGTCCCGACGCGTTGTCTTCATTCGGCAGTCTCACCGAGGTCGCAACAGCCCCCTCGGCGGCTGGCCAGTCGGTCGTGCCTCCACCGGCGATGGTGCGCACTGCACCGTCAGTGTCCATCGCGCGGATGATGGGCTCGACCTGGTCCGAAGTAGCGCGTCGCCAGTCCAGGAAGTACACGCTTCCATCCGGTGCTGCCGCGAGGTGCCCGTAGTTGATCGCAACGGCCGTGCCTGAAAGCCCATCGGCGTATCCAGCGGGTCGAGGGCCTCCGCCAACGACGGTCCCCACCTTGCCCGCCGCGATGGTGCGGATCGTGCTGTCGACGTTGCTCGACCGCGACGCGAACAGGATCTGCTCGGATGCATCCCTGACGAGGGATCCGGGACCGACGAAACCTTGGGTTGCGGACGTGCCGTCAGGCGAGTCCAGCCGGTCGGTGCCGACCAGGCGCGTTCCTGATCCGGCCGCATCACTGCCATCGGCAGCCAGTCTGAACAGGCGCCCGTTGATCGGCACTAGCGCGCCGATGTTGTCAGTGCCGATGGGCGTTGATGATGAGCCAGCGCTTGTCAACACCGTCTTGAGTTTGCCGTCGAGCCCGATCTCTCTGACGGGTGGGAAGTTCGTGTCAGGCATCACTGGGTTAGTGAAATAGACGCGGCCTGCCGTATCGACGGCAAGCGCGGCCGGACTGAGCGGAGTTCCAAGTGCAGCGGTGCCGTCCGCTGCTTGATCCGTGGGGTTCGTCCCGTTGCCGGCAAGGGTGTGAATGTTGTTGGAGGTGTCCACCTTCTGGATGTAACCACTCCCCGTGAGGAAGACACTGCCGTCAGATGCAACTATCAGCTCCGCAACGGCCCCGATGCGGGCAGACGTCGCCGGTCCTCCTTCTCCTGTGTGGCCTGACGTTCCTGTCCCGGCGTAAGGCACCGCAGTGGATGTTCCGGGCGCAAGTCGCTTTACCTGGAAGGTGCTCGCCTCGTAGATCGTGCCGTCAGCGCCGGCGGCCACCACGGGCGTGAGCGACTCCCGAAGAACATGCAGAACGCCACTCGGATCAACCGAGAAGAGAGTGGCCTTGATGTCGGGGGAGGTCGCGCTTATTTGCGCGAAATAGACGGCGCCGTCCGCAGTCGCGGCGAACAACCTGAATCCCGTGTTGCTTGGGTAATTGAGATAGCGGATCGAGGTGCCGAGCTTGCCCTCGGAGCTGTTGTTCAGGTAACCGCTTGCACCGCCGCCGACGAGTGTGGTGATGATTCCGCTGGTGTGGTCGACCTTGCAGAGACGACCGCTGGTCACAACGAATAGGTCGCCTGTCGGACCAACGATTGCACGTTCGACGGCCGGGTATGCGTCTGTCGCCGGCCCGCCCTCACCAATTCCTCCGCCAGCAACGATGTGCACCGATGGGCCGACAACCGCGTGCGCAGACGGAACGCTCACGAGAGGGAGCAGGCCGAGTACCGGGCCGAGCACGAAAGAGACGCGGCGCAGCCGCGTCAAGACAGACCACATGCGAGACGAGCCCCCGCTGCTGGGAAAACAGAGTTGGCCTCCTAGTTCGATCTGAAGGCCGGAATCCCTCTTATCTGGCCGCGCGACCCGCTGCGAAGCGCCTACGTTAGGCCGTTTGCAGTACGCACGACGTCGACGATGCGCCGCATGATGTCGGTGATGCCGAAGTCCTTCGGCGTGAACACGGCCGCCACACCTTGGTCGGCCAGCCATTTCGCGTCAGCGTCCGGGATGATCCCGCCGACGATGACGGGGATGTCGAGTCCGGCCTCACGCAAGCCGTTCACGATCTCGGGGACCAGCTCGCGATGCGAGCCGGACAGGATGGAAATCCCGACGACGTGGACGTCCTCCTGCACAGCGGCAGCAACAATCTGGGCCGGTGTCAGACGGATGCCCTGATAGACAACCTCGAAGCCGACGTCACGCGCGCGCACCGCAATCTGCTCTGCGCCGTTCGAGTGCCCGTCCAAGCCCGGCTTGCCCACGAGGAATCGCAACCGTCCACCGAGCTCTTGGCCAGTACGCCGGACCGCCTCGCGCACCTCCGCGATCTCCTGGCCGGCGTCCCCCGCCGGGCTGGACGACGCCGACACGCCCGTTGGCGCGCGGTACTCGCCGAACACCTCGCGCAATGCACCGGCCCACTCGCCGGTTGTCACACCGGCACGGGCACAGACGAGCGACGCCTCCATCAAGTTGGCATCCGTCTTCGCGGCGTCGCGCAAAGCGCGCAATGCGTCATCGACCGCCTGTGAGTCACGGCCCGCACGCCATTCCCGGATTGCGTCGACCGCGTGCTGCTCGACGGCGGGATTGACGGTGTGGATCGCTGTGTCGAGATCGGCGAGCAGCGGGTTGGATTCGGTCTCGGTGAACTTGTTGACACCGACGACGACGTCCTCACCGGACTCGATGCGACGTCGCCGCTCGGCATGCGAGGAGACGAGCTGCGACTTCATGTACTCAACGGCCTCGACGGCGCCGCCGCGTGCCTGCACGCGGTCCATCTCCTCACGCGCACCGGCGGCGATCTCGGCGACCTTGGCTGCCACGACCGGTGAGCCGTCGAAGAGATCGGCGTACTCCAGCAAGTCCGACTCATAGGCCAACACCTGCTGGATGCGCAGCGACCACTGCTGATCCCAGGGCCTCGGCAGACCCAGCGCTTCGTTCCACGCAGGCAGCTGGATGGCCCGCGCCCGCGCGTTCTTCGACAGCGTGACGCCGAGCATCTCCAGCACGATCCGCTGGATGTTGTTCTCCGGTTGCGCCTCGGTTAGCCCAAGAGAGTTGACCTGTACGCCGTACCGGAACCGCCGTTGCTTCTGGTCGGTGATGCCGTAGCGCTCGCCGGTGATCTCGTCCCACAGCTGCACGAACGCGCGCATCTTGCACATCTCTTCGACGAAGCGCACGCCGGCATTGACGAAGAACGACATGCGTTGGACGACCTCACCGAACCGCTCGGGCGGCACCTGCCCCGAGTCGCGCACGGCGTCGAGCACGGCGATCGCCGTCGACAAGGAGAACGCCACCTCCTGCACCGGAGTGGCTCCGGCTTCTTGGAGGTGGTAGCTGCAGACGTTGATCGGATTCCACTGCGGGATCGCGGTGACGGTGTAGGCGATCAGATCGGTGATGAGCCGCAGCGACGGCACCGGCGGGAACGCGTAGGTCCCCCGTGAGAGGTACTCCTTGATGATGTCGTTCTGCGTCGTCCCCGTGAGGTCGTCCGGATGTGCGCCCTGCTCTTCGGCGACGACCTCATACATCGCGAGCAACCACATGGCAGTCGCGTTGATGGTCATCGAGGTGTTCATCTCGGCCAGCGGGATGCCGTCGAAGAGCGCGCGCATGTCGCCGACGTGCGAGATCGGGACGCCGACCTTGCCTACCTCGCCGCGGGCGAGCTCGTGGTCGGGGTCGTAACCGGTTTGGGTGGGCAGGTCGAACGCCACGGACAGCCCCGTCTGACCTTTGGCGAGATTGCGGCGATAGAGAGCATTCGACTCAGCGGCCGACGAGTGCCCGGCGTACGTGCGCACCACCCACGGACGGTCACGCTCACGGGACATGATCGAAGTTTACGCGTGGGTAACCCACGCAGCCGGCGCGCGGCTAGGCAGCAGGCAGCGGTGCGAGCGGCTCGCTCGGGATGACACGGTTGAGCCGGGTGACCATCAGCAGCCGGTGGATGCGCGGTGGTACGTCGCGGAGCATCAGCCGGCGGCCGGCGCGCTGGGCCCGGCGATGGGTGCCGACGAGGACGCCCAAGCCAGTCGCATCGATGAGCTCGACGTCGCGCATGTCGATGACGAGGTCGCCCGCGCCTCGGTCGACGGCGTCGTGCAGGACGGCCCGAGCATCAGGAACAGTGCCCACCTCGAGGTGGCCGACGATGACCACCAGATCGCCTTCGTCGCTCGCCCAGACCCGCATGCCTGCCACCTCCATTCACTTGCCCGCGTCATAGAGACGCACGAGACGCCCACGACGTTGCACCGGGCTTGTCCGGAGACCCCCACAGGCGTGCCGATCACCGTACGTCGGGATGGGACTACTGGGACGCAGACACACCGGAGTCCCCAAATGTCCGATTCTTGGTTGCTGCGCGCCCGCCCACCTACCCCGTCGCTTCGCCGGAACGCCCTGTCGTACTGTGCGAAGCGGTTCGAATTGTCGGTTTCACGCGACCAGCGAGGGCGGGTCCAGTGGCTATCCAGGCGCACTTCCTGTCCGTCGCGCTGCTCGCGGTCGGCGCTCTCGGCGTACTCATCGGGATGTCTTGGTGGACCTTCGGACCCTCGACCCGCCGGGCGCCGGTCCGCAAGCGCGCAGGAGACTCGGACTACGGGTTGCTGGTCCCTGTCGCGCAGAGCCCGACCATCGAGCAGGCCGACCAGCTCTGCGCGTTACTCGCCGACAACGGCATCCGCGCAACCGTGGCACGGGAGCGAGGGCGTGCGCTCGTGCTCGTCTTCGCGACTGATCTGTCGCGCGCGCGCGATCACGTCCGCAGAGCCGGCGTCTAACCCGCCGAGTCGAAGATGTCGGGGTCGGGCTCGCGCACAACGTTGGCCCCCAACGAACTCAGCACGGCGGGCAAGTCTTCGTAACCGCGATCAATGTGGTGAACGTCGCTGACCGTTGTCACGCCGTCAGCCACCAAGCCCGCGACGACCAGCCCGGCTCCTGCACGAATGTCCGGCGCGCGGACAGGTGCTCCGGACAGCGCGGGCCGCCCACGGACTACTGCGTGGTGGCCGTCGGTGCGGATGTCCGCCCCTAGCCGCACGAGCTCGTGGATGAAGGAGAACCGACTGTCGTAGACGTTCTCGGTGACCAATGCTGCGCCTTCGCTGATCGCAGCGAGAGCGATCCAGTGCGGCTGCAGATCGGTCGGAAAACCGGGGTAGGGCAACGTCACAACGTCAACAGATCGCGGCCGCGACTCCATGACCACGCGGAATCCGTTCTCGGTTCCCTCGACGGTTGCGCCGGTCGACGTCAGCTTGTCCAGGACGATCTCAAGGTGGTGCGGCCGAGCGCCACGGATCCGCACGTCGCCTTGCGTCATGGCTGCGGCAATCGCGTACGTGCCGGCGACGATGCGGTCGGGCACGGTGGTGTGCTGGACCGGACTCAGCCCGGCGACGCCTTGTACGACGATCGTCGACGTACCGACGCCGTCGATCTTGGCGCCCATCTCGACGAGCATCGAGGCGAGGTCCACGATCTCTGGCTCGCGCGCGACGTTGTCGATCACGGTCGTACCGTCGGCGAGCACCGCCGCCATCAGCAGATTCTCGGTCGCTCCGACACTGGGGAAGTCGAGCCAGACGGTTGCGCCAGTGAGACCTCGGGGTGCCCGGGCGACGAGATAACCGTGTTCGTTCTCGACCGTTGCACCGAGCCGTTCAAGGCCGACGATGTGCATGTCCAGACCGCGCTGTCCGATGTTGTCACCGCCGGGCAGAGCGACGCGGGCCTCGCCGCACCGCGCCAGGAGTGGCCCGAGAACGGCGATCGAGGCACGCATGCGCCTGACCAGGTCGTAGTCGGCTTCCTTGCCCGGTTGGGCCGGTACCTCGATGCGGAGGGTCCGCTCCTCACCGTCGACAGCACAACCGAGTCGCCGCAACAGCTCACTCATGATCTCGACGTCGAGAATCCGGGGCACGTCCTCGAGGACGGTCGTCCCTTCAGCGAGCAGGGCGGCGGCCATGAGCTTGAGCGCGCTGTTCTTCGCCCCCGTCACGTGCGCGTCCCCGGACAGACGCGCGCCGCCCTCAACCCGGAAGCGCTCCATACGACGAATGGTAGGCGAGCGCCCGTGACCGTAGGCTTCCTGACATGGCCGACAGCACTCGGGAAAAAAGCAGTGTGGTCCTCTCCCGCATCTACACCCGAACGGGAGATGACGGCACCACCGCGCTCGGAGACATGAGCCGAGCGAACAAAACCGACCCGCGTGTCGCGGCGTACGGCGTGGTCGACGAGACCAACTCCGCGATCGGCGTGGCGATCGCATTGGCTGGGCTTCCGGACGACGTCAACGACGCCCTTCGCCGGATACAGAACGACTTGTTCGACGTAGGCGCCGATCTGTGCACGCCCGTCGTGCCGAACCCGGAGTACCCACCCCTGCGGATCACCGAGCAGGACGTGACCCGCCTCGAGACCGAATGCGACCACTACAACGACAAGCTCGAGAAGCTGCGCAGCTTCGTGCTCCCTGGCGGCACGGCGGGATCCGCCTTGCTGCACGTCGCCCGAACGATCGCCCGTCGCGCCGAACGCGTCACCTGGGAAGCCATCGACACGTACGCCGACGGCGTCAACCCGGTCGCTGCCCGGTATCTCAACCGGCTGTCCGACTTGCTCTTCATCCTCGGGCGTTACGCCAACCTCGACGCGGGCGGCGACATCCTCTGGGAGCCCGGGGCGTCCCGCAAGACCAACAGCTAGAAGGCCCGACCGGCCACCGCGGTCCGCGCGGAAACGAACCGAACCGGCGTTCGCGTACGGCCCCCGACGGCGATGGTTGTGAAGTTGTTGCTGTCAGGACCTACACAGATTCACAATCACGACGGCATTCAGTGTTCGCGAAGGGCCGTTTCAGTACGGACGAGCCGGCGTTAGCGTTGGGTCATGGTTGCGCCCCGGCAGCTTCCGTGTTTGCGCGTCGCTTGGCGACCGGGCGGCATTTCGCAGCTCGTGTTGGTAGTCGGCGCTGCAATGGCGATGGCGCTCGCGGGGTGTAGCGGCGGCAAGGCTTCTCCCAAGCAGGCAGGCTCACAGTCACAACCTTCTGAGCAGGTGCGTTCGGCATCTCCCTCGAGCACATTGCCCGCTAGATGGTGGCAGTGGGCCGAGTCTGTGCCCAGCGAAAGCAACCCGATCGACGATGCGACTGGCCGGTCATGCGCTCTGAACCAGCCAAGCGACGTCTGGTTTCTCGCCGGGACACACGGCGGGTCAGCTACCCGCAGGTGCACGGTCCCTGTCGGGCGTCGAATCTATTTCCCCGTGCTCAACCAAATCTGCACGGTGACCCCCGGCGAGACCAGCGCTGCCGCGATTCGTGCATGCAGCGCCACGCCCGACGTGGCCCGCGCGACCCTGGACGGCACACCGGTGCACGTCGCTACCGCGACTTCAGGGTCAGCGTTTCCCTTCACTGCCCGATCCGACTCAAGCACCGGGTTCAGTAAAGGAAGACACTCGGTCGTCGCATGGGGACTATGGGTTGGACCGCTGGAGATCTCGCAAGGTCAGCACACGCTTTCCTTCAAAGGTCAGGCGGGAACATTCACCACGTCCGTCACGTACCACCTGACCGTCCGGTGACGGCTACCGAAATTCATGCACCATCCCAACTTGCGTAGAAAGCCGTTTCCGCACACGGGTGTCGGCGTGATCGTGCGCTGGTGTGGTGGCGGGAGTACTCGCGAGTCCGGTTCGTGACTAACTGCTTCGAGGATGAGGGCGCTCCAAACGGTTCGGTCGGATGGATCGTCGAGGTATATCCGGACGCCTACGAGGTCGAGGTATGTGACGCGGAAGGGCGCACCCACTTCCTAGGCAGTGTTCCGGACGCGTACTAGAGCTGCTCGCGAGCGAGCGATAAGGGCCGTTCGCGCGCACGAGTCCCGGCGTTATCGCTCGCCTGGATCGGCCATCATGAACGGCGTGGCTGACCCCGACTTCCGAATGGCGCTCAACCGATTCTTGACCGTCATTGCGAGGTGGCTCGGAGGGTTCGCCTGCTTGTTGATCCTGCCGACAGCCGCTCTCGCTGGATGGCTGGCGGCTGATGCTGGGGTCGACGTCGTGACTGGGCACCGGGCCGCCTGCGCTCCGGGAAAGTCCTACGAAGTCGTGTACGTGGATTGGCGAACCCTGGGCCGAGACTGGTGGCCACCCAGCATCGACTGCGAGATCACTTATCGACCCGAATATGGCGCTGAGCCACCGGTCACGAGGCGCTACCACGAGGCCATGTGGAAGGCATACGTCAGCCCACTGATTTTCTTCGTCAGCGTGTTCTTGTTCTGGCTCATTGGCCGTTGGGTGATCAGCCCGCTGCCACCACTAGGAAAGCCCCCTGCCGAGGTGGCCCGAAGGGACGAGCCGCCTTGGTCGATCGCGCGGTAACTGGCGTTGCGGACCGCGCGATAAGGGCCGATCTTCGCCGGTCAAGCGGCGTTCTCGTACGCCTGCTGGGGGAGGACCGGAGTTGTCTGTGCGCCATGCTTGCCCCACCGTTACGCGGCCCGGAGCCTTGGGATGATGGAAACCACGCAGCCGAGAAAGTGGCCGGGCGTCGTCGCTGCGGCTGCCGGTGCAGGCGCGCTTGTCAGCGCAATGTTGGCCCTCATTGGTGCTGCGCTTTCTGATGGCAAAGACCTGTTCGGCCCAGACTCGGGACCCGCGTGGTTTGGGCTATGCCTTTGGCTGGCCTCCATTCCCCTTGCTTTGGCGTCCGGCGTCGGCCTGATCGCGGCCGCGTTGCCGCTGCGGCTTCGATTGCCGCTAGCGACGCTCTTGTGCGTGCTTCTCGCGGCGAGCGGCTGGGCGATCGTCTGGAAGTGGTACATCGCGGATTAGAGCCACCGGCCACGACGAGCAGCGCTCGGTAAGGCCGTTCCCGAGCGCCAGCCCCGGCGCGTGGCGCTATAGGTGATTGGTGCCGGTGCCGATCTCTATCGCGTGATCCCCGGAGGGAAGGTGTGCGCCTCCTGCGGTGCGGCCAACGATGGCCGCTACCGCTGCACTGCCTGCACTCGCAATCTCGTGGTCGCGGATGGCGCGTCCCGTGCCGCCGACCCGGTGAATACAGCTAGGTCGAGCACTAGCGCGGCGATTTTTTGGGGCCTCGGCGCGAGCGTTCACGCCGCCTGGCAGTTGGTGCGCTACCGACAGGATCGTGGTTTGCCGACGAAGGGCTGGGCCGCCGGAGTCCTAGTGTTCACGGCGCTTCCGGTGTTGGGTGTGTTTGTGTTCTCTGCCGTGTACGGCGGATTGCCCTGGACCATGGTGCTCGGCGCGGTAGTAGTGATCACGATGCTCGCGGCCCTGTCGACGCTCCTCGTCCGGCTGACCTCGAGAAACGAAACCAGCGAATAAGGGCCGCTAATTTATTGTTCGCAGGTGCTCCGTTCGCTCCAGCTGCTTGGCCTCGTTGCCTTGGTAGCGGTGCTCGTCACCCTGGCGATCCAGGGTTACCTCATCTCGGCGGTTGCGATCTTGGTGTTGCTTGTCGTCTGCGAGGTGGCCTGGAAATGGGTGCAGAGGCAGTAGCCGCATACGGGGGATAAGGGCTTTCGTGACCACGAGACCCGGCTTCTCGATCACCTTGGGAAGTCACGCGCGGGCGACGAAGTCAGCGGTTGCTAATAGGCCGCGCCCTTGCGCCACTCCATCTCCTGCAGTTCGAATGTGTTGCCGTCGGGATCGGCGAAGTCCGCCCCTTTGACACCACCCCCGAAGTCATGGATTTCGCTGATCTCGACACCTCGGCGAACAAGGTCGGCACGCGCCTCAGCGATGTCATCCACAACCAGATGCAGACCTCTAATGCTGCCAGGTTCTCCCGCATACACATCCAGCCCTGTCCCAAAACCAACCGAGCAAGTGGAACCTTCAGGAGTCAGCTGGACGACGCGAACGCCCTCTGCGGGCTGCACGTCAACGTCCTTCTTAAATCCGAGCTTGTCGGTATAGAAGGCGATGGCCCGGTCAACGTCGGAAACGGGGAGCGGGATTAGTTCGAGCTTCATCTGCATTTGCATGCCCTTCTCGGTTCAGTCGCGTCCGGCACGATCGTGACATCCGATCCTCGGTCCAAGGACCGGGACAGTCCTAGCCGAGACATAACAGCCTCATAGCTGAGCCCACACCTTCGCTCGCGAAGCGGCGCTCTCGCACCACCGTCCGCTGCTGGATGGACCGTCCACAGATCGTGAGAACCCCCTGAAATTGTCGGTGGGTGGGGCTAGTGTCTCGAACACATGTTCGAAGCCCAGGCGCCTGCGACGCCCGCCACCCCGCCGGTCGAGACCCTCGACCCGGCCGAAGGTCGCGCGCCCGGGTGCGACGGGTGCGACGGGTGCGACGAGGAGCTCGGTGTGCCGCTGACCGAGGCCGAGGTGCTGGCCTGGGTCGAGCAGACCCCACTGTCGGGCGACTCGGCCGGGCTGCTGATGGAACTGGACCCGGCCGGGTTCGACGACACGGGACGGGTGCGGCTGGCGGCGCAGCTGCAACGGCTGGAGAACGCGGTGGCCGGGCGGAAGACCGCGGCGGTCGCCGCGTTCGCGGCGAGCCAAGAGCCGTCCGAACCCGACCCGGAGACCGGTGAACCCCCCGGTCCGGATTTCACCGACTGCGCGGTCGCGGTCGCCCTCGGGATGTCCCAACCCGCCGCGCAGCGGATCGTCACCGCGGCCCGCCGGTTACGGGAGTTCCTGCCCCGCACGCTGGCGATGATGACGGCCGGTGACCTGGGCTACTACCCGGCGCTACGCGTGGTCGAAGGCGCTGCCGAGCTCGACGCCGAAGGATGCCGGCAGCTCGAACGCCTGGTGCTGCCCAAGGCCCGCGGGAAGGCCCCCGGGGTGCTGAGCCGGCTGGTCCGCAAGGCCGTCGCCCGCATCGACGCCGAGGCGCTGGCCCGCCGGCACCGCACCGCCCGGCGCAACGCCTGCCTCGACATCACCCTCGACGACGGCACCGACAGCGGCACCGGCTGGGTCAACGGGCACGGACCCGTCCTCGAAGCCACCGTTATCCGCACCGCGGTCGAAGCGTGGGCCCGCGCCGCCAAGACGGCCGGGGACCCGCGGTCCCTCGACGAGCTGCGCTGGGCCGCCCTGCACGACTGGTCCACCCGCTACCTCACCGGCCAACACGACGGCCAACTCGACAGCCAACACGGCCACCGGCCCACCAGTCGCGGCGCCCCGATCACGGTCAACATCGCCGTCGACCTCACCACCTACCTCGGACTGACCACCCACCCGGCAGAGATCCTCGGCACCGGCGTGCTCATCCC
>JAWWOW010000007.1:0-258261 GCA_033851265.1 Frankiales bacterium
CCCCCCCCCACCCCTCCTCACTCTCATGTGCTTCACAGACAACTTCTGGAGCTTGACCGTCGACGGGTTGTCGAACGGCTTCCTTTACGCGCTCATCGCGCTCGGCTACACACTCGTTTACGGCGTGCTCCAGCTCATCAACTTCGCGCACAGTGAAGTCTTCATGGCCGGCGGATTCGGCGGGCTGTTCCTCGTCGAGGCGCTCATCGGCAGCAGCACGCCAACGGGGTTCACCTCCGTGGGCCTGGTCGTGGCGGGCACGATCATGGGTGGTCTCGTCGGAGCAGTCACGGCGTTCCTGCTCGAACGCATCGCCTACCGACCCTTGCGCAAACGCAACGCCCCGCGACTCGCCTTCCTGATCACGGCTATCGGGGCATCACTGTTTTTGTTCAACCTGGCCGGTAAGGAATTCGGTCGCAACGCGCTCGGCTTCCCGGCATTGTTCAACAACAAGGTGGTCTTCACGGTCGGCGGCGCCGGAGTTGACGTCTACACGCTCATCGTCGCCGGGTCCGCCATCGCGATGATGCTCTTCCTCGACCGGCTGGTCGCGCGCACCCGACTCGGGCAGGGCATCCGTGCGGTCGCCCAGGACGCCGACACGGCGAGCCTGATGGGCGTCAACATCGACCGGGTGATCTGGCAGACCTTCGCGATTGGCGGGTTCCTTGGCGGTGCCGCGGGATTTCTCTTCGGGATGGGCAGCACCGTTGCCTACACGATGGGGTTCGTCCCGGGCATCAAGGCCTTCACGGCCGCGGTGCTCGGGGGCATCGGCAACGTCCGCGGCGCGATGTTGGGCGGCGTACTGCTCGGGCTGGTCGAGAGCTGGGGGGTTGCCTGCATCCGCAACTCGTGGCGTGACGTGATCGCGTTCGGGATCCTCGTGCTGGTGCTGATGGTCCGTCCGACCGGAATCCTCGGCGAGCGGCTGGGCAGGTCGGCATGAGCACCCACGCGCAGACGTCAGGCGGGGCATTCACGCGCGCGCGCCAACTGGCGCGCACACCTGACGCCGCACGGTTGTGGATCTGCCTCGGGATCGGCGCTCTCGTTGCGGTGATCCGCGGTCCCGCCGGCCGAGAAAACGACCACCCGTATGCGATCTCCCAGGCACTCAAGCCGAGCCATCTCGGCCCCTACCTGATCGGCGGCGTCGTCCTGTGGGTGCTACTGACCCGCTACGGTCGCAATCGGGACCGCATCAAGAGCTCGACGCAGGGCTACCGCAGCGGAATGGTGGAGCTCTGGACGCGTCCGGCGGCGCGTTACGGCGTGTACCTGGTCTTGCTGGTCATCGCGATCCTGCTGCCGCAGTACGGCTATTTCGCCACGGGTTACTGGCAAGGCGTCCTGGTCGAGCAGGTCGGTGTCTACATCCTGCTCGCGATCGGACTCAACGTCGTCGTCGGCTTTGCCGGGCTCCTCGACCTGGGCTACATCGCGTTCTTCGCTATCGGCGCCTACACCGCGGCTTATTTCACCGGGGCGCTGCCGGCCGATCCGCCGTTCACCCTCAACCCGTTCTTCATCATCCCGATCGCCACCGCGGTCGCGATGTTCTCCGGGCTCATTCTCGGCGCGCCCACTCTGCGGCTGCGGGGCGACTATCTTGCGATCGTCACGCTCGGGTTCGGCGAGATCATCCAGATCCTCGCGGTCAACCTCGACTCGTTCACCAACGGTTCGCGCGGCGCTTTCGGCATCAAGCCATTCTCGGTCCACACCGCTGGAATCAACTACAACTTCGGTCTCGGCAACTTGCCCTACTACTACCTCGTGCTCGGTTTCATCGTCGTCGTGCTCGTGCTGTTCAGTTTGTTGGAGAACTCACGAGTCGGCCGCGCCTGGACAGCCATTCGCGAGGACGAGGTTGCTGCGCAGGCATGCGGGATCCCCACCGTGAAATACAAGCTGATGGCATTCGTGATCGGCGCGTCGACTTCGGGATTCGCCGGGGTCGTCGCCGCGAGCAAAGTCCAGTTCATCAGCCCAGGTGACTTCGGCTTCTTCCTGTCGATCTTCGTGCTCGTCTTTGTCATCTTCGGCGGCATGGGGTCGCTGATCGGCTCGGTCGTCGGAGTCGCCGTGCTGCAGATCGGGACCAAGTGGCTTCAGTTGCACAACTACATCGACCCCGCAGATCTCTACATCTACTTCGGGGCCCTGCTGATCCTGATGATGATCTTCCGACCGCAGGGGCTGATCCCGTCCCGGCGGCGTGCACGTGAGTTGGGGCTGGCTGAGGAAGGCATCGGGGGAGCGGACGCAATGGGCGCTCCATCAGGAAGCCCGTCGGCATGAGCGCCATGCCCGCCGTCGCGTCCGAGACATCGCGACGCATCATCACTGTCGACCAGGTCAGTTTGCGTTTTGGTGGGGTGACGAGCCTCTCTGACGTGACGCTGGAGCAACACCGCGGCGAGATCCTCTCGGTCATCGGTCCGAACGGCGCAGGTAAGACGTCGCTCTTCAACTGTCTGACTGGTGTCTACAAACCACAGTCGGGCACGATCACGTTCTACGGCCCACATGGAAGAGCAACGTCAGTGCTGGGGCGCAAGCCGAATCAAGTCAACCGACTCGGTATTGCTCGCACGTTCCAGAACATCCGATTGTTCAACGCGCTGACCGCGTTCGAGAACGTGAAGATCGGCGTGGAGTCCCGCCAGCACACCGGCCCAGTCGGTGCGATGTTGCGGTTGCCCCACACGCGTCGCGAAGAACGAGAGGGTGACCAGCGCGCATTCGAGTTACTCGACTTCGTCGGTCTCAGCGGGAACAGGGGCAACGCGTTGGCGAGTGCGCTCGCGTACGGCGAGCAGCGACGACTCGAGATCGCACGAGCGCTTGGCACTAGTCCACAGTTGCTGCTGCTCGATGAACCCGCGGCGGGCACCAACCCGAATGAGAAGCAGGAGCTCGAGCGCCTCATCCGCCGGATCAACGACGAGCTGAAGATCACGGTGCTGCTGATCGAGCACGACATGCGACTGGTCATGTCTGTGGCCGACCGTGTCGTCGTCCTGAACTTCGGCAAGGTGATCGCCAGCGGTACGCCGGCCGAGGTGCAGCGCCAACCCGACGTTGTCGAGGCGTATCTCGGGACCGCCGCTGACTACGAGGACGCGCCCGAGGACCAGTCATGACGGCGCTGCTCGAGCTCGACGACATCCGCGTCAAGTACGGCGCCGTCGAGGCGCTCCGGGGGGTGAGCCTGATCGTCGAGGAGGGCGAGATCGTGGCCCTGCTGGGCGCCAATGGGGCGGGAAAAACAACCACTCTGCGGACAATCAGCGGTCTCAACCGCCCCCACCGGGGCGAGGTCCGCTTCGCCGGGGAGCGCATCGACTCGCGGCCGGCGTACCAGATCTGCGCCCTTGGAATCGGCCATGTCCCCGAGGGCCGCCGCATCTTCCCCCGCATGAGCGTCGACGAGAACCTCGAGATGGGCGCCTACCTCGTGCGGGGTGACCGCGCCAAGGACAAGCGACGAGTCTTCGAGCTCTTCCCCGTTCTCGCGGAGCGGCGTAAGCAGGACGGCGGAACGCTCTCCGGTGGTGAACAACAAATGCTCGCGATCGGGCGGGCGTTGATGTCGCGACCGCACCTGCTCTTGTTGGACGAACCATCGATGGGGCTTGCGCCGCTCATCGTGAAACGCATCTTTGACATCGTGCGCGAGATTCGCGAGCAAGGAACCACGGTATTGCTCGTCGAACAGAACGCCGCACAAGCGCTACGGCTTGCTGACCGCGGCTACGTCTTGGAGACCGGTGAGGTTGTGATGAGCGATCGCGCGCCGGTGCTCCTGAACGACAAACGTGTTCGCGCGGCGTATCTCGGTGAGGACATCGCGTAAGTCACCGGGCATGACAAAACCCGAAGCGCCGTTGGGTCCGTCCGGAACTTCCCCGTCTCCAGGCGTTGTCTACTGGGCGCTTCGGGCCTGTCGATGCCAACGTTATCGAGTCGGCGCCGAGCCGGTCAACGCGACCCGGAATTGTTCACCGAATGTGGGCAACGACGGCGGTTATTGCCGGCGCGAGAATCAACGCAGGAAGAAGATCAACGACCGGCAGCGGTCGTATCCGTAGGAGACGGAACGCAACACCGACGAGTAACAGCCCACCTGTTGCCGTCAATGCCGATAGTTCGGCGTCACCGAGAAACGACCCCGCGAGCCAGCCCGCGACCGTCAGCGCACCCTGCAAGATGCCGACCGTGAATGCCGAGGCCGCGACACCCAAGCCGAACGTCGCGGCGAAGGCAATGGCAGCGAATCCATCGAGCGTGCTCTTCAGTGCGAGTTGATCGATACCTCGACCGAGCCCGTCTTCGATGGAGCCGAGCACCGTCAACGGGCCGACGCAGAAGACAAGTGACGCGACGACGTAACCCTCGATGAAGCGAGCCCGTGCCGTTCCTGCTTCACCCCGCGTCAGCCGTCGTTGCAACCAGGCGCCGAACGACTCGAGTCGCTCCTCCAAGCCCAACAGCGAGCCAATCAGTCCACCGAGCACAACGGCCGCCAGCACGACGAGGACGGTGCCTGAGGCACCGACCGCGTCGGTGAATTCGTCGTCGCGTACGGCGACCGCGTTGAGTCCCGCGATCAACAGGGTGACGAGGCCCAGCCCGTCGGTGATGACGTCCCGGACCCGCTGCTTCAGCCGGTGACCGAGGACGATTCCGACCCCGGATCCGGCGAGTACGGTCGCGACGTTCAGCACCGTGCCGGCGCCGCGAACCACGGCCGTCGACCTCCCAGGGGCTGCCAGGTGGGGCCCGGTGGACGTGCGCTGCGGAGCAGAAACCGTGGGGCGTACGCTGCGGGCGCCGGACGCGGAAAGCCTAGCCGCGGCCTACCTCTGACCCTGGGGAGCGCCTTCGTGCCCAATGGCCAGCAGTCAGCCCTCCCATCTCATGGCCAGCAGGGGCGCGCTCGTGTCAGACCGGCTAGTGCCGCGGACCTCCCCGCGTTGCTGGCGCTGTGGCAGGAGCTCCGAGAGGTCGGGGGCCGCACCGCTCGGGAAAATCTGCACGTCGCGGTCGACGACGCCAAGCAGCGGCTGTCGGCTGCTCTGAATGACCCGGCTTGCCGGGTCGTCGTGGCGGCGGACGACGATGGCGAGATCCTTGGGATGGCCGTGCTCTGCTGCACTTCACTCGGCCCGCTGTCACCACTGCACGCGGTCCAGCTCAACCACGTTGTCGTCGCCAAGCACCATCGCAAGCGCGGTGTTGGGCACGCGCTGGTTGCCGCCGCCGCGGCGTACGCCGACGAGACCGGCGCCGAGCAGGTCATCGTCGGAGTGACACCGTCCCTGCGCGAGGCCAACCGCTTCTACGCGCGCCTTGGCTTCACCCCGGCGGTCGTACGACGCGTCGCGCCTGTCGCCGTACTGCGTCGTCGACTGTCGGCACCAGAGCATCCGGTGGCTGCGCTCGAAGAGCTCACCCGCAAACGGCTGATCACCCGGCCCCGCCGGGCGTCACGCCGGCGGCTGACCGCTGCAGGTCGCGGCAACTAACTGACCGCGCCAGCCTCTCGGATGAGGCAGGTGATCCGCGCCGTGCAAATTCGGCGGTCGCTCTCGTCGGTGATTCCGACTTCGTACGTCGCGATCGTGCGACCGCGATGCAATGCGGTCGCGACCCCGGTGACGAGGCCACTGCGCGCGGAGCGGTGATGTGTGGCGTTGATGTCGACGCCAACGACGATGTGATCGACGCCGGCGTGTAAGGCGCTCCCAACCGAGCCGAGCGTCTCGGCCAATACGCAGGATGCGCCGCCGTGCAGCAAGCCGTATGGCTGGGTGTTCCCCTCGACCGGCATGGTGGCGACAACGCGGTCGGCGGTCGCCTCGATGATCTCGATGCCCATGAGTTCGCCGAGGCCAGCCTTGGTATTGGCGTTGATCCACCGCGCGATCGCCGCGCCGTCTTGGGGCTCGCTCATGAGTGCTCCGATGGGGGTCTGTGTTGTCAGCCCCGCAGCCTAGGATCGAATGGTGCCGACAACCGATGCGGCCCCGACCGAGGGGCGCGATCGACTGCTCCTGCTGGACGGGCACTCCATCGCCTACCGGGCGTTCTTCGCACTTCCGGTCGAGAACTTCTCGACGACCACGGGCCAGCCGACCAACGCTGTCTACGGGTTCACATCGATGCTGATCAACGTTCTACGCGATGAACGCCCGACGCACGTCGCGGTCGCGTTCGACGTCGGGCGACAGACGTTTCGTCGTGACACCTACGCCGAGTACAAAGCCGGCCGCTCCGAAACGCCGTCCGACTTCAAGGGGCAGGTGAGCCTGATCCATGAGGTGCTGACGGCCCTGAGCATCCCGGTCGTCCAAGCCGAGGGCTTCGAAGCAGATGACGTCATCGCCACCCTCGCCACGCAGGCGGCCAAGGACGGCATGGATGTTTACATCGTCACCGGCGACCGCGACGCGATCCAGCTCGTCGACGACAACGTCACCGTTCTCTACAACTCTCGCGGTGTCAGCGACATCCGTCGCTTCACACCAGCGGAGGTTCAGGAAAAGTACGGCCTGAGCCCGACTCAGTATCCCGACTTCGCGGCGCTCAGAGGCGATCCCAGCGACAACCTTCCGGGCATCCCCGGGGTGGGGGAGAAGACCGCGACGAAGTGGATCCAGCAGTTCGGCTCGCTGGCCGAGCTGATCGACCGGGTCGACGAGATACCTGGCAAGACCGGCGACGCACTACGCGCCAACCTCGCCAACGTGCAGCTCAACCGACAGCTCACCGAGCTCGTCCGCGACGTGCCATTGAGTGTTGGACCGCATGACCTGCACCTCGGCCAATGGGATCGCGACGAGGTTCACAAGGTCTTCGACACGCTGCAGTTCCGTGTGCTGCGCGACCGGCTGTACCAAACGCTTGCTCCTGCCGAGCCAGAGGCAGACGAGGGATTCGTTATCGACGGTGGCCTCCTCGGGCCAGACGAGGTCGCATCGTGGCTCGACGAGCATGCCTCCAGCGGTGGTCGCACCGGGCTCTCCGTCAACGGGACGTTCGGCCGCGGCACGGGTGTCATCGTCGGCATCGCGCTCGCCGCACCGGACGGCGCCGGTGCCTACGTCGACCCCACCCAGTTGACCGAATCCGACGACAAGGCGCTCGGCGCGTGGTTCGCCGATCCCGATCGGGCGAAGGCCGTGCACGACGTCAAGGGTGTGATCCTCGCGTTCGCCGCCAACGGCTGGACGTTGGCGGGCGTCACCAGTGACACGGCGCTAGCGGCGTACGTCGCGCTCCCCGGTCAGCGCTCGTTCGACCTCGCCGACTTGTCGCTGCGCTACCTCCAGCGCGAGCTCCGCGTGGAGGGCGGCGACGAAGCCCAGCTGTCACTCGACGGCGCCGACGAGGTGGACGCAGCACGTGCCGAGATGGTCCGCGCCCACGCCGTCGCCGAGCTCGCCGACGCGTTTGATGTTGACGTCGAGCGCCGCGGCGGCACCAAGCTGCTGCACGAAGTGGAGTTGCCACTCGTCGATGTGCTCGCCGCCATGGAGATCGCGGGCATCGCCGCCGACATCGACCATCTCGCCGCTATCGAGGCGCGGCTCGGCGGCGAGGTCAAACGTGTTGCGCAAGCGGCGTACGACTCCGTGGGGCACGAGTTCAACCTCGGCTCACCGAAGCAACTGCAGCAGGTGCTCTTCGAAGAGCTCGGTCTCCCGAAGACCAAGCGCATCAAGACCGGCTACACCACAGACGCCGATGCGCTGCAGTGGTTAGCGGAGCAGAGTGAGCACCCATTACTCGAGCAGCTGCTCCGCCACCGCGACGTATCCCGGTTGAAGACCGTCGTGGACTCGCTCATGCCGATGGTCGACGATCGCGGGCGAGTGCACACGACGTTCAACCAGACGGTCGCCGCGACCGGCCGCTTGTCGAGTCAGGACCCGAACCTGCAGAACATTCCGATCCGCACGGCCGAGGGTCGCGAGATCCGGCGGGCGTTCGTGGTCGGCGAAGGCTTCGAGTGTCTGCTGACCGCCGACTACTCCCAGATCGAGATGCGGATCATGGCGCATCTATCCCAGGACGCCGGGCTCATCGAGGCATTCACGAGCGGTGAAGACCTGCACACGTTTGTCGCGTCCCGCGCGTTCGGGATCCCGACCGACTCGGTCGACCCCGAGCTCCGACGTCGCATCAAAGCCATGTCGTACGGCCTCGCCTACGGCCTCTCGGCATACGGCCTCGCATCGCAGCTGAAGATCACGCCGGAGGAGGCTCGCGAGCAGATGGACGCCTACTTCGAGCGCTTCGGAGGGGTGCGTGACTATCTGCGCCGAATCGTGGACCAGGCCCGCAAGGACGGTTACACCGAGACGATCCTCGGCCGACGCCGCTACCTGCCTGATCTGACCAGTGACAACAGGCAGCGGCGCGAGATGGCCGAGCGGATGGCGCTGAACGCTCCGATCCAGGGTTCCGCCGCGGACATCATCAAGATCGCGATGCTCGGTGTTGACCGTTCCTTGCGCGAACGCGGACTGCGGTCGCGGCTGTTGCTCCAGGTACACGACGAGCTCGTCCTGGAAGTTGCACCGGGGGAGCGCGCAGAGGTCGAGCAACTCGTCTGCGAGCAGATGGGCTCGGCGTACGACCTGCAGGTGGCTCTAGACGTCTCGGTAGGCGTCGGTGACAACTGGGATACGGCAGGGCACTAGCCCGGAGCGACGACTCAACTGACGTCGGAGGAGTGACCGGGGAACAGTTTCAGCGACGGGTCGATGACGGGGGCGGCGTTGTTGACGGCTGTTGCGGCTTCGCCGAAGCCGACCGCGATGAGGCGCACCTTGCCGGGGTACTCGACCATGTCGCCTGCTGCGAATACGCCGGGGATGTTCGTGGACATCGTGGTGTCGACGAGGATGTGTCGCTTCTGCAACTCGAGTCCCCAGTTCTCGATGGGACCGAGCTCCGCGTGGAAGCCAAGTGCAGCGACCACCGCTTGTACGTCGAGCCGCTTGCTCTCGCCAGCCGCTTTGTTCTCGATGGTTACGCCGCCCACGGTGCCATCAGGAGCAGCATGGATCTCGACGACCTCGTAGGGCGTCAGCACGGTGACGTCCGCGGTGTGCATCCGTTGCACCGAGTGCTCGTGCGCGCGGAAACGGTCACGCCGGTGGATCAGCGTCACGGACTTGCACACGGGCTCCAGGCTGAGCGCCCAGTCGACCGCGCTGTCGCCGCCCCCGACGATCAGGGTGTCCAGCCCGGCGAGATCGTTGAGCTTCGGCACGAAGTAGCGCAGCCCGCGAGTTTCGAACTCGTCCGCACCTGGCAGCGGGCGAGGTGAGAACGTCCCGATTCCTCCAGTGATGATCACGGCCTTGGTACGAACCTCGAGCCCCTTGTGCGTGGTGACCCGGAAGCTGCTGTCATCGAGTCGCTGCAGCTGTTCGGCGCGCTGGCTCAGTAGATAGACGGGGGAGAACGGCGCGGCCTGCGCGACCAGGTCATCGACGAGCTGCTGGCCCTTGACCTCGGGGAACCCGGCAACGTCAAAGATCAGTTTCTCCGGGTACATCGCGGTGATCTGTCCACCTGGCTCGGACAGCGAATCCATGATGCCGGTGCGGAACCCGCGAAAGCCGGCGTAGTAGGCCGCGAACAATCCCGTTGGACCTGCCCCAATGATGAGCAGATCAACATCGACGACGTCTGATGACCCCACGGACACAAGCCTGCCAGACGAGCGCGCCTGCGCGAGGTAGCGCCGTACGCGCAACGCATTTCGGAGACGTTCTCGCGATTCGAGTTGTGCGCTGAGCCGGTGATACTGTGCAAAGGCCGAGCGCCGAAGTGGGCGTTTTTGGATGTTAAGCAGTTCACCGCGTTCTTCCCCGGAGGGCTTCTCCGTGTCCCGCCAGCTTCATTTGCGCCCTCGACGACAGTCCCGGTTCAACACGCGCGTCATGTTGGTGGTCGGGCTCGTCGCCATCGCCGCCGTCGCTGTGCCGTTGGTGCTCCGTAGCAGCGGGTCCATCGCCGTCGAGGGCCTGAAGAAGAACGCCGTGCTCGGCAAGCCCGCATTGGCCGGCCTGTCTATTCGGCTCGTACCGAAGGGCGTTTCCGGCTCCTCGCTGAAGGCCAAGCTCGATGGCAATGCTCTCTCGCTCACGCGTGACGGCTCCGCCTACCTGGCCCAGCCGACCGGGCTGAGCGAGGGCAAGCACAAGTTGGTCGTCACGGGTTCCGGCGGCTTGTTCGGTGGTCCGAAGGTCGAACGGCCTTTCGCCGTCGACACCACGCCACCTGATCTGACCCTGACGGAGCAGGACAAAGAGGTCTCGATCCGACAAGCGGTTGATGTCTCGGGAACGGTGTCGCCGGGGTCGACAGTGACGGCCATCGGCGGCGAGGTCTCGGTAAAGGGCAGTGACCTGCGTATCCACTTCGCACATCCACCGCTCGGGGTACAGGTCGTGGCCACCGACCCAGCGGGAAACCGCACCATCAAAGAGCTGACCGTTCCGACGGCGTACCCGCAAGCGGTGCGGGGCGTGCACATGACCGGCTACGCGTGGACATCCACGAAACTCAAAAACCCGATCCTTCAACTCGCGCGTGCGCACCGCATCAACACGATCGAACTCGACATCAAGGAAGAAGACGGCATCGTCAACTTCGATCCGGGTGTGCCACTCACGACCCAGATCGGCGGTGTCCTTAAGAAGTACGACCCGACTGCCGTGATCAAGCAGCTGCACGCGATGGGCGTCCGCGTCATGGGCCGGATCGTTGCGTTCAACGACCCCAAACTCGGTCGCTGGGCCTGGACACACGGTCACAAGGACTGGGTCATTCAGACACCGAAGGGCACGCCGTACGTCTACGGGTACGCGAAGTCGTACTTCACGAACGTAGCCAATCCGGCGGTGCGCCAGTACAACATCGATGTCGCGAAGGCCGCCGTCCGCGCTGGCTTCGACGACATCGTCTACGACTACATCCGCCGGCCCGACGGCAAGCTGTCGTCGATGCGCTTCCCGGGTTTGACCGGTGACCCGCGGTCAGCGGTCGTCACGTTCACGCGGGACGCCGCCGCCGAGCTGCACGCGATGGGCGCCTACGTCGGAGCGACGATCTTCGCCCAAGCCGCGCTGCCGAACAGGGCGGCCGAGACTGCGCAAGACGTGCCGGCGATGGCGAAGTACCTCGACGCGGTGATGCCGATGGATTATCCATCGCACTGGGCATCCAACGAGCTGGGTATCGCTGACCCGCACACAGACGTCTACGGCATCGTGAGGAACTCCCTCCCCTACTGGATCCGCGCGACGAAGGGCACACACTGCAAGGTCGTGCCGTGGTTGCAGGACGAGAACTTCCGCGGGACCTACGACGCCCGCAAGGTTGGCCTGCAGATCAAAGGCGCCCGTGCGAACGGTTTGCCGGGCTGGGTGATGTGGTCCGCCGTGGCCAAGTACACGGGGGCAGCGTTCAGCCCGGATGCCGTCCGCGTCACCGAACCCGCCTAGATCAAACCGGCTTCTCGGTCACGAAGATCGCCGTGCCCGGCATGAGCTTGCCGCGCAAGGGGCTCCATGGTCCCCACGGACGGTCATGTCCGTCGGGCCACTCGGGTTCGACCAGATCAACGATGCGCAGATCAGCAGCCGCTATCTCGCTGACCCGGTCACCGATCGTGCGGTGGTGTTCGACGTAGGTCGCGACGCCCTCCTCGTCGTACTCGACATACGGGCGGCGGTCGAAATAGGAGTCGCGGACCACCAGCCCCTCCGGACCCTCGTCATCGGGGAAGCACCACCGCATCGGATGCGTGACGCTGAACACCCATCGACCGCCGGGGCGAAGCACGCGTGACACCTCGGACATCACCGCCGCCGAGTCGGCGACGAAGGGCAGGGCGCCGTACGCCGAGCACGCGATATCAACGGACGAGTCGCGAATTGGCAACTGTCGGGCGTCGGCTTGAGCCACCCGAACGCGTACGCCGGTCTGCTCGTCGAGTGTTCGCGCGTGGTCCAGTTGGCTCGCGGACAAGTCGATGGCCACCACGTCTGCGCCGTTGGCGACGAGCCAGCGCCCACACTGCGCCGCTCCACAGCCGACCTCGAGCACAACGCGCCCGGCCACGCCGCCAAGCAGTTGCGCGTCTGCTTCGCGCAGGCCCTCCGGACCCCAAATGAAGTCGGCGTCGCCGAGGAACGACCCGTGCTCTGCCTGATAGTCCGGCGCCTCGGCGTCCCACCAGCGCCGATTGGCCCGAACCGTCTCTTCCGCGCCCGCTGGACGCCGCGTCACGCCGGAGGACGTGATCGGACGTGGGGGCCCTGATTGACCCATTTCCTGGCACCCCCGTATCCTCGTCAGTGCGCTGTGGGCCTGCGCAGTCTCAGACAGAGCAGGCTCGCGCTCGTACGTGTCGAAATCCAATCCTCGGCAGCTGACGAAACCGGCCCTCCGCGCTTGCCCAACTAGACGGACGGGCCGTTGTATCGGCCCGCGACGAACAACCGTCAGCCCCGGAGACCCCTACCTTCATGACCACCCCGACCCTCGAAGCCGACCCGAACGACCGCAGCACCGTTACCCAAGTCGCCGTCAACGACATCGGCAGCGCTGAGGACTTCCTCGCCGCCATTGACGAGACCATCAAGTACTTCAATGACGGAGACATCGTTGATGGTGTCATCGTCAAGGTCGACCGTGACGAAGTGCTGCTCGACATCGGCTACAAGACCGAGGGCGTGATCCCGTCCCGCGAGCTGTCCATCAAGCACGACGTCGACCCGAACGACGTCGTCAAGGTCGGCGACAACGTCGAAGCGCTCGTCCTCCAGAAAGAGGACAAAGAGGGTCGGCTCATCCTCTCCAAGAAGCGCGCGCAGTATGAGCGCGCCTGGGGCACGATCGAGAAGATCAAGGACGAAGACGGCATCGTCACCGGCACCGTCATCGAGGTCGTCAAGGGTGGCTTGATCCTCGACATCGGGCTGCGCGGCTTCCTCCCGGCTTCCCTGGTCGAGATGCGCCGAGTACGTGACCTTGCGCCGTACGTCGGCAAGGAGCTCGAGGCAAAGATCATCGAGCTCGACAAGAACCGCAACAACGTCGTGCTCTCGCGGCGCGCCTGGCTCGAGCAGACGCAGTCCGAGGTGCGTTCGACGTTCCTGCAGACGCTGCAGAAGGGTCAGATCCGTCAAGGTGTCGTTTCGTCGATCGTCAACTTCGGTGCATTCGTCGACCTCGGTGGCGTCGACGGTCTCGTGCACGTCTCCGAGCTTTCATGGAAGCACATCGACCATCCGGGCGAGGTCGTCGAGGTTGGTCAGGAAGTCACCGTCGAGGTGCTCGACGTCGACATGGACCGCGAGCGGGTTTCCCTGTCGCTGAAGGCCACCCAGGAAGACCCGTGGCAAGCCTTCGCCCGCACCCACCAGATCGGTCAGGTCGTTCCGGGCCGGGTCACCAAGCTGGTGCCCTTCGGCGCATTCGTCCGCGTCGACGAAGGCATCGAAGGTCTTGTGCACATCAGCGAGCTCGCCGAGCGGCATGTCGAGATTCCCGAGCAGGTCGTCAACGTCGGCGACGAGATCCTCGTCAAGGTCATCGACATCGACCTGGAGCGTCGCCGCATCTCACTGTCGCTGAAGCAGGCCAACGAGGGCACCATCGGCGAGGCCGTCGCCGGTGCGTTCGACCCGGCGGCTTACGGCATGCACGTCGAGTACGACACCGAGGGCAACTACAAGTACCCCGACGGGTTCGACCCGGAGACCGGCGAGTGGCTCGAAGGCTACGACGACCAGCGTGAGAAGTGGGAGCGGCAGTACGCCGAGGCGCAGGCCAGATACGAAGCCCATAAGAAGCAGGTCGAGGAAGCCGCTGTCGCGGACGCTGCTGCGGGCACCGCCGAGGAAGCGCCGACCGGTGGCTCGTACACGTCAGACAGTGCCACCGACGCCGGCACGCTGGCGAGCGACGAACAGCTCGAGGCGCTGCGCGCGAAGTTGACCGGCGGTGGCGAGGACGAAGGCGCTCCGGACGCCGCACCGGCTGACGCAGCTGACGCCGCTGCCGACGCCGCTGAAGCGGTGGTTACTGACGAGGCCGCGGAGCCCGCGCCAGAAGCCGAAGCCGAAACGCGCGAATAGTTACGGCTTCTCGACGGCGTCGGCGATCATCTTGCCGACGGCGGGCGGCGACACATGCTGGTCGTACCACTCCAGCGCCGCCTTGTGCCGTAGCTCCAACCCTGCGCGATCGCCGAGAAGCTGGTCGATGACGCGCGGCAAGCGGGCCCAGTCCTTGCAGCAGACGGCTGGCGATCCCTCGTAGAAGCCCCCGCGGGGTTGCTTCTCGTAGATCGGCACACATCCGAAGCGCAGCGCTTCGAAGAAGCGGTGCGTGTCGAGCGAGCTGCCGCGCGGACACAGCACGAGCCGTGACTGGCTCATCTCATCGAGGTACTCGCCCATCTTCTGCACGGCCGACCAATGCGAGCCGACGGTTCGTATCGAAAACCGCACGTCGGGGCGTGCTGCCTGCGCCGCGTTCAAGGCCCTAAGAAAGTCCTGACGGAAGCGCACCTTCTGCGTGGGCAGGCGACGCAGGTCCTCACCCGGCTCGTTGACGAGACTTCCCGCAAACATGACGTCGAACTCCCGATCCGCGAACGGCACAAGCGGTCGGTCGTGGAAAGCGCGAATTCCCAGCGGAACCGGCAACAAAGGTGGCCGCTGGCCGTGCCGCGCCGAACCAAGTAGCACGCGGAGCAGGCTCGGCAGTCGGCGCAGTTGGACAAGAACCTCTTGCGCCCCCACCACGGGGAGGCCGGGCCAGAACCGGGGAGGCCAGAGCGCGACGTACGGCGGTCGGCTGCCGCCGCCCATCGTCTTGACGACAAGCCGGACATCGAAGGCGTAACTGGGGGACCGGCCGAACTCATCGTTCAGGCAAAGCACGATCACGTTGTCGCCAGCGACGGGCAGCGCCCCGGTCACGGCGTCGGTAGCGATGACGTGCAGGCCCCGGTCGCGCAGCAACTGGTCGAAGGCCCTGAATACGTGGGCGAAGTACCGGAGGTCGATGAACGGAAACGGACCGCTGCTCCAAATGTCCCATTCAACGAAATTGTCGCCGAACCACGTCGAGTAGCGATTCGGGTCAGGCACGCGGGCATCGTAGGTGCTGCGGCGGCTGAAACACTGCGCTGGTGTTGAGAGTTGGACTGACTGGCGGCATCGGATCGGGAAAGAGTGCGGTGTCGCAGCGGCTCGTTGAGCGCGGCGCCGTGCTGATCGATGCCGACGTGGCCGCCCGGGATGTGGTCGCTGTCGGCAGCGCCGGCCTGGCCGCGGTCGTGGCGGCGTTCGGGGAGGGCGTGCTCCTACCGGACGGATCGCTCGACCGCGAGGGTCTTGGCCGGATCGTGTTCAACGACCCCGAGGCTCGCCAGCGCCTCAACGCCATCGTGCATCCCCTTGTGGGCGAGCGGATGCGCGAGATGGAGACGTCCGCGCGCGAGGACTCCGTGGTGGTCTACGAGATCCCTCTCCTCGTCGAGAACACGCTCGGTTCGGCGTACGACGTTGTCGTTGTCGTCGACGTGGACCCAGCGGTGCAGCTGGACCGGCTGGTGCGGCTGCGCGGTATGGACGAGGCGGACGCTCGGGCCCGCATTGCGGCACAGGCCACGCGCGAGCAGCGGCGCGCCGCCGCGGGCATCGTGATCGAGAACGCGGGGGACCTCGACGATCTCTACCGTCAGGTGGACGCCCTCTGGGAGGACCTCGCCGCTCGCGCGGCAGTGACAGGTACCTAACTTTGGCCATTCGGGTCAATGTTGGTGGCCAAAAGCCGACCTCATGTCGAGATGCTTGCTTACCCTCGCCGCGTGCTACTGCCCGGCGACCCGGGCGATGTCCCCGTCCGCGGTCGGCCGGTGTACTTCGCCCTGCTCTCGCTCACCGTGTGTCTGACCGGCGCTGCTGCCGCGTCCGGCGCGCCGCTGTCCTGGCATTCCGCGAACGTCCCGACCGTGGCATCCAGGCCGGCTCCGCCGCTCGCGCGCAACGCGGATCACGTGCGTATCGGGGACGTCGACAAAACGGGCCCCCGGCCGGTCGTCCGGGTGCCTCGGCCGGCAGCGGCGCCCGTCCGCCTGCCCGCGAAGCCGGTGGCCCCCCGTCCCACAGGCTGGGTGCCCAGAGGTACCGGAATGTGGATCCATGAGTGGCCCAAGACGATGCGGGGCAACGCGCAGCTGGTTGTACGCCGAGCGCGTGCATTCGGCATCACGACGCTCTATCTCCGCACGGGGACGCGGAAGGGTGGCTTCGACGGCGCCCCGCAACTCCGCGCGTTACTAGCGGCGACTCGCGGCACGCAGATCCAGGTCGTGCCGTGGGACTTCCCGACGCTCGAGAACCCACGGGCAGACGCGCTGCGGTTGGCACGGGCAGCGCGCTATCACGCTGGCGGCACTGGCAAGCCGCAGATCCACGCCGTCGCTCCGGACATCGAGACGCCCTCAGAAGGCGCCCGGTCGAGCTCTGCTCGCGTCAACCTCTACCTGCGCACTCTGCGCTCGCTCTTGCCGCCGGGAACATCCATCCTCTCGACGGTTCCCTGGCCATCAGAGCAGCGGCGCGGGAGGTTCCCCTACGCGGTGGTGGCCCGGCATTCGGATGCGCTCATGCCGATGACCTATTGGTACAGCCGCAACCCGGCAAGCGTCACGGCGTTCTCGGTGCGCTGGCTGCGTCAGTTCCACCGCCCGGTGCTGCCGGTCGGTCAGGGCTATGACTCAAAGGTCGACGCGTCATATCTGCCGCACAGCAACCAGCCGCACGAGATCGGATTGTTCATGCGGGCCGCACGCCTCTCCCGGGTTCCGGGCGTCAGTGTCTGGTCATGGCAGACGTCCGGGTCCGCGCAGTGGCGGGCTTTGGCGGCGTACCGGCATGCGTTCTCGCCACCCCAAGCCCGGCCCCATCCGCGGACCGGGCACCAACCGGTCGCTGGCTCGCAGCCGCCGCAGCCAGGGTTCCGGCAACGGCATCGCAAGATCCCGACCTGAGCGCTGGGGTGGAGCCGGAAATGTCGGCCCGCTGACGTACGTTGACTAACTGTGCCCCGGCCCGTCACTGACCTCGTTCGTCAGAACCACCCGATCCGCGTTGTCGCCGACTTCGCGCCGTCGGGTGACCAGCCTGCCGCGATTGACGAGCTCGAGCAGCGCTTCGGTGCGGGGGAGAAGGACATCGTTCTGCTCGGTGCCACCGGCACCGGCAAGACCGCCACGGTCGCGTGGCTGGCTGAGCGACTCCAGCGTCCAACACTCGTCATCGCGCCCAACAAGACGCTCGCGGCGCAGTTCGCCAACGAGCTGCGCGAGATGCTCCCCAACAACGCGGTGGAGTATTTCGTCTCCTACTACGACTATTACCAGCCCGAGGCCTACGTCCCACAGACAGACACATACATAGAGAAGGACTCCTCGGTCAACGACGAGGTCGAGCGGCTTCGGCACTCGGCGACGATGTCACTGCTGACCCGTCGCGACGTCGTCGTGGTCGCGTCCGTGTCGTGCATCTATGGGCTCGGTACTCCTCAGGAGTATGTCGACCGCATGGTGCGGCTCGAGATCGGGCAGGAGATCGAGCGCGATGACCTGCTGCGTCGACTGGTCCACATGCAGTACACCCGCAACGACCTGTCGTTCACGCGGGGCACTTTCCGGGTGCGCGGCGACACGATCGAGATCATCCCCGTCTACCACGAGCTTGCCGTGCGCATCGAGATGTTCGGCGACACCATCGAGCGACTGTCCACGCTGCACCCACTCACCGGTGAGGTGCTCGAGGAGAGCGACCACGCGTTCGTCTTTCCGGCCTCGCACTACGTCGCCGGCCCGGACCGGATGGAACGCGCCATCGGTGGCATCGAGACCGAGCTCGAGGAGCGGCTTGCCGAGCTGGAGCAGCAGGGCAAGTTACTCGAGGCGCAACGCCTGCGGATGCGCACGACGTACGACATCGAGATGATGCGTCAGGTCGGCTTCTGCTCGGGGATCGAGAACTACTCGCGTCACATCGACGACCGCGGTCCCGGCACGCCGCCGCACACGTTGCTCGACTACTTCCCTGATGACTTCTTGCTCGTCATCGATGAGTCGCACGTCACCGTGCCGCAGATCGGCGGCATGTACGAAGGCGACATGAGCCGCAAGCGCACGCTTGTCGACCATGGTTTCCGGTTGCCGAGCGCGATGGACAACCGGCCGTTGCGCTTTGAGGAGTTTCTCGACCGCATCGGGCAGACCGTGTTCCTCTCAGCGACTCCTGGTCCCTACGAGCTCGGCCGGACCAAGGGCGAGTTCGTCGAGCAGGTCATCCGCCCGACCGGGCTCATCGACCCCCAGGTCATCGTCAAGCAGACCAAGGGTCAGATCGACGACCTCATTCACGAGATCCAGGTGCGTGCGGATCGCAACGAACGCGTGCTCGTCACAACCCTGACTAAAAAGATGTCAGAGGACCTGACCGACTACCTGCTCGATATGGGCATCCGGGTGCGCTACCTGCACTCCGAGGTCGACACGCTGCGTCGGGTGGAGCTGTTGCGAGAGCTCCGCAAGGGTGACTACGACGTGCTCGTCGGCATCAACCTGCTGCGCGAAGGGCTCGACCTGCCCGAGGTTTCGTTGGTGTCGATCCTGGACGCCGACAAGGAGGGCTTCCTCCGGTCCGAGACGTCACTGATCCAGACGATCGGCCGGGCCGCACGCAATGTCTCCGGCGAAGTGCACATGTACGCCGACCAGGTCACCCCCTCGATGAGTCGCGCGATCGACGAGACCAACCGGCGCCGCGAGAAGCAGGTCGCCTACAACACCGAGCACGGCCTCGACCCACAGCCGCTGCGCAAGAAGATCGCCGACATCCTCGACACGATCGCGCGCGAGGACGCCGACACCGGCACGCTCATCGGCGGTGGCGGTCGTCAGCAGAGCCGGGGAAAGACGCCTGTTCCCGGGTTGTCATCGAAGGGTCGCGAGGTCGGTCGCCACGCCCGCGATCTGGCGAGCCTGCCGCGCGCCGAGCTGGCCGACTTGATCCAGCAGCTGACCGACCAGATGCATTCCGCGGCCGCTGGGTTGCAGTTCGAGCTGGCCGCCCGACTGCGTGACGAGATCCGCGAGCTGAAGAAAGAGCTGCGCGGCATGGAAGCCGCCGGCGTCTGAGCTACGCGAAGCGCTCGCGCTCGGCAGGGTCTTGCGTTGATGGTTGTGAATCTGTGTACGTCAGGACCTACACAGATTCACATCCACGGCCCGGGTCGGGCTGTTCAGGCTGGCGGGGAGTGGCCGATCCCGGCGACCAGCGTTGGCGTGCCGGATGCCGGCATGGCCGCGACCGTAGTGCCATCGTGCTCAGCCCGTTGCGATGAGGATGCCTGCGACCGCCGTCCCGAAGACGATGACTGCGATACGCAGCACCGTTTCGGAGAGCCGGCGGGCGATGCGGACACCCAGCGTTGCACCGGCGTACGCCGTGACCGCAAGGATCGCCGCGTCCACCCACGCGATGTGCCCGCTGAACAGGAAGATGACAACAGCAACTCCGTTGACGATGAGCGAAATCACGCCTTTCAGTGCGTTGAGTCGCTGCAACCCGTCATCGAGCAAAATGCCGAAGACCGCCAGCAGCACAACGCCGAGCGCTCCGCCGAAGTACGCGCCATACACCCCACCGAGCATCACCGCGATGAACGCACCAATTGGGACATCGTCAACACCGACACGCCTCTCGCCCCGCCGCTTCGCAACCCACTGGGCAAGTCGCGGTTGCACAGCGACAAGCGCGCAGGCGAACAGGACCAGATAAGGAACGAGCGCACGAAATGCGTCGCTCGGCGTGTACACCAACAGCAGCGCGCCGCCGACGCCGCCGACGACTCCAGCGAGGCCGAGGCGTACGACGCGGTGCCGCTGCCCCTGTAGCTCGGGGCGATACGCAACCGAGCCGCCGAGGTAGCCAGCCAACAGCCCGACGCTGTTCGTGATGTTCGCCGTCAGCGCCGAGTTGCCCACGGCAAGCAGCGCGGGGAACGACACCAACGTCCCTCCGCCGGCGATCGCATTGACCGCACCAGCGACGAAACCGGCTGCCCCTACGAGCAGATCACCCGATAGCCCATCGACACTCACCGGGTCATCCTGCCCGGTGCGGGTCAGGGCCAGCGCTACATCTTGCGGATGCGGCGGTACCGCGAGAGGTCAGGCAACGCCTGTACGGCGATGATGAGCATGAGAAGCACGAACAGGCCCAGTATCCCAGCGAGCACATACCCTGCTACGTCCCACATGGCGTCATCTCCTGCTAGGGCGACGTGTCGTGTCGGGCTACGTCGCTTACATCACCGATCATCCACACGTGTCAAGTGGTGTCCGGTCCGCCACGCCGTTGCACATGGCGCATACGGTCTGTCCTTGCGATCTGATCCACTGCCGGAAACCATGCAGCTCGTGACCGTGACGAGTGGCAATTACCGGTTTGGGTCCGACACCGGCACGCTCCACGTGCGCACGGGTCGTGAAGGATTCGCGGCATCAGCAGGTCACGACCTGCTGATCGAGGTCACCCGCTGGAGCGGTACTGCTCACGTCGACAGGGACGCACCCGAGCGCTCATCGGTGCTGGCGAGCCTCGATGTGGGCAGTTTCGAGGTTCGCGCGGGCACCGGCGGGGTCAAGCCACTCACCGACGACGACCGCGCAGAGATCAAGGCGACTCTCGAGCGCAAGGTGCTCGACCGCGCCCGCCACCCCGCCATCACATTCGTCACTCGGGCGGTTACGACGAGTAGCGACACACTGCGCCTCGACGGCGGCTTGACAATTCGCGGGGTGCTGCGACCGATCATCGTCGACGTCCACTTGGTCGACGTCGCCATGCTGCACTTCACGGGAACAGCCTCCGTCATCCAGACCCGATGGAACATCATCCCGTACAAACGCTTGTTTGGTGGGTTGAAGGTCGCCGATGCGGTGACCGTGCACCTCGATCTGACGCTGTTGCCTGCCTAAACGCGGGGTGTTTCTGTCCCGCTAGGGACACCTTGCACCTATCTGATCCTCGTTCTTACGCGTGGCGCGACCGGCAGGTTAGGTCAAGGCTTCCGGCTGCACCTGGTCCGCGCGGAGGTGGGTCAACGATGACGATAACGACGGCAGAACGTCAGGCGGCCGAGGACACCACCGTCCACATCTTGTGGATTAACTGCGGGCTTTCCTGTGATGGCGACTCAGTTGCGCTGACGGCAGCAACTCAACCGAGCATCGAGGAGATCGCTCTCGGCGCTTTGCCGGGCCTGCCGAAGATCGCCGTGCACTGGCCGCTGATCGATTTCGAATGCGGGCCGGACAAGGGCGCCGACACGTTCATCGAGTGGTTCTTCAAGGGCGAACGTGGGGAGATCGACCCCTTCGTTCTCGTCATCGAAGGATCGATCCCGAACGAGGAGATCAACGGAGAGGGCTACTTCACGGGCTTCGGCTACAACCCCGACACCGGACAACCGATCACCGTCAACGAGTGGCTCGACCGGCTCGCTCCCAAGGCACTAGCCGTGCTGGCTGTCGGCACGTGTGCGGCGTACGGCGGCATCCACGCGATGCAGGGCAATCCGACCGGCGCAATGGGTGTGCCCGACTACCTCGGCTGGGACTGGAAGTCGAAGGCCGGCCTGCCAATCGTGTGCGTACCTGGTTGCCCCATCCACCCGGACAATCTCTCCGAGACCATCACCTACCTGCTGTACCAGGCGACCGGACAGGCGCCGATGATCCCGCTCGACGACGAATTGCGGCCGCTGTGGCTCTTCGGCCAGACCGTGCACGACGGGTGCGACCGCGCCGGCTACTACGAGCAGGGCGACTTCGCGCTGGAGTACGGCTCGCCGAAGTGCATCGTCAAGCTCGGCTGCTGGGGACCAGTAGTGAACTGCAACGTCCCGAAGCGCGGCTGGATCAACGGAGTCGGCGGCTGCCCGAACGTCGGCGGCATCTGCATCGGGTGCACGATGCCAGGCTTCCCCGACAAGTTCATGCCGTTCATGGACGAACCTCCCGGTGCCAAGGTCTCGTCGAACGTGATCGGCAAGGGCTACGGGCCATTGATTCGAAAGTTGCGCGGCATCACTAACACGACGGTGAACAAGGAACCGAAGTGGCGCACGAAGGGTCGCGAACTCAAGACCGGATACCGGCCACCGTGGTGACAGCCCTGAGTCGTCCCGGCTCACACCCATCCACTACTCGAACGGCCCGACAGAGGGACGGTCAGCGATGACAGCGACAGCGGAGCGGCCAGTAGCCCCGAAGACCGGCAACATCGTCGAGATGGCGTGGGACCCGGTCACACGCATCGTCGGCAGCCTGGGCATCTACACGAAGATCGACTTCACGCAGAAGAAGGTCGTCGAGTGTTACAGCACCTCGTCGGTCTTCCGCGGCTACTCGATCTTCATGAAGGGCAAGGACCCGCGCGACGCGCACTTCATCACGAGCCGCATCTGCGGTATCTGCGGTGACAACCACGCGACCTGCTCGGTCTACAACCAGAACATGGCGTACGGCGTACGGCCGCCGCACCTCGGTGAGTGGATCATCAATCTGGGCGAGGCCGCCGAGTACATGTTCGACCACAACATCTTCCAGGAGAACCTGGTCGGCGTTGACTACTGCGAACGCATGGTCAAGGAGACGAACCCGGGCGTCCTCGACAAAGCAAACCGCACGGAGTGCCCGCATGCGGAGGACCACGGATACAAGACGATCGGCGACATCATGCGGGCGCTCAACCCGATCGAGGGTGAGTTCTACCGCGAGGCGCTCCAGGTCAGTCGCTATACGCGCGAGATGTTCTGCCTGATGGAGGGGCGGCACGTCCACCCGTCGACGCTGTACCCGGGTGGCGTCGGAACGACGCCGACGATCCAGCTCATGACCGACTACTACAGCCGGCTCATGCGATACGTCGAGTTCTGCAAGCGCATCGTGCCGATGCACGATGACCTGTTCGACTTCTTCTACGAGGCAATGCCGGGCTACGAGCAAGTCGGCCAGCGCCGCGTGCTCCTCGGCTGTTGGGGCGCGCTGAACAACCCGGACGTGTGCAACTTCAAGTACAAGGACATGACCGACTGGGGCCGGGCAATGTACGTCTCGCCGGGCGTGATCGTCGATGGCAAGCTCGTGACCAACGACCTGGTCGACATCAACCTCGGTATTCGGATTCTTCTCGGGTCGTCCTATTACCGCGACTGGGAAGACCAGGAAATGTTCGTGACCAACGACCCGTTAGGAAACCCGGTCGACCGTCGGCACCCGTGGAACCAGCACACCATCCCCGCCCCGCAGAAGCGTGACTTCGACGACAAGTACAGCTGGACGATGTCGCCGCGCTGGTACGACGGCAAGGACTACCTGGCGCTCGATACGGGCGGCGGACCGATCGCGCGCCTCTGGGCGACGGCACTGGGCGGCCTCGTCGACATCGGCTACGTCAAGTCGACGGGCACTAGCGTGCAGATCAACCTGCCTCGTACGGCGCTCAAGCCTGAGGCCAGCTTCGAGTGGAAGATCCCGAAGTGGAGCAACGCGATCGAGCGTAACCGCGCGCGCACTTACTTCCAGGCGTACTCCGCCGCGTGTGCACTGCACTTCATGGACAAGGCGCTCGCCGAGGTCCGGGCCGGCAACACCAAAGTGTGGGAGCCGTTCAAGGTCCCGAACGACGCCATCAGTGTTGGTTTCACCGAGGCCGTTCGGGGCGTCCTGTCGCACCACATGGTCATCCGCGGCGGGAAGATCGCGAATTACCACCCATACCCACCGACGCCATGGAACGGCAGTGTGCGTGATGTCTACGGGACACCCGGTCCGTACGAGGACGCGGTCCAGAACACCCCGATCTTCGAGGAGAACACTCCGGACAACTTCAAAGGCATCGACATCATGCGCGCGGTGCGCAGCTTCGACCCATGCCTCCCCTGCGGGGTGCACATGTACCTCGGTAACGGCAAGGTCGTGAAGAAGCTGCACACGCCAACCGGGACGCCTGAGTTCTGATGCCGTCGGACCGCGACCCCGGGACCATCGGCGCCCGGATAGAGGCGCTGCTCGAGGGGTTCACGGATCCGGAGGCCCAGCAACGGGCCGAGCAGCTGGCTGGCGTTCTCGTCGACTTCTACGGCGAGGCGCTCGCCCGGATGGTGGCCGGTGTCGAGGAAGCCGACGTCACCGGCAACGAACTGCTCGCCCAGCTGTCGAAGGATGACTTCCTCAGTTCGCTGTTCGTCCTGCACGATCTCCATCCGGAGACCGTCGAGGTGCGCGTCGTACGTGCCCTCGACGGCGTGCGTCCCTATCTCGGGTCGCACGCCGGCGGGGTCGAGATCGTCGGGTACGAGCCGGACGACCAGGAAGCGGGCGTCGTCGTCACGTTGCATCTGTCCGGCAGTTGCGACGGTTGTCCCTCGTCACTGATCACGGTGAAGACCGCGATCGAGAAGGCGATATTCGACGCGGCGCCCGAGGTGAGTCGAGTGGAGGTCGAGAACCTGCATCAAGACCCCGAGCCGACCCTTCTGCAGATCCAGCCCTGTCCGACGCAAGAGCTCGCGGTCGGCGCCGCACGGTGACGTCCACTCCGCCGACCTTGCGTCGCTTCCTCGAACGGCCACCGCCGCCCCGCGCGGGCGAGCGGTGTGAGATTTGCGGCGAGCTCATCGCGGACGTACACGGTCACGTTGTCGAGGTCGACAAGCGCCGCCTCATGTGCACGTGCCGCCCCTGCGCGTTGCTGTTCAGCAATCCGGGAGCTGGCCGGGGGCGGTTCCGGCTTGTGCCCGAGCGGTTTTTGTCGGCGCCAGAGTTCCGCCTGAGCCATTCGGTGTGGGAGCAGCTCGCAATCCCCGTCAGCCTGGCGTTCTTCTTCCGCAACTCGACGATCGATCGCGTCGTCTGCTTCTACCCGAGTCCGGCCGGCGCCACCGAAAGCCTGCTCGCGATGGACCACTGGCAAGAGGTCATGGCCGACAACCCGCTGGTCGGCCTACTCGAAGACGACGTCGAGGGATTGATAGTCCGCCGCATCGATGACGGTTGCATCACCTACCTGGCACCGATCGACTCGTGCTACGAGCTCGTCGGCCATGTGCGCATGAACTGGCGTGGTTTCGACGGTGGCACGGAGGCATGGGAACGCATCGACGCGTTCTTCAACGAGCTTGCCGAACGCTCGACGCCAGTAGAGGCGGCCGAGCAGGGGTCCACACCGGTGGACGCGTGAGATGGCGGAGCTGTCGTTTGAGTGCCTCGACGTCACTGCCGAGCAGTACACCGCCGCGCCGACGCTGACCTTCCGCCTGCGCATCACTGAGGCAACCGGTGTGCCGGTTCACACGCTCGCTCTGCACACGCAGATCCGCATCGAGCCGGTACGGCGACGCTACGACCCGCTCGAGGTAGACCGGCTGAATGATCTGTTCGGCACCCCGGACCGCTGGGGCGACACCTTGCACGCGATGCAGTTCGCCACGGTCTCGACGATGATCCAAGGCTTTGTCGACTCGACCGAGGTCGACATCCCGGTTCAGTGCACGTTCGACACCGAGGTCGCTGCCTCCAAGTACTTCACTTCGCTCGCCGACGGTGAGATTCCGTTCCTGCTGCTGTTCTCCGGTACGGCGTTCATCCGCGGCGGAACGGGAGTGGTCGTCGACCCGGTCCCCTGGGACCGTGAAGTGAACTTCCGGATGCCGGTGGCCACGTGGCGTGAGCTCATGGACTACCACTTCGGGGGCTCGGCCTGGCTGAGGATGGGTCGGCATTCCATTGATGCTCTGTCACGGTTCCGCACTTCCCGCGCGCTGAAGAGCTGGGACGACACGGTCGCTCACCTGCTGAAGGAAGCAGGGGAGGAGTTGCCGTGACCACCGTGGAGCCGGACACCCGCGACGCGTTCGCGGTAGCGAGGCAGGTCGCTGACGCGGTGCTGTTCGAGGGCTACGTTCTCTATCCGTATCGCGCGTCCTCGGCCAAGAACCAGATGCGTTGGCAGTTCGGCGTACTCGTCCCGCCGTCGTACGCCGATGTCTCCAGCGAGCGGTCGGCATTCGAGACCCAGGTGCTGCTCGATCCCGACGACGTCTGTGTCGTCGACGTCGAGCTGCGCTTCCTGCAGGTGCAGTCGCGCGTGATCGAGCAGGCCCTCCCCAACGGGACCTTCGCCGTGGTCGACGAGTTGGTGGTCGACGACGCCGTTCACGTGCCCTGGGACGAGGGTGTCGATCGCAGCGTCTGCGTTCGTGTGGCGCTTCCCCTTCCAGGATCTGGGCCGACGCACCTGCCCTTCACGGTGCCGGGCGGGACCGACGTCGACCTGCTGTGCGAGGAAGACAGGACAGTCGGTCGGTTCGTCCGTCAGCGCTGGGATCTGAGCGGTGACATCATCGTCGAGACCACCGCCATCGACGGGCCGTACTCCGCTGTGCAGTTGACGGTCCGCGTGGAGAACACGGCACAGGTCCCAGCGACCGATCAACGGGACCGGGCGTTGCGCGCCTCACTCGTCGTTGCACACGCCCTCGTCGCGGCGGATGGCGGCAGGTTTGTGTCGTCGACGGACTCCCCGGAATGGGCGAAGCCGTACGTCGCCGCACTAATGAACACCGGGGCATGGCCAGTGCTCGTCGGCGCGGGTGACTCCGATGACGTGCTGCTGTGCACGCCGATCATCCTCGAGGACCATCCACAGATCGCACCGGAGAGCTCGGTGCAGCTCTATGACGCGACCGAGATCGACGAGATCCTCACCCTGCGAACAATGGCGTTGACCGACCAGGAGAAGCGAGAGGCGCGGGGCACCGACCCGCGCGCGGCCGCCGTCATCGACCAGGTGGACTCGTTGCCGCCGGAGATGATGGATCGACTGCACGGCGCAATCCGCCAGTTGAACGTCAAGCCGACCGTGATCAGTGGGCTCGAAGCCGAAGTTCCCGACCAGCCGCCGTGGTGGAACCCCGAGGCCGACGCGTCGGTGTCACCCGAGACGGACACGGTTGTTATCGATGGCGTGAGCGTTAGCCGCGGCAGTCGCGTCGTCCTGCGTCCGGGCAGGCACCGGCGGACCGATGCACAGGACCTGTTCCTCGTCGGACGGACAGCGACCGTCCAAGCGGTCGTTCTCGATGTGGACGACGAGACTTATCTCGCCGTGACCGTCGATGACGACCCCGGCGCCGAGATGGCGATCACGCATGGCCGCTTCCGCTACTTCCGGCCCGATGAGGTCGAAGCGCTGTGACAGCCGGCGTTCTGGTCGCGGGCGTGGGCAACGTCTTTCTCGGCGACGACGCCTTCGGAGTGGAGGTTGCGCGGCGACTGGCAGGAGAGGCGATGCCGGACGGGGTCACGGTCACCGACTTCGGGATCCGCGGCGTCCACCTCGCCTACGAATTGCTCGAGGGTTACGAATCGCTCGTTCTGGTCGATGCGTTGCCGCATGGCGAGTCACCGGGCGATCTCTGCGTGTTCGAACCGGCCCGCAACCAAGGATCCGGCGACGGCTTGCACGACGCGCATGACCTGTCACCCGCGACGGTGCTCGCGCTCGTCGACGACCTCGCCAACTCCTTCGGTGGTGGTGTGGCGCGGGTGTTCGTTGTCGGCTGTGAGCCGGAAACGGTCGAAGAGTCCATGGGTCTGTCTGCCGTCGTCGAAGCGGCCCTCCCCGAGGCGATGCGCTTGGTCAAGGAAGTGGTGGCGGACCTCGTCGGGTCCACGGTCGAACAAGGTGGTGGCGACGATGATGCGGTGGGTGTTGGCGGTGCTGGTCCTAATCGGCATCGGAGCAGTGGTCAAGGGAAATGCGCCGGACCTGGCGCGGTACCGGCAGATATCGAAGATGTGAGGGCGGCGCATGCATGAACTCGGGATGTGCGAGTCGGTGCTGTACGCGGTTCAACGCAGGGCCGGCAACCGGCGGGTCACCGGGCTGCGTGTCCATGTCGGCGCCTTGAACCGCGTCGTCGAGCCCGCGTTCGTGCAGTCGTTCACCATGGTCGCCACTGGCACGGTCGCTGAAGATGCCGAGATCGATCTGGTCATCGATCCGGCAGAGTTTCGCTGCCTGCAGTGCGAGGCCAGTCTCGCGTCCGCCGACATCATGTCGGTGTGCACGCAATGCGGTAGCACGTCACTGGAGTTGGTTTCCGGTGAACAGATCCTGCTCGAATCAATCTCGGTCGAGTCGACACTGTCGTCGGCCGACGCCTAGGAGCCCGCCATGTGCCTTGGAATTCCGGGCGAGATCATCGAAGTCGTCGCGGAGACTCCTGACTTGGCCCGCGTCAACGTCGTTGGGGCCCGCCGCTTGGTCAACATCGGCCTGCTCGAAGGCGAAACGATCGAGCCGGGTGACTGGATCCTCATCCATGTCGGGTTCGCGCTGTCGAAGATCGACGAGTCCGAGGCGCAAGCTGCCCTCGAGTTCTTGGAGGGCATCGGTCAGGCCTACGAGGAAGAGCTCGCAGCCATGAGGGCGTCCAGCCTCAACTGAGCAGGGAGTGACCATGCGATTCGTCGACGAGTTCCGGGACGCCGACAAGGCGCGCGCGCTGTCAACGCAGATCACCGCTCTCGCTGAGCCCGGTCGCCACTACAAGTTCATGGAGGTATGCGGGGGCCACACGCACACGATCTATAAGCACGGCCTCGAGGACTACCTGCCGGAGAGCGTGCAACTCGTACATGGGCCCGGGTGCCCGGTCTGCGTGATCCCGATGGGACGCGTCGACGATGCCATCGCGATCGCCAAACAGCCGGACGTCATCATGACCACATTCGGCGACATGATGCGCGTGCCCGGAGGTAACGGCTCATTCTTCGACGCGAACGCAGCCGGGACCGACATTCGCATGGTCTACTCGCCGCTTGACGCACTGAAGGTCGCTCGCGCGAACCCGGACAAGCGCGTGGTCTTCATGGCGATCGGATTCGAGACGACGGCCCCGTCGACAGCGATGACCGTGCTCCGGGCAAAGGCAGAAGGTTTGGAGAACTTTTCCATCTTCTGCAACCACGTCACGATCATCCCGGCGATCAAGGCGATCCTTGACTCACCTGACCTGCGCCTCGACGGGTTCATCGGCCCCGGGCATGTGTCCACGGTGATCGGCTGCCGCCCGTACGAATTCATCACGACGGCGTACGACAAGCCTTTGGTGTGTGCTGGGTTCGAACCGCTTGACATCTTGCAATCGGTCTACATGCTCATGAACCAGTTGCGTGAAGGCCGGCGCGACGTGGAGAACCAGTACTCCCGCGTCGTCCCGTGGGACGGCAACCCCAAGGCGCTGCAGGTCATTGCGGAGGTCATGGAGCTGCGGCCTTACTTCGAATGGCGTGGGCTCGGGTTCATCTCGCAGTCGGCATTACGGGTGCGCGAGGAGTACGCCGCCTTCGACGCCGAGCGGATCTTCGACGTACCCGGCGTGCGGGTGGCCGACCCCAAGGCCTGCCAGTGCGGCGAGGTGCTCAAAGGCGTGCTGAAACCATGGGAGTGCAAAGTGTTCGGTACCGCCTGCACCCCGGAGACTCCCATCGGTACGTGCATGGTGTCGTCGGAGGGCGCGTGCGCGGCGTACTACAACTTCGGCCGGTTCACCCGCGACCGGATCACCATCCCGCTGGAACCGGTGACGACATGACCACCGGGCAGATGGATCACCAAACGGAGGATCTGCATCAACCGCCGCAGAGCGACCGCGAGCGGCAGGTTCTCGACCGGATCGAGAAGGCGCGTAAGCGCAAGCCGAAGGTCCGCGAGGAGCTGGTCACGCTCGCGCATGGGGCAGGCGGCAAGGCGTCCCGAACACTGATCGAAGCGGTCTTCGTCGATGCCTTTCGCAACCCCACTCTCGAACAACTCGAAGATGGAGCCTCGCTCGAGGTCGGGGGCGCGCGGCTGGCGCTCACCACCGACTCGTTCGTCGTCTCGCCGCTGTTCTTTCCCGGCGGCAACATCGGGGACCTCGCCGTCAACGGCACGGTCAACGACCTGGCGATGTGCGGTGCCAAGCCGCTCTACCTGTCATCGGGATTTGTCATCGAAGAGGGCTTCCCCGTGGCCAATCTGCAGCGCATCGTGGCATCGATGGCCGCAGCTGCTACTACTGCTGGCGTGCAGATCGTCACGGGTGACACCAAAGTCGTGCAGCGCGGCAAGGGCGACGGCTGTTTCATCAACACGAGCGGTGTTGGCGTGCTCGATCGCCCGCTGACCCTGTCGGCCGGCTCGGTGCAACCGGGCGATGTCGTCATCGTCTCCGGGCCGATCGGAGAGCACGGCATCACGGTGTTGCTGGCCCGCGGCGACCTCGACATCGACGCCGACCTCGAGTCGGATACCGCCCCCTTGCACGAGCTGACCGCCGGCCTCCTCGACGCGGTCGGCGACCGTGTTCGGTGCCTCCGGGACGCCACGCGTGGGGGAGTCGCGACGATCTGCAACGAGGTGGCGAGCGCATCGGGTGTTGCCATTCACCTGGACGAGGCCGCTGTGCCGGTGGAGCCCGTCGTGACCGGTGCCTGTGAGCTACTCGGCATCGACCCGTTGTATGTCGCCTGCGAAGGTCGCATGGTTGCCGTCGTCGAGGCTGCTGCGGCGGACGACGCCCTTGTCGCTTTGCGTCGGCACCCGCTCGGTGGACGAGCCGCGCTCATCGGCAGGGTGCAAGCCGACCCACCGGGGATCGTGTTGTTGAAGACCGCGTTCGGTGGCACCCGCATCGTCGACTTGCTGGTGGGCGACCCGCTACCTCGTATCTGCTGAGCCGGCTCGGTCGCGGGCTGCCGCGACGGCGGCCTGGCCGAAGCTGATGCCCCCGTCGTTGGGTGGCACCCGGCTGTGCAGGAGGACGCGGAACCCGATGAGCTCCAGGCCGTCGGCAACCCGTGTCAGCAGCCGCAGGTTCTGGAAAACCCCGCCAGACAGCGCGACAGTGCCCAGGCCGGTGTCGTCGCGAATGGCGGCTGCGGCTTGAACGACCGCGTCGGCCAAACCGTTGTGAAAGCGCGCAGAGACGGTCTCGACGCCGATGCCTGCAGCAACGTCGTCAACGACCGCACGCACGAGGGGGTCGGTGTCGACGACGAGGCCGTGCGAACCACTGGACAACGCGGCGGCGTATCCCTCGGTGACGTCGACAGCTGCGCGTTGCTCTAGCTCGATCGCCGCCTGCCCCTCGTAGTTCACGGTGTCCCGGATCCCAACGATCGCGGCGACTGCATCGAACAGACGTCCGGCGCTCGTCGTCACCGGGGCGCCGACGTCGCCTCGTGCCACGGCGACCACGTGATCCCACTGCGCGGCATTGCGGTGTTGCACATCGAGCAGGGGCGCCACGTCGTACAAGGCACTGAGGTACGACGCGGCCATCCGCCAGGGTTCGCGGATCGCCGTTGCACCACCCGGGAGTGGATGGGGGGTCAGGTGGCCCACCCGTTCGTATGTCGTCAGGTCGGCGACCAGGAACTCGCCCCCCCACAGCGAGCCATCGTCGCCATAACCGGTGCCGTCGCAGGCGACCCCGATGACCGCAGACTCCATGTTGTTGTCCGCCAAGCAGGACGCGATGTGCGCGTGATGATGTTGCACGCCTATGACGTCGACCGCATCGAGTTCTAGGGCGTATTTCGTGCTCAGGTACTCCGGGTGCAGGTCGTGGGCGACGATCTCGGGCGTGATGTCGAACAATCGCGAGAGGTGCGCGATGCCGTCTGTGAACGAGCGGAACGTCTCGTAGTTCTCGAGGTCGCCGATGTGGTGGGAGACGACCGCGTGTCGCCCTTTGACGAGGCAGAAGGTGTTCTTCAGCTCGGCGCCGCATGCCAGCACCGGTCGCGGGGCGCCGGCGGTCAGCTGCAACGGCTGCGGGACGTAGCCGCGGGACCGACGTAGCGGAAGCTCGCGGCCACGGAAGACTTGCGTGACCGAGTCGTCGGTGCGCATGTGGATCGGTCGGTCCGAGATCAGAAAGCCGTCGGCAACGTCGGCAAGGCGCTCTCGTGCGTCGTCGTCGAGGTAGGCGATCGGTTCGTCAGACACGTTGCCGCTCGTCAGCACGATCGGCTCGCCCAACTCGTGCAGCAGCAGGTGGTGCAGCGCTGTGTAAGGGAGCATGACGCCGATCCGCTTGTTGCCAGGGGCGACGGCAGCGCTTATTCGAGCGTCAGGACGCCGTTGCAGCAGCACGATGGGGCGTTGACGACTGGTGACCAGGGTGATCTCGTCGTCGCTGACCACGGCGAGATCACGAATCGCGGCAACGTCCACGGTCATCACTGCGAATGGTTTGTCCTCGCGATGCTTACGACTGCGCAGGGCTGAAACGGCGCTGTCATCGGCGGCAAGCGCGGCCAGGTGATACCCGCCGAGACCCTTGATTGCGAGCACCCGTCCCTGTCGGAGCCAGTCCGCCGCGGTGCGAATGGGATCGTCCGCCGTCACCGGACCGGCACGGTCGAGCAGGGTCAGCGTCGGACCGCATGCCGCACAGCAGACCGGCTGTGCGTGATAGCGCCGGTCGCGGGGGTCGTCGTACTCCCGTGTGCAGTCAGCGCACAGCGGAAAGCCCGACATGGTGGTCTGCGGGCGGTCATAGGGAACTCCGCGGATGATGGTGAACCGCGGTCCGCAGTTGGTGCAGTTGATGAATGGGTAGCGGTATCGCCGGTCATTCGGGTCGAGCAGTTCGGCGAGGCAGTCATCGCACGTCGTAACGTCGGGTGAGATCAGTGTGTGTGCGGCGTCATCGCGCTGGCTCGGCGTTATGACAAAGCCGTGGTCGCCGTCGAGCGGTAACGGCTCCGTGCTCACCCGCTCGACGACTGCAAGCGCGGGCGGTCGGGTGCGCACCGCCGTGACAAGCGCGTCAAGCGACTCGATGGGCCCTTGTGCCTCGATGAAGACGCCGTGGGAATCGTTACCGACCAGGCCGGTGAGTCCGAGCTCGTCCGCGACGCCGTACACGAAGGGACGGAAGCCGACGCCTTGCACGATGCCCTCGACCCGAATGCGCCACCGTGCGCACTCTTGTGTCACTGCTACATCAGCTCTCGTTGGGTGAGCTCCCAAAGCACGTGGTACGCCGTCGTCTGCGCCTCCTGGATGCGATGCACAGAGGACGACGGAACGACGAAGAGATGGTCGATGGTGCCTCCTGTGGCAGCGACCTCCGCCATCCGTCCACCGTCGTACCCGGCGAAGCCGACGGTCAGCATGCCGATCTGACGGGCAGCCTCGAAAGCCTGCAGAACGTTGGCTGAGCCGCCACTCGTGGACAGCCCGACCGCGACATCGCCCGACCGGGCGAGCGCCGCGAGCTGGCGAGCAAACACCACATCGAAGCCGACGTCATTGGCAAGAGCAGTGATGACGGCGACGTCATCGGTTAGGCCTACGGCGGGCATCGGTAGCCATTCGCTCCCGGGGGAGGTGAAGAGCCGGACCAGGGCCTGCGCGTCGGTGCTGCTCCCTCCGTTGCCAAACGCGTAGAGCGTAGCGCCGGCCCGGAACGCGTTGGCGATCGCTTCGGCGCAGATAGTGAGCTGTGCGGCGTGGCGGCGTCCCATCCCGGCCCGCAGCTCGGCGATCTCGACGACTTTGTCTTCGGTGGACTGGCGGACTTCAGCGAGGACATCGCCACCGTTGCCGTTCCCGGCGTACAAGAACGGATAGAGGTCCTCGACACCGCCTTTGGTCATTGCCGCTCCGTCACAGCGATCGCTTCGCCGGCGTGGACCAGCACGGTGTCTCCGACGGCAACGTCGACGAGCGCGACGCTGATCTGTTCGGCTCCAATGTCGGTGACGACGACCGCGAGGTCATCGTCGAGGAGCTCGCGGATGCGTACGGCTACCGCGACGTCGGAGCAGGTGATGCAGACGTCGTCATGACACGGCGTGCTCTCGTCGGTCATCGGTGGGCCGCCGCGGACGGGAGGCTCGTGCGCTCCAGGAAGACGTGGGTCAGCTCCCAGAGCACGTGGTACATGGTCACCTGGAGCTCTTTGGCGATTCGCTGATCCGACGACCCGGCAACCAGGACGTGTTCCGCTCCGACCGTCTCCGCGGTCGCGTCGTCCGACACAAGGGCAATGGTCAGGAGGCCTCGTGCGCGCGCCGCTGTGAATGCAGCGCGCACCGCGCTCATGTCGGTGCCGTAGACGAAGCCGAGTGCGATGTCATCCCGACGACCGAGCAGCGGCAATGCCGCGGCCTCCGCCGCGAGCGCAGGCAACGCGCGTTTGCCAACGATGACCGGATGCATGAACTCCACCGCAACGTGTGCGGCATCGGTGGCGCCTACTCCGGTGCCGAAGGTGATCAGTCGCCCGCCCCGCTGGAACGCCCGCGCTAGGCCCTCGCATGCGCCGGCTATGTCATTGGCGGAGGTGGCGAGCGCTCGCGTCGGTGCGTCGCGGCGCTCGAAGGCCGCCAGAGCAGCGGCTAGCGACCCGCGGGGGTCCACCGCTTAGCTCCGTTGCCGTTGACACGGGATGGGTGCAAGGGACCCGGCTTCGCGGCGGACGCGCGCAGCGTGTCGTACCGGTGGAGGAATCCGTCGAGGACAGCACGGACGCTGCGGTACTCGTTGGCGCCGGCGTCGAGCGCCGCGTAACCGTCCGCGGTCAAGTGGTAGGTGCGCCGCGCTGGCCCGGACTGGGACGGGGTCCACGCGGAGCCAACCCACCCAGCACGTTCCAGTGCTCGTAACGTCCGGTAGACGATCGCCGAGTCGGTCTCCTCGATGCCTAGCCTGCGCAACCGCTCGGCGAGGTCGTAACCGTGGTCTGGGTGTTCGGCGAGGAGAAGGAGCAGGCACGGCTGGAGGAAGTGGCGCGGTTCGCTCCCGCTCATCGAAACGCCCCCCGGCTTGAGGCACGAGTAGTGACGGAGATGCGTGTGCTGCCCAGCACATCGAGCCTTCCACCCGACTGACCTGTGGACAAGTGCGGGACATAGGCTCTTTTTCGGAGGGGAGTATCCCCACGCGACTGCGCCGTCAACACGGTGCCGCCCCTGTGCGGCACCCGGCCGGTTGGCCCTTCAGGGTGGGAGAGACCTCCGGCCCTTCTGTGTGGCCGGAGGCCTGTTGATGGATGTGCCCGGATGGGTGTGGGCGGTCACGCTGGTCGCGTTCGCCACCATCTTCACCGTCGACTTGGTCAACGGTGTCCGCAACCCGCACCCGGTCACGACCAAGGCGGCTGCGCGGGCCATCACGGTCTATGTCGTGCTGGCATTGTCGTTCGCGCTGGGCTTGCTGATCCTGAACGGGTCAACGCCCGCAGGCGAATTTCTCACCGGCTACGTCCTCGAATACAGCCTCTCGGTCGACAACCTGTTCGTGTATCTGCTGATCATGTCGAGCTTCAACGTGCCCGAGTCGCAACGCGGCAACGTTCTCCTCGTTGGCATCGTCGGCACCTTGGCGCTGCGGTTCCCATTCATCCTCGGTGGTGCGGCTGCTGCCGACCGTTTCAACGCGACGTTCTACGTGTTCGGCGCGATCCTCGTCTGGACGGCGTACGGCTTGCTGCGCAGTGACGACGAACACAACGAGGCCGGGGACAACATCGCAGTGCGCATCGCCACGCGCGTGCTTCCGGCGACGGACGAGTACGACGGGGGAAAGCTCATAACCCGGGTCGATGGCAAGCGCAAGGTGACTCCGCTGCTGCTCGTCATGGTCGCGATGTCGATCGTCGGACTCGTCTTCGCTCTTGACTCGATTCCCGCGATTTTTGGCATCACCACTGACACCTACGTCATCGTGACTGCGAATGCGTTCGCGCTGATGGGCTTGCGCCAGCTCTACTTCTTGGTCGGCGGCCTGCTCGAGCGCCTGGTGTACCTGAGCACTGGACTCGCCATCATCCTCGCGTTCATTGGTGTCAAGCTGGTACTCGAGGCGCTACACAAGGACGGGGTGCACGGGGCCCCGGAGATCGGCACCGCGATCTCGCTCGGTGTTGTCATCGGCGTGCTCGCGGTCACGACGGTGCTCAGCCTGCGTTCGTCGAAACGCAACCACGTCGTCGCCGAGGCAAACCATCCCGACGAGGTCGACCAATGAGCCAAGTGACAGCGCGCACTACTCTCCGGGTTTTATGAAGGCAACGATGTTGCTCTGCGACGCCGTGCAAGCGGCCGAGGGCAAGCTCTACGTGCTCGGCGGCGGCTGGTCCTTGACGGGTCCTGGGCCAGCGCCCTCCGGGCTCGCCATCCTGATCGAGGTGCCGTGGGATCAGGCCAACCAGCGCTTCCCGGTAGCGCTGGAGCTGTTGACCGAAGACGGCATCCCGGTGACCGAGCAGGACCCATCGGGGAGCGGTACGCCGGTCCGCGTCGATGGCCAGATCGAGGTCGGTCGTCCGCCCGGGATGGCGCCGGGTACGCCGCTCAGCGTGCCGATGGCCGTGAACATCGGCCCACTTCCGTTGACGCCGGGCGCGCGCTATTACTGGCAGCTGACTATCGGCACCGAGACCGACGAAGACTGGCGGCTGCCATTCTCCGTTCGTGACGCATCACCCGGCGGGGGCTTCGGCCCCACCGACTTCTGACTCGCGGAGCTTGCGGGTCGAGCCCTGGCCCTACCGCTAGTCGTCGGAGGAAGGGGCGTCCGACTTCTTGTCTGGTCCCCGTGAATCCGGGTCGGGCTCGCTCTCGTGCCCTTCTTGGAGGGCGTAATCGTGTTGACCGATGCCGCCGAAGGAGCGGTCCTTGCGGCGCTCCTCCTCGTCCTTACCAAGGGCCATCTCGTTGGCTTGCTGCCCAGGGCTGTCGCTCGGGCCGGCGGCTGGGGGGTTGTCGTCGTACTCGCTCTTACCCACGGTGACCTCCATGCTCTCTGCGTTGAGAGGGCGGGTTCACTCCTGGGATCCCCGCTAGCCGGACGCGGGAAACGGCAGAAGCAGGTCGCGATCCCGGCCGCGCAGAGAGATCCAGCTACCAGCCGCGGGCACGCCACTCCGCTAGCGATGGTCGCTCGGCACCGAGCGTTGTGTCGTTGCCGTGCCCGGGGTAGATCCACGTTTCGTCCGGCAGCGGGCCGAAGACCTTGCGTTCCAAGTCGTCCATCAACTGGGTGAATGCTTCGGCGTTACCGAATGTGTTGCCCGGCCCCCCCGGGAACAAGCAGTCGCCGGTGAACAAATGCGGCCGTTCATCGTCACCCTCGTAGAGAAGTGCGATCGACCCAGGTGTGTGCCCGACAAGATGGATCGCCGTCAGTCGTACGTCGCCGACGGTCACCGTGTCGCTGTCGTTGACGAGCTCTTGAACCGGCACGGGCAGAGCGCCCGCGTCAGCCGGATGTGCTGCGACCGGCGCACCGGTCGCCGCGACGACTGGCTCGAGTGCCTGCCAGTGATCCGCATGTTGATGACTGGTGACGATGCGAACGAGGCGATCGTCACCCAGAGTCTCGAGCAACCGGTCGGCCTCGTTGGCCGCGTCGATGAGAAGTACCTCGCCCGTGTTGCGGCACTTCAAGAAGTAGACGTTGTTGTCGAAGTCGCCGACCGCCAGCTTGGTCACCGTGAGTCCGGGGAGCTCACGGGTGTCTGCAGGACCGCCGACTTCGACTTTTCCGCTATAGCTCATGCCTCCAACCTTGACACACTCATCCGTGTGTCCGACCTGCGCATTCGCGAGCTGACCGCCGAGGACCACGAAGTGGCGTGGCACCTAGGGGCGACCACCTTTGGCATGCCGCTGCAGCCGATGCCACCTCCGCCCACGGGCGGGCTGACCCGCTGGGGCGCCTTCGACGGGGAGCGCCTCGTGGCTCGGGCCACCGACCTGCACCACGAGCAGTGGTGGGGAGGCCGCCTCGTGCCCGCATCGGGAATCGGCGGAGTAGCGGTCGCGCCCGAGTACCGCGGTCGTGGAGCGGGTCGGCAGGTTCTCGGAACTGCGCTGGAACACGCCCGCGACCGTGGCGCTGCAGTGGCAACGTTGTTCTGCACCCGCACGGAGGTCTACCGGGCGATCGGGTTCGAAGCGTGCGGCGTACTACGCCACGTCACCCTGCCCGCTGATGCGCTCGCGCGCCGACCGGTCCCGCCCAGCGTCGCCGTTCGTGCCGGCACCGGCGCCGACATGGCCCTCATCCGTGGTGTGTACGACGAGGTTGCGCGCAACGGCAACGGCTATCTCAGTCGGCGTGGTGGTCTCTTCCCGGACCCAGCTGACGATGCGCTGCCGGAGGGTCTCAGCGGCGTCACGCTCGCCGAGGACGTCGCTACGGGCGCGGTCATCGGTTATCTCAGCTACGTCCGCGGCGATGGCTACCGTGACGACGCCGTGCTGCAGGTTCCCGACCTGTTGGCGACGACGCCGGAAGCCGCCCTCGCACTGCTGTCCGTCCTTGCGACCTGGGCTCCGGTGACACCCACACTCGAGCTCCGCCTCCCGCCGTGGGCGGACGCGGTAACGACGGCGCTCCCGCTCGAGCGGCTCCGCGAACGCACCGTCAGCGTGTGGATGCATCGCCCGTTGGACGTGGCGACCGCCGTGGCGGCTCGCGGATGGCCATCAGCAGCCACCGGATCGGTGACCTTCCGGCTGGTCGATCCGGTGATCGCCGCGAACGACGGAACATGGCAGCTCGAGCTGGCAAGCGGGTCAGGCTTGCTCAGTAAGGCTCCCGAGGCCGAAACCCCCGCACTGCACGTCAGGGGCTGGTCGCTGCTCTGGTCCGGGGCCGCTCGGTCCGCACAGCTGCGCTCCGCAGGACTCCTCACGGGCGATCCCAGCGCCGACCCGCTTCTCGACGCGCTGCTCGGCGGCGGCGGCCCGTCGGGCCTCTTGGACTACTTCTGATTCCGTCGGGTTCTCCGGTGGGAAGGAAACTGTCGGACCCGGTGGTTAGCATCGGAGACGGCTACCCCACGCCGAGCGACTCGCCTTCCCCCGCCGGCACCCAGCCAGAGCAATTTCGAGCGCAACGAGCCTGAGAAGGACTGTGTCGGACCGCCTCATCATCCGTGGCGCGCGCGAGCACAACCTGCGCGACGTCAACCTTGACCTGCCCAGAGACGCGCTGATCGTCTTCACCGGACTTTCCGGCTCGGGCAAGTCCAGCTTGGCGTTCGACACGATCTTCGCCGAGGGGCAGCGGCGGTACGTCGAGTCGCTCTCGGCGTACGCGCGGCAGTTCCTCGGGCAGATGGACAAGCCCGACGTCGACTTCATCGAAGGCCTGTCGCCGGCTGTCTCGATCGACCAGAAGTCGACGAGCCGCAACCCGCGGTCGACGGTCGGCACGATCACCGAGGTCTACGACTACCTCCGGCTCATGTACGCCCGCGCCGGCCGTCCGCACTGCCCGGTCTGCGGCAAGCCGATCGCCCGGCAGACGCCCCAGCAGATCGTCGACCGCGTGCTCGAGATGGCGGAGGGCACCAAGTTCCAGGTGCTCGCCCCGGTGGTGCGCGGCCGCAAGGGGGAGTACGCCGAGCTCTTCCGCGAGCTGTCGTCCAAGGGCTACAGCCGAGCTCGCGTCGACGGCCAGGTCATCCAGCTCTCCGAGCCGCCCAAGTTGAAGCGCTACGAGAAGCACACCATCGAGGTGGTCGTCGACCGGTTGGCTGTCAAGCCGTCCTCACGGCGACGGTTGACCGACTCGGTCGAGACGTCACTCGGGCTCGGTGGTGGCCTGGTGATCTTCGACTTCGTCGACCTACCGGAGTCCGACCCGCACCGCGAGCGGACGTTCTCCGAGCACCTCGCCTGCATCGACGACGACCTCGACTTCCAAGAGCTCGAGCCGCGCTCGTTCTCCTTCAACTCGCCCTATGGCGCGTGTCCGGCCTGCACCGGCCTCGGCATCAAGATGGAGGTCGACCCCGAGCTCGTCGTACCCGACCCTGATCGAAGCCTCGAGGACGGCGCGATCGCGCCCTGGGCAAGTGGGCACACGACCGACTACTTCAGTCGGCTGCTCGAGGCGGCGGCCGACAGCATGCGCGTCAAGATGACGACGCCGTGGCGCAAGCTCTCGCCCAAGGTTCAGGACGCGTTCTTGCACGGCATCGACAAAGAGGTGCACGTCCGTTATCGCAACAGGTATGGGCGGCAGCGTTCCTATTACACGCGCTTCGAAGGAGTCATCCCGTACATCGAGCGCCGGCACGGTGAGGCTGAGTCCGAGGCAGGCCGGGAGCGCTTCGAAGGCTTCATGCGCGAGGTGCCGTGCCCGACCTGCGGTGGTGCACGACTCAAGCCCGAGTCGCTAGCTGTCACGTTGGGCGGCAAGTCGATCGCCGAGATCGCCGCGATGTCGATTGGCGAGTGCGCAGCGTTTCTCTCCACGGTCGAGTTGTCGGATCGTGAGCGCACGATCGCGGGTCGGGTGCTGAAGGAGATCGACGCACGCCTTCGTTTCCTGCTCGATGTGGGCCTCGACTACCTGTCGCTGAACCGACCGTCGTCGACGTTGGCCGGCGGCGAGGCACAGCGCATCCGGCTCGCCACCCAGATCGGCTCGGGTCTCGTCGGTGTGCTCTACGTCCTCGACGAGCCGTCCATCGGTCTGCACCAACGAGACAACCGTCGCCTCATCGAGACGCTGCTCCGGCTGCGCGACCTCGGCAACACACTCATCGTCGTCGAGCACGACGAAGACACGATCAAGCATGCCGACTGGGTCGTCGACATCGGCCCGGGTGCGGGCGAGCATGGCGGCGAGATTGTCGTTGCCGGCCCAGTCAGCGACCTGATCGCGAGCAGCGAGTCGATGACGGGTGCCTACCTGTCGGGACGGCGCTCGATTCCGATCCCCGACATCCGCCGTCAACCCACCCCGGGCCGCACACTCACTGTGCACGGCGCGCGCGAGCACAACTTGCGCGACCTGACTGTCGACTTTCCCCTCGGCACCTTCACCGCGATCACCGGTGTCTCCGGCTCCGGCAAGTCGACACTGGTCAACGACATCCTGCATTCCGTGCTCGCCCGTGAGCTCAACGGTGCGCGCACCGTGCCTGGCAGGCACACACGTGTCACAGGGCTCGACGATGTCGACAAGGTTGTCGGCGTCGACCAGTCACCCATCGGACGTACACCGCGCAGCAACCCAGCGACCTACACCGGCGTCTTCGACCACATCCGGCGGCTGTTCGCAGAGACCACCGAGGCGAAGATCCGCGGCTACCTGCCCGGCCGGTTCTCGTTCAACGTCAAGGGTGGCCGGTGCGAGGCGTGTTCCGGCGACGGCACGATCAAGATCGAGATGAACTTCTTGCCCGACGTCTACGTCCCCTGCGAGGTCTGCCACGGAGCGCGCTACAACCGCGAGACGCTCGAGGTCCACTTCAAGGGCAAGACCATCGCCGAGGTCCTCGACATGCCAATCGAGGAGGCGCTGCAGTTCTTCGAGGCGGTGCCCTCGATTCGGCGGCACCTGCAGACGCTCGACGACGTCGGGCTCGGTTATGTGCGGCTCGGTCAACCGGCGCCGACGTTGTCGGGTGGCGAGGCGCAGCGCGTCAAGCTGTCCAGCGAGCTACAGAAGCGCTCGACCGGCCGCACCGTCTACATCCTCGACGAGCCAACCACCGGCCTGCATTTCGAAGACATCCGCAAGCTGCTCGGGGTGCTGACGCGTCTTGTCGATGCGGGCAACACGGTCATCGTCATCGAGCACAACCTCGATGTCATCAAGACAGCCGACTGGATCATCGACTTGGGCCCTGAGGGCGGCACCGGCGGTGGTCTGGTCGTCGCCGAAGGGCCGCCCGAGGTGGTCGCGGGAGTCGAGGGCAGTTACACCGGACAGTTCCTGCGCGAGCTGCTGCACGATCGCGTCCGAACCGCACGTCGTACGCCGCCGAAGGCGGCAAAGGCGGCGGTAAAGGCGAAGGCGAAGTCCCCGGCAAAGACGACGACCAAGGCTGTGGATAAGTCACCGAGTCAGCGCCGCGCCCGCTCGCGCTGATCGTTAGGCGTGGGGTGCGTGACACGCGGATTAGTCTCGAACCGTGGCTGACCCGTCGACGTACCGCCCTGCGGCTGGGTCGGTCCCCGACTCGCCGGGCGTCTACCGGTTCCGCGACAAGCGCGGTCGCGTCGTCTACGTCGGCAAGGCCAAGTCGCTGCGGTCCCGGCTGAACTCGTACTTCGCCAACACTGAGCTCCATCCGCGGACTGCCACGATGCTGCAGAGCGCTGCCGGCGTCGACTGGACGGTCGTCGCGACCGAGGTCGAGGCGTTGCAGCTCGAGTACAACTGGATCAAAGAGTTCGATCCGCGGTTCAACGTTCGTTATCGGGATGACAAGAGCTATCCCAGCCTTGCCGTCACCCTGAACGAGGAATATCCGCGACTGCTCGTGATGCGTGGGCCCAAGAAGAAGGGCGTGCGCTACTTCGGTCCGTATGCCCACGCCTGGGCAATTCGCGAGACGCTCGACCTCCTGCTGCGCGTCTTTCCCGCGCGCACCTGTTCTGCCGGTGTGTTCAAGCGACACGGTCAGATCGGCAGGCCCTGCCTGCTTGGTTACATCGGTAAGTGTTCCGCGCCCTGCATCGGTCGGGTCAGCGCCGAGGAGCACCGTTCGATCGTCGAAGACTTCTGCGACTTCATGAGCGGTCAGACCGCGACGTACGTCCGCCGTCTCGAGCGGGAGATGCGCGCCGCGTCGGCCGACGAGGACTACGAACGCGCCGCGCGGCTCCGTGACGACATCAAGGCGTTGCAACGCGCGATAGAAAAGCAGACGGTCGTTCTGGCGGACGGCACCGATGCCGACGTCGTCGCGATCGCCGAGGACGCTCTGGAAGCAGCAGTGCAGGTCTTCTACGTCCGCGGCGGTCGCGTCCGTGGTCAGCGCGGCTGGGTCGTCGACAAGGTCGAGGACGTGACCACCGGCGACTTGGTCGGCCAGTTCATCGCAGAGCAGTACGGCGACGAGGAAGCCGACGTACCCCGCGAGGTGCTGATCCCCGAGATGCCACCCGACGCCGACACGATCGTGACCTGGCTGGAGAACCTCCGCGGTCGGCGCGTCAACATGCGGGTGCCCCGGCGCGGTGACAAGCGTGCGTTGCTCGAGACGGTGCACCGCAACGCTTTGCAGGCGTTGGCGCAGCACAAGACGCGACGGGCGAGTGACCTGACTGCGCGCAGCCGTGCGCTGCAGGAGATCCAAGAACAGCTCGGTCTCGACGACGCGCCGCTGCGCATCGAGTGCTTCGATGTTTCCAACCTGCAAGGCACGAGTGTCGTCGCGTCGATGGTGGTCTTCGAAGACGGGCTCGCGCGCAAGAGTGAGTATCGGCGTTTTGCCATCCGCGGGGTCGAAGGCCAAGACGACGTCGCCTCGATCCACGAGGTCATCACGCGACGCTTCCGTCGGTACGTCGACGAACGCGAGCATCTCGACGAGACCGGCGCCGCCCCGATCGACCCGGAGACCGGCCGGCCCAAGAAGTTCGCTTATCCGCCAAACCTCGTCGTGGTCGATGGTGGTGCGCCACAGGTTGCGGCCGCAGCCGCGGCGCTCAGTGAGCTCGGTGTCACCGAGGTGGCGCTGTGTGGCCTGGCAAAGCGGTTGGAGGAGGTGTGGCTGCCGGGGGAGGACGCGCCGGTGATCCTGCCGCGCACGAGCGAAGGCCTTTATCTCTTGCAGCGCATCCGTGACGAGGCACACCGGTTCGCCATCGCCTACCACCGTCAGAAGCGGTCGCGCGCGATGACAGCGAGCTCGCTCGACGGCGTACCGGGACTGGGCGAGACCCGGCGCAAGGCGCTGCTTCGTCACTTCGGGTCAGTACGCCGGTTGCGCGCCGCCGACGTCGACGAGATCACCGAAGTTCCTGGCATCGGTCGGCGTACTGCCGCCGCGATCGTCGCTGCGCTCGCCGAGCCGGACCGCGCCGACGGCCCGGCCGTCGACCCCACGACTGGCGAGATTCTCGAACCACCGCCTGACGATCGGGTTCAGGTGGCATCCGCACCGGGCGCAGATGGTGGGATGCCGTGATTTCCCCGGTGCGGGCCGCCGCCCCCGACCCTGGCGCGCCGTTGCAGATCGCCGTCATCACCGGGCTGTCCGGCGCTGGCCGCAGCACCGCGGCAAAGTGCCTCGAAGACCTCGACTGGTTCGTTGTCGACAACCTGCCGCCGAGTCTCATTGCGCCGATGGTCGACCTCGGTCGACTCTCACAGGGCGCGGTCTCGCGGATCGCCTGCGTCGTTGATGTGCGGAGCCGCGCGTTTTCGTCTGACCTGCGAACGGCGATCGCTGAGCTCGACCGCAAGGGTTGCCATCCACGCGTGGTCTTCCTCGAAGCCACCGATGACGCACTGGTCCGCCGTTTCGACGGGGTGCGCCGCCCGCACCCGCTGCAGGGCGAAGGCCGGCTCGTTGACGGCATCGCCACCGAACGTGAACTGCTGCGCGAACTGCGCGGGGAAGCGGACATCGTCGTCGACACGTCCGTGCTCAACGTGCACGAGCTGCGCGCCAAGATTGCTGCAGCGTTTGGCGACACGGACGCATCGCGGCTGCAGCTGACCATCGTGTCGTTCGGCTACAAGTACGGCCTCCCGGTTGACGCTGACGTCGTCATCGACTGCCGATTCCTGCCCAACCCACACTGGGTCCCCGAGTTGCGCGACCACAGCGGGCTCGAGCAGGACGTCCGCGACTACGTCCTCGGACAAGACAAGGCCGAGGAGTTCATCGATCAGTACGTCGGTCTGCTGCGCCTTGTCTCGGGTGGCTACCGGCACGAGGGCAAGCGTTACGTGACGCTCGCCGTTGGGTGCACCGGCGGCAAGCACCGCAGCGTCGTGATCGCTGAAGAGCTGGCTGCACGCATTCGCGACGACAGCGGAAGCGGTAGCGGAACCACTGGCGCCGAAATCACCGTCGTCCACCGCGACTTGGGTCGGGAGTGAGCGCGCCGGGTGGCCCCCGGGTCGTCGCACTCGGGGGCGGTCACGGTCTCGCTGCGTCGCTTCGTGCCCTCCGTCTCGTCACCGATCAGCTCACCGCGATCGTCACCGTGGCGGATGACGGGGGATCGTCGGGGCGGCTCCGCAACGAGATCGGCGCGTTGCCGCCGGGAGATCTTCGTATGGCGCTCGCGGCGCTCGCCGCCGACGATGAGTCCGCACAGACGTGGGCGCGTTTGCTGCAACACCGATTCCAGAGCAGCGGCTCGCTTGACCAGCACGCGGTCGGCAACGTCATCATCGCTGGCCTCGAACAGCTCGCTGGCGAGCCGGTTGCCGCTCTCGACATGGTCCGCGACCTGGTGCGCGCCACGGGTCGGGTGCTCCCGTTGTCGATCGTCCCGCTCGACATCGTTGCCGACGTTGTTGGTCTCGACCCGTCGGACCCTGGTGCAGTAGCCGAGGTGCGTGGCCAGGTGGCGGTAGCAACAACGCCGGGCAATGTGGTCGGCGTACGTCTCGTGCCTGACAACCCACCTGCCTGCGCAGAAGCGGTCCGGGCGGTCGAGGAAGCTGACTGGATCGTGTTCGGACCCGGCTCGTGGTTCACGAGTGTGTTGCCGCACTTGCTCGTGCCCGAGTTGGCCAAGGCGCTGGGTGCGACACCAGCTCGTCGGCTGGTTGCGCTGAATCTTGCGCCGCAGGCTGGGGAGACCACCGGGTTCTCCCCGGAGACGCATCTCGAGGTGCTCTCCGCGCACGCGCCTGAGTTGAACCTCGACGTCGTCCTTGCCGATCGATCCGCCGTCACCGAGGTGGCGCGACTCCGCGACGCGACCGCTGCGTGCGGCGGTCGGCTTGCCCTTTCGGATGTGGCATCAGCCGATGGCAGACCCGTCCATGACCCGGAGCGGCTGGCAGCTGCCTACGCGAGCATCATGAGCATTAGCACGACGGCGCACGATGAGGGAGTAGTCGAATGGCAATGACGGCGGCGGTCAAAGACGAGCTCGCCCGGCTCCCGGTCACCAAACCGTGCTGCCGGAAGGCCGAGGTCGCGTCGTTACTGCGCTTCGCCAGTGGCTTGCATCTGGTTGCGGGGCGGCTGGTCATCGAGGCGGAGCTTGATGCAGGGGCGTCGGCTCGGCGGCTGCGTAAAGACATCTCTGAGGTCTACGGTCACTCATCGGATGTGTCGGTGCTTGCACCAGGTGGCTTGCGCAAGGGCAACAGGTACGTCGTGCGCGTGGTCAAAGACGGCGAGGCCCTCGCCCGCCAAACCGGTCTCGTCGACGGGCGCGGTCGGCCGGTGCGTGGTCTCCCGCCGCAGGTCGTATCCGCGTCGATCTGTGATGCCGAGTCCGCGTGGCGCGGCGCGTTTCTGGCACACGGCTCGTTGACCGAACCCGGACGTTCATCCTCGCTCGAGGTGACGTGTCCGGGCCCCGAAGCTGCACTCGCGCTCGTGGGTGCCGCCCGACGGCTCGGCATCCCGGCGAAGGCACGCGAGGTCCGTGGCGTTGACCGCGTCGTCATTCGTGACGGCGACGCCATCAGCACGCTGCTCACCCGTCTCGGCGCGCACGACAGCGTGCTGGCGTGGGAAGAACGTCGGATGCGACGCGAGGTCCGCGCGACCGCGACGCGGTTGGCGAACTTCGACGACGCGAACCTGCGCCGATCAGCCCGCGCAGCGGTGGCTGCTGGGGCCCGCGTCTCCCGCGCGCTGGAGATTCTCGGCGAGGAAGCGCCCGAGCACCTGCTCGCAGCCGGTCGGTTGCGGCTCGATCACTCGCAGGCCTCCCTCGAAGAGCTGGGCTCGCTCGCGGACCCGCCGATGACGAAGGACGCGGTTGCCGGCCGCATCCGTCGCCTGCTCGCGATGGCCGACAAACGCGCCGAAGACATCGGGATACCGAATACCGAGGCCAACCTCACGCCGGAGATGCTCGCGCCCTGAGTTAGGGTCGCCGCAACGGCATCAGCGGCAGAAAGAAGGCGGCGTGGCAACGCGGGTAGGCGTCAACGGATTCGGACGTATTGGTCGAAACTTCTACCGCGCGGTGCTCGCAAGCGCCGGCAGCGACGTCGAGATCGTGGCGGCGAACGACCTCGGTGACAAAGCCACGATGGCCCACTTGTTGAGGTACGACACGGTGCTCGGCCGGTTGGCCGAGCACGTCTCCGTGACCGACGACGGGCTGCGTATCGGGGACCACCAGTTGAAGATTCTGGCCGAGCGTGACCCGGCCGCACTGCCCTGGAGTGACCTCGGCGTCGACGTGGTCATCGAGTCGACCGGTCACTTCACCTCAGCCGACGCCGCGCGCAAGCACCTCGACGGCGGTGGTGCGAAGAAGGTCATCATCTCCGCGCCCGCCAAGGGCGAGGACATCACCATCGTCATGGGCGTGAACGACGACGCCTACGACCCGGCCAGCCACCACATTTTGTCGAACGCCTCGTGTACGACGAACTGCGTCGCGCCCATGGCCAAGGTGTTGCTCGAGAATTTCGGCATCGTTCGCGGATTCATGACGACGATCCACGCCTACACGAACGACCAGGTCATCCTCGACTTCCCGCACAGTGACCTCCGTCGCGCGCGGGCGGCCGCGCAGAACATCATCCCGACGTCGACGGGTGCCGCGAAGGCGACCGCGCTGGTCATCCCCGAGGTCAAGGGCAAGCTCGACGGCATCGCCATGCGTGTGCCGGTGCCCGACGGGTCGGTGACCGACCTCGTCGTCGAGGTCGAACGCGAGACAACTGTCGCTGATATCAATGCGGCCTTCAAGACCGCCGCCGACGGCCCACTCAAGGGCTACTTGCACTACACGGAGGACCCGATCGTCTCCTCTGACATCGTCGGATCCGCCGCCTCATGCACGTTCGACTCGTTGCTGACGATGGCCCAGGGCACGCAGGTGAAGATCATCGGTTGGTACGACAACGAGTGGGGTTACTCGAACCGATTGGTCGACCTCGCCCGGCTCGTCGGCGCCCGTCTCTAGTGCGGTCAATCGACTCTCTCGGCGATCTCCGCGGCAAGCGGGTCTTCGTCCGCGCCGACTTCAACGTCCCCCTCGATAACGGCCAGATCACCGACGACGGCCGGATCCGCGCCACCCTCCCTGACCTGCGCCTGCTCGCGGACAGGGGAGCGCGCTCGGTGGTCTGTGCGCACCTCGGTCGACCCAAAGGGGAACGCCGTTCGGAGCTGTCGCTCGCACCGGTCGCGCAACGACTCGGCGAGCTGCTCGGCTTCGACGTACCCCTCGCTGAGGACGTGGCGGGCCCGTCCGCCACGAAGTTGGCGGAGTCGCTTCGTGACGGTGAGGTCGGCCTGCTTGAGAACGTGCGCTTCGAGGCTGCGGAGACGAGCAAGGACGACGCCGAGCGCGGCGCATTCGCGGACCGGCTCGCAGCACTCGCCGAGGTCTATGTCGGCGACGCGTTCGGGGCCGTGCACCGCAAGCACGCAAGCGTGTACGACGTACCGCTGCGTCTTCCGCACGCTGCCGGGCCGCTTGTCCTCCGGGAGGTCGAGGTCCTGCAGCGCCTGACCGAGGACCCCGACCGCCCGTACGTCGTTGTCCTCGGCGGGTCGAAGGTGTCCGACAAGCTGGCCGTGATCGACCACCTGCTGCCGAGAGTCGACCGGCTGCTCGTGGGTGGGGGGATGTGCTTCACGTTCCTGAAGGCGCAGGGGCATGAGGTTGGCGACTCACTGCTCGAGGCCGACCAGCTCGATGCGTGCCGTCGGTTCCTCGACACCGGCAAGATCGTGCTCCCCGTCGACATCGTCGTTGCTCCCGATGTCAGTGCAGATGCGACGACCGCGGTCGTCTCTGCGGATGCCATTCCCGCCGGCGAGAAAGGCCTCGACGTCGGTCCGGAGACGGTCGCCCGGTTCCGTAACGCACTTGCCGGTGCGGCCACGGTCTTCTGGAACGGTCCGATGGGCGTATTCGAGTTCCCGGCTTTTGCCGAAGGCACGCGCGGGGTTGCGCAAGCGATCGCCGGCTTGCGCGACGCGTTCACGGTCGTGGGCGGCGGCGACTCGGCCGCAGCGATCCGCCAGCTCGGTCTCGATGAGGCGGCATTCAGTCACATCTCGACGGGTGGCGGCGCCAGCCTGGAGTACCTCGAAGGACAGTCGTTGCCCGGTCTCGAAGCGCTGGAGAAGTGACGTAATGGCGAAGCCCAGCCGCAAGCCGCTGATGGCGGGCAACTGGAAGATGAACCTCAACCACCTCGAGGCGATCGCCCTCGTACAGAAGCTCGCCTTCACACTCACGCCCGAGGACTACGACGCCGTCGAGGTCGTGGTCCACCCGCCGTACACCGACCTGCGCAGCGTTCAGACGCTCGTCGACGGCGACAAGCTCCTCATCCGGTACGGCGCCCAGGACGTCGCCGAGCACGTCAACGGCGCGCATACCGGCGACATCTCTGCCTCGATGCTCGCCAAGCTGAGCTGCAGTTACGTCATCGTCGGACACAGCGAGCGGCGGCAGTACCACGGGGAGACCGACGATCTGGTGGCCGCCAAGGCGAGCGCCGCCTTCGCCGAGGACATCGTGCCGATCGTCTGCGTCGGTGAGCCCCTGGAAGTGCGCCAGGAGGGCGCGCACCTCCAGCACGTGCTCCGCCAGCTCGACGGGAGCCTCGAGGGGTTGCCGACGGACAAGGCCAAGCGGGTGGTCATTGCCTACGAACCCGTGTGGGCGATCGGGACCGGCGAAGTCGCAACTCCTGACGACGCCCAAGAGGTCTGCGGGATGATCCGGACCCGGCTGAAGGAGCGGTACGACGGGGACGTGGCGGCCGCCGTCCGCATCCTCTACGGCGGATCGGTGAAGGCGGACAACGTCGCGGCGATCATGGTCGGACGCGACGTCGACGGCGCCCTGGTGGGCGGCGCGAGCCTCGATGCGGATGAGTTCGCGGCAATCGTGCGCTACCGGCTGAGCGAGTCCGCCGAGACGAATGACACGGCTTCGTAACGCTGTGCTAACGGCTAGGGACGCAGTGTCGCAAACGCTTGGTCACGATTGGGCCACACCTCGGACTCGCCGGGCTACCCGGTCTTTCACCCGCTCGCCAAGGTGTCTAGAGTCCCACGCCTAGCAGCACAGCGCCGCATTGCCGCCGGTCGGGTGATCCCCTGCCTCGGCATGCCGGGACTGCCGCACCGAGAGAAGGGCAGCGCCGCCCGGATGACCGCACCGCTCGACCTTGACTCGTCGGCTCAGGTAGCTACCCCCGAGGCAGTCCTCGCGGGTATGGGTCCAGTCGAAGGTCGCTCGCTCACCCAGATCGCCTGGCTTCGGCTCAAGCGCGACAAGTTGGCGTTGGGCAGCGGCCTGTTCATTCTCTTCCTCGTCATCGTCGCGATCTTGGCGCCGTTGATCACGAAGATCACTGGGGGCTCGCCCACCGAGTTCCACACCGAGCTGATCGACCCCAACTACGGCACTCCGATCGGGCACCTCAGCGGCATCAGCAGCACCCATATCCTCGGCGTCGAACCGGTCAATGGCCGCGATGTCTTCGCCCGCATCGTCTATGGCGCGCGGGTGTCGCTCACGATCGCGTTCCTGGCGACAGGTGTGTCCGTCGCCATCGGCGTCGTGATGGGCATGATGGCCGGCTACTTCGGCGGCATCATCGACTCGGCCATCAGCCGGTTGATGGACGTCCTCCTTGCGTTCCCGCTGCTGCTGTTCGCCATCGCACTCGTCGCTGTGCTCACCGACTACTCCCTGCCGGGCCTCGGCCTCGACAACACGCGCGTCGCAATCCTGGTTCTGATCATCGGGTTCTTCAACTGGCCATACATCGGCCGCATCATCCGAGGTCAGACGTTGTCATTGCGCGAGAAGGAGTACGTCGAGGCTGCCCGCAGTCTCGGAGCCGGCCCGGGCCACATCCTGTTCAAGGAATTGCTGCCGAACCTTGTCGGGCCGATCCTCGTCTACGCGACGCTGATCATCCCGGTCAACATCCTGTTCGAGGCTGCACTCTCGTTCCTCGGTGTCGGTGTCCGTTTGCCCAACCCGTCCTGGGGCGGCATGTTGTCGATTGCGTCTCAAGGTTGGTTCCAGATCGACCCGTTCTTCATGGTCGTGCCCGGCCTCGCGCTGCTGCTCACGGTCATGGCCTTCAACCTCTTCGGTGACGGGCTGCGTGACGCCCTTGACCCGAAGGCGAATCGCTAGGCAGATCAACCACTCGGTTAGGTAAGCGAGTCAAACGAAAGGGGCAATGCAGGATGAGACGACAACGGCTGCTGTTAGCAGCAGTCCCGCTGTCGGTCCTCGCGCTGGTAGCCACGGCTTGTGGTGGCAGCAGCGGGGGCGGCGGAGGTGCACCCAAGGCGGGTAAAGCGGAGTTCAACGGCGCTCTCAACGCGCTCGTGAACCCGTCGACCGCCAAGGGCGGGACGCTGCAGATGGCGACCGTCGGGGACTGTGACTACTGGGACCCGGCGCGCACGTACTACGCGTTCTGCTGGAACATGCAGCGGTTCATCTCGCGTGGCCTGATGGCCTACAAGGCGGTTCCTGGACCCGACGGTGCATCCGTGGTTCCGGACCTCGCTGAAGAGGCCGGCAAGCCGACCGACGGCAACAAGACCTGGACCTACAAGATCAAGAAGGGTCTGAAGCTCGAGAACGGCGAGGCGATCACGTCGAAGCTGATCAAGTACGGCGTCGAGCGGATCTTCGCTGGTGACGTCATCAACGGTGGCCCGACGTACTTCGTCACGTTCCTGTGCCCCGGTAAGACCGACAAGACCGGTGCCTGCCCGACGTATGCAGGGCCGTACAAGGACAAGGCGGCTGACAAGCTCGGTTTGTCGACGATCGAGACACCGGACGACAACACGATCATCTTCAAGCTGAACCAGCCGTTCGGTGACTTCAACTACCTGGCTGCGATGCCGGGAACCACGCCAGTGCCGATCGCCTACGACCAGAACACCAAGACGGGCGGCGCGAAGTACACCTTCAAGCCGGTCGCCAGTGGTCCGTACAAGGTTGGTCCTTACTCACCTGGCAAGAAGATCACCCTGGTCCGCAACACGAACTGGGACGCAGCGAGTGACCCGTTCCGCAAGGCGCTGCCGGACTCGGTCGTGCTGACCATCAACTCGAACGCTCAAGACGTTGACAACCGCATCGTTGCCGGCACGGTCGACCTCGACCCAGGAGGCACCGGCGTGCAGGTTGCGACGCAGCAGAAGGTGCTGCGTGACCTGAACCTGAAGAACCGCGCGGACAACCCGTTCACGGGCTTCACGCGGTACTTCGCGATCAACGTCAACGTGCCGCCGTTCAACAACGTCGAGTGCCGCAAGGCCGTGGAGTACGCGGTCAACAAGGTCGACATCCAGACCGCGCGCGGTGGCCCGATCGGTGGTGGCGCAGTTGCAACCACCATGTTGAACCCGAACATCCAGGGTTACACCTCGTTCGATCTGTATCCGAACGGTGCCGACCACCGTGGTGACCTCGCCAAGGCTCGCGAGGCCCTCACGAACTGTGGCAAGCCGAACGGATTCAGCACGAAGCTGACCACCACCAACGCCGGCAAGGGCCCACCCGTTGCCGAAGCACTCCAGAACGCGTTGAAGCGGGTCGGCATCAAGGTGACCATCGAAGCTGGTGACCCGGCTAGCTACTACAGCCAGTTCATCGGTGCGCCTGCAACCAACAAGTCCAAGGGCTTCGGAATCATGGTTGCGGGTTGGGGTGCGGACTTCCCGACTGGCTATGGCTTCTTCAGCCAGATCGTGGACGGCCGTGCAATCAAGGCGCAGGGCAACTCGAACTACGCCGAGTTGAACAGTCAGAAGGTCAACGGTCTCATCGACCAGGCCAACGCAGCGACCAGTGCAACGGATGCTGCGAAGCTCTGGGGAGACGTTGACAAGGCGGTCATGGAAGAAGCCGCCGAGGTGCCATACCTGTATGACAAGGCTCTGCTGCTCCACAGCAGCAGGCTGAAGAACATCTATGTCACTGCAGCGTTCGGCATGTACGACTACCAGGCACTCGGCGTCCTCTGACGCACGTGCCTACCGCACCAAGCAGCAAAGGCAGGTGAAGGCGACCGTGGCCGGCGGGGACTCCCCGCCGGCCACGGCGCCGGAATAAGTGATCAGATACGTGATCCGGCGCGTGCTACTGCTCTTCGTCTTGCTCATCGTGGTGAGCTTCTTGACGTTCAGCATCTTCTTTGCTGTCCCGAAGTTCACCGGACAGAGCACGGCTGTGCTGTTCGCGGGCAAGTCGCCGACACCGGCGGCGGTCGCGGATGTCGAGAAGAAACTCGGTCTCGATAAGCCGTTCTTCGTGCAGTACGGCAGTTTCATGAAGGGCATCGTCGTCGGCCGTGACTTCGTGTCCGGATCAGGGACCGAGCACTGCCCAGCGCCGTGCTTCGGCTACTCCTTCGTCAACGACCGCCCGGTATGGACGGAACTGAAGGAAGCCATGCCGGTCACCTTCTCGCTGGCCATCGGAGCGGCGATCCTTTGGCTGATCACCGGCGTCGGTGTCGGCATCATCAGTGCCTTGAAGAAACGCTCGTGGTTCGACCGATTGTCGATGGGCATCGCCCTGGCCGGCGTCTCCCTGCCGATCTATTTCACCGGCCTGGTCATGCTGAAGCTGTTTAGTTACCAGTGGCACATCTTCAACAACGTGCATTACGCGCCGTTCCTGGACAACCCCATTAGCTGGGCGTCCAATCTGATCCTGCCCTGGGTCGCGCTCGCGTTTCTCTATGCGGCGCTGTATGCGCGACTGACTCGCTCCGGGATGCTCGAGACGATGGGCGAGGACTACATCCGCACAGCCCGGGCCAAGGGGCTGAAGGAGTCCCGTGTGATTGGCCGGCACGGGCTGCGGGCAGCGCTGACCCCGATCGTCACGATCTTTGGTCTCGACGTGGGCGGTCTGCTCGGTGGCGCGATCCTCACCGAGTACACCTTCGGTTTCCCCGGCATCGGCAAGATGTCCGTCGACGGCGTGTTCCGGCGTGATCTCCCAGTCATCTTGGGCGTCACGTTGTTCGCAGCCTTCTTCATCCTGCTGGCCAACCTCATCGTGGATCTGCTGTACGCCGTCGTCGACCCGCGGGTGCGCTACACATGAGCCCGAAGCAATCCAAGGCCGAGGTTCTCGCCAACAAGCAACATGACGCCGAGCAGGAATCGGTCGCTCCTGGCACGCCAGGCACGGGGTTCCTCGAAGTTCGCGATCTGAAGATTCACTTCCCGACCGATGACGGGCTCGTCAAGGCGGTCGATGGGTTGTCGTTCAAACTCGAGCGCGGGCAGTCCCTGGGAATCGTCGGTGAGTCAGGGTCGGGCAAGAGCGTCACGAGCCTCGGCATCCTCGGGATCTACAACGCGCGCAATGCGCGGATGTCCGGTGAGATCTGGCTGGATGGGCAGGAGCTCGTCACGTTGCCTGCGGAGGACATGCGGAAACTGCGCGGTAACAAGGTCGCGATGATCTTCCAGGACCCGCTGTCGAGCCTGCATCCCTACTACACCGTGGGTTGGCAGATCGCCGAGGCATATCGCGTTCACCACGACGTCTCGAAAAAGGAAGCTCACACCCGCGCGATCGAGCTTCTCAAGCGGGTGGGTATTCCGCAGCCTGACCGGCGTGTTGACGACTATCCGCACCAGTTCTCCGGCGGTATGCGGCAGCGCGCGATGATCGCCATGGCGTTGTCGTGTGACCCGGCGTTGCTTATCGCGGACGAGCCGACCACCGCCCTCGACGTGACCGTGCAGGCGCAGATTCTCGACCTGCTCAACGACCTGCGCGAAGAGTTCAACTCAGCGGTGATCCTCATCACCCACGACCTGGGTGTTGTCGCGGAGGTCGCTGAGGACGTGCTCGTCATGTACGCCGGCCAGGTCATGGAGTACGGCTCGGTGTCGGACATCTTCTACAACCCGGAGCATCCCTACACCTGGGGGCTGCTCAGCTCGATGACCCGCCTCGACCGGGTTCGCGAGGACCGGCTCAGGCCCATCCCGGGCTCACCCCCCAGCCTGATCAATGTGCCGTCTGGCTGTTCCTTCCACCCCAGGTGCACGTACGAGGTCAAGAACAACGGACGCTCTCAACAGGAGCGCCCCCTGCTTCGGGAGGCGACGCCCGGGCACAAGGTCGCCTGCCACCTGGCGCACGAGGACCGGGTCAAGTTCTTCCAGGAGGAGATCAAGCCCAACCTCTAAGGGGCGCCACGGGCCACTCCATCGGTCCCGTCGCAGGCCACCGGCGAGTAGTCTGACCGACGATATTCGAGGGGCACACTGGTGTGCCTGCACCTGGGAGAGGCCGAGTGGCGGGAACACAGCAGGCGAATCCTGCAGCCCCCCAGGGGATGCCGCAGGACGGCGATGCACTTCTCCAAGTAACCGACCTCCGGAAGTACTTCCCGGTCACGCGCGGAATCGTCTTCCAGCGAACGGTTGGCCAGGTCCGCGCCGTGGACGGTGTCTCGCTCAATCTCAAGCCCGGCGAGACGTTCGGCATCGTCGGTGAGACCGGCTGCGGCAAATCGACGACGGGCCGCGTCATCGCGCGCTTGCTCGACGCGACATCCGGCACGGTGGTCTTCGACGGTCGCGACATCACCCACCTGAACGCCCGGCAGATGCGACCGATCCGCCGCGACATCCAGATGATCTTCCAGGATCCCTACTCCTCCCTGAACCCGCGACACAACATCGGAACCATCGTGGGCGCGCCGTTCCGCCTGCAGGGCATCAAGACCGAGAAGGGCGTCAAGGCCGCCGTACAAGAACTGCTCGAGATCGTCGGGTTGAACCCTGAGCACTACAACCGCTACCCACACGAGTTCAGCGGCGGGCAACGCCAACGCATCGGCGTCGCGCGCGCGCTTGCCCTGCGACCCAAGCTCATCATTTGCGACGAGCCGGTCTCCGCTCTCGACGTCTCGATCCAGGCCCAGGTCATCAACCTGCTCGAGGATCTGCAGGAGCAATTCGGGCTCACCTACGTGTTCATCGCCCATGACCTGTCCGTGGTGCGGCACATCTGCGACAACGTCGCGGTCATGTACCTCGGCCAGATCATGGAGATGGCCGACCGGGTCAATCTCTACGAGCACGCGATGCACCCGTACACGCATGCCTTGTTGTCGGCGGTGCCGATCCCCGACCCCAACAAGGAGCAGAAGCGCGAGCGCATCCTGCTGACAGGCGACGTCCCAAGCCCGTTGAACCCGCCGCCGGCCTGCCCGTTCCACACCCGGTGCTGGAAGGCTCAGGACATCTGCGGTGAGGTAAAGCCACCGCTCGCCGAGCTGGCGCCGGGCCACTACGTGTCCTGCCATTTCCCGGAAGAGCGAGCTGTCATCTGATGGAAGCGGTTCTGTCGGTCGTGCTCATCGTGACAAGCCTGTTACTGGTTGTGCTCGTCCTGTTGCACCGCGGGAAGGGTGGCGGCCTATCCGACCTGTTCGGCGGTGGCATGTCCTCATCGCTGGGTGGGTCCTCAGTGGTGGAGAAGAACCTCGACCGGCTGACCATCTTCTGCGGCGTTGTCTGGTTCGCATCCATCATCGGGTTGGGGCTGTTGCTCAAGCACAAGTGAGGTTGTGACATCCGCCTCACTCGTTAGGTAGGAGCAGGAGTTCACCTCGAGGCCGTAGAATGGCCTCACCGACAACATCTAGGGCCGCGCTCGGCGGCTTGGTTCGCTGACGTTCAGGAGTGGGCGCTCGTGGCAGGTGGCAACGCGATCCGCGGAAGCCGGGTCGGCGCAGGTCCGATGGGGGAAGCAGAGCGAGGAGACTCAGCGCCACGGCGGCGCGTTTCCTTCTGGTGCGCCAACCTCCATGAGACTCGACCGTCGTTCGCCGCCGATGCGGCCATCCCCGACAGCTGGGACTGCCCCCGCTGCGGCTTCCCGGCGGGGCGTGACCGGCAAGCGCCGCCCGATCCGCCGCGCAACGAGCCCTACAAGACCCATCTCGCCTACGTGCGGGAGCGGCGCAACGACGCCGACGGCGACGCGATCCTCAGCGAAGCGCTGGAGAAGCTCCGCGCCCGCTGACCAACTGGAACCGGAGTTGTCCGCCGACCCGGTCATGCGTGTCTACCTCGGCGACTAGTTGGCGCCGATGACCGTGAAGTCTTGGCCGACGAAGATGTGGTGCGGCCAGTTGACGCCGATGGTGTGGGCCTCGTACTCACCGCTGCTCAGCTTCACCACACGGTCAACGATGCCTCCCGGGTAGGCGGCCAGCGCCGCTTCCGTCGCCTGATTCGCTGCCGTTCCGCTGACGATCGTTCCCGATCCCTGACTGTAGGTCGCCGGGATCTGACCGACCTGTTTTGACGTGGTTGGTGCACCGCGCTGGAAGGGGACCACGGTTGTGGCCGAGGAAGCCGCAGATCCGCTGTCGCCAGTCGGCTGCACGATGACCTGCGCGGCCGTGATGGTCGTGCCACTGACCGTCCCGAGGACGAGAACAGATTGGCCCGTTGCAATGGCACTCGCCGCGGTCGCGCTCGTCCCCTTCTGGTACGTCGTGGAGGACGCCTCGTTGACGGTCACCTGCTGACCCGCTGATGTCGACAGCGTGAAGCCTGAGGTGGACACGCTGCCGACCGTGCCGGCTGTTCCGCCAGCGGCCGGACCGGACCGAGCGTTGGAACCCGCGCCGCCGGATCCGAGGCCGCCGGCGGGGCCCGTGGAAACGACGTGCCCTGCTGTTGCCGAGGGGGATATGGCGAGACCGACGGGTACTCCGATCGCCGCACAGAGCACCGCAGCGGCCACGATCCATCGACTTCTGTTGGTCGACAGCAATCGCCGGGCGCTGGGCCAGCGTGCCTGCTTGGCCATGTCGTCGGGGATTGTTGGTTCGTGATCGTTCATGCTGGCGCTCCTCTAATGCGGGTAACTACACGCAGAGTGCCGTCCGCACATGTGAGCTTCCTGTAGGCCACCTGTGATGACGGCGTGACTGTTCAGACCCCCGTTTTGTGGAGCTCTCCGAGTCGCTCAGGGGGAGGCGGCGCGCGAGAGATTGCGCGGGAGTTCGGCAGCAGCAGGCCTGTCCAATAGCCACAGCGTGCGCGCGCGGCCGTGCGCGCCGGCGGCGGGAACCTGCACGGGTCCCGCACCCGACAACGCCATCCGCACGGCGCCTGCCTTCTCGTTACCGCTGGCAATCAACCACACCTCACGCGCCGCGTTGATCGCAGTGAACGTCAACGTCAACCGGATTGGCGGCGGCTTCGGCGCACCCCGCACGGCGACGACGGGGCGCACGTCGTAGACCGCGGGCAGCTCCGGAAAGAGTGACGCGATGTGTCCGTCGGGGCCAACGCCGAGCAGGAGTACGTCGAACGACGGCACCGGTCCGTGGTCCTCCGGGCGGGCCGCTGCGGCGAGCTCAGCGACGTAGCGGCGCGCGGCAGCTTCCGGGTCGGGCCCGTCGGGTCCGTCCGGGCCCGGCATCGGATGAACGCGCGCCGGGTCGACCTCGACGTGGTCGAGCAGGGCGCTCCGGGCGCCGGTCTCATTGCGCTCAGGGTCACCGGTCGGGACGAACCGCTCGTCCCCCCACCACACATCCAGCCGTCGCCAGTCGATCGCGTCCCGGGCCGGGCTGTCGCGGAGGTGCGCCAGCACTGCCGTTCCGATCCCGCCGCCGGTGAGTACGACGGACGCCGTGCCGGCCGCGGCCTGCGCATCCACGAGTCGAGTGACAAGCCGAGCCGCAACGGCGTCAGCGAGCAGGTCGGCGTCGCGATGGACGATGACCTCGGGGGTGCTCACGAACTGGCGCCTGCTCCGGCGGGAGTCGGCTCGCCAGCGGCTGCGCGTTCGGCTGGGTCGCGCCAGATGTGAGTGCGCTCCCCGGGCCGAGCGGCCAGATCTTCGTCCGTGTCCGTCGCGGCAGCGAGCGACTCGGCGTACACCGCATCGACCTCGATCCGGCGCAGCTCCTCAGCGAGCAGGTCACCCAACCCCCGTCGAGCCAACGGCAAGGTGCGGTCCGGCTGCCCGGTGCGAATGAGTGTCGCGGACCGTCCATCCGGCCGGGTGATCGCGAGCTCGACTCCATCGCCGCAGGAGACCCTGACCTCGGTGACGCCGGGGCCCTTCGACGCCTCGAGTGTCACGGCTGCCTGCAATCGCTTGCCGAGCCAGCCGCCGAGCAGCGCGGCACTCGGGTTCCCCTCATCCGACGCGATACGGATGGTCTGCGCGCGCGGACGTTCGCCGCCCGACGTCGCATCGAACGCCGATGCGAGTAGCGAGCGCCACGGTGTTGTCCGTGACCACGCAAGGTCTGTGTCGCCCGGCGCGAAGTCCTGCGCTCGTTCGCGCAACGCGGCCAACGGGTCGGCGGCTGCCGCGCAGTCAGTGACACGACGGCCCGCCAACACACCGAGCGGGTCGAAGGCAATCTTGTCCGGCGGCTCGCCGACCCACCACGTCACCACCGGTGCGTCGGGAGCGAGTAGGGGGAGTACGACGGACTCCGCGTGCAGAGTCAGCCGGCCATATATGCGCATGACGACGGCTTCGGTCGGACCGAGGCGTCCGCCGACGGCCACCTCGGCGTCGAGCCGGTCATCGGCTTCGAGCTTGCGGCGTACGACGATCAGCAGCCGGCACGGATGCTGCGCAGCAGCGGTGGTGGCCGCTAACTCGGCTTCTGGCACGCGCTTCTCGTCCACGACCACGATCAGCGACAGCGCGGCACCGGAGGCGACCGCGCCGCTGTTACGGCGTTCGGCAATCAGCGCGTTGACGACGTCGGTGCCGGTGGTGTCCCACAGTGTTGTGCTCATGGGGCTCCCACCAGGGACGTGCCGACGGCCCGCAGTGGGGACGTCAGCGGGGCCCCACTAGCGACGTCTCGACGGCGCGTAGGTGGGGATGTCATGGCCGTCGCCAGGCGCGGCCTTCGCGGGCCAGCATCTCGTCGGCTTCTTTCGGACCCCACTCGCCGGCGCGATAGCGGTAGGGCTTCTTGCCGGCCCAGTACTCCTCGAGCGGGTCGATGACACCCCAGGACAGCTCGACCTCGGCGTGGTCGGGGAACAGCGTCTTGTCACCGAGCAGCACGTCGAGCAGCAGCCGCTCGTAGGCCTCGGGAGACGACTCGGTGAACGCCTCGCCGTACAAGAAGTCCATCGACACGTCGCGGACCTCCATCGAGCTGCCCGGCACCTTCGAACCGAAGCGAAGCGTGACGCCCTCATCCGGTTGGACGCGAACGACTAGCTGGTTGTGGCCCAGCTCGGTCGTGTCCGTGTCGGCGAACGGCAGGTGCGGAGCCTTGCCAAAGATCACAGCGATCTCAGTGACGCGTCGGGGGAGTCGCTTGCCGGTGCGGACATAGAACGGCACTCCGGCCCATCGTCTGGTCTCGATGCCGAGACGGACCGCGGCGAATGTCTCGGTCGTCGAACCCGCCGGCACACCCTTCTCCTCGAGGTAACCAGCCACGCGTTGACCGGCGAGCCACCCTTGCTCGTACTGGCCGCGTACGGCGAAGTGCTCTTTGTCGTCTGGCAGCGAGATCGCACCGAGAACCTTGACCTTCTCGGTGCGAATCTCCTCGGCACCGAACGCCACCGGTTCCTCCATCGCCGTCAGCGCCAGCAACTGCAGCAGGTGGTTCTGGAGTACGTCGCGCGCGGCGCCGTTCTCGTCGTAGAACTCGGCGCGGGATCCGATGCCGACGTCTTCCGCCATCGTGATTTGGACGGAGTCGACAAAGTGGGAGTTCCAGATCGGCTCGAACAGCGTGTTGGCGAACCGCAGCGCCAACATGTTCTGCACGGTCTCTTTGCCGAGGTAGTGGTCGATGCGGAAGACATCCTGCGCAGTGAACACGTTGTCGACGAGCGCGTTTAGCTCGCGACTGGATTCCACGTCGTGACCAAACGGCTTCTCGACGACGACCCGACGCCAGCCACCGCGTTGCTTGTTGTCTGCCAGGCCGGTGCGTGCCATCTGCTTGAGCACGACGGGGAACATGTCCGGCGGGATCGACAGGTAGAACGCGGCGTTTCCCTCGATGCCGTGCGAATCCTCGAGCTCGACGAGGGTTGAGCACAGCTTGTCGAACGCCTCGTCGTCGTCGAACGACCCCTGCACGAAGAGGATGGAGTTAGCAAGGCGCTGCCACACGTCCTCCCGGAACTCGGTGCGGGAGTGCGCCTCGGCCGCTTTGCGTGCCACTTCCTCGAAGTCGCCGGCCTCCCAGTCACGGCGAGCGAAGCCGACCAAAACGAATCCCGGCGGTAGCAGCCCGCGATTGGCCAGGTCATAGACCGCAGGGATGAGCTTCTTGCGTGCCAGGTCACCCGTGACACCGAAGACGACAAGCGCACACGGATCCGGGATCCGGGGGAGGCGTCGGTCCCGCGGGTCCCGCAGCGGGTTGGGGAGGGGCTCGACCCTCACCCGGATGCTTTCTCCTGCAACTGCTTCTCGATGACCTCGATGAGCTCAGTCCAGGAGGTGGTGAACTTCTCGACGGCCTCATCTTCCAGGACCCGCACGACATCGTCATACGAGATCCCGAGCTCTTCGAGTTTCTGCAGGACGTGTCGAGCGTCCTCGTAGTGCCCGCGAACGCTGTCGCTCGGAATGACGCCGTGGTCGAACGTCGCCTGCAGGGTGCTCTCCGGCATCGTGTTGACGGTGCCGGGTGCGACCAGCTCAGTGACGTACATGGTGTCTTCGTACGCCGGATCCTTGGTCGACGTCGACGCCCACAGCGGCCGCTGCGGTCGCGCACCCGCCTGAGCCAGCTTCGTCCACCGCTCCGTCGAGAACTTCTGCTCGTAGACCTCGTAGGCGAGACGTGCGTTGGCGATGGCGGCCTTGCCCTTGAGCGCCTTGGCCTCCGGTGTACCGATCTTGTCCAGTCGCTTGTCGACCTCGCTGTCGACGCGGGAGACGAAGAACGATGCGACCGAGCCGATGGTCGACAGCTCATGGCCGGCCGCTTGGGCGCGTTCCATGCCCTCGAAGAATGCGTCGATGACCTCGGCGTACCGCTGCAAGCCGAAGATCAGCGTCACGTTGACGCTGATGCCCTCGGCCAACGACTGGCTGATCGAGGGCAGGCTGGGCAGGGTCGCCGGAATCTTGATGAAGATGTTGGGTCGGTCGACCAGCCACCACAGTCCACGTGCCTCGGCTGTCGTCTTCTCCGTCTCGTACGCCAATCGGGGGTCGACCTCGATCGACACTCGGCCGTCGACCGTGGCGGTCGCGTCGTAGACGGGCCGCAGGATCTCGGCGGCCCACCGAACGTCGAATCCGGTCAGCATCCGCAGTGCCTCGTCGACACTGACGCCGCGTACGGCGAGGTCGTGGATCTGCGGATCGTACGAGTCGCTCTCGCTGATCGCCTTCTGGAAGATGCTCGGGTTTGTCGTGATGCCGACAACATGGCGGTCACGGATGAGGTCGCCGAGGTTGCCGGTGCGGAGTCGGTCGCGGCTGAGGTCATCGAGCCAGACCGAGACGCCGGCTTCCGAGAGCTGGGCCAGGGGGTCGGACATGTTGCTCCTGTCAGTTTCCGGTGGTGGAGCCCTTGATTCCTGCCGCGCGGGAGAGGCTCGCGTGTGCTGCTGCTACGACATTCGCTGGAGTGAAACCGAACTGCTCGTAGATGACCTGGTACGGCGCGGACGCGCCGTAGTGCTCGAGGCTCACACACTCCCCGACATCACCGACGAAGTCACGCCACCCCAAGGCAACCGCGGCCTCGACCGATACCCGGGCGCGGACCTGCGGAGGAAGGACGGACTGGCGGTACGACGAGTCCTGTTCCTCGAACCACTCGCGACACGGCATCGACACCACACGCGTCGGCGTGCCTTCGGCCTCGAGCAACTCGCGTGCCTCGAGCGCGATCGACACCTCGGAACCGCTGGAGATGAGGATCACGTCCGGCCGTCCGGTGCTCGCCTCGGCCAAGACATAAGCGCCGCGTACGACGCCCTCGGCGGCCGCGAACCCTGGTTGAGACCGGTCGATCGTCGGGACGTTCTGCCGGCTGAGACACAGCCCAGTCGGTGCGTCGGCCCGCTCGATGATGTTCCGCCACGCGATCGCGGTCTCGTTGGGATCGGCCGGCCGCACCACGTGCAGCCCGGGGATGGCACGCAACGCCGCGAGGTGCTCAACCGGTTGGTGCGTGGGTCCGTCTCCGCCGAGGCCGATCGAGTCGTGCGTCCAGACGTAGACGACGGGGATCTTCATCAGTGAGGCGAGGCGCACCGAGGGGCGCATGTAGTCGCTGAAGACGAGGAACGTGCCGCCGAAGACACGGGTCGGGCCGTGCAGCGCGATGCCGTTCATCGTCGCGCCCATCGCGTGCTCGCGGATACCGAAATGCAGGACCCGGCCGTACGGCGAGCCGCCATGTGCCTCCGGCAGGAAGTCCTCAGCGCCTTCGATGGTGGTGTTGTTGCTCTCAGCCAGGTCGGCAGAGCCACCCCAGAACTCCGGCAGGATCGGCGCGATCGCGTTGATGACTTCGCTGGACGCTTTGCGTGTTGCCATCGACTTGCCGGCTTCGAAGGTTGGGATGGCCGCGCGGAATCCTTCGGGCAGCCGGCGTTCCTGCATGCGGATCAGCTCGCGGGAACGATCCGGGTTGCCTTTGGCCCACGCTTCGAATTGGGCTTGCCAATCTGCGTGCAGTGCGCGGCCGCGGTCGACAACCTCGCGGGCATGGCCGAGCACGTCGTCCGGCACGTAGAACGCGCGGTCGGGATCGAGGCCAAGGATCTTCTTGGTCGCGGCAACCTCGTCCGCGCCGAGCGCGGAACCGTGCGCCTTGCCGGTGTTCTGCGCGTGCGGAGCCGGCCAGGCGATGATCGAGCGAACGATCACCAAGCTCGGCCGGCTGCGCTCGTCGCGGGCCGCCGTCATCGCGGCGTACAACGCGGGCACGTCGCGGACGTCATCGACATGCTGCACGTGCCAGCCGTAGGCCTCGTAGCGCTTGCCGACGTCCTCGGACAGGGCGACGCGCGTGTCACCCTCGATCGAGATGTGGTTGTCGTCGTACAGCAGCACGAGGTTGCCGAGCTGTTGGTGCCCGGCGAGGCTCCCCGCTTCGGCCTGGATGCCCTCCTCGATGTCGCCATCAGAGGCAAAACACCAGATGGTGTGGTCGAAGACGCTTTCGCCAATCGCAGGGTCGGGATCGAACAGGCCCCGCTCGCGTCGCGCCGCCATCGCCATGCCCACCGCGTTGCCGACGCCTTGCCCGAGCGGACCGGTCGTCGTCTCGACACCGAGCGTGTGGCCGTACTCGGGGTGCCCCGGGGTCAGGCTGCCCCACTGCCGGTACTGCTTGAGGTCGTCCAGCGTGAGCCCATAGCCGGAGAGGTAGAGCTGTATATACAGCGTCAGGCTGGAGTGCCCGCAGGACAGGATGAAGCGGTCACGCCCGATCCAGTTCGGGTCCGTCGGGTCGTGTCGCAGCAGCCGCTGGTAGAGCAGGTAGGCCGCCGGCGCGAGACTCATCGCGGTGCCGGGGTGCCCCTCTCCGGCGGCTTCGACGGCGTCCATCGCCAGTCCGCGGATGACATTGACGACGGCATCGTCGAGGTCGGTCCACTCGAGGTCGGTCGACGTGGCTTGCTGCCGGGTGGTCACAGTCCGGCGCTCCTCTCGCGGCGGGTTCGCGATCATCGGGAGCGTACCCCCGGGTGGCGCGGCTACCGGGGGCCAGACCACTAGAGTTACAGGCGCTGTGACGACCCTCTCTAGCAGCGCTCCGGCGCTGGACTCCCGCGTGCCGGTACGCCGGTCCGCCGGTGTTGTCGTTCGGGGACTGGTCGCCCTGACCAAGCCCCGGATCATCGAACTCCTGTTGGTGACGACGGTGCCGACGATGCTGCTGGCGGAACGCGGCGTCCCGGGAGTCGGCCTGCTTGTCGTCACTCTCGTCGGAGGCACGCTCGCTGCCGGCAGTGCGAACACGCTGAACTGCTACCTGGACCGTGACATCGACGTTGTCATGCATCGGACCGAGCGTCGTCCGCTCGTGACCGCGACGATCCGGCCGGGCGAGGCGCTGGTCTCGGGCGTGGCCCTCGCCGTGGTCTCGACGTTGCTGCTCGGGTTCGCGACCAACTGGCTGACGGCCGGCTTGGCGCTCGCGGCGATCTCCTTCTACGTGTTCGGCTACACGCTGGGGCTCAAGCGGCATACGCCGCAGAACATCGTCTGGGGCGGCGCCGCGGGCTGCATGCCGGTGCTCATCGGTTGGGCCGCGGTGACCGGTCGGCTCTCGTGGGCCCCGCTGGTGTTGTTCGCGGTCATCTTCTTCTGGACGCCGCCGCACTTCTGGGCGCTCGCCATGCGGTTCAAAGACGACTACGCGGCCGCAGGTGTTCCGATGCTGCCGGTTGTCGCCGAGGAACGAGTCGTGGCCTGGCGGATCGTGCTCTACAGCTACCTCATGGTCGGCGCGTCACTGCTCTTGTGGCCGGTGGCCTCGACGGGCTGGGTCTACCCGGTGCTGGCCGGCGCGTGCGGCGTCGTGTTCCTCGCTGAGGCGCACCGACTACATCTCGCGGCTCGTCGGGGCAGCGGCGTACATCCGATGCGCCTGTTCCGGCTGTCGATCAGCTACCTGACCGTGGTCTTCGGTGCGGTGGCTGTCGCGGCCTTGATCTAGATCCGCTCGTAGAGCCAGGACGGCCCGACGCTGCGGCCGCCCACCCGGCGGACGCGCTCGCGTAGCTCTCGGTCGGCGGTCACCGCGACGACAGGCTCCTCGGCTTCCGCCGCCAACGCGGCGATCGCGTCGTCCCCACTGCCCGATGCGTGCAGGACTCGGACACCATCGACACTGCTCTCCTCAGCACCCTTGCGGGCAGCGCCTTCCAGGACGACGACGACCGGAGGTTCGAGTTGACCGGCGGCGGCGGCGACTCGGATTTGCTCGACGAACTTCTGTGCCGCACCTGCCCGGTCACGCCACCAACCGGTCGGCCGTGAGCCGATGACGTTGGCGGCGTCAACGATGATCAAACCGTCGCATCCACTGCGGTAGCCGATGGCGAGAACGCCGGTTGACTGACAAGCGACGCGGGCATTCGAGTGGCGAGGTCCAGGCGTACGGCGGCCAACCAGAACAGTGTCGCGCCGAGGATGTGCACTTCGACGAGCGCGGCCGGCAGGTGCAGGGCGTACTGCGTGAACCCGACGGTGACCTGCGCGAGCATCACCGCCACTATCGCGGTGTAGTGACGGCGCATTGATCCCCACGCGCCCGTTGCCGCGATGAGCAGGCCGAGGGCCAGCGTCAACCCGACGATCAGCATGACGGCGTCCGAGTGTGCTTGCGTCACATTGCGTAGGTCGAAGCCGAATCGCGCAGCGTGTTTCTCATCGCCCGAGTGCGGTCCTGTGCCGGTGACGATCGTGCCGAGGACGAGCACGCCGGCGGCGACAGCTACCACCGCTGACGTCAGCACCCGCACCTCGCGACGTACGACGCGACGCCGGACACCGTCGACCTGACCGCTGCGCCAGTGCAGCACGGCGGCATCGAGCACGAGCACCATCGACAGCAGGAAGTGCGCCATGACCAGCGGCGGTTTCAGGTCGTAGTAGACCGTGATGCCGCCCAGCACGACCTGGCCGAGGACGCCACCCACGAGGCCGGCCGACAGCCAGGTCAGGTCCCGCCGCCGCGGCGTACGGAGCAATGCGGCGATCACGGCGAGCAGCGAAACGATGACGACGACCACGCTGACCAGCCGGTTGCCGTACTCGATCCACTGGTGGTAGCCGAGTTTGGGGACCACTTGGCCGGGCTCGCAGTTGGGCCAGTCCGAGCAGCCCAGCCCCGAGCCGGTCACGCGCACCGCGCCGCCCGTGACGACGATGCCGCACATCGCCACCAACGCGACGAGCGCGATGGCGCGGAAGCGGTCCGGCGTGATCTTCATGGGGGGAGCCAGTCTCTCACCGGCAGGTAGCCAGCTTTTCGGGTCGTCGACACAACCGAATGCGGCCGTGGCGCGTCCAAGCCGTGAACGCGTCGGACGTCTGGGAGGTCGGCATGGCGGCTAACGACCGGGGGATAGGGCGTCGGGCCCTGCTGCTGAGCGGGGTGGTCGCGGTCGTCGTCGGTGGCGGTGCGGTCGTCGACGGGATGGTCGCCCGGCCCGCAGCAGCGGCGGCGTTGCCGGCCTTCGACAACTGCGCGCAGCTGCAGCAGTGGGTGGACCGCGCGGCGGCCAAGGAGAGCAGCTCCTACGCCGCCACCGAGGGCTTCGTTAACAGCGCGCCCGGCGTCGCCGTACCGACGGCCGGACGGGTCGCAACCACGACCGGTACCAGCGCCTCGGCGCTTGCGCCGCAGGCGTCTCCAGGCAAGGCAGCCGCCGACAACGCGGTCGGTAGCTCGGCGACCGGGACCAATGTGCAAGAGGCCGGCGTCGACGAGCCGGACCAGGTCAAGACCGACGGTCGGCACATCGTCGGGATCACCCAAGGCCGCGGGCTCTGGATCGCTGAGCTGCACAACCACACACCTCGCGTCGTCGGTCGCCTTGCGCTTGACGGAGCTGCGAGTTCCCTGCTGCTCGCTGGTGATCGTGCGCTGGTGCTGACGTCGCAGCAGGGGATCGCGGTAGACAGCGGTGCAGGCATCTCTCCGGGAACCCCGGAGGGCACCACGTCGGGGTCCATTGCGCCACGCCCGCATGACGGTCGTAGCCGTCTCGTCATCATCGATCTCGCTGATGCGCGAGCACCGCGCGTAGTGGCGAGCCAGGACGTGACCGGCTCGGTGCTGACCGCGCGCCAGGTCGGCAGCGTCGCGTGGGTCGTCAGTGAGTCGCAGCCGGCGAGCCGCAAGCGCATCGAGCCGCCGTCCGGATCGCTGCTCCCGAAGCGCACGGTGCGCGACAGCAGTGGCGCTGTAGTAACTGACGACACGGTGATGTCCTGTTCCGCGGTGCGTCACCCAACGACGTTGTCGGGATCGCAGTTGTTGACCGTCCAGCCTGTTGACATCACTGCCAGCTCGCCCTTCACGAAGGGTCGTTCGGCGGGGGTCGTAGCCAGCGGGGGCATCGTCTACGCATCGGCCAATCGTTTATACGTCGCGACGACCACGTGGGGCTCGGCGGCGAACACCCAGATCCACGCGTTCAACATCAGCGACGGCAAGCAGGCGAAGTACGCCGGATCCGGTTCGGTGACCGGGACCCTGTTGTCACAGTGGTCGATGAGTGAGCAGAACGGTTTCCTGCGCGTCGCCAGCACCCGAGGCTCCGTCGTACCACCTCCCGGTGAAGGTGATGCGCCGGCCCGAGCGGACACGAGTGAGTCGTTGGTCACGATCCTCGCGGAGCAGAGCTCGAAGTTGGTGCGCGTCGGACGGGTCGGTGGCTTGGGGCGGGGCGAGCGAGTGTTCGCCGTGCGCTGGCTCGGCAACCTCGCTGCGGTCGTGACGTTCCGGCAGACGGATCCGTTGTATCTGTTGGATGTGACGAAGCCGACGGCGCCGCGGCTGCTCGGCGAGTTGAAGATCACCGGCTATTCGGCGTACCTGCACCCGGTGGGTGACGGCCTGTTGCTCGGGGTCGGTCACGAGGCCGACACGATGGGTCGCATCGAAAACGCAAAGGCAACGTTGTTCGACGTACGCGATCCCGCTCATCCACGAAAGGTTGACTCGCTCGACCTGGGACGGGGATGGAGTGACGTCGAGGGCGACAGTCACGCCTTCACCTACCTGCCGTCCAAGCGGCTCGCCTTGTTGCCGCTGATGAGCGAGGACGGAAGCGTTGCGACGAGCATCGCCGTCACACCGTCGGGGGTCAGCGCCGCAGGGCGCCTCGTCGAGGGCGGCCAGGTCCAGCGGTTCGTTCCGGTCGGGGATGCCGTTGTCGCACTGGGCTTTGGTCGCCTGTCCGCGGTCGATCCGGTGTCGCTCGACGTACTCGGCGCTGCTTCCTTGCTCTAGATGCCAAAACACTCAGGGGACCGGACGAATCCGGCCCCCTGAGTGGGGTGGGCTGCGGTCAGAGGTTGATCGAGTGGATGAAATCGAAGTCGAACGTCGAAGCAGTGGAATTTTGGTCGCCCTCGCACACGGTCTTGCCGGTCAGAATGGCGCCGGCACCCCTGATGGGTTGCCCGGCCTCGCGGACCGTGAACTCGGCGATGCGTGGGAACGTCGTCACGGGCAACTTCCAGATGAGGTCGAACTGGCGCTTCTTGGTCGTGCTGACGACACTCACCATGTTCAGGTGCACGTTGATGTTGAGCGCCGACGCGACCGGGAGGCCGCCGTTGCAGTTTCCGTCGCCGTTAGCGCTGCCGGTGCCGCTGAGAGCCATCAGGTAGGGCCCGAAGCCGTCGCCGGTCGAGCACCGCCCCAAGCCCTTGACCGTGATCACCACGTTGCCACCTGATTGCGTCACGAGTGTCCTGCCCACGGCATTGCAGAGGACGTTGTCGACGACCCCGGCAGATGCCGGTGGAGCTGTGAGCATCCCAGTCACAGCGATGGCGCCCGCGATTGCGGCAGTTGCGAGTCTGATGAGCATGAACCCACCCCCATGTTCCTAGCCGGCGACCCCCGCCGCCGACTTCCCCCTTGGGCCAGAACGGTCCCGTCTGCCCGATATTTCGGAACTTACGTGGTCTAGTCCCAATGGTCCATATGGGTTTAGTCACATCACCCGTTCGGCGTGGCGACGCGTTCGTTACTCCCAGCGGAACGTCGCGGCGGCCGCCGTGAGCGCGGCCACTGCCCAGCCGGCGAGGACGAGCCAGTCGTGCGCGGACACGGTGCCGCCGTCGCGAAACACCGCTCGCAGGCCGTCGGACAGCGCGGTGATCGGCAGCTGCTCGGACATTCGCCGGACGCCGTCCGGGAACTTCGAGAGCGGAAACACGACGCCACCGATGCCGAGGAGCAGTACGTAGACGAGGTTGGCCCCGGCGAGCGTTGCTTCCGCGCGCAGGGTGCCAGCGATGAGCAGGCCCAGCCCGCTGAAGGCGACGGTCCCGAGCAATAGCAGCACCAGGACAGGCAGGGGATTGCCATGCGGATGCCAGTCGAGCGCGAAGCCGACGGCGACGACCAGGCCGATCTGCACCATCTCGATGGCGAAGACCGCGAGTGTCTTGGCGAGCAACAGCACCGACCGAGGTAACGCTGTCGCGCCGAGCCGCTTGAGGACGCCGTACTGCCGCTCGAACCCGGTGCTGATGGCTTGTCCGGTGAACGCTGTCGACATCACGGACAGCGCGATGATCCCGGGCACGAGGAAGTCGATGCGTCGTCCTTCGTCGACGTCGACCACCGACGTCTGCGAGAACGCGACGAGGAGCAGGAGGGGGATGACAGCCAGCAACAGGAATGACTCGCCGCGTCGGAGCAGGAGGCGAAGCTCGACAACCGTCTGTGCGGCGAGCATCCGCGCGATCGGGGCCGCGCCGGGTGCGGGCGTGAGGTCGAGGGTCGTCATGCGCTGTCACCGGTCAGCTCGAGGAAGACGTCTTCTAACGACCGGCGTACGACGTGCAGGTCCTCGGCGAGGATTCCGTGTTTGGCGCACCACGCGGTGACCGCTGCGAGCAATTGCGGGTCGGGCGGGGCTTGTACGACGTAAAAACCTGGTGATACCTCGATGACCGGGGCGTGGACCGTTGTCGCGAGGTCGTTGACGTCTACACCCGGGATGGCACGAAACTGCAAACCCCCGGTCGACTTCGCGGTGAGCTCGCTCGGCGTACCGCTGGCGACGACGTGACCGTGGTCGATGATGACGACGTGGTCGGCCAGGTGCTCGGCCTCCTCCAGGTAGTGCGTCGTGAGCAGCACCGCAACCCCGGCCGCGCGAAGGTCCTCGACGAGCGACCAGGCGGAACGGCGCGCTTGCGGGTCGAGGCCGGCCGTCGGCTCGTCGAGGAAGACAAGCTCGGGGCGACCGACGATCGCCATCGCCAGCGACAGGCGCTGCTTCTCGCCGCCGGAGAGCCGCCGGAAGGTCGTGCGGGCCACCGACTGCAGCCCGACGACGTCGAGCAGATCGTCGACATCGAGCGGGTGCGCGGCGTAGGACGCAACAAGACGGAGCATCTCGCCGGCGCGTGCGCCCGGGTAGACCCCGCCGGACTGCAGCATCACCCCGACGCGCGGGCGGAGGCGGTGGTCTGACGGGTCGTGGCCGAGGACCCGGACGGCGCCACTGTCCGGGCGGCGGTAGCCCTCGCAGATCTCGACCGTGGTGGTCTTGCCGGCGCCGTTGGGGCCGAGCAGGGCGGTGACGGCTCCTCCAAGGGCGGTCAGCGAGAGGCCGTCCACGGCGACCGTGGCGCCGTATCTCTTCACGAGCCCGTCGACGATGAGTGCGGGCTCGGACACGCCCGCGAGTGTAGGTAGGTGCCCCTGAAGCGCTCGGCGCCCACAGCCGGGAACCCCCCTGTTTGTTCCTGTCGGGTATTTAGGGGACAATGGCGTTGTGAAAAAGAATGCCGTCAGCCCCCTGCTGGACCGGCGTACCCGAGAGCGGGTGGCCGCGCTCCTGCTCGAGCGTGGCCCGCAGACCGCGGCCGCGCTCTCCGAGGAGCTCGGACTGACCGCTGCAGGGGTTCGCCGGCACCTCGACGCCATGCTCGAGGACGGCACGATCACGGCTGCAGAACAGCGGATCTACGGGCCACGGGGCCGGGGTCGTCCGGCCAAGGTGTTCGCCCTGTCCGCGGCCGGCCATGCCGCTGGGCCGCTGGCCTACGACGACGTCGCTGTCGATGCACTCCGGTTCATTGCCGAGACGGCGGGCGAGGAAGCGGTCGAGGCATTCGCGCGTCGTCGCGTGGCCGAGCTCGAGGAGAAGTACTACGCACGGGTCGCGCACCTGCCGTTGGCAGATCGCCCGGCCGCGTTGGCTGAGGCGTTGTCGGAGGACGGCTTCGCGGCGACAACGCACGAAGGTGGTCTCGGCATACAGCTGTGTCAGCATCACTGCCCGGTCCAGCACGTGGCCGAGGAGTTTCCGCAACTATGTGAGGCCGAGACCGAGGCGATCGGTCGTCTCGTTGGTGTACATGTTCAGCGACTCGCCACCATCGCGCACGGCGATGGTGTTTGCACGACGCACATCCCCCTGACCGACGTTACGTCCGAGAGGACTTCACGATGACCACCACTGAGCGTCCAGACCTCGCAGAGGCTGGTCGTTATGCCTTCGGTTGGGCCGACTCCGATGTTGCCGGCGAGTCAGCGCGGCGCGGCATCAACGAGGACGTCGTTCGCGACATCTCGGCGAAGAAGAGCGAGCCGGAGTGGATGCTCAACCAGCGGCTCAAGGGTCTGAAGCTCTTTTTCAAGAAGCCGATGCCGACCTGGGGCGCGGACCTGTCCGCTATCGACTTCGACAACATCAAGTACTTCGTGCGCTCGACAGAGGCGCAGGCGGAGTCGTGGGAAGACCTGCCCGACGACATCAAGAACACCTACGACAAGCTCGGAATCCCGGAGGCGGAGAAGCAGCGCCTCGTGGCCGGCGTGGCGGCGCAGTACGAATCCGAGGTTGTTTACCACAAGATTCGTGAGGACCTCGAGGAGCAAGGCGTTCTCTTCCTCGACACCGACACCGGACTTCGCGAGCAAGAGGACCTTTTCAAGGAGTACTTCGGGTCGGTCATTCCCGCCGGCGATAACAAGTTCTCCGCGCTGAACACCGCTACGTGGTCTGGTGGCTCGTTCATCTACGTGCCGAAGGGCGTGCACGTCGATATCCCGTTGCAGGCCTACTTCCGCATCAACACCGAGAACATGGGCCAGTTCGAGCGGACGCTGATCATCGCCGATGAGGACTCGTATGTGCACTACGTAGAAGGCTGCACAGCTCCCATTTACTCGTCGGACTCATTGCACTCGGCGGTCGTTGAGATCGTCGTCAAGAAGAACGCGCGCGTTCGTTACACGACGATTCAGAACTGGTCGAACAACGTCTACAACCTCGTGACCAAGCGTGCCGCTGTGCAAGCCGGCGGCACGATGGAATGGATCGACGGGAACCTAGGCAGCAAGGTGACGATGAAGTACCCAGCTGTTTGGTTGCTCGGTGAGCACGCCAAGGGCGAGACACTTTCGGTGGCCATGGCCGGTGCGGGTCAGCACCAGGACGCCGGCTCGAAGATGGTGCACGCGGCTCCTAACACGAGCAGCAACATCATCAGCAAGTCAGTCGCGCGTGGCGGCGGACGCACGTCGTACCGCGGGCTTGTGCAGATCCAAGAGGGCGCCCACGGCTCCCGTTCGACGGTGAAATGCGACGCGTTGCTCATCGACGACCAGAGCCGCAGCGACACCTATCCCTATGTCGACGTCCGCGAGGACGACGTGTCGATGGGACACGAGGCCAGCGTCAGCAAGGTCAGTGATGACCAGCTCTTCTACCTGATGAGCCGGGGCATGACCGAGGACGAAGCGATGGCGATGATCGTGCGCGGCTTCGTCGAGCCGATCGCGCGTGAGCTGCCGATGGAGTACGCCCTCGAGCTCAACCGCCTCATCGAGCTGCAAATGGAGGGCTCGGTCGGTTGAGCACGAACACCGCGGAAGCTGTCGAGGCGACGCGCGGGGGTGCGCATCTCGAGCGCACCTACTCCCGCGACGTCGACGACTTTCCTGAGCCCAACAGCCGCCATGAGTTGTGGCGGTTCTCGGCGCTGCCCAAGCTCCGGCACCTGTTCTCGGCACCAGTCGCGGACGGCCGGGTGGAGCTCTCATCCAACGACGACACTGCCGTGAGCACCGTTGGGATGGACGACAAGCGCGTTGGGTCGGTCTTCACGCCGTTCGACCGCATCGGCGCCATCGCGATGCAACAGGCCACCAGCGCCACCATCGTCACCGTCAATGAGCCACGCGACGAGCCGATCTACCTGACCGCCAAGGGCAGCGGCGGTACGGCCTACGGCCACCTGCTCATCGACGTCGCACCGTTCGCAACCGCCACTGTGATCATCGACCACGTCGGCGCTGCGACCTACGCCGCCAACGCGGAGTACCGCATCGGCGACGGTGCAAGCCTCACCGTCATCACCGTCCAAGACTGGGACGACGGCGCCATCCACGTCGAGGCGCAGACCGCGCAGGTCGGCCGCGACGCGAAGTTCCGCCATGTCTGCGTCAACCTCGGCGGCGATGCGGTGCGCATCAGCCCGACCATCAAGTACGCCGGCCCCGGTGGCGATGCCGAGCTCCTCGGCCTTGCGTTCGTCGACGCTGGGCAGCACGTCGACGCACGTATCCGAGTCGACCACGAGCAGCCGCACTGCCGCAGCCGGGTGACCTACAAGACCGCGCTGCAAGGGAAAGACGCTCGCTCCGTCTGGACCGGCGACGTCTTCATCCACCACGAAGCCGTCGACACCGACACCCACGAGCTCAACCGCAATCTGCTTCTGACGGACGGTGCGCGAGCTGACTCCGTCCCCAACCTGGAGATCGAGACCGGCGAGGTGCGTCACGCCGGCCACGCAAGTGCGACGGGACGATTCGACGACGAGCAGTTGTTCTACCTGCAGTCACGCGGCATCCCCGCTGACGTGGCGAAGCGCATGGTTGTCCGCGCGTTCTTCGGCGAGCTCATCGACACGATCGGCGTACCCGCCCTCGAGGACCGCCTGCGTGCGGCCATCGAGCAGGAGCTGGAGCACACACTCATATGACCGAGGCGAGGGCTGACAGCACGACGTGGGAGCGCGTCTGCTCGGTCAACGACGTTCCGGACGAGGGCGCGATTCGGGTGACCGTCGACGGCCAACCGGTCTGCATCGCGCGCTCGAAAGGCGGGGTGTTCGCTCTCCGCGACGTCTGCTCGCACGCCGAGGTAGCCCTCTCCGAGGGCGAGGTCGAGGACGGCACCGTCGAGTGTTGGCTGCACGGCTCGCGATTCGACCTCGGCACGGGCAAGCCGACCGGCTTGCCGGCCACCAAGCCCGTTCCCGTTTACCGAACCACCATCGATGGCGACGACGTGTACGTCGCTCTTACCTAGGCATGGGGAAGCAGTGACACCACAGTGAGCACCCTCGAGATCCGCGACCTGTTCGTCGACGTCATGGCGCCGGAAGGCGACCGCGAGATCCTGCGCGGCGTCGACTTGACCGTCAGCCAAGGTGAGACGCACGCGCTCATGGGACCCAACGGCTCCGGCAAGTCGACGCTCGCCTACGCCGTCGCCGGCCACCCGCGTTACAAGGTGACCAAGGGCTCGATCACGCTCGACGGCACAGACGTGCTGTCGATGAGCGTCGACGAGCGCGCCCGCGCCGGCCTGTTCCTCGCGATGCAATATCCCGTCGAGGTCCCCGGTGTCTCGGTGTCCAACTTCCTGCGCACTGCCGTGACGGCGGCGCGCGGCGAGGCGCCGAAGCTGCGCCTGTGGGTTAAAGAGATGAACGAGGCGATGGATCGCCTCGCCATGGACCCGGCCTTCCGCGAGCGCTCCGTCAACGAGGGCTTCTCCGGCGGTGAGAAGAAGCGGCACGAGATCCTGCAGCTGGAGTTGCTTCGCCCGAAGATCGCGATCCTCGACGAGACCGACTCCGGCCTCGACGTTGACGCGTTGCGGGTCGTATCCGAGGGTGTCAACCGGGTGACCGAGAGCGGCGACGTCGGCGTACTCCTGATCACGCACTACACCCGCATCCTCCGCTACGTGAAACCCGACTTCGTGCACGTCTTTATCGGCGGACGCATTGTCGAGGAAGGCGGCGGCGAGCTCGCCGATCGGCTCGAGGCCGAGGGTTATGAGCGTTTTCTGGAACCGGCGAGGCCGTGACCGCAACCACCACGTCGTACGACGTCGAGCGGATCCGCAAGGACTTCCCGATCCTGAGCCGGCAGATCAACGGCCGGCCGCTGATCTACCTCGACTCGTCGAACACATCCCAAAAGCCGCAGCAGGTGATCGACGCGGAGCGCGAGTTCTATGAGGTTCACAACGCTAACGTCGCCCGCGCGATCCACACGCTGGGCGCCGAGGCGACCGAGGCCTACGAGAACTCTCGCGTCACGGTCGCACGTTTCCTGAACGCGGCTGATGAGCGCGAGATCATCTACACCAAGAACTCCACCGAGGCCATCAACCTTGTCGCGCGGGTGCTCGGTGACAGTGCCGATGGGTCGCGTGCACGGGTTGGCCCCGGCACCGAGGTGCTCATCAGTGAGATGGAGCACCACTCCAACATCGTCCCGTGGCAGCTGCTCTGCGAGCGCACTGGCGCAACGCTGCGGTGGTTTCCGCTCACGGACGACGGGCGCCTCGACCTCACCGATCTCGACGGGCTGCTCAACGAGCGCACCGCGATCGTGTCGTTCGTCCACATGTCCAACATCCTCGGCACCATCAACCCGGTCGACGTCATCGTGCGTCGTGCCCGCGAGGTCGGTGCGCTCGTGATGCTCGACGCTTCGCAGTCGGTGCCGCACATGACAGTCGATGTGCAATCCCTCGGCGTCGACTTCCTCGCTGCCACGGGACACAAGATGTGTGGACCGACCGGTATCGGTTTCCTGTGGGGCCGGCTGTCCCTGCTCGAGGAGTTGCCGCCGTTCCTGGGCGGCGGGGAGATGATCGAGGAAGTCGCGATGACCGGCTCGACGTACGCCGGGCCACCGCATCGCTTCGAGGCGGGTACGCCGCCGATCGCGCAAGCGGTCGCGCTCGGCGCGGCCGTCGATTACCTGACTGACATTGGTATGGACGCGATTTCCGCGCATGAGCACGAGCTCGCGGCATACCTGCTCGACGTGCTCCCAGCGGTCGACGGCGTGCGTGTCATCGGCCCGCTGGACACCGTCGACCGCGGCGGCATCGTGTCGTTCACCCTCGGCGGCATCCACCCGCATGACGTCGGCCAGGTGCTCGACGAGCTCGGAATCGCCGTTCGTGTTGGTCACCACTGCGCCAAGCCCACCTGCGTCCGCTTCGGCGTACCAGCGACAACGCGGGCGTCGGTCTACCTGTACACGACCAAGGCTGAGATTGACGCCCTCGCAAAAGGGCTCGAGCAAGTGCAGAGGTACTTCGCCTGATGCAACTCGACTCGATGTACCAGGAAATCATCCTGGACCATTACCGCCACCCCCACGGCAAAGGGTTGCGGGAGCCCTACGACGTCGAAGTTCGCCACGTGAACCCAACCTGTGGCGACGAGGTCACCTTGCGCGTACGCCTCAACGGCGACACGGTCGAGGACGTTTCCTACGAAGCCCAAGGTTGCTCGATCAGCCAGGCGGCGACATCTGTGCTGACCGACCTCGTGGTCGGCAAGCCGGTGGACAAAGGGCTCGCTGTCGGTGAAGAGTTTCGTGAACTCATGAACTCTCGCGGACAGACCGAGCCGGACGAGGACGTTCTCGAAGACGCGGTCGCGTTTGCCGGCGTCGCCCGTTATCCCATGCGCATCAAGTGCGCGCTGCTCGGCTGGATGGCTTTCCGTGACGCGGTGGCCCAGGCAAGCGCAGGACAAACCACCGCCCGACAGGAGGTCTCATGACCACCAGTGCTTCGTCCGTTGATGACATCACCGAGGCGATGCGAGACGTCGTTGACCCGGAGCTCGGTATCAACGTCGTCGACCTCGGGCTGCTCTATGGCGTCCACGTCGGCGACGATGGAGCCGTCACCCTCGACATGACTCTCACCTCGGCCGCCTGTCCGTTGACCGACGTGATCGAGGACCAGACCAACTCCGCCCTCGATGGCCTTGCAACCGGCGTCAGCATCAACTGGGTGTGGATGCCGCCCTGGGGTCCCGACAAGATCACCGACGACGGACGCGAGCAGTTGCGCGCCCTCGGCTTCAACGTCTGACCGACAGCAGGTCGCGGACCTCGTTGTCCGTCGTCTGACGGAAGTCGAGGTACCACTGACCGACGGCAATGAACGACGTTGGCGTTTCGACGCTGACGACCTCGTCTGCGACCTGCTTGAGCAGCGCGCACGTGGCAGCAGCAGCGACGGGTACCGCGACCACGATGCGCGCCGGATTGGCCGTCTGGACTGCCTGAACCGCGGCGCGCATGCTCGCGCCCGTCGCAAGACCGTCATCGACCAGGATCGCCGTACTCCCCGTGAGTGAGATCGGCGGTGCTGACTCGCCGCGGTAGGCAAGCTCCCGCCGCCTGAGCTCGACGGTCTCGCGCCGGACAACGCCCTGGATGTCGTCGTCGGTGAGCCGGAACGCATGCACGACTTCGGTGTTCAAGACGAGCGCGCCACCATCTCCGACGGCGCCGAAGGCCAGCTCCTCCCGGCCTGGTACGCCAAGTTTGCGCACCACGCAGACGTCCAACGGCGCGCCCAGCGCGGTGGCGACTTCCGCTGCCACGACCACCCCGCCGCGGGGGAGGCCGAGCACCACGACGTCGTCCAGGCCGGCGTACTGGGACAGCTGGGTCGCCAGCGTCTGGCCCGCTGACGCGCGATCGGCGAACACCTCGCCAGTCTGCCCGCTTCACGGTTACCGTGCCTATGTGCCTGGTCGTCAGGAAGAGACGACGCAGCGGGTTGCCTATGGGCCGGGACTTCGCCGTACCGCGCAGATCGCGGCCGCGATTGGTGTCATCGCTGCGGCCGTCGAACTTGCAGTTGGGCCGCACCGCATCACATCGGTCGTGTTCCTCATCGTCGGGACGACGATCGGCGTACTCGTCGGGCGGAGCTTGGCTCGCACCCTCGCAGACTGGGCCGCGGACGCGCCGGTCGTGTCGGAAGACGAGCGTGCGTCCATCGTCGCTGGTCAACGGACGCCATACGCCGTGGTGGGGCTCGTCGTCCTCGGTGTGATAGCGGTGGCAGTGCCAATCGGCTACGACATCCCGACGCCGTTACCGGGCGCACTCATGGCACTTGCAGTGCAGACGTGGCTACAAGCGCGCGCAATTGATGACGTGGAAGCTCGTCGGCGGGGGAGTGTGCTGCGTCCCCGACGCCGGCTGTCCTTCGACGGTGAGGACCTGCGTTTGCTGCCCCATCCGGCCGGTGATGGCTGATTACTGCGGGGGTAGGCTCGCGCACTAGATCATGACCTTCTCGTTGCCCACGGGGCCGCGGGTCCAGCGAAGTCGAGCGCGCAGACGGAGGTACGTGCGGTGGCGGAACTGAAGAAGGGAAGCCGGATCACGGGTGCCGAGCGCGATCGGCTCGCAAGCGAGTTGAAGCGCAAGTACGACGGGGGTCAGAGCATTCGAGCGCTCGCACAAACCACGGGTCGCTCCTACGGTTTCATTCACCGAATTCTCAGCGAGTCAGACACGACCCTCCGTGGCCGCGGTGGCGCCACCCGCGGCAAGAAGCGGCGGTAGCGGGCCGAGTGCCCGTGTCGTCCCTACCGGGAGTACTGACCGAAAACGGACTCCGACTGACTGTCGAGGGTCCGGTCGCCACCGTGACTCTTGCCGCGCCGGAACGACGCAACGCGCAGACACCGGCCACCTGGCGCGCGCTGGACGAGATCGGTCGCAGCCTCACCGGTGAGATCCGGGTCGTGATCCTGCGAGCCGAAGGCCCGTCATTCTGTGCGGGTCTCGATCGTCGGATCTTCGAGGGAGAGGTGGTCGACGGCTCGCCCTCGATCGCGGACATGGCAGCGCTGCCAGTGCACGAACTCGAGCAGCTCATCGAGGAGTTCCAGGCAGGTTTCGCGTGGTGGCGTCGGCCGGACCTGGTGTCCATCGCCGCCGTGCAGGGACATGCGGTCGGCGCGGGGTTCCAGTTGGCGCTGGCCTGCGATCTGCGGATCCTCGCCGAGGACGCGCGTTTCTCGATGCGGGAGACGAGTCTGGGCCTCGTTCCCGACCTCGGCGGCACGAAGCCGCTCGTCGACATCGTCGGTCTCCCGCGCGCTTTGGAGATCTGTCTGACCGGCCGATGGGTCGAGGCACCCGAGGCACAAGCGCTGGGCCTCGCGAACCTCGTCGTCCCCGGCGCGCAGCTCGAGGCTGCCGTCGATGACCTGGTCGCCGCGTTGTTGGCACCCCCACGGGACGCGGTTACCGAGACCAAGGCTCTGCTCATCGCAACAAGCGGCCGCAGCTACGACGAGCAGATGGCGGCGGAGCGGCAGGCGCAAGCACGACGGATCAAAGACCTTTCCGGTGCGGGCGAATAGTGGACCTCGCCCTCAGCCCGGAGCACCTGGCACTGCGCGACACCGCGCGACGCTGGGTCGATGCAGTCGTCGTACCGGATGCGATCCGCAACGATCGCGAAGAACGTTTCCCGGAGGAGGCGCTCGCCGGGCTGCGTGAGACCGGCTTCATCGGGTTGACCATTCCGGAGCAGTACGGCGGGGGAGGGGCCGACCCGATGTCCTATGTCTTGGTCATCGAAGAACTCGGCCGTGGCGACGCGAATGTCCGCTCCATCGTGTCTGTGCAACTCGCGCTGACGGCTGGGTCGATCGCCCGGTGGGGCACCGACGAGCAGAAGCAGCGATGGCTGCCCGCGATGGCGACCGGTGAGCTCATCGGATGCTTCGGCCTCACTGAGTCCGAGCACGGATCCGACCCGGCCAACCTGCGCAGCACTGCTGAGCGAACGTCGACGGGCTGGCGCCTCAACGGCCGGAAGCTCTTCATCACCAACGGCAGCATCGCCGGCGTAGCGCTGGTCATGGCGCGCACCGGCGGCGAGGGAGCGCGCGGGGTGAGTGCCTTCCTCGTGCCGACGGATACGCCCGGGTTCTCCGCTCGTGCCATTCACGGCAAGCTCGGGCTTCGTTCGTGCGATACCGCCGAATTGATCCTCGACGACGTCGACGTCACCGAGGATGCGCTGCTTGGAGGCACCGAGGGCGCCGGCATCAAGGTCGCGCTGTCGGCGCTCGACGATGGTCGGATGTCTCTTGCCGCCTCCTGCACGGGCCTGGCGCAAGCGGCCGTGGACGCGATGGTCGATTACACGACCGTGCGGCGGCAGTTCAACAAGCCGATCGCCGCACACCAGTTGGTGCAGGAGCTCATTGCCGATGCCGCAGTCGACGTCGAAGCGGCGCGCCTGCTCACCTGGCGGGTTGCCGATCTCAAGGCTCGCGGTCAGTCCTACACGTTGGCCGCGTCGCAGGCGAAACTGTTCGCGTCCGAAGCATCAGTGCGCGCGGCAAATGCCTGCGTGCAAGCACACGGCGGCTATGGCTACATCGACGAGTACGTCGCGGGCAAGTTGTTGCGCGACGCCCGCGTCACGACGTTGTACGAAGGCACCACTCAGATCCAGAAGCTGCTCATCGGGCGCGCGATGACGGGGATTTCCGCGTTCGTCTGACCGGGCCGGTGAAGTGCGCTGCCAGCTCCCGGATCTGTTCGGGAACCGTGCCCGCCGCGAGATCCGCGATGGAGACCGTGTCCAACAGCCCGACGAGTGATCCCCGCAGCACTTGGTAGCTCTGATTCAACCCCTTGTCCGTGAGGTCGATCGGCCGGTCGACGGTTTCATCGACAGCACGCAATACCTCCGCGACGGAAATCAGCGCCGGGAGCTTTGTTAGGGAGTAACCACCAGTACGTCCGCGCCGACTGTTGACGAGTCCGGCGCGGCGCAGCTGGGCGAGAATGACGGTGAGATACGTCTTCGGCACCTGCCGCTCACGGGCGATCGCATCCGCAGTCAGCGGGCGGTCGGCCGCAGCGATTGCGACCAGCGCCCGAACGGCGTAGTCGGCACGTGCCGGAATCCACAGGTGCTCCGCCCGCCCCATGCGCCCCCTCTTTTTCCCGACCGGCTTGACAGGTCCCGCAATTGCTTGCTTTCCTAATCTCTACTGAACCACCCTAGATTACTAAGTTAGCCGTTGTCGACCAGTCAAGAGGAGAATGATGAGAAGGACAAAGGGGGGGCTGGCCGTAGCGGTTGCCCTGAGCGGGACGGCTCTGCTGGGCCTGAGTGCCTGTGGCGGATCGTCGGGCGCCGGCACCAGCAGCGGTTCCAAGGTGAAGCTGTCGATCGTGGCGTACTCCACGCCACAGGCGGCTTACGAAAAAATCATCGAGGCGTACAAGAAGACGGACGCCGGCAAGAACATCGACTTCAGCACGTCGTACGGCCCATCGGGTGACCAGAGCCGTGCGGTCGTGGCTGGTCTGAAGGCCGACATCGTGGAGTTCTCGCTGGCGCCAGATATGGACCGCCTGGTGAAAGCCAATCTCGTGGCGTCCACCTGGAGCGCCGGTACTTACAAGGGCATGATCACCGACTCTGTCGTGGTCATCGCCACACGCAAGGGAAACCCCAAGGGCATCAAGGACTGGCCCGATCTGATCAAGCCCGGTGTCCAGGTGATCACACCCAACCCGTCGACCTCCGGTGGCGCGCGGTGGAACATCATGGCGGCGTACGGCGGCACCCTCGCCAGTGGTGCGACTGAGGCTCAAGGCAATACCTACCTAAAAGCCTTGCTGAAGAACGTGCCTGTCCAAGACGACAGCGCGCGCAAGTCGCTGACGACGTTCACCGGTGGGAAGGGTGACGCGCTGCTCTCGTACGAGAACGACGCCATCTTTGCCCAGCAGAAGGGGCAGTCGCTCGACTACACCGTGCCTAACAGCACGATCCTGATCGAGAACCCGATCGCGGTCACGTCAAACAGCGCCCACCCGGCCGAGGCGAAGGCCTTCCTCGACTACCTCTACACGGAGGAGGCGCAGAAGATCTTCTCGGACAACGGGTACCGCCCGGTGCTCGCGTCTGCGAAGACCAAGGACTTCCCGACGCCGTCTGGCCTGTTTGACATCACGAAGTTCGGCGGTTGGAAGGCCGTCACCGACAAGTTCTTCGACGCCGACAAGGGCATCGTGACCGGGATCGAAGAGGGTCTGGGTGTCCCAACCAAGAAGTAACGGCCCTGCTGTCGGGGGAGACGGCGCCCTTGCGGTGCCGTCTCCCACCGGCGGCGGCCGTTTCAGCTTGCGGCGTCGCGCCGAGGGCAGCAGCCGCGCATTCATGCGCCCCGGCTTGGCCACGGGTCTCAGCGGTGGCCTCGTCACGATCTACCTGAGCGTCATCGTTCTGATCCCGCTCGGCGCGGTCGTCTACCGGTCAACCGATTCTGGCTGGAGTGGCTTCTGGCATCAGGTGACGGCACCACAGGCCTGGGCTGCTTTGAAACTCACTATCGTTGCGTCGCTCCTCGTCGCCTTCATCAATCTCGTTTTGGGCACGCTGATCGCGTGGGTTCTCGTGCGCGACAAGCTTCCGGGACAACGGCTCCTGGACACGTTGATCGACCTGCCCTTCGCCCTGCCCACCATCGTTGCCGGTCTGACCTTGCTCGTGCTCTACGGCCCGAACAGCCCGTTGCACGTTGACCTGGCCTATGCGCGTGCCGGCGTCATCATGGCGCTGCTGTTCGTCACACTGCCGTTCGTCGTACGCACGGTTCAACCAGTGCTGCTCGAGCTCGACCGGGAGATGGAAGAGGCAGCCGCATCACTGGGTGCCAGTCAAGCCACCATCTTCCGCCGCATTGTGCTGCCGACTATCGCTCCGGCGATGGCAGCGGGGACCGCGCTGGCATTTGCGCGTTCGCTCAGTGAGTTCGGCTCAACGGTTCTGATCTCGGGCAACATTCCGTTCCAGACACAGGTCGCGGCGGTCAACATCTACAGCCAGATCGAGGGCGACAACACCACGGGCGCTGCTGCCCTGTCGACGGTGCTGCTTGTTGTCGCGCTCGTAGTCCTGGTCACCCTGAACGTCATCCAGCGATGGGTGGCCCGGCGTGACTAAGTGGACTCTGCGCAGCGTCGCGTTGCTGTATCTGCTGTTCTTGCTGGTCCTTCCGGTCGCCATCATTGGCTGGCGCACCTTTGAGCACGGCGTCGGCCCCGTCGTCGACGCGCTGACGACCGCCCAGTCGTTGCATGCGTTCAAGGTGACCGGGATCGTGGCGGGTTTTGCCGTGGTGCTCAACACCGTGTTCGGCGTCGCAGCGTCGCTGCTGTTGGTGCGCCACCGATTCCCTGGTCGGCGCGTCCTCGATGCCCTGATCGATCTGCCCATTGCGGTGTCGCCGGTCGTGGTTGGGCTGGCGCTGATTCTTGTTTACGGCAAAAACACCGGGGTGGGTGGTTGGTTGGCGGGTCAAGGCATCCAGATCATTTTCTCCGTCCCCGGCATGGTCATCGCCACAGTCTTCGTGGCGCTGCCGCTCGTCGTACGCGCCGTCGTTCCGGTCCTCGAAGAGATCGGCGACGAGCAGGAGCAGGCGGCCGCGACGCTGGGGGCGACTGGTTTCCAGCGCTTTATGCGCATCACGCTGCCGTCCATTCGCGGCGCGCTGGCCTACGGCGTCGTGCTCGCGTTGGCACGGTCGTTGGGCGAGTACGGCGCGGTCGCGGTGGTATCCGGCCGAATCGTGGGGCAGACTCAAACCGTCACGCTCTTCGTCGAGGAGCGGTTCCAGAACTTCGAACAGACCGCGGCCTACTCAGCAGCCACGGCACTGGTCGTGGTCGCCGTGATCTCGCTGATCCTCAGCAGGTTTCTGCGGCCGCAAGGGGGAGCACGATGAGCATCCGCGTCGAACACGTGTCGAAGAACTTTGGCGACTTTCCTGCCCTGCATGACGTCAGCGTTGAGATTCCTACCGGCGCGCTGACCGCGTTGCTGGGCCCGAGCGGCGGGGGCAAGTCGACGTTGCTGCGTGTCATCGCCGGGCTGGAGCGACCCGACTCGGGCACCGTCCACATCGAGGGCACAGACGCGACTGGCCTCCCGCCACAGCGGCGAGGCGTCGGCTTCGTGTTCCAGCACTACGCCGCCTTCAAGCACATGACGGTCGAACGCAACGTGGCATTCGGCTTGTCGATCCGGCACCGTCCAAAGGACGAGATCCGCTCGCGGGTGAAGGAGTTGCTTGAGCTCGTCCACCTCGAGCAGTTCGCCCATCGCTACCCGTCGCAGCTCTCCGGTGGCCAGCGCCAGCGCATGGCACTCGCTCGTGCGCTCGCCGTCGAGCCCAAGGTGCTGTTGCTCGACGAACCGTTCGGTGCCCTCGACGCGCAGGTGCGCAAGGAGCTGCGTGCGTGGCTTCGGCGACTCCACGACCAGGTACACGTCACGACGGTGTTCGTGACCCACGACCAAGAAGAGGCAATGGAGGTCGCGGACGAGATCGTCGTCATGGCCGACGGCGAGGTGAAGCAGGTCGGCTCACCCGATGACCTCTACGAGCATCCGGCCACGGAATTCGTGATGAGTTTCCTCGGCCCGGTGACGAGGATCAGCGGTGAGCTCGTGCGCCCGCACGACGTCGAGGTCTTCGACCAACCTCACCCGGAGGCTCGACCGGCGATCATCACGCGGGTCACGCGGCTCGGCTTCGAGGTTCGCGTCGACATCGAGGTCGAGGGCGAGCCGGCGTGGCTGCAGGTCACCCGAGGCACGGCCCAGCAGTTCCGGCTCGAGCCCGGCGAGCAGATCTATGTGCGACCAGCGGGCGCCCGCATCGGGGTAGCCGCCAGTTCGGCTCCGTCCTTACCGTCAGGTCAGGTCGCAGCGGAGCCTGCGGCGGAGGCCACTTCCGCGGCGCCTGTTCACCCGTAGCGGACGTGCTGCTGGAAGCAGTCCGGCCTCCGGTGTGTTAGGACGGTGCAGGAGGCTGCCTCGATGACGATGCCCGGCGGGCACCAGAACTGGGCCACGCTGCGCTCGTATTCGAGCGACCGGAGCGTGGGCCGGCAGCGCCTTGCGCCGGGCACGTTCCGCCGCATCGTGGAGTTCGCCCGCCCTTACCGCCGCTGGCTGGTGATCTTCCTCGGCTTCATCCTGGTCGACGCCATCCTCGGCGCGGCCAATCCGCTCATCTTCAAAGAGATCATCGACCGCGGGATCCTCCAGCACCGCCCGGGAGTGGTCACCTGGCTCGCCGGCCTTGTCGCCTTGATCGCGCTGCTCAGCGCAGCGGTATCCCTCGCCATGCGGTGGTACTCCGCTCGCATCGGCGAGGGTCTCATCTACGACATGCGCTCGCAGGTGTTCTCCCACATCCAACGGATGCCGATCGCGTTCTTCACCCGCACCCAGACGGGCGCGCTGATCAGCCGGCTCAACAACGACGTCCTCGGCGCGCAGCAGGCCTTCACCGGCACGCTTTCCACGGTCGTCAGCAACGTCATCAGCGTGCTGATCGTGCTCGCCGCGATGTTCTATCTCTCGTGGGAAATCACCCTGATCTCCCTCGTCCTGCTTCCCGTCTTCATCATCCCGGCCCGACTCATGGGCAAGAGGTTGCAGTCCCTCACACGTGAGGGCTACAACCTCAACGCCGAAATGAGTACGACGATGACCGAGCGCTTCAACGTCTCGGGCGCGCTACTCGTCAAGCTTTTCGGTCGGCCCGCCGAGGAAGACCACAACTTCCGGAGCCGTGCACGCCGCGTTGCTGACATCGGTGTCCTGCAGGCGATGTACGCACGCATCTTCTTCGTCTCGCTCACACTCGTCGCCGCGCTCGCAACCGCGATCGTCTACGGGTTCGGCGGCCACCTCGCGATCAACGGCGCATTCGAGGTCGGCACCGTGGTCGCGCTCACGGCGTACCTCAACCGTCTCTATGGCCCGCTCACCGCGCTGTCCAACGTGCAGGTCGACGTGATGACGGCGCTGGTGTCGTTCGAGCGCGTCTTCGAAGTCCTCGATCTACCGCCAGCCATCGCGGACAAGCCCGACGCCATCGAGCTGCCACGCGATCTCGGTGGGCGTGCCGCGATCGAGTTCGACCATGTCGACTTTCGGTACCCCGCCGCGTCCGAGGTGTCACTCGCGTCGCTGGAGTCTGTTGCCGTCCTCGACCAGACAATTCCGCGACAGGTCCTGTACGACGTGTCGTTCCGTGCCGAGCCGGGGCAGCTCGTCGCGCTCGTTGGTCCGTCCGGTGCCGGCAAGACCACCATCAGTCAACTCGTCACGCGGATGTACGACGTACAGGAAGGTGCAATCCGCATCAGCGAGGAGGACGTGCGAGATGTGACGCTCGCGTCCTTGCGGGGGGCTGTTGGAGTCGTGACCCAGGATGCCCATCTGTTCCACGACACCATCCGCGGCAACCTGCTCTACGCCCGACCCGAAGCCAGTGATCTGGAGTTGTGGGACGCGATCGAGGCCGCGCAGATCGGTGAGCTCGTTCACTCGTTACCGGACGGTCTCGAAACGGTCGTTGGTGATCGCGGCTACCGGCTCTCCGGCGGGGAGAAGCAGCGCATTGCCATCGCGCGGCTGCTGCTCAAGGCACCGGCAATCGTCGTGCTCGACGAGGCGACAGCCCATCTGGACTCGGAGTCAGAGGTTGCTGTGCAACGTGCCTTGAAGAGCGCATTGACCGGGCGCACGTCTCTCGTGATCGCGCATCGCCTCTCAACCGTCCGAGAGGCCGACCAGATCCTTGTCGTCGACGATGGCCGCATCGTCGAACGCGGACATCACGACGAGCTGCTCGCCGACAACGGGTTGTACGCCGAGCTCTATCGAACCCAGTTCGAACGCCAGGCCACGACGGCACCAGAACCCCGCGAACCTGCTCTCGACTGAGCTACGCCGCTTGGGTGTCCCGGTGGCGCCCGGGTCGGCGTGGCGATGGGACCGTCGATGTTTGGCCGAGCAGCATTTCGATGGCAGCCGGGGATACCGGTCGGCTTAGCAGGAAACCTTGACCGGTGCGGCAGCCAAGGTCTTGCACCCGGATGAGCTGGTCGGCTTCTTCGATGCCCTCGGGGATGACGTCGAGTCCGAGGCGTTGGCCGAGCCCGACGATCGCGTCAAGCAAAGCCTCGTCGTGGGGACCGGGGTGCTCGGCAGACACGAATGACCGATCGATCTTGAGGATGTCAACCGGGAGTCGCCGCAGGTACTCGATCGATGAGTAGCCGGTGCCGAAGTCGTCGATGGCAACGCGAATGCCGAGCCGCCGGAGGGTTGTGAGGCGTGCAGCCGACTCGCTGCGGGGATCGGCGAGGACGGATTCGGTGATCTCCAGCACGAGGCAGGCGGGATCGAATTCTGTCCGCAGGAGCACATCCTTGACCTGGTCGGCAAAGTCTGACCTTTCGAGTTGACGCATAGAAATGTTGACGCAGAGGTCGAATTGAGGCAGTGCGTGCAGGCGCTGCCAGGTGTGTACCTGCCGGCATGCGGTCTCCAGCACCCAGGCTCCGATGTCGACGATCGCGCCGGACTCTTCGGCGAGACCGATGAAGTCGTAGGGCGGCAACAGACCCCGGACCGGATGTTGCCAACGCACGAGTGCCTCGACCCCGACCATCCCGCCGGTCTCGAGGTCATACAAAGGCTGGTAGTCGAGGACAAACTCGTCGCGCCCACAGGCCAGCAGGAGGTCGGCTTTGAGCTCGTGCTGAGCCCCGACCGCAGTATCGACAGCACTGTCGTAGCAGGCGACGCGGTTCTTGCCGTTCCCCTTCGCCGTATACATGGCGACGTCCGCTTCGCGCATGAGCTTGTCGGGATCGCTGCCGTCGTGGCGGAGGGCAAGGCCGACGCTGGCGCCGACGTGAACAACGCTGCCGTTGATATCGACGGGTGCGGCGAGGACGTGCACGACCCGCTCGGCGACCAGTTGAGCGGTCCCAAGGTCGGGAACAGCGTCGAGCAGGAGAGCGAACTCATCGCCGCCGAGGCGGGCGATCAGGTCGCCAGGGCGGACAGCCTGATGCAAGCGGTCGGCGACAGCGCGCAGCACGCTGTCGCCAGCGGCGTGACCAAGCGTGTCGTTCACGTCTTTGAAGTCATCGAGATCAACGAACAGCACCGCTTGCGTGAGGCCCCGGCGGGAGGGCTGAGCGAGCACTGCCGCAAGCTGACCGTGGAATACGGCACGGTTTGCAAGACCGGTCAACGAATCGGTCGACGCCCGCGACTCGATCTCGACGCTGGCCAGCACAAGCTGACGGTTCAGCCCGGTGACGCGGGCCATCACGAGCAGGAACGAGACGCCGGAGGCGCAAGCGATGACGAACAGCTCATGCGGGCGATTGGCCAGCAGCACTGGGCCGGTCAAGAGGGACCCGCCCAGGAAGGCGAGCTTCCCTTTCGACAGACGGTGACCCGATGGAGTCCCGGCGCGCGTGAACTCCCGCGCGCTTGGGTGGAGTGCTGCCATACCGATGAACAGGTACGACGCCATCCAGAGCGCATCGGTCGGACCGCCAAACTGGTACGTCCCCGCCGCCAGCTGAGTCGCATACAGGGTGTCTGAGACAAGCAGAAAGACGAAGCTGCCGAGCAGCAGGCGCATCGACCCGCTGCGCCAAGACACGGCCACGACGAGCCGGATCAGCATTGCGAACACGATGAGGTCCATCGTCGGGTACGCGAGCGATACGACGTGCGCCAGTATCGGCAGGCCTGATGCATGGACGACAGGAGCGATGACGAACTCCCACATCAGCGACCCACCAGCGATTACCAGGATCATCGAGTCGAGCGCGTCACCACGGCGGTCGTTGCGGCGCCGTTGTCCTGCGAGCGCTCCGAGAGCGATCATGTAGCACGGATAGGTAGCCAAAAACAGAATGTCGCCAGGGTAGGGGAATGGCGTGGGGTGCCCGGTGATCAGCGGTACGCCGTAATACGGCCCGTTCGCCAACGTCGCGAACGTCATGGAGATTGCCAACGAAGCCCATACGACGCGAGCGCGCCCATGAGTCTTGGACGCGCCGCGGTAGGCAAGCCCCGCCGCTGTCGCGTTGAGCACCGTCAACAGCACCGCTTGGCCAACACCGGCCCGCGGCAGGAAGTAGTAGGTCGTGATCGCGGCGGCACCCAGCACCAGATAGACGAGCCAACCCAACGAGGCCGCATGTCGTGGCGCTGGCGTCGTGTCGAGCTCTTGTTCTGGAGACGCGCGGTCGTCATGCAGATTGGGGGAATCCAGCGCAAGCCCGGTCGTGGTCATGGGTACGCCCCTTGATCCGCGAGCTGCTAGTGGCCGCTCCTCCCGGTTAGCTCGGGAATGCCATCTCGAAGACGGTCTAGGTATCGACGCCGAGTGGCGCATAAGACATGGTTAGTCCGGGTCCCGGCATCTAGTCACGTGGCGGACGAAAGCGGACACCCGGCAGGTCAGATCGTGCGGAGTGCGCCGCCGTCGACGGGCAACATGACGCCGGTGAGGTACGACGCGGCGGGCGAGAGCAGGAATGCCGCCACCTGTCCGAACTCCTCGGGATCACCGAAGCGCCGCAACGGAATCGTCTCGGCGATGCCGCGACGTACTTGCTCGTCGGGTGTGAGCTCCATCGTGCGCTGCGTTGAGATCCGTCCGGGGAGCAGGCCATTCACACGGATGCCCGCGGGACCGAGCTCGTCGGCGAGTGTCTTTGCCACCATCGCGAGGCCGGGTCGCAGCCCGTTGGAGACGGCCAGACCAGGGATCGGCGAGCGCACGGACGTCGATAGGACGAACGCAATTGCACCGCCGGCGCTGAGCTCAGCCGCGACGGCCCGCGCCAACCGGACGGCACCCAGGAACACCGACTCAAACGCCGAACGCCACTGATCGTCGGTGGTGTCCATCACGGTGCCCGGCGGCGGTCCTCCGACGCTGATTAGTGCGCCGTCGAGGCGTTGCCATGTCGTCTGCGCCGCCGACACCAGTTGCTCCGGCGTACCCGGATCGGCGTTGTCGGCGACGACACCCACCGCACGTTCTGGCCCGCCGAGGGAGGCGACCGTCTCCGTCACCTTCGTTTCGTCCCGGCTCGACACCACAACCCGCGCGCCATCGGCGACGAGTGCCTGCGCGCCCGCGCGCCCGAGACCACTCGTGCCGCCCGTGACGATGTAGACGCGGTCGTGGAGACCGAGGTCCACTACGACTCCACAGTCGCGCGGAGCCGGGCCACTGCGTCGACGATCCCGTTGGCGATCGACCATGCATCCGGCACTAGGTCGGGACACGCGATCAACCCGATATCGAGGTAGCCCATGTCCGACAGCACGGTCACGTTGAGACCGGATTGCGGCAGCAGCGGTCCGAGGGGGAACACCGCCTCGATCCGCGCACCAGCGAGGTAGAGCGGCACCGGCGGACCCATCATGTTGGAGACGACGAGACTGCAGAGCGGCGGGTGGTAGCGAGACAAGCCGAGCCGGGAGTACAAGCGGCCCCCGCCCGCCAGCATCAACGCCGGCGTCGCATCGGCCACGTCGGCGATGAAACCTTCACCCATCGCCTGCGTGGATTCCTTCGCTCCCGCTGTCTCTTTGGACACTGCGCGGAGCTGGTCGAGAGGTTCAGCGAGATCGACCGGGAGGTTGATCCCGAGCCAGGTGATGCGGTCGGTGCCGGCAATGTCAGCCCCGCCCACCGACATCGGGCAGTTTGCCAGTGGGCGCGTGCCGGAGTCGTCGCCGTGTTTCAGGAAGTACTCCCGCAGCGCTCCCGTCACGGCCGTCAGCACGACGTCGTTGACCGTGCCGCCGTGTCGGTCCTTCACAGCCTTCAAGTCGTCGAGCGGCACTCGCGTGAACGCCGTGGACCGGTTGGCCGTCAGCTGGCCGGTCAGCATCGTGTCCGGAGCGCCGAAGTCCGGCTTGAGTCCCGACATGCCACCGCGCACGCGTTTGACCACACCGCCGAGGAGGCCACCGGCCGAGCCAGCGGCGACCTTCCCGATACGGATGGGTGCCGCCGCTGCGTGCAGCGCGGCCCGCGCCAGCAACTCCTGCTGCGAGGGGCCAGCCGACTTCTCTTGCTTCGGCGGCGGCTCCATCGTGCGTCCCTCGGCATCGAAGTCGAGCAGTTGCGCCATGAACTCGACGCCGGTTGCGCCGTACAACGTTGCGTGGTGGATGCGAGCAACGAGCGCGATACGCCCGTCCTCGAGGCCTTCAACGACGGTGAGGTGCCACAACGGCCGGTCACGGGGAAGCAGCTGGCTGGCGATGTCACCGACGACGTCGGCGAGGACGTGCCAGTCTCCGGGTGGCCGTGCGGTTATCCGATTCACATGGGCAGCGACGTCGACGTCGGAAACCGGCTGCCAGTACGGCCGGTCGAGGTGCAGGGGGACCTGCACCAGCTCGCGAGTGAACGGCGGCATGTGCGGGATTCGCTCCACGAGCACATCGCACAACCGGTTGAACGAGTACGTCGAGTCGGAGTCCGTGGGGTCCAGCACAAGTACGCCGAGCACTTGCATCGGCGTCTCAGGGGACTCGAGCGCGAGTAGCGCCGAATCAGTGCCGGAGAGCTGCTCGAGGGGACTCACTTGGCTGCCAGCACCTCGTCGGCACGCTCGCGCGCCCACCGGTAGTCCGGCTTACCCGCCGGGGATCGCTCCACCTTGTCGACGAGTACCAGGTCCCGCGGCACCTTGTAACCGGCGATGTGCTCGCGCACATGCTTCTGCAGATCTTCAAGAGTGAGTTGCCGACCGCTGACGGGTTGTACGACGGCTACGACGCGCTCGCCCCAGCGGTCATCCGGTACGCCGATCACGACCGCGTCTTCGACATCAGGGTGCGAACGCAGCGGCTCTTCGACCTCTTCGGGATAGACCTTCTCGCCACCCGTGTTGATGCATTGCGAACCGCGCCCCAGGATGCGGACCGTCCCGTCGGCTTCGACGGTCGCGTCGTCGCCGGTGATGGCCCAACGCTCGCCAGCTGCCTCGACGAACGTCTTCGCTGTTTTCTCTTCGTCATTGTGATAGCGCAACGGCACATGCCCGCGCCGGGCCACCTTGCCGACACCACCCGAGCCGGGCTCGACCCTCTTGTTGTTCTCGTCCAACACAGCGGTGAACTCGTTGAGGGTGAATGCGGCGTCGCCGCCCTGACCCTTCGGGCCGAGAACACCCGTCTCCGACGACCCGAATGTGTCGACGATCATCCGGTCGGGCAGCAGCTTGCGGATTCGTTCCTTGTTGTGCTCGGACAGCGCGGCGCCACCCGACGCGACCACCCACAGACCAGATGTGTCGTACTTGTCGTGGTTGGCTTCGAGCTCGTCGAGCAGCGGCTTGGCCATGGCGTCGCCGATGACGACGAGTGTCAGCACCTTCTCCCGGCCGATCGTCTCCCAGATCTCGGGCGGGTCGAAGCGGCCGAGCGGCATCATCACAAGCTTGCCGCCGGTGTACAGCGTGTGAAATGCGAGCCAATGCGCACTCGCGTGCATCAACGGCGGGGTCGCCAACGCGACGATGCCAGGCGGTGGCAACCGCTCGGCAAGCTCACGCTCGTCCTTGACGTGATTGCCCATCGACATGACGTCGCCGCCGCCCATGCCCGACTTGAAGATGTCCTCATGCCGCCAGACCACGCCCTTGGGCATGCCGGTCGTCCCACCCGTGTAGATGAGATACAGGTCGTCATCCGAGCGACCGTCGACTTTCGGGCGGTCCGGTGATGCTGACGTCAGCGCATCTTCGTAACTGTCAGCATCCTGGACGGCCTCGACATCGCTTCCGTCCTCGACGACGAGCACCGAGTGCATGCCGGGTCGTTCGACCAGTGCCTTGCCGACTGGCACGCCGAACTGACGGTGATAGATGAGCGCGACGATTCCGGAGTCGTCGTAGAGATAACGGAGCTCGCGCTCGACGTAGCGGTAGTTCACGTTGATCGGTATCGCGCGGAGCTTGAACGCCGCGAGCATCGCCTCGACATACTCCGTGCCGTTGGCGAGCTGGAGCCCGACCGGGTCATCCGGGCCGACGCCCGACTCGGCCAGGTAGTTGGCGAGCCGATTCGCGCGCTCGTCGAGCTCGCGGTAGGTCAGCCGCCGTTCGCCGGCAACGACCACCTCGCGGTCGGGATCAGCATCGACGACCGTTTCGAAGAGGTCGGCAAGGTTGAAACTCACACGGACTCCTTCGCGGCCGGCACCGTTGGGGGAGCACAGCGTGCGGCGCGCGTCGACAGGGCGGTGGTGCGCTTGTACGTGGCGACGATATCGGCCAGTAGCCCGTTGGTCAGCCAGCAGAAGGAGAGGCCGGTATCGGGGTCCGCCCAGGCGATCTGGCCGCCGAGACCGCTGGCGCCGAATGTCCGCGGTCCGGCCTCGAGCCCGAACTCGCGCACGGCTGCGTGGCCGTCGTCCCCGGCGACGGCGAGGCCGAGGGTGCGGTTTGCCGGGACACCACGCAGCGGGTCGACCAGGCGATTGCGGATGTTGCCGGTGCCGTCGGCGAGGACCACCGGATCCCACAACGGTGGTTCGTTGCGGAGTAGCGCCTGATAGAGCATCGCGACGTCCGCGGCGGTCGAGACTGCTCCGGACCCGGGAACGCCGACGGCGCGCACGTCAGGTTCGTTGTAAAGCAGGAGCACGTCGGGGACCGCCTCGTCGATGCCGAGGTTCCCCCCACCGGAGTCCCCGACCATGCTGATCTCGACGACATCGCCACCCTCCTCGGGAGGTACGCCGAGCCGCAGCCGCTCGAGGCCGAGTGCAACGGCGACCCGCTCGTTGAGGAACGTCCGGTAGTCCTGGCCGCTCACCCGCTCGATCATCTCGGCGACAACCCAGTGGGCCGATGTCCCGTGGTACGCCATCGTCGTGCCAGGCTCGCTGTCGAGCCGCCAACTGGCGAACCGGGCCACCCGACCGGCGCTCGTGCGCCCTTCGCCGGGGCGCATCGGTGCGTTGGGGAAGCCGGCGGTGTGGGTGAGCAGGTGTTCCAGCGTCACCGCTTCCTTGCCGTTCGCACCGAACTCCGGGATGACCTCGACTACGCGCGTGTCAGGTGTCAGCGACCCGTCGCCGAGCAGCAACCAGGTGCCGGCGGCGACGTACGCCTTGGTCACTGACATGACGCTGTAGCGGGCTCCGGCCGGAGCATCCCCGAAGGTCACGTCGGCGACGAGCTGTCCATCCCTGGCCAAAGCGAGCTGGCAAGACGGAGCGCGGCCCGTTTCCACCTCGTGCTGCACGCGGGAGAGCAGCTCGTCGAGCGCGGCCGCATCGACGAGGCTCTGGTCGGGCACCGGCGGATCGTGCCACAGTCGAGGCATGCAGCGGATGCCAGGAGTCGATGCGGGCTACTTCTATATGGAGACGCCGTCGCTGCACATGCACACGTTGAAGATCGCGGTGCTCGACCCCCCCGAGGGCTACCACTTCGACATGCTCCGCGAGGAGCTCGACCGGCGGCTGCATCTGCTGCCGCCGTTCTCCAAGCGAGTCCTGCCGGTGCCCGGTGGTCTGTATCACCCGATGTGGTTCGAGGACGCATCCATCGACCTTGCCGACCACGTGCACCGTGTTGTGCTGCCCTCGCCGGGGACATGGGAGCAGGTCGAGGAAGAGATCGGTCGCATCGCTAGTACTCCACTCGATCGCACCCGCCCGTTGTGGGAGGCGCATGCGATCGAAGGCCTGGCCGATGGCCGGATCGTGATCGTCTCCAAGGTGCACCACGCTCTCGCCGACGGCGTCGCCTCGGCGACCCTGCTCGCGAACGTGATGGACTCGACACCGACGCACGTCCCGGTGGCACAACCAGAGGCCTGGCACACCGACGCGCTGCCGTCCAACCCTCAGCTCCTTGGGGGTGCACTGCGTGACCTGTTGCGCGATCTGCTCCGACTCCCTGGGCTCTTGATACGCACGTTGCGCTCAGTTCTCCACGTGGTTCAGGCGCGCCGCGATGCAACCGTGAAGCCGCCGCGGCCGATCCTCGACGCGCCGCGTACGTCGTTCAACCGCGCGATCACCCCGCGTCGGTCGTTCGCAACGACATCGTTGTCGATCGACCAAGTGAAGATCGTGCGACGAGCATTCGGCGCGTCGTTCACCGACGTCGTACTCGCTGTTGTTGGCGGTGCCATGCGGGAGTGGTTGATGTCGCGTGGCGAACTGCCCGAGCGATCCCTGCTCGCCGGCGTCCCGGTTGCCAATGACGACGCACTGGGTTCGAACCGGCTCATCGGCAACAAGGTGTCCAACATCTTCACCTCGTTGGGCACGGACGTTGCCGACCCAGTCGAACGCCTGCGTCGAATAGGCGAGGTAACCGCTGCCTCGCGCAAGATGCAGGAGCTGCTCGGCCTGGACATGCTCGAGTCGTGGGTGCAGTACGCACCGCCCGCGCTGATGTCGGGGTTCATGAAGCTGTATTCGCGCCTCGGGCTGGCGAGCAAGCACCCGCCGCCGTTCAACGTGGTCGTATCGAACGTGCCGGGTCCCCGCGAGGAGCTCGACATTGCCGGAGCCCGTCTCGTGGATCTCTATTCGGTGGGTCCGATCCTCGAGGGCATCGGGCTGAACATCACGGTGTGGTCCTACCTCGACCGGCTGAACTTCTCCGCCATCGCCTGCCCGGACACGCTTCCCGACCTGCGCGGCATCGTCGACCGGTTGCAGCCGGCCCTCGGCGAGCTGGTGAAGGCAGCCGAGAACTCGGGGTCGTCCGCCAGCTAGCGGCCGCCCCGGCCTTTTTTCGCAAATCGGCCTTGCCGTCAGGCTGACGTGGTTACGTTTGTAGCCAATCGTCTGGGGGGTCCCATGCGTCTCTTTCGTCGCAGTGTGCTGGCCGCAGTCGTGATGGCCGTTGTCGTTTGCTTGGCGGCCGCAGCCAATGCCGCTGCTGGTGATCTCGACCAGAGCTACGGCAACGGTGGCGTGATCAAGTTCGACGAACGGGGTGGCACGCGGGGGATCGGAGCTGTCGAGTTGCTGCCTAGCGGGCAGATACTCGCGGTCGTGTCTGGCACCCAGAACTCAGGTCGTGCGTATTCGTTGCTCACACGTCTGGACGCGACGGGTGCTGTCGATTCGAGCTTCGCCCAGTCCGGCTTCGCCACCCTGCCCGTGCCGCGCGCACGGATCTTCAAAATTGTCCGATACGAGGATGGCCGGCTCCTGCTCTTCGGCTCCTACGAGATGACGGACGAGTCGGCTGCCGCGGTTCTCATCGCCCTGAAGGCTGACGGCAGCGTCGAGACGACGTTTGGAAACCAGGGCGTTGCGGGAGCCCCTCCACCACAGGCCCATGACCGCCCGCAAGATGTCGCTGTGACCCGTGACGGATGGATATTCGTCGCGATGCGCGGTTACCAGCCCGGCGGTTTCCGCATCCTGCGCTTCACCGCGGACGGTCATCGCGACACCTCATTCGGCACCAATGGCGTGCTGAGCTCTCCATGGCCCGGCGCTGACGCGCGCATCGGGGCGCTGCGCGCTCTTCGTGGAGGGGGGTTCGTCGCGGTGGGTGACGTCGGCGCGGCTGCGGGCCGGAGCTATTTGGCGGTTGCCGACTACAACAGCGATGGCACCCTGAACACCGCGTTTGACGGTAACGGTCAAGCGCGCTACGCCTTGACGCAGTCAGGTGACTACGGCGAGGGCGTCCTCGAGTTGCCGTCCGGCGACCTGCTCTTCAGTGTGGACTCACCAGTCGCTGGCTCGCTGCGTGAGGACACCTACTTGCTTCGAACACACGCTGACGGCAGCCGACGTTCTTCCTTCGGGTCGAACGGGCAGGTTCGGGTGGGGACCGCGGATATCGAGCACGGAGCGGTCGGCGTCGCGCGCTTGGCTTCGACACTGGTCGTCACGCGTTCGTCGGCGCAAGGACCCCTGATCTCGGCCATCGACCTTCTGGACATTGACAGTGGATTGCCCATCACGTCGTTCGGTTCAGCGGGAGAGCGGGTGCTACCCGACGAGGCCGTGGGGATTCTCGGCTTCGATACGCAGAGCCGTATGTACGACAGCGGTCTCCAGGACGCGCCGTTCGCCCCGTACGACGTGATCGAACGTCGCTTGCTCAATTAGCGAAGTGAACGCAAGACGTACTGCAGGATGCCGCCGTGTTTGTAGTACGCCGCCTCACCTGGCGTGTCGATGCGCACCGTTGCCGTGAACGACTTGTCGTTGGCTTGCACCGTGATCTCGCGAGGAATCTCGTCGGCGCCGGCGAGCCCGGCGATCGTGAACTGCTCCTCGCCGGTCAGGCCGAGCGACTCGCGTGTCTCACCCTCTTGATATTGCAGCGGGAGAACGCCCATGCCGATGAGGTTCGAGCGGTGGATGCGTTCGTAGGACTCAGCGATGACAGCGCGCACCCCCAGCAACGCCGTGCCCTTCGCCGCCCAGTCGCGCGATGAGCCGGAGCCGTACTCCTTGCCCGCGAGGATGACGAGCGGAACGCCTTCGGCGGCGTACGCCTGAGCGGCGTCATAGATCGTCGTCTGCTCGCCGTCGGGGAGGTGGCGCGTGAACCCACCCTCGGTGCCCGGAGCGAGCTGGTTCCGCAGCCGGATGTTGGCAAACGTTCCGCGGATCATCACCTCATGGTTGCCGCGGCGCGAGCCGTAGGAGTTGAAGTCACCGGGCTCGACGCCGTGCTCGAGGAGGTAACGCCCAGCGGGGGAGTCCTTCTTGATGGAGCCCGCTGGCGAGATGTGGTCGGTCGTCACCGAGTCACCGAGCATCGCCAAGACCCGCGCACCATTGACGTCGGTCAGTGGTTCCGGCTCCGCCGGCATGCCGTCGAAGTACGGCGGTCGACGGACGTAGGTGGATGCGTCGTTCCACTCGAACGTGTCACCGGACGGTACGTCGAGGCTCTGCCAGCGCTCGTCTCCGGCGAAGACATCGGCGTACCCCTTTTTGAACATTCCGGCCTGGACCGCCGATGCGATGACCGTGGAGATCTCCTGCGGCGTCGGCCAGATGTCGCGCAAGTAGACGTCTTGGCCGTTCGTGCCCTGGCCGAGGGGTTCCGTCGTCAAATCGACGTCGAGCGATCCTGCTAACGCGTACGCGACGACGAGCGGCGGCGACGCGAGGTAGTTCAGCTTCACGTCCGGGTTGATGCGGCCCTCGAAGTTGCGGTTGCCCGACAGCACTGCTGAAACGGCAAGGTCTGCATCGTTGACCGCAGCCGACACTTCGGGAATCAGCGGTCCGGAGTTGCCGATGCACGTGGTGCATCCGTAGCCGACAAGGTTGAAGCCGAGCTTGTCGAGGTACGGCGTCAGCCCGGCCTGGTTGTAGTAGTCCGTGACGACCTTCGAGCCCGGAGCCAACGACGTCTTAACCCATGGCTTGCGCTGGAGCCCCGCCTCCACGGCTTTCTTGGCGAGCAGTGCGGCGCCGATCATCACCGACGGGTTGGACGTGTTCGTGCACGACGTGATCGCTGCAATGACGACGGAGCCGTGGTCGAGTTCGAACGACGTACCGTCCTCGAGCTTCACCGGAGTGGGCTTGCTCGGTCGGTCTCCATTGGGGCGGATCGGGGTGTGCGGCTGGTCCTCTTCCGGGTGAGCGCTGGTCACTGCGACCGGGTCGCTCGCCGGGAAGGACTCAGCCGACGCCTCGTCGAGGGAGCCGTTCGGCGGCATGTCTTCGGGCGCATACTCGCGCAGCGCCGTACGGAAGCCTGCCTTCGCATCGGAGAGCGCGACGCGGTCCTGCGGCCGCTTCGGACCGGCCAGACTCGGCACGATCGTCCCGAGGTCGAGTTCCAGCCGTTCAGAGAACGCCGGCTCGCGCGACGAGTCGTGCCAGAGACCTTGCTCCTTGGCATAAGCCTCGACGAGTGCAACGAGGTCATCGGGTCGGCCGGTGAGACGGAGGTAGGTGAGCGTCTCGTCATCGATTGGGAAAATCGCGCAGGTGGAGCCGTACTCCGGGCTCATGTTGCCGATGGTTGCGCGGTTCGCGAGCGGGACGTTGCTGACGCCCGGCCCGTAGAACTCGACAAACTTCCCGACCACACCGTGCCGGCGCAGCATCTCGGTGATGGTCAGCACGAGGTCGGTCGCCGTGGCGCCTTCGGGCAGCTCACCAAAGAGCTTGAAGCCGACAACCTTCGGAATCAGCATCGACACCGGTTGACCGAGCATCGCTGCTTCGGCCTCGATACCACCGACGCCCCAGCCGAGCACCCCTAAGCCGTTGATCATCGTGGTGTGCGAGTCGGTGCCGACCAACGTGTCGGGGTAGGCCGCGCCGTTTCGCGTGAACACGACGCGCGCGAGGTGCTCGAGGTTGACCTGATGAACGATGCCGGTGTCTGGGGGTACGACGCTGAAGTCGGCGAACGCCTGCTGTCCCCATCGCAAGAACTGGTAGCGCTCGGCATTGCGCGTGAACTCGAGTTCAGCATTGATCGTGAACGCATCCGGTCGCCCGAACACGTCTGCGATGACTGAGTGATCGATGACGAGTTCAGCAGGAGCGAGCGGGTTGATGCGCGCCGCGTCGCCACCGAGCTGCGCCATGGCTTCGCGCATAGCAGCGAGGTCGACGATGCACGGCACACCCGTGAAGTCCTGCATGAGTACGCGCGCGGGGGTGAACTGGATCTCCGTTGCCGGTTCTGCTGCCGGGTCCCAACCGGCCACTGCACGGATCTGGTCCGCCGTGATGTTCTCGCCGTCCTCGGTGCGCAGGAGGTTCTCGAGCAAGATCTTGAGGCTGTACGGAAGTCGGTCCGCGCCAGCAACGGCGTCGAGTCGATAGATCTCGTACTGCGCGCTCCCCACGGTGAGGTCTGCCCGTGCTCCGAAACTGTTCACCGAGCTGCCAGTGGCCGTGCGGCTCATCCCTGCTCCCTCTGAACGTCTGAGTACGGATCCTTGCGTACGGTTCGCTCGACCAGATCGAGGACGGCGTCGATGTCCGCGTCGGGGGTTCCGGCCGCGAGATGTACGACGAGTCCGTCGTGTACTAGTCGTAGGAACGTCACCAGCGTGTCGACCGCGATGTCGTCGCGGACCGTTCCTGCAGCTTGGGCCGCGGCGAGCCGGTGCTGTGCTGAGTTGCGAATGGCGTCAAGGCGACGCTGCCACTCGCGGCGAAACGCCGGTTCGGTGCGCAGCCGTCGCGACACCTCGAGCTCGACACCGAGCCAGCCGGCATCGCGCTCGGGGAGGCGACGCATCGCTTCGATGAGGCCACCCTCGTCGACGACCGCAGCGGTCGCCTGCGCGTCTTCTTCGGCCAGCGCCAGGAACAGCGCTTCCTTGTCACGGAAATGATGAAAGATCGCGCCGCGGGACAGCCCCGTCTGCTGTTCGAGCACCCGCACGGTCGCACCCTCATAGCCGTGGCGAGCGAGTGCGCGGCGGGCACCGGCGAGGATTTCTCGTCGGCGCGCATCCACAGTTTCCGGTCGCAGTCGCGGCACCCGATGAGCGTAGCACGCAAACCGTACGTCCGTCTTGGTTGCCGTGTGTGGGGGTTGTGGCTAGTTCGACCCGATATGTCTATCGTTACTGCTCACGCGCGCTGTCGTTGAGTTACCTGGGAACACTTCGTTCCACCCGCCGAACCACGCCTGGAAGGCTCTTAATGCGCCGAGTTCGTCTCCGTGCCGCTGTCGCCGTCGCCGCTCTGGCGGTTGCCGCTCCGGCCGCCCTCGCAGCAGCCGCGCCCGCGGTCCACAGCCAGCGTGCCGCTGGGCCAGCAGCCGGGCCTCTCGGTCAGCAGGCAATCCCCCGGGACCCGGCTGGGCTCTTGAAGGGTGCTCAGATTCACGGCGTCATCCTCGGTGCGCCCGGGAGCAAGCCCGAGGACCTCAAGCGGGAGTTGCCGCGCCTGCGGGCGCTTGGCGTCAACATGGTCACCATCTACATCTACGCGTGGATGGACTCGCTCACGTCGTTGGAGGTGCGTTACGACCACGCGCTGACCATCAAGGACGCCGACCTGAAGGACCTGACGAACGCCGCGCATCGCGCCGGCCTGGCGGTCAAGTACGCCCCGATCATCAAGATCCGCAACGACCAGACCTGGCGCGGTCACATTGCACCGACCAACGTTGCCCGCTGGTTCTCCTATTACGACTCGATGGTTCTGCACTACAGCAGAATCGCCAGGCCTTTGAACGTCGAGGTGTTCTCCATCGGCAGCGAGCTGAGCTCGATGCATAAGTACACCGACCAATGGATCAGGCTGGCCCTTGCGGCTAACAAGGGGTACCTCGGGATCACGACCTATATGGCCACCCCGGCTGGCATGAAGGGGATCGCGTGGTTCCGCTACGTCGACGTGATCTCCACCTCGCCGTACTACACGCTTTCCTCGAAGTCGCACCCGTCCATCGGCGAGCTGGTGTACGTGTGGCAGCACAGTTATCTGCCAACACTCAAGGCGATCTCGTTGAAGGAACGCCGCAAGATACTGATGGCCGAGATCGGCTATGCGTCCGTCGTCGGCACGACGTACAAACCGGCGCTCGCCTACCGGTCGCCCCAGCCGCCAGCGTCAGAGTCCGAGCAGGCCAACGCCTACGAGGCACTGATAAGGGCGACCAAGGGGTCGGAGAGCTGGATGCGCGGGATCGTCTGGTGGAACTACGCCGCCTACAGCGGAGCACCGCCACTCGACACCAGTTATTCGATGCGTCTGAAGAAGGCTGAATGCGTGCTTGCGCGCTACTGGTCGAAGCAGTCGCTGGTCAGCCTGGTCCGGACGGGCGTCGTGCCTGCCGCGTGCCAGGCACGCACGACCTGACGGGCGGTTCGCACAACCGCTAGCGCCAGCGCTGACCGGTGTGCACAGCGTCGAGCCCAAGCCAGATCAGGTCCATCAAGGCCGCCGTCAGGGTGGCCGGGTCCAGGGCAGCGTCGCCGTCAGCGTGCGCAGCGAGTCGTTCGGACGCGCCGATGATTGCCTGCGCGAAGAGCCGCGCGCGGGCCATGTCCTGGTCGGGCAGGCCGGCCGCCACTAGTCCAGCGATGAACTCTCCCGACTCGCGTCGCACTCGCTCCAGCTGTTGCGCGGCCGCGTCGGTGCCTTGGACCTCGGCGAGCAGCACGCTCCACGCGCCCGCGTGCTCGTCGATGAACGTGAAGTAGGCCCGCAGCCCTCGCTCGAGGGCGTCCGCCGGGCCGGCCGCAGTGTCGGTGGCCGTCTGCATGACTGTGGCCAGCTCGGCCCCGGCACGGGCGACGACGGCGGCGAGCAGGCCGTCCTTGGAGCCGAAGTGGTCGTAGAGCACGGGCTTCGTGACCCCGGCTCGATCGGCGATCTCCTCCATCGAGGCGGCCCGGAAACCGCGTTGGCCGAAGACCTGTTCAGCGGTCGCCAGCAGCTGCTCGCTGCGGTCGGCGCGGGTCATCCGGCGGCGCGTTGGCCCGGTCGCAGTCGGGGCGGTCGCCGTGGGGGCGGCGGGATGTGTCACACGTCATACTTTACACCAGGTAGGTTACCGTGGGTATAGTTACCTCCGGTAGGTTAAGCCCGATGGAGGAGCACCCCTTGCGCGAGATCCCTGAGCACGCGGATGTGGTCGTGATCGGCAGCGGCTTCGCGGGCCTGGCTGCCGCGATCAAGCTGCGCGAAGCCGGCCGCGAGGTCGTCGTCCTCGAACGCAGCTCCGATGTTGGCGGCACCTGGCGCGACAACACCTACCCGGGGTGCGCGTGCGACGTCCCGAGCCATTTGTACTCGTTCTCCTTCGCTCCCAACCCCGACTGGAGCAGCAGCTTCTCGCCGCAGCCGGAGATCCGGGCTTACCTGCGGCGTACGGCGGAGCAGTTCGGCGTACTGCCGTGCACCCACTTCAACGTCGAGGTGCTCGACGCGCGGTGGGACAACGCGGAGCAACGTTGGTCCGTCGTCACCAGCCGTGGTGAGATCACCGCGCGGGTGTTGGTGTCCGGTGCCGGCGCGTTTTCAGCGCCAAGCGTCCCCGCGTTACCGGGGCTCGAGAACTTCAACGGGACGACGTTCCACTCCGCGACATGGGACCACGACCATGAGCTGACCGGTGAACGTGTCGCCGTCATCGGCACGGGCGCCTCTGCCATCCAGTTCGTGCCAGAGGTGCAACCGCACGCGTTGCGACTGACGCTCTTCCAACGGACTGCTCCATGGGTGTTGCCGCGTCGCGACCGCACGATCAAGGCCGCCGAACGCTGGCTCTACCGACGTTTCCCTGTCGCGCAGAAGGTGACCCGAGCCGGTATCTACGGCAGTCGCGAGAGCACGCTCGTCGGCTTTGCGATCCAGCCCAAGCTCATGACGTTCGCGGAAAAGCAGGCGCGCCGACATCTCCACAAGGAGATCCCGGACCCTGTTCTCCGCGCCAAGCTCACCCCGCACTATCGACTCGGCTGCAAACGCGTGCTCTTGAGCAACAACTACTACGCGTCGCTCAACCAGCCCAACGTGGATGTCGTCACTGAGCAAATCGTCGAGGTTCTGCCGCATGCGGTCGTGACTGCGGACGAATCCGGTACGCAAGCCGAACATCCGGTCGACACGATCATCTTCGGTACCGGGTTCAACGTCACCGAGCCTCCGATTGCCGAGCTTGTCCACGGAAGCGATGGGCGATCCCTCGCCGAGCATTGGGCAGGACGCGGGATGGCTGCTCTGCACGGTATGGCGGTCAGCGGCTTTCCCAACTTCTTCATGCTGGTCGGCCCGAACACGGGTCTCGGCCACAACTCGCTCGTCTACATGATCGAGGCACAGGTGCGTTACCTCGATGATGCTCTCCGCAGGATGGACGAAGCCGGCATCGGTGCGATCGAACCGCGACAGGACGTGCAGGACGCGTACAACGACCGCATCCAGGAAGCGCTGGAGGGCACGGTGTGGAACGCGGGCGGTTGCGCCAGCTGGTACCTCGACGCGCGTGGACGCAACACGACGCTGTGGCCGACGTGGACGTTCACGTTCCGCAGGCAGCTCCGTCGCTGCGATCTCTCCGAGTACGTGACACAGCGCCGCATCAGTGAACCTGCGCCGGTGGCAGAGGTGCGTTCCTTGCAGGCGGCCACGTGAACCGGCGTACGAGCGTGGCCGGCAAGGTCGTCCTCGTCACCGGTGCGGCAAACGGCATCGGTGCTGCAACGTCGCGCGAACTCGCCGCGCGCGGCGCCCACGTCGCCATGATCGATCTCAACGCTAACGCGTTGGCCGTTCTCGCGAATGAGCTCGGTGCGGGCCACCTCTGGTTCACGGCTGACGTGACGGACCAGTCGACGCTCGATGCTGCGGTAGCCGCCACGGTTGACGCGTTCGGCAGCATTGACGTCGTTGTCGCCAACGCGGGTGTTGCCCAGCACGGCTCGATCCTGATCACGGACTCCGACGACTTCGCGCGGGCCGTCGACGTCAACCTGGTCGGTGTTCATCGCACTGTCACCGCGGCCCTGCCCCATCTCGTGCAGAGCCGTGGGTACGTGTTGATCGTGGCCTCGGTCGCGTCGTTCCTCCCGCTGCCGGGCGGAGGGGCGTACTCACCGAGCAAGGCTGGTGTCGAGTCCCTCGCAGGCGCGATGCGCGTCGAGTTGGACCACGTTGGCGTCGCCGTCGGCAGTGCCCACCCGTCGTGGATCGACACGGACATGGTGCGTGTGGCGGAACAGTCGATGCCCACCTTTCGTGAACTTAGGGCCAAGTTGCCCTGGCCGGCGCGGGCAACGACGTCCCCGGAGATCTGTGCCGGAGCCCTCGTTGCCGGCATGGAACGGCGGGCTCGGCGGATTTACGTCCCCCGGGCGGTTGCCATCGTCTCTGCCCTGCGCAGTGTGCTCACCTCTCCTCTTGCCGACCGCGTCGTTCGGCGTAAAGCAGTCGATACGATTCCGCGCCTCGATCAGGAAGTGCTCGCGGCGCGAGCCGCAACCGAGGCACGTACGCCGTTGCGGAGAGCCCAATGAGTCTGATGCCGCCGACCGACTCGATGTTCTTGATCGCCGAGTCGCGCGAGCAGCCGATGCACGTCGGCGGATTACAGCTGTTCCGCCTGCCCGAGGACGCCGGCAGTGACTATTTGGGCGACCTCTACCGCTCGACACTCGAGGTTTCCGACATTGCGCCACTGTTTCGCAAGCGAGCGCGCCGGTCGCTCACCTCGCTCGGTCAATGGGAGTGGGTGTACGAGGACGACGTCGACCTCGAGCATCACGTCCGGCACTCGGCGTTGCCGAAGCCGGGGCGCGTACGCGAGCTGCTCGCGCTGACGTCACGTCTGCACGGCTCGTTGTTGGATCGGCAGCGGCCGCTTTGGGAGGGCCACCTCATCGAGGGGCTCGACGACGGACGGTTCGCGGTCTACACAAAGATGCACCACGCGTTGCTCGATGGTGTCTCCGCTCTCCGCTTGCTGCAACGGTCGCTGTCCACCGATCCGGACGCGCGGGACATTGCACCGCCGTGGGCTATCGGTCTTGGGGGAGCGGCGTCGTCCGGCACGGACCTGACCGGGCTCCTCAAAGGTGCGCTGTCGACAGCAGGGGATGTCATCGGCCTTGGTCCAGGCCTGGTCCGAGTAGCGCAGCGAGAGCTACGCGACCGCGGGCTCACGCTGTCGCTGCAAGCGCCGCGCAGCATGTTCAACGTGGCCATCACGGGGTCTCGACGGTTTGCTGCGCAGTCGTGGCCGTTGGAACGCCTCCGAGCTATCGGCAAGGCGGCCGACGCCACGGTCAACGACGTTCTGCTGACCGTGTGCGGTGGCGCGTTGCGCTCCTACCTGCTCGAACAGCGCGACCTACCCGATAGCCCGCTGATCGCGATGGTGCCGATCTCGTTGCGCACCGGTGATCACGAGGGCGGTGGCAACGCGGTCGGCTCGATCTTGTGCAACCTCGGGACGGACGTTGCAGACCCTGCGGAGCGACTGTCCGTCGTACGTCGATCGATGCGTGTGGGTAAGGACGCCTACACCGGCCTCAGCTCAATGCAGATCTCCGCGCTGAGCGCCATGATCATGGCGCCACTGCTCGTCAACTCAACGCTCGGTGCGCACCGATTCACCCGGCCGCCCTTCAACCTCATCATCAGCAACATCCCCGGGCCAGCCGACGATCTGTACTGGAACGGCGCGCGACTGGAAGGCATCTACCCGCTGTCGATACCGCTCAACGGTCAGGCCCTGAACATCACCGTCACCAGCAATGCCGGCGAGATGCACGTCGGGCTGACCGGCTGCCGCCGCAGCGTGCCGCACCTGCAACACCTGCTCGGATTCATCGACACCTCCCTGGACGAGCTCGCCGCTGCCGTGGCCTGAGACCATCTGCCGCTACGTAGATGAGTTCGTAGGCTGAGAACCGTCTACCAGGGTGTGCGGGGTGAATGGCCCGCACCCGATCACGGCTGGAGAGGACGACAGATCATGCAGAAGATCAGCCCATGCCTCTGGTTCGACACTCAGGGCGAAGACGCAGCGAAGTTCTACACCTCAATTTTCAAAAACTCCAAGATCCTCGCGGTCGCCCGCTACGGCTCCGCCGGACCGAGGCCCGAGGGCACGGTGATGACCGTGACTTTCGAGCTCGATGGGCAGGAGTTCATGGCCCTCAACGGCGGGCCAGAGTTCACCTTCGACGAGGCCATCTCCTTCTCGGTCCTCTGTGCGGACCAGGCCGAGGTCGACTACTTCTGGAACCGCCTCGGTGAAGGCGGCGAGCACGGACCGTGCGGCTGGTTGAAGGATCAATTCGGCGTGTCGTGGCAGATCGTTCCGAGTGTCCTCGAGGAGCTGGTTCGTGGTTCTGATCCGGCAAAGGCCCAAGCAGCGATGAAGGCCATGCTCGGCATGAGCAAGCTCGACATCGCAGAACTGCAACGGGCCTACGACGAAGGCTGAACTCAACCGGTGGTCTCGATGACAGCCGGACGTGTGAGGCTGGGCGGGTGACCGAAGCAGACTGGGAGCAACGGGTAGCGGACGCGTGGGCCTCGATCGACGATGTCAGCGAGACTGACTTTCTCGCCCTGATCGAGGGACTCGCTGCCGAGCTACCTCCGGACAGCGGTGTCGCGTCCTTCGAGCGGGCGTGTGCGTTCGACTCGACCGGCCACTCCGACCTCGCCGTGCCGCTGTACCGGAAGGCGCTCGAGCGCGGCGTGACCGGGGAGCGGCGTCGCCGCTCGGTTATCCAGCTCGCCAGCTCATTGCGCAACCTCGGCCACCCGCAGGAAAGCATCGACCTGCTCACGACCGAGATGAACGCCGGGTCCGATGATTTGGACGACGCCGTACGCGCCGTGCTGGCTCTCGCTCTCACTGACGTCGGGCGCGAACGTGAGGCCGTGTCCATTGCGGTCGCTGCGTTAGCGCCGCACCTTCCCCGTTATCAACGCTCGATGGCTAACTACGCGCGACTGCTCATGGAACCGGAGCCGACGAACGGCTAGCTTGCGAAGCGGAGTTTCCTGTGGCCAACGCGGATGACGTGCGCGAGATAGCCACGTCGTTGGCCGGTGTTGTGGAGATCGACAGCGATGGCTTCGACTTCCGCGTCGCCGGCAAGGGTTTCGTCTGGTCCTACCCGGAGCGGCAACCTGGCCGGCAGCGAATCATTCGCACTGACATCGCCGTGCTGTTCGTGGGCGACGAGGCAGAGAAGCAGGCGCTCATCAAGGGCGAGCCCGAGAAGTTCTTCACCGCGACGGGTTACGAGGGCTGGCCGCTGGTGCTGCTGCGGCTGGATCAGGTCGACGCGGAGCGGCTCGAGGAACTGATCACCGATGCTTGGCGGATGCGGACTGAGACAGGCACGTCCCGCTGACTACCGGCCGGTCACCTGAATTAACGCGATCGAGTTGCCGTCCGGGTCGGCCGCAGTCGCCTTGCGCTCGGCGTCGCCCTCTTTCTCGATCGGCCCAGCGCTGATGCCTCGCATCTCAAGATCTGCCACCGCGGCATCCAGGTCTGTCACCAAGATGGCTGCGAGGCCGTTACCGGCGCGCGCATCGTCTTTGACGATGTAGACCCATCCGGTGTCCGCAACTCGCCACATGACTTCATGATCGTGCGCCACAACATCGGGGTCCCGATCGAACAGACGGCTGTACCACGCGAGCGCTGCCTGGAAGTCCCGGACCGGAAGTCCCGCGAAGAGCAGTTCCATCGTCACTCGTGCACTGTGTCATGGTGGCCGGCAGGTGCCGACCTGCTTGTTCAGGCCTCGCCTGGTGTCCCCTGTGCTGTCCTCTGCTCTGCTTCCGTATGAGAACCAGAGCAGAGCGCAGCGAAGGGCCTCGGACCCCGCAGCTAAGCGGCCCTGCCTGAGCGCGAGAATCGGCGCTGGCGCGGTCATCCTGCTTCATGATCGTTGTGGATTTGTGCATGTCAGGACATGAACAGATTCACAACCACGGTTCGATGCGAGCGATCGGGAAGTGGCGTTCTGCATCAATGATGGTTCACGGCCTAGCCTTGATTCATGGACCACGATGTCGTTCGCGTTCAGGAGATGGTCCGGGATGCGAAAGCAATAGCGATCCTGACCGGTGCTGGCATCTCAACCGACAGTGGCATCCCGGACTTCCGTGGCCCGAATGGCGTGTGGACCAAGAACCCAGCCGCCGAGAAGATGTCGACGCTCTCGCACTACGTCGCGGATCCGGAGGTACGCCGGAACGCGTGGCGCTCGCGGCGCGACCACCCCGCATGGACCGCCCAGCCGAACGCAGCTCATCGCGCACTGGTGGAGATCGAGCGCAGCGGCCGGCTGGTGAGGATCGTGACGCAGAACATCGACGGCCTCCACCAGAAGGCTGGTTCCGATCCCGCCACCGTCATCGAGATCCACGGAACTGTGCATGAGGCTGAGTGCCTGACGTGCGACCGCCGGATACCGATGTCGGACGCCCTCGCCCGCGTCGACGCAGGCGAGGAGGACCCCGCCTGCGCGGAGTGCGGCGGCATTCTCAAGTCGGCAACGATCTCGTTCGGGCAGGCGCTGGTGCCATCGGTGCTCCAGGCAGCCGTCGACGCGGCGGTGTCCTGCGATCTGTTCCTTGCGATCGGCAGCTCATTGACCGTGCACCCAGCCGCCGGGCTCTCCGAAGTCGCGGTCGACCACGGAGCCCAGCTCGTCATCGTCAACGGGCAAGACACGCCGTACGACGCACTCGCCGCTGCAGTGCTCCGCGAGCCGATCGGCGAGGTCGTGCCCGCACTCGTCAGCAGTCTCGCTCCGGCGTAGCGTTCGCCGCCATGAAGGTCCCGCTGACAACGAACGACTTCCTCGATCGCGCAGAGTCGGTCTACGGCAAGCGCATCGGCGTCGTCGACGAACCGGATGCCATCGACTCGCTGGGCTCGGTCACGTACGCCGAGCTCGGCCGACGCACCCGGGCAATCGCAGCGGGCCTCGATGAAATGGGGATTGATCCCGGCGACCGTGTCGCCGTGATCTCACAGAACGCTGCACGACTGCTCGAGCTGATGTACGCCGTACCGATGTCGGGTCGCGTGCTGGTGCCCATCAACTTCCGACTGCAACCCGCGGAGGTCGAGTACATCGTCGACCATTCGGGTGCCACCGTGTTGCTGCTCGATCCTGAGTGCAACGAGACGTTGGGGATGGTCACTGCCAAACATCGCTTCACTCTTGGCAGCGGCTCAGACGAGGCGTTGCTGCGTTTCGACCGTGAACCGCGCTCATGGCAACGCGACGAGGACGCCACCGCGACCATCAACTACACGAGCGGCACAACCGCGCGGCCCAAGGGTGTGCAGCTCACTCACCGCAACAACTGGATCAATGCGGCGACGTTCGGCCTGCACGCCGGCGTCAGCGATCGTGACATCTACCTGCACACGCTGCCCATGTTCCACGCGAACGGGTGGGGGATGCCGTTCACGGTCGCCGGGTTGGGCGTACGGCAGATCGTGCTGCGCAAGGTGGACGGTGCCGAGATCCTGCGACGGGTCGATGAGCACGGCGTGACATTCATGTGTGCTGCCCCGGCTGTCGTCGCCGCCGTGCTCAGCGCGGCCGAGACGTGGGACGGCGAAATCCCCGGCCGAGGACGGGTGCGCGTGATCTGTGCCGGAGCGCCGCCACCCTCGAAGACCATCGAGCGCATCGAGAGCGAGCTCGGCTGGGAGTTCTGCCAGATCTACGGGCTGACCGAGACCTCGCCCCTGCTCACCGTCAACCGTCGGCGTGCCGAGGAGGACGACCTGGCCCCGGCGGAGCGGGCTAAGCGACTGTCGCGTGCGGGTATGCCGGCGCTCGGCGTACGGCTCTCGATCGGTGACTCCGGTGAGGTGCTTGCCCAGTCGAACGTCGTGCTCGAGGGCTACTGGCAGCAGCCCGATGCGACGGCCGACGCACTCGAGGGCGGCTGGTTCCACACCGGCGACGGCGGCGAGATCGATGACGAGGGCTATCTAACGATCAGTGACCGCAAGAAGGACGTCATCATCACGGGCGGCGAGAACGTGTCATCTATCGAGGTCGAGGACCGGCTCTACCAGCATCCAGCCGTTGCCGAGGTGGCCGTCATCGGCGTACCGGATGAGAAGTGGGGCGAGACGATCAAGGCGATCGTTGTCGCAAAGCCCGGGCAGACCTGTGACGCAGCCGAGTTGATCGCGTTCTGCAAGCAGGGACTCGCGGGTTACAAGGCGCCGACGTCAGTGGACATCGTCGAGGCGATCCCACGGACAGCGACGGGCAAGGTGCAGAAGTTCAAACTCCGCGAGCCGTACTGGGAAGGCCGTGACCGCCAGGTGAACTAGTGGTCAGCCGCCATTGGCGTCGACTACTGGAGGCACCGGCTTGGTCGTCTTCTTGACCAGGGCCCGGTAGGGGCCGACTCGCGTGATGAAGACCTGGGTGCCCGTCGGGATCATCGGGAACAGCTGGACGACGTCGCTGTTGTGCATCCGAATGCAACCGTGGCTCGCGTTGTAACCAATCGAGTAGTCGGCTGGCGAGCCGTGGATGCGGATGCCGGGGGCCGAGATGTTCAACGCGCGCAGTCCGAGTGGGTTGTGCGGACCCGGGGCGATCGTTTCGGGCTCGCTCTTGCTCCACTCGCTGTGCGGGTTGTACCAGGTCGGCATGAAGCGCTTCTGGGTGACCTCGAAGTGCCCCGTCGGCGTTGGGTACTGGTTGGTGCCGGTCGCAACCCCGAACGTCCGCGCGATCACGCCGTTCTTGTAGACGTAGAGCTTGTTGGCGTTGGCGTGCACCAGAATCACCGTGCCGAGTGACTCGTCAGTGACAGCCGGCTTGACGACCTTCAGCCCAACCTCGTGCGGTCGACCATCACGCACCGAGCGCACCAGCGCGGCCATCGCTGCGGTCTTGTCGAGTCCCACGCCGTTCTTCGCCTTCGTGAAGGAGACGTAGGAGCCGGACAGGTACGCCGATGCGTCGACGGCCTTGACCGTGTTCTCCTTGACCGCCCGGTCGACGATCTCCTGCAACCGAGTCTTGGACGGCTGCGTCAGGGCGACCTCGACCGTCGGGTGGGAATGTCCGCCAAAGATGCGGTGCCAGGAACGCGACACCCACGAGCCCCTGCGGCTGGCTTCGAATGCAGTGTCGACGGCCTTCGTCGCGTTGTCGCGGACCCCGAGCTGGCGCATGGTGGCGGTGTAGGTGCGGCTACCGACGACGAGAGCAACCTGCTTGTTCAGCTGAGCGTCCACCGTGGCGCGGACGCGGGCGAGCGCAGCAGCCTTGTCGAGGTGCGAGACGTCGAGGCCGCCGATCGTGGTGTTCTTCGGCAGTGACCGGAGGCTCGACTGGTCGTGCTTGTAGGCCGCGAATCCGACACCGGTCGGCAGGGCCACAACGAGGGCGATGACACCGGCGGTAACGGCGAGAGCCGCCGGGCGAGGCGTGCGCATACAGGATCCCCTTTTCGACACGGAGGGGTCGACGCCCCCGCGCGGGGCCAATCCTACCTTTCGAGGCCCGAATCCATGCCGCGAACACGGGCATGCGGCCACCCTCCTCGATGGGTGAGGTTGTGGGCCGTGTTGACCAGCGGCACGTGACTGAACGCCTGTGGAAAGTTGCCCAGCATCCGCTGGCCCGGTACGTCGTACTCCTCGGCCAGCAGGCCCACGTCGTTACGCAACGCCAGCACCCGCTCGAAGAGCTCGCGGGCATCGTCGTGCCGCCCGATCAGATCGAGATCATCCGCGAGCCAGAGCGTGCAGGCGAGGAAGGCTCCCTCGCCGGGTGGAAGCCCATCCGTGCCCTGCTCCTGCGTGAGGTAGCGCGCGACGAGTCCGTCGACCAGGAGTTCGCGTTCGACCCGCTCGACGGTCCCGACCACGCGCGGGTCCGTCGGCGGGAGGAAGCCGACCTGCGGGATCAGCAGCAGGGCGCCGTCGACCGCGTCCGTGCCGTAGTACTGCACGAAGCTGCCCCGCTCGGCGTTGTAACCCTTCTCGCAAACCTCGCGGTGGATCTGGTCGCGCTGCTCCCGCCACTTGTTGCCGGGACCCTCCAGACCACTCAGCTCGACGGCCGCGACCGCCCGGTCGAAGGCGACCCACGCCATCACCTTGGAGTGCACGAAATGCCGGCGCGGGCCGCGCACCTCCCAGATGCCCTCGTCCGGCTCGGACCAGCGACCCTCCAGGTGCTCCATCAGCGCGCGCTGGATTGCCCAGGCTCGAACGGTCGGCGCAATCCCTGCCAGTCGTGAGAGTTGCAACGCGTCCATGACTTCGCCGTAGACGTCGATTTGGAGCTGATCAACGGCTGCATTGCCGACGCGGACCGGCTTGGCACCGCCAAAGCCGTCAAGCCAGTCGACCTCCCATTCCGGCAGCCGTCGCTCGCCGGCGACGCCGTACATGATCTGCAGGTCTGCTGGCTTGCCGGCCACGGCGCGCAACAGCCAATCGCGCCAGGCCACCGCTTCGTCGCGATAGCCGTTGATCAGCATCGACTGCAGCGTGAACGTCGCGTCGCGCAACCAGCAGTACCGATAGTCCCAATTCCGTACGCCGCCCGGCCGCTCGGGCAGCGACGTCGTCGGAGCAGCCACGATCCCGCCGGTCGGTGCGTACGTCAGCGCCTTGAGGGTGATCAGCGACCGGGCGACTGCGTCGCGCCACTCGCCGCGATAACTGCACGTTGACGTCCAGGTCGTCCAGAACTCTTCGGTGTCCTGCAGCGCTTGCTCGGCATCGACCGGTTGCGGCGGCGGCAAGTGCGATGGGTTCCAAGTGAGGACGAACGGCACACGGTCACCTGCGCTGACGGAGAATTCAGCAACTGAGCTGAATCCGCGACCCTGATGCTTGATCGGGCTACGCAGGTGCAATGAATCCGGTCCGGCCGTGGCGTGCAGCACACCATCGACCTGCCGCACCCACGGCACGTTGTGGCCGTAGTCGAAACGGATGCACAAGGTGCTCGTCATCTGCACGGTGCCGGACAAGCCCTCCACGATGCGGACGATGTCCGGTGCCTCGTCGCGCAGTGGCATGAAGTCGATGACGCGAACGCGCCCGCTCTCGGTGTCCCATTCGGTTTCGAGGACAAGCGTGTTGCCCCGGTACTGCCGGCGGTTGCAGTTGCCTGATCCACTGGGTGAGATCCGCCATTTGCCGTTGTCGGGGGTGCCTAACAGGGCGGCGAAACATGCCCCGGAGTCGAAGCGCGGGCAGCAGAGCCAATCGACCGAACCGTCGCGGTGGACTAGCCCGGCGGTCTGCATGTCACCGACAAGGGCGTAGTCCTCGATGCGCTGCTCTGGCTCCACGGACCTAATGTTGTCGTGTGAGCGTCAGTCGGCGGGTAATCGGGGTCATCCTCTGCGCTGGTGTCGCATTGACCGCGTGCAAGGCAGGCGGACAGCTGTCATCGCAAGACGTGTTCGTCCACCTGAAGGACGGAACGACCGAGGCGCAGAACCAAGCCGTGGTCGCGAAATGCAGCTCTGTGCCGGAGGTCAGTCCGGCCCCGTTGAACAAGCGCCTACAGAACCTCTCGATCCGTTTCCGCGAGGTGCGCTTCGTCCTGAATCCCGCGACCGATGCCAACAAACGGAAACTCAGTGACTGCCTGGCGTCGCCCGAGTTTGCGTCGTACTTCTTGTTCGCGGACGCCGGGGACACGTAGGCGTTGCGCGGTACCGGGCGGCCACGGGGGCAGCCACCCGGCACCGCTGCCGCGAAGTTTACGCGGATCGGTGTAAAGATCTAGGTGTAGTAGTCATGCACCCTGCCGCACTGGCCGCTCGGAATCGTCGATGAAAGGAACCACCGTGCCGGACCGTACGTACCGCGTGAGCGAGATCGTTGGCACGTCAAGGGATGGGGTCGAGGCCGCCATCAAGAACGGCATCGAACGGGCCGGCAAGACGATCCGTCACCTCGACTGGTTCGAGGTGACGGAGATACGGGGGCACATCGTCGGTGGCGAAGTGATGCACTTCCAAGTCGGCATGAAGCTCGGCTTCCGTCTAGAGGACGCCGAGTAAGCGAGCTCAGGACGCCTGGCTGACCGAACTCATGTTGAAGTCGGCGATGCGCAGCGCCGGCATCGCGGTTCGGGTGAAGTGGTCGTTCCACTCTCGTGGCAGGCACAGTCCCGTCGTGCCGGCCTCGACGATGCGGCTGAGCATGTCGACCGGGCTCTCGTTGAAACGGAAGTTGTTGACGGCGCCCATGACTTCGCCGTTCTCGACGAGGTAGATGCCGTCGCGGGTCAGCCCGGTGAGCAACAACGTTCGCGGATCAACCTCGCGGATGTACCAGAGACAGGTGAGCAGCAGGCATCGATCGCTGGCCGCCACCATCGCATCGAGGTCGCCCCCAGGCGATCCGGCCTCGAGGACGAGGTTGTCCACCGCGGGGGTGAGCGGCAGCCCGGTGAGCTTCGCAGAATGCCGGGTTGTGATCAGTGCAGTGAGTACGCCGTCGTCGATCCACTTGGCTGGTCCCGCAGCGAGACCGTTGTCGAACACCGAGGCACCGCTGCTGGACGCTGCTGTGACCATGAACGGTGCGCACTGCAATCCCGGCTCGTCGGGATTCGAACGCAGCGTCACCGGCATCTCGCTCAGCCGGTCGCCCACCCGGGTGCCGCCCCCGCGGCGGCTGAAGACGGTGCGGCCTTCGGAGGCGTCGCGCGCCGTTGCGGTCCAGTACATGTAGATCATCAGGTCGGCCACGGCCGACGGTGGCAGCACCGTCTCGTAGCGACCTGGAGGCAGCTCGATTCGGCGCCGAGCCCAGTCCAGACGCACCCGAATCTGATCGTCGAGAGCGATGGGATCTACGTCGCTGAAGTCACGGCTGCCCACGCCGGTCCACGCCGACCGCGTGCCGTCGGACGAGCGCCCCGTCAGCTCGACCTTCCCGGTCGGCTGGTCGTGACGAAGACGTAGGCCGGTCGAGGACCCGAGATAGGTCGAGGTCATCACGTGCTCGGCGAATCCGTAACTCACTCGGTCCTCGCCGCGGGCGCGCGACAGCGACTCGCCAAGTCCGGGTGTGAAGCCCGCAAACACATCGATGGACGTCTCAGTGGGCGGCGCGTCCCAGTTCGACAGTGCCGGGCCCTCTTCGACGAGTGGCTCCGCATCCTCGGCGGGGCTGTTCTCCCGAGCGGCTTGTTCAGCACGGCGTACGACGTCGGCGACCGCTTCCGCGCCGACGGCGCTGCGCGCGACGACGCCAGCCGACGTACCAGTGCTGCCGTTCACGGTGGCGATCACGACGACCTGCTGTCCTCGCGCCACCCCATTCGTCGTCAAGGTGTTCGCGGCCCAGCGGATGTTGGCCGTGCTCTCTTCTTCGACGATCACGATGCAGCCGTCGGCGGTCGAGGCCCCGAGCGCGTGCTCGACGAGTTCCTGTGGCTTCATTCCGCGGTCGTCATCGTTGGCCTTCTTGAACCGTGTTGAGGATGCGTACCCCGCGGAACAATGCGGCGGGGCAACCATGACTCACAGCGGCAACCTGGCCAGGTTGGCCTTTCCCGCAGTTGAACGCGCCGCCGAGCACGTACGTCTGCGGGCCGCCGACCGCCTCCATCGATCCCCAGAAGTCCGTGGTTGTCGCCTGATAGGCGACGTCACGGAGTTGGCCGACGAGGCGGCCGTTGCGGATCTCGTAGAACCGTTGGCCGGTGAACTGGAAGTTGTAACGCTGCATGTCGATAGACCAGCTCTTGTCGCCGACGATGTAGATGCCGCGGCTGACCGAGCCGATGAGGTCCTCCGTCGACGGGCCATTCGGCTGGGGTGTCAGCGACACATTGGCCATCCGCTGGATCGGCACGTGACTCGGGGCGTCTGCGAACGCACATCCGTTGGACCGATCGAAACCTTGGAGTCGCGCGATCCGCCGATCAAGCTGGTATCCGACGAGCACACCGTCGCGGATGATGTCCCACTCTTGTGCCGCGACGCCTTCGTCGTCCCACCCGACCGTCGACAGCCCATGCTCGGCCGTGCGGTCACCGGTAATCTGCATGATCGGCGAGCCGTACTGCAGCTTGCCGAGTTTGTCGAAGGTCGCGAACGACGTACCGGCGTAGTTGGCTTCGTAGCCGAGGGCGCGGTCGAGTTCTGTTGCATGCCCGATCGACTCGTGGATCGTCAGCCACAGATTCGTCGGATCGATGACGAGGTCGTACTCGCCCGGATCCACCGACGGAGCCTTCACCTTCTGCGCCAGCAGGTCGGGTAGCTCCGCCAACTCGGAGTCCCAGTCCCATCCGGTCCCGGTCAAGTACTCCCAGCCGCGTCCGGTCGGCGGTGCGACCGTGCGCATGTCGTCGAACGTGCCACTGGAGCGATCCACCATGGTGGCCGTGAATTGCGGCCCCGTGCGCACCCGTTGCTGCGTCGTGATCGTGCCGGCGGAGTCCGCGTAGAACTTGTTTTCCAGAACGCATGCGACGAGGGCGTCCGCGTGCTGAACGCCGTCGGCAGCGAGCAGCCGATCGTTGTACTCGCGAAGCAGCTCCTCCTTGTCGCGATCCGGCACGGTGAACGGATCGATGTCGTACGCCGAAACGAACGTCACGTCGCCGTGCACGGGCTCGTCGGCTAGCTCGACGGGTTCGATGTTGGCCGGCCGGCAGACGCGTGCGACGTCGATCGCCTGCTCGGCTAGGTGCACAGCGGCATCAACGCTGAGGTCAACACCTGATGCGAACCCCCACGTGCCGTCGTGCACAACGCGCACGGCGAGACCGATGTCCTCGCCGTGCAGCGACATCTCGAGGTTGTCATCGCGGAGTCGCATCCGCTGGCTGCGGATGCGCTCGAGGCGGAAATCGACGTGCCCGGCACCACCGTCGCGCGCGCGAGCGATGGCGGCTTCGGCAAGCGGTCGCAGCGGCAACGCGAGAAAATCAGGATCGATCTCGCGGGTCATGCAGCGACCCTAATGGCAGCGCCGAAGGCGGCGACTCAACGGGCGCGCACGCCCGGGGCGGCGAGAACGGGCATCCGGGCAAGTACACCCAAACTGATGGCAGCAGTCATGAGTTCGTCGGACATGCGCGTGAACGACAACTGTCCACCTGTCGCTGCAGCCCACGCCGGTGCCGCGACAAGAACGGCCAGCGCATCGTCGTTGATGCTCTGGACCGCTCCGGCGTCGACCAGGATGTCGTTGCACGCCGCGGGCCGGGGCCGCAGCAGAGCCTCGCGTAAGAGGCCTGCGTCACCCGTCCCAAAGGCCCCGGCCAGCCGGACCACGAGCCCGTCCGCCAGCGTCATCACGTCGACCACCCCACCAGCCTGCGCGGCTCGCGGGCGGGTCTTCGTGCGTTTCGCAGCGGTGCACTTCGTAGCGCTTGGCGTCATGGCGTCCCTCCGGCTTCACCGCTTGCACGGTGGTGTCGCGGCGTACCTGCATGTGATCGGTCTCCAGACCGGGCGCGCGGACGTCCATGGGGAGCGACTTGCGTGCGCCGCCTGCGCGTTTTGACGCTCCAACGCCACACACCGATGCACGACGGATATTCCGCCGTACGGAGTAGTAACACCGCGTTTCCGGTGCTCCGCTACCGTCGAACCCGTGAGTGGTGCCGAGTCCGAAACCAGCGCTGCGGGGCCCCGGTCGGTGTTTGTCACCGGCGGCAACCGGGGGATCGGGCTCGCCACGGCTCGAACGTTCGCCCGGCAAGGTCACCGGGTTGCGGTGGGATCCCGCCACGGCGAGTCGCCCGACGAGGCACTGTTCCCCGTCAAGTGCGACGTGACGGACCAAGCCAGCGTTGACGCCGCATTCGACGCCGTGGAGGCCCAACAAGGGCCGGTCGAGGTGCTCGTGTCCAACGCCGGCATCAACCGCGACGGGTTGTTGGTCCGGATGACTGAGGACGACTTCACCGACGTGATCGACACCAACCTCACCGGCGCGTTTCGCGTCACACGGCGTGCCATCAAGACGATGATGCGCGCGCGGCATGGGCGGCTGATCTACGTGTCCAGCATGGTCGCGATGACCGGCTCCGGCGGCCAGGCGAACTACGCCGCGTCAAAGTCGGGACTCATCGGGTTCGCGCGATCCATCGCCCGCGAGTACGCAACACGGGGTGTCACTGCCAACGTTGTCGCGCCCGGGCTAACCGACACGGACATGACAGCAGCGCTGAGCCAGCAGCGCATCGACGAGATCCTGCTCGAGGTTCCGATCAAGCGCCTCGCCCGCCCAGAGGAGGTGGCGGAGCTCATCGCCTGGCTCGGCTCGGATGCCGCGTCCTATGTCAGTGGCGCAGTCATTCCGATCACCGGTGCTGGTGCGACCGGTTTCTGACCCGTACGACGGAAGGACGGCTGTGGAGCCGAGCAACACCGCCGGGGGAATCCTGGCCGGCAAGCGCGTGCTCATCACGGGCGTGCTCACGGACGCATCGATTGCGTTCGCGGTCGCGCGCATCGCGCAGGAGCAGGGGGCGACCGTCATCCTGTCGTCGTTCGGTCGTGTCATGAGCATCACCGAGCGGATCACGAAACGGCTGCCGGAACCGGCACCGGTCATCGAGCTCGACGTGACCAATACCGACCACCTCCAGGCACTCCCAGAACGGTTGAGCCCGCACGTCGACGGCCTTGACGGCGTGCTGCATGCGATCGGCTTTGCCCCGCAGACCGCCCTCGGCGGCAACTTCCTCAACACTCCGTGGGAAGACGTTGGGACAGCGCTGCACGTTTCGACGTACTCACTTGCTTCATTGGCTGTCGCTGCCCGCCCGTTGCTTGGTCGTGGCTCCAGCGTGGTGGGCCTGGACTTTGATGCGACTGTCGCCTGGCCGTTCTACGACTGGATGGGTGTGGCAAAGGCGGGGCTGGAGTCGTGTGCGCGCTACCTCGCGCGCGATCTCGGGCCGGAAGGGATCCGCGTCAACCTTGTCGCCGCCGGACCGCTACGCACGATGGCGGCCAAGTCGATTCCCGGCTTCGAGGCATTCGAAGAGGTGTGGGACCAACGCGCGCCGCTCGGCTGGGACGTCAACGACACCGACGCGGCAGCGCGCGCGTGTGTGGCATTGCTATCCGACTGGTTTCCCGCCACCACCGGCGAGATCGTGCACGTCGACGGGGGAGTGCACGCGATCGGCGTGTGAGCGCTGGCCCTAGGCCGTGGTTGCACCGCGGCGGTTGTACCAAACACCGAGGTGGCTGGCACCGAGTGCGGCCAGACCTGCGGTTGCGATCACGACAAGCACGCCGGGTACGCCGCGCTGGCCGAGGCCGGGCACCGGAAGGATCGAGTCGAACGTCGGCGACAAGCTCGGCGTGACCGCCGCGTTGGCCTGCTGTTCGGCGAAGTTGCCAGCGTTGCTGGCAGCGGCGTCAGCACGATCGCGGACGGCGATAGCACTGTGGGCACCGTTGGCCAGGTTGGTCGCGCCCGTCGCGTGATGGGTGGTTGCCGGCGGCTGGTGCGCACTGCCGCCGTTGCCACCGGTCGGACCCGGCTTCGGGGCTGGTGCGGGGTTAGGACCGGGGCCCGGGTTGGGACCGGGGCCGGGGCCCGGGTTGGGACCAGGAGCGGGAGCGGGCTTGGTGATGTTCTGCACGGTCTTGGTGACGGTCGTGGTCACGGTGCCGGTGGTCTTGGTGACCGTCTTCACGACGCCGTTGACCGGCGCGGGAGCAGTCCCCGGCGCAGGGGCCGGGAGCCCGCCAGTCGGGATCGCCGTCGGGGTGTTAGCGACCGAGGTGAGGTCGGATGCCGTACCGGCGAGGGGGCCAGTAGTGCTTCCGTCCGAGCTGCCGGCCAGGGCGAACGAGCCGCCCGCGAGCATGACGACGAGCGCGCCAGCAGAAACGGCGCCACCCCGCTTGGCGGTCTGGCGCAACCGGCGACGACTGGTGTCGTCGAGCATGTGGGTCCTCCCCGTTGTAGCGAATGGCAGTGGGCGGAATGCGTGCCCGACTAGCCCTACCCGCGCGGATCTATCCGCAATTGTTCACTATCCGCCCCATCGACCCCGTTTACCAGGGCCTTGACGTCCGTCCGGGTGAGTTTCAGACCGGCGCCGCAGGTGCCGAACATTCGGGATAGCCCTTTGTCGAGGGCGCAGGCCGGTTGCTCGCCCAGCGGGCGGAGCCCACGAGGGGGAGCGATGGAACGGTCGGAGTCGAGCGCGACCGACACCACGCGCGTGATCCGGCCGGCCGCCATCCTGAACGACGCACACGCTCGGGCTGTGCTCACCGAGCTCGAGGCGAATGACGTTGGTGCGGGCGGGGTCTGGAATGCCTCCATCGGGCTGTGGCAGCGCTACGACCACGCCTGGAACGGCCCAGGCGGCGGCATCGGCACGGCCCGTCTGGTGGGCACCATCGCCACGGTTTACGGGTCGCCGACCAAGTACGAGATCACGATCTATCGGGCCACCGTGAGCGCCTTCGGGCTCGATTCCGGGTGGACCGTCGAGTCCCTCTGCGACGACGCGCTGAAGGCGGCCGGCCTCACCCTGGCGAGCTGCCCACGGGCCGAAATGATGGCCGCTCCCGAAATGGACCCCTTCCGCCTGGGTGAGACGAGCGAGCAGGCGGTCTAGCCGGCAGGCTCAGGCCGGGTCGTGGCACACCCCGCTGCCTCCGGGTGGCGGTGGATCAGGTGGCTGCGGGGTCGGCCGCCGCCAGCCACTGCCGGGCTCACGCCCGCCGAGGTAGTCGGCCGCGCCCATCGCCAACGCTGCCGCCAGCCCACGGCGTACCGCCGGATCACCGACCAACGCCTGCTCGGTCGGCACGGTCAGGAACATCGCCTCGTTGATCACCCAGGGCACGTGGCTCTCGCGGAGCAGGAAGTAGTAGTCACCGCGGCTGCCCTCTCGGTAGATCGCCCCGTAGTTGCGTCGAGCTCCCCAGTGGTGGCCCACCCGGGGCGCCAGCGTGTCGAGATAGCGCCGCTCGGCCTGGTAGATGACCCCGGCGGCCCGGCGACCGTTGGCGTCAGCGAGCGCGCCGTACACCTGCGTGCCCGGCACCGGGCTACGCGTTGTGCGTGGGGAGGAGTCGAGGTGTACCGAGATCGCCAGGTCCGAGTGCAACGCGTCCGCCAGCGCCACCCGGAACGCCAGCGTCGCGGCGATGTCGCGGGTGCGGGTCATGACCACGCGGTCGGCGATCGGGAGCAGGTCGGTGCGCAGTTCCCGGGCGATCGCGAGGACGACGTCCGCCTCGCGGGTGCCATCGGCCGCGACGACACCGTCGGCGTCGCCGCCGTGGCCGGGATCAACGACGACCAGGCTGTCCCCGTCGGTCGACGCCGGGATCGCGCGCTGGCCAGAGCCGGTGAGCCGCACATCGCGCCCGCAGGGCGTCATCACCCGGGGTTCGCTCCCGGTCCCGCCGAGCCGGGGGAGCGTCAGCCCCGCCGCCAGCGTGCCGCCACCGATGAGGTGGACCCGGGTGGTCGTCTCGATCGCGCCGAGGGCCGGGGGATTGCTGGTCCTGGCGGCGGGTGGCCAGCGGACGTCCGCTCCGCCGTACGTCGGCAGGCTGGGCGAAGGGCGCACCGTCGGGGTGGGGGCAGCCGCCACGGTGGGTGTTGGCGTCGGGGTCGGTGCGAGCACCGGCGTACTGCTCGCGCTGCAGGCAGCAGCGAGAAGCAGGACGGCGACAGGAAAGCGGCGCAGGGTTACTCGAGTAGGTCGGGCTGTTCGCGGACGATCTTGTCGTAGAGCGGCTGGAACGACAGCCAGCCGGCGAAGTCCCCGCCCACGGCCTCGTGCGTCTTTCTCGCCTGGTCCGGGTCGATGAACACCCGCGGCCCCGCGGCCATCGCGAGCAGCTGCACCTGACAAGAGCGCTCGAGGGTGATGAACCACCACACGGCGGCGTCGACGGTCGGTCCGACCGTCAGCAGTCCGTGGTTGCGCAGGATCGCGGCCTTGTTGTCGCCGAGTGCGTGCGCGATGCGCTTGCCCTCTTCGAGGTCCAGCACGACGCCGGTGTAGTCGTCGAACAACGCGTGGTCCTCGTAGAACGCCATCACGTCCTGCGTGATCGGCTCGAGCTGCATTCCGAGCGTGGAAAAGGCCCGGCCGTGCGTCGAATGCGAGTGCGCCGCAGCGACCGCATCGGGGCGGGCTTGGTGGATCTGCGAGTGGATCGCGAACGCTGCCGCGTTGACCGGATACCGGCCTTCGACAACCTCACCGGTGTGGTCGACCCGGATCAGGTCACTGACGCGGATGTGGCTGAACGCCATCGCGAACGGGTTGACCCAGAACGTGTCGGTGAACTCGGGGTCGCGCGCCGTGATGTGACCGGCAACGCCTTCCTCGAACCCGAATTTGCCGAAGATCCGGAAGGCCGCGGCGAGGCGTTGCTTGCGGTGCAGGCGTTCCTTGTCCAGGGAGTCGAACGTCGGGGGGATGCGGTAGATGAGCTCGGCCTGCATAACGACCCTCCGGTTCGGCTGGTGGCTCCGTGCGACTTCCCACGATAGAGCCCGAATGCCGTGCGGCGTAGGGCCACCAGGCGGGACTCGCTAGGTCAGGGCCCGCCAGGTCCGTCGGCCGACCACGCCATCGACGGGGAGGTGGTGCCGGCGTTGGAAGGCGACCACGGCCGCGTAGGTCCGGGGGCCGAAATTGCCGTCGGGACGCATGCGTAGCCGCTGTTGGAGGAACCGCACCGGAAGGCCGGCGGCGCCCGCACGCAACACCGTCGCCTCGTAGCGCGCGATCCGCACGTATCGAGCGTGCGCCTTCGCCACCGCCCGGGCATGGACGCGCGCCCGGGCGCGAGCCGCCGCCACGGCGCGCTGCTTGGCCTCCACCCGCTGGGTCCGGTAGATGAGCGCCCGCCACGTCTGTTTGCCGACCACGCCGTCCGACGCCAGGTGGTAGTGCCGCTGCCAGCGGCTCACGGCGCGCGCCGTTGCCGGCCGGTAGACGCCGTCGGTCGGGACCCGGATGACCCGCTCGAGCGCGGCCACCGCCGGGCCGTGCGCGCCGATGCGCAGGACGCGGTTCGAGTGCTGGGCGAGGATCGCGGAGAAGGGCTTGCGTGCCGGCGTGGCTTGGGACCGTGGGTGGCCCGGACGACCTGGCACCCGCGGGGGCGCCGCCGGCCGGAACTTGCTCCACGTCTTCGGGCCGATGACGCCGTCAGCACGCAGGTGGTGCGCTCGCTGGAAGCGGAGCACCGCGACGCGGGTCTTGGGGCCGTAACGGCTGTTGACGGGGCGTACGCCGAGGGCGCGCTGGATTACGCGAACCGCCGGGCCACGCTCGCCGTACGAGATCACGGTGTGGCGATACCGCCGCAGGTCGGTTGCGGAGATGGCGCCGATGCCGGTCGCCCGCCAGAACGACGTCTTCTTCAGCGCACCCGCCCAGCTGAACGAGAAGTGCACGTGCTCGGTGTGGGCCTCGGCCTTGTGGTACGGCCGCCAGCCCGCACTGGCCTGGTCGGCGGTCCAGATCCGGCGGTTCCAGATCATGTACATGACCCCGAGCCGGCGCGCCATCGCGGCCCGGTGGCCCTCGTCGTCGGTGGCGAGCAGCCACCCCAGCAGGGCGCGCACCTCGGCGACGTTGCGCCGGTTGGTCGCGAAGACCTCCCAGTCCCAGGCGCGGCCTTCCTTGTGCTCACTCACCCCGCCGATGTTGCAGGCGCGGACGATGCCGTCGCTGCCAGTGTCGGGATAGGTCCGGAGCACCAGGCTCCGGAAGGCGAGGACGCCGGGCTTGGCGGTCGGGTCGCAGCGGCTCTGCGGCACGTACGGCGCGAATCCCTCGATGCGCTCGGGCAGGCCGAGCGGGGTGTACGGCGCGGTCGCGGTGATCGCTGACGTGGGTGCGAACAGGCTCGAATCGGCCCCGGGCGGGGCCCCGAGGAGGCCGGCGGTGAGCGTGACGCCCAAAGCGGCGGGGGCCAGCGTCCCGGCCGGGGGCAGCGAGAACACCTGGCGGCGGGGCGCCTGGTGGCGGCCGCGGCGACGCAGATGGGCGCTCATGAACCAAACTCCACTGGTCGGGGCGGGAGTTGCCACCGGACGGACCGACCGGATGAGCCCGTTACTTCTGATGCTGATGAGGCTCTAGTGACAACTGTGACCAGCGCGCCAGGATGGCATGCTTTTGTCGACTTGGGAACCCCGGAACGGCGGAATTGGGCGTTTTCGCCTGCGGCGACAGGCCGGGACTTTTCGCCGGAAACTACCCGCGAGTAATATTCGGCCCACGCACATGTCGCCAGACCCACGCACACGACTAAGGGGTGCCTTGTGAGCACAACGTCCAACTCGGGAACCGCGACGGGCCGTCAGGTCACCGAGAAAGAAGCTCGCCAGGTTGCTGAAGCCGCTCGGGAGACCGAGTGGCGCAAGCCGAGTTTCTGCAAGGGGCTCTTCCTCGGCCACTTCGACCTCGACCTCATCCATCCGCACCCGCAGCCCACGCCGGAAGCGCGTGCCAAGGGCGAGGCCTACCTCGAGAAGGTCGAGCGCTTCCTTCGCGAAGAGGTCGACCCGGCTGTCATCGAACGCGACGCGCAGATCCCCGACACGGTCATCAAGGGACTCAAGCAGCTGGGCGCGTTCGGCATGAAGATCCCCGAGGAGTACGGCGGCCTCGGGTTGACACAGACGTACTACAACAAGGCACTCGCACTTGTCGGTTCGTGGAACGGCGCGCTCGGCGCACTGTTGTCCGCACACCAGTCGATCGGCGTACCTCAGCCGTTGAAGATGTTCGGTACACCGGAACAGAAGAAGAAATACCTGCCGTTGTGTGCGGCGGGCGCCATCAGTGCATTCCTTCTCACGGAACCCGATGTCGGCAGTGACCCGGCGCGTCTCGGTACGACCGCGGTACCGAGTGCGGACGGGTCGGAGTACGTCCTCAACGGCGTGAAGCTCTGGACGACCAACGGTGTCGTCGCCGACGTACTCGTCGTGATGGCGAACGTGCCGAAGTCTGAGGGACACAAGGGCGGCATCACGGCGTTCATCGTCGAGTCGTCGACGCCGGGTGTCATCGTCGAGAAGCGCAACCAGTTCATGGGTCTGCGCGGTATCGAGAACGGCGTCACGCGTTTCACCAACGCGCGCATTCCTGCCGAGAACCTCATCGGCAAGGAGGGCATGGGTCTCAAGATTGCGTTGACGACGTTGAACACCGGTCGGCTTTCACTGCCGGCCGCCTGTTCGGCACAGTCAAAGCAGGCGCTGATGTGGTCGCGCGAATGGGCCGCCAACCGCACGCAATGGGGCGTGCCCGTCGGTAAGCACGAGGCCATCGCGGAGAAAATCGGCTTCATTGCGGCGACGTCGTTCGCACTCGAGGCCGTGCTTGATCTGTCGAGCCTCATGGCCGACGAGGACCGCAATGACATCCGGATCGAGGCGGCGATCGCGAAGTTGTACGCCTCTGAAAAGGGGTGGACCGTCGTCGACGAGATGGTCCAGGTTCGTGGCGGACGCGGTTTCGAGACCGCGGCCTCATTGGCGGCTCGCGGTGAACGCGCTGTCCCCGCGGAGCAGGTGCTGCGCGACATGCGCATCAACCGAATCTTTGAAGGCTCCACCGAGATCATGAAGCTGCTGATTGCACGGGAGGCTGTCGACCAGCACCTCTCGATCGCTGGCGACATCATCGAGCCGGATGTCCCGTTGAAGGACAAGGCAAGAACGGCAATGAAGGCCGGCGGTTTCTACGCGAAGTGGTTCCCGGCGCTGACGGTTGGCAAGGGTCAGAACCCGTCGTCGTACAACGAGTTCGGCACGCTCGCCTCACATCTGCGCTTTGTCGAACGGCACAGCCGCAAGCTCGCGCGTTCGACGTTCTATGGCATGTCGCGTTGGCAGGGCGGGATGGAACGCAAGCAGATGTTCCTGGGCCGCATCGTCGACATCGGCGCTGAGCTCTTTGCCATGAGTGCGACCGTCGTGCGCGCCGAGATGCTCCGCCGCGAGGACCCCGCACAGGGTGTTCGTGCCTACGAGCTGGCCGACTTGTTCTGCAAGCAGGCGCGACTGCGCGTCGACGAGTTGTTCCACCGGCTGTGGGCCAACACCGACGACGAGAGCTACAAGGTTGCGATGGACGTGCTCGATGGCAAGCACATCTGGTCCGAGGCCGGTGCGCTCGACCCGTCAGGCGCGGGCCCGCTCGTCGGTGAGCCGGCTCCCGGATCGGAGAACGTCCACCGCACGATCGACTGACCGATGTCGGCGGGCGTTCGGGTCGAGCGGAACGGTCGCGTCACGACGGTTGTGCTCGACCGGCCGGAGCGACGCAATGCCGTCGACCGGGAGACGGCTGACGCGCTGACGGATGCATTTCGCGCGTTCGAGGCCGACGATGACGCCGACGTGGCGGTGTTGTGGGGTGCCGGCGGCACGTTCTGCGCCGGCGCCGACCTTCAAGCGATCGCCGCCGGAACCCCGAACCGACTCGAGGTCGATGGCGACGCTCCGATGGGACCGTCGCGGCTCGAGCTCTCGAAACCGGTCATTGCCGCGATCGCGGGTTATGCCGTCGCGGGTGGACTCGAACTCGCCCTGTGGTGCGACCTGCGTGTCGCCGACGCCGACGCGACGCTCGGGGTGTTCTGTCGTCGGTGGGGAGTGCCGCTGATTGACGGTGGCACCGTCCGGCTGCCCGCAATCGTCGGACTTGGGCGCGCACTCGACCTGGTGCTGACCGGCCGCGGTGTCACTGCGGACGAAGCCCTGGCGATGGGGCTCGTGGACCGTGTCGTATCTCGAGGTCAGTCGCGCGCGGCAGCGGAAGAGCTAGCTGCGCAGATCGCGGCGTTTCCGCAGGAGTGCATGCGCGCGGATCGCGCGTCCGTGTTCGCATCGCTCGGTCGGCCAACAGCAGACGCAATGCGCGACGAGTTCACGGGCGGCGTGGCGGTGTTGGGTGCAGCGGCTGACGGCGTCGAACGTTTTGCCAGTGGCGACGGTCGCCACGGGGTCTGAGCCGTCCCGTCGGCGGTCGCTTGGATCGCGCTCTGCTCTGGTTCTGTCAGCGGGGCAGAGCAGAGGGCGGGAGGGGCTAGTGGTTCGGTGGATGGAAGCGAAGCGGGGGAGCGTGGAGCCTAACGGGAGGGTTCGAGCACGGCGTTGTACGCCGCAACCCGCGCGCGGCGCGCCGCGCGCGCCAACTCGCGCAACAACGCGGCGCGGGTATCCGCTGCTGTCGCACTCGTCGCGCCACCGTTGCTTGCACTTGCTAGATCGGCGATCGCCGTCACGCGTTCGGCCATGGTGAGTACGCGCGCTGCTCGTGGTGGATGTCCGGGTGGCAGTGTGCCGCAACCGGCTTTCTCGTCCGCGCGCATCTCCGACAACGCATCGGCGATCTCCGGTCCGAATCCAGCGCAGTCCAGTCGGAGCAGTTCTTGTGTTGTGGCTGCGAGTGTTTCGGTGAGCATCCGTTCGGCTTCGCTGAGCGTGGGCTCACCGACGGGCCGGCCCTCGGCTGCGTGCACCTCCCACGTGACGCCGCGCATCGCATGCACCGGCACGAGACCGAGCGGCGGACCGCCGTACGTGAGCACGCCCTCGCCCGCGGCCATCACTGCACTCGTCAGGGATGCCGGGCCTGGCAGCCCGGCCGGGTCACCGGGCGCGACGAGAACCAATCGCAGCCCGGTCACACCCGCGGCGCGGAGTCGGCCGAATGCGAGAGTCCAGCTGGTCGGTGCGGTCTCACCCGGTAGCCCGGCAACGCTGTGTTGCTCGTCGGCACCGACGATGCGCAACGTGGTCTCGTCGAGGCTGGCTCGGGCGGACAGGAACGCCGTACCCCAGGCGGCGAGGCGAACGCTGCGCTCCGGCGCCGGGCCGGGACGGCGATCCGTCCGTGCGGTCATCGGCCCAGCCTAAGCGCGCTACTGCGCGGCGTAGCGCTGAGACAGCGTCAGGACGAGCTGGACGTACCACCCCGCGTGGTTGTAACGGAAGATCGCTCCAGCGAGGTTGCCGCGACCCGCGCCGTTCGCACACAGATAGTTTGCCGCGCCGTAGATGGCATCCGCGGGATTGAGGATGTCCGCGGTGCCGTCGCCGTTGCCGTCCATGCCGTAGACCGCCCAGGTCGCCGGCATGAACTGCATCGGGCCTTGGGCGCCGGCCGAGGACGTGTTCTTGTTGCGGCCATGGCCGGTCTCGACCTGGCCGATTGCTGCCAACACGGTCCAGGAAAGGCCGGGGCAAGTCTCGGCGGCCGCGTGGTAGAGCCGGAAGTACTCCGGTGACATCGCCAGCGGCTGGATGGTGCGGATGCGTTCGGACGTGATGGCGCCGTACGCCGCCTGGGATGCGCGCATCGCCTCTTCGGCAGCGCGCAGGCGTGACGCAGTCGCCTTCGTCTGGCTGAACAGGGCCGCTTGTTCGGCGAGCAACTGCTCGAAGCGCTGGGCGATCTTGTCGACCTGTCCCGCCGCTTTCGCGCGGCTGTTGGCCGTCGCACGTGCGTCGGCGGCTCGCGCCGCGGCGAGACCGAGAGCCGTGCGACCGGTGGTGAGAGCGCGGTAGTCGTCAGCCACGACGCGCTGCACGACGCGCACCCGCGACATCATGTCGCTCGGGCTCGTTCCGTTGAACACTGACGCGTAAAGGCCCACCGCTCCGCCGGTCCGGTAGATCGCGCGAACACGCGAGGCGGCCTGCGCGTCGGCGCCGTACGCCGCTGCCGTTGCCGTGTTGAGCGCGGTGTCGGCCTCGATGTTGCTGTTCACCGCGCCAGCGAGGCCGCCGAGCGCCGCGTCGTACGCCGCGAGCGCCGCGTCGACCTGCTTTTGGATCACGTTGACCTTGACGAGGATCTGCTGGGCTCGCTTCTCCGCGTCGGCGGCGGAGTCAGCCTGCGCCGGCGCCCCGGTGGCAACAAGCACCGGGAACGCAGCAAGAAGCGCGAGCGCAGCCGGCCGGAGGTTCACCGTAGGAGCGTCGGCCCCTGAGGCGGTCGCCTGAAGGGTGACGAGGGGGGACGTACCGGGCGTCTAGGACGTGGCGCTGCGGCGTGCCGCCGTTTCGGCGATCGCGGCGCGGAGCGGCTCGACGTCTTTCAGCAGCTTGTCGAACTCGGACTGATCGATGTGCAGCAGCACCGCAGGGGTGACGGTGGACACGTTGGCGTTGCGCAGCTTGTGCTGCAGCACACCGGTTTCCCCGAGAACTTCGCCCGGCCCAAGCTCGGCGAGCGGCTCACCGCCAGCGGTCACCCGGACCGTGCCTTCGAGCACGATGTAGGAGGTGTCGGCGGGGGTCCCTTCGGCGATGAAGGTCCAGTTCGCCGGCAGATTCACCACCTGGCCCGCTGAGGCGACCTTGCTCACCTGCTGCTTGGACAGCCCGCTGAGCAGCGGGAAGCTGGCCAGCTTCTCGGTCTCTGGCTGGTCACTCTTGTGCAGTGCGCACACGCGATGCCCCTTTCGAGCCCCCGTGCCGGCTCGCAGAGTCTGGGTTGACCGGCAGGTCGCAGGATTTCACAAGTCATAGGGGCGGCGGTATGCAGCAGGACACACTCCGCCAGCACTGACGGGTCAGACGGCACGGCATGCTGGGCGGGTGGTCGATGTTCCGACGGAGCGCTTCGAGGCACTCGTGGCCGAAGCCCTCGACGGCATCCCGCCCGATCTCGGGTCCAAAATGCGCAACGTCGCGGTCGTCGTCGAGGAGGAGAACCCGGAGTCTCCTCACATCCTCGGGCTCTACACGGGGGTGCCGTTGACGGAGCGCGGCGAGTGGTACGCCGGGGTGCTGCCGGATCGCATCAGCATCTACCGCCGCGCCATCTGCTCGATCTGTGACACCGAGGAAGACGTCGTCCGCGAGGTGCGCATCACCGTCGTGCACGAGGTTGCGCACCATTTCGGCATCGATGACGACCGGCTCGACGAGCTGGGTTGGTGACAGTCGTGGGTGAGGTCATGGAGGTGGTGGATCCGGGCGACCCGCGCATCGCGGAGTACGTCGGGCTCACCGACGTTGCGCGACGCCTGCACATCGAACCGGACTACGACGGCGTCGGAATCTTTGTGGCGGAGGGTGAGCTGGTCGTACGCCGCGCGGTCGAGGCGGGCTATCTGTTACGGAGTCTGCTCGTCGACGCGAAACGGCTGCCTGCGCTCGAGGATCTCGTCAAGGAGTACGACGTACCGGCGTACCTCGCCAGCCAGGACGTTCTCGCGGCGACGACAGGCTTCCACGTGCACCGCGGCGTGCTCGCGTCGTTTGCCCGCCGACCGGAGCCGTCGCTCGACCAGATGCTCGCGACGTCGCAGCGGCTGCTCGTGTGCGAGTCGCTCACCAGCACGACAAACCTGGGCGCGGTGCTGCGCAGCGCGGCAGCCTTCGGGATCGATGGGGTGCTGCTGTCACCGGACTGTTGCGACCCGTTGTACCGGCGAGCCGTCCGTGTCTCGATGGGGGAGGCGCTGCGCTTGCCGACGCGACGGTTGCAACCGTGGCCGGACGCGCTCGACGCGGTGCGGCAAGCAGGGTTCACGGTGCTTGCGCTGACCCCGTCGCCGGATGCGGAACCGATCGACGACGTCGACACGTCCGGCAAAGTGGCGTTGCTTCTCGGCGAAGAAGGGCCGGGTCTGACCGACGATGCACTGCGCGCCGCTGATCGGCGGGTACGCATTCCCATTGCGGCCGGAGTTGATTCGCTCAATGTCGCGGCTGCTGCAGCGGTCGCCTGTTACGTCGTGCGCCAACCATGAGCGGTGGTGTCTTTCTCCAGGCGGTAATCACCGGGCTCGCCGTCGGGATCGTCTACGGCCTGGTCGCACTCGGCTTCACGATGGTCTACGCACTGACCCGTGTTTACGCGCTCGCGCACGGCGACATCGTCGTCGGCTCGGTATTCATCGGTGTGCTTGCGGTGCTGGGTTCCACTCCGATCGCGAGCACGCCGTCCGGTATGGACAGCGTGTGGCTCGTGCTCGTCGTTCTCGGTGCTGGCGCCGCCTTGTCAGCAGCCGTCTACGCCGTTGCCATGCGTCCGTTCATTGGAATCGCAGGTGCCCGCGCAGCCGATGCGGTGGGCTGGGTGACGGGCGCGATCGCGGCTGGCCTCGCGATCCGCGAGGTGCTCGGGCTCGTGTTCACGCGAGAGGCATATGCAATCCCGGACGCGCTGCATCTCTCCGCGCTGAACGGCAGTGGCGTCGTGTCATTGCCGGGGGATACGACGGTGCAGGTGCGGTTTTTCGGCGTCTTTGTCATCGGTCTGATCGTCGCGCTGATCACGCAACAGCTGCTCATGCGCGGCAAGCTCGGTCTCGCGCTGCGCGCGTCGAGCGATGATCCCGAGACCGCCGGTCTGCTTGGCGTGCCGGTCGAGCGCTTGGTGTTGCTCGCATTCGTGGTCGCCGGCGCGCTGGCCGGTCTTGCCGGATTGCTTGATGCGCCTGGACGCCCGTTGTCCTTGGACGCCGGCGTGATCCTCGGCCTCAAGGCGATCGCGGCGGCGTACATCGGACGACTGGGCTCATTGCACGGAGCACTCCTCGGTGGTCTCGTTCTCGGCGTCGGCGAACAGCTTGCCGTGGCGTGGCCGACGTTGGGCGCGGAGTACGCCGACGTCATGCCGCTGGCCCTTCTCGTGGCCATCCTCGCGTTACGGCCCGAAGGTCTGCGCGGACATGTGGCGGAGCCGGTCGAATGAGTGTCATCGAGGTCGCCAGTGACCTCTATCTCTTGCTAGCGGTCCTGGGCCTCGCTGCATCCGTGCAGTACGCCGGACTGCCCATCCTCGGCCAGGGTGCATTCGTCGCCGTCGGCGGCTTCGGCACCGTCCTGCTCGCTCAGCACGGCATGCCACTCGGTATCGCGGTGCTGCTCTCTGTTCTCATCGCGGGAGCCGCCGGTTACCTGCTGGCTTTGGGCGCCGCTCGGTTGTCAGGTGCGGCGTTGGCCCTCGCAACCTGGGTGCTTGCCTGGTTGGTGCAGGCGATCCTCATCGCGTTTCCGTCGACGTTCGGCGGCGGTCAAGGCCTGACGCGCAGCACGCCGACGCATCTCGTCTCTCCGTGGCTGGGCGTCACGCTCACCATCACGCCGGTCGCTCATCTCGTCATCGGCGCCCTTTTGTGTGCACTCGCACTGTTGGCGTTGTGGCGGATGGATCGCGGTCCGGTCGGCCTCGAGCTCGCCGCGATGCGCAGCGGCCCTGGCCTTGCCGCGTCACTCGGTGTGCCGGTCGGTGCGCGGCGGCGTTCGGTGCTCGCGGTCAGTGCGTCGCTGGGTGCGCTCGGCGGTGCGGGCGGTGCTGTACTCCTGGGCACGATCGCTCCCACCGACGTTTCACCATTGCTGTCCCTGCAGCTGCTGGTCGCGGTGTTGTTAGGCGGAAGCCTGCGACCGTTCGGGCCGGTTCTCGGATTCGCCGTCGTCGCGGCGTTGCCGCATCTAGCGGACGCGATCGCCTCCGGCGCCAACGTGCCACAGGAACGCATGCGCGGCGCGCTGACCGCCCTACTGCTTGTCGTCGCCCTTGCTGCTCGTCGACCGGCGGGCGCGCTGCTGTCGCCGGTCATCTCTCGGCTTCAGCTGCGTCGGCAGCCCCTGCCGGGCACCTCGACGAGCGACCGCGCGTTGACACGAGTCGTGAACACTGACGGCGAGCCACCGCTCGTGGCCCGCAACCTGACCGTGAACTTCGGCGCTGTGCACGCGCTCGACGGATTGAGCCTCGAGCTGCGCGCCGGAGAGGTGCACGCCATCGTCGGGCCGAACGGCAGCGGCAAGACGACCCTGCTGCGCGTCCTGTCCGGCGCCATGACGCCGGCCGCGGGGGAGGTGCGGATCGATGGGACAGCTGTCCCATCCGGGCAGTCCACTCGGGTGCGTGCCGGTGTCGCCCGCACGCCGCAGCGTACGGTGCTGCTCCCCGGAATGGATTCGCTGAGTGAGGTGTCGGTGGGTGCACGCGCTGCGGTGCGTACGCCGGGCGCTGGCACCCGCCACCTCGCCGTCACACCTCAGTCGCGGCGCGACGATGAGCAACTGACTGCCGGTGCGAGCGCCGCCCTGCATCTTGTTGGGTTGTCCGAGCGATCGGGTTTATCGACAGGGAGTCTCGGCGCGGGCGAGCAACGGTTGCTGCAGGTCGCCCGGGCTGCCGCAACCGGCGCGCATGTGTTGTTGCTGGACGAGCCGGCAGCGGGCACCACGCCCGCCGAACGGCGCCGGTTGATCGCCGCTATCCGCAATCTTGCTGACCGCGGCGTCGCCGTCTGCGTTGTCGAACACGACATGCGGTTCGTCGGCGCTGTCGCCGATCGCGTCACGGTCCTCGAGAGCGGTCGTGTGCTGGCGTCCGGTGACCCCGCGACGATTCGTCGTAATCCAGAGGTACGCCGGGCCTATCTCGGCGACGACGTGGAGTCTGCGTGAGAGCAATCGCAACCCTCGCCGCGGTTACCGCGCTGGGACTGTCGTCGGCATGTAGTGGTGGTGGCAACGCGAGCGACGCGTCGGCGTACACAGTCGTTGTCTCTGCTCCGCTGACGACACAGCCGTGGGTGGGCCAGTTCGTCGAGCGCGGCGCTCGGTTGGCGGTCGAGCAGGTGAACGCTGCGGGGGGTGTCGGCGCCAGCCACCGGAAGTTGAAGCTCGTCGTGCTGGACGATGCAGGTTCGCCGCGGACCGCCGTTGCCAATGCCCGGCGCGCAGTGAGCGAGAAGGCGGCAGCGTTCATCACGTCAGGCGTCGGCGCGACTGCGGTTGCTGACGTGTCAGGGCCGGCGCAACTGCCGGTGTTCGTGGTCTTCGATGGTGGGGCGTCGCTCATCGATCCCGACAAGCGGCCGACAATGTTTCGGATCGCGCCGGCAAACAAACCGATGGCCACGCGTCTGGCCGATTACGTCGCCGCGCGGCATCCGAAGGTCGCGCTGATCGTCGACGACTCGTCGTACGGTCGCGATGGTGCCGTTGCTTTGAAGGCAGGCCTGGCGCGGGACCGCATTCCGATCGTGTCGTCATCGGTAGTCACGACTGATGGGACCGGGGTCTCGCCAGCATTGGTGGGAGCGCGCAGAGCAGGCGCGACGCTGGTTGTCACGTGGGCAAGTGCTCCGGTCGTGGCCGGTGTCGTGCGCGGCGCGCGCTCATCGAAATGGTCGGTCCCACTGTTCACGGGCCCGACGGGGGAGGACCCGTTGGTGCGCCAGCAGCTTGCCGACCACCGTGACTGGATCAACGGCATGCACTTCGTGTCGTTCCGGATCACTGCTGAGGTGGGGCCAAAGCCCTTTGAGAAGTTCCGCACGGCATACGAAAAGCGATTCGGCGCCGACAAGGTTGGCGTATCCGAGGGTGGTAGACCCGTCGTCATGCCGCCGGACTACGCGATGTTCTCCTACGACTCGGTGAAGCTGCTGGCTGCGTGTCTCGACAAGTCGAATGACGTCGGCGCACCGCTCATGCGCGCGTTGGACGACACCGTCATCACCGGAGCCAATGGCGATGAACGCGGATTCATCCCTGGTCAACGTGAAGGTGTTGTCTCCGACGACATGTACTTCGCGCGCTTCGACGGATTCCGGTTCACCCCAGTGAACGACGACGTCTTGTCCGAGAACTTGCCGACGGTGCCGCAGTAGCCCGCTTGTTAGGGTCACCAACTATGTCTCGACCTCGGCGCGTCCTCATGGCTGTAGTTGGTTGCCCGATCGTTCTGCTCGTTAGCGCGTGCAGCTCCAACGGCAGCTCACCGAGTGCCGGCAGCTCGCCATCTGCGTCGGCATCCTCCGGTGCATGCTCAGCCGTCACTGCTGATGCCGCGGCCAAGCCACCAGCGGATGTGCCGGTGCCGACCGACGCGATCTTCTACCAAAAGACCGTCGCCGGCTCGACGACGCTCTACTTTGCCTACGCTCCTGGAGACCAGGTTCGCGCGCGGCGCGATGCAATTGCCGCGCAGCTGCGCGGTGCCGATTACGTGATAAAAGGCCAGGACGCCGAAGCCAACGAAGAGGCTGAGGCCGAGTTCGACGGCAAGGGTCACGGCGACAGCAGCGTCCAGGTCAAGCACCGCGACGGATGCGAAACCCAGTTGCGTATCCGCTACCGCCTCGCTGCATAGCTGGACCGGCGCTCCAGTGCTGCCGGTAAGAAGTCGGAGCGAACAGAACCGGCGCAGGACCGGTGTCCCCGGTGCCCTCTGCTCTGCTTCCGTCTGAGAACCAGAGCAGAGCGCATCGAAAGGGCATGAGGACTTGGGAGATGAGCGGCCCTGTTTGCACAATCACGGTCGATGCGAGCGATCGGGGAGTCGCTACGTGATGCTTGCGGTCGCATTCCGCGGCGATGGTTGCGGCGGTAGACCCGGATATCCGGGCCCAGTGCCACAACCATCTACTGCAGCAGAGCGGTGGCGTGAGCCGACTCCGCTTAGCTGCCGGTTTTGATCGTCGAAACAGAAGTGCATCGAACGACGGGATCAGAGTCGGCGCCACAGCGCCGAACCCCCACCGACGAGCGCCAATGCGACGACCCCGACCAGCGCGAGCGCAAATGGTTTTGGCTCGAGTTTGCGCGGAGCCGTGGCGACCTCGGCCGCGTCGGCGAGGCGATAGTGGAAGGTCGTCGTCGCCGCCCCCGGAGTGTCCGCGCCGACGTACGGAGAGATCGACGCGGCGCGCGCTGCGGAGGCTGCTGCGTTCACCAACTGCGACGTCGCAGCTCGCCGGTGCTCCTCGGTGGGATTCGTTTGCGCCCAGGCAACCCAGTTGGACCCACTCGGTGGCCGCAGGGTGCGCTCGTCCAGCGTCGGTGTCACGGTCAGGTCGACAGCGACACGAGCAGCGGCTGGTACGTCGAGCCGGAAGTCGACCGTCGAGGACAGCACACCTTGCACGCGACCGCCGCCGTCGATCAGTGTGGTCGTCGGACCGTTGAGCGACGCTGTCGTGCCCGGCGCGGTGATCGTGCCGGAGACGCGAAGCGGTGCGATGACGAACCCGAGTGTCTGCGTGACACCAGCAGCCGGAATCCGCGTGGGCAAACCGCGGCCGGCGACGGGGAGTACGAGCGCCTGGGCAGGTTGCGCGAGTGCTCGTCGCGCGGTTGTCAGCAACGTGTCGAGCGGACCGACGATGTCATCGGTTGTAGCGAGGCCAGTCGCCAGATTTTGCGGCTGCCCGGTGGTGTTCTCGAGATGGAGGACAACCGTGCCGGCTCCAGGCGTCTCTCCACCCGGGCGCAACGGTTGGGCCTTACCGCCGCCCGTCGGCTGGAACGACAGCGAGACGCGCAGCGGTAGCCGTTCCGCCTCCAGGGTCGGGTCGAGACGCAGGCGGGCGGCAAGGTCGCGGCTGCCGGGCGAGAAGCCTTGCCAGATGACTGTGCCGAGTTTCAGGACTGGGGGAATCGAGTCACCGAGCGGTCGGGCCTCGCGGGCCGGTCCGCGTTCGTAGATGAGGTAGTTGCCGGTGCCGGAGAGGCGCAGCCGCTCGTCGAGCATCACGGTCACTGGCTGACCATCACCCGCGACCGCAACCGTGACGTCCTCTGTCGTGCGCACCTCTCCCGGCACCGACGACACGAGCCGGCGATCAGGGCGCAGTCCGATTCCGTTGAACGTCGGCAGTGTCGTCACCGGCTTCGGCAGCACGATGTCATCGGCCGGGCTATACGTGTCGGCGTACGCGAATGGCGTGATGGCGAGAGCCATCCCGGTCAGCATGACAATTGCGAGACCGGCAGCTGCGCGGCGGATGTTCATACGTCAGGCGGGTCGGAACGTCTCGAGGCTCAGCGCAGTCCGAAAGTCTTCGACGGGAAAGGCATTCAGAAGCGGTTGCACTTGACTGATCTGCGCCGTGATGGCGGTGAACTTCGCGTCGAGAACGTCGCCGTCGCAGACGTAGCGGATTGACAGGGCGTCGTCGGGAACGGACACCGGCGTACTCCCCATGAAGACGCCGAGCTTCTCGAGCGGGTCGTGCCACTGCGACAGGAATCCATCGCTGTAGACCGCATAGTGCGCTTGCGCCCCGAGACCAGAGACCGCAGCATCGGTCCACTTGCCGACCGTGATGTGGTCGCTGTGCCACGTCATTCCGTCGGGACCAAACGTCAAGACAGTGTCGGGTCGTAGCTCTTGTGCGATCGCGCGGATCCGCCCGATCGCCTCGTCGCTGTCCACCTGATCGCAGCCACCGTCCGGGTAGTCGAGCCACACATGCTCATCGACACCGAGGGCCGCGAGCGCGGTCTCGAGCTCGGACGTGCGCAGCCGAGCGAGTTCCGGGCCGTTGGGCCAGCGATCCGCGTCGGTTGAGCCGAGTTCCCCGCGGGTAGCCGTCACGCACACGACGCGGCGACCGGCCTTCCGGGCAGCAGCCATGAGGCCGCCACACAGATAGGTCTCGTCGTCCGGGTGCGCCCAGACCGACAGGATGGTTCCGAGGTCCACGACAACGATTCAACCTGATCGGGGAGTCTGGGGACCACGACCCCGCTGCCGGTAGCGTCGGGCTCGAGTTTCGACGACAGAGGTGACTGCGATGCAGCTAGGCATGGTCGGCCTCGGCCGAATGGGCGCCAACCTCGTCCGCCGCGTGATGCGCGACGGCCACGACTGCGTCGTCTACGACGTGAACGAGGCGTCGGTCAAGCAGCTCGCCGACGAGGGTGCGGTCGGCGCGACCAGCCTCGAGGAGTTCGTCGCCAAACTCGACCAGCCGCGCACCGCCTGGATCATGGTGCCGGCCGCCTACGCCGGACAGACGGTCGATGACCTCGCGGGCCTCATGGGCAAGGGCGACATCATCATCGACGGCGGCAACAGCTACTACCGCGACGACATCGATCGGGCTAAGGCGTTGAAACCGAAGGGCCTGCACTACGTCGATGTCGGAACGAGCGGTGGTGTCTTCGGCCTCGACCGCGGCTTCTGCATGATGATCGGCGGAGAGGACGACGTGGTCAGCCACCTCGACCCAATCTTCCGATCACTCGCCCCTGGCGTGGACGCGGCGATGCGCACACCCGGTCGCGAGGGCGAGCCGGCGCAGGAGGAGTACGGCTACCTGCATTGCGGGCCGGTCGGCGCCGGTCACTTCGTCAAGATGGTGCACAACGGCATCGAGTACGGCGTCATGGCGGCGTACGCCGAGGGACTCGCGATCCTGCACCGCGCCGGTATCGGGAGCGCGAAGATCGCGGCCGACGCCGAGACGGCTCCGCTGCGCGATCCCGAGTACTACCAGTTCGACATGGACATGGCGGCGATCACCGAGGTGTGGCGGCGCGGCAGCGTCATCGCGTCGTGGTTGCTTGATTTGACTGCGATCTCACTCGTCGAAGACCCCAAGCTTTCTAGCTTCAACGGGCGCGTATCGGACTCCGGCGAGGGTCGCTGGACCGTGCAAGCGGCTGTCGAGGAGGGCGTGCCGGCGCACGTGCTGTCGGCCGCGCTGTACGAGCGCTTCGCATCGCAGGGTCAGTTCGAGTACGCCGGCAGGGTGCTCTCGGCGATGCGTAAGCAGTTCGGTGGGCACGATGAGAAGCCGGCTGCTGGCGAGGAAGGCCGCTGATCGTGCGCATCAGCGAGACACCCGAGTGGCGTGCCCTTGCTGACCACGCGAAGCAGATTCGCGACGCAGACCTGCGGTCGCTGTTCGCCGAGGACGAATCCCGGGGTGAGCGTCTGACTGTCGAGGCGGGCGAGCTCTACCTCGACTACTCGAAGAACTTGGTCACCGACGAGACGCTGCGGTTGTTGCTCGCGCTCTCAGAGCGCGCCGGTGTCGCGGAGCTCGCGAATGCGATGTTCCGCGGCGAGCACATCAACGTGACTGAGGACCGGGCCGTGCTGCACGTGGCCTTGCGGATGCCCCGCGATGCGTCGCTGGTGGTCGACGGCCAGGACGTCGTGCGCGACGTGCATGACGTGCTCGACCGGATGGCCGACTTCTCCGAACGTGTGCGGGATGGTCGCTGGACCGGCTTCACCGGCTCCCGGATTCGCAATGTCGTCAACATCGGCATCGGCGGGTCGGATCTCGGACCGGCTATGGCGTATGAGGCGCTGCGCGGCTACTCGCAGCGGGATCTGGTTTTCCGGTTCGTGTCCAACGTCGATGGCGCGGACATCTACGAGCAGACCCGCGACCTCGATCCTGCGGAGACCCTGTTCATCGTCTGCTCCAAGACGTTCACGACGCTGGAGACGTTGACGAATGCACAGACGGCGCGGTCATGGCTCCTCGACAAGCTCGGTGATGAGAAGGCGGTCGCCTCGCACTTCGTCGCGGTGTCGACCAATGCGAAGGAAGTCGAGGCCTTCGGTATCCACACCGACAACATGTTCGGATTCTGGGACTGGGTCGGTGGGCGCTACTCGATGGACTCAGCAATCGGGTTGTCGCTGATGGTCGCGATCGGTCCTGATGGCTTCCGCGAGATGCTCGCCGGGTTCCACGACATCGACGAGCACTTCCGGAGCACGCCGCACGAGCGCAACGTTCCAGTTCTGATGGGCCTGCTCGGCATCTGGTACGACGACTTCCTGCACGCCGAGACGCACGCCGTACTGCCGTACTCCCAGTACTTGAACCGGTTCCCGGCGTACCTGCAGCAACTGGACATGGAAAGCAACGGAAAGCGAGTGGACAAGTCGGGGAACGTCGTCGACTACGAGACCGGGCCGATCGTATGGGGAGCGCCCGGCACCAACGGGCAGCACGCGTTCTACCAGCTCATCCACCAGGGCACGAAGCTCATCCCGTGCGATTTCATCGGGTTCTCCCGTCCGGTGGTCGAGCTGGGTGAACACAATCACCTTGAAGCGCACCACGACCTGCTCGCGGCCAACCTGTTCGCGCAGACTGAAGCACTCGCCTTTGGCAAGACCGCCGAAGAGGTCGCTGCCGAAGGCGTCGAGCCGCAGTTGGTCCCGCACCGCACCTTCCCGGGCAACCGTCCGACCAACACGATCCTCGCGCGGCAACTCACGCCACGCGTTCTTGGTCAGCTCGTTGCGACCTACGAGCACAAGGTCTTCACCCAAGGTGCGATCTGGAACGTCAACAGCTTCGATCAGTGGGGCGTCGAATTGGGCAAGGTGTTGGCGAAGCGGATCGAACCAGAACTCACGTCCGATGCCCCGCCGACCCACGACAGCTCGACCAACGCGTTGATTCGCCGGTATCGGGCTCAGCGGAGGGACGTCTCGACGGCCCGACCGGACACATCGCACGCGTGAGTCAACAGGTCTGGCTCATCCGCCACGGTGCCACCGAGTGGAGCAAGTCGGGCCAGCACACCGGCTCAACGGACATCCCGTTAGAGCCGGAGGGTGAGGATGCCGCACGATCCCTAGCTGAGCGACTTGCCGGCCTGCAGTTCGCGCGTGTCTTGACGTCACCACTGCAACGCGCACGTTTGACCGCCACTCTCGCAGGCTTCGGCCACCGCTTAGAGGTCAACGCGGACCTGCGCGAGTGGGACTACGGCGACTACGAGGGACGTACGACGCCCGACATCCGCGGCGAACATCCGGGCTGGACCATCTGGGCCGACGGAGCTCCTTCGGGCGAAGTGGCTGCCGACGTCGCCGAGCGCGTAGACCGCGTGATCGAGGACGTGCGCCGGACCAACGGCAACGTCGCGGTCTTCGCGCACGGTCATCTGCTGCGTGTGTTCGGCGCGCGTTGGTGCGATTGGCCCCCGGAGGAGGGTGCGCACCTGGCCCTTGGCACCGCGGCCGTGAGTGTGCTCGGGTACGAGCGGGAGACACCGGTGATCATTCACTGGAACGATGGCCCCGACGACAGGCCGGAATGAAGGGTGTCCGTCATGGCGACCACCAGCAATGGACGCAGCACCAATGGCCGTGGCGCGGCTAAACGCAGCACCAGCCGCAAGACCCTGGCTATCGATGTTGGGGGGAGTGGGCTCAAGGCGATCGTGCTCGATGGTGCTGGGAAACCGATCAGCGATCGGGTGCGCGTGCCGACGCCGTACCCGCTCCCGCCGGACCGTCTCGTCAATGAACTGGTCGACATCGTCGCGTCGCTGCCGTCATATGACCGCGTGTCGGTCGGCTTTCCGGGGGTCGTGCGCGACGGGCGCGTGCTGACTGCACCGAATTTGTCGCGCGAGTCGGGGCCGGACTCCCCGGTGGACAAGACGATCGCCGCGTTGTGGACCGGCTTCCCCTTGGCTGACGCGCTCTCCGACAAGCTCGGCAAGCCGGTGCGGATTGCGAACGACGCCGACTTGCAGGCCGCCGCAGTGGTGTCCGGTAAGGGGATCGAGATTGTGTTGACGTTGGGCACCGGGCTCGGCGCGAGTTCCTACCGGGACGGCCGCCTCGCGTTGCACCTGGAGATGGGTCACCACCCGTTCCGCGACGGCAAGACCTACGAGGACCTGATCGGCGACGTCGGCCGCAGGAAGCTCGGCAAGAAGAAGTGGAGCAAGACTGTTGCCGAGGCTGTCAAGACGATCGAGAACTTGATCGTGCCGGATCAGATCTACATCGGCGGGGGCAACGCGAAGAAACTCGACGTCGACCTCGGCCCCAAGGTCAGCATCATCGACAACACCGCTGGCCTGCTCGGTGGGATCAAGTTGTGGCGACGCGGAGGGTTGGAGGGTGCGCCGACGTCGCGCGCGACGTAACGTTCAGGCAACCCTGCTGCGACGGCGTGCGCGCTGCTTTGGCGCACCGGCGAGGACGTACGACGCGAGCTCGTCACAACCGTGACTGCACTCGCGATGGTCCTCGAGCCACTCGACGCTGTCGATGCTCTGCTGGAACACCGTCGATGGCGAGCCGCACTCCGGGCAGGGGTCACCGCTGTCGATGAGCACGCGCAGTTGTTCCATGTGCACAAGGCTAAATAGGGGGTCTGACAAAAAGCCGGAGACACGCCGGGACAGGGCTTAGGCGGCAACGTCGATGAAGCGTCCATCTCGCATTTTCAGGCGTCGGCGAGCGCGAACGGCGACATGCTCAGCGTGCGTCACGACAATCACGGTTACTCCGGTATCTGCGGCCAGCTGATGCAGCAGATCGATGATTTCGCCCGTTGTCGTCGTGTCGAGGTTCCCCGTTGGCTCGTCAGCGAGAATGACGCGGGGTCGATTCGCTAACGCACGGGCGATAGCAACGCGCTGTTGCTCACCACCGGACAAGTTGGACGGCAGGTGCTCGTGACGCTCACCGAGACCGACTTGCTCCAACAGCTCGATCGCACGCGCCGGGTGCTCCGCGCGCGGGACGTTGCTGACAGCTAACGGGGCACGAACATTCTCCGCAGCCGTCAAGGTCGGGATCAGGTTGAAGTGTTGAAATACAAAGCCCATGTCGTGCGCGCGGAACTTCGTCAGCTCGCGGTCGCTCATGCGGGCGAGTTCAGCGCCGTTGAACGTCAACGAACCGCTCGTCACGCGCTCAAGTCCACCCAGCAGTTGCAGCAGCGTGCTCTTGCCGGATCCGCTCGGGCCTTCGACGGCGACGAATTCGCCTGGCAATATCTCCAGGTCCACGCCATCGACCGCGCGAACCTCGGCCGGCCCTCGCTTGAAATACCGGCGTACGTCGGACAGCTCGTAAAGCGGCCCGGAGAGTTTGGTGTCGACATCGCTTATCGGTGTGGTCATCCCAGGTCCCTTAGTGCAACGGCGGGAGCGAGACGCGCGGCCCGCCAGCCACCGACGGCGCCGGCGAGTAGCCCTCCGACGAGAGCGATCGCAAGGCCGATCAGCAGTGTCGTGAGATGCAGCGGAACCGTGAGGCTCAGGTGTTCTGTGCCCGTGACCGGCTGCTGCAGCCCAGGCACCAACTGCGACAGCGACGAGGAACCCTGTCCGGGCACGGTCACCTGGGACGCCGTCAACGTCGGTGACAACTGTTCGACGAGAACCGCGGCGAGTACGCCGAGCCCGATCCCGATCGCCGCACCGATGACACCGATACCGGTGGTTTCCAGCAACAACTGGCGGACGACTTTGGCTTTTGGCCAGCCGATTGCCCGCAACGTACCGATTTCTCGGACCCGCTTCGCAACCGCGGACAGCGTGAGCAGTACGGCGATCGCGAAGGCCGCGAGCAACACGATGATGGCGAGCGCTCCGCCGAACCGGTCGGCGAGCTTCTTGGCGTCGGACAGGCTGCCCGTGACTTGGTCGGCGAGCACCTTCGTCGTCACGACCTGAGCGCCAGGCAGTTGCTTCTGGATCTCTTTGACAACCGCGTCGACGTCCGCGGCGCTCTTGGCCTTGACGAGTACGACGTTGACGCGGCCACTCTGGCTTGCCAACTTCTGCATCGTGGTGAGCGGGAAGTAGATATCTGCCGTATTGCCGGTCAGCGTTGGATTCACCGTGCCGACGACGGTGTAGGTGGTGCCGTTCACCGGGATGGTTGAGCCGACCTTCAGGTTGTTCTTGTTGGCATAGGCGACGTTGAGCAGCACTTCATTGGGTGCACCCGTAGCGATGAACCGGCCGGTCACCAGCTGCTCGCGCGTGACGGCGCCTTGGTCGGAGTGCGCGGGGTCGACACCTGCGGCGCTGTAGCTCGTGGACTTGATGTCGGTCTGCGGTGGATCGAGGATCTGCCGGAGCGTCTCGGTGGGCACCTGGAAGCGGGCGCGGAAACTGCCGAAGGACCCGGGCAGGCAGCCGGCACGGGCTGAGGGCGCAGATTGCGTACCGGCGCTGGGCTGGGGCTTCGGCTGCCCTTGGTTCGCGAAGCACTCCGAGATCTTGGCCCGCTCAGCGGCAGTCAGCGGGGGCGGAGTCACGTTCTGAGTAAGCGTCTGCCCGCCGGTCTTCAACTCGGCGACGATCGTCGGCACTGTCCCCGTTTGATGCGTCGCCAGGAGAGACAACCCGCCAACCGCGGATGCGACTCCGGGGATCGTGGAAACGTCGGTGATCGCCTGCTGCGGGAACGTCAACAGTGTGGCCGGCAGGAAGAAGTCGTGAGTGAACTTCGTGCCCGGCTTGCCGAGTTTGGACAAGTCGGTCACCACTGCCTGGTTGCTTTCCAGCAGCGCGTTGACGTCATCCCTGTTGATTGACTGCTGCCCCGGACCGCCGAAGAACCCGCCGCCAGGACCGCGCCCAGTGCCGCCGCTCGCCGACGGTGTTGGTGTCGCTGAGGGGCTTACTCCTGGTGTGGTCGCCTGTGCGCCGGCAACACGCGTGACCAGGATGTCCGCACCGACGCTGGACAGCGGGGAGAGCACACGGTCCTGCGCGCGCGACAGACCTTGCGATACCCCGATCAACGCGATGAGCAATCCGACACCGAAGGCGAGACCCAGGGCAGTGAGGATCGCGCGGCCACGACGGCGACGAAGCTCGCTCGCCATGTAAAGGAGTGGGAACCGCATCCGCGTCACGCCCCTGGGGTGGAAGGTGTCGAGGAGAGTCTCTGATCGACCTGAACGTCACCTGAAGAATCGCTCCCAGTTTCGACGGGCTCGACGTCGGGGTTCGCGATGGATGGGATTTGGAGCACGGCGACAACGCCGCCACCATCTGCGTTGCGCACCATGACGGTGCCCCGATGTCGCTCTGCCGCCTGCTTGACAATCGCCAGCCCCAACCCAGAACCCGGCATGCCGCGCGCTTCGTCGGCGCGGTAGAACCGCTCGAAGACCTGCGGCAACGCGGCGTCGGAAATGCCTGGGCCGTGGTCGCGAACAAAAAGCGCACCATCGGGCGACAGGTGCACCTCAACGCTCCCGCCCGGTCCGGAGAACTTTGCTGCGTTGTCGAGCAGATTTCGTACGGCGCGATCGAGCCGGTTGGCGACGCCGCGCACGGTCACAGCCGTCGAGTCGAGGCTGAACGACACAGCCGGCCAGTGCCGTCGAGCCTGAGCGACTGCATGCGCGACGACGCCCTCGAAGGCGATGTTCTCGGCCTCCTGCTCAGGTTCGTCTCCACGCGCGAGCTCCACGACGTCAGCGACAAGGGACGTGAGCTCATCGACCTGACCGACGATTCCACTGATGACCTGTTCGCGCTGTGCTGGCGATAGCCGGTCGAAATCGTGCAGCACCTCGGTGTTGGTGCGCAGGCTCGCCAACGGCGTACGCAACTCGTGCGATGCGTCAGTGACGAGTTGCCGTTGAGCCGTGAGCGAGTTGGACAGCGAGTCCAGCATGCTGTTGAAACTCGCCGCGAGGCGCCCGATCTCGTCCCCTCGGGTCTCGGTTGGAATGCGGTGAGTCAAGTCCTTTGTGTCGGTGATGCGTTCGGCGGTTTCGGTCAGCCGTGCGACAGGCGTCAGTGCGGTGCGCGTGAGCCACCAGGCGAAAAGTACGGCGAGCGCCAGCGCGACCAGCGCGACAAGCGTGAAGGCAATCGCAAGGTGGTTCAGCTGACTGTCGACCGTTGCCGAGGGCAGCGCCACTTGCAATGCGTAACCATCGATGAGTGGGGTCGTCAGCATCCGTACCGGTACGCCGCTGACCTCGGCGCGACGGAAACCACCACCGCTCTGCGTCGCAGCCACCTTGGCGTCGGAGGGTGAGATCGGGAGGGCGGCAAGTTGGCCTTGCGGCTGTTGCGCCTGCCCGGTGGTCGACAGGACTTGGACGTAGCCGCCCGTCACACCTGGCTCGACGCGCAGTTGCACGACAGGGAAGGGGCTTTGGGAAGAGAAGAACGCCTGCCGCTGGAGCTGCGTGGCCTGATGTTGCAACTGGTCGTCGAGTTGGCCCCGCAGGCTGCGCCCGGTCTCGACGTAGGCAACGGCCACTGTCACCCCGACCGCAAGAGCGACGACGAGGGCGGCGATGGCAGCCAGGCGGGATCGCAACGGCCGGTCGCCCCACCAGCGGACCAGTCGGGCCGCACGGGTTGTGGTCATCGCTCGACCTTGATGCGATAGCCGACGCCGCGCACGGTATGGATCGCCCGCGACTCGCCGCCCGCTTCGGTCTTACGGCGCAGGTAGCCGATGAACACTTCGAGGGAGTTGGACGCTGGCTCGAGCTCGTATCCCCACACCCGATCCATGATGACCTCGCGAGGGAGGACAGCGCCGGCATTGCGCAACATCAGCTCCAGCAGCGCGAACTCGGTGCGCGTGAGCTCGAGCAGTCGCTCGCCTCGCCATACCTCCCGTGACACCGGATCGAGAACGAAGTCCCCGTACCGCACTGCCGCTGCCTCGTCAGACCCTTCGGCCTGACTTCGCCGCAGCAGGGCACGCAACCGTGCTCGCAGCTCCTCCAAGGCGAATGGCTTTGCGAGGTAGTCGTCAGCTCCCGCGTCGAGACCGGCCACCCGATCGCCGACCTCGTCCCGTGCTGTGAGCACGAGGATGGGAGTGCGATCACCCCCGGCACGCAAGCGCCGACACACTTCGAGACCGCCGACGTACGGCATCATCACGTCGAGGACGACGACATCCGGTTGCAGTTGCGGCAACACATCTAGCGCTGCCTTGCCGTTCCCGGCCACGTGCACGCGATAGCCGTCTAGCTCCAGCGCTCGTGACAGTGCGCTGCGTAAGGCCGGATCGTCGTCGACGACGAGCACGGACGAGCTATCGGGCCCGGTCGTCGTACCCCTCCGATCAGCTGGGGCTTGTGGTCGCGTCAGCAAGCTGTACCGAGACAGTGTGCCGCGTGCCGCTTCGTTCGTAGGTCACGGAGACCTTTTCGCCGGGCTTGTGCGCCCGGACGGTGGCGATCAAGGCGTCCGTGTCCGTGATCTTGGTGCCGGCGATCTCAACGATGACGTCGCCGTTCTGAATGCCGGCCTTCTGTGCGGGGCCACCGGATGTGACCGCCTGGACGAGGACTTGCCCCGCGCCCGCTGACGTCGTGACGTCAGCGATGGAGACACCGAGGATCGGGTGTGCGGCCTTACCGGTCGCGATCAGCTGCGTGGCGATGTCCCGGGCCTGGTCGATCGGGATCGCGAAGCCGACGCCGATGTTGCCCGACGTACCGAGGCTTGCGATGGCGGAGTTGATTCCGACGACCTGGCCGGCGCCGTCGACGAGCGCGCCACCTGAGTTACCCGGGTTGATCGCCGCGTCTGTCTGGATCGCGCTGATCACGGTGGACTCGGTGGGTGCGCTACCGCCGAACGGACTCTGCTGCTGGTTCGTCGTGTTCACCGGGCGGTTCAGCGCGGAGACGATGCCGGTCGTCACCGTGCCGGACAGACCGAGTGGTGACCCGATCGCGATCACGGGATCTCCAACGCGCAGGCTTGCGGAGCTACCGAGGGTGGCCGGCTTGAGCCCGCTCTTGTTCACCTTGATGACGGCAAGGTCGTACGCCGCATCGGTGCCAACAATCTTTGCGCTTGCGGTCGAGCCGTCATTGAAAGTGACGGTGACGGTCCCACCACCACCGACGGCGGCGTCGACCACATGGTTGTTGGTGAGGATGTGCCCGTCACTGCGAATGATGATGCCTGACCCGGTGCCGGAGGAGCCACCACCAGTGACCCTGATCGACACGACGCTCGGCAACACCTGAGCAGCGATCGCGGTGTAGGACTTCGGGTCGGCCGCCGGTGCGGCGACGATGGGGGCTCCGGAACCGGTTGTCACGGTGGTGGTGCCGTCGCTGAGGGCGGCACCGACGGCGCCCCCAACGCCACCACCGACGAGCGCGCCAGCGAGCACCAATGCGGCTGCTGTCATGCCGCGCCGGTTCTTCGGAGCCGTCGGCGGCGGCGGAGGGGTTTCGGTGTCGCGGTCGAGGTCGAAGGTCGTCGGGTACATGGGCGGGCTCCTCCGGGTCAGCAACGTCGGGACACAGGCTCGCGCCGCGCCCTGAAGGAAACCTGAACTTCACCTGTCAGATCCCTGAGCGCTGCACCGCCTAGCCTGTGGCCGATGCGACAGGGGCGGTCCACGCGTGTGAGCCGATGGGCTGTCGTCGTCGGCGTCGGGACTGCGCTGAGCGCGCTGGCGGTACCCGCCCTCGCGACGAGCGAACTCGCTCGCGCGGACCGGGTCGTCATTGTTGCCGTACCCGGCTTGAACTGGGCGGATCTGTCGTCGGATCGCACACCAAATCTGTGGCGCTTCGCCACGACCGGGTCGCGCGGCTTGTTGTCAGTGAAAGCCGCTGGGGACCTTGCGCGCTGCGGTGCCGCCATGGCAACTCTTGGGGCGGGCAATCGCGCTATTGCGACACCTGCGGTGGAGGCCGCCTGTGCCGCAGCGTCCCCGACACTTTCGCAAGACGATTTCGCTGCACTGCGACGCGCGAACCGTCATAAGCGTTTTGGCGCGCGACCAGGTGCGCTCGGTGACGCACTAATCAGCCACGGTCTCGACGCGTTTGCGGGTGGCGCGCCCGCGCTGCTGGCGGCTGCGGGTAGCAGGGACCTGCCGCTCCAGCGGCGACCAGACGCACCTGCAGCCGTCACGGTGGTCGCGGACGTCACCATCTATGGCGTGCAACGCGCGTCTCGCGCTGATGCGCTTGTTGCTCTTGATAGTCGATTGAGGGACCTGCTGGCACCATCGTCGGGGGTTCTCACCCTCGTTGTCGGTGCCGGTGATGAAGCGCATGGACCGCCAGGCCTTCGCGTCGCGATCGCAGCGGGTCCGGGTTTTGGCGGTGGTCGGCTGACCTCGGACTCAACCGGGCGCGCGCCGTACGTCGAACTGATTGACGTCGCGCCAACGGTGCTGGCTGCCTTGAACATCCCGATCCCTGACGCTATGGCGGGTACGCCGTGGCGCCGAGCTTCCGGAACCACCTCGGTGTCGGATCTGGTCGATGCCGCCGATCACGCCCATGATCGGGGGCAACTCGGCGGCTGGTTGGTTGACCTGCTCGTCGCGCTCGCTGGGGTGGTCACGCTCATCGCGCTGCTCGCCTTGCGTCGGCCACGACTGCGTCGCGTGGTGGAAGCGGCGTGCTACTTCGTCGCGTCAGTGCCGGTGTCGGCCTATGCGGTGAACCTGTTGCCGTGGTGGCGCTGGCCTCAAGGAGTGCTCGCCGCCGTTGTCATTGTGGTCGCAGCGGCGCTGGGCGGCAGTGCGTTTGCAATTGCACGACGTCGACCGCCGTGGGGAGGGCTTGCGGTCGTCGTTGCGACAACAAGCACAGTGCTCGCACTCGACTTTGTATCGGGCAGCCATCTCCAACTTGACGGCCTGCTCGGCGACTCCACGATCGTCGCCGGGCGTTTCCACGGAGCCGGCAACACCGCGTTCGCTGTATTTGCGACGTCAGTTCTGCTTGTTGCCGGCCTCGTGGCGACGGCAGTACGCAATCGCGGGCCGATGATCGCCGCCGCGGTTGCTGGATTGCTCGGCTTGATCGCCGTCGTGATCGATGGCGCACCGGCGTTCGGCGATGACTTCGGCGGCGTCCTCGCACTCGTCCCCGCGCTTGTTGTGCTGGTTGTTCTCACGCGCGAGCTTCGAGTGGACCGCCGTGTCTGGCTCGCCGCAGCGGCAACGGGGGTGGCGGCTGCGGCGGCGCTTCTGCTGTATGACCTGGTTGCAGGTGGGGGTCACATCGGGCGCTTCGCAAGCGACAGCGGCGGTGGGATCCGAACGACACTCGACCGCCGATTGGCAGCGATGCTCGAGTCGTGGCACACATCGGCCTACGTCGTCATGGTCGCGGTGGCGCTGCTGGCCCTCGCCGTATTAGTGCGCCACCCGTCGCTACGTGCCGCGACCGCCGAGCGTCCGGCCTTGCGTGGCGGGTTCATTGCCGTGGCCGTCTGTGCCGTCATCGGTGGCGTGCTCAACGATTCCGGTGCCGTCGTGACCGGTGCCGCCGCTGTCGTCGGCGTCCCGTTGCTCCTCGCCGGCTGTCTCCGAGCTACCCGTTGACTCTGCGCGTTGGGCGTCACGCGACGCGCGCCAACCGGCGTACACCATGACGACGACGACGAGGCCGATCGTCACATAGAGGGAGTAGTGCGAGATCTGTTGTGCGACGTGCACCGCTGGATGTCCGATCGAGTACCCGAGCCCGACCGCAAGCCCGACCCACAGCAGACAGCCGATCGTGTTGCAGATCACGAACTGCCAGAGCGGCAGCCCAGCCGCGCCGGTGCCGATGTAGAGCAAGACATTCGGGATGGGCTGGAAGTACTGCACGATCAGCGTTAGCCCGCCCCACCGCGCAAGAAAACTCTCGCTCCGCTCGACCCAGCGCTCATAGCGCGGATTGCGTTGCGTATAGAAAGCGAGCACGCGGTTGCCATATCGCCGCCCGGCCCACCAGTAGAAGACGCTGAAGAAGCCGAGCCCGAGAACCCCGGCCGCGATGGCGGCAACGAGTGACGCGCGGCCGTCGCGAGCAAATGCCCCGGCCGTCACCATCGACGACGTGGAGCCGCGCAGCATCTCGAGAAGGACGGGATGGGTGCCGAGCAGCTTGGGGACGAAGGCCAGGGTCACCCAGGCGCGAATGATCCCGACGACGATGCCGCCCACGCAGAGGACGTCGAGCGCGGATATTCGCCGCCTCGGCTCGACCTCTGCGTCGATCGGATCGTCTCCCACTGCACCAGTCTCTCAGGCATGCGAGAGCATGGACGTTCACAACAAGGCGGAGGTGGCGGGTGCCGACACGTGCACTGGTGCTGGGCGGTGGCGGGCTCGCCGGGATCGCGTGGGAGCTCGGCGTGCTGATGACCCTCGTTGACGCCGGGATTGACCTGACGAATGCGGACCTCGTCCTTGGCACGTCGGCGGGTTCGGTCGTCGGCTCGGTGATGCGCAGCCCCGAGGAGTTGAAGGCGGCGTACGACGCCCAACTGTCGGACGAGCCGGACCACGAGATCGGTACTGAGATCGACCTCATGCAGCTAGCCACCGTGTTCGGTGCGGCCCTGTCGCAAACAACAAGTCGCGAGGACGCGTGGGCGCGCGTCGCCGCGGCGGCGATGGAAGCCAAGACGGTGCCGGAGGAGAGGCGCCTGAAGGTCATCTCGGAGCGGTTGCCGTCACATGACTGGCCTGACTATCCGTTGCGAGTCACCGCGATCGAAGCGCCGTCGGGAACGTTCACGATCTTCGATCGAGATTCCGGCGTGCCGCTCGTGCCCGCAGTGGCAGCGAGTTGCGCCGTACCCGTCGTGTGGCCCCCGGTCACGATCGACGGCCGCAAGTACATCGATGGGGGGTTGCGTTCAACGACGAACGCCGACCTTGCCGAAGGTTACGAACGCGTTCTCGTGATCGCGCCGTTCCCTCCCGTCGAGAGCCCGCTGGGCCCCAGCCTTGCCACCGAACTCGAGCCAGTGGAGAAGACGGGCCGCGTTGTCGTCGTTGCGCCTGACGCTGCGACCGTCGAGATCTTCGGCCTGAACCCGCTCGATCCGTCAACGCGCAAGCCGTCGGCCATCGCAGGTCTCGCCGCTGGCGAAGCAGTCGTCGACCAGGTCAAGGAGCTCTGGCTGTAGCAGGAGTGCGATGAGTTTTGCTCGGCCGGGCCGTCGTACTGGCAACGGACAACGCGAGAGCGAGGGATTCCAATGGCACGGATTGTCGTAACCGAGTTCGTTTCACTCGACGGAGTCATGGAAGCCCCGGGTGGCGGAGAGGACTACAAGCACGCAGGCTGGACGTTTGAAATCGAGCGGGGGGACGCGGGCGAGAAGTTCAAGCTCGACGAGACCATGGCCACCGAGGCGCTCTTGCTGGGGCGAAAGACCTACGAGGGTTTTGCAGCGGCTTGGCCAAAGATGGAAGGTGAATTTGCGGACAAGTTCAACAGCATGCCTAAGTACGTCGTCTCCTCGACGCTCGAGAACCCCGAATGGAACAACTCGACCGTGCTCAGCGGCGACGTCGTCGACGAGGTGTCGAAACTGCGCAAGCGGCTCGATGGAGACATCGTGGTCCACGGCAGTGCGCAACTTGTGCAGACGCTCATCGAGAACGACCTAGTTGACGAGCTTCGCTTGATGGTCTTTCCGGTGGTGCTCGGCAGCGGCAAGCGCTTGTTCGGCGATACCAGCGATAAGAAGAGCCTAGAGCTGACGAAGTCGGAGACTGTCGGTGACGGCGTCTCCATTCTCGTGTTCAAGCCGACGGGTTGACCCGGACGCTCGCGCCGCTGGAGGAGCGTGGCTAGGGACGACGCGGCAGGTCAACGTGCCTCGCCGCCCTGACAACCCCAGGTCGGCCCTCAGCGTTAACAACGAGGAAAGGCCGTTTCGTCGTAGCCTCTTCCGGGTGGGAAGACGGGAGTCGCGGTGGTTCGCAGGCTGGCGGTTCTCGGTGCGATTGTCGCTGTAACGGCGGCTGGGCTCGGCGGCCTGGGAGTCAGTGCCTCGGCTGCTCAGGGCGGCGCGTCGGTGTCGTGGGCCGGCAAGGACTCGGTCATTGGGTTCCAGGCCGACCCGTTCGACGTTGATCTGACGGTCACCACCCCGAGTGGTCCGACCGCTCCGAACACGAAGGTGGCCCTGAGGTGGCCCTATGACCGCGAGCACCCCGCAGATCTCGTGACCTGGTTGTTCGCCGATGGCCGATGGATCACGATGACTGGCGGTGCGGGTGAGACGCAGATTCCCGGTCAGTCCGAAAGTTTTGCACCGGGCACAACCAGAACGCTCCACCTGCGTTTCCGGGCGGGCGCCGGAGACTTTGACGAATTTTACCGTGCGCGGCTACAGGCCTTGCCGTTGCGCGCTGACCTGATTGCGGTCGACCGCTATGCAGACACGCGATCCGGTGGGCAGCTACTGGCCACGGCGACCTACCCGATGAGGGTGTCGCCGTTGAACATCTCGGCCAGCTGGCCGAGATCGGTAACGGTCGGACGCAGCTATGTCTTTCGGATGGCGTATCACAACGACGCGGACACTCCTTACACGCGAGTGCAGTTGGCCCTGGCGACGTTCTCCACCCCTGGCGCGCGCCCGCGCATCGCGACGGCTTGGTCGGAGTCGATCAGTGGTCCCTGGCACTCCACGAGATACAGGGGCTATTCGGAGGACGACTACCCATTGCTGGTTTTCGCGCAACTCGCGCTGCTGCCGATGCCGGCGCACGCGGCCAAGGGTTTCTTTGTCCGCCTGACGGTCCTACGCCCGGTGCCGTCCGGGACTCTCAGCGTCGAGTACGGATTCGGCGGCGAGTCGACCAGGTGGGGTTTCGTCCAGACCGCCACCATGGTGGTCCGCCCGGATGTCTCGAAAACCGTGCAATCTCCGTCCGCCGCTCCGGCTATCAGCACAGCAATGCCCGGCGTTCCCGCCATCACGTCACTCTCACCTACCGGTCCGTTGTCGCCGGCGTCATCATCGTCCCGGTCCCGCAGCAGCGGCTCGCGTATGCCGCTCGTCGCCGGCTTGGCTTTGCTGCTGGTTGCCGCGGTCCGCGTTGCTGTGACACGCATTCGCCGCCGAAGGAGCGCCCCTTCATAGTGTTGCTAAGGGAGGGTGGCGAGCAGGGACTCCAAGCCGTATTCGAAGACCTCGGCGAAATCCATCTCGGTGGAAAGCGCGCGCACGAGCTCGGGATCGTCTGGGTGGTCGGTCCATAGCGTCGCTTCGGTTGTTTGCCTGACCGGTCCGCGGTTCGTGGTGCGTTCCAGGACGACGGACGCGATCACGTGCGCTTGCAGCGCCCGAATGATCAGCGCAGCCTCGCTGCCCCGAATGTCGACAGCGGCCAGTTCGCGTGCCAACGCTGCTTGCACGGGCTGAAACAAGGCCGGCGTGCGTGACCGCTCGTGCGCAAGACCGACGAGGTGGGGGCGGGCGATCAACTTTCGCCGCAGCGAGCGCGCCAGTGACGCAATACGCGAGCGAGGTGTGCGGCCGCTGGCCTTGACGTGCCCCATGTCGTCGACGATTCGGTCGACCAGCAAATCGAGCAATGCGTCCCGGTTGCCGACGTGCCAGTAGATCGCGGTCACGGCAGCGCCGAGTTCGTCAGCCAGCCGGCGCATGGTGAGTGCGGCTGCGCCGTACTCCTCGACCAGCCGCAGTGCGGTGTCGACGACGAACTCTTGCGTAAGCGGGCGGCGTTCGCTCGCTGTCGCGGTGCTGGTCACCCGACGGGAGCCAGGGGGAAGTCGTTGCCCGTCAGCCAGTGCCGGCCGACAGCCTTGTGACCGGCCCACATGGCAACTGCTGCGGCGTCGTCGGTTTGACCCAGCGACGCGGGTGTCACGTTGATGCGCTCGGCGTGCGGTCGTAGCGTCTCGAGGTCGAAGCCGTAGGTCTCGGCGGCCGCTTCGCCGATCAGTCGACGGGTCTCGTCGATCGGCACGTCGTGGTAGGTCTTCGCCAGCCACTCCCGCGACTTCGGCCAGGTGCCTTCGGGGTGCGGGAAGTCGTTGCCCCAGTGCATGTTGTCGATGCCGATCTCGTAGCGCATACCGACCTCACGGCGCTTCGTGTTCGACGAGCCGATGAAGATGTTGCGGTCGAAGATTTCGCTCGGCGCCATCGTCACGCCGAGGTCACCGAGCTTCTCGGCGCCCTTGTGCCCGAGGTAGAGGCGGTCCCAGAACCACAGCAAGTTCGGAACCCACCAGCAGCCCGCTTCGGTGACGCCGAACCTCAGCTGCGGGAAACGCTCGAAAACGCCGGACCAGAGCATGAACCACATCGGCCGTGCCGGCCACCAAACGACTTCGCTCACGTAGATGCCGAGGTGCTCGTCGTAGGAGTCCTTATCGGCGGGGCCGGAGTGCGTGACGATCGGCATCTCGAGCTCCTGGCACAACGACCAGACCGGGTCGTAGCGCCGGTCGTGGTACGGCGCTTGGTTCATCCACATCGCGGGGATCATCACGGCGCGGAGCCCCGACTCGTAGGACCGGTTGATCTCCGCCAGCACATCGTCGGTGTCAGCTGTGATCTGCACGAGGGCTGCGCCACGACGACGCTCCGGGCTGTCGCTGCACAACTCAGCGAGCCAGCGGTTGTGTGCGCGCGCCCCCGCTAGCCCGAGCACCGGATCCAAGTCGCCGGACAAACCAAGTCCGACGCCGAACGGTGCGCACGTCCGACTCTCCACGGCATCCGCATCCGGGAAGATGACCTCGGCGGTGATGCCGTCGTTGTCCATCTCCTTGTTGCGGCGCTCCGCGTCCCAGCCGCCCTCGAGACCTTCCTCGTTCTCCTCGTACCACTTCTTCGCGAATTCTTCGCTGCTCGTGCCCATGCGGTGGATTTCTTCCGCGATGTTCTCGCGGTCCTTGAGGAAGTCGTCGAAGGCCGGCCAGTACTGCTTCTCCAAGTAGTCGCGGTACAGCTCGGTCGGCAGACCGGCGTGGGCGTCCGCAGAGATGACGATGTATGGGTCGGTGGATGACATGACGCGTCCTTCTCAGCCGGGTACGGCGCGGAGATAGTCGGGGTTTTCGCGCTTGAGGATGGATTCGGTACGTGCGCGCACCTGGTCGTCGGAGCGCTCGTTGTCTGGGTGGATCCAGAACGTGCCGGCGTACAACGCCTCGACGACACGCTCGGCGACTTCCTCGACCGGTGTGTAGGCGACCTCCACACCAGCCGCCTTCATCATCTGTTCCATCTCGTCATACGTGATGTACGGCGTCTGCCGCGGGCGCTCTTTCGCGAACTCCTCAGGTCGCGATCGCCACGACTCGAACAGCCCGGTGCGCAGCATGTGCGGACCGGGGAAGAGCACCGATGCGCTGACCTTGTCGCTGGCGTCTTGCAACTGCCCGTACAAGCATTCCGTGATCGTGACGACGGCGGCCTTCGTCGCGGCGTACTGCGGCGTGCTCGGCAAGGGATAGAGCCCGCCGTTGCCCGACGACGTGTTGACGATGTGGCCTTCGTCGCCTTGGGCGAGGATCGTCGGCACGAACGCGTTGATGCCGTGGATGACGCCCCACACGTTGACGGCGAGTGCCCATCGCCAGTCGTTGACCTCGTGTTCCCAGATCGGGCCTTCGGCGCCGGCCCCGATCCCCGCGTTGTTGCACACGACGTGAACCGCGCCGTACGCCTGCAGCGCCTTGTCGCGGAGCGCCTGTACGGATTCGAGGCTCGTCACGTCGGTCACGACACCGGTCACGTCATGGCCCTCGTCGCGCAGGTCGGCGACGGTGGCTTCGAGTGGCTCGGCTTGTACGTCGGCGAGCGCGACCTTCATACCCTCCTGCGCGAACCGTCGCCCGAGCGCACGACCGAGACCGCCGGCACCACCGGTGACGACGGCGACGCGGCCGGCCAGTGTCTGCATCAGTCGGAGCCCACGGGGGAGAGGTCGTCGTAGCGCTGATGGACGTACGGCGCGAGCCACTCGCCTGGCACGTGCGTCACGATCTCGCCGGTCTGTGAACTGCTGCGCTCCGCAATCTCGATCGACCGGATGTTGAGCACCGGCAGGTCGACGACGGGGTCGAAGCGCGACTCACGCAGGATGATGTCGCTCTCGATGCCTTCGACGCTGCGCGTCTTCTCCGCGCGGCGGCAGTAGACGAGGGATGGCTCGGCGTCGAAGCCCTTGCCGTCGGGTGCGGGCAAGAACTTGAAGTAGAAGCTCGTGCGGGTGCGATCTGGAGTCAGCTCGAGTGGACCGGTGACTCGCCCGTTGATCTCGACGATGGTGGTGCCCATGCGCGCGAAGTACGCGTGCACCTGGTCGCCTTCGCGCGTCAGCACGACCTGCGACAGCTTCTTCGGTTCGCCGAACGTCTCGCGCCCACCGACCACGGCCTGCTCGGTCGTCATTGGCATGAGTAGGGCGTAGTCACCCTCGGTGCCTTCATGCGTGGCCATGACGGAGAACGTGCCGGCACCGAATGTCGGGAGACCCTTGCCGACGTCGACGGTGGCGATCGTCAACCGGACGAGCGCCTCGTCAGCGGGCTTCAGCGGTGGCGGGAGAACCGCTGCGACGGCCTCCGGGTCGGTCTCGTAGATGGCGACGAGTGTCGTCGCCCACGTTTCGACCGAGGTTGCTTGCACCTCGCGGTTGCGCAGTTCCTCGGGCGTGCGAGCGCCGTACCGGATCTTCCCCATGCCTGCTCCTTGGTGGGTAACTGGATTGCGGTCAGCTCTTGAATGAGCTCGTGACGCCGATGAAGGCGGGGCACTTGTCTGCTTCTTGCGGGATCTCTGCGGCCGAGATCGGGGTCGCCATCTCCGTGACGGACGGACCGACCTTGTCGGCGATCGGTCGCAGGGCGTCGAGGTCGAATCCATAGAGCTGTGCGGCGTTGCCGCCGAGCATCAGCTCGACTTCTTTCTGTGGCACGTCAGCGAAGGAGAGCCGGATCGCCTCGCGTGAGAACGGGAAGCAGGCCTCCTTGTGGGGGTAGTCGCTGCCCCACATCACCTTGTCGATGCCGACGGCGTGCCGCAGTGGCACCTCGCTCGGCCGCATGAAGCTCGAGCCGACGTGGCATTGGCGCGCCCAGTATTCGCTCGGCTTCAGCGACAGCTTGCTGACGACCGGGAAGCCCCACTCATATTCCTGCGAGCCGACCGCTGTGACCATGCGCTGTGCAAAGAAGTCGAGGCGGTAGAGCTCCTCGGGGATCCACGCCGTGCCTTGCTCGGTGAATACGAACTCCAGATCCGGATGCCGCTCCATCGCGCCGCTGAAAATGAGGTGCGGCAAGGCACGGTGTGCCCACCACGTCACCTCGAGCATGAAGACAACGTGCTCGAGATCGCTGTCGCCCATCGCAGGCACGGCGCTGCCGGAGTGATGGTTGATCGGAAGCCCGAGTTCTTCGCAGGTCGCCCACAACGGTTCGTAGTAGTCCACGTCGTACAACGGGTGCAGGCCGGACGAAGGTGGCGCACCGGGGAGCAGTACGCCGCCGGTCAGGCCCATCTCTTTGATGCGGCGTACCTCGTCGACGGCCTGGTCGATGTCGTGCAACATGATCTGGCCGATGCCGGCCCGCCGCCCGGGTGCTTCCTTGCAGAAGTCAGCGAGCCAGCGGTTGTGTGCGCGAAGCCCGGCGAAGCGTCGGTCGAGATCCTCTTTCGAGGCGGCCGCCTGGACCTTGAGAGAGGCCTCGGGGAAGAACGGCGGGACCGTGTTGGGGTAGATGACCTCGGCGACGACGCCGTCCTCTTCGAGTTCGCGCAGGCGGCGGTCGGAGTTCCAGTTGCGCTCAGCCTCGTCGCCGTCGAGATCGGCGAAGGGTACGACGTAGGTCTTGACCCACGCGTCGAAGTCATCGCGGTACCGCGGGTCGAGGTAGTCCCGATACGCATTGATCTCGCCGCCGCCATGGCAGTCGGCGGAGATGATCAGGTAGCGCTCATCGATCGTGCCTGCCGACATGGGCGACCCTCCCTCGCAACCAGCGAGACTGTATCGCTGTTACAGAGGACGTCAAGGGTGGTAAGCCGCTGACGAGCGGAAACGCCCCCATCACGGCTTCTCGGTCCGCAAAGAGTCCCCGCTTGTCGCGTTCTGCGGAACGCTCCTTCTAATACGGCCCTTACCGGGTGGACGAATGACGTCTTCCGGCGAACGTCAAGGCTGCACCACACAAGACGAGCAAGACGCCCGCGGCCACTTCCCAGGCGGTTGGGCGACCTGTGAAAGCAAGGTCGCCAGAGGTGACGGAAAAATTGGCCACCGTGCAGGCATGGCACCCGATGTTCAACTCATACGTGCCGGGCTGGGTCGGGTAAAGAGTGTCGTCGCCCTGATCGCACGTTCCGGACTTGCCCACGATGAATGAGCCGGTTACTCGCCCGTCAGTGGCCAGATGGACCTGCCCTGCGTCACTTCCGATGCCCAATTCGCATTCGCTCGGGCCTCCCGGGAATCCCTGAGGGAACTCGTGAACGAGGGCGAAGAAGGCGGGATTGTCGAACTGGGTTCGCCAGTTGCTGAGGTCATCCGTGATCCTGCCGCTGATCCGAACATGGGTTCCAACGGGTCCGCTGCTAGGCGTAAGAGTCAGACAAGGATCGCTAGGTGCACCAATGGGGCAGCCCGCCGCCGCCAAGGCAAGATCCGCGCTCGGCACTGCGGTTGCGAAGAGAAGCACAGCGACGACCGCAACTGCTCGAAAGACTCTGGGCACGTTCGGGATCTTCCCAGGCGACTACCCGTCTTGCTACGGCACGTGCGCCGCGACGTGGCCGTCGGCTTATGCCGAGCCCTGGCCCGACTCACGGGCTATTCGCGCATCGATCTCACGCTCATCCGGGCAGGGATTGCCGTCGACGGGGCAGATGATTCGGGTGCCGTCCATGAATCCGGGACGCATGGCGTTCGCTTCTTCGATGCACATAGTGCAAATGACCTGGGCGTCCGGGTTGATGCTCGTTTCACGCGCGCCGCAGAACGCCACGCGCCAGGTCACGTCTCGGCAGCAAACGAGATGTGCCAGTTCGTCGTCATCTGGACGGAGCTCGAACTCCACATCGTGGCCAGGAGCCGGAGCCTCACGCAGCCGCAGTCCGAAGGCCATCGACTTAGTCTGCCGCGACTTGGTCACGTTGCGAAGCGGTTAACCCGTACTGCTGGATCTCCATTCGGGAGGCAGGCGCAAAGCTCATACGCGGCCCTACTCATCCTCGTCGCCTTTCGACACGGAGAGGTAGCGCAACCCGTGAAGAGCCCCGAGGAGGACGTTGAACGAGAACAGGCTCCAGCCGAAGCCAGGGGAACCGAGGAGGGCAACGATCACGCCGACGACAGCAAGTGAAGCGCAGGCGAGCACAGTCATGGCCGCGCTTGTTTCGGGAGACTTATGGCCCGGGGGGCCAAGAACCCGATCGTCTAACGCTCGCAACCACCTCATAATGAGATGCACACCTGCCGCCAGCCCTTGTCCAGATTTCGTGCCTGGGGATCCGCACCGACACAGCGAACGCTAACCCCGGTTGACCACCTGTGAAGGCCCTTCCCGGTCAGGTAGATAGGCCCGCGTGCGTCCCGTCGGACCGAATAGAACCGGCGCAGGCCCGGTGCCCCCTGTGCCGTCCTCTGCTCTGCTTACGCCCGAGAACCAGAGCAGAGCGCAGCGAAGGGCATCAGGACCCGGCAGATCAGCGGCCCTGTCTGAGCGCGAGATTCGACGCTCGCGCGGTCATCCTGCTCCCAACCACGGTCGATGCGAGCGATCGGGAAGTGCCGTTAGGGCAAGACCGTGTAGACGTCGATCGCCGTCTCTTCGGGCGGTGTCGCAAACCCACCCTCGATGCCCTGTTGCATGCGGGGAAGCAGGGTGTCGTCGCGGAATCGCTCCCAGCTTTCCTTCGACTCGTGCACGGCGATGATCGTCCAACCTCCAGGTGACGAGCCGGCGGCGTGAAAGATCTGGCCATCGGGCAGCTGATCAGCACTGGGGTGAACTGCGGCGATCGAAGCTTCGTACTGCTCCTTTGTGCCGCCTGGAAAGTGATGCACTATGCCGTACGCCACGATCGTCTCCAAACGAGTCGCGTTACATGCGCCCGCCTGTTGATGTCCCGACAGTCGTCCACGGGCCCCACAGACGACGTCGAGGTGGCGAGGAGTTTCGCCGTTCAGTTAGCACTTTGGACGCTAGGCCAACGCGGGAGAGGGAGCAAGTGGTCGCCACGAGCGATCGTTGGCCGTGCGGGAAGTGCGTGGCGATTGGGGTGTTGTCAGAGTTCGGCGAGTACCTCCTGTGCCGCGCGTTCCCCAGAACGCACTGCGCCGTCCATGTAGCCCTGCCAGTACGTCGCGGTTTCCGTCCCCGCCCAGTGGATGCGACCCACCGGCTTGCTGATTGCGGTGTTGTAGCCGTAAACGACGCCTGGGCCCGCGATCGCGGTCGGGCCACCGCGGCTCCACTCCTCGTCGGCCCAGTCTTGGATCACGACCGACGTCGGATCCTTGGCTTTGCGTCCGAAGTAGGTAGAGAAGTTTGTGAGTACGCCATCGCGGAGGCGTCTGTGGTCGTCGCCCCAGCCGCGGGCTTCGTCACCGCCGACGAACCCGAGCAGGCCACCGAACGCGCTGTCTTTGGGGGAGATGTCGAACGTCGTACGTGCCGGACCGATGTCGCTGACCGCGAACCCATTGAGCCCCCTGTCGCGCCACCACGGCTTGTCGTAGTAGACGCCGACCTTGATGAGCCACCCCTGGGGAAGGCGTTGCGCGATCTGATCACGCTCTGCGGGCATGACAGGGGAGTAGATGATTCGGTTGCTCAGCGTGGGTGGCACTGCGACGACAACCTGCTTGCATTGAGCGGTCAGTACGTCGGAGATCACGGTCGCGCCATTGGTGTCCTGGTTGATGCGGCGCACGGGCGCGTTCAAGACCACCCGATTGCCGAGAGCCTGTGCCATCCGTACGGAGATGGTGTGGGCGCCCTCGACGAAGCGGGCGGCCTGCGCACCGCCACGCGTGTTGATGAGCCGCTCGAACGTGCCCGGCACGGTGCCGTTGGTGGCGCGGGCGATGTAGGCAACGGTGAACAACAGGGAGATCTCCCGGGCCTCCGCGCCCACAATCGCCTCGATCGCGGAGCCGGCGATCTTCAGCGTGTGGTTGTTGGCGGTGTGCTCTTGAAGCCATGACCCCAGCGTGACGCCATCCCACTCTCGAGCGCGCTTGGCGGTCCATGGCTTGTCTACCGGTGTCTGCTTGGCCATCTGGTCGAGCAACTTGACGACGACCAAGGCGTCAGCAATGAGCTCTGGGTCGGGCGGGGTGGTGCCCGTCGGACCACTGTCATCCCACGTCGTCCGAATACCGCGGGAGTAGTAGACGGCATTGCCGTGGTCGGGTTGCGGGAACTCGTGCACGCCCATCTCGTTGGCGAGGGCGCGAATGTGGTCTTGGGTGGGCCCGACCCAGGTGCCGCCGAGGTCGCTGACGCGACCGTTCGGAAAGACATGGTTGAAGGTCCGACCGCCGACCCGGTTCCGCGCTTCGAGCACGCGGACCGACTTGCCCGCGCGGACGAGCTCGCGGGCAGTCGTCAGGCCGGCCAGACCGGCACCGACCACGACGACGTCAACGTCAACCGGCGGAGCCGCTGTCGCGCGACGCGCGGCCGTGGGGCCCACCCCAGCGGTGACCGCCACACCAGCCGCTGCTGCACCGCCGAGCACCTGTCGCCGGGATAGCCCGTGTCCTTCAGCCATCCCATGGTTCTACCGGACGACGTGTCCGCTTCGTCAGGAAGGTCAGCCGCTAGGTGCGAGGACGAGCGTCCACATGGCATCTGACGCGCTCGGTGCATCAGCCGTGGCGGTGATCCCGCCGGCGGTCATGCCGGCATTCCACGAGCTTCGGTCGGTGAGCAGGCTGCAGATCCGACCGGACGACGTTCCGCACCCGAAGTAGCGCTGTGTCTCGCTAGCAGGCGCCGCGATCGATGTGGTGGTCGATGACTTGTCGTTCCAGATCGAGACGACCCAGCTGCCGTCCACTGTGACCGACCGCGTCGGCGTTGTGTGTGTCTGCCGGTTGACGGTCTCGCTGGCACTGGCGAACGACGTCACCGGTCCCGTGGCAGCCGTGCCGCGATAGGCGGCCAGGATCACGTTGACCTTGATGCTGGAGGCAGCCGTGAACGTGACAGTGCTGCCGGCGCTGGAACCATCAGCGACCTTCTGCCAGACCCTGCTGACACCCGAGCCGGCGGCCTGTGTTGCCAACAGCGTCCAACCGCTGCCGGAGGGGCCGGAGAACGCGACGGTGTTGCTGTTGGTCGTGGCGCTGAGGATCAGGCCGTCGCCAGCGACCACCGTCGGCGGCACCTGCACCGACCATGACGTGCCGCTGGTGTTGCGGTCGGTCTCGCCGACGAAGGAGATGGTTTGACCAGCCGAGGAGACCGGCACGGCCCGGGTCGTTGTTCCCTGCAAGGTGGTGTCAGCGGTGACCGTCAGCGTCACGGTGTAAGTAGCGTCCCCGGCGTACGAGTGGTTTGTCGTGACGCCGCTACTAGTTGGGGTGCCGTCACCGAAGTCCCAGGTGTAGTCAGTGATTGCGCCACTGTTGGGCGACGAGCCAGAGGCGTCAAATGCACAGTCGAGGTGGACGCAGCTGTAGGTGAAGCTCGCCGTTGGTGGATCGGGTGGGTTGTCCACGGTCAGGCTTTGCGACGCCGTCCCGGTCTTGCCGCGGTTGTCGGTAACGGTGAGCACGACGGCATAGGTGCCGGGTTCGGCGTACGTGTGCGACGGCGAGGGAGTGCTCGCCGTGGCTCCATCACCGAAGTCCCACGCGTACGACGCGATTGCGCCGTCGGGGTCATTGCTGCCTGTGCTGCTGAAGGAGCATGCAAGCTTCGTGCAGTTGCTCGAAAGGTAGGCCTGCGGAGGGGCGTTCGGGCCGGTTTGGTCAGATGAGACATAGAGGAACGTGCCCTGCGACGCCCACGTCGGGTCGGTGTTATACCCCGGGCCACTCATCTGGATCGCGGTGCCGCTCACAGGCGCACTGCCGTTCCAGTTGATGCGGCGGAGCTGTCCATCCGTGCGCGTGACGAAGTACAGCTTGTCGCCTTGCAGCAGCATGCTGCCGACCTTGGTGAAGTCGATGCCGGTGATGTTGCCGCTCGCGATCGTGTACGCCGCACCGACCACGTCGTCCTCGGGGAGGAACGACCGCCACCGCAGGGTGGTCACGTCCGAGCGGACGTAGTAGATGCGGTTGTTCGTAAAGAACATGCCGGTGATCTTGGGCAGGTCAGCCTTGAACTGGTTGTTGAAGAGCTCGACGGGCGTCGGCGGACCAAAAGTCGTGCCGTCGAAGGCTTGCTTGCAGAACGTGCCATCGGCCCATCCGGTGTAGAGGATCCCAGACAGCATGAATGCGCCGCGGAGCTGACCCCAGGCCGTGGTGGTGTTGAGCTGCGGCAATAGTGGCCCGCTGACAATGCCGTCGAAGCTGCGGACAGATGCCACGTCGTCCGTGAGTGACGGCGTCGCTGTTGCACCACACGGACCGACGGTCTTAACCGCGCTGCCGTAGCGACCGAGTTGGTACATCGCCCCGGGCAACGTGCCGGCCGAAGGGTTCGGCACCTGCTTCCCGCCAGCGAGTGGGAAGAACGCAAGACGTGGGTGTTGTTCGTTGGCGACGACGTTGGTGTCGTGGCCGATCCACAACCCCGTCGGCGTCGCGAGGATGTCCCAGACACCGACGCCGAGCTCGCGGGTCGGGTTCCAACTGAGGGGAAGGCCGGACACGGGATCCATCGCTGCCAACCCTTGACGCGGGACGGCTCCGGGGCCGGCGAAGTCCGCGGCTAGCGGATTGTTCTGCCACCGGAAATGTCCGCCGGTGTAGATCGCGGTCCCGGTGACCGCAACGCTCCATGTCGAGTCACCGCCGGTGAAGGTGACCCACGTCGGCTGCAAGTTGGTCCCGGTGATGCCGGTCTCCCAGCGGGAGTAGCTGTCGCAACCCGCGTTCTGGTTGTTGAGGTAACCCCCAGCGGTGACGATCACGAAGTACGAGCCGTCGGGGGAGAAGTCGACGTCACTGACATAACTCTCGAATTTGGGCTTGCATGCCGCTGCGAACCGGGTCGTGTGCCAGTCGGCGAGCTGCAGGGGCGCGGTGGTCAGGTCGAACATGGCCGCCTGTCCCCGGTCGATGCCGTTCACCTGCTTGAAGTTCCCGAGGACGACCATGCGGGCGCCGTCTGGTGACACCTCGACCTTCTTCACGTACGTCGTCCAACTGGGGTAGCTGGGGTTCGGGTTGTTGATCCCCGCGAACGTCGCCTTGAACGTGGGGTCCGGCGCCCCGGTCGTCGGGTCGAGCGAGGCCAGGTGCTGGTAGGGCTGGCCTCCTATCGCGGTGAAGTTGCCACCGATGTACAACCGACCGTTCGCGAGCACCAGTGAGTTGACCTTGTTGTTGACCACCGGCGGCTTGAACGCGGTCACGACCGTGCCGGTCGCGACGTTGACCTTGACCACGTATGCCCAGGTGACGCCGTTGACTTTGTGGAACTCACCGCCGAGGTAGGCCGTCTGCTGGTCGTCGGAGACAGCGATGGACTGGACCATGCCGTCGAGCTTGGGGGCGAACGCCGTACTGACCTGTCCAGTCGTCGCGTCGAAGCCGAAGATGTAGTCGCGGGTGAGGATCGCGCTCGTCCCGGCGTTACGCACCTGGTGGCAGTTGCCTCCAGCGATCATCGTGTTGCCCGCCTGCGCGATGGCCCGCACCGAGCACGAAGCCGAGTCAACAAGCTGCGGAGTCCAGCCCACCGGGTCGGGATTGACGACCTGGAGTTGCTTCGCGTCGACCGCCGCGGCGGGGGTCGCGGGGATTGTCGCGAGCCCCACGGCGGTGAGAACGAGGGGCAAGAAGAGGCCGACACGTCGCAGGATGCGGGCCCTGGGTATGCCAGGTCCCGGCAACCTTTGGGTGCCGTTCACAATTAACTCCCCCTTGACGCGACCGCAGTCGCGCCCCCGCTTGCCGACAGTAGTGACGCTAGGGCTCATGTCGAGGGGAATGTTGGCGAAATCACTACAACAGCCATGAAATGACCAGAACTGACCAGCGGATATCACCCGGGTGGTGACAGTGAGCGACGCCAGTGGGGCGGGATGTGACACCTGCTACGAATAAGGCCATGACGTACGACGCAAGCACTACGACTGACGACGTCGTCAAAGGTGTCGATCTGTCCGGCCGAACGGCCGTCGTCACCGGTGCCTCGTCTGGACTCGGGCAGGAGACGGCACGGAGCCTGGCGTCGGTCGGCGCCACCGTCGTTATGGCGGTGCGCGACCCCGACAAGGGAAACGCGGCGGCGGAGGCGATTCGCTCCTCGGTTCCCGACGCGTCGTTGGAAGTTGGGACGCTCGACCTGGCGGCACTCGCCGGCGTCCGGGCATTCAGCGAGTGGCTCCTCGACCGCCACCAACGGATCGACTTGCTCATCAACAATGCCGGCGTAATGGCGCCGCCGTTGGGTCGGACGGCGGACGGGTTCGAGCTTCAACTTGGCACGAACCATCTCGGTCACTTCCTGCTGACCAATCGGGTCATGGACGCGGTCCTCGCCGGTGCACCTGCCCGCATCGTCAATCTCAGCTCGCGTGGCCACTTCCGGTCGGCCTTCGACTGGGACGATCCGCACTACCGGAGCCGGCCGTATGAGAAATGGGAGGGCTACGGCCAGTCGAAGACTGCCAACGTGTTGTTCACCGTCGAGCTCGAACGCAGGTACGCCGCTCGTGGTGTGCACGCCTACGCGATCCACCCCGGCGTCATCATGACCGAGCTGTCGAGGCATTTGAGCGCTGACGACTACACGGATCTGCAGAGCCGCCTGCCCGCGGGTGCGTTGGCTCTCAAGCCGGTTGAGGCGGGCGCGGCGACCACGGTGTGGGCGGCGACGTCGCCGGAGCTGGCGGATGTCGGCGGGGTCTATTGCGAGGACTGTCACGTGGCTGGGCCTGCGACCGGAGACGCTCCGACCGAGGGGTATCGAGAATGGGCGATGGATTCGGACCAGGCGCAGCGGTTGTGGACGTGGTCCGAGGAGCAGGTGGGCGAGAAGTTCGGGTCAGGCGGCTGAGGGCACCGTCTGCACCGGGATGCGACCCCAGGGGGCGCTCACGGCGGCGACCAGGTTGGCGACTCGGGTCTCGACGGCGGCACGCTGCGCGGGAATGGCGCGAAGGACGTCCGCGGCGGCGTGGACCAGCGCGTCGCTCGAGCCGCTGACAACACCCTGTCGCGTGATCTCGATGGTGTTCATGACGGCTCCTGTCGTAGTGCTTCGTTGGCAGCCTGAACAACGACTCGGGGACCGGCCGGGGGTGTGAGCCGTTCAGCGCAACCTCCCGCGCTGGTGCCCTAGACCGTTTCAGGACAAAGCACCCCTATCGTTGACACATGGGGGGCAGGGGCGGACCCGTAACGGTGACCATCATGTTCACCGACATCGTCGCGTCGACCGAGCTCATCGGCCGGCTGGGCCTGCATGCCGCCACCGAGCTTCAACGCATCCACGACCGCTTGTTGGCCACCGCCGTCGGCGCGTGCAACGGCCGATACGTGAAGTCCACCGGCGACGGGATGATGGCGACGTTCAGCTCTGCTCAGGACGCGGTTACCGCCGCCGTTGGCGTGCAACGTTCGGTCGAGGCGCACTCGCGCCGGTCGCCCGCGCTGGCCTTCGGTATCCGCATCGGACTGTCGGCCGGCGACGTGGTGTGGAACGACGACGGTTCGGACTGCATCGGGACCGCTGTCAACGAGGCTGCCCGCCTGACTGACATCGCGAGCGGTGGACAGATTCTCGCCAGCGAGGTCGTGCGATCTCTCGCGCGTGATGCGAGTGTCGCCTTCGGGCCCGCGGAGGCGGTGGAGCTCAAGGGCTTCGCGCAACCCCTGATGGTCAGCGGGATCGCGTGGACCCCCGGCCCGGCGGGGCTGTTGGCGGTGCCGGGCCCGTTGCGCATCGACGAGGCAGCACCGGGATACGTCGGACGTGCTGACGTGTTGGCGTCGCTGCGCCGCAGCTGGCAGGAGATACACGACGACCGCAGCCGTTGCGTGCTGCTGTCGGGCGAGCCCGGCGTCGGCAAGACGCGGACGGCTGCACAGCTCGCCGACGAGCTGTCGACCGAAGGCGTCCTCGTGTTGTACGGCGGCTGTCAGGAGGGCATCGGCGCGCCGTACCGTCCGTTCGCCGAAGCTCTCGACCATCACACGTCGACCCTGCGCGACCCCGACCTCGGCTGGATGCCCGGTGAGTTGCGCCGACTGCTGCCGGAGCTGACCAGCCGAGTGCCCGGCCTGCCCGAGCCGCTCTCATCCGATCCGCGTACCGAGGAGTTCCGGCTGTTCGAGGCGATCGGCTCCTGGCTCGCGTCTGCCTCGGTAGCGACTGGACTGCTGCTCGTACTCGATGACTTGCATTGGGCGGGCACGCCGACGTTGCTCGCGCTCACGCATTTGCTGGACACCATCGGCAACGATCCGAGTGCCCGGCTGCTCATCGTCGGCACATATCGCGACAGCGATGTCGATCGGGCCCACCAGCTGACCACGCTGTTAGCGCGGACTGCATCGGGTGGTGTCGAACGACATGCGTTGACCGGGCTGTCGGCCGATGAAGTCACCACGTTTGTCCAGACATCCGCCGGCCACGAGCTCGACGAACGCGGCATCGCGCTGGCACAAAAGGTGCACGCCGAAACGGAAGGCAATCCGTTCTTCGTGGGCGAGGTGCTACGCCATCTCACCGAGACCGGCACCATCCGACGCGACGGTGACCGGTGGACCGTGGATGACGTGGGTGCGGTGACGGTGCCGCCGAATGTTCGTGACGTCGTACGCCGGCGCCTTTCCTACCTGAGCGAGGACACGCAGTCGCTGTTGTCCACAGCATCCGTGCTCGGGCGCGACTTCGATGTGCCCGTGCTTGCTGCGTTGGTCAGCCGGGACGAGGACGAAATTGTCGGCGCGCTCGAGAGCGCGCTCGGCGCACGTCTGCTGCACGAAGTCGGACCGGACCGTTTCCGCTTCGCGCACGCGCTCGTCAAAGAGACGTTGTACGACGAGCTGTCCGCCACTCGGCGTCGCCGGCTTCACCGCAAGGTCATCGACGTGTTGGAGCGCCTGCGCCCGTACGCCGTTGTGCCGCTGGCCTATCACTGTGTCGCCGCCGGCCCGGACAGCGTGGATCGCGGCCGAGCTGCGTCGTACCTCCTTGCTGCCGCTGGTGAGGCACAGCAGGCGCGCGCCCTCGCAGATGCGGAATGGCGTTACCGCCACGCACTCGACCTTGTCGACGAGGACCCTGCGCTCGAGCATCTTGCGGTCGACGCGACGATCGGCGTCGGCGAATGCCAACGCGACCAAGGGGATCCGTCGTACCGGAAGACGCTGATTTCGGCGGCGGAGCGGGCCGGGGAGGACACGCCGCGGCTGGTTGCGGCGGTGCTCGCCAACCGTCGCGGCGTCACGACCGTCGTCGGTGAGGTCGACGTCGAGAGGGTCGCGCTCGCCGAACGTGCGCTGGCTCGACTCGGGAGTGAGCGCAGTGAGGACCGGGCGCGACTGCTCGCCTACCTCGCAACGGAGATCACGTTCACGGGCGCGTCCGACCGGCGGCTGTCTCTCGTCGACGAGGCCGAGTCCATTGCTCGCCGACTCGGCAACTCACGCGTGCTGGCCGACGTATTGGTGCGCACGGCGTTCCCGGCGATCGCGTTGGACCGCATCGAGGCGTTGGTGGCTCGCGGTCGTGAGTCGGTCGAACTTGCCGATGCGACCGGCGACCCGGCATTGCAAGCCGAGGCGCGAAGTCTGTGGGCGTGGGCGCTACTAGCCGCTGGTGACCTGCGCGCTGCCGAGCAGACGAACCGCGATGCCGCAGCGATAGCGGCAGAGGCGGGAGCCTCATCGCTGAAGTGGATGACGAGGTACTGGCTCGTCGCGCATCTCGGCGCGGCGGGCAGGTTCACCGAAGCAGCGACGTTGAACGACGAACTGCTCGCCGTGGCAGAGGCCGGCGGTGAGCCTGACGGTCTCAACTGGTGGGGCGCCGCGAGCACGGCGCTAGCGCTGCTCCAGGGCGGGGTCGGTGACCTAGCCGACCTGATTGGGCAGTTCGCCGACCAATACCCAGCGTTACCGACCTGGCGAGCAGCGCACGCGGAGGCGCTCGCAGAAGCAGGTCGCATCGCCGAGGCGCGTGCGGTGCTCGACAAGTACCCCATCGACGTTGCCGCACTGGCGCGTGATCCTTACGCGCTTGTCGGGCTCGGATCACTGGCGCACGCTGCTTGGCTGATCGGCGACCAGGAGTTGGCGGAGCGCGTCTTCGCGGTGGTCGAGCCGCACAGCAGGCGCTGGGCGCACCTGTTCATCGGAATCACCGGACCAGTGTCCTGGTCCATCGGCCGTTGTTTGCTCGCGCTGGGTCGCCTCGACGAAGGGGTCGCTGCATTGCGCGCTGCTGTCGCCGACGCGACCGCGCAAGGGTGCATCGGCGTAGCGATGCGTGCCCGCCTGGATCTCGCGGGTGCGTTAGCGCGTCGCGGGGCGACGGGGGACGCAACCGAAGCGCACGAACTCGCGCAGGACGTCAGGACCTGGGCGGTGACTGCCGACTCCGGGGGTCTGGTCCGGCTGGCGGAAACCGTCGACAGCCGCGGCTGGGCCGACTCACCAACCTGACGCGCGGTCCCAGCGCGCGTCGAGATGCTGCGGGATGGCGAACGGCGGGCGCGCGTGTCCGCGCTCGCACTGCAGGAAGCCCGTCATGATCCCGCGAGACAACCAACGCGCGACCGTTCGAATACCTGGTGCATCATCAACGGTGGAGAGCACCCGCATGATCGGGTGCGTCTGCGAGAGCACCTGCTCGACCCAGCCTCCTGCCGGGATCGCGAGCATGTCGGCGACCTCGTCGCCGAGCAGGTGACGCATGGTCGCGGCGGGCACGGATCCGAGAATCCCGTCCGGTCCGCACTCGTCGATGACCTCGAGCAGCGCTTCGGTGAGTTTCTGGCCCGCAGCTGTTGCTGCGAGGTTGCGCGGGCGGATGAGCTCGTCGATTCGGTCGCCGTTGGCACGGTCGATCGGCAGGAGATCCGGGCGTACGCCGAGCAGATGGCCGACGACGCTCCACAGATGGAGGTACGCCTCGGCGTCGACGTCGTCGTACTGGACACCGAACTGGTCGAGTACGCCGAGCATCGAGTGTCCGAACGACAGGAGTGCGCCGACCAGATGCTCCTGGCTGATCGGCGTACCCCAATCAGCGAACCAACCCTGGGTGCCGTCAGCTGGTGGTCGGTCGAGTCGTTCGACACGAGGGTCGTTTTGCACGAGGTAGCGGATGCCCGCGTGCATGAGCCGGACGCGGCGGACTGTCTCTTGTCCTTGTTTTCCTGGCCCCAAGGCGTCGGGGGTGGTGACATCGAGCACCATCTGCGCGGTCTCGTAGATACGTCGCTTCGCGTTGGTCTCGAGTCGGCTGGTCAGGTCGAGGACGTGAGCGGCGGGTACGGCCGCATAGCCGACCGGCAACGAGAAACAGAACAGTCCGAGACCGAGCTCGAGTCCCCATTGCGAGAAGAAGTGTGCGCCCTTGTCGAGCAGCTCGGGGTCGGCCCAGTCCGGCATCGGCGTTTGCTCGGCGTAGTAGTCGGTGAGCAGCCCTTCCGGCGTTGTCGCCGTCCCAGCGAGGATCCCGCGGAACAGCTGCGCGTGATCTCCCTGAACGGCGTCGTAGTAGCGCGCGGCGATGTCATCGGCGATCGGGTCGCCCTGGAAACGCAGCTCATCGAGCAACGCGTCGTTCCACTTGACGCCGTCCACTGATGATCCCCCCGGATCCGGGCATTTCGCCCTGCACGGAGCATGATGACCCAGCCCACCGCCGCCCGGCCAGGAAGGGCTCGCGTGAATCGCGTCACTAGGCAGGATGCAGGCTCGTTGACGTCGAAACATCAGGACAGACGCCCTCACCCAGCCCGGAGGTCCTCGTGCTGCGCCTGCTCTCCCGTGTCCAGGCACTCCGCGCCGTTGCCGCTGTTGCGACGGCCGCCCTCGTGGTGACGGCGGGTGCGGCCGTTGCGGGCCAGACTGCTGCGACCCCGACGATCACGCAGGGCATCGCCGTGTTGCCGACGATTGACGACGCCGGCACGGCGACGACCTTCCCGTTGCATTGGGCGGCACCGACGGCTGGCGCGAAGGCGCTGATCGTGGTCTTCCACGGACACACGCACAACGGCGACCAATGGCAGGACGAGCTGAACACGATGGCGGCGCGCAACAACGCCGTTGCCGTGGCGCCGCGGACGTCGGAGATCGATGGTCCCAACGGCAAGGGCGTGTTCGACACCGTGGACGAAGAGGCTCGCGACGCGGCATCAGCGATCGCATGGTCGCGCCGCGTCCACGGCAATCTGCCGACGTACCTGCTCTGCGTGTCGATGGGATGCACAGGGCTCGCGTACTTCATTTCCATGGTTGCCCGCGGGAAGTCGACGAGTGCCGATGCGCGGTGGATGCGGGCCAACCGTCCGCGGCCCATCGCCGGCATCGTCGTGTCCGAGGGATTGTCGAATCTGTCCGAGACCTGGGCCGAGGCTGGTGCCGCCGACAAGACCTCGCAGGCCGAGATCGAGTACGAGACGCGAACCGCTACGGGCAGCGCAACGCCGCCACAGAACTCCGACGCTTACCGCACGCGTTCCCTCGCGATGCTGTCGCCGACTGGTTTCCGTGAGTTCGGCGCCAAGACGGCCGCTGTCGTGCACGACGTCGACGACGGACTGGTGCCGTTCAATCAGGCGATCGAGTCCCGTGCAGCCTTGCGGGCGGGCGGCATACCAACGCACGGATACACGATTGTCGGCAACCAACCGGGATGTAACACCGAGAACGAGACCACCTTCACGTCGTACGTCGGTAGCTACGTCGAGACCTACACAGGGCGCACCGAGGTGAAGGACAACCTCGACCCCACACTCTGCATGTCCGGGCATGCGGGCGAAACCCATCCAGAGACGACGGTGATGCGCGTGACCTTCGACGTGTTGCACCGCATGCTGACGGCTGGTGTGGGCTCGGGGGAGAGCACGATCCAGCCCACTGTCCGCTGATCACGGCTCGAAGCGGTAGCCCAAACCTGTTGCAGTGAGCAAATATCGCGGGCGACTCGGTAGCGGTTCGAGTTTGCGTCGAAGCTGAGCGATGTAGACACGCAAGTAATTGGTCTCTGTTGAGTACGCCGGACCCCAAACTTCGCGCAACAGCTGTTGCTGGCTGACCAGCTTGCCGGGGTGCCGGACCAGGATTTCGAGGATGTGCCACTCCGTCGGAGTGAGCCGCACCTCCCCGGCTTCGGTTCGGACCGTCCGGGCGGCCAGATCCACCGTGAATGCCTCGGTCGTCACCACCGCGGTGTCCTCAACTGGTGATGCGCGGCGCAGGGTTGCTCGTATCCGGGCTAGTAGTTCGTCGACGCCGAATGGCTTTGTGACGTAGTCGTCAGCTCCGGCGTCCAGGGCCGCAACCTTCTGTGCTTGCTCGTGGCGAGCGGACAGAATGATGATCGGGGCTGTACTCCATGCGCGAAGCCCGGCAACGACCTCGACGCCTTCCATGTCGGGAAGCCCCAGGTCTAGCAACACCAGGTCGGGTGGATGCCGCGCAGCAACCGTGAGTGCATCTGCGCCGTCGTTCGCTGTGATTACGTCGTAGCCGCGGGCGCGCAGGTTGATCCCCAACGCTCGAAGCAGCTGCGGCTCGTCGTCGACGAGCAGGACGCGCGTCACGTCCAGCCGCGCAGTGTGATGGTCATCGTGAGACCACCGCCGGGAGTATCGCTGGCGGATATCCCGCCACCCATGGCTTCGACGAATCCGCGCGATATTGCCAAGCCAAGGCCGAGGCCATTGCTGCGCGAGTGGTCACCCAGGCGCTGAAACGGCGCGAATATTCGTTCGTGATCAGCGGTGGGGATCCCTGGCCCATGGTCGGCGATGTGCAGTCGAACCAGGTCGTACGCGGCATCCGCTGTTATCGCCACCGGGCGGTCCGTTGGGCTGAAGCGGAGGGCGTTGGCAGCGAGGTTCGCGATTGCTCGGTCGAGCAGGCCGGGGTCGGCGGATACCAGCGGTAGGTCATCAGGGATGTTCACCTCAACACGGTGTTCGTCACTGCGGGGGAGTGCGCCGAGAACTACTTCCTCGAGCGCGACGTCGCGGAGTTGCACACTCATGACACCGGCCTGAAGCCGGCTCATGTCAAGCAGGTTCTCCAGCAACTCGGCGAGCTGGTCGGCAGATTCCTCGATGGTCGCCAAGAGTTCTGCGTGCTCCTCCGGGCTCCACGCGACGTCGTCTTGCCGCAGGGTGGAGACCGCCGCCTTGATGCCTGCCAAGGGCGTGCGTAAGTCGTGACCGACCGCGGCTAGCAACGCGGAACGCACCTCATCGATCTGAGCAAGTTCGTTCGCGCGGAGGGCAGCTGCCCGACGACGAGCCGCTATCTCCACCAGCGTGCTGACGACGGCTGCAGCCGTCACATAAACAACGAGTGCGACGACGTCGTCCTTGGTGCGCACGCGGAAGGTGTGCAGTGGCTGGGTGAAGTAGTAGTTGGCGCACAGCGCCGATGTAGTGGCTGCGGCGATACCCACCACGGCACCGCCGATAGTCGCGATAGCGACAACCGTCAATAGATAGATGAGCAACACACTGCTGAGCGAGAGGGCGTCTCGGCTAGCAGTCAGCACCACGGTGATCGCCGGGATGCCGACTGCCGCGACGAGCGCGCCGGTCAGGCGTCGTCGACGCGGAAGCGCAGAAGTTCCGCGAGTGAGTGCGGCCGGCAGCCGGATGTCGTGGCTCACGCGCTAAGCGTCACACCCAACGTTCTCAAGCCGCGACCGGCTTCGGTTCCGGCGGTGGAGACTCTTGGTCAATCTCCTCGCCTTCACTCGAATGCAGCTGCCACGGCACACTCGTGACCATCACGCCGGGCTGGAACAGCAGTCGGGCTTTGAGGCGCAGGGCGCTCTGGTTGTGCAACAGCTGTTCCCACCACCGACCAACGACGTACTCCGGGATGACGACGCAGACGACGTCACGGGGGCTCTTTCGACGGATTCCGCGTACGTAGTCGAGGACGGGTCCGGTGATGTCCCGGTAGGGCGAGTCCAGGACCGTCAAATCGACGGGTAGTCCGCGAGCGGCCCAGTCGTTGACCAGGGCGGCCGACTCTTCATGGTTCGTGCTGACGGTCAGGGCGGTCAGTGTCGACGGCCGCATCGCTCGCGCGAAGCCAAGTGCGCGCAGGGTTGGTGCGTGCAGTTTCGACACCAGCACCACGACATGCACCCTGCTGGGCAGTGGGAGCCCCTCGTCTGGAGGACGAAGCTCGGTAGCGACAGCCGAGTAGTGCCCATGCACGGCGCGCATCAAGAAGAACAACAGCGGCATCGCAATCGTCACAATCCAAGCGCCATGAACGAACTTGGTGACCAGGACGACGACCAGGACGAGTCCTGTGAACAACGCCCCCACGGCGTTGATGACCCGAGCCCGCCGCATCCGGCTCGACGACTCTCGATCGATCCCCGCTGTGAGTTTCCCTGTCCAGTGCCGCACCAAGCCGAGTTGGCTCAGCGTGAAGGAAACGAAGACCCCGATCACGTACAGCTGAATCAACCGCGTGGTGCTTGCCGAGAACGCCCATACGAGCACCACTGCGAAGAGTGCCAGCACGACGATGCCGTTGCTGAAAACGAGCCGGTCCCCGCGACGGGAGAACTGCCTCGGGAGGTAGCCGTCGGTGCTCAAGATCGACGCGAGGATGGGGAAGCCATTGAACGCCGTGTTCGCTGCGAGGATGAGAATGGCGGCGGTGAACCCTTGCACCGCGTAGAACAGAACATTTCCCCCGAACGTGGCGTGAGCAAGCTGGGCGATGACCGTCTGCTGGGCCACGCCGTCAGGTGCTCCGACGAGCAGAGAGCTGTCACTGGCCAGATGGACGTGCGCGGCTAAGGCGAGGCCAGTCACGCCGACGAACATGGTGATCGCTAGCACCGCCATGATCGAAAGAGTTGTCGCTGCGTTGCGGCTCTTCGGCGGCCGGAAGCTCGGGATACCGTTGCTGATCGCTTCGACTCCAGTCAGCGCCGTCGAACCAGAAGCGAACGCGCGCAACGCCAAGAAGACGGTGGCCAACCCGGCAACGTTGCTTGTCGTTCGGATGTCGTAGTGCGCTGACTCGGCAACGACGGCGTGGCCGGTAGCAAACCGGAGAGCTCCCCAGCCGATCATGGCCAGTATCAACACGACAAAGCCGTAGGTGGGCACGGCAAATAGCCTCCCGGACTCCCGGACGCCCCGCAGATTGGCCAGGGCGAGCAGGATGATCAGCCCGATAGAGACGGCGACAGCATGCGGTGCCAGCCGAGGGAATGCCGACACGATGTTGGCGACCCCAGCGACGACCGACACGGCCACCGTGAGGACGTAGTCGACCATTAGGGCGCTCGCCGCGACGAGTGCAGCGTTGGAACCTAGATTCGCTCGAGAGACGACGTACGCGCCGCCGCCGTTGGGATATGCGTAACAAGCCTGGCGGTACGACGCCACGACAACAACGAGCAGCAGCACGATGACGGCCGCAACCCATGGCGCCATATTGAGAAACGCGATCCCGCCAATGGCGAGGACCAGAAGGATCTCGTCGGTGGCGTACGCGACCGACGACAACGGGTCGCTGCAGAAGATCGGCAGGGCAATCTTCTTCGGGAGCAGCGTCTCGTCCAGCTGGTTCGTCTGCATTGCGCGGCCGACGAGGAGCCGCTTGACTAGCTGAAGCACGTTCTCAGCAAACCTCCGATTGGGCCCGATCAGCCCGCTTCTTAACGGTTCCTTGACGCCTCGGTGCTCAGTCCTGACGCCTTCTTGATCCCGGGACGGGAAAACACCCCGGTCAGAGCAGTCAGACCGGCGCCTGGAGGGTCGATCATGGGGACATGCGCGCGCGCTTTGCCGGTCTCGGCCTCTTCGCGGGCGCTGTCGTCATGGCGGCGTGCAGTGGCGGCGGCCATTCGAATGCCGCCCCGGATCTGAGCGACCAGGTAATCGGCGTACCGACAACGACGCCTCCGGCGGCCATCGCAGCAACGCCGACACCGAAGCCGAAGCCGAGCAAGAAGCCGACCACAGCAGCCAAGAAGTCGCCGGCAGCGACGGTGGCAACGCAGCCCACCGCCGTGCACAAGCGCAAGCCGGCAACGACATCGACGCACGCGGCGAGTAGCGGCAGTGGTGGATCACTCGCGGGTTGCACCGTGCTGGCGAGCAACAACGTGCTTGCCACGCCGATCACCGGGTTGCCACTGAACGCCCGCAACGCCGCGTGGAAGTCCGCGAGCCACGCGTCCGGTCGCAACTTGCATCCTGACTTCGGACCGTCGTACGGCGCACAACCGGTGCCATACGGGCTCCCGTGGCAGGTCGTGTCGAACGCGCATCAGAAGGTCACGGTGAAGTTCCAATACGCATCCGAGTCGGACAAGGGTCCATACCCGCTCGGCTCCGACACGCCCATCGAGGGTGGATCGAACGCGAGCGGTGACCGGCACGCGCTCGTCATCAACAAGGACACGTGCAAGCTCTACGAGACCTTCGACACGCACTACGCAGCGTCGGGCTCCCATGCCGGTTCGGGAGCGATCTTTTCGCTCGGCTCCAATGCGATGCGTCCTGCGACGTGGACGAGCGCCGACGCTGCCGGGCTGCCGATATTTCCGCTGTTGCTCCGGTGGGATGAGGTGAAGGCGGGCGCGGTGCGCCATGCGATCCGCTTCACGGTGTCGAGCACCGACACGCGCTACGTGTGGCCCGCAAGTCACCAGGCGGGGTCGGCGTCGAACCAGAACCTGCCGCCGATGGGAGCCCGGGCGCGGTTGAGCTCGAGCTTCTCAACATCTGGGTTCAGTTCGTATGCGCGCACTGTCATCAAGGCGATGCAGACGTACGGCGTGATCGTGGCCGACAACGGCTCTGACTGGTACTTCCAGGGCGATGCCTCGACGGGGTGGCCTGATTCGGTGATCTCCGAGCTCAAGCGCATCCCTGCGGGCACGTTCGACTTCGTCGACGAGTCCTCGTTGCAGAAGAGTGCTGGCTCGTACGCCGTCAAGTAGAGACGCGCCGCACGAGGTACTCGTGCATGACCGCTGTCTGGATCGTGTCGTAGTTGATGAACTGGCCCGTCTCCGTGAAGACGTGCTCGATGTTGCGCTTCAACGCGTCGTCGTCGCCACCGGATCCGAAGAACTTGTGGGGCTCGAGCATGTCCGCCTCGGTCTTGGTGTTCTCGTAGACGATGCCGCGGAGCGGAGGCGCGTCGGGAGTCACGCTGCGGACCACCTCGTTGCGGACATAGACCCAGACTGGGTGCAGGTCGAGCGTCGTCTTGCGGTGCAGGGTGTGCCACGTGTGGAAGAACTCGTCGTCGCTCGCTGCCGGGTTCTTGTCGAACAGCGTTGCCTGGCACAGTCCGGGTGACCGCTCGCCGGGCGTGATGGCCATGTGGGCCGGGTAGCCGAGCACCACCGACTCGCTCACGAGGTAGCCGTCGTACTTGCTGATCGGGGCATCGTCGAGGACTGAAGCGACGGCCCCGAGGTCTTGGTACGACGCGAGCCACAGGGACACGAGGCCGCCGAAAACCGAGCCGTTGACGGGGGCGCCGTACCGCATAGCGGCGCCCTCCGGTGCCTCGACGAGCACGCGTGCGCCCAGAACCTCGCGCGCGTCGTGGAGGTACGGAATCACCGTGTGCGCCCACGAGTCGAGTTCGTCAGCGTCAGTGTCGGGCGCGCGCCACAACGGGAGTACGACCTTTTCCATGCGCCCTCCTCGGCTGCGGTGGATGCGCGGGCACAGTACCGTCGGTGGCGATGACAGCGCCCACCGAACTCCCGCCGCTGCTCGAGAAGACGGGCGGCCGCTACGTGCTGATCTCCGCGGACTGCCACGCGGGCGGCAACCACGAGATGTACCGGTCGTATCTGGACCCGGCGTACGTCGAGGAGTTCGACCGGTGGCGCGAGGCGTACCGCAACCCGTTCCGGGACCTGCAGGTCAGTGACTCGCGGCTGCGCAACTGGGACGACGACAAGCGGATCAGTGAGTTGGCGGCGGACGGGGTTGTCGGCGAGGTGCTGTTCCCGAACACGATCCCGCCCTTCTTCCCGACCGGCGCTGTGGTGGCGCGACCGCCGATGCCGGATGAATACGAGCTCCGGCTGGCCGGTGTGCGCGCTCACAACCGCTGGCTCGCGGACTGGTGCGCGAACCACCCCGCGCGGCGAGCCGGCATCGGGCAGATCTTCCTGAACGACGTCGATGACGCGATCGCCGACGTGCGCTGGTGTCACGCCAACGGTCTGCGTGGCGGTGTGCTGCTGCAGCCCGTGCCCGATGACATGAAGCACATCAAGCCCTTGTATGCGCCGGAGTACGACCCGCTGTGGGCCGTATGCGAAGACCTCGGTGTTGTCGTCAACGCGCACTCGGGCGGCGCGGGCATGCCTGACTACGGGCCCTATCGCGCTGCGAGTCAGCTCTGGATCGCGGAGACAACGTTCTTCTCCCGGCGACCGCTGACGCACATGCTGGTCAGTGGCGTGTTCGAACGTTTCGCCGGCTTGCGCTTCGCGATCACGGAATCGGGGTGCGCTTGGATCCCGGCGACGCTAGCGATGCTCGATGACTTCCACCGACAGATGGCCGCGACCGGGCGGATCGGCGAGCTGAAGTACGACGCGAGCGAAATCCCGCCGATGAAGCCCAGTGAGTATTTTGCGCGCAACTGCTTCGTGGGTGCGAGCTTCCCGTCGCCCGGTGAGGCGGCGACGCGTCATCAGATCGGCGTCGAGAAGTTCATGTGGGGGAGCGACTACCCGCACGACGAGAGCAGTTTTCCGAACACCCGCGAAGCGCTGCGCCGATCGTTCGCCGGCACCCCGCCGGCGGAGCTGCAGCAAATTCTTGGCGGCAACGCAGCGGGGCTTTACAGCTTCGATCTCGATGCGCTCGCGCCGTACGCCGCTCAGTCAGGTCCCACCGTTGAGGAGCTCGCCGTTCCGTTTCGGGGCATGCCGGAAGGCAATCGCAGCCCGGCGTTCAGCCGCGACTGAGTAAAGGTGCGTGCGCACCCCCGCTAGGGATCCCAGTAGGTCAGGCACCGCAGGTCCTCCCAAAACATCGTCGCTTGCGTGCTGGCCCTGATCACTTGTGCCTACGTGCGTTTGCCACACCATGTCAGGGCGACTCAACCTTTGACTATCTTGTGCGCATTTTTAGGCAAACGGCTGTCCCACGGCACGAGTGACGGAATTATGCCGTGATCGGCCCACAACGAGCGGCCGCGCACGGGGAGCAGGTATGGCGTGAAAAGCAAGCGATTGGCTTTAACTGTCCTGACATCCAGCCTGTTGGCGGCGGCGGGGTTCGCCGCACCCGCTTTCGCGGCCAGCGGCCCGGTATCCGTTACCACGTGTGGGGACCTGACCGGTCCCGGCACCTACCGGCTCGACGCTGACCTTCCGACGTGCACGATTACCCTGACCGGCAGCAATACCAAGCTGCTTCTCAACCGTCACACTCTCCTGGGCGCCGGAATCGATTCGCCCTCCGCTGGAGCGGCGGGAACCCGCAACCTGATCGTTGGGCCGGGGACGGTCACTGGAAACGCGAACGCGGCGCTGATCATGGGCCATACGAAGAACTCCGCCATCGCGTTCGTGACCGCCACGGGCAACCGAGTCGGGCTGGCAACGGTCGCTGACGGGTCGAAGAACCTCATCTTCGGCAACAACCTGAATCACAACGACGCTGGGGTCCAGCTGCTTGGTGGCACCGCGGTGTTGAGCACGAATGACGCGGACAACAACACCGGCAATGGCATCGAGATCTTCGTCGCCGGCAACACCATCGTCGACAACACCGCGGATGAGAACGGCACCTGGGGCATCGTGGTCGAGGATGCTGCGATCCAGAACTGCACGGCGAACTACTTCGCCCGCAACTCGGCGTCCGGCAACGGCGTCGAGGCCCAGGTCGCTCCGGACTGCATCCAGCCGGCAACAACCTGATCTGGCCCACGGTCAAGCCGGAGCAACGGCCGATAGCCCCGGAGTCACCTCGACTCCGGGGCTGCGTCGCCGGTGGCGGGCTCCTACTGGACGGTCCGGGCGAGGATGCCGAGGGTTGCGCGCAAGGCGGTTTCGGGAATGACAGGGAAGATGCCCGCGTCGCGATACTGCTCCTCGATCTGGCTCCAGTCGTAGTACGACGTCACTAAGGTCCCGGTCTCCCTGGGTTCGAGCCGGTAGCCATAGAGATGCTTGATCGGCGGCTGGATGACTCCGGAGATCGTCCACTCGATGGCAGCGTCCTGCTCGAACTTCGTGATGATGACCGTGACGTCGTACTTCCCGAGCGGGTAGTCGTTGAGCGCCTCGCGATCCATGTGTACGACGAACTCATCGCCGACCTGTTTGACGGGCCTACCGTCCGTGGACTGGAGCATCCCGGAGCTGTCGATCGCGACGTGCCCGCTCGGGTCGCACAGCAGCGCGAACACCTTCGCGGGCACAGCCGCGATCTCCCGTTGAACTTCGAACCGTTCGATAGCCATCTCAGATGTGAACCCGACCTGACGTTACGCCGAATTCGTCCAATGCGAACGCAACCGCGTCGTCGAGAGCCAAAGCTGCCCCCGCGGAGTGTGCCTCGTCGTACGCCGCCGCTCCCAGCGCCGTCATCAGCTCTTGCTGCGAGCGTTCCTGCAGCCGAGATTCCAACGCGTCTAGCGCCATGCCAACGTCGGCCGACAGTGAATCCACCGCTCCGTGCAAAACGGCGCCTCGATGTGACTCGCCAAGTCCGCCAGCGGCCATCGCGAGCCCGAGGAGCGTGTAGACCATCAGCTCCTTGTCCGACGTGCGGTGTCCGAGTGTCAGACCACGTGTGAAGAAGTCCTGAGCGTGCTCGAAGTCGCGCTCCTCGATCGCGATCAGGCCGAGGTTGCTCAGCACCGTTGGCAACGCCGCTGCGTCCTGCAGATCGCTGAAGATGGACAAGCACTCCTCTAGAGCACGCCGACTCGCGGCCGGGTCGCCGAGCGACAGGTCGATGAGACCCAGATTGTTCAACACACGCGCCGACGCACCGCGGTCGCCAACTTGCTCGAAGAAGCGTCGTGCCTCCTCGAAGTGCACACGCCCAGCCAGCAGATCGTCTCGCTCGATCAAGTCGCCGAGCGTCGCGTGGATGCGGCCCAGCAAGTGCGCACCCGCGCCCGCCTTTTGCGCCAACTGCAACGATTCTGCTCCGCACTCGTGCGCGGTCGCGTAGTCACCGCGCCGTGTTGCCAACCACGCCATGTCGTTCAGCGCCTCGGCGCAGCCAACGTCATCACCGACGCCACGCCGGATCGCCAACGCCTCGTCCAGCAGCGAGCCGGCTCCCACGAAGTCCCCGGCCCGGTTGTGCAGGTTCGCGACCGCGACCAGTGCAGACGCGCGTTCGACCGCCTGCTCCGACGCACGCTCCAGGACCGCCGAGGCTTGCTCCATGCCCTCGACGGCGCGCCCGCGCATGACCCAGTACCTGCAGAGGGCTGCCAGCAGCCGAAGTGCCGGGACGATCCCCGCTTCGTCGCTCAAGCTGAACGTGAGCGCGGCCCGCAGGTTGCTGTCTTCGGCGTCTAACCGATCGAGCCAAGGGCGTTGAGCCGACGTGTCCATCTCGCGGCGTGCCTGCTCGGCCAGACCGAGGTAGTAGTCGCGGTGGCGAGTTTGTACGGCGCGAATGTCGTCATCCGCAAGCCCAGCGAGCTGCTGTACGGCGTACTGGCGAACGATCTCGAGCATCCCGTAGCGCACGTCAGAGCCGCGTGACTCGGCCTGGACGAGGCTCTTGTCGACGAGTGACGTCAACAGGTCGAGGATCTCCACATCGCTTCGCTCGAGATCGACGGCGACTGCTTCGGCTGCTTCCAACGTCCAACCGCCCGAGAAGGCAGCCAATGTTCGCAGCAAACCCCGCTCGTCATCGTCCAGCAGGTTGTAGGACCAGTCGACGAGCGCGCGCAGAGTCTGCTGTCGCGGCAGCGCAAACCGGTGCCCACCGGTCAACAGCCGGAACTGGTCATCGAGTCGTGCGTCGATGGTGTCGATCGAGAGCGAACGCAGGCGCGCCGCAGCAAGCTCGATGGCCAACGGCACACCTTCGAGTCGACGACAGATCGAGGTGACCGCGCCGACCGTGGACTCGTCCATCACGAACGCTGGCTGATGCGCGTGTGCCCGCTCCACGAACAGTTGGACCGCTTCGAACTCAGTCGCTTCCTCGACTGGTGTTGAGGGGTCGTCCGGCGGCAGGCCCAGCGGCGAGAGCCGGTAGACGTACTCACCCTCAACCTCCAGCGGCTGCCGGCTCGTCGCGATGATGTCGACCTGCGGACACGTGCGCAGCACCCGGTCAGCGAACTCTGCGCAGCCCTCGACGAGGTGTTCGCAGTTGTCGAGGACCAACAGCATCCGTCGCGCCTGCAACCAACTGACGACCGTGTCGAGCACGGGGCGATCAGGGTCTTCGTCGATACCCAGTGCCCGTGCGACGGCCGCAGCGACAAGCCGCCCGTCCGTCACCGATGCAAGCTCGATGAGCCAGACACCATCGCCGGCGCCGGTGAGCATCGACGTCGCGGCATGGAGCACGAGCCGTGTTTTGCCGACCCCACCGGGCCCGCTCACGGTGACCAGTCGAGCGATGTCTACGAGTGCCCGGACACGTTCCGTGTCGTGCTCACGACCGACAAAACTGGTCCGTTGCAGTGGGAAGTTGGTCTCACCACGCCACGCTGTGTCGAGCGGTGGGAACTCGCTCGCCAACCCCGGACCGTTGACCTCGAACAGCTCGAGCGGGATGTCGAAGTCCTTCAGCCGGTGCGTGCCGAGGGAGGTCAGCGACAGCGTCTTTGGCAACGCGGTTGCAACGGAACGCGCGCAGGCTTCGGACAGCAACGTCTGTCCGGGATGCGCCGCCTTCGCGACCCGGGCCGCCTGGTGCACGGCGAGCGCGACGTAGTCACCTGCCTGCGGAGTCGCGTAGCCGGTGTGCAGACCGGCGCGGATCCGGATGACGCCATCGGTGGGCCAGTCCTGCGCGGCGAGAGTTGCCTGCGCTTCCGCTATCGCGATCACCGCCTCCACCGGGTCACCGAACGCAACGAAGAAGCTGTCGCCCTCGGTCCGCACTTCGACGCCGTCGTGCGCGGTGATGGCGCGGCGGATGACTTCCTGGTGGCGGAAAAGCAGGCCCGCCCACTCATCGCCCCAGCGCTGGAACAGCCGAGTGGACCCGCCGATGTCGGTGAAGAGGAAGGTGACGGCTCCGGACGGGAGACTGCCTGGCTGCGGACGTCGCACGTCCCGCCTCACCCCCCGGCTCGCCTAGACGGGACATTTTGCCCTGTCGGTGCTCCGTCGTGTCGGGGACTAGGTCTGTTGTTCGGCGGGGTGCTCCACGAGCGCAATCACGCGGGCGGCCATGAACCAAGCGGTGCGGACTGCGGTGCCGCCACGCGTGACCTCGCTGACCTGGACCTGACCGCGGACCGTGGCGACCTCGACCCGTCGCCCGGCTCGGGTGGCGCGAATCTCATAGGTCCGGGCGTCACCGCCCGCATCGACCACGATCTCGACCCGGTCACCTCTCACGCAGCCATCATGATCCACGCAGCCGGAAAAGTCAGGCGTCGTGGCTCAGTTCAGCGCAGTCTCAGCGTCTCCCCGCGAGAGTGACCAACGATCGCCCGCAAGCGAGGAGGAGCCATGTCCGTTCGGCACATAGCACTTGCCTTGTCCGGTGTGGCATGTCTGGCAGCGGTGGGTTGTTCGTCCAACGCTTCGAACAGCACGCAAGGTGTCACCGCATCGTCAGCCACACCCACTGCGACACAGAGTGCGGGTGCGGCCTTCGTCAGTCGCATCGACAACCCCTACTTCCCGCTTCTCCCTGGGGCTCGCTACGTCTACGACGGAATCAAGGATGGGAAGAAGGCGCATGAGATTCTCACTGTCACTTCGCAAACGGAAGTCGTGGACGGTGTCACCTGTGTCGTGCTGAAGGACAACCTCTACCTTGCCGGCAAACTGGCCGAGCGGACGACCGACTGGTATGCACAGGACACGGTTGGCAACGTCTGGTACTACGGCGAGGACACCGTCACGTTCAACGCACAAGGCAAGGTCGAGTCCACCGATGGCACCTGGCGCGCCGGTCGTGCCGGCGCCAGGCCCGGCATCTTCATGCCGATACAACCCGAGGTCGGACGCTCGTACCAGCAGGAGTACTACAAGGGGCAAGCCGAGGACCACTTCCGCATCCTGAATCTGTCTGCACCTGTTCACGTTCCGGCTGTTACCGCGACCACCGGCATTCTTACGGAGGAGTGGACCCCACTTGAGCCAGGTGTGCTCGACCATAAGTACTACGTGCGTGGCGTCGGCACGGTCTTAGAGAAGTCCGTCAAGGGCGACCCTGAATCGCTCACACTGGTTACGTTTACACCGGGAAGCTGACCGCACCTCTAGTCTCGGGTCGGGCGTTGCAAGGAGAGGCGCGGGTATGCGCGTGTTGGTCGTCGAGGACGAACGCGCGTTAGCGGCTGCGGTTGCGCAGGGGCTCGTCGCCGAAGGATTTGCTGCTGACGTTGTCCATGAAGGCGACGAGGCGCTGCTCCGCGTGATCGATACGCAGTACGACGCGATCGTGCTCGACATCATGTTGCCGAAGCTGTCCGGATATGAAGTCCTCCGGCAGATGAGGACGGCCGGAGTATGGACGCCGGTCATCATGCTGACGGCAAAAGATGGCGAGTACGACGTAGCGGACGCGCTCGACCTCGGGGCCGATGACTACCTGATCAAGCCGTTCTCGTTCGTCGTCTTGGTGGCCCGGCTGCGCGCGCTGCTGCGACGCGGTGCTCCCGAGCGACCTGCCCAGATGGTCACCGGGGATCTCGTCGTCGACCCCGCGACCCGGCGGGTGGTCCGCGGGGGGACCGAAGTGGCGCTGACCGCACGCGAGTTCGCAGTGCTCGAGTACCTCATGCGTTGCGCCGACACGGTCGTCAGCAAGACCGAAGTGCTCCAGCACGTCTGGGATGAGTACTACGACGGCGACCCGAACATCGTCGAGGTGTATGTCGGCTACCTACGCCGCAAGATCGACGCGCCGTTTGGCAAGGCAGCTATCGAGACGGTTCGCGGAGCGGGGTACCGGTTGCGTGGTGATGGGGGATGAGCTCGGCCAGCGCGTTTCGCGGTTGGTGGGGGCGTCGCACACTGCGTGCGCGGTTGACCGCTGCAGCCACCCTCGCCATCGTGCTCACGTTGTCTATCGCCGCATACGCCTTAGTTCTGGTCGTCCATTGGAGCATGCAACGCGCGGTCGACAACACCGTGCGCGAACGTGCCCGATCGGTCGCGGCAGTGGTCAACAGCGCAGGCGCGGATGCGATCGTCGACGTCGAACGCCGGTCCGATGCAGTCGTGCAGGTCATCGACGCGAACGGCGTGGTCGTCCTCCGCTCAGTAAATGCCCGCGAGCTGCCGCGCCTTTTCTTCTTCACCCCTTCGGACACCGTTACCGTTCACACGAGTACGAAGCCGATTCCTGTCGTCGATTCAGCCGACATCTATCGCGTCGCGGTGATCCGAGCAAAAAATGGCGCCACCGTCTATGCGGCTGTCGCCAACGACGATGTGCGCGAGAACACTCGCATCGTCGCTGTCGCGATGGTTGTTGGCGTCCCGCTGTTGACCGCCCTGCTGGCGGTGGTCACCTGGCTCCTGGTCGGCCGCGCTCTGCGTCCTGTCGAGTCACTGCGCGGGCAGGCTGAGCGCATCACCGCGACCGACCTCAAGCAACGATTGACACCCCCCGAGGCGGAGGACGAGCTGCACCGCCTTGCGGAGACGCTCAACGAGATGCTCGACCGCCTCGAATCCTCAACCGTGCGGCAGCGCGAGTTCGTAGCGGACGCCGCACACGAGCTCCGCAGTCCATTGACGGCGTTGCGTGCGCAGCTCGAGGTTGCAGCGGCTCACCCGGACGGCCCGACTGCGATCCAGGTGCCGGTCCTGCTGTCCGAGGTGGAGCGCGTGTCCAGCCTCGTCGACAACCTGTTGCACCTCGCGCGATTGGATGCACAACCCGCGCGAACACCACGCCTGGTCGATCTCGATGACGTTGTATTCAGCGAGGTCGCCCGTCTTCGTCCCGGGACCAACGTGAACATCGATGTGAGTCGCGTTTCCGCGGCGCAGGTCGATGGTGAGCTCACCGGGCTGACCCACCTCGTGCGCAACCTGCTCGACAACGCGACGCGGCACGCCACAAATCGTGTCGACGTCGCCCTCGGGATCTCGGACGACTACGTCGAGCTGAGCATCACTGACGACGGCCCCGGCATCTCCGCTGCTGACCGAGAGCGGGTCTTTGAGCGGTTCACTCGACTTGACGAATCACGAAGCCGGGTGGACGGCGGTTTCGGTCTTGGTCTGGCGATTGTTCGCGACGTTGCGCGATCCCACCGGGGCGACGTCGTCATCGCCGAGCACAGTCCAGGCGCCCGCTTCGTCGTACACCTGCCGCGTTCTCGACAGGCCAGCCCTGGGCCGGGCCGCGCTGCTAGCCGACCGGAACCGTCGGCGGCAGTTGACCGTTAGCCGAGCACCGTGATGAAGGGTTGTCACGCGTCAGGCTGAACTTTGTGCCCAGCGTGTAGGTGCCCGGGCTGTCCACCTGGACGACGGTCCATTGACCGTCGCGTTCGACGCAGCTCGTAGATCCCTCGGCCGCGGTCAAGGTCACATACGGCGACCACCGGATCTGCACGTGCACCGGCCCTGGGTTGCGGGCGGTGAAAGTGATGGTGTTCTTGTCTGCGCTGACGATCTCGGCACCGACGAGTAGCGGTTGTGAGTCAACGACCCGATAGAGCCGCCAGGATTCGTTCGACCAGACCAGACGGAGGTAGGCCGGCTCCGCGCGTACGGCCGCGGCCTCCTTCTGTGCTGCTCCGTCGAGCGGCACGTTCATCGGTAGTGCAACCCAACCAACGGCCAGCGAGGACAGCCAGGTGTGGTAGCGCTGTGGGGTGAAAGTGCCGTCGTAGAACAACGGGTTGTTCGAACGGTCGGCCTGTCGGTACCACCCGCGGGCCATCGGGAAGCTTGGCGCGACGTACGCAGCGGGCCAATGTGTCGCCGGATCGATGACTTCGACGCGTTGACCGCGTGACTCAGGCCCCGCGAGTGCGACTTGCGTGCTGAGCGCCGAGACAAGCGGTGTGTAAAAGCTTTCATGCGCCGATGGGCTCTCGGCCCGGGCGAGCTGGACGCCGAGGTCGATCGCGGGCCAGACCGTCAGTCCGACGATGATGACGAGCAGCCTGAGCCCACGCAGGCTCGCGCACGCGACCACGATCGGACCGGCGACGAGCCACACCAAGCGCAGGACGTTGCTCCCGATCGCGCCCGGCGCAATTCCCAGCGCAAGGATTGTCAGCGCGATGAAAAACCCCGCGGTCCTGATGCGCGGGTCCTCGCACAACACGATGACCGCCGATGTGAGCAATAGGCCGAGCAGCATGTGCCACCACGGGTAGGGCATTTGCCCAGCACCGGGGAAAAAGAGTGCCAATGCGCCACCGAGTGCGAGCAAGGTGCCTGCCATGGCCGCCGCTGGTCGGCGTCGATCGCGGTCGACGACGGCGACCCCGACGAGGATCAGCCCGAGGAAGAGTCCGGCCAACGGGCTGAACAAGCACGTGCATGCCGCGGTGAGTGAGCCCATGACTGCATGGTTCCGACGGAGGAACACCAGCGCACCGAGGGCTGCTGCAAGGCCGAGGGCGAATGTGACGCGCCCACCGACGACGTCGGCGAAGACCGCGACGCCGAATGCGAGGGTGCCGGCTCGGGGTCGCGGCGTGTCGCGCAGCAGGTCTGCCGCGAGTACGACACTGACGACGGCAGCGATCGCTGCCGTGACGTGCACACCGAGCACGTTCATGATGAAGGGACTCGCAGCGGAGTACGACGGCAGATGCATCCCGCCGAACCAGCCGTCCCACCACAAGAAGGCACCGGCCTTGGCGACGTGAGCACGCGCGACCTGGGCGGCGAGGTCAGGCACCGGGGGTGTGTGCAGCAGGTAGAGCACGGCGCCGATCGAGCTGAGCAAGGCGACCCCGGCGTACCACCGGGGACCGCCGATCTCGGCACTGCTCGGTGGGGTTACGCCGGTGGTCGCTGCTGCCTGTGGTGGCCGAGCAAGCAACCACTGAGCCACGACAAGTACTCCCCGATCAACATGCTCTGGCGGGACTGCGGGAGTAATCCTCCCATGGCCGCGTGGTGAGAGTGTGGAGCGGCGGCCGACGGCAAGGGGTTCCGAACGACCGCCGCGTGGTCACTCTACGACACAACGTAGGAGTCGGCACGTTGTCGTACTGTCACTCGTCTAGAAAGACGACCCGTCACCGAGATGAGGAGGGCCGCGTGGCCGACCACGCCCGCCGTGCCGCAGGGGAGCTTGAGGCCGACGTGCTCGGCACCTTGTGGGCCGCAGATGAACCGTTGACACCTGGCCAGGTGCGTGAGCGTCTCGGCGATGAGCTGGCCTACACAACGGTGCTGACGATCCTCACCCGGCTGCACGCCAAGGGCGCCGTCACTCGTGCCGCGTCGGGCCGCGGACACGCGTACACACCGGCGTTCGACGAGGCCGAGATGGCTGCGTCGCGGATGCGCGCCGTTCTCGACCGAGGCAGCGACCGCGAGGCCGTGCTCGCTCGGTTCGTCGGTGACCTGACTGAGGACGACGAGCGCACTCTGCTCGGCCTGTTGCGACGGGCGACTCCGCCCCGGAACCCCTGATGCAAACGGCGATCGCGGTCGCCCTTGTCTTCACGTGCGCCTTCGGCCTCGTCGCGCCCGCCGTTGCGCGCCGGGTGGTGCCATCCGCTGCGACCTGGATGTTGACCATCGGTGGGGTGCTGGCCGCCCTGACCGGTGTTCTCGTGCTGGCGCTACTCGCCGCCACCGTCGTCGGACAGAACGACGAGGTGGCGCACTACGGACACTGGTCGATCGCCGCGTTGCGTCGCGCTGATCCGGTCGCGCGCCCGGTCGCCTTCGCGGCTCTCATTCTCTGTGCCGTGTTGTGCGCCCGAGCGGCATTGACGTTCTCGCGTCGGGCCCGAGCGCTGCGCGTGGCGCACCGGGCGTGTCATGGGCTGCAGGAGTACGCCGGGTTCGTCGTACTGCCGGACACTGCAGCGGATGCTTACGCGCTACCCGGCCGTCCGGGCCGGGTCGTGGTGACGCGCGGCATGCTCCGGGCGCTTCGTGTCGACGAACGCCGCGCATTGCTCGCGCATGAGCGCTCGCATTTGCGACACAACCATCACTGGCATGTCACCGTCATTGGCGTTGCTGCGGCCATGAACCCGTTGCTTGTGTGCCTACCCCGGGCGACGCAGTATGCGATCGAGCGATGGGCAGACGAAGACGCCGCACGGGAGGTGCCGAGGGTGACGGCCGCTCGCGCGTTGTCTCAGGCGGCTGCCGCAAGTGCACCGCGAATCGCGAGGCCCCGCGCCAGCCTTGCTGCCGTGAGCACTGCCGTTGCTGCGCGCATCGATGCGCTCCAAGAGGGACCGGTGCGTCCCCGCCCGCTGCTGCTCGCCTGCGCTCTTGCGACGGTGGTGGCGGCGGTCGTCGCTGCGGTCGTCGCAGCGGAGCAGACGGCTGTGCTGTTCGCGTCGGCGATGCAGGCAGCCGGCGGTGGCGCCGGCTGAACCCTCGTCGTCAACAGGCGGTCAGCGGAACACGCCTGTGTGTCCCAGCGAGTAGCGCCCAGGCTGCGGGTAGACGCAGAGACCGTGTGGCCCGTTGCCGACGGGGATCTTTGCCAGCAGCTTTCCATTCGACGTTGCTATGACATAGACGACGCCGCTGTACCGGCCGGATAGCCATAGGGCTTTGCCGTCGGCCGACACGCCTCCCATGTCGGGACTGCCACCGCCCGGGATGCGCCACTTCTTCGCGACGCGCCGGGTACGCAGGTCGATGAGCGAGACCGACCCCTCACCTCGGTTGCTGACGTATAGGTAGCGCGAATCGCGGCTCACGTAGAGACCGTGCGCGTTCGTGCCTGTGTGCAAGAAACCCAGCTTCTTCATGCGTGCGCCGTCGACCAGCCACACGCCGTTGCTTGCCATGTCGGCGATGTAGAAGACCGTGCCGTCGGGGGACGTTTTCACATCCTGTGCCATCGCATTGGACGACAGGGTCAAGTAGCCCACGACCTGCTGGCGGGCAATATCGACCTTGACGACCTGGCCGTCGAACTCGCAGCTGAACAGCGCGTAGCGTCCGTCCGCCGAGAAGTCAGCGTGGTCGATGCCCTTGCAGTCCACGTGCAGTGTGTGAACGAGCTTCATCGTGTGCGCGTCGCGGAAGTCGAGACGTCGGAGCCGCTCGGCCACGACGATCGCGTACCGACCGTCCGGGGTGAAGTACATGTTGTAGGGATCGGTTACCTGAAACGTCCGGGTCGGCTTTCCGGTTCGTGGGTCGAACGCCGTCAGCGTGTTGCCCAGATCGTTGGTGGCATACAACGTCTTCAGGTCCCACGAGGGTGTGACGTGCTGTGGCAATTGACCCACGGGGTAGTGACCGATGACCTTGTACGTGCGCTGGTCGATGACGTCGACGGTGTTGGACTTCGAGTTGGGCACATAGACCAGCGCTGGGAAGTTGCGCACGGTCGGCGACAGCATGTTCGGTCGATCAGCGGCGTAGATGTCGTGTGGATCAAGCACCGGCGGCATCCCCGGGAGTGCAGTCGACTGTGGCGTCGGGCTGGCGGTCGCGCTGGGGCTGGCGGTCGCGCTCGGTGTTGGAGAAGGCGACGCGGACTTGCCGCTGCTCGATGAGCACGCGCTGACTATCAAACCCAGCAATAGCACGGTGACGACAGGACGGGGACGCATACGTTCCTTCGGCTTAGGCGAGCAGAGCAGAGGTGGTGACCGCGCGCAGACCACGCTTGTGCAAACCGTCGAGAAGAGCAGGCAGGGCATCAACCGTTCCACGATGACCCAAATGAAGGCTAACGATGGATCCTCGTTGGACCGCGGCGAGGGTACGACTAACGACGGCGGAGGCACCCGGATCGGTGTAGTCGCGCGGGTCTACGTCGTACGCGAGTGAAGTCGAGTAGCCGGCCTTCGCCGCCGCGCGCAGGATGGTGTTCGTCGCACTGGGTGTGCCCGATGGACGGAACCATCGTCCTGACGAACCCGTGAGGCGATGCAACGTCGCCGCGCAGGTCGCTATCTCCTCGAACGCGCGCGCCGATGACAGCGTGCGCATCGGTAGGTGGTGGAACGTGTGATTGCCCAGCTCATGTCCGCCGTCGAGGATGCGTCTCGCCATGGCTGGCTCTGCAGTCAGCCACGACCCCACGGCGAGAATGGTCACGTGTGCGCCAGCGCGCTCGACTTCCGTCAGTAGCTGCCGGGCAAGCGCAGTCTCACCCGCGCCATGAAAGGTCAACGCGACGGCAGTCGTGGTGCGAGATCCATGCTGGATCTCCTGCGCTGATCCGGCCACGCGGGGGCTCGGTGACGGCGCCGGAGGGCTTGGTGTCGCCACCGGCGAACGTGAGTCGACGGGTGCGGCGGAGCGCGTGGACCCATTACAGGCGGCGGCGCCAGCGGCGACGGCAAGGCCGGCGAGCACGTGTCGTCGCGACAGTGGCGCGTCTCTATCGGTCATCAACCTCGTCCTGGGGAGTGAGCCGCAAACCGTACTACGATATGTAGTAGTGACGTCCGGACCCGGGCGATAGTGCGCCGGCTTCCCTGAACGCTTGCTGAGTGTCTAGCCCTTCATGGTCCTTTCATCGAGCCCTTGTCACGGTGGCCCGCATGCCTACCCCACCTAACGTTCGAGTCGGTGCGCTCGTTGTCATCCCACTCCTCGCCGCAATGGTTGCCGGTTGCAGTGGATCATCTGGCGGCGCGACCGCCTCGACGTCATCACCGTCAGCGTCGTCGAATGCGACGCCGACGATCGCCGGACAGACCCCGGTGCCGGCAGAGAGCAACCCACCCGGCGACATTCCGGACAACCTCGCCTTCGTCGCTTACACCAATGCGAGTGGTCACTATCGCTTCACGCATCCAGAGGGATGGGCGGAGACGCAGAAGGGAGTCAACGTGACCTTCACCGACAAGCTCAACGGCGTCACGGCAACATCCTTTGCGGCGACGACGGCGCCCACGGTTCAGTCAGCGAAGCAGAACGACGTCCCGCGACTGCAGCAAAGCGTGCCGGCCTTTCAACTGATCAGCGTGACCGCGGCGCACGTGCCTGCCGGAGATGGCGTGAAGATCGTCTACCGCCGCAACAGTGCCCCCGATCCGGTGACTGGTCGTCAGTACCGGGACGAGGTGGAGGAGTACGAGATCTACGCCAACGGCCGCGAGGTCCGGCTGGACCTGTTCGGCCCAGTCGGAGCGGACAACGTTGACGCATACCGGACGATGTCGCAGAGCCTGCGAATACTGTGACCGCTGAAGTGCTCGAGGCACGTGGGTTGCACCGGTTCTACCGGCGCGGCGACGATGAAGTCGCGGCACTTCTCGATGTCAGCCTCATCGTCCAGCCTGGCGAGCTCGTTGCTGTCAGGGGTCCATCTGGCTCGGGCAAGTCGACCCTCCTCGTCTTACTGGCCGGGCTCGATGAGCCCGATGGCGGTGCGGTGTACATCGGCGGACATCGGATCAGTCATCACGGTGGACGCGACCGGGCCGAGTTGCGCCGCCGATTCGTTGGCGTGCTGACTCAGACAAGTGGCCTTGTCAGCCATCTCTCGGTACGTGACAACGTTGAGTTGGCGCGACGGCTCCGTGATGGAAGCCATGCGACGCCGAGGGATGAGTTGATCGACGCCGTCGGCCTGGCCAGTCGCGCGAACGCGTTTCCACCGGAGCTGTCCGGAGGCGAGACGGCTCGGGCCGGTTTGGCCGTCGCGCTAGCCGGCGCACCAATGGTGCTGTTGGCCGATGAGCCGACTGCCGAGGTGTCGTGGGCCGAGGAGACCGACCTGCTGCGCCTGTTCCGCGAGTTACGGCCCGAACACGGCGGGACCGTCGTGGTCACTCACTCGGCGGCCGTCGCCGATGCGGCGGATCGAGTGCTGGATCTCCACGAAGGCCGGCTCGTCTCGTGACGACCGAACTGGTGGGCGCGCGCGATCTGACGATCCGGTATGGCCGAACTCTCATCGTCAGCGAAGCCTCGATGACGATTCAGAGCGGAGACCTGACCGCCCTGGTTGGTCGTTCAGGTGCCGGCAAGACAACGTTGCTGTTGACGCTGGCCGGGTTGTTGAGACCGGCCAGCGGTCAGTTGACGTGGCCCAACCTCGATCCTCGCCGTGACATCGGGCTCGTGTTCCAGGCACCGTCGCTGCTTCCAGAGCTGACCGCCGCCGAGAACGTGGCGCTGCCGTTGCGGTTGCGCAGTGTTGCTGCGCCGGAGGCCTATCGGCGTGCACGTGCCGCGCTGGGGGAGTTGCTGATCGAAGCGCCGGACGCCATGCCCAACGAGCTCTCGGGTGGCCAGCAGCAGCGCGTGGCAGTGGCCCGCGTGCTCGCCGCCGAGCCGCGTTTGGTGCTCGCCGATGAACCAACCGGTTCGCTGGATCGCGCCGGGGCCGACATCGTGCTCGCCGCGCTCCGCCGACATGTGCAAGCCGTCGATGGCGCGCTGATCGTGGCGACGCACGACGAGGATCTTGTTGCTGGGTTGCCGCAACGGCTCAAGCTCGTCGACGGCGTCGTACGCCAAGGAGTTTCGGCATGATCGCGGCGCGCTGGCTAGCCGGGTTGGTCCGTCGGCGGCCAGTGGAAATGATGGGGGCGGCTGTCGCAACGGCGATCGCATTTGCATTTCTTGCGTGTCTTGGCGCATTCATCGGTGACAGTCGCGCGCACATGACGGAGCGCGCTCTCGCCAGCCTGCCCGTCGACTGGCAGATACAGGCGACGTCCGGCACGAGCCTCGCGACTGTGGACGCGGCCGCGAAGAAACTGCCGCACGTGCGAGCCGTTGTGGACGTGCAGTACGTCGCAGTGCCAGCTCTCGAGACCAACATCAACGGAACCCACCGCACGACCGGCCGGGCATTCGTGGTTGCGCTACCGACGGCGTACAGCAACGAGTTTCCCAACACGCTGCGCGTGCTGGTCGGCAAGCCAGCTGGTCCTCAGTTGTTGCAACAGACTGCCGCCAACCTGGGGGCAGCGCCGGGTTCGGCGGTGATCGTGCACACGCCCGCCGGCAAGCCGGCCATCGTCGTCACCGCGGGAGTGAGCGACCTCCTCACCGCTGACTCCTTCTTCCAGACTGTCGGCGTTGCTGCTGGTGCGGGCCCGAGCGCGCCCCCGGACAATGTTCTGCTCGTGCCTCCCGCCGACTTCCCTCGGCTCGCCGCCGGTGGTGAGGTCATCCGCCAGGTACACGTCTCATTCGATCGATCGTGGCTCCCGTCCGATCCGGGAAAGGCGTTCAACGCGGAGGTGCAGGCGCGCAACCACTTCGAGTCGCAGCTCACCGGGGCGGCGCTCGTCGGCGATAACGCCGAAGTGTCGTTGTCGAGCGCCCGCGAAGATGGTTTGTACGCGCAGTTACTCATCCTGCTGCTCGGCATTCCCGGCGTGATCTTGGCCGCTGTCATCACCGCGCTTGTGGTTGCTGTTCGCGCGGACCGTCGTCGTCGGGAGATGTCGCTGGTTCGCATGCGTGGGATGCCCGTGCGCACTGTCGTCGGGCTACTCGCCGTCGAGTCAGCGGTCGTGGCCGGCGTGGGTGTTGCGCTCGGATATGGCCTTGCCCGCTTGGCCGCGCACTGGGCATTTGGGAGCAGCCACGTGCCGACCCTGTGGCTGGGTGTGGCGGCAGGTGTCGCGGTTGTTCTGTCCTTGGTCAGTCATCTGGCTCCGGTCCGCAGCTTGCTGAGAGCCGGGGCCGCGGCTCAGCCGGGGCGTGCCATCGCGCCGGCAATCGCGAGCGGACGGCCGTGGCCGTTGCGGTTCGGGCTTGATGTGATCCTGCTCGCCGTAGCCGGTCTGATCTTCTGGTTGACAGCTCGCGGTGGCTACCAGGTCGTGGTCGCCCCCGAAGGTCTGGCAACCACGTCGGTGAACTACGCAGCGCTGCTCGCACCGGCGTGCGCCTGGCCGGGACTGGCGTTGTTCGTCTGGCGATGTGTCGATTTCGTTCTCGGGCGTCGTCGCGGTCGGCCCACGGGAGACGGCCACGAGTTGGTTGTGGCGACGGTGCGTCGCCGCCGGCGGCTGATTTCGCGATCGGCGGTCGGGCTCACCGTTGCGCTGGCGGTGACGTTGTCGACGGCGGTGTTCACGGCGACGTACCGGACGCAGTCACGTCTGGACGTCGCACTGACTGTCGGCGCAGATGTCGCGGTGAAGGAACCCCCGTCGGCGCACGTGTCGCCGTCATTCGGGGACCGGTTGGCTCAGGTGCCTGGGGTGCAGGCAGTTGCGCCACAACAGCATCGGTTCGCCTACGTCGGCGCCGACCTCCAGGACCTCTACGGCGTCGACCCGGCGAACATCGCGAAGGCCACACCGTTGCGCAACAGTTTCGTGCCGGGTACGACGATCAACCAGGCGTTGCTGGACCTCCGTCGTACGCCCGATGGCGTGCTGCTTGCCGCGGAGACGCTGCACGACTACCAGTTGCACAAGGGCGACACGATCCGGCTCCGCCTTCAGACGGGAGCTCAGCAGCGCTACACGCCGATCACGTTCCACGTGATCGGCAACGTGAAGGAATGGCCGACCGCTCCCAAGGACAGTTTCATCGTCGCGAATGCGGCCTACATCGCACAGGTGACCGGGTCGAACGATGTCGGCTTGTTTCTCGTCAAGACCAACAACCCGAGGGCTACAGCGCATCGGATCCAACCGATCGTTGCTCCGATGGGTGCCAGCGTCGATGACATCGCGAGCGCACGCAGTCGGGTGACGACGGCGTCAGGCCTAGCGGCTACGGATCTGTCAGGGCTCTCGCGCCTGCAACTCGGATTTGGCCTGATTCTCGCTGTCGCGATGTTCGCGTTGGCTTTGCTGCTCGCCGTACTCGACCGGCGACGAGCGCTCGTGCTGCTGGCTGCGCTCGGTGCGACAACTCGACAACGAGGCAGGTTCCTCGCCGCTGAGGCGCGCGCCGTGCTGGTTGGCGGGGTGATTGGCGGCGTCGTGGTCGGCTCCGCGATTGCCTATCTCCTGGTGAAGGTGCTCACCGGAATCTTCGACCCGGCGCCCGACCACGCAACGATTCCGTGGGGGTATCTCAGTCTTCTCATGGGACTGACCGTGGTGACGGCATCTGCGATCGTTGCCGTCATGGGACGCCTCGCCAGTCGGGCCGGGTTGTCAACGTTGCGAGAGCTATGACTCGCCTGCTTGTCATCGAGGACGACGCGCGACTGGCTGCGCTTCTGCAACGCGGGCTCGACCGGCAGGGGTACGACGTAGAGGTGGTCGATGCGGCCGACACGGCGCGTGCTGCAGTGCTCGGGAGTGCATATGACGCGATCGTGTGCGACGTCATGTTGCCGGGCGAAGAAAGCGGGATCGACTGGTGCCAGTGGCTGCGCAGCCTTGGCATCTGGACACCTGTCTTGATGCTCACGGCTCGCACCGCGGTGCAGGACCGGATTGCCGGCTTGCAGGCGGGTGCCGATGACTACCTCGGCAAGCCGTTCGCGTTTGGTGAGCTATCTGCACGGATTCACGCGCTGCTGCGCCGGTCAGTCGAGCCGCGCGCCACGACGTTGCGGAGTGGTTCGCTGACGCTGGACGTGATCCGTCATGAGGTCCGCGTGGATGACGTCGTCGTGGATCTCACGCCGCGAGAGTTTGCGGTGCTGGAGTATCTCCTGCGGCGTCAGGGCGAGGCGGTCAGCCGCAGCGAGATCCTGGACCACGTGTGGGACTTCGCCTACGACCGCGCATCGAACGTGGTGGACGTCAACGTCGGCACCCTGCGACGCAAGCTGCGGTCCCGGGGTGCGGGCCGTGTCATCACAACGGTGCGCGGCATCGGTTACCGGGCCGATGGGGTGACATCGTCGTGAGACTGCGCCCCGGCTCATTGCGTGGTCGTCTCGTCGCGGCCAGCTTGCTGGCGACGGCGATCTTCTCCGTCGCCTTTGCTGCGTTCGCAACGTGGCGTGCGGACTCACTGGAGGATCGCGCGCTGACTAGTGCCCTGCAGGTCCGGCTGAGTGTCGTCCGCGAAGGTGTCGGTCCCGATGGTCACCTCGCGCCGAGTGGATCAGGGAACCCGCGCGCGGCCTACGCCCAGGTGATTGGCCCGGACGGGAAGGTGATCGACGCCAGTTCGTCGCTGCAGCGGGTGCCCGCGCTCATCTCCGCATCGACGGTGCTCCAGGAGGACGGTCATCCGACGGCACATGGGCTCAACCTGTCCGACCCCGACATCGACCTTGCTGTGATGGGCGCGCCGGTGCGTCTGGGCGACGGTACGGGGGTCGTCGTCGTTGGGGTGGAGACACAGGGTTTCCTGTCCGCGCGACGCGAGGTGATCGTGCTGGTCGTTGTCGGCCTCATAGGTACGACGCTCTTGGTCGGTGCGATCACCTGGTTGCTCACCGGTCGTGCGCTAAAGGTCGTTGGCCGCCTCACGACTCAAGCAGAGCGGCTGAGCGCACGTGACGCCTCGCGCGGGCTGACGTCACCGCCGCACGACAAGGAACTGGCCCAACTGACCGACGCTTTGAACCGAATGCTGGCCCGTCTGAATGAGCACTACGCGCGCAACCTCGCTGCCGCCGCCGAGACAACTCATCGCCTTCGGACACCGTTGGCGACGCTGCGTGCCGAGGCTGAGCTTGCGCTGGGGGAAACGGATCCAGAGCAACTGCGGCTCGCGTTGGCCGCGGTCGTTGCCGATGCCGATCGGTTGAGCACGATCGTCAATCGGCTCCTCGCCGCGGGAAGCACTGGCCTGCCGTCCGAACGGCTCGATGTCGTCGTCGCGGAGCTGCAGGAGACGTGGCAACGGTCCGCACGCGCCGGCGGGCTCGGTCTTGAGATTCGCGTGCAGGGTGACGGTTGGGTCGATCCCCATCTGTTGCGTGCTGTCGTCGAACCGTTGCTCGAAAATGCTGTAGAACATGCGACGCCCGGGTCGCTGATCAGCGTCTTGATCGAGGCGGGAGACCAGTTGACGGCGACCGTCGACAACGACGGGCGCGGCGTGCCTGCCGACTTGGTGCCGCATCTTTTCGAGCCGTGGGCCAGTGGCACTCCCGGCCGCAGCGGCCTCGGCCTTTGGCTGGCCCGGGAAACCGCACGCGAAGCGGGCGGCGACGTGACGTGTGGGCTTCCTGGCCCCGGCCGCACCCGCTTCGTCGCGCTGTTACCAACTATCGCGGCGAATGACCACGTGGGTGCCCGCGCCTGATCGAACCGCGCGAGGGAGGGGCGCCCCGCGCGGCTCGATCGGCCCGGTCGGACGCGTCAGCCGGTCGTGCCGCTCGAGCTCGGCGTCGAGCCGTTGGCCGGACCGCCCTTACCCATGCCGGCTTCCGTGCCGGTGACGTTGCCGTTGCTGTCGAACTTCACGGTGACCTCGGTGCCGTCGGCCTTGGTCATGTGGGCTTCGTACGCCGCGCCGTCACCGTCGGTCTCGACCCGGTAGACGGTGCCGCCGGGCACGGCCTTCAACGCCGCCGCCTTCAGCTTGGCGGCGAGAGTGCTCGACACGGCCTTCTCGTCGGAGCGCACCGGCGTCGAGCTGTGCCTGTCTGCCGCCGGCGCAGCCGCTGTGGCTGTCGACGTGGTGGAGCTGCTGTCGGCGGCGGACGCGGGCAGCGTCGCCATCGCGATGCCGCCCGCGACGGCGCCCGCGGCGAGAAACCCGATCGCCGTACCTGTCTGCTTGTTCATGAGTCCTCCTCTGTCGTACCGCGCCCATCTGGCGGGTTGAACAGAGGTTCGTGGCGCTCGCTGGAAGGAACCTGTGATGAGTCTGAACAACTGTTCAGAGTTTCAGCTCCGGCGCCGCCGCCGAGTGAACATCAGCGCCAACACGAAAAGGAAAGCGGCGGGCACGGCGTAAGGGAGCCCACCAGTCGAGGCAAGCGAGCCGCCGCCGCTAGCGGACGGTTCCCCTGCCGGCGGCCGTGGGTTGGTCACGACTACTGGTGCGAGATGGCAGTCGCGCACCGGGACACCGGCGTACAACCCCGGGCCACCCGACTGGCACTGGAAGTCGATCTGCGTGTGCGTGCGGTCAGCCGTCTCGAAGGTGTACGCAACCTGTGCTCCACCGGTCTTGTCAATCTTGATGTCGTTGACGTCAGCTAGATCTCTGTCGTCACCGGGTAGGCAGAAGATGCCGACGGTGCAAATATCACCGACGTGCACAGGGTCCGTGCGCAGCTTCATGTTCGTGACGGTTGGGCTCGATGACGTGAAGTCAAGCGACTGAGCGACGTACGCGTACCACTTCGTGGCTGCCGGAAGCTCACACGGCTTGCCCAGAAGCTTGCCGCCGTGCGTTGGCTCGGTTACGAGCGGATTGCAGTTCGGCACGCTGGCGTCCGTTCCTGGGTACGCAGCAATATTCGTCGGCGTTGCGACCACGTTGGCCGTTGGTGAACCGAGATAGAGCACTTCGAGCCGACCGCGGTCGCCGGCGACGATGCGCCCGAAGTAGGCCGTTTTCACGCTGGGGTCGTTGACCTTTATCGGCGCTCCGAAGTGCAAGGCTCCGGCGCCGTCGGCTGCGGGCGAGTAGAGCGCCCACATCTGGTAGTTGCCGTCGAGGTAGCCCGGGAAGGACAGGTAGACGCCGCCGGACCGATCTGTCGCGATGGAAGCGAAGATCTCGCTCATGTCGGAGGGATTTGGAGCGCTCCAGTTCGGGCCGTGGAAGGCGAGGCTGTCGGTCCAAGTGGCGCCGTTGTCCTTCGACACCGCGACGAAGAGGTTGTTGAACGCCGCTCCTTGCGTGTAGTTGCACCCCGTGCCGATGTTGTCGCCCGGGTCGGAGCCTGCTGTCCAGGCGACATAGACCCAGCCGTTACGCGGGTCGATCGCGGTACCCGCCGGGACGGTGTCGCAGAAACTTGCCAACTGTGCAGCGGGGGACGTGATGGCGTTGACGGGTGGCAGCCACGTCTTGCCGCCGTCGTGGGACGCGTTGACCCAGATCGTGTTGATGGAGAAGTCGTGATAACTCAGGTAGACGTGCGATGAGTCGGCGCTCTTGCCCGGTGGGGTCCACGCAGCGAGCCACTCGCGGTCAACGCTGGCGGCCTGGTGCGCCGCGCACGTGCCCGAGTAGTGCCCGAAGCGATCAGCGCTGGTGGCGACCACGGGTTGGATGCCGTTGTCGACATTGGGACCGTCGGTTATCTGCAGGTCGGCGAAGTAGACCCGTCCGGCCTGGTCCGTCGCGAGGTCGACATCTCCGATGTCGGAGTTCGACGTACATCCCGTGATGTTCTTGGTCAGCACGTTGGTCGGCTCGTTGCCACCGACGTGTGTCCAATGCTGACCACCGTCGCGGGTCCATGACAACTGGCTGCCCGACTGGTACGCGACGTAGCGGGTGCCGTCAGAGGTAACGACGGTTGCCGGCTCCGTCACGTACGTCTCGCTGCCTTGGATCGTCTCGACGCGAGGGTCGTCGGCGCGGCTCGGCGGGTGGAACACGGGCGTGTTTGTGGCCGCGTGACTGGCCGACGTGGCCTGGCTGATGAGTACAACGGCGAGCGTTGAGGCGAGAGCCAGCGTGATAGCGAGGCGTCGACGCTGCATCTGGGATTCCCTTCGCGGGGTGGCCGCTCGCGCAGGAACTTACTACGCGTCGAAGTCGAGCACGACCGTCGCGCTCGTCGGGTGCGATTGGCAGGCCAGAACGAACCCCGCGGTCAGCTCGCTCTCCTCGAGGGCGTAGTTGTGGTCCATCTCGAGGAGAGACTGAATCGCCCAGCGGTCAGGACGCTGGCATGCAGTTGCTGCGAATCAGCTCTGCTGGACGACCCGCACCTGGGTGTCGGCGACCTCGTCCAGTGATCGGCAGTACGCGATCAACGCTTTGCCTGCGCCGTTCAGCACGACTTGCTGGAAGTCACCGAGCTCCCGGTTCGCCGAGCAGCCGAGGCCGCCGCTGCAGATCGGCTTGGTCTTAACGGGGATCGGGTCGGCGGTCGCGAGGCTGGTGAACGACGCGCCAGCGTTGATGGACTCGAGGTACTTCACGTACCACGGCGAACCGTCCGGCGTTGTGTCCTGCGTCGCGACTGCGTCATTGTGGTAGAGCGAGACCGCGATCTTGCCGTTGCGGTAGTCGACCCACGGGTACGCGCTGGTGCCGTTGTTGACGATCGCCTTCGCTTGCGTCCAGGTCGCGCCGAAGTTCGTGCTCGACGAGAACATCGTGACTTCCTGGCCGCTGACAATCGCGGTCCAGACCGCGGCGAGCTTGCCGTTGCCGCCGTCGGCGACCACGGGGAAACCTTGCCCCACGTCTGTGGACGTCCCGGCACTCGGCGTGGTCTGCGTGAAGGTCAGACCACCGTTGGTGCTGCGCCAGAAGCGGACGCCCATCGTTGTCGTGTTGTAGAGGCCGCCGACGCGGTCACCGATGAGCCCGCCCGATTCAGCAACCATGTTGCCGGGCGGGCAGATGCAGCCGGTCTGGTCGAGTGCGGTCGCGGCTACCGTATGGGTGGCGTACACAAGGCCGCCCCGCGACTTCGACAGCACGAGCCCGGACGGTTCTTGATGCACGACGTGGTAGACCCATTTGTTGGTCTGAGCCAGCCACTGCCGGTCCTGCCCGGGTATGCCCTGCAGCGGCTGAGCGACCCAGGTGTTGCCTCGGTTCTTGGACGTCGCGACCGTCGAGTCGCCGAGCCAGAGGTCGGTCTCGACCAAGGTGCCGTCAGCGCGGATCACGATGTCGGAGTCACCTCCACCGGGCAGGTTGGCCTTCAGCGATGCGGGCAGCTGCGTCCATGTCGTGCCGCGGTCGCTCGAGCGCCAAACGAGGCTCGGGGATCCTGGCACGCTCGACCCGATGCCGACGGGCGCGTTCACATAAAGGGTGCCGTCAGGGGCGACGTCGATGCCCGGCTCGGTCGTGTTGGCGTCGGAGACCTTGATGGAAGCGCCGAATGTCACTGCCGCGGATGCGCGTCCGGGCGTGATCGCGATGACACTGGCAGCCGTCGCAAAGGCGATGGCGCTGATGCCGACAGGTAGCAGGCGGCGACGGTGCCGACGGCTCATCAATGCTCCTCGGGGCAGGCCAAAAGCCCGCGATTCAGACGGGAGTGGGAACTACTACATTAACCGAGCAAATCGGCGTTTGGATACGGCCCATCGACGTTAGGCGTCGAAGTCGAGCATGACCGCCGCGCTCGTCGGGTGCGATTGACAGGCCAGAACGAACCCCGCGGTCAGCTCGCTCTCCTCGAGGGCGTAGTTGTGGTCCATCTCGACCGTGCCTTCGACCAGCATGGCGCGGCACGTGCCGCACATGCCGTTCTTGCAGGCGTACGGCGCGTCCGCGCGCACCTTCAGCGTCGCGTCGAGGATCGGTTCGTCGTACGGCGACAAGGTGAATGTCGACGACCGACCATCGAGCTTCACTGTGACCTCACTCTGGCCGGGCGGCTGTGCGGCATCGGGCCGCCGGACGGGAGCAGCGGGGCCGGTGTGGAACAGCTCGCGATGCACGTGTGCGCTCTCGACGCCGCGCTCGGCGAGAACGGAGCGGGACGCTTCGATCATCTCGGCGGGGCCGCAGAGGAACCACTCGTCAACGGTGTCGACCGGCACGAATGCGTCGAGCAAAGCCGGCAATGTCGTGCCGTCGAGCCGGCCGTTGACGACCTCGGCCTCTTGCCGCTCTCGGGACAGCACGTGTACGACCTGAAGCCGGTCGGGGTAGCGGTCCTTGAGGTCGGCAAGCTCTTCGAGGAACATCACCGCCGCCGTCGTTCGATTGCCATACAACACGGTGCAGCGGCTCCGCTGTTCAATCTCGAGCGCGCTCGCGACAATCGACAGCACGGGTGTGATGCCGCTGCCGGCGGCGATGGCGCAGTAGTGCTTGGCGTTCGCCGGATCCAGCTCAGCAGTGAAGCGACCGGCCGGCGTCATCACCTCGATCGTGTCTCCAGGGCGAAGACGCTGCGCCGCGAAGGTGGAGAAGACGCCGTCAGGCAGGCATTTCACGCCGATGCGCAGGACGCCACTCGACGCCGGCGTACAGATGGAATAGCTGCGGCGTACCTCGTCGCCAGCTTGCGGGACGCGCAGCGACACGTGCTGGCCGGGGGAGAAGCGGAAGTCTTCGCGCAGTTCCTCCGGAACGTCGAAGGTCACTGCGAGCGAGTCGTCGGTCAGCCGATCCACCGACTTCACCCGCAACGGGTGAAGGGTGTGACGCCGTGGTGTGCTCAATGTGTCTTGAACTCGGCGAACGGTTCGGCGCACGAGCGGCATACCCAGTGCGCCTGACACGCGGTGGATCCAAATCGGCTGACTTGTCGCGTGTCCGGCGATCCACACTGCGGGCAACGCACACTGATCTGGACGCCGACCACGGAGTCGGTGCGATGACCCGGCGGTGCGATGCCGTATGCCGCAAGCTTGCTTCGGCCGTCCTCGCTCATCCAGTCGGTCGTCCAGGCCGGCGACAGCACGGTTCGGACCACAGCCGCCAAGCCGTTCTCGGCTAGCCGCTGGGTGATGTCCGCGGTGATGACGTCCATGGCAGGACACCCGGAGTAGGTCGGGGTGATGGTGACCTCCACGCGGCCCTGATCGTCGATGCGCACGTCCCGAAGGACGCCGAGGTCCTCGATGGTCAGCACCGGGATCTCCGGGTCGGGGATGTCGGCAACCATGCGATAGAGCGCCGAAACGTCGGTGGCCGTCACCAGCTCGCTCCTGCATGGGAGCGGTGGATGTGCTGCATCTCGGCCAGCAGTCGACCCATGTGTTCGGTGTGCATCCCTTGCCGGCCACCACTCGGGTGCCAGTCGATCTCCGGCCGTGAGAGTGTCGCCTCGGCGAGCACTCCGAGCACGAAGTCGTACGACGGCCGAAGCTCCCCCGGATCGATGGCGACGCCTTTCAACTCCTGAATGACACCGTCGTCCTCGAGAAGCTCGTGGGCGTACGGCCACATCCGCTCGAGACCCTGCTGCATACGCGTGTGCGATTCGTCGGTGCCGTCGCCAAGGCGAAGGACCCACTGCCGGGCGTGGTCACGGTGGTAGGCGACCTCCTTGACCGCCTTGCCGGCGATGCCCGCGAGGGTCTCGTCGGCAGAGTGCTGCAACGCGGCGTACAACTCGTACTGGTAGGCCGAGAACATCAGCTGCCGGGCGATGGTTGCCGCAAAGTCGTCATTGGGCAGCTCGACGAGCTGACAGTTGGTGAACTCTCGTTCGTCGCGGAGGTAGGCGAGGTCGTCCTCGGTGCGGCCGTTGCCGTCGACTTCGCCGGCGTAGGTGAGCAGCATGCGTGCTTGCCCGAGCAGGTCGAGCGCGATGTTGGTGAGCGCGATGTCTTCCTCGAGCTCCGGGGCGCTGCCGGTCCACTCGCCGAGCCGCTGGCTGAGGATGAGGGCATCGTCGCCGAGCCGCAGGGTGTACGCCGCGAGCGCGTTCACAGGTGCTGCACCCCGGCTGGGAGGTCGTAGAACGTCGGGTGCCGGTAGACCTTGTCGGCTGCGGGTTCGAAGAATGAGTCCTTCTCGTCCGGGCTCGACGCGGTGATCGTTGTCGAGGGGACAACCCAGATGGACACGCCTTCCTGCCGGCGTGTGTAGACGTCGCGCGCGTTGCGTAGCGCAGTCGGTGCATCGGGTGCGTGCAGGCTGCCGACGTGGTTGTGCGCGAGGCCGCGGCGGCTGCGGATGAAGACCTCCCACAGCGGCCACTCGCGGCGGTCGTCCGTCATGCTCGGACCATTGTCGCGTCGGCGTGCTTGTCGGCGTACGCCGTTGCAGCCTCGCGTACCCAGGCGCCGTCGGCATGGACCCGACGCTTGTGCTCGATTCGTTGCCGGTTGCACGGACCGTTGCCGGCGAGCACTTCCTTGAAGCCGTCCCAGTCGATTGGGCCGAAGTCGTAGTGCTTGCGCTCGTCGTTCCACCGAAGGTCGGGGTCGGGGAGGGTGAGGCCGAGCACCTCCGCCTGCGGCACGCTCATGTCGACGAAGCGCTGGCGCAGGTCGTCGTTGCTGAACCGCTTGATGCCCCACGCCATCGACTGCGAGCTGTGCGCAGACTCTGAGTCCGGCGGCCCGAACATTGCGAGCGACGGCCACCACCACCGGTCGACGGCATCCTGTGCCATCGCGTGTTGCTCCGGCGTACCTCGAGACAGTGTGTAGAGAACGTCGAAGCCCTGCCGCTGGTGGAACGACTCTTCCTTGCAGATGCGGACCATGGCTCGGGCGTAGGGACCGTAGGAGCAGCGGCAGAGCGGCACTTGGTTGGTGATCGCGGCGCCGTCGACGAGCCAGCCGATGGCGCCGACGTCGGCCCACGTGACGGTGGGGTAGTTGAATATCGAGCTGTACTTCTGCTTGCCGGCGAGGAGCAGTTCGGTCAGTTGCTCGCGGGAGACACCGAGGGTCTCCGCGGCGCTGTAGAGATAAAGGCCATGCCCGGCTTCGTCCTGGACCTTGGCCATGAGGATGGCCTTGCGGCGCAGGCTCGGTGCCCGCGTGATCCAGTTGCCCTCGGGCTGCATGCCGATGATCTCTGAGTGCGCGTGCTGCGCGATTTGCCGGATCAGCGTCTTGCGATAGTCGTCGGGCATCCAGTCGCGCGGCTCGACACGGCCGTCGTTGGTGACGAGGTCGTCGAATGCGTCGTGGAGCGCCGGGTCGTCGGCCTGTGTCACCATCTGTAACCTCCAACCGACCGATCGTTCGGTTGATTATGCGTGACCACGGCGGGGCCGGTCAACGCGTCGAGTGGCAAGGTAGCGCCCGTGTCGACCTCCTCTCCGTCGTTCCGCGTCCGCGGGTTGAACGCCGAGGACGGCATGGCGATGGCGATGTGGTCCCCACCGGGACCGTGGGCGCTGCACGACGCGGTCGGCGACCCGCCGCCGGATGAGGGCTACTGGGCCGTGGTCGACCAGACCGATGCACTGGTCGGTTATTGCTGTCTGGGCGACGCCGCTCGACCAGCTGGCGTTCCCTCGGTTCCCGGTCGCCTCGACATCGCCATCGGCTTGCGCCCGGACCTCACCGGCCAAGGGCTGTCCGAGGAGCTGGGCCGCGTCGCAGTCGACTACGCGCTAAGTGTGAATGCTGGGCGCGGCTTGCGGACGGCCGTTGCCGAGAGCAACCTCGCGGGACTCCGCGCTGCGAAGACCGCGGGATTCGTCGAGGTCGGCAGGCACGAGATCGGCGACCGTGGCTACAGGCTGCTGCACCTCCACTGAGCTTTAGGCCATGTGGGTGATCCACCGGGGTCGACATCGATCCGATTTCTTGCGGTAACCCGGGAGGAACCCCCAGATGTCCCGCACCTATGTCTGAGTCGAATCAGCAACCGCGGTGCCCGAGCTGTCAAACCATCCGGATACCGGGCGCGCCGATGTGCTCGCAGTGCTGGGCTCCGTTCGACGAACCGTTAGCGGCAGCGCCGACCATTGGTACCGCGGTCGAGCCACATCAGTCGACGACGGTGGCGACTCCCCACGGGGACGGCACTGCGGTTGTACTAGCGACTTCTGTCGGGGGTGGCAACGTTCCCGCCGTACTAACGGTTCCGCCCGCCCACGAGTGGCGGCACACCGTGCCGATGCCAGCGCCGGTGGCGCGGCGTTCGCGACCGAGCAACCGGGTCGTCGCGGCCGTCCTCACGACCGTCGCAGTTCTCGCTCTGGGCGTCGGTGGCGTCATCTGGCACGCGTCCTCGGGTGGCCCGTTGACAGACAAGGAGCGCATCGCGCATCGCTTCGTTGACATCCGATCGGGCGACGGCCTGCCGGCCAGTCCACCGTTCAGTAGCCGCGGGGATGGCTCGGTAGACACGTCTGCGCGGGTTCAGGAGTTTGTGGCACAACTCAATGTCCCCCAGGCGAATGCCGATCTGCGATCGCTGCAGCACTCGCTGACTGAGTGGAGCCACGACAAGATCACCGATGAGGCCGTCTACGACGAGATGGGGCACTTCGTCGTGGACATCCGTGGGATGCAAGAGGTGCACGGCCCGAGCTCTGAATCCGTCGGCCTCGCGCACTCGGAGCTCTATTGGGCGATCGAGGACTATCTGAAGACGTTCACCGCGCTGAGAAATTGGATATCGACGCCGTCGCCCGAGAACCTGGACACGTACATGAAGCAAGCCGGTGTCGCGAACGCCCACTGGGACAAGGCGATTCATGACCTGTACGCCGGCGCCGGCGAGCAACAACCAAAATCGGTGCACAAGCACACCTGATGGCCCAGGACGACTAGTCGTGGCGCCAGTGGGGGAAACTGGCCGGATGACAACCGACAGCAACGATCGCAGCGAAGTTTCCCTCGACGACGTAGGAAATCAGCCGGAGCAAGATGCGATTGCCGCACTGCATGACACCGAGGCTGAAGCCGGGGACGAAGAGGAGCTTGACGACGTCTTCGAGCTGGACAAGAAAGAGGCCCGCGAACTCGGCGTAAACCTCGACAGTGTTGCCCCAGAGGAGCCCCGGCTCGACTGAGCACGAAGTCAGTCCTCCGGGGGTGTGCTGTGCAGGCCGGACAACGCGTGGGTGAGCACTTCACGTGTTCATACGGCACTTCGCGTGTACACCGGAACGGCCCTTATCCTGCGCAACGCAAAATCGGCAGCGACGAGCGACCCAACCGGCACGTTGACACGCACCGCGTCGTTTTGAACGAAGAAAACGACGCGGCCGGTGTCATCGTGGTTCCGCGGGACCCGCGCGAGAACGCCGGATAATGTTCGCTTCCTGGGATGTCTGCCTGTGCATCTTGCTCAGTGCGTTTGCACAGTGACTGTGGGTCTGGTGGGGTCGTCCACAACAGTCATCGCGCCAAGGTTTTTGTCGGTCCAGCCGGTTAGTATTCGAACATGCGTTCGATATCGGACATCAGGGCTCGGCTGGCGGAGGTCGCCGCCGAGTTCGATGCGTCCACGATCCCGATGGGGCGTTGCCGGGAGATCGTGGCGGAGGCCGCGGCAATCGAGCGGATGGCCGCGGCCGTCAAGACGCAGGCGGCCGCGCGGGTAGCCCAGTCGGGATCTTGGCGTGAGTCCGGCGACCGGTCCGCGGCGCATGAGCTCGCACGGGAGACCGGCACCACGGTCGGAGCCGCGAGGGAGGCGTTGGAAACCGGGGCGCGGTTACGGGATTTGCCGGAGCTGGCCGCGGCGGCGCGCCGCGGCGACCTGTCTCCGACGCAGACTGCTTCCGTCGCCGGCGTGGGTGCGGTGGCGCCGGAGCTGGTGCCAGGCCTGATCGAGCGAGCGCAGAACACAACGGTGGCCCAGCTCCGCGAAGAATGCGCGCGCGCCCTCGCCAGCCGCGAACCCGATCTGGAGGCGCGCCGCCGGCAGATCCGCGAACAACGTTCGCTGCGGCACTGGGTCGACGCCTCCGGCGCGGGTGTGCTTCAACTCCGTGACGCTGTCGACGTGATCGCCGGGGTGATGACCGACCTGGCGCCGGTCCGCGAGGCGTTGTTTCAGCAGGCACGCAAACGAGGTGACCGGCTATCACCGGAGGCTGCCGACGCCGACGCGCTCGTGGCGGCGGTCGCTGCAGCCCGACATGGCAACCCGCCTTCGGGCTCCGACGACCTTGTCGTGTCCGGAAGGCCGGCTGACACGCGGCGGCCACCGCACCGGTGCGCCCCGCGAGCGAAGATCCTTATCCGGGTCGACTTCGATGCGCTGCTGCGCGGCCGGCCGATCGTCGGGGAGGTCTGTGAGATCGCCGGTTACGGCCCAGTCGCTGTTTCTGCCGTGCGTGAGCTGCTCGCCACCGGCGATGCCTTCCTTGCCGGCATCATCAGCAAGGGCGAAAAGGTCGTCGGTGTCGCGCACCTCGGCCGCCGCGCCACCGCGATGCAGGCCACCGCACTGGAGTGGACCAATCCCACCTGTGCCGCCGACGGTTGCACCCGCGCCATCCGGCTCGAGATCGACCATCGAAAACCTTGGGCACCAAGCAAGATCACCCTCACCGAGCTGCTCGACCGGCTCTGCGAACACGACCATGACCTAAAAACCCGAAAGGGATGGGGGCTGGTCGAGGGCACCGGGAAACGACCGTTCGTTCCGCCCACCGATCCACGGCATCCCAACAACGTGGCCACACGCAACGCGAACCGAACCCGCGGCGACCCACATGCCGCGTGAGGTGTACGCCGACGTGCTCAGGAGCCTTTGCCGCGCAGGCCGGACAACGCGAGGGTCACCACACCGTCGGCGAGCGTTGAGACCGGCACCCGGCCCGGGCGGTACCACTCGACGATCGAGTTGATCATCCCGAACACCAGCCGCTCGGCGATGGCAGGGTCGACGTCGCGGCGTAAGTCGCCCTCATCGGCCGCCTTCTTCACCAGCGACTGCACGAATCGGTCGAAGGTCTTGCGCTGTTGTAGCGCCCAGCGTTCCGTCTCGGTATTGCCGCGAACACGCAGCAACAGAGTCACGTAGGGGAGACGCTCGACCAGCACCTCGACCTCGCGCCGCAACACGTACTCCAGCCGATCTATCGCGGGCCCGGTCTTGGCACCATCCTCGCGGGTGACCGCGAACAATCCCTCAAGCGCTCGCTCGACCGCGAGGCGCAGCAGCTGCTCCTTGCCCGGCACGTGGTGGTAGATCGAGGACTTGGTGATCCCGGCGGCCGCGGCCAGGTCTTCCATCGAGGTGCCGTCATAGCCGCGCTCGTTGAACACCGACACCGCGACGGCGAGGAGGCTGTCGAGGTCGTACTGCCGGGGACGCGCCGCTCGTCCGCGGGCCGACGTTCCTGCTGCCATCCGGCGAGGATGTCACCCGACCATTCGTTCGGTCCATAATGCGACCGTGGTCAACAATCTCGAGAGCTATGTCCAGGGCCGGTGGCAAGCGGGAACCGGTGAGGGCGCCGTCGTCCGGGACGCGGCAACCGGCGAACCCGTCGTCGCGGTCACCAGCGAGGGCATCGACGTGTCCGCAACGCTCGGCTATGGACGCAGCGTCGGTGCACAGGCACTAGCGGCGCTGACCTTCCACGAGCGCGCGCTCGCGCTCAAGCAGCTTGCGCAAGCGCTCAATGAGCAGCGCGAGGAGTTCTACGCGCTCTCGACGCGCACCGGCGCCACGAAATACGACTCGAGCTTCGACATTGACGGCGGCATCGGGGTGCTCTTCTCGTACGCCGGTAAGGGTCGCCGCGAGCTGCCGAACGACACCGTCTACGTCGATGGCGCCGTTGAACCGGCCGGCAAGAAGGGAACCTTCGTCGGGCAGCACATCTACACCCCGCTGCCGGGGGTTGCGGTGCAGGTCAATGCGTTCAACTTCCCGGTGTGGGGGATGCTCGAGAAGTTCGCCCCCGCGTTCATCGCCGGAATGCCCACCGTTGTGAAGCCAGCCACGCAGACGGCGTACCTCACTGCGCTGGTCGTGCGACGCATCATCGAGTCGGGACTGTTGCCCGAAGGGTCGCTGCAGCTGCTGTGCGGAACTCCGAAAGGGTTGTTCGACAGCTTGGGGGTGGGGGACCTGGTGGCGTTCACCGGATCCGCCGACACCGCCCGCCGCCTCCGGACACATCCGACCGTCGTCGGCGAATCGGTGCGATTCACAGCGGAGGCGGACTCGCTCAACTGCAGCATCCTCGGCCTGGACGCGGGCCCCGGGACGGAGGAGTTCGACCTCTACGTCAAACAGCTCGTCACGGAGATGACGGTCAAGGCGGGTCAGAAATGCACGGCAATTCGACGTGCACTGGTGCCGGAGCAGTGGATGAGCGACGTCGTCGACGCGACCGCAGCGCAACTCGACGCAGTGACGGTTGGCAACCCGGCGGACGAGAGCGTTCGGATGGGTGCGCTCGTCAGCCTCGAGCAGCGCGAAGAGGTGCTGCGTTCCCTGAAGGCACTCACCGGTGTTGGACGCCTGGTTGTCGGGGACCCGGACAACTTCGAGGTCGTCGATGCCGACAAGGAGCGGGGGGCGTTCCTCCCGCCGATGCTCGTTCGATGCGACGACGCGGACCGCGCCGAACCGCACGAGGTGGAGGCGTTCGGTCCGGTCGCCACGGTGCTGCCCTACGCGACGGTGGATCGCGTCATCGCACTCGCCGCCCGAGGCAAGGGGAGTCTCGTCGGCTCGGTGGTCTCGCACGAGCCGGGGTTTGTTCGTTCGGTCGTCCTCGGTCTGGCCCCGTGGCACGGCCGGCTGTTGGTGCTCGACCGTGACGACGCCCGCGAGTCGACCGGGCACGGGTCACCGTTGCCGACCCTCGTACACGGCGGCCCCGGGCGAGCGGGCGGTGGTGAGGAGCTCGGCGGGATCCGCGGCGTGCTGCACCACATGCAGCGCACGGCAGTGCAGGGCTCGCCACGGATGGTCGGCGCTGTGACCGGTCGCTGGGTGACGGGGCAGGAGCGCAGCACGGGCGAGCACCCCTTCCGCAAGCACCTCGAGGATCTTCACGTCGGTGACGCGGTTGTCACGGCTCCGCGCACGGTAACGCTCGACGACGTGACGCAGTTCGCGAATTTCACCGGTGACACGTTCTATGCGCACACCGACGAAGACGCAGCGGCTGCGAACCCGTTCTTCGGGGGCCTCGTAGCGCACGGCTATCTCGTGCTGAGTTTTGCTGCCGGCCTGTTCGTGGACCCGGCACCTGGTCCAGTCCTTGCGAACTACGGCCTCGACAACCTGCGTTTCGTGACACCGCTCAAGCCCGGAGACTCGATGGCGGTGACATTGACGGCCAAGCACATCACCCCGCGTGCCACGGAACCGTACGGCGAGGTCCGCTGGGATGTCGTCATCGTCAACCAGCGTGAGGAAATCGTGGCGACGTACGAGCTGCTGACCCTCGTCGCAAAACGCGAGGAACAACCACCAACGGTCTGAGGTTGGGCAGGCATGACTGCCGACATAGATGTACGCCGGGCCGAGGACCGCCTCGCGACGAAGATCGACTGGCTCGACTCAAAGCACTCGTTCTCCTTCGGTCAGCACTACGACCAGGGCAACACCCATCACGGGCTGCTACTCGTCAACAACGACGACCGCGTGGCGCCGGGCACGGGCTTCGAGACGCATCCACACCGCGACATGGAGATCGTGACGTGGGTGCTCCGCGGGTCGCTGGTCCATCAGGACTCGACGGGCAACTCCGGCCTGATCTATCCGGGGCTGGCCCAGCGGATGAGCGCCGGCACCGGCATCCTGCACTCCGAGAAGAACGATTCTTGGCGGCTGCAGGGCGGCGACAAGCACACCGAGCCGGTGCACTTCGTGCAGATGTGGGTCATCCCGGACGAGCAGGGGATCACTCCGGGCTACGAGCAGCTCGAGATCGACGCCGACCTGCTGCGCGGCGGGCTGGTCCCGGTCGCGTCCGGGATGGACAAGCACGCGGATGCGGCTGCGATTCACATCAAGAACAAGTACGCCGCGTTGTACGCCGCGCGGCTGCAACCGGGCGAGAGTGTCGAGCTGCCCGATGCGCCGTACCTGCACCTGTTCGTGGCCCGTGGCACGGTCACCCTCGAAGGTGCGGGCGAGTTGACCGCCGGCGACGCGGTGCGTTTCACGTCCACCGGTGGCCAGCGGGTGACCGCCGGCGAGCCGGCCGAGATCCTCGTGTGGGAGATGCACGCAACGCTGGCTTGACGCGGGTTAGGTTGACCCCATGGGGTGGGACTTCAGCACTGAACCCGAGTTCGAAAAAGAGCTCGCATGGATACGCGAGTTCGTCCGCGACGAGATCGCACCGCTGGATCTGCTCTGGCCGAACTACCACCACCGTGTCCCACCGCCGTGGCTGAAGACGGTCATCGACCCGCTCAAGCAGCAGGTCAAAGACCGCGAGCTCTGGGCCTGTCACCTCGGGCCCGAGCTCGGAGGCAAGGGCTACGGGCAAGTCAAGCTCTCACTGATGAACGAGATACTCGGGCCCTACGCCTGGGGGCCGACCATCTTCGGCGTACAAGGGCCGGACACCGGCAACGCAGAGGTGCTAGCGCACTACGGCACGGCGGAGCAGAAAGAGCGGTATCTCCAGCCGCTGCTCGACGGTGAGATCTTCTCCGCGTTCTCGATGACCGAGCCGCAAGGCGGCGCCGACCCGACGTTGTTCACCTGTCGCGGCACCCGTGACGGTGACGACTGGATCATCAACGGGGAGAAGTTCTTCACATCCAACGCCGAACATGCCGCCTTCTACATCGTCATGGCGGTCACTAATCTCGATGTCTCGGCGTACCAGGGGATGTCGATGTTCCTCGTCCCGCGCGAGACGCCGGGCATCAACATTCTGCGGCACACGCACTACATGCACGATGCCGGTGACGACGCGCTCAGTCATCCACACATCCGTTACGAGGACGTCCGCGTCCCCGCCGAAGGCCTGCTCGGTGAAGAGGGGCAGGCGTTCGTCATCGCGCAAACCCGGCTGTCGGGTGGCCGTATCCACCACGCGATGCGCGCCGTCGGTCATGCGCAGTTCGCCTTCGACATGATGTGTGAACGCGCATTGAGCCGGCGTACCGGCGACAAGCGCATTGCTGACATGCAGCTCGTGCAAGAAGCCATCGCCTCGTCGTACGCCGAGATCGAGCAGTTCCGACTCTTCGTCCTTCGCACTGCGTGGAAGATCGACGAGGGTCACGGCTACACGCACGAGGTACGCCGTGACATTGCCACTGCCAAGGTGTTGTCCGCGCGGGTTGTGCACGACGTCGTGGAACGTGCCGTACACATTCACGGCGCACTCGGTCTGTCGAACGAGATGCCGCTAGCCGGACTCTGGATGGCTGCACCCGGCTACGGCGTGTGGGACGGTCCGACCGAGTCACACATCACGTCGGCGGCGAAGCTGATCCTGCGCGACCACGAGCCGTCTCCCGGACTGTGGCCGACGCAGTGGCTGCCCGAGCGGTTGGAGAAGGCGCGGGAACGCTACGCCGACGTTCTCTCCGAGCAAGCTCGTGCGGAGACGAACGCCAGCTGATGGCGCGCCGCATGCGCATCACGCTTGCTGTCGGGCTCGTTCTCGTTCCGCTGGCCATCTGGAAGGGCGGCAGTTTCGGACAAAGCTCGGTCGGGGGAGTGTTGGTGATCTTGGCCTTGTGGTCGTTATCAGCGCGACAAGGAGTCCGCCGCTAGACGCTGGGTGCGATTGATGATGGCACCGTCGACCGGCAGTCGCTGCAAGAGATCCGAACTGGTCAGCGTTCGAGCAGCCGCATCTGCGCTTCGTTGTGCGTCTCACCCGCTGGGGGCGTGATCTTGTCGAGCTTCTCGATCTGTTCGGCGGTCAGTTCGAGGGCGTCGGCCGCGACGTTCTCCTCGAGGCGCGACGTACGAGTCGTGCCCGGGATAGGAGCGATGTCGTCGCCCTGGGCGAGGAGCCAGGCGAGCGCGACCTGTGCTGCCGTTGCACCGACTTCGGCGGCGATGGCCGCGACCTCCGCTGCGCTACGCAGGTTGCGCTCGAAATTGGTGCCTGCGAATCGGGGATTCGTCTTGCGGAAGTCGTTGTCCGATAGCTCGTCGGCAGAGCGGACGTTACCGGCGAGGAAGCCACGTCCGAGCGGCGAGAACGGCACGAAGCCGATGCCGAGTTCACGTAACGCCGGGAGCACCTTGGCCTCGGGCTCGCGGGTCCACAGCGAGTACTCCGACTGGACCGCCGTCACCGGGTGGGTGGCATGTGCCCGACGGATTGTGTCCGGCCCCGCTTCGGAAAGGCCGACGTGTCGCACCTTGCCCTCCGCGACGAGCTCGCCGAGCGCGCCGACCGTGTCCTCGATCGGGGTCATCGGGTCGACCCGGTGTTGGTAGCACACGTCGATGCGGTCGGTGCCCAGCCGTTTGAGCGATCCCTCAACGGCCGCCCGGACGTTGGCCCGGCTGCTGTCGAGCTCGCCCGCAGCCCGGCCAACATGAGAGATGAATCCGAACTTCGTCGCGAGCACAACCTCGTCGCGTTTTCCTGCGATGGCACGACCGATGAGCTCCTCGTTGCCGTACGGCCCGTAGGCCTCGGCGGAGTCGATGAAGGTCACCCCGAGGTCGATCGCTCGGTGGATGACCCGGATCCCCGCGGCCTCGTGGGTGGGTTGGCCGTACGTACCCGAGAGCCCCATCGCGCCGAAGCCGATGCGCGAGACGTCCAGGCCTCCGATGGTGACGTGCTTCATCAACGCTCCGTCCTCAGAGACAAGGCAACCGCCGAGGCAGCAGGTCCGCCAGGTGCGACCTTACGGCTCGGTTTCCCTGCGGCATGATCGTGGTTGTGACCCTGCGCATCGCCATCGCGCTGTTTGACGATGCTGAGGAGCTGGACTGGGCCGGGCCATGGGAAGTCCTGGCCTCCTGGGCCGGACTGTGGCCAGCCGACGCGGTCGAGGTGTTCACCGTTGCCGAGTCCACAGCGCCGGTGCGCTGTGCGAACGGTCTTCGAGTGCTCCCCGACAAGACCTGGGACGACGTCGGCTCTGTTGATGTAGTGGTGTATCCGGGCGGCGTAGGTACATACAGCCAGCTCGGAGACGAGACAGTCCGCGCCAGAATCCGACAGCTAGCCGCAACCACGCCGCTGATGACATCGGTGTGCACCGGCGCCATGGTTTTCGCAGATGCCGGCCTGCTCGATGGGCTGCCGGCGACTACTCACTGGGGGGCGATCGACCAGCTCGGCACCCTGGGGTCAGGTATCGAGGTCCGTCCCGACGACAGGTTCGTCGATGCGGGACATGTCATCACGTCAGCTGGGGTCTCCGCAGGAATCGACATGGCCTTACATCTGGTCGCCCGCCTGCACTCACCTGAACGCGCCCAGGAAGTGCGCCGGGTGATGCAGTACGACCCAGATCCGCCGGTGTAAGTCGTGGGCATCATCACGCGAATCGGCCGTGCGCCGGGAGTACGCCGCCTCGTTCGCCGCCCAGATGCCCCTGGTGAGGTGCGCGAGAACCCCGACGATGAGGACACCGATCCGCTCTGGTGCGTGGACTGTCGACGTGAGGTGCTGTTCGACTCGCCCCGGTGTCGGGACTGCGGTGGCGAAGCAGTTTCGAGGACAGAGCTGGCGCGGCGTGATGGAAATCTGCCGCCACCGCCCGGCACGGGGCCCAGCAACTGGAGCTTCTAGCGCGCCGATGAGTTTGGCGGGCGTATAGCGTCTTTGCTCCATGAGCCGAGTTACCTGTCACATGTCGATCTCACTCGACGGCTTCGTCGCCGGGCCGGACCAGAGCCTGGACAATCCGCTGGGCGTCGGCGGTATGCAGCTGCACCAGTGGCACTTTCAGGCCGACGAACCCGGCCACGAGGCCGACGTGGCGCCGCGGGACGCGTTGCTGAAGGCCAAGGGTGCGTTCGTCATGGGTCGGAACATGTTCGGCCCAGTGCGCGGCGAATGGGATGAGGAGTGGCGTGGATGGTGGGGCGACGAGCCGCCGTACCACGCGCCGGTGTTCGTCCTCACGCACTACGACCACGACCCGATCGAGATGGCGGGCGGGACCACGTTCTACTTCGTCACGAGTGGTTTCGACGCCGCGTTAGAACAAGCCAGGGCGGCGGCAGGCGAGGAGGCCGTCGACATTGCTGGCGGCGCGTCAACCGTTCGGCAGGCGTTGGAGGCCGGTGTGGTCGATGAGCTCATGCTCGACATCGCCCCGGTCCTTCTCGGCAGCGGTGAGCGCTTGTTCGACGGCGTGACCGATCCGGGTCTCGAGCCCGTCGAAGTGATCCATTCACCGCTCGCGACGCACGTCCGGTACCGCGTCGGACGGTAACTCCGACGCACAATGTCAGGCGCTGGGCTCCGCACCGACGACGGAGACGAAGGACACGCACTCGCCGGGACCGCCGCCGAGGTTGTGCGTGAGAGCAAGTTTGCGTCCATTGGCGACGCTCGCGAGGCGCCGCTCTTCCGGAGCTTCACCGCGGAGCTGCAGCCACGCTTCGAACATCATGCGCAGTCCGGACGCGCCGATCGGATGCCCGAATGCCTTCAACCCGCCATCGGGGTTGACGGGCAGTTCGCCGTCGAGATCGAACGTCCCTGACAGCACGTCTTTCCAGCCTTGGCCTCGCTCGGAGAACCCGAGGTCTTCCATGAGCACCAGCTCGGTCGGCGTGAAGCAGTCGTGCACTTCCGCCATGGCCAGCTCACTGCGCGGGTCGGTCACCCCGGCTTGCTGGTAGGCGTCCTGTGCTGAAGCGACCACCTCAGGGAACGTCGTGAAGTCGTAGTCAGGGTCGATGACGCCACGCCCGGGACCGGCGATGAACGACAACCCCTTCACATACAGCGGCTTGTCGGTGTAGCGCGACGCATCCTCCGCGCGCACGACAATCGCAGCTGCCGAACCGTCGGAAACACCAGAGCAGTCGAAGACACCCAGCATCCCCGCGATGCGCGGTGAGTTGCGGATCGTTTCCATCTCCACCGGCTTGCGAAACTGCGCGAGCGGGTTCTTGGCGCCGTTCTGGTGGTTCTTCCACGCGATACGTGTGATGACGTCCTTCATCTCTTCGAGATCGACGCCGTACTTCGCGGCGTACGCCGGTGCCAACAGGCTGAAGATCGCCGGCGCGGTCATCTCGCCGCGGCCGTCGTCGCCGGCACCGGGCACCGACCCGGAGACCAAGCCGGAGAAGCCGGAGTCCTTGAGTTTCTCGACCCCGGCGGCCATCACAACGTCATAGGCGCCACTCGCAACGGCGTAGCAGGCATTGCGAAGCGACTCGGAGCCGGTCGCGCACATGTTCTCCAACCGGGTCACCGGCTTGTTCGGAAGGCGCAACGGACGCGACAGCGTCAGCCCCGACACTCCCGAGCCCATCGTGCCGAGCCAGAACGCATCGATGTCGTCCATCGTGATTCCGGCAGATTTGGCCGCGGACGTCGTCGCGTCGACGAGCATGTCGTCAGTGGACCGGTCCCAATGCTCGCCGAACGGCGTGCAGCCCATGCCGATGATGGCGACCCTGTCGCGGATCCCGTGCGAGCCCATATGCGCCTCCCGCGGACCATGTTCCTGCTAGCAGTATGACGCGTCCGTCATGTCGGCACACCGCCATCGACCGGAAATACCGCACCGGTGGTGTAGCTCGAGGCATCGCTTGCGAGGTAGATCGCGGTACCGACGATGTCTTCCGGTTCGCCTATCCGGCGCAACGCGGTCCGCGATTGGGTCGCTGCGAACGCGTCGTCGTCCCACGCCTTGGTCACGTCGGTGCGAAAGGCGCCGGGCATGATGCAGTTGACGCGGACCGTTGGCCCGAAGGTGTGGGCGAACGCGACAGTCATCGTGTTGAGCCCGGCCTTCGCTGCGGCGTACGGGACGATGTGCGGTGTCGGGTGGATAGAACCCACGCTCGAGATGTTGATGATCGAGCCACCGTCGCCAGCGGCCATGCGCGTGCCCACGAGCGCGGTGAGCCTGAACGGCCCCTTCATGTTGACGCCGATGACGGTGTCCCAGAGCTTTTCCGTGACGTTCGCAACGCCGTCGTACAACGGGGACATGCCGGCGTTGTTGACCAACACGTCGACGCGACCGAACGCGTCGTATGCGGTCTCTACGAGGCCATCCAGCTCGCCCCAGTGCCCGACGTGGCACGCATGAGCGAGCGCACGTCGGCCGAACCGCTCCTCGACCTCACGGGCCACCCCCGCGCAGTCGTCGAGCTTCCTGCTGGCAACGATGACGTCGGCGCCGGCTTCGGCGAACGCGAGGACCATTGCTCGACCGAGCCCCCGACTTCCTCCGGTGACGAGGGCTACCCGGCCGGAGAGGTCGAAGAGCTCGGAGCCGGGCTTCACTCCATCTCACGCAGGTAGTTTGGCGGGAGCCCCGGTCCGCGCTTGTCGAAGAGCTTGCGGCCCTGGCTGACGAGTTCGTCGGCATTCCAGGCGCGTCCACCCGCGTCGATCGTCGGACCGGGCTCAAACCCGTGTACCAGCTGGACGATCGGCCCACGGACGGCGAAGACCTGCCCGGTTATGTCGGCGGCCTCCGGGCTGGCGAGCCACACCACGACCGGCGAAATGTTCTCTGGCGCCCGGTCGTCGTAGTCGCCGCGCTCTCGCTCCGAGTAAGGCGCGAGGTCCTCCGTCATTCGGGTGCGTGCACGCGGCGCGATGGCGTTGACCGTCACGCCGACTCGCTGGAGCTCGCGTGCCATGACGAGTGTCATCGAGGCGATGCCGCTCTTAGCGGCTGCATAGTTGACCTGGCCGACGTTGCCGTAGAGCCCCGACTCGCTCGACGTGTTGATGATGCGGCCGTAGACCTCGTCGCCGGCTTTGGATCGCGCCCGCCAGTAGCGCGCCGCGAACGTCGACGGGGCAAAGTGACCCTTGAGGTGGACGGTGATGACGGCGTCCCAGTCCTCCTCATCGATGTTGAAGCTCATCTTGTCGCGCAGGATGCCGGCGTTGTTGACGAGGATGTCGAGCCCGCCGAACGCGTCGACGGCTTGCTGGATCAGCGCCTCGGCGGCTCTCCAGTCCGCGACGCTGTCGAAGTTGGCAACGGCCTCTCCGCCGGCGGCGACGATCTCATCGACGACCTGCTGGGCCGGCCGGTCTCCCTCGGTCGCGCTGCCATCGCGGGAGATGCCCGGGTCGTTGACCACAACGCGCGCGCCTTCGGCGGCGAGCGCAAGTGCATGCGATCGACCCAGACCACGCCCGGCACCTGTGACAATCGCGACCTTGCCGTCGAGCAGGCTCACTTATCGCTCCTAGCCGGACGTGCTTTCCAGAAGTAGTTGTGAATTCCGGACGCGGTGACCAGCCGGCGGAACGTCATCTCGACGCGCAGCCCGATGTCGACTTCGCTCTCGGCCGCGTCAGTGAGCTCGCAGCGGAAGCGGCCCCCGCCGTCAAAGTCGACGACGACGACGAGCATCGGCGGGTTGAGGGAGTAGGCCAACCGATCGATGGTGTACGTCGCCACGGTGCCGGGCACATCCGCGAGCGGATCGGTGGCCATCTCATCGACCGAGCGACAGTTGAGACAGACCCGCCCCGGCGGCAGATGCCGGGTGCCGCAACGCGTGCACTTGCTGGCGATGAACCCGAACTTCCAGTCGGCTCGACGGAGTGCAGGAGGGGCGTACGGCGGCGCCGGGTCGGGTCGGCGCGGCGTTTCGCGGTCGAGGAAGCCGCGCCACGTCAAGAACGCTGCGTAGTCCAGGTCGGTTGAGCCGCCGGCGATCTGGTCGGCGACAGACCTCGCGGCCCGTTTCTGCCGAAGCGCATCCGTAGTGCGCAGCAGCAGCGCGGTCGCGCCGTCCGCGAGAACGACAACGAGGATCGTCTGGTCAGGCTCCGCCCGGTCGAGCACGTCGGCGAGCAAGAGGCCGGCTTGCGCAGTGCCCGCGTTGCCGATGACATCGGTGCGGTCCGGCGTGATCGCCTCGGCGCGCGCACCGATCGAGCGGCCGACTGCCTTGGCGGCGCGGCCGTGCAGCCCGGCGACGACCACGTGGTCGACCTGATCTGGTGTGAGCGCGGCTTGCTTCAGCGCGTCCGCGACTGCGGCTTCCGCCAACGGCACGTAGGCCTCTTCGCCGAAGCGTTCCTCCCAGCCACGCGACGTCGCCGCGCCGGGAAGCCGCCACCGGTCGAGAAACTCCTCGGTGGTCGACGCGTGTGCGGTGAGCTCGGCGATGACGGGGTCGCTGGAGTCGCTGGGGCCGAACACGAACGCCGCGGCACCATCGCCACCATTGCTCTCGTCAGCACTGCCCGGCAGTCCGGTGCGGATGTCGGCTGTGACAGCCAGCGTGGTGACCGGGGATTGGGCAGCGGCCACGAACGCGCCGACCCCAGAGCGCGGCGAACCACCCATGTCGACCGCGAGCACGTCGTCAGCCAGGTTGAGCGCGGCATGGATCGCGGTCGCGTTGGTCTTGTCCAAGTACGCCGGGCTCGCTGTCGCGAAAAACAGTTGGCGTACTGCCGAACGGTCACCCAACCCGGCCAGAGCGACACGACTCGCCTCGACTCCCATCGAGGTGCTGTCCTCGTCGTACGACGCGACTGCACGCGTCCCCTTGCCGCCACCGGACCGCAGTGCAGCACGGATCGCCGACCGGTCGAGACGGTGGTACGGCACATACGCGCCGTACGCGACGATTCCGCTGAAACTCATGACCCCTCCCGCGTCGAGGCTTGGACTATAAACGCGGCGAACTCAGCGCTCAGAAGTAGACCCGACCAACGTGCTCGGCAACGCAGGCAGGGCGCTCGCCGCCCTCGACTTCGATCGTGCTGCGCACGACGACCTGCACGCCGCCCTCGACGTCGGTTGCCTCGATGAGTTCGGACCGCGCGCGGACCCGAGCGCCGACCTTTACCGGGCTGGGGAACCGCACTTTGTTGAGCCCGTAGTTCACCCGCATCCGCGCTCCGTCGATCGTGTAGATCTGACCGACGAGGTGGGGCAGCAGCGCCAACGTCAGGTATCCATGGGCGATCGTGGTGCCGAACGGACCGTCCTCGGCGCGCTCCGGGTCGACATGGATCCACTGGTGATCGTCGGTCGCGCTCGCGAACTGGTCGATCCGATGCTGGTCGATGGTCAGCCAGTCACTGTGGCCGAGTTCCTGGCCGACCGCTGCGTGGATGTCGGCCGCGCTCGAGAGGACCTTCACGACCGGGCCGTCCATTCGTGGGACATCTCAGACGACACCCGAGGCATGCAGCGACCCGATGGCCGAGGCGTCGTACCCGAGTTCGGTGAGGATCGCGTCGGTGTGCTGACCGACAGCTGGGACGGCATCGGTGCGTTGGTCCCACCCGCTGACGATCGGTGGGGAAAGCAGCTCGCGCAGGGTGCCGGCCGGTGACTCGATGTCTACCCACCGCCCGCGTTGGTGCAGTTGCGGATGGTCGATGACGTCGCGCACCTCGTTGTAGGTCCCGTTGCCGATACCGGCGTCGTCGGCGATCTGTTGGATCTCTGCGAGCGTGCGCTGTCGGGCCCAGCTCGTTATTGCTGCGTCCAACGTGGCGCGGTCCTTGCATCGGTCGACGTTGCGCCGGTAGCGCTCGTCGGCAGCGAGGTCAGGCCGGTCGAGCACTTGCAGGCAAAGCCGTTGCCATTCCGCGTCGTTCGTCGTGCCGAGGACGACGGTCTTGCCATCGCTCGTCGGGTAACCGCCGTACGGCGCCACCGCTGGCGAGCTGAGTCCGTTGGGTGGCCGTTCCTCACCCGTTGCCATCGTGTACTGCAACGCGAAGCCCATGAGGTCAGTGATGACATCGAAGAGGCTGATGGCGATGGCCGCACCCTGTCCCGACTTCTCCCGCTGGTAGAGCGCGGCGAGGATGCTCGAGAACGCGTACAGACCGGTGCCGACGTCGGCAACCGCGATGCCCGGCTTGGCTGGTGCCCCCGGCGTTCCCGTGATGGAACACGAACCGGCTTCGGATTGAACGAGCAGGTCATAGGCCCGCTTGTGGTCATAGGGCCCACCAACGCCGTACCCGGAGATGTCGACCGCGATGAGGCGGGGAAAGCGTTCGACGAGCGTCTCGGCGTCAACCCCAAGGCGCCGAGCGGCCCCGGGCGCGAAGTTCTGTACGACGATGTCGGCCTTCGGCAGCAGCCGATCGAGCACCGCGGCGCCCTCGGGAGTCCTGGCATCGAGCGACAGTGACTCCTTGTTGCGGTTGATCCAGACGAACATCGACGACATGCCGTTGACGACGTCGTCGAACTCGCGGGTGAAGTCGCCGCCCCTCGGGTGCTCGATCTTGATGACGCGGGCTCCGAGGTCGCCGAGGTTGCGCGTGCACATCGGAGCCGCGACGGCCTGTTCGAAGGCAACCACGACGAGACCGTCGAGAGGCAGGCTCATGGACGTCGACTTTCCCACGCCCTGTATCCGACGCAGAACGAGGCCCCGCAGGCACCCCTTCGACGACGACCAACTCGGGTCAGGGATCCTTGTCTCTCGGGTAGCCATACAGGAACGGAGCAATAGTGAGCGGGATTTGCGAAGGACGTGTCGTGATCGTGACGGGTGCTGGGGGCGGCATTGGTCGCTCACACGCACTCATGTTTGCGCGCGAAGGCGCGAAGGTCGTTGTGAACGATCTGGGTGGGTCGCGGGATGGCAGCGGATCATCGACGGGTCCAGCGCAAGCCGTTGTCGACGAGATCACAGCCGCCGGCGGCACAGCTGTTGCTAACACTGAGGACATCTCGACGTGGGACGGCGCGGAGCGACTCGTCAACCAGGCGATCGAGACCTTCGGCACCCTGGACGTCCTCGTCAACAATGCGGGCATTCTCCGCGACAAGATGCTCGTCAACATGAGCGAGGAGGAGTGGGACGCCGTCGTCAAGGTGCATCTCAAGGGCACCTTCCTGCCTTCCCGCCACGCCGCGGCCTACTGGCGCGAGAAGTCCAAGGCCGGCCAGGAAGTCGACGCACGGATCATCAACACAACGTCGCCATCGGGCATTTTCGGCAACGTCGGACAGACCAACTACGGCGCTGCGAAGGCCGGTATCGCGACGTTCTCGGTCATCGCTGCGCAGGAGCTCGGGCGGTATGGCGTGTCCGTCAACGCCATCGCCCCAACCGCGCTGACCCGGATGACTGAAGACCTGGAGTTCGTGCAGCTGTTGGGTGCAGGCAAGCGTGACGACTACGACCCCCTCGCGCCCGAGAACATCTCACCGCTCGTCGTCTGGCTGGGCAGTTCAGCGGCTCGTCACGTCACCGGCCGGGTGTTCTCGATCCTGGGCGGCAAGATCGCCGTTGCCGAAGGATGGGTCAACGGCCCGTCCGTCGAGCGCGACGGCTACTGGACTCCCGGCGAGCTCGGTGAGGTCATCCCCGAACTGGTGAGCGAGGCCGCGCCGAACGCCAACATGCTGGGCACGCGCGAGGTACCGGTCTCCTAAGCGCCGGGTACCGATCACAGCGGAGCTCATCGCTACCATTCCGCCCGGGACGCCGCCGCGGCGGAAGGGTGATATCGCGTGGAGATCGTCGACGCCGTCAACGTCGCTTCGCTGCTTCTTCGCGTCGCGATCGGGATCACGATGTTGGCCCACGGTTATAACCACGCATTCGGTGGCGGCAAGCTGCCCGGCACAGCGCGGTGGTTCGAGTCGATCGGCATCCGACCGGGGCGCGTCCATGCGCTGTTCGCCACGATGACCGAGCTCGGCGCGGGCACCATGCTGCTGCTCGGTGTGCTGACGCCGTTAGCGGCCGCAGGAGTCGTCGGCACGATGCTGGTCGCGTTGATCTCGAACCACTTGAAGAACGGTTTCTTCATCTTCCGGCCCGGCGAGGGTTACGAGTACGTCCTGTTCATCACGCTCGCGACGTGTGCCCTGGGTGCGCTCGGTGGCGGCGAATGGTCGGTTGACCATGCGCTGAAGATCGACGACAACCTGATTGGTTGGCGGGGTCTCGGCATCGCAGCGGGCGCCGGTGCAGCAGGTGCGGCGTTGCTCCTCGTCACGTCGTGGCGCCCCAGCCGGGCTACCAAGAAGACTACGTAACGTTCGACCAACAATGAGGGTCGTCGTTGTCGGTGCAGGTTTGGCCGGTCTGCGAACAGTCGAGCACTTGCGGCAGCTTGGCCACGCCGGACCGTTGACGCTCCTCGGCGCAGAGATGCATCTCCCGTACGACCGGCCTCCGCTCTCCAAAGAAGTGCTGCGTGGGGAACGTCCAATTGTCTACCTGCGCGACGCGAGCAAGTACGCCGAGCTGGACCTCGATCTGCGCCTGGGTACGGCGGCGGTAGCACTTGATGCGGGGCAACGGACGGTGGCACTCTCGGACGGCGAGCAGGTGCCGTTTGACTCGCTCGTCATTGCGACGGGAGCGACGCCGCGCACGCTTCCTGGGAGCGAACATCTGAGCGGCGTACACACACTGCGAACACTGGATGACAGCGCTGCGCTGCACGAGCAACTAGTGCAGGCCGGCGCGGTGGCCGTGGTCGGTGGCGGCTTCATCGGCTGTGAGGTCGCGGCGAGCGCTCGCAAACTCGGTGCCGAAGTGACACTTGTCGAGGCGTTGCCCGAACTGCTCATTCGTGCGCTGGGTGAGGAGGTCGGGAGAGAGGTCGCGGCGCTGCACGAACGCAATGGAGTCCAGGTTCGCCTTGGCGTAGCCGTGCAGGCGATTGAGGGAGACGGGCGCGTCGAGCGCCTCGTTCTCGCCGACGGAACAGTTATCGCCGCGGCCAACGTCGTCGTTGGGCTTGGTGTGCGCCCGGAGACGGACTGGCTGGACGGCTCCGGCCTGACCATCGACAACGGCGTGGTTTGCGACCGATGGTGTGAGACAAACGTGTCGGGAGTCTTTGCGGTCGGAGATATGTCTCGGTGGTTCAACGAACCAACCGCCCGCCATGAGCGGGTCGAGCACTGGACCAACGCAGCCGAGCAGGCCGCGGTTGTCGCGCACAACGTGCTTGCCACTCCGGCCGATCGCCAGGTCTATGCACCCGTGCCGTACTTCTGGAGTGATCAGTACGACGTAAAGATCCAGGCACTGGGCTTCCCGTCTCCCGATGACGATGTGCAGCTATACAAAGCCGGACCCCATCAGCGCACCGTCGCGTTGTACGCAGCGGCCGGGATACTCACCGCGGTCGTCGGCTTCTCCGCCACCGCGACGGTGATGAGACTCCGCCCACTGTTGGCCGGCCGCGCTTCGTTGGCCGAGGCCGCTGTGGCCATCGGCGAGCCCTAGCCGACGATGGCGGCGGCGCGTCCACCTACGGTGGTGGTCGTGGAGGAACGCGGAGTTGTCGTCGACGGTGCGCTGAACGTGCGTGATCTCGGCGGACTCAGGACAGCGGACGGCCGGCAGGTGCGATCGCGACGCGTACTCCGAGCCGACAGTCTGTCCCGGCTCGAGGAGGCTGGAGTCGCGACGCTCGTCGACGACATCGGCGTACGCCTCATCATTGACCTGCGGGTCCAGGACGAATTGGGCATTGACGGCCGGGGTGCCTTGGAGGCGCATCCGGTCCGATACGAAAACCTGCCGCTGCGGGCCTACAAGGAGCAGAAGGAGCTGCGCACGACCGTAGCCCCGGATCTGGCTGACATCGACTTGGCGGTCATCTATGCCGGCTACCTCGAGCACAGTCCTGACTCTCTTGTGCGAGCAGTCACACTCATCTCCGAGGAGTCCAACCTCCCCGCTGTCGTGCATTGCACCGTCGGCAAGGACCGCACCGGCATCGTCGTTGCCATGCTGCTTGATGTGCTCGGGGTCGAGCACGAGGTCATCGTCGCCGACTACGCCGAAACGGCGCACAACATGGAAGCCTTGCTCGAGCGGCTGAAGCGGTCGGAGCTCTTTCGGCGCATCAAGCTCGACCAGTTGCCACCGCACGTCTTGTCGGCCGAGCCCGACACGATGCGTCGCTTCCTCGCTCAGCTCTCAGCGGAGCATGGCGGTGCCGAGCGCTGGTTCACCGATCACGGCGTAAGCGCGAAGACACTGGAAGACCTGCGTAGCGCCCTGCTCAGCGCCGAGGCGACGCGACCCCAACAGCCGTAGATCGCACGGAGTGGGCTCAGGGCTCGACGTACGAACCGCCGTAGATATCGGTGTTGCCGAATTGCTTCGGGCAGTCCTTGAGCGGCGACGGCTTGGGCAGCGGGTTGGCCGTGATCAGCGATTGCCGGTACTTGTTGACGGCATCACACACCGCGGCGTGGCGGACGTCATTCCAGACTGCCGCCCCGAAGCTGCGCACCGCAGAGACGTAGTTGTAGTCACCGAGGAACTCCGAGGTCAGGTCGTTCTGACTCGAACCACGGGCGTCTCCGACCTGCCCACGGTGCAGGGTCACGAAGGTCGCGAACATTCCCTTTGAGGTGACCTCGGCCTGCCGAACGACACCCTGCATCGGCCGGGCGGTGCTGGTCGTCTCGCGCCAGGGCGCAAGGAACGCGTCGTAGGTCAGGTAGATGTCGTGTCCGTTCGGCGCGATCCCGGCTGCCGTGAAGTTCGGTCGATCACCACTCTGCTTTGCGTCTATCGGGGCCGCCCAATGCGAGCCGCGATCCATCGACGTGGTGATGAGCGCTTCTTCGTGGTTGAGCCCCTTGCGGCCGTCCGACCAGGCGAGCACTACCTCGTTGGTCGCGTCGTTGCCAGTTGGTGCACCGTTAGCGATGTCTAGTGACGGCGACTCGCCGGCGCGCGCGCCGGCAAGTCCGTCCATCGTGAAGCGCGGATCGTCGACTGCCACATGCGCTGGATCGAGCTTGCCGACCGGGGTAACGCTCGCAACGTTCCGCGCCGGCTCGAACGTCTTTCCGCCGTTGTAGGACCGCGCGAGCATCTGGAACCCACCGTTGTCGGTGATGTTCTCGAACGCGACGTACACGCGACCCAAGCTGTCGGTGCGGATGGCGCAACCGCTTGGGCCTGTCGTCAGCGTGGCCACCGCGTTGAAGACGATTGTCGGCGTGGAGTACGTCTTGCCACCGTCGGTCGATCGGCTCAGCACGATGGGCGAGGTGCCGTCCGGGCGGAATGACGTCCAGCAGGTGTAAACGGTGCCGAAGTGCGCGCTCGATGCAGCGTTGTCGGCCCACACTGCTTCCTTGTCGTCGAACACTCCCGCCTCTAGGTCGTGTGATGCAATCACGGGTTTCGACCACGCCGAGTTGTGGCCGGCGGCGGCCGACTTGAGGTCGTCGGCATAGGAGATAGAGATTGCCTCGTCCGCGTCGAACGTGGACTTGTCCGGGAAGTTCGAGGCGAGGCTTGCGTAGTAGAGACGTGAGCCGTTGCTCCAGGAGAAGCCGTTGGGTCCGGGTCGCGGTCCGAATGCGAGCGCTGGGTCCCCGTCGCCGACCAGGTCGGCCTCATAGTAGTTCGGTACGGCGCCGATCGGGCCGACCTTGCCGGTGCCCGTGCGCGCTGACCAGCCGGTGTAGGTCGGCTGCTTCCACGTCTTGCCAGCGTCAAAGGAGAAGTAGATGCCGTTGTCACTGATGCCCGGTGTGAACGAGCAGTCGGATCCGTCGCACGGCGCGTTGTCTATCTCTTCGTTTGCACCCGCGACGAGCGTCTTGTAATTGGCCGGGTCGACCGCAGCCCCGACAGCGGGCTCGTTCTGCTTGTTGCGGGGGAACGGCGCGTTGGGGCTGCCCGACGTGACGAGCGAGTCGCCTGGATCAGGAGCCGCGTTGGCGGGGACCGACAGCAGCAGCGCCGTGCCGGCGAGGGGTACTGCGGCTGTGAGTGCCAGCAGTCGGCGCGTGTTCATCGGGACCTCCCACTCGACGTCGTTGTCAGTCCGGAGTCTTGCCTACTGCTCTAGGCGGTGCCACTGCCCGTGCTGCGTGCGAAGGCTGCCGTGGCGACGGACCATGTTCATCGGGGCAGGGAGCGTAGGTTCATGACGAGCCCAAGACGGAGGCGACGTGTCGAAAGCAATGAGGCGCCTGGCGCTGCTCCTGAATCTGGCCGCGCTTCTCGCTGCAGCGGTGCTTCTCGGAGCGAGTCCGCCCGCGTCGGCTGTGGTCCCGACTGGCTTCGCCGAGGTGCGGGTGGCTACCGGGCTGGTCGAGCCAACGACGATGGCGATGGCGCCCGATGGCCGAATCTTCATCGGCGAGCAAGCCGGCAAGATCCGCGTTTTTCAGGGCGGCGCGCTCCTGGCCGCGCCGTTCTTGAACATCGCCGTTGACTCGAATGGGGAACGGGGGCTGCTCGGGATCGCTTTCGACCCGAACTTCGCCGCGAACCAGTTCGTGTACGTCTACTACACCGTCCCAGGCAGCCCACCGCACAACCGTGTTTCGCGGTTCACCGCCAGCGGCAACGTGGTCGTTCCGGGCAGTGAGCTCAGCATTCTCGATTTGGAGAACCTGTCAGCGACGAATCACAACGGCGGCGCCATCCACTTCGGGCCGGACGGGATGCTCTACGTCGCGGTGGGTGAGAACGCAAACGGCTCCAACTCGCAAACGCTTTCGAACCGGCTGGGGAAGCTGCTGCGGATCCGCTCGGACGGCACCATCCCGACGGACAATCCCTTCTATCTCACCGCCAGCGGGGCCAACCGCTCCATCTGGGCGCTCGGATTGAGGAACCCGTACACCTTCAACTTCCTTCCTGGTAGCAGCCGAATGTTCATCAACGACGTCGGTCAGGCCACCTGGGAGGAGATCAACGACGGCATCGCCGGCTCCAACTACGGCTGGCCGACGACGGAAGGCCCAACGACCAATCCAAACTTCCGCTCACCGTTGTACGCCTACGGGCACGGCAGCACTCCGACCACGGGGTGTGCAATCACCGGTGGCGTGTTCTACAAGCCATCAGTGGCGCAGTTCCCGAGCAGTTACGTCGGTGACTACTTTTTCGCTGACTTCTGCACCGGGTGGATCCGCAGCTACGACCCGGCTAGCACGGTGGTCTCCGGGTTCGCGTCAGGGATCGACGGACCGGTCGATCTCCTTGTCGGGGCTGGCGGCGGTCTCTTCTACTTGGCGCGCGGGAGCGGTTCGCTGGTCCGGATCACGTACGGCGCGGGGCACGGGTTGGGCGCCAGTTACTACAACAACGAGAACTTCACGGGCACGACGGTGCGCCGCGTCGACAGCACCATCAACTTCAACTGGGGGACAGGGTCGCCGGCCCCTGGAATCGGACCGGACACGTTCAGCGTGCGATGGACCGGCGCCGTACAGGTGCCCGCCGACGGCACCTATCAGTTCTATACGCAAACCGATGACGGGGTTCGCCTATGGGTCGATGGTGTCCTGATCGTCGACAACTTCACCAGGCATGCGGTCACCGAGAACTCCGGCGCAATCACACTCGCCACCGGCGTTCGGCACTCGATACGGATGGACTACTTCGACAGTACGAGCTCGGCTGTGGCCAAGTTGCTCTGGAGCGGGCCGACGGTTTCGAAGGCAATCATTCCGAACAGCGCGTTGTACGTCCGCTGAGGTCAGCCCTGCTGGCCGATGAACTCGTCCAATCCGGCGCGCGCCTTCTTCTGCACTGAGGAACGCACGATCGGTGTCCAGCCCAGCGCCAAGCCGACAGGACCGAGTGCTTGCCGGGCCCACGTGTAGAAGCTGAACTCGTCACGATGGTCCGCTATCCGTCCGTCGGCGAAGCGGAACGTCGCGTGTACGTCGTTGACTACGTGCCGACCGGTCTGCGCGAACGTATAGGTCGCCCGCCAGTGTGCCGAGCCGTGGTCATTCTCGGCTCCGTGTTCGAGGAGTTCGACCTTCAGGTCATCGGCCCGCGCGGTGAGCATGCGCCACATCGCCCCGGGCTCGTCGCCACGCAGGTTCTGGAACACCGGATCGGAGAACTGCGCGTTCGGTCCGTAACAGGCGGCCATGGCTGCACCGTCATGAGCATCGAAGGCCGCGTAGAAGCGCTCTATGAGCTCGTTGTTGGCAGTCGGCACGCGGTGACCCTACCGCCGTGCAGGCGCGATCAGGTCAGTCGGCGGCGGCGTACCCGGGTAGTGACGAGGAGGCCCAGCAGTACGACGGGCACCGCGGCGGCGATCGGCAGAATGCCGCCCGCGTTGATACTCCGTTGGGCCGCAACATCGACATGAAGCGCCGGGCCGCCGACGACGGGACTACCACCGGCAGCCGTGGTGACGGCGACATAGATGACGAACGTCCCGTCGTTGACAGCTTGCACGCTCCACGACTGCGGGGTGGAGCTTTTCGCGGGAATCTCGGGGAGGTACTGCGTCCGCTTCGACGACCAGTCCTCCGGGTCGACGTAGACGTTGCTGTCCAGACTCACGACGTTGAGATGCGCGACCAGTCCCGTCACCGGTTGGTCGCTCGTGTTCTGAACGGTCGACGTGAACGAGAAGTGCATGCCGATGCTGGTCGACACGTTGGTCGAGTCCTGTGTGATCTCTACCGCCCCGGCACCGGTACTCGTGTCGGCGTACGCCGCTGCAGTGCCGTTGAGTGTGAGCACTGCTGCGGCGATGGCCAAGAGCACGGGTTTCATGAACGATCACCAGCCCGCAGTCTCATGTTGCTGCCGACAACGAGTGCGGCTACGCCCGTGACCACCGCGAACACAACTGGACCGATGAGCCACCGGAGTTCGTCGCCCGGGTTGTGGGCGTTCACGATCAGTTTGCTCACATATTGCAGTCCGGCGGTGATGGGATCGGCATGCAACAGGAAGTCGCCGAACCATCCATTCTGTGCGCTGGTCGGCAGCTGCGTCGGGAAGAACACCGCGATCAAGATGAAAAGGCTCACCGAGAGCGCAATACGGCTCGACGAAGCAACGGCACTGACCGCGAGCCCCAAGCCGCAGAGGCAGAGTGCGAGCAGGAACCCGACACCCAGCCCAGCCAGCAAGGCCGTGGACAGGATGTGCGTCCCGCGGGCGAGGTACCAGATGTAAGGCGCCGAGACGAGGTAGGCAGCCAGCCACAGTGACATCGCCGATGCGGCCTTACCAATGACGAGGGCGGCGCGAGGTGCTGGCGTGAGAAGAAGGGTCTCGAGGGTGCCTCGCTCGCGCTCACCGCTGATGGAGTCGGCGGCAGCCACGAGCACGAGGAGCGCGGATACGGCAACAGCGACCTGCAGGGTCAGGCTGACCGCTTCTCGTTGTTCCAGAAAGTTCAGCGCGCGGTTGCTGGCCACCAGGTAACTCGTGACGCTGAGCATCGCGGCGTACGCGACCATCAAGGGCAGTCCACGGCCTGATAGCCAAAGATCACGTATCTCCTGGCGAGCGACGATGCGCGTTTCGTTCATGCGTCGGCCGTGAGGGTGATGAATGCGTCGCTGAGTCGTCCGCGTTCGAACTCGAACGCAAGGACAGCCACCTGCGCGTTCAGAAGGACGCCGAGGATACGAGCTGCACCCGCTTCCGGGCTCACCCCATCGCGCAACTGGACGTGCAGTTCGTCACGGGTGTCGGCTCGCGCCTCAGACACGACATCACTGGCACCTGCCAGTGTCCGCACAGCCGTATCGAGCTGCTCCGCCGGTACCCGAACCGTTGCCTGTCGTGGCGCGGCCGCACGGCGCGCGACCTCTTGCACCGTGCCGTCGGCGACAACGCGTCCTCTGTTCAGGATGAGCACGCGACTACAGATCTCCTCGACCTCCGCAAGGAGATGCGTGCTCAAGACAATGGTCGCTCCGTGGTCGCGTGCGATGGAGGCGATGAGGTCCAAGACCTGACGCTGGCCCGCGGGGTCGAGTCCGAGCGAAGGCTCGTCGAGAAAGATGACCTGCGGGTGATGCACGAGGGCGCGCGCAATTCCTAGCCGCTGGCGCATGCCACGGCTGTAGCCGGCGACCAGCGATTTCCCGCGTTCGGTCAGTCCGACCTGGCGCAGCAGCTGACGGGCCGACGCCTTGGCGTCGACGCGCGACGTCCCGTACAACTGCGCGTGGAAGGACAGCAGTTCTTCGCCGGTCTGCCCCTCGGGGTAGCCCGCGCTCTCCGGTAGGACCCCGACCCGCCGCCGGATCTCGATCGGCTTGTCGTGCCGTGCCCCGGCGACAACGAACGATCCTGAGTCCGCCGGCAGGACCGTGGTCAGGATACGAATGACCGTTGTCTTTCCGGCACCGTTGGGGCCGAGAAAGCCGACGACCGCACCCGGCTGGATCTCCAGATCTAGCGAGTGCACGGCGCGCCGACTCCCGTAGGACTTGCTGAGCCCATGACACTCGATGGCCGGCGGCACAGTCAGAGCGTCACGTACGTCACCTGAAGTCGCGCTGAAGCCTCGTGGTGGTTACTAGGTACCGGCGAAGGATCTAGGTATTGGCCAAGAATCTCGGTACTGGCCACGAATCGGTCGCGAACTTGTCCGCATTTGTGTGGGGCCGTGCCATTGTGCGCCCGCATTTGACGCCGATGTCTGGTGCGTTCTAGCCATGCCCGATTGGTCCCACCGTGTCATGGAGATCGGATGCGCCACATGGGCTAATTGACCCCGTGCGACGGAATGGTGAGCATCTTCGCGGTCGGTGGCCGTTACGCGCTGTGTCCACAGCAGTACTGATCGTTGTCACTTCGGCGGCGGTCGGCTCGGCGTACTTCGCACAGCAGCTCATCGACGACCAGGAGCAGCGACTGCTCCACGAACGCGCGATCGAGGTTGCCGCTCTCTACAACGTCGCGGTGGGATCTGCGACGGCGTCGCTCGGTTCGTTGGCAACGGTCGCTTCCGTCACGGACTCCGACCCCGCCGCCTTCACGAGGTACGCCCAGCGATTGCTCCAGTCCAAGGCCAACCCCGGCGGGTACACCGGGCTTGCGCTCGTCAAGACCTCGGGCGCGCGCCCCAGCTTGGTGGCATCGATCGGGACGGGCGTCACCGCAGGGCGACTGGCCGAACCTGCCGTTGCTCAGTCGCTGACCCGGAAGTCACCCACCGGCTTCCTGACCACGCCCGTCACCAGGTCGGGTGACAAGGTGCGCATCGGGTCCGTGCTCGGGGCACCAGCAGCACCGGCGGGGTTCGTCGTGTACGCCGAGCAAGTCTTCGATCCCTTCTCCAGCGTTGACACGCCGCGCACAGCCAAGACGCCGTTCAGCGAGCTGATCGGCGCGATCTATGCCTCCAGCACGGCCGATCCTGCGCAGGTGTTGCAGTCAAGCGTGCGAACCGTTCCAGTGACCGGGCACGTCGCTCGGGCGACGATCGATGTCGGTCCAGACAAGTGGCTCATCGAGGTCAAGGCGCGCGGCTCGCTCGTCGGCAGTCTCGCGAAGGTGCGGCCATGGGTCCTGCTTGCCCTCGGCCTGCTGCTCGCCGCCGTCATGACCGCGATCGTCGAGGTCCTTGGCCGGCGCCGTAGCTACGCGGAGGCACTCGTCCGCGAGCGCACGCAGGAGTTGAGTGACTCGCTCGCGGAGCTCGAACGCACTCAGCATCAGCTGGTGCACTCGGAGCGACTGGCGGCCATCGGGCAGGTGGCGTCCACCGTTGGCCACGAGCTCCGAAACCCGCTCGGCGTGATGGCCAACGCGATCTACCTGTTGCGGTTGCGCACGGATGACCCGCCCGCGATACGCCAGCTCGACACCCTCGACCGTGAGGTTGGGAGCGCGGCGCGGATCAGTTCGGATCTGCTCGATTTTGCCCGCAACCGGGATCCCGAATGGGAATCGGTCGAGTTGTCCGAGCTGATATCCGAGTGCCTGTCAGTCGTTCCGTGCCCGCCCGGCGTGACGTTGGTGCGTGACGAAGCGGCTGATCTCGAGCACGTTCGCGTCGACCGCGACCAACTGCGGCAAGTGCTCCTCAATCTGTTGAACAATGCCTACGAGGCCGTTCCGGATGGCGGCACGGTGACGGTGGCGACCAAGCGCCTTGACGGTGCGGTGCGCATCGACGTTGTCGATAACGGGGCTGGCGCGGACGAAGCCACTCAGGCGCGCTTCTTCGAGCCGTTCTTCACCACCAAGACGCGTGGCACCGGGCTTGGACTGGCCGTCTGCAAGCGTTTGATCGAAGGCCACTCAGGTTCGATTTCCGTAGTGTCCTCGCCGGGCGAGGGTGCGCGTTTCACGGTCGTACTACCGCTTACACCTGTCGCGCCCAGGATGGCGGCCGACGCAAGAGCAGCCGAGCGCGCAGGAACGGTGTCATGAACGTTTTGGTGGTCGACGACGAGCCCGGCATGCGCGAGACGCTCGTCGACATCTTGGTGCACTCGGGGTTCGAAGCCGATGCTGTCCCTGACGGCGAGGCGGCGCTGTTGCGTCTCGCCGATCGGAGCTACGACGTTGTCGTCATGGACATGCGGATGCCTGGGCGCGACGGCGTGGAGGTCTTGCGCGTCATGGGCGGCCCGCCCCCGCCCGTGATTCTGATGACGGCGTACGCATCCGACGAACGGCTCAAAGAAGGCGCCGATCTTGCCTTCGCCGTCGTACACAAACCGTTTTCAGCGCCGGACATGGTCGACCTCGTCAACCGGGCTCAAGCGAGCTAGTCACGTGATCTCCCCAGAGACCAATCGCATCTCGGATCTTGTCCTCGTCGTTGACGACGACGAGAGCACCCGAGAAACCTTGGCGGAGGTGCTGGGCACGGCCGGGTTGTCGGCGATCACGGCGGGTACCGGAAAGGTGGCGATGGCGCTAGCCGAGGAGTCTCGGCCGGCCATCGCCCTGATCGACCATCGTCTTCCCGACACGCGTGGCACGGAACTCGCAAAGGCTCTGAAGCAACTCGATCCGCTCATGCCCGTACTACTGATCACCGGCTACGCGTCGCTCGAAAGCGCGATGCATGCGGTCGGTCAATTCGACGAGTACCTCGTGAAACCGGTGCCGCCGGCACGCGTTGTGCAGGCGATCCGCACATCCTTGGATCGTCGCCGCCTGATCGAAGAAAACAGTGCACTGCTCGATCAGCTGTGTTTGGTGAATGACCAGCTCGCGACGGAGATGGCCGCGCGCGAGGAGCAACTCGCGGGTCTCGTCTCGTTCGCGCTGGCGGTCTCGGAGAAGGAATCGCTGATCGAGACCATCGAGGCTGCTCTGCGGATTGTCGTCGATGCGATCGGATTGACGCCCGCGGCTCTGTATGTCGTGACGGATGAGAGCGATGGGGAGTTGCTGCTGGCTGGCTGTCGTGGCGACGAATGGGAGCCGCCGCTCAGCGTCCCCGCGCCAACCGCACTCATCGCGAAGACACAACTCGGACGTCCGGCACAACCGGTGGACGTTCTGCGCATCAACGCCGGCGGTGATCTCGCGGCCGCCCTCGTCATCGGGGAAACGGTCCACGGTGCAGAGTTCCTCCGCGCGCTGGTCGCGCAGCTCGGCCTCGCACTGGGCAACGCGCAGCGTCTCGAGCGTGAATCAGAGTCCGTACGGCGCCTGACCGAGTTGAGCCGACTGCGGGCGAGCCTCCTCGGTGGGGTGTCGCATGAGTTGCGTACGCCGTTGACCGCGATGATCGGTCTAGCTCAGACCCTGCGTACTCGCGCGCTGCCGCCAGAAACCCAGACCGAGTTCCTCGACCAGATCCTGCGGCAGACCGAACGGCTCAAGGTTCTGGTGGGAGACCTGCTGGACGAAACCCGGCTGGAGACCGGCATCGTCCGGGTGGACTGCCGACCGGTTGCATTGCCTACCCTGCTTGACGAGATTGCTGCGTCGTTCGTCGGAATCGACCAGACGATCAGCGTGTCCTGCGAACCGGAAGTTCGCTTGGTGTCGGCGGATCGTCAACGCCTCGAGCAAGCCCTGGTCAACCTCGTGCACAACGCGACCAAATACGCTCCGGCAGGTTCGGAGATCCGCGTTCGCGCCATCGCTTTTGGCACTGACGTGACCGTTGCGGTTGCCGACGATGGGCCGGGTATCGACCCGGCCTTTCTCCCGCGCATCTTCGACCCGTTCTCGCAAGGCGACAGCAGTGACACGCGACGCGACGCCGGGTTGGGTCTCGGCCTTTCCATCGCACGAGGATTCATCGAGGCAATGGGCGGCAAGATCATGGCCCAGTCACGACTGGGCGAGGGCACCACGTTCATCGTCCATCTGAAAGTCGCTGAGCGAACCACGCCGGCGCATATCGGCGAGGTCGCGGTGCCTGGGCCACGATCGGCGGCTTCCGATACGCGAATAGACAGCCGTAACGGAAGCTAGCTGCTGCACTTTCGCCAGTACGAAATTCTTCGGCGTTCTGTCGGGAAGTTCGTAGTTGTGAAGTACGCTGTGGCACTTCCTGCAGGCCATCCTCAAGCGACGTAGCAATCCGCGGCCTCATCGAGCGCGATGATGATCCGCTCTGAGAGGAAGTCATGACGGTCCGGAGTGAGACAACCGACGTTGCAGGAGAAGCAGTCGCCGGTGGTGAAGACGTAACGCTTCCTGACGTGAGCGAAGTCGTTGGTGGCATCACCGCCGTCCTCAGCCAAGGCCGCTCGTTGCGGCGTGAAGGCGTCGAGCTCGCCAAAGAGTTGGGCCGAATCTCCGTTGGACGCTCCGAGATAGCACCGCATCCCGCGGACAAGCGGTTCAAGGACGCTGCGTGGGAAAACAACCCGGTCTTCCACCGGATCGAGCAGAGTTATCTCGCCGGTGCGCAAGCCATCCAGAATCTCCTCGATGATCTCGAGACTTCGGTGGACGAGAAGAAGGCAGAGAGCGCGAGGTTCGCGCTCACGTTGTTGACCAGCGCGGCGGCGCCGACGAACTTCCTTGCGACGAACCCCTCTGCGCTGAAGAAGCTGATCGACACCGGCGGACAGAGCGTGGTGCGCGGCGCGCGCAACTTCGTGCACGACATGCGACACAACGGTGGCCTGCCGTCGATGTCAGATCCGGATGCGTTCGAGGTCGGCAGGAACCTTGCGGTCACCCCTGGTGTCGTGGTCGGACGCGATGAGGTCGGCGAGCTGCTTCAATACGCGGCCACGACCGAGACGGTTTACCAACGCCCAGTCCTCGTCGTCCCGCCTCCGATCGGTCGCTTCTATTTCCTGGACCTCAGTCCTGGTCGCAGCTTTGCTGAGTTCGTCGTTGGGCAGGGCATGCAGACATTTATGCTCAGCTGGCGTAACCCGACCGTGGAGCAGGGCGACTGGACGCTCGACACCTATGCAGCACGCGTGTCACGCGCGATCGACACCGTGCGCGAGATCACCGGTGCCGACGATGTGAACGTCATCGGGTTCTGCGCTGGCGGCATGATCACGACTGCTCTGCTCAGCCATCTGGCCGCGACGGGAGACAACCGGATACACAGCATGTCCTACGCCGTGACGATGCTCGACTTTGGCGCACGGTCACCGATCACGGCGTTCGCCGGCCGGGGGTTGCTGGCCTTTGCCAAGCGCCGTTCTTCGAAGAAGGGCATCATCACGAGCCGCCAGATGGGCAGCGCGTTCACCCTTTTGCGACCGGACGACCTGGTCTTCAACTATTGGGTCAACAACTACCTGATGGGGGAGAAGCCGCCGGCGTTCGACGTGCTCGCGTGGAATGCCGACGGCACGAACTTGCCTGGAGCGTTGCACGGACAGTTCCTCGAAATCTTCCGCGACAACCCACTGATCCACGCCGGGGGCATAGAGGTTCTGGGCACGCCGGTGGACGTCAGCACGGTGAAGGTCCCGACATTCGTGACTGGCGCGGTGTCCGACCACCTCACACCGTGGAAGAGCTGCTACCAGACGACGCAGCTGGTCAGTGGCGAGTCGACGTTCGTGTTGAGCTACTCGGGGCACATCGCGAGTTTGGTGAACCCGCCGGGCAATCCCAAGGCGCACTACTGGACCGGTGGCGAGCCGGGTGCCGACCCAGATGCGTGGTTGGCAGGAGCGGAGCGCAAGTCGGGCAGCTGGTGGGAGGCCTGGATGGAGTGGCTCGGCCCGAAGTCAGGCGACCGCCAGGACGCCGCAGCGCCCGGAAGCGAGACGCATCCCGCGCTGGGGCACGCCCCGGGTCTCTATGTGCGCGACGAACTGCCCGCGTGAAGACCCTCGACGAGGAACGCACCAGCGTTCGCGCATGGCGCAACGACATCAACGTCAGTGTTGTCAGGGGCGATAGCGGTGCGCCGCCGGTGTTGATGTGCATGGGGTACGGCGGCTGGCTCGAACTGTGGACCCCGCTGCGGCAACGACTCGCAGCGGACGGCGTCACGACGATCGCTTTTGACGTGCCGGGCACCGGGGGGTCCAGCGTGCCGTTAGTGCCGCTGCCGCTGGCTGCCCACGCACGCATTGCGTTGCGGGTGCTCGACCACGTTGGGGTTCAGAAGGCAAGCGTGCTGGGCTTGTCATGGGGCGGGCTGCTCGCGCAGCAACTAGCGGTCATGGCACCGAGGCGCATCGTCCGCGTCGTACTCGCCAGCACGAACTTCGGGCTCGGCAGCGTTCCCGGTTCGCTCCGTCGTTCTCCCGTCCTTGCTGACGAGATCGACATCCCGTTGGATACAGCCCCGGCCGGCCGGCAGTGGCGGCGCATCGGAGCCCGCCGCGGGCGGGTCTTCCAGATCGCCGCCCTGGCGGGTTGGTCGAGCCTCCCGTGGCTGCCATTGCTGCACCAGCCGACGCTCGTCGTGGTGGGCGACCGCGACAACAAGACCCCTCGGCTGAACTCTCGGATCATGGCGAGGTTGCTTCCGAACGCGCGCCTCGAAGTTGTGCCAGGTGGCACGCACACGATGCTCCTGGACCACCCCGGTCCGGCGGCGCCGACCATCAGCTCGTTCCTGCGCTTTGGCAGAAGCGCGCCGGTTGTGCAATACCTCTAGCCGGGGAACCGCTGCTCTGCGGCGGACTCGAACTCGCGTGCCTCGGCAAACCCCGCCAACTCGTTGAACTTCTCGAACGGCATGAGCCGATCCTGATAGCCGCTCCAGTCACCGGTTTGGCGGAGTTGCCCGAGGGCGCCTTCCATGGCCTTGATACTGACAAGCACGGCGGTCAACGCGACGAGCACGACCTGGAAGCCGAGGGCGTACAACTCGTCGGCCGAGTGGACCGGGCTGTCCGGGAGTTCGGTGTAGTCGACCATGGCCGGCCCGCGGATCTCCGATCGGACGGTGCGTAGTTCTTCGCCCTGGTGGCGTTGCAGACCGAGGACCCAGACGAGGTCCGCGCCGGCCTCGGACATTGCCGTCGCGCGCAACAGTGCGGCTTCGAGGCCGAGTGTTGGTAGGGCGTCCGTGCGACCGATGACGAGCAGGTCATCTGTCCCGCGGGCGCGGCATGCCGCATCGATGCGCCGCTGCATCTCGCTGACGTCAGCGAGCTCAACGCCCGATGTATACCCGCACTGCTTCTGCACGGGTTGGTCCTCGAGGGTGATTGCTGCGGCACCAGCGCGAAGGAAGTCGTGGACCGTCGCACGGACCGCGACGGCATTGCCGTAGCCGGTATCCGCGTCGGCGATCACAGGTAGCTGAATTGCGGACGAAACCCTGGCGCAGTTCGCCACCATTTCGGCTCGCCCGATCACCCCGAGGTCGGGTAACCCATGAACGGCCGCTGCTGTGGCAGTACCACTGAGGTAGACGGCTTCGAAACCCACGCGCTCGGCGATCCGCGCAGACAGCGCGTCGTAAACACCTGGTACGAGCAGCCCGTCGGCGGGGAAGGTCGACTGGATCGCGTCACGCAAACGTCCCACGACTGGCTCCTTGAGTTGATGCAGACCCGAACCGTGCCCGGTCACGGCGTTGGCGCGCCCGGATCAATGAGATTCAGCTCTTTCAATTCAGCCCAGTAGTCGGCGCTGATGTCTGCGTCGAATTGTTCCAGGTTCTGTTGCATCTCTGCTTTCGAGCGGGCGCCCGGGATCACGCTGACGACAGCGGGGTGCCCGAGGGCGAACTGCAATGCGGCAGCCGGCAACGCAACGCCGTGGCGCTCGCCGACCTTCTCGATTTGTGCAACCCGATGGAGGACCTCCGGCGAAGCCGGGAAGTAGTTGTACGTCGCGTCGGTCGTTGCTCCGGTTGCGAGGATCCCGGAGTTGAACGGTGACCCGCTGATGACGCTGATGTGTTGCTCCGCGCATTGCGCGAGGAACGGTTGCAAGCCCGCTTGCTCCAACAAGGTGTAGCGGCCCGCCAGCAGGAAGCAGTCGAAGTCCCCGAGGCCCGCGAACTCAGTCAACATCTCGTGCTGGCACATGCCGACTCCGATGGCGCCGATGACACCTTGCCCACGGAGCTCGTCAAGGGCCGGGTAGGTCTCGGCCATGACCTCTTTGACGTGCGACGGTGCACCCGGGATGTCGTCGGGATTGATCGACGCACCTTCGTCCGGGTCGTGGACGAAGACGATGTCGAGTCGGTCTGTTTGCAATCTCGTCAGCGTTTCGTCAAGCGAGCGAAGCGTCGTTTCTCGAGAGAAGTCCATCACCTGTTTGCGGGGCGGAACGTCGACGAACAGCCCGGGAGTCGCGGGCGCTTCCGGAAGGACATCGAGACGCCAGCCGACCTTGCTCGAGATGACGTAGCTGTCGCGTGGACGCGGTGCTAGTACCTCGCCGAGCCGGGTCTCGCTGACCCCGTATCCATAGACAGGAGCGGTGTCGAAGTAGTTCAGCCCCGCGTCGAAGGCGGCATCGACTGCCTCATTGACGTCACTGATGTCGACGCGGCGAAAGATGTTGCCGAAGGCGGTGCCGCCCACCCCCAGTTGCGAGACGGAGATCCCCGTCCGCCCGATGTCGCGGCGTACCTGCGATCGGGGGGTGGTCACGGAGGCGGCTCTCTTCCGAATTTCGAATCAAAATCTCTAGACCGGGAACCTAGCCGAGCCGTCCGGTACAGACAAGGTTGCGCTCTGCCCGCGTGACGTCACGCTCCGGGAACGATTGGGTCGAATGTGTTCCGCGAGTATTGACTTCCGGTTTCCACGGTGGGAAGGTCCCTCCCAATATAGAAAACGCTATTCAAGATCTCGAATCACCACCCGCTAGGTCACGCGTGCGGCACGACCGATCGGCTGGCGCTGCCAGGTCGCACAGGGATGGACGGGAGGCCGGTATCAATGCTCAGTGCCAACGGCCAGGACCAGCCCGTGATCCGCGTTTCCGAGGAGATCGACCGCTCGAGGCGGCGAACCGCCTAGTGAGGGGGACGCGCGCATATTTCTAGCCAGTGCCCAGCCGACCGCTTCGTCTCAATGTGGGTCTTGCCCCACCCGCCGGAGACGCCTGATCTCTGACAATCCTGACGTCTGGAAGGTTTCGCAAATGAAGGTCCGATCGCTTGTTCTACCTGGTGCCGCCTTTGTGGCACTGGCCGTCGTAGCAGCTGGGTGCGGTGGTTCGTCCGGTGGGTCGACACCCGGCTCGTCCTCTAATGGCGCCTCGGTGACGGAGGCGAAGGCCTACCTCCTGCCCCTGTTGGCGAACCCCACTGGCATCGGCTACGACAAGCCGGTCTCGAAGGCCGTCCCCAAGGGCCTCCACGCCGTTGCCCTCGAGAACACTGTCCCGATCACCAAGCGGGTCAACGACGAACGCGAAAAGGCAGCCAAGCTGCTCGGCTGGACCTTCAGTCGCGTGCCCGTCGGCAACAAGGCCGAAGACCCCGGCAAGGCGATGGATCAGGCGCTTGCGATGAAGCCGAAGCCGGACGTGATTTTCGAGGCCGGCTACGGGACGGCACAGCTCAGCGCGCAGTTGTCCAAGGCCAAGAGCATGGGCGTGAAGGTCGTTGCTGAGTGCATCACCGACCCGCCGGTCGATGCTTTGGTCGGCGTTCGATGCGACAAGGCGAGTGCGGACCAGCAGGCGAAGGCGTCTGCGGCCTTCATCGTCGCTAACGGAAACGGCAAGGATCACGTTCAGCTGTTCGGCACGTCGACGTTCCCGATCCTGGGTGCGTACAACGAGAGCTTCATCAAGTACATGAAGCAGTGGTGCCCCAACTGCGTTGTGAAGAACAACGAGTTCCAGTTGACCGACATCGGCACCAAGTTGCCCGGCAATGTCGTCAGCGCTGTGCAGCGTGATCCCGCCAGCAACTGGGTCATCTTCGGATTCGGGGACGCGATGGTCGGCGTGCAGCCGGCGCTTGTGTCTGCCGGTTTGGACAGCAAGGTCAAGATCGGTGGAGAGATCCCCGGTCCGGATCAGTACAAGCAGCTCCGTGACGGTAAGCAGGCGTTCTGGACCCAGAACATTTCGCCGTTCATGGGATTCATCGAGACTGATGTCGCTGTTCGTTCGCTCGTTGGTGACGACCTCACCACGGTGACCGGAGCAGACCTGCCGAACCAGGTCTTGACCCCGCAGAACATCGGTACTGCGGTGTTCGATGGCGACTTCTGGGTCGGCTTTGCTGACTATGTCAATTCCTTCAAGAAGCAGTGGCTCCTGACCTAGTAGCCACCACGGCTGGCTGCCACCAGCGCTGCGCTTCGTTCGCGAGGCAGGCGCTGGTGGCGCCCCGCCGCCACCCGCACACCCGACTCTCGAGCTGAGGATCCCGATGGATTCAAAGAGCGTCACCCCCGCGGTGTCGGTCACGGGTCTGTCGAAGACCTTCGGAACGACGCGCGTCCTGCGCGATGTCGCCTTGGAAATCGTTCCGGGGGAGATCCACGCCCTGGTCGGCGAGAACGGGTCGGGAAAGTCCACCGTCGTGAAGATCCTTTCGGGGTTCCATCTTCCTGACGACGGCTCAACCGTTCTGATCGACGGCACCGAGCTCGCCTTCGGCAGCTCGGCTGCGTCCAGCGCTGCCGGCTTGCGGTTCGTACACCAGGACCTCGGTCTGGTACTCGACCTCAGCACTGTCGACAACCTCGCACTCGGCAACGGGTATCGGACGGGATTCGGCCAGCGCATCCGGTGGCGGGAAGAGATCCGAGGGGCCAAGCAGGCGCTGGACCAGCTCGGTTACACGGTGGATATCACCCGACCCGTCGCGGAGTTGACGCCGAGCGAACGAACCGCGGTAGCCATCGCGCGAGCAGTAGCCGGAGGTGCGGGCGCAAAGTGCCTCGTCCTCGACGAACCGACCGTGAACTTGCCGGCTGCGGAGACGCAACGCTTGTTCGACCTGCTCCGCCGGCTGCGCGACACCGGTGTTGCGATTGTGTTCATCTCGCATCACTTCGATGAGATCTTCGAGCTCGCCGACCGGGTGACGGTTCTTCGTGACGGGCAATGGGTCGCGACGGAGCCGATCGGCGCGCTGACCCACGACGGGCTGGTTGAACTCATGCTCGGCCGTCCCCTTGATATCGAGCATTCCGGTGAAGCGACGCATGAGATGGGTGAAGTCGTCCTCGACCTGAACGGCGTTTCCGGCGCTTCCGCGCGACGCGTCGATCTGGAGGTGCACGCGGGTGAGGTGGTCGGCGTTGCGGGGATCACTGGCTCCGGCCGCGAAGCGGTCGCGCGGATGGTCGCCGGCGGTCTTGACTTCCGGGGCGAGTTGACGCTGCTCGGCAAGCGGCTGAGTCCCAACCGCCCCGACCTTGCTTTCCGTTCGGGCTTGGCCTCCGTGCCCGCCGATCGACGGACTAATGCCGTGCTGCCTGGCCAGTCGATCCGCGAGAACTTGACCATCTCGCGGGTCTCTCCCTACGTCATCAAAGGCTTTCTACGCCGCTCGCGCGAGACGTCTGACGTGATGACCCTGTTGCAGATGTTCGACGTTCGGCCCCGTAAGCCGGAGGCTGACATCGGTGCACTCTCGGGTGGCAACCAGCAGAAGTGCATGATCGCCCGGGCGCTACGGCTCAATCCTCGAGTCCTCGTGCTCGACGAACCGACCCAAGGCGTCGACGTCGGCGCGCAGGCCGCGATCCACGCGCTGATCCTCGAGGCGGCCGCCGCGGGCACCGCGGTGCTCGTCTGCAGCTCCGTCAGTGAAGAGCTCGCCGAGATCTGCGACCGGGTTGTTGTGATGAGCGGCGGCACCTCAACCAAAGTCTTGCACCGTCCACTCAATCCCGATCAGATCACGGCAGCAACGCTGGCCGTGCGTGAGGAGCGTGCGAAGTAATGACCAGCTCATTGCGCACCGAGCCTGACCAGGCGACCCCGGACGAGGAGAAATCCCGTAGCGGGTGGCGGGGCCTTCCCACGCTGGGTGTTGAGCGGTTCAGCGGCCTCTACCTGATGGCGCTGCTGGTGCTGATCTACAGCTTCTGGATTCCGGACACCTTCCTGACAAGCACGACGATCCGTTCCATCGCATCCGACCAGGCGATCATCGCGATCCTCGCTCTCGCACTGATCGTGCCGTTAGCAGCGGGCGCCTTCGACTTGTCCGTCGCAGCACAGCTCGGCTTTTCGGTGGCACTCATCGCCTGGCTGCAGGGACACGGCTGGAATGCCGTGCTGTCCGTCGTCGTCACCGTGCTCACCGGCGCGGCAATCGGAGCGGTCAACGGGATGATCGTCACCCGTCTGCACGTGAGCTCGTTCATCGCCACGTTGGGTATGAGCAGCATCCTCCTCGCCGGAGCGTTCTGGATCACCAACGGCCGGACCATCGTCTCAGGGTTCTCGGCGCAATTCCTCGAGGCGGGGCGGAAGCAGCCGTTCGGGATTCCGCTGCCGGTCTTCTATCTGCTCGGCGTCGCACTCATCCTTTGGTATGTCTTGGAGTACACCCCCATCGGTCGGTACTTCTATGCATCCGGGGCCAACCCCGTGGCCTCCCGACTCGCCGGGCTGCAGGTGGACCGCCTGATTTTCCAGTCGCTGGTCATCTCGGGCGGGCTCGCTGCACTCGCGGGTGTGATCCTCACGGCCAAGCTTGGTGTGGCAAGTCCCGATGTCGGTTCGCCCTACCTGCTTCCCGCGTTCTCCGCGGCGTTCCTCGGGTCGACGCAGATTCGACCGGGACGCGTCAATGTCCTGGGCACGCTGGTGGCGGTCTATCTGCTCGCCATCGGTGTCAAGGGGTTGGAGCTGGGTGGTTCGCCGCCGTACGTCGACGACCTCTTCAACGGCGTCGCGCTGATCACGGCAGTTGCCCTGGCCGCGCGCACCAGTCGTCGAACCTGATCACCGCGAACGTCTTGACAGTGGGTAGGGGCAGTGCGACTCTACTTTCTGGTTCGGAAACCGAGTTCGAAATCTCGAATAGCCTCCCCGGGACCTAGGAGTGAATCGCATGGCACAGACCTACATCAGGAACGCACGTGTCATCGACGGCACGGGGGCTGACCCCTACTCCGGGGACGTCATCATCGATGAGAACCGCATCAGCAAGATCGTCAAAGACGGCAGTTTCTCGCCGCAGCCCGGATCTACCGTTGTCGACGCCGGCGGCGCCACCCTGATGCCGGGTCTGATCGAGGCGCACGCCCACCCGAGCTTCACTGGTGCCACCGCCCTCGACGGTATGGGGATCATCCCGCCGGAAGAGCACACCCTGATCACTGCGCGCCAGACTCGGCTGCTCTTCGATCAGGGCTTCACCAGCCTCTGTTGCGCAGCGTCTGCCAAGGCACGCCTTGACCTCGTCGTCCGTAACGCGATCAATGCCGGCGAAATGGTCGGCCCGCGGATGCTCGTCGCCTCACCGGAGATGACGGTCACCGGCGGCGTGGGCGACGTACGGCTGTCGCATCTCGACCGGCACTCCGTCGAGGTCATCTGCGACGGACCGGACGAGTTCCGCAAGACCTCGCGCTGGTACGCCCGTGAAGGTGTTGACACCCTGAAGATCGACATCTCCGGTGACGAGTTCGTGCCGTTCGCGAAGATGGGCATGACCACGATGAACGACGACGAGGTCGCCGCCGTTGTCGAGGTAGCCCGGTCGAGAAAACTGCGAGTGGCCGCGCACGCGCGAAACGCCGAGTCGGTCAAGATGTGCGTGCGCCACGGCGTCGAGCTCGTCTACCACGCCGACACCTGTGACTCCGAAGCGCTCGACATGCTCGAGGAGAACAAGGACAAGCACTTCGTGGTCCCTGCGATGGGCTTCGTCATCTCCACCGTCTATGACGCCGCCGAGTACGGCATCGGCCCGGAAGTTGTCACTGCGCTTGGCATGGATGTGCAGCTCGAGGCCGCTGTGATCAACATGAAGGAACTCAAGAGTCGCGGAGTCCGCGTCCTGCCGGGTGGCGACTACGGTGCGCTGGCCTGGAACCCGCTTGGCACGAACGCTCGCGACCTCGAGCATTTCGTGAAGTTCCTTGACTTCACTCCGATGGAGACCATCGTTGCCGCCACGAAGCTCGGTGGCGAGATCATGATGATGGACGACCTCGGGTGCATCAAGGAAGGCTTCCTCGCCGACTTGCTCATCGTGGACGGCGACCCGCTGCAGGACATCTCCATCCTTCAGAACGCTGACAACTTGCTCGCCATCATGAAGGACGGCGTGCTCCACAAGGACGAGACCAGTCGTCGCGTGCCGGCTTCCGAACCAGTCTTGCCTGGCGCCGTCGGTGGGGCAGACGAGGACCTAGTCAAAATCGACAACTGAGTCTCTTCGACGAGGTCGTGACGCAAGCGGCCGAGGCGATTGAGACACCGCCGCACAAGGGAGAATGATGCTCAACATCAATGGCTCGGAGCAGATGCTCATCCTCGCCAACATGACATCGCTAAATGCTTCGTCCTTTCGCGAGCGCGTCGAAGTCGCGGCAGCAGCCGGCTTCGACGCATTGGGGATCAGTCTCCCGACGTTTCAACAGGTCTCATCGTCGGAGATGAGCGGCCCGGAGATGAAAGCCGTCCTCGACGCCAACGGAGTTCGGATCGTGGAACTCGAGGCAGTCTTCGGAATGGCGGTCCCTGCGGCTGCCACTGGCGTGCCGTTCGGCGGCGGTCTCGTCTACACCACGGCGGACGACCTCAAGGAATTCTGGGCTATTGCCGAACTCTTCGAAGCGCGACACATCCAAGCGGTTGGCGCCTTCGACACCGACGAACTCGAGCCTGACGTTGTCGAGCGATTTGCGGGACTGTGCGACCAGGCAGCTCAGGTGGGCTTGAAGGTCGCACTCGAGTTCGTCCCGACGACGAACATCCCTGATGCAGGCGTTGCCACCCGGATTGTTCGTGAGGCCGGCCGCCCCAACAGTGGCTTGTGCGTCGACAGCTGGCACCACACTCGGGGAGCCAACGACCTGGATTTGATCCGCGCTATCCCAGCGGAGCACGTCGTGATGATCCAGCTCGACGACGGTCCGGCCAAACCTGTCGATCCCAACTTCCTGAACGAGACCCTTCATTACCGGCAGATCCCCGGCGACGGTGAGTTCGACCTCGACGGATTCCTGGGTGCCCTCTATGCAAGCGGCAGTAGCGCACCCATTTCCCTCGAAGTCATCTCCGACGCACTCGCCGAACTCGATCCTCAAGACGGCGCGCATCGCCTTGCGAAGGGGACGAGCATGGTGGTGGAAGGAGTCCGGCAAAAAGGCTAGACGTAGGCCGCCGTGTCCGGACTTCGCGAGGCGCGCTGCGACATCCATCCGACTTCCTGCGAGAAGCCAAGGCAGCGCCAGCCAGCCTTGTCAAGGAGCGCCTGTGACGACCGAGAAAGGTGAGGGCGACCTCTCGGCGCTGCTGCATGAGAACCGGCGCTTCGAGCCTCCCGTCGAGCTCGCCGCCCACGCCAACGCGACGCCAGACCTGTACGCCGACGCTGCAAACGACCGTGTCGGCTTCTGGGAAAAGCAGGCACAGCGGCTCGAGTGGGCGCAGCCGTGGACGTCGGCGTTGGAGTGGGAAGCGCCCTATGCCAAGTGGTTCGTCGGCGGCCGGCTCAACGTCAGCGTCAACTGCCTGGACCGACATATCAACGCCGGCCTTGGCGACCGAGTCGCCTTCCATTGGGAGGGCGAACCCGGTGACACCCGGACAATCACGTATGCAGAACTGCATCGCGAGGTCTGCAAGGCCGCGAACGCACTGACCGAGCTCGGCGTTGTGACCGGCGACCGGGTCGTGATCTACATGCCGATGATCCCGGAAACGGCGATCGCGATGCTCGCGTGTGCCCGGCTCGGCGCTCCGCACTCGGTCGTCTTCGGTGGTTTCTCCTCCGACGCATTGAAGAGCCGCACCGAGGACGCCGCCGCCAAAATCATCATCACCGCCGACGGCGGTTACCGCCGCGGTGCCGCAAGCGCGCTCAAGCCGGCCGTCGATGACGCGTGCAAGGAACTTCCGGACGTCGGGACCGTGCTCGTGGTGCGTCGTACCGGACAAGACATCGAATGGAATCCCGATCGCGACCGCTGGTGGCACGAGGTGGTCGATCGGCAGCCGGAAAGTCACGAAGCCGAGGCGCACGACTCCGAACATCCGCTGTTCATCCTCTACACCAGCGGTACGACGGCCCAGCCGAAGGGGATTCTGCATTCGACCGGCGGCTATTTGACGCAGGCCGCGATGACGCACCATTACGTCTTCGACCACAAACCGGAGACCGACGTCTACTGGTGTGCCGCCGACATCGGCTGGGTCACCGGGCACAGCTACATCGTCTACGGCCCGCTGGCCAACGGTGCGACGTCGGTGATGTACGAGGGGACGCCTGACTCCCCGACACAGGACCGTTGGTGGTCGATCGTGGAGCGCTATGGCGTGACGATCCTCTACACCGCCCCGACCACGATCCGGACGTTCATGAAGTGGGGCGAGGAACTACCGGCCGGCCACGACCTGTCCTCGTTGCGGGTGCTCGGGTCGGTCGGCGAGCCGATCAACCCGGAGGCCTGGATGTGGTACCGCCGGGTCATCGGCGGCGACCGGTGTCCGATCGTCGACACCTGGTGGCAGACCGAGACGGGCGGCATCATGATCTCCCCGCTGCCGGGGATGACGGCGACCAAGCCGGGCGCCGCGATGCGCGCGCTACCCGGCATCTCGGTGCAGGTGGTCGACAACGAGGGGAACCCGGTCGGCAACGGTGGCGGTGGCTTCCTCGTAGTGGATGAGCCCTGGCCGGGCATGCTGCGCGGTATCTGGGGTGACGACGCGAGGTACAAAGAGACCTACTGGTCGCGTTTCCCGGGCCGCTACTTCGCCGGGGATGGCGCAAAGAAAGACGATGACGGCGACGTTTGGTTGCTCGGCCGCGTCGATGACGTGATGAACGTCTCCGGTCATCGCATCTCCACAACCGAAGTCGAACACGCACTGGTTGGCCACCCGTCGGTCGCCGAAGCGGCCGTGATCGGCGCTTCCGATCCGACCACCGGACAGGCGATCGTCGCCTTCGTCACGGTCAAAGGTTCGGTCGCGGATGACGAGGCGCGCGGCGCGGACTTCGCCGCCGAGTTACGCAACCACGTCGCCCGTGAAATCGGGCCGATCGCGAAGCCGCGGCAAATCCTCATCACTCCCGAGCTGCCGAAGACTCGCAGCGGCAAGATCATGCGGCGGCTGCTGCGCGACGTCGCCGAGCACCGCGAACTCGGCGACGTGACCACCCTCGCTGATCCGACTGTGGTCAACGCGATCTCGGACCGGATCGACAGCACCACCGCCGACGAGTAGGGACATCCATGACCGCCACTGAAGACGTCGTCCACAAGGGTCTGCTGGAGCTCATGCACCACGAGTTGCCGGATGCGCAAGACATTCGTATCGAGGACCTGCGCAGGATCTCGGAAGGCTTGTCCCGCGAGAACTGGATATTTGAGGGCGAGTGGAACCAGGGTGGCGATGCGGTGCGGCTGCCACTGATCCTGCGCCGCGACCCGGAAGGAAGCCTGCTCGAAACGGATCGCCGGACCGAGTTCGACGTCCTCAAGCCGCTCGAAAGCTCATCGTTGCCAACGCCCCGTGTGCTGTGGCTTGACGAGGACGGCAAGTTTGTCGGGCGGCCGAGCATGGTCATGGTGCGTGAGGACGGCGAGTGCGACTGGTTTGTTCTCAACGGAAGCCGTTCATCCGACGTGCGGCTGGGTCTGGCCCGCGGGCTGGTGGGCCTGCTGGGACAGATCCATCTGGTCGATTGGCGCTCGCTCGGCCTGGACAGCGTGCTCACCGATCCCGGCCCGATGGCGTCCGTGGCCGAGGTGGAGCGGTGGGAGGGCGTACTCAGGGGAACGCAGCTCGAGCCACACCCCGAGATGGAACTCGCGATCAGCTGGCTCAAGGCGCGTGCGCCGAAGTCCCAACGCACGGTCCTGGTGCACGGCGACTACAAGCCTGGCAATGCACTGCTGCAGGGCAACGACATCTCGGCCATGCTCGACTGGGAGCTCGCGCACCTGGGTGACCCGCTCGAGGACTTGGGTTGGATCACTAATCCTTACCGTTCCCGAGAGCACCAGATCCCGGAGCTCTGGCAGCGCAAGCAGATCATCGAGCACTACGTCGCGGAGACCGGCTTCCAGGTCACTGAGTCGGAGCTGACGTGGTGGAACGTCTTCTCCTGTTACAAGCTCGCCACCATCATCCTTACCGGTATCTCGGTCTTCGTCGAAGGCAACTTCGACGTCATCTACCAGGCGCCGATGTCGCTGTACCGGGTGATGTTCGAGCTCATGGATGTCGCCGAGCAGGCTGACTAGAGGGGTGTTGTTGTGCGACCTGGCATGACGGATCAGCTATCCGGAATTCGACGGATCCTCGACGAGATCATCGCGCCGGAGCTACGCGAGGGATATCCATCGCAAGTGCTCCGCGGCATCGTCAAGAACCTCGCGATGCTCGAAGGCGCGTGGGTCCACATTCTGCCGTTCCTGGAGTGGGACACCACCGGCACCGCAGCGTTGCTCGAAGACGCTGGGCCACATGTCGATGACGATCTGGGGCAGCGCATCACGGATGCCGTGAAGCAGGAGCTCCCCTCGAGCTCGCTGGAGGACCTCGAGCGACGCAACTCCGAGTTGCGGGGGTTGTTGGCCGAGGCGATCCACCAACTAGCGCCGCAGACGGACGCCGCTGCACTCCAGCAACGAATCAAGGAGCATCTCGTCGAGCGCACGCGGCGCTACCCGTTCCGGATGGCCATTGCTGCTCCCACGAGCGCGAAGGCCTAGGAACCAACTCAATGCTGACACCGATGGACGACACGCTGTGGCACCAGTTGCCGACAACGTTCGACCATGTGCACACCAGTGACCCGCGCTTCTATGACCGCTACTGGTTCGCGATCTATGAACCCGCCGGCCTTGGGGCCGTCCAACTCACCATGGGTGTCTACAACAACATGGATGTCATGGATGCCGGCTTCGCCGTCGTACACGCCGGCCGGCAGCACAACCTGCGTGTGTCTCGCTCGCTGCGGCCCACATTCCTTCCGGTTTGTGGCCCTGTCCAGGTCGACGTCGTACGCCCATTGGAGAGCTTCGAGCTAACCGTCAGCGCCGGAGCGCACCCGGTCCATGGACAACTGCGGTGGGATGCCGCTCTCCCCGTCGAAGAGGAGGACCTGCACTTCGAGCGACTCAGAGGTCGAGTGCGGCAGCACTACGCCCGCTTCAACCAGGTGGGATCAGTCTCCGGGTGGCTCGACATCGAAGGTGAGCGAGTCGACGTCGACAACTGGTGGGCCTGCCGGGACCACTCCTGGGGTGTGCGACCACGCATGGGAGTCCGCGAACCTGTCACGGGTCCCAAGCCCGCATTGCAGGAACGCGGCTACATCATGATGTTTCTGTTCTTCTCCACGCCGGAGCTCGCCGGGCACGTCAACATCTCCGAGCGGGGCGACGAGCGCGAATATGCCACCGCCACCTTGCGCGACACACGCTCCGGGCAGCCTGTTGACCTCGATGTTGCCGACGTCACCTTCCGGCTCGAGCTGTTTCCCGACACTCGTCGGTTCCAGACGATCCATCTCGACGTCACGCTCGAGGATGGCCAGGTGCTGCAACTGGAATGCGCTGCGCTGGGGTCCTCGATCGCCATGCCCGGACTCGGTTACAGCGGGGGATTCCGTGACGGCAAGGGCCTCGGAGTGTGGCGCGGCGAACATCATGAGGAATTCGAAACGTGGGATGTCTCTCACCCCGCCGATGTTGTCTACGAGGACGGCGCCGTCCGTCGTCCTTGGCACCGCATCCAGCCCGTGAACGTGCGCGTAGGCGGCGGGCCGTTCGACAGCCAGGGGACGGGCAGCATGACGGCAGTGCCGAGCGGGCACCTGCCGCAGTACGGGCTCCCGGCGGATGTGGCATCGCAATGACAGAGTCGGCGGAGCGGTAACACGATGGACGAAAATTCGCCGCTTCGCGAGTGCATACGCCGAATCCCGGCGGGTTCATCCATCCTGCTGCCGCCGACCTGTGCGACGCCGCTCGGGATCGAGGATGCACTCGCTCTCGAGTCGGAGCGACTTGATGGCAGCCGGGTGTGGAGTGGCTTGCTGCTCGGCAAGTACCCCTTCGTCGACGAGCCGCACCGGGGACGGCTCCGTTATGGCACCTGGCACGTCGCGCGCCAGATCAGCGGGCTCGCTGAAGCAGGTCTCATCGACTCCTACCCGCTGCGGGCCTCGCAGGTCATCAACTTCATTCGCCGCATCCGTGCTGACGACGTCGTTGTTGTGCAGGTTGCACCACCTGACGCCGACGGTTACTGCAGCCTCGGTGTCTCCGGCAGCTATGTGTACGCCGCGGCACGGTCGGCGAGCATGCTCATCGCCCACGTCAACCCCGCCATGCCGAATGTCCCAGGTCCGTGCCGCATCAAGTTGGACGATGCCGCCTTCGTTGTTACACACGAGCAGGAAGTCAGGGAACACACGGGTGCGCCCTGCGACGAGATCTCGTCCCGGATCGCAGCGCGGATCGAACCGTTGATTGTCGACGGTGCAACGCTGCAGGTCGGATTCGGCGCCGTTCCCGAGGCCGTGCTCGTGGCGTTGCGTGAGTCCGGCCGTCGCAACCTTGGGATCTGGGGCATGGTCACGGACGGAGTCGTGACGCTTGACGACGCCGGCATGTTGCGTGATGGTCCTGGGCCCGCCGTGCGCACGCACGACGTCATGGGCACGCGGCGTGTCTTCGAGTGGCTCCACAACAACGATCGAGTCGAGCTCGTCGACTACGACGTTTGCGCGAACGTCGGTGAGATCGCGCAAGTGCCCGGCTTCGTCTCGATCAACTCCGCGATCGAGATCGATCTCGAAGGCAACGTGAACGCCGAGGTTCTGGCCGGCCAACAGATCAGCGGGGTCGGGGGAGGACCGGACTTCGCCGACGGTGCCCGCCGCTCAGATGGCGGAGTGTGCGTTGTCGCGCTTCCGTCGACAGCTCGTGACGGTGAGTTCTCCCGGATTGTGCCGCGACTAGAAGGCGTGCCGCACAGTTTGCCGCGCACGACTGTCCAGTACGTCGTGACCGAGCACGGAGCGACCGACCTCTCGATGCTGAGCATCGACGCGCGCGCCGAGGCACTCATCGCCCTGGCAGCCCCGCAATTCAGGGACTCCCTCTGGACGGCTCGCAGTGAGGCTCTCCAATGACCGCGACCCGATCAGTGTTTTCCTGCCAGAGCTGCATCCGGAAGAGAAGCACCTACTGATCGTTCAGTAGGTCTATAGGAGGCAACGCAATGAACGACGAGCGCGCGAAGACCACATTGGCAGAGCACGATGTCAAGCAGCTGCGGGATGCGGTTGCGGTCGCGAACGTGCCAACCCTGCTGATGGTGCTCGTCCAGCTGACCGGCGAGTTGAGCTGGCTGGCCGAGGACTACCGGCCCACGCGCGCCAGGGGGTTGGAAGACAACGACACCGGGGGCCTAGCGGACGAGGTGCAGGAGCAGATCCGCGACGCAGCCTTCGAAGCCATCCTGGCTTGGCGCGAGGGACAGCCGCCCGCTCTGCTCGACGCCTCCGATGAGTTGATCATCGAGATGATGACCATCTGCATGGGTGAAGTAGTTCCGCTCGACTACGCCCCCATCATCAAAGAGGAGATCGAGCTAGCGCACCGGCGAGCTGTCGGCCAAGCGCCCGCGCCTGGCCATCGGTTCGACACGCCACGTCATATCGGTGAGCACGGCGGCCACGGTCCCGACATGCCGCCCGCCGCTATGACCGCGCTGATCATCGGGGCTGGTGTGTCTGGGCTCGGCGCTGCGGCTCATCTCGATCAGGTCGGCATCGCCTACACCATCGTCGACAAGGGCGAGAACGTTGGCGGCGTCTGGCAGGAGAACCGCTACCCGGGCTGCGGCGTAGACACGCCGAGCCACCTGTACACGTTCTCGTTCGCACCAAATGACTGGAAGCACTACTTCGCGTTGCGTGACGAGATCGCGGCGTACATCGAGGGACTCGCCGACGACTTCGGGATTCGTCCACGCATTCGTTTTCGCACCGAGGCGTTGTCGGCGGACTACTCGGAGGAGACACAGCGGTGGACGGTGCAGCTTCGCACGCCCGATGGTGCGATCGAGGAGGTCTCTGCTGACCTGCTGATCACAGCGGTTGGTGCCTTCAACAAGCCGAAGATGCCGAACGTCAAGGGTGCCGAGAAGTTCAAGGGCGCGGCGGCGCATACGGCGCGCTGGCCGAAGGAAGAGATCGAGCTTGCTGGCAAGCGCGTTGCGGTCATCGGCAACGGTGCGAGCGCCATGCAAGTCGTTCCCGAGATCGCCAAGACGGTCGAGAAACTGTTCGTCTTCACCCGCTCGTCACAGTGGGCCGTGCCATTCGAGAAGTTCCGCAAGGAGATACCGCAGGGCGTCCGTTATCTCCTGGATACGGTGCCGTACTACTACGCCTGGTACCGCTTGCGGCTCGGTTGGGCCTACAACGACAAGATCCATCCCTCGCTTCAGAAGGACCCAACCTGGCCGCATCCCGAACGCTCGCTCAACTCGATCAACGACGGGCACCGGCAGTTCTTCACGCGACACATCGTGCACGAGCTCGGCGATCGCCAGGACCTGCTCGACGACGTGCTTCCGACGTATCCGCCGTACGGCAAGCGGATCCTGTTGGACAACGGCTGGTTCCGGACGCTCGCCATGCCTCACGTGGAGCTCATCAACACCGGCGTCAAGGAGATCACCGAGAAGGGACTCATCGCGGGGGACGGTCGCGAGATCGAGGTCGACGTCATCATCTACGCGACCGGCTTCGACGTCGTGCACTTTCTCGCACCGATGGAGGTCCGCGGTCGAGCCGGCCAGGCGTTGCACGATGTCTGGGATGGCGACGATGCGCGCGCCTATCTCGGGGCGATGGTCCCGGGGTTCCCGAACTTCTTCTGTCTCTACGGTCCGAACACGCAGTTCGGACACGGTGGCAGCCTGATTACGGTCCTCGAGCGCCAGATCCAGTACGTGATGGACGTCATCGACTACATGCGAGTTGCACGGCTTGGCGCTATCGAGGTCAAGGAGGAGGTGTTCACCAACTACAACGAACGCGTCGACGCCGCGCACGAGAACATGGTGTGGACGCACCCGGGCATGGACACCTACTACCGGAACTCGAAGGGTCGAGTCGTCGTCAACAACCCGTTCAAGATCGTGGACTACTGGCACATGACGAGGAACATGGATTCGACTGAGTTCGTGACCGAACCCGACGTCCGCGCGGCTGCGCCCACGAGTTAGCTAACCGAATCTGCTGAGCCGAGGAAGTCAGTGGGCAGCGCGACAGTGTGGACTGTTCACACGCGAATTGGCCAGCCACACCGCCCCTAAAGGCCCTGTGTGGCTGGCCAACGCGTGTGCGGTTACGGCAGCGGGAAGTTCTCGTTGTCGTACGGGAACGAGTGCGTCAGAGGAGCGTAGGTCTTCTCCTTGACGTCGAA
>JAWWOW010000004.1:0-487374 GCA_033851265.1 Frankiales bacterium
AGGTCCGGACCGGGACCGAGCTGGCCCGGGGGGTGGTTGAGGCGTTGGAACGGATCTCGGGGATGGTCGATGAGACCACGACCGCGGCGAAGGAGATCTCGATCGCGACCCAGCAGCAGCGCTCCGCTTCCGATCAGGTGGTGGGGGCGATGACCCAGGTCTCTGACGTCAGCCGGCAGTACGCCGTCGGGTCCAAACAAGCCGCCGCAGCAGCCGCCCAACTCAACGTCCTCGCCGCCGAACTCCGCTCATCGATTGCGCAATTCCGTGTCGACGACCTGCCGTCGCAGCGCCACGCCATCTGAGCTGCTTTAGACGCTCTCGTCTATGTATTCGCACCTCCTGCCCGCCGATATATAGGTATGGACCCAATCGCCCCGAAGTGCTGCGGATGGCCTCGCCGCGCGGTCCCGGTCGCATTGGGCGACAGCCGGGTGCTGGTCATCGAGATCTGCGACGTCTGCTTATCGCGGCAGTGGTCCCTCGATGGCTCGCCGATCGAAGCGGAGCACGCTGTCGACCTGGCGCTGGCCGTCGACGCCCTCGTCAGCTAGTAGAAAACGACCTGAAGCAGCGTTCCCGAATGGTATCACTTATGGTATCATCGCGGGCGTGGCGATGACGTTGCGACTCGACGACCAAGAGACTGAAGCGTTGCGCCGCCGTGCCGAGTACGAGGGTCGCTCGATGCAGGAGGTGGCCCGCGAGGCAGTGCGGGACTACATCGAGCGGACGAGTAAGCGTGAGCTGCTCGATCGTGTGCTGGACGAAGAACTGCCCCGTTATGCGGAGGCGCTGGAGCGTCTCGGTCGGTGATCTATCTCGACCTCGATGATTTGCTGCACGTGGCAAAGCGAACTCTCGGCGAGGTCCAGCTGCGTGATGTGGGCTTGCTGGAGTCCGCCGTTGCTCGGCCACAGGCCACTGCTTTCGGCAAGGATGCCTATCCGACGGTGCACACCAAGGCCGCGGCGCTCCTCCACTCCATCGCCGGTAACCACGCACTCGTGGACGGAAACAAGCGCCTCGCCCTGGCCGCCGTCATCGCCTTCTACGGTCTCAACGGGATACGGCTGACCCTTACCAATGACGAGGCCTACGACCTTGTTGACGCGGTAGCGGGCGGCGACCTCGACGAGGTTGCTCCTATCGCCAAACGCCTCGCCAAGAAGACTACGAAGCCACCCAAATAGCGATCGCGAAGGTCCGATCGGTAACGCGAGGGCCAGCGTTATCGGCTGCCCGTCAGACGGAAGATACGGTCGCGCTGTGCGGCTGCCTCAGATCGCGGGTGAGATTGAGCGTCGATTGCTGGTGAACTACCAGGTCGACCCGGCCGCGCTCGAGGGACTCCTACCAGCTCCGTTTCGGCCGCAGCTGGTCGAGGGTGCTGCCGTCGCGGGGATCTGCCTCATTCGTCTAGGGAAGATCCGTCCGCGCTGGGCGCCGAAGCCCTTCGGTCTGACGAGCGAGAACGCAGCCCATCGCGTCGCGGTCGAGTGGGACGACGACGCCGGGCTTCGGTCCGGCGTCTTCATTCCTCGCCGCGACACCGCATCCCTGTTGACCGTGCTGCTCGGTGGTCGATTGTTTCCAGGAGCGCATCATCACGCCAAGTTCAAGGTTGTGGAGACGCACGAGAGTTTGGAGGTGGCGTTCACATCTAACGACGGAGACGTCACGGTCGACGTGGAGGTGCGCGTTGAGCGGGATCTCGAAGGGAGCCGGCTCTTCGCGAACGTGAATGAAGCGTCCAAGTTCTTTGAGCGCGGAGCGGTCGGTTTCTCTCCTGGCCGAGACGGGAGCCGACTTGAATCCGTCCAACTCAGTACGCACGCCTGGCGAGTCGAGCCATGCCGCGTCTTGCGCGCGCAGTCAACGTTCTTCGAGGACGCGACGCGGTTTCCTCCAGGCGCCGTCCGGCTCGATTCAGCACTCGTGATGCGCAAGGTGCCGGTGATCTGGGACGCGCTGCCAGACGTCATTGCCAGCGGGGTCTGAACGACTAACTCGCGGACGTGAAGGGCCGTTCTCGAGCACGAAGTAGCGGCAATCCATGCACGGCGTGTAGACGTTTCGCGTCTCCCGGACCACCGGAGGGCGCGTCACCGGCCCTGAACCACTGCAGTCTTCGCTGCCAGGTCGCCCAACCGCGCGTTGCGGTCGTTCGCGATAACTGCAACAAATCCGATCAAGTAGAAGGCCGGAGCGAAATCAACGATCCGCATGAGGTTGCGACCCACCATTTGGGAGGGTCGGGCCTTCGACCCGTTCACATCGACGACGACGAGACCACGCGCCATCTTCCCGGGTGTGCGACTGAACAGGAGCTCAAAGAAGAGGTAGTAGGCGAGAACCAGCACCACATAGAGCAGGGCGGCCCCGTTGTGCAATTCAATTCGGGTTTGGCCACCCCCCGTCTCCCACGTTCCAACCGTCTTGGCGAGCAGAAAGAACAAGGCAAGTGTGGGCACCAGGTCGATGAGGGCCGCGACCACTCTCGCGCCGACCGAGGCCGGCTGAACCCCGTCGGCGTACGTCATGATCGCAGGATGCTATCCGCAGCAGTGGCCGAAAAGATGGGCGAGTGACCGAACAGCCCTTCCATCCAGCTGTCCCAAGCGTCCGGGTTGAGCGCGCAGTCATGCGCATGCAGTGGCTCACGCTCACGTTCATGCATTGGCCGTATCCCGCTGACGCCGTGCAACGTCTACTGCCACCCGGCCTGACGGTCGAGACGTACGACGGACACGCGTGGGTCGGACTCGTCCCTTTCACGATGACCGTTGCGTTTCCGCGCGCCCCTGCCGTGCCCTGGTTATCGCGATTCCCGGAGACGAACGTCCGCACCTACGCGCGCGGCCCCCGCGGTGAAACCGGCGTGTGGTTCATGTCGCTCGATGCGGCGCGCCTCCCTGCTGTTCTTGCCGCGCGTGGGGCGTGGGGCTTGCCCTACTACTGGGCGCGGATGCAGGTTCAACGCAGGGGGAACACGGTTGACTACACCTCCGTGCGGCACCGACCACATGCCCCGGCAGCGCACCTATCGCGAGTCGAAATCGGTAGCCCCATCGCCGCGTCAGACGTAACGACCTTCGAGCACTACCTCACTGCGCGGTTCGCACTCTGGTCGCATCACCTCGGTCGGAACTGGCACGCCCGGGCGGACCACCCGCCGTGGCCCCTGCACCGAGCAAGGGTCGCGCACCTCGATGATGAGCTCGTGCTGGCGACCGGATTACCCGCTCCATGCGGGGATCCGATCGTCCACTTCTCCGAAGGTGTCGACGTCCGCGTCGGTCGACCGCGACTTTGTGGGTAGGGATTCGCACGTGGCGACGAAGACTCCGGCGCGAAAGAAGGCTGCGGCGTCAGACAGCAAGCTGTTGACGTACCGGGGGAAGCGCGACCCGAAGAAGACCCCGGAGCCGGTGCCCAAGGCCGGCCCCTTGCCCAAAGGCAACAACGACACGTTCGTCATCCAGGAGCACCACGCAAGCGCATTGCACTGGGACTTTCGACTCGAGCGCGACGGTGTGCTCGTGTCATGGGCGGTGCCCAAGGGCATCCCGATGGACCCGAAGACGAACCACCTCGCCGTACAGACCGAGGACCACCCGATCGAGTACGCGACGTTCGAGGGCGAGATTCCCGAGGGCGAGTACGGCGGCGGCAACGTCATCTTGTGGGACCGCGGCACCTACGAGTGCGAGAAGTGGGACGAGCGCGAGGTCAAGGTCGTGCTGCACGGCGAGCGGGTCAGCGGTCGCTATGTGTTGTTCAAGACCAAGGGCAAGAACTGGATGATCCATCGCATGGACCCACCCGTCGAGGGGTGGGAACCCATGCCCAAGCTGATCAAGCCGATGCTCGCCACCTTGCGCGACAAGCTGCCGCGCGACGACGACAAGTGGGGTTACGAGTTCAAGTGGGACGGCGTCCGCGCTGTCGTCTACGTCGACGGTGGTAGGCCGCGGGTGCTGACGCGCAACGACCGCGACGTGACCGCGACCTACCCGGAGATCCGGGAGCTGGCAGCGTCGCTCGGCTCCCGCTTGGTCGTTCTGGACGGCGAAATCGTCGCCATGGACGAGCAAGGGCGACCGTCGTTCGGGGCCTTGCAACCACGCATGCACGTGACCCAGGCGGCGGCGATCCGCCGGCTGATGGGAGAGATCCCCATCACGTATCTCATCTTCGACGTGCTTTACCTCGACGGACGGATGCTGGTCGACGCGCCGTACACCGAACGCCGTGCGGTGCTCGACTCCCTGAAGCTGTCGGGGTCCAACTGGCAGACGCCACCGTGGTTCGAGGGCGGCGGCAAAGCGGTGTTCGAAGCGTCCAAAGAGCAAGGCCTCGAAGGCATCGTCGCCAAGCGGCTCGACTCGAAGTACTCCCCGGGGAAGCGCTCGGACTCCTGGGAGAAGGTGAAGAACCTACGGACCCAGGAGGTCATCATCGGCGGGTGGAAGCCGGGTCAAGGTCGGCGCGCAAACTCCATCGGATCGTTGCTGCTCGGCATTCCTGATGAGAACGACGCGCTGCAGTACGTCGGTCACGTCGGCACCGGTTTCACCGATCGGATGTTGCATGACCTGGAGGCCATGCTCAAGCCGCTCGAGCGCGACGAGTCGCCCTTCGGTACGCCGGTGCCGCGCGCCGACGCCAAGGATGCGCACTGGGTCGCACCACAGCTCGTCGGTGAGGTGCGCTTCAGCGAGTGGACACGTGAGGGACGATTACGTCACCCCGCGTGGCGCGGGCTACGCCCCGACAAGTCGCCGAGCGAGGTCGTCCGTGAGTCCTGAGAAGGTCGCCGTCCGCGTCGGCAACCGCGAGCTGACGCTGTCGAACCTCCACAAGATGCTGTATCCCGAGGTTGGCTTTGCCAAGGGGCAAGTCATCGACTACTACACCCGGATCGCACCGGTCATGCTGCCGCATCTCAAGAACCGGCCGTTCACGTTCAAGCGCTATCCGGATGGTGTCGACGGCAAGTTCTTCTTCGAGAAGAACGCTCCGAAGCATCGGCCGCCGTGGGTGAAGACCGTGCAGCTTCCGTCGCCGGGTTCGACGAAGAACCGCACGACCATCGACTACGCGCTCATCAATGACTTGCCGAGCCTGGTGTGGGCCGCCAACCTCGCCACCTTGGAGATGCACGTGCCGATGTGGCGAGTCGACGCGAAGGGCAAGCCGAAGAACCCCGACACGATGGTTTTCGATCTCGACCCGGGACCACCCGCAACGATCGTCGAGTGCTGTGAGGTCGCGCTGCTGCTGCGAGAAACCCTCGGCGAGGACGGGTTGTCGGCGTACCCGAAAACGAGCGGGTCGAAGGGCATGCAGCTCTACGTGCCACTCAACGGCCGAAGCGGCTGGGAGAAGGTCCACGCATATTCCCGCGAGGTTGCCGAGCGGCTCGAGGACGCGCACCCGGATCTTGTTGTGTCCAACATGAAGAAGGACCTGCGCGGCGGCAAGGTGTTGGTCGACTGGTCACAGAACAACGCGGCGAAGACAACGATCGCGGTCTACTCGATGCGCGCGCGGGCGCGGCCTACTGTCTCGACCCCGATCACCTGGGACGAAGTCGAGGGCTGCGAGGCACCAGAGGACCTCGTTTTCGTCACCGACGACGTCCTTGCGCGGGTCGACAAGCACGGTGACCTGTTCGAGCCCGTCCTCAAAGGCAGCCAGTCCCTCCCCAAGTAGTCGTCGCTGGGTAGCCTCCGGGCAATGAGTTCCGCCCGACGAGCGAACCGCATCGCCGACTACGCGCTGATCGGCGACTGCCATACGAACGCGCTCGTGGGTCGTGACGGCAGCATCGACTGGCTGTGCTTTCCCCGGCCCGACTCGCCGTCGATCTTCAGCCACCTGCTCGACGACCAGCACGGGGGCAACTTCGCCGTGCGCGTGGCCGACGCCGAGGTGTCGCGTGCGTATCTCGAGGACACCAATGTGCTCGTGACGACGTGGACGACGGCTGACGGTCAACTCGAGGTGACCGACTGTATGCCGGTGGCGCCGTTCAACGCCGAGCGTCCGGCACAGGTGACACCTCGCCGCGGTGTGCTGCGACGGCTCACCTGCACCGCAGGCTCGGTGATCGCGCAGGTGCGCGTCACTCCGCGGTTCGAGTACGGCCTCGTCGTACCACGGCTGCGCACACCGACGCCCCACGTCGCTGACTTCACCGGGGGCGGTTCTGCGTTACGCGTGCGGTCGGCGCATCCACTCGAACGTTGGGATGCGCATACGTTGCGGCGTGGCGACGTCCTCGCCGCTGACTGGTCGCTGCAGGAAGGCGAGACGGCGTGGGTCGAGGCGACGTGGACCGTTGCGCACTCTGCTCCGCTCGACGTTCCGGACCCTGATGTGAGCGAGTGGGAGCGGTTGCTCGCCGACACGATCGGCTTCTGGCGGGACTGGCTAGGGGAGTGCAGGTACGACGGTGATCACGCAGGCGCCGTACGCCGATCAGCGCTCGTGCTCAAGGCGTTGACGTACGCGCCAACCGGCGCCGTGCTTGCGGCCGCGACGACGAGCCTGCCGGAGGAGATCGGCGGCGAGCGCAACTGGGACTACCGCTACACCTGGATCAGGGATGCGACGTTGACGCTGACGAGCCTGTTCGTGCTCGGCTTGCGCGCCGAGGCGATTGCGTTCAAGGAGTGGCTCGAGCGCACCGGCGCGGGCCGGCCGCAGGATCTGCAGATCATGTACGGCGTCGAAGGCGAACGAATGCTCCCCGAGGTCGAGCTCGACCATCTCGGCGGGCATCGCGGCAGCAGGCCCGTCCGGATCGGCAATGGCGCGGTCAAACAGCTCCAGCTCGACAGCTTCGGACAAGTGCTCGAAGCGGCGTACCTGTTCTGCAAGGCCGGCGGCGTCATCACCGAAGACAATTGGAACTACATCGCGGGGCTCGCGGATATCTGCTGCGAACGCTGGCGCGAGCCGGACCAGGGCATCTGGGAGGTCCGCGACGAGCCGCGTCATTTCGTGCACTCCAAAGTGAACTGCTGGCTGGCCCTTCGTCGTGCCGTGCAGGTAGCGGAGATGTTGGGCTTGCAGTTCGACGAGCGGTGGGAGGTCGAGCGCGACGCGTGTCGCGACTACCTGATGAACTGCGCAACGTCGCCGGGGTGGTTCCCGCAGGCAATCGACTTCGATGTCGCTGACGCCGCGACGCTGCTCGTGCCCGCGCTCGGCTTGTTGCCGGCCAACGATCCTGCCGTCGTGAAGACGGTGGAGCGCGTGATCAGCGAGCTGTCGGACTCCACGGGCCTGCTGCACCGGTACGTCGCCGATGATGGTCTCGTTGGCGGCGAGGGTGCGTTCCTGTTGTGCAGCTTCTGGCTCGTCGACGTGTTGACCTTCGCCGGCCGTGTCGATGAGGCAGAGCAGGTTCTGGAGCGGCTCCTCGGGCTGGCCAATGACGTGGGCTTGTACGCCGAAGAGGTTGACCCCGCGACAGGAGAGCACTTGGGCAACACCCCGCAGGCGTTCACACACATGGCTCTCGTCACGTCGTGCGCGCATCTGTCCGCGGCGCGACGCGGGCTGCTGCCCGTCGACGGGGAGGCCCACGACTTCGCGGAGGTTGCCCTGGACCGGCTGCTGCAGACGTGACACGCAACTGGCGCACGCTCTGGCTGGTCATCCCGGCCGCGATCCTGGCCGGGCTGGGTGCTCTCGTCGGCCTCGCGGGCACGACGGACGACACGGCGGTTGTCGCCGGCCGCGTCTTCGCGGGCGTGTTAGCGGTCGTGCTCGCCGTCATGGCATTGCGGATGTTCGTGGTCGGCCTGGCTTTCGACGGGGCGCGTGTCCATGTGCGGGGGATCTGGAAGTCGCACCGGGTTCCGTCCGACCAGGTCGCCGGTGTGGTGATGGAGAGCAGCGCGGGAGGCCGCTGGCTGATGCCATCGGTTGTGACGACAGACGGCCGGATTCTGCGCGCACGGTGGGCGGGCCGGCCGTCGGGGCGCGCGTCCGCGACCCAAACCGCCGGCGACATTGCCTGGACCTTGCAGTCCGCCGGCGCGAACAGCGGTGGGTTGCGTGCTCTCTTGGACGAGCAGGGTGTCGAGGTCGCCGGCACCGCCGCTCGGGTGCAGCAGTACCGATCGCCTCCCAACTGGCCCGCGCCGCCAGTCGGCTGGCAGCCGGCGCCGGGTTGGAACCCTGCACCTGATTGGCCCGCGGCCCCACCCGACTGGGGGTTCTGGGAGCCGGTCGACGTGCCGGTGGTCGTGTCGCGCGAGATCGCTCCCGATCGCACTCCGGTGCCGGAGCAGGTGCCGGCTCATCTGGACATGCGCTACTCGCTCGACCGCGAGATCGCGGCCAGCCTCCCGGGCACCAACTGGGGGCTCGGCGAAGTCCTCAAGACCATTGGCTGGATCGTCGTCTTCTTCGTGCTCGTCGGGCTCATCGACTGGCTCGTCGACTCTCCGACTCTGTACGTCGCGCTTGGTGAGGGCGTGCTCGGCGTCGCCGTGCTGTTCGGTGCGCACAAGGCAGCGAAGCAGTCCGGAGGGTGGCGCCGCGCGCTCGGATGGGAGCTGCCCAGGCGGCACGATCTGTGGCTGGGTCTGCGGTGGTTCGGGTGGCAGCTGCTCGCGACGCTCGTCGCCGCGCTCGTGCTCTACCTGATCACGCTGCCGCTGAGCGGTAAGCGCGAGTCCAACGTCGACATCTCCACCAACGACAGCGTCATCAGCCTCCTTGTGATCGTTGCGGTGACCGTTGTCATGGCACCGGTCGTCGAGGAGTTCCTCTTCCGGGGGCTGTTGCTACGCGCGCTGATGCGCCGGTTCTCGTTCTGGCCGTCGGCCATCATCGATGCGTTGATATTCGGACTGGCCCACGCGCCCCAGGCGAGCACCTGGGCAGGTCGCATTCAACTAGCAGGGCAGATTTCTACGTTCGGGTTCGTCCAGTGCCTGTTAGTACGCCGAACTGCTCGGCTCGGGCCGGCGATGGTGGTGCACGGCATGCAGAACGCACTCGCCGTGGGCGTCGCTCTCAGCGGAGCTGTCCTTCTAGCCGCTTAGCGGTGGCCTCGTCACCGAGTTCACGGGCGACGCGGACGGCGTCGCTGAGGTGTTGGTGTGACTCGTCGTGGCGACCGTCGAGCTCACATGCTCGGGCCAGCGTCTCGTAGTACACCGGCATGCTCGAGTAGTGCAGGTCCGGGATCTGCTCTGCAATGTCAGTGAGCAACGCTTCGGCCTGCTTCGGTTCGCCGAGCTCGACAAAGGCCTCGGCAATGTTGATCTTTGCGGTGATAACACCGATCGCGAACCCGGCTTGCTCCGCAAGCTCCAGTCCACGCTGGTAATGGGTAATAGCGTCGGCGTACCGCTCCCGGAAGAACGCCACCGATCCCAGGCCGTTCCACGCCAGTGACGCGGCGCGCGGCTGGGATGCGTGGGTTGCTTCGATGAAGCGTTGCTCAGCGCCGGCGAGATCGCCGAGCTGGCTCAACGCCCATGCGACCCGAGCCGCAGCATGCGCGGTGAACTCCGTGTCGTCCAACGCTCGTGCGCGATCGAGCGCCTGCGACCCGAGGCGCAATGCGGACTCGTAGTCACCCTGGTAGCTCGACAGGTGACCGGCCAGGCTCAGAGCCTTGGCCACGATCAGCGGGTCTCGACCGGAGTTCGACAGCGAAAGCAGAATGTCGCGACCCTCGGTCATCCGACCGCGAGCGCGCCAGTACTCCGCGATACGGACCGCGACACCCAACGCCTGGTCGTGCAGGTCGGCACTGGCCGCAAATCGCAACGCTGCGGCGACATTGCCGTAGATCTCATCCATCGCCGCGAGCGCGCGACGCACCTCGGGGCCATCGAACTCAGCCGCCAATGCGGTCGCTCGCTCGTCGAACCAGTCCAGGTGGCGACGGCGTACGCCGGCAGCCTCGCCACTCTCGTCGAGCTTCTCGCTCGCGTAGTCCCGAATTGTGACGAGCATGCGGTAGCGCGTTGATTCATGCGTGTCGTCCAGCAACAACAACGACCGGTCGATGAGGCGCGCAACCATGTCGAAAACGTCGTCAGCGGGAAGTGCCTCGTCGGCGCATACGTGCTCGGCCGCCTCGAGGGTGAACGATCCGCGGAAGACCGAGATGCGTCGGAACAGTCGGCGTTCGGATTCCCCGAGCGGGTCGTAGCTCCAGTCGATGAGTGCGCGCATGGTGCGATGGCGCGCCTGCCCGGTGCGCTGGTCGGAGCCGAGCAGAGCCAACCGATCAGCGATCCGCGCGGCGAGCTCGTCCAGACCGATGTGTCGTAGTCGTCCGACGGCAAGTTCGATCGCCAGCGGCAACCCGTCAAGCTCACGACAGACGCGCCGTACCGCTGGTGCCGTCGCGTCGGTGAGGGTGAACGCCGGATCGACCAGACGCGCGCGGTCGACAAACAACAGCACCGCATCGGTCTCGCCGTTGGGCGCGGTCGCGTCCGAGAACGGCAGTGTGAGCGGGGGCAGCCACCAGGTGGTCTCGCCTGCCATCAACAGCGGCTCGCGGCTTGTTGCGACGACGGAGACCGAAGGGCACTGGCCGAGCCGTTCGAGCACGGCGGTGACTGCGCCGGCGACGTGCTCGCAGTTGTCGAGGACGATCAACATGTGGCGTGAGCGCAGCACGTCAACGAGCGAGTCCTCCCGCGAGCGCGCCGGCTGCTCGGGGATACCGAGCGCGTGCATCAGCCGGTCGAGCACGTCGCCGGGCTCAGCGTCGGCGAGCAGCACCACCCAAGCGCCGTCCCCGAAGTCGGCAGCGATGGACTTGGCCATCTCGAACGTGAGCCGTGTCTTGCCCGCGCCGCCCGGGCCGACGACAGTCACGAGGCTGCGCCGGCGTACGAGCTCGGTGAGGTCGGCGAGCTCGGTGTCGCGCCCGATGAAGGATGTCCGCAACGACGGCACATTGTGCGCGGCCGCGGGCAGCGCGCGGACGGTAGGGAACGTTGCGGGCAGATCGACCGCGGTCAGCTGCAACAACTCAACGGGCGCGTCCAGCCCGCGCAGGCGGAACATTCCGAGTGGCACCAAGTCGGCGGGTGCACTGTGCGAGCCGAGCGCCGCTGCTGTCGCTGACGACAGGAGGATCTGGCCGCCGTGGGCAGCGTCGGCAACACGTGCGGCTTCGTGGACAGCGAGCGACGTGTAGTCGCGACTCTGCGGTTCTGCCATATCGGTGTGCAGCCCCATGCGCACACGTACGTCGACATCACTAGGCCAGCGGTGCTGACTGATCGCTCGCTGTCCCTCGAGTGCCGCATCCAACGCGGCGACCGCTGTGGGGAAGGCGGCAAAGACACCGTCACCGAGGGTGCGTACGACGGCGCCGCCATGGCGGGTTACCGCCTCGGCAAGCAGCCGGTCATGGTTCGCGATGAGCCCGGCGAACTGTTCGCCGAGGCGTTGGTTGAGCCGGGTTGAACCTTCGATGTCGGTGAAGAGGAACGTGACGAGTCCGCCGGGCAGCGCGCCGGCCTGCTGGGGGATCGTTTGACCGGCAGGCTGTGCCGAGTCCATGCGGGCATGATGCCGGATCTGGACCGGCGCCGCTGCGGCCTACGACACAGCAGGCTGGTCGTATCCGGCCGCCGGGTTGCCAGGTCCTTTGAGGTCGGCTGCTGTTGCGCTCGGATTGTGCAGCAGCACTTCGCCTTCAAGCCCGTCCGGGTCGCGGAAGAACACGCTGATGGCAGCGCCGAAGTCGGTCACGAAGCCATCGCTCGCCCCCGACTTCATGAGCCGGCGCCGGATCTCGTCGAAGGCCTCCTGGTCGGATGCCTCTAGTCCCAGGTGGTCGATGCGGCCGCGACCGAACATCGGCACCTGCTTGTCAGCCTCCGCGTTGCCGCTCACCTCGAAGACGTTGAGTTGGGCGTAGTCGCCGATGGTGATGAACGACAGTCGTACGCCGGGCTGCTCCTCGCGATCGGCGAAGATCGTGGCGTCGAACATTTCCTGGTAGAACGCGTGCAGCCGGGCCGTGTCCTTGGTCAGGATCGCCACATGGTTGACGCCCTTGAGCAACATCTGTTCCTCCTCGAGTGAGTTGATCCTAGGATGCGTCCGTAGCGACTCGGGGGGGAGACGCATGCGTACACGAATAGTCATCGCCGTTGTGCTGGCCGCTGGCGCACTTGCCATGCCGCACGCCGGGGCCGCTTCGATCCAGGTGCCCGTCGCCGGCAAGTGGTACAACGCGGGACCATGTACGCCGACCTCCGTCGTACCGGATCCGGGACATCCGGCTTATGCCGACATCACCTGCGTCGGGTCGAGCGTCTGGACCGGAACATGGCAGGGCATCACGGATTTCACCGTGACGGCTCGGTACAACCTCGTGACGTCAGCCGGTGACGGCACGTTGGTGGAAATCTTCGTCGGGCGAGCTGGCAACCGCAGAGGAACGATGACATTTCACGAGACGGTTCATGTGGACGGCAACACGCATGCGCTGCGCATCGTCGCTGAGCTGGTCAGCGGGACAGGCGGCTTCGCCAACTCACACGCTCATGTCGTGTTCACCGGCAGGATCACGTCCGCAACAAATGGCTTCGGGACCTACAACGGAACGTGGACGCCCGGCTAATCAGTCGTCGGCATCTTGGTCACTCTTGCGAGCTGCCCGCGAGGTCCGCGTGCGCGGCGTCAGATCGAGATCCGGCGGCGGGTGCTCCGGGGTCTTCCAGACGATGTAGTCCTTGCCGAACTCATCGTGGTAGTGGTTCACCCGGTCCACGAGCTTCGACCATGCGGTCTCGAATGCCTCGCCGTTCTCGTCCTTGATGGCTTTGCGGATCGGGGTGAAGTCATCGTCGAGGAACTTCTTCATCGACTCGGCGTACTTAGGACGCACGAACGCCGACTGGTCGAGGTGCTTGCCGAGCGTGCGGCAGAAGTAGTCAGCGAGCGGCCAGTTGCGAGCCTTCGCTGAGTGGTACAGACACCCCGCGCGGTACCCGATCTCGACCATGAGCTTGTCCATGCCCGGCGTTGTCCGGGCAAGCTCGTCGAGAGTCATGAGCCGCTTGCCGTTGTTGACGAGGATCTCGTCGGCCATCCGTCAGGTGGTCTTCCGCTCGAGGAGGTAGGTGCCTTGCTCATCGAGCGTAAGCGATTGGTTGGGTCCCACGACCACGACGGTGAACGGTTCGTCGATCAGCGCTGGCCCGTCGATGCGCGATCCGGGTGCGAGCAGCGGCCCGTCGTAGACCGTCGCGGTCAGGAAGCCATCGCCGAAGTAGGCCTCGCGTGATCCCTTGACGGCGTTCTCGGCGAGTGTGCTGCCGACGCTGGCGGGTTGAGCAGGCTTGTCGGTGCGACCGGTGGTGACGACACGTAGCTGCCGCAATTCGGGTCCCACGTTGCGGAAGGCATAGCCCCGGTCCTGCTCATGCATGTCGTGGAACGCGATGGCCAGCACATCGATGTCGACGTCGCCCGCCGGCACGGGCACCGGCAGGTCGAAGTTCTGGCCGGGGTAGCACAGGCCCGCGTAGCACTCGACCGACACCCGACCAGCGTCGAGCCCCGCAGGTGCCAGCTCCTTTGCTGCTTCGTCCGCGAGCTCGTCGAGCATGCGACGGATGCGCAGCGGGTCGGCCTCGCCGAGATGCGACACGTAGGCACGGGACAGGTCCACGACGTAGTCGGCAACAAGGAGACCTAACGCCGAGAAGCCCGGTGCCGTGCGTGGCACGAGCACGCGCTCGATACCGAGCTCATCGGCCTGCGCCCATGCATGCACTGGTCCGTTGCCGCCGAAGGCGACGAGTGCAAGCTCGCGCGGGTCGACGCCCTTGGTCGCGAGTACACGGCGGACGGCATCGGCCATTGTCGCGTTGACGGTCCGGACGACACCCCATGCGGCGGTGGTCAGGTCGACGCCGAGTGGGTCGGCGACGTCTCGCTGGACGGCGCTTGTCGCGGCCTCGACGTCGAGGGTCATCCGACCGTTGGCGAAACCCGTCACGGGGAGGTAGCCCAGCAGGACATCTGCGTCGGTGACGGTTGCTCGGGTGCCGCCGCGGCTGTAGCAGGCCGGGCCTGGCTGCGCACCGGCGCTCTCCGGTCCGACGAGCAACGCCCCTGCTTTGACTGTCGCGATCGATCCGCCTCCGGCCCCGACCGCGGTGACGTCGACCATCGGGATGTCGACGTAGTAGCGATGACGCCAGTTCCAGAACGTCGCAATCTCGGGCTGGCCGTTTCGCACCAGGCCCACGTCGTACGACGTGCCGCCCATGTCGACGGAGACGAAGTTGCCGACGCCGGCATTCGCTGCGGACCGGGCCGCTCCCAGCACGCCGGCGGCGGGACCGGAGCCGAGCAAGGTGACTGCGCGGGAGGCAACGTAGTCAGATGTCATGACACCGCCGGTCGCCTGCATGATGACGAGTTGACCGCCGTACCCGGCACCCCGCAGCGCGTCCGCGAGCCGGGCCAGGTATTTCGCGAGTTTGGGTGCGACGTAGGCGTTGACGAGCGTCGTCGACGTCCGCTCGAACTCGCTGGCTTTCGGCAGCACCTCATGCGACACCGACACGTGCTCGACGTCGGGATACTCATCGAGCAGGATCTCGCGGGCGCGCTGCTCGTGCTCAGGGTTGAGGTAGGAGTACAGGAAACAGATAGCGATCGACGTGACGCCGAGCTGCTTGAGCCGGCGTACGCCCGTGCGCACCGCGTCCTCGTCGAGGGCGAGGATCACATTGCCGTCAGGGCCGACGCGCTCGGGGATCGCGATGCGCGAACGCCGCCGGGCGATGGCGAACGGCGGCGGCGCAGCCGGATCCCAAATGTTCTCTTTGTAACCGCGGCGCATCTCGATCTCGTCGCGGTGGCCTTCGGTGGTCAGCAGTCCGGTCGGCGCGCCGGTTTCCTCGATCATCGTGTTGTCGGCGGTGGTTGTGCCATGGACGACGAGGTCGAGCTGACGAGCGAAGTCACTGAGCGACAACCCGAACCGCTCGGCCAGCTGACCGAGACCGGTCATCACACCTTCGGACTGGTCGTGCGGAGTCGTCGGCGTCTTGTCGAGGATGACCTCGCTGCTCGGCGTGATGCAGATCAGGTCGGTGAACGTCCCGCCGACGTCGATCCCAACGCGATAACCGTTCACTCGGCAGAGTTCCGCATCTCGGTGCGCAGCTGCTGTGTCGCCGACTCGTCGACCGCAAGCGTCAGATCGTCCAGCGAGCCGATCAGCACGACGCCGTAGTCGCGACGTGCACCGGCAAGCGACACATACTCGTCGAGGACATCGTCGAGAACCGCTTGCGGTTCACGGTCGAGTGGGTCGCCCCAGCCGCCGCCACCACCGAACTCGTAGACAATGCGCTCCCCGGCCTCGTGCTCAACCCATTCCGCGGTGAAGTCGACGACCTGCTCTTCGCCGCTGCCAACCCGCAGCGTCAGCCGGTTGGGTGAGCCCGGGTGGCCGCCCGCGATCCCTGGCATCGGGTACTTCGCCCCCATGACGTAGGTGTGTACGCGAGCAGGGACGAGAGTTTCCTTGACGTAGTGCGAGCCGCAGCCGCCGCGCCACTTGCCGGGGCCACCGGTGTCGATCTGATAGTCGCGGTCCCAGAGCAGGTGCGGGAACGTCGGCTCGTGCAGCTCAGCAGGCGCCTTGTAGAGGTTGCCGAATGCGGCGTTCTTCGACCCCCAACCGTCCTGCCCCTTCGCCGCCATGATCCAGCCGGCGTACACCTCACCGCCGTGGTCGATGAACCGCTGCCCGTCCTTGTCGACGCCGGAGACGATGATGGGGACGCCGAGCTTGTAGATCTGCGGCACGCTCTTGTCCGGCATCGCCTGGGCGAGTGCGAGCGCGACCACCTCACCGACCTCGGTGCCCGGGTGGTGTGACCCAGCGGACACGGCCTTCGGTGGCCGCGGGTTGAGCACGCAGCCCTCCGGCACGATCAGCCTGACGTTGTCGAAGAAGCCCTCGTTCTTCGGGATCGCCGCGTCGACCATCGAGGCCAGCTGCGCGATGACGTAGCCGCGGGTGTTGCCGTAGGTCGACCAGGCCTGGATCTCGTCACGTGTGTCGGTGCCGTTGAAGTCCACGACCAGCTCGTCGCCCTTGACCGTGACCGCACAGTGCAAGTGGACGTCCTTGTTGCCGAGGGGATCGTGGTCGACGTAGGCATCGGCTTCATAGGTGCCATCAGGCCAGTCGGCAACCTCGGCGCGGAAGCGCTGGGCCGCGTAGTCCACCGTGAAGTCCATGGCCTGCTCGACGACGTCCGCGCCGTACCGCTGCACGATGTCCGACAGGCGTAGTGCGCCGAGCTGTGCGGCCCCGATCTGTGAGCGCAGGTCACCGACGAAGCCGGGGATGCGGTTGTTGGCCGCCATCGCGTAGAGCACGTCCTTGCGTTCGACACCGCGATCGACGAGGCGTACGCCGGGCCACCGGACGCCCTCCGCCCAGATCTCCGTCGCGCTGACGTTGTAGCCGCCCGGGGAGGAACCACCGGTGTCACCGTGGTGGCACTGGATCGACGCGAGGCAGATCAGCCGGCCGTCGGCGAATACCGGAGCGAAGACGTTGTAGTCGGGCAGGTGACCGCCACCGTGGTAGGGATCGTTGCCGACGAAGACGTCGCCCTCGTGGATGTCGTCACCGAAGAACTCAAGCGCGAACCGCACCGGCAACGTCGAGGTGAGCATGAACTGCGGGATACCGACGGACAGCGCTACCAGGCGGCCGTTGCGGTCGAGGATCGTCGCGTTGCGTTCGTTGCTCTGGTTGAGGATCGGTGTGGTCGCGGTGCGGGACACGTAGGTCGCCATCTCGAAGCAGACGGTCTCCATGCCGCTGCGGATCACCCCGGCGGTGATCGGGTCGACCGTGCCGCGCGGTGCGAGCCGCGGACGGCTTCCGGCCAGCGCAACGACGTCCACGCCGCTCATGGCCCGCCTCCTGAGTCCGTGCAGTTCCCTGACACGCGTGTCATAACTGTACCGGCGGCGGCCGGTTCCCAGGAAGGCCGCGCTGCGGTCAGCCGGTGTGCGGGAGACCGGGCGGCTGGAGCGTGTCGATGACGCCGTAGTGGTCGCTCGGCCACAGCCAGCCGGTCGACGTGGCCGCGCTGTGCACCGGGGTGCTCATGAACCTCTTGCTGGCGGTCACCTGGAGCCTGGAGTCGGACCGGAGGAAGACGTAGTCGATCCGATCGGAGACGGTGGACGTAGCGCTGGTGATGTCCTGGTCAGCCGTGGGAGCGTCGGCCTGCAGTCGGAGTGCGGTGTCGTACCACCCGGCGTTGCGGATGACGTGTTGCGCCTGGGATTCAGTCGTTGAGTTGCAGTCGCAGACAACCAGTGCGGTCTTGTCGCCGGCGGACTGCGCGCGGGCCCACTGCATCAAATCGACGTGCTGCTTGCGGTTGCCGGAGGTGTGCGCGCTGGTGAACGACACCGGGCCGAAGGCCGTCGCGATCCGCGCCCACACAGCTGCGCGGGGCTCGAGGACTAGATCGGGAACACACGTCGGGTCGGCGGTGAACGGCGGCTTGCAATCGGTCTTCAACCGGCCACGAATGTCTTCGCCGGGCAAGCGGTGTACGGCGGCCGCCATGATCGGCGTCCAGGACAAGACGGCGGCGCCTTCGTACCACTTTTTCTCGTTCGGGTTGTAATGCGCAGCGAACCGGTCCGAGACCGGATTACCGCCGCCGTGCCGGGTGTCCGGAGTACCGGGTGCGTGTGGCTCAGTGCGGAACCAGCACCAGTACCAGGTCGCGTTCGTCTTTGCGGCCAGGCCCTTGGCGAGACGGTCGATGACGAGCCCGTGCTTGGTCGACTCCTCGACCTCCTGCAGGCCGACGATGTCGACCCCGGATACCGCGATCTGGTCGACGGTGGCCGACAGGCGCGCTTCGAGAGTCTTGTCGCCGGCCTCGGTCAGTCCGTGCAGCATGTTGAACGACGCGACGGTGAGGTGATCGGGCACGGTGGGCAGCCCGGACGTCTTGGGGTTGGCCTGCCCGCATAGGGGCCGCGGACTGGTCGAGGGGACGCCTGGGGTCGCCGACCAGGCGCTGGACGCGGGCACACCGAGTGCCGCGAGCAACGCGATGGCGAGAATCCCCCTGACACGCATGTCAGGTAAACGCTACGGCGAGCCGGAGGTAACTGTCGTGGGAGGTTTTCCTCATGGATGACACGGCGCGACGCCTGAAGACGCTCGGATCGGCCACTTTGGGAGAGAGCGGAGCCCGCACGACCGCGCCGCGGCTCAAACCGGTGTGGAGCGGTGCGGTGGTTGCGGCACCGGCGTACACCGCTCGCTGTGCGCCCGCCGACAACCTCGCGATCCACGTGGCCGTGGCGTCCGCCCCGGAGGGAAGCGTGCTGGTGGCAGACGCCTCCCACGAACCCGAGCGCGGCTATTGGGGCGAAGTCCTGACGACCGCGGCCGAGGCGCGCGGGATCGTCGGGCTGGTCATCGACGGATGCGTGCGGGACATCGCGGCGCTCGAGGCGCATGCGTTCCCCGTGTTTTCTGCAGGCGTCGCCCTGCGCGGTGCGGGGAAAGTGTCCGGTGGCTCAGTCGGTGGGCACGTCACGATTGCTGGTGCTGAGGTCGCGACGGGCGACTGGATCATGGGAGACCGCGACGGCGTCGTCGTTGTCCCGTCAGCGACTCTCGACGATGTGCTCGCCGCTGCTGAAGCACGAGCCGCAAAAGAAGCGGAGATGTTCGTCCAGTTGCGCGCCGGTGCAACGACCATCGAACTCCTCGATCTCGACGTCACTCCGGTGGAACGACATTGAGCCCTGAGTCCTGGGCGTGCGGTGAGGACTAGGGGAGTACGGCGACCGTGAGCTCAACCTCGACAGCGCCACCGCGCGGCAGCGCGGCAACACCGATCGCGCTGCGCGTGTGCCGGCCCGCGGGCTCGCCGAACACGTCGAACAGGACGGCGCTCGCGCCGTCGACGACGGCTGGTTGTTGGTCGAATCCGGGTGCCGATGCGACGTACCCGGTCAGCGTGATCAGCCGGTCGATGCGGTCCAAGTCGCCCAACTCGTCGCGCAGCACTGACAACGCGTTGAGCGCGCAGATGCGGGCTGCTTCGCGACCCTGCTCGACTGTCACTGTGTCGCCGAGCACTCCGACGCAGGTCAGTTCTCCGGCGACGCGGGGCAGTTGCCCGGACGTCCGAGCCACGCCGTCATGCACGACGACGGCTGCTAGTGGATGGTGCGGCGGGTGCGGACCAGGCAAGGTGATACCGAGCTCGACCAACCGATCTTCGATGCGACTCACTTACAGGAGCCTCCCGTGACCGACGACGTAACGCACTGGGTCCAGGCCGAACCACTGACACCGGAGGCGTTCGCGCCGTACGGCCAGGTCGTCGGATTCAGTGACGTGCAGATCGAGCTGCGCGACCAAGAGGTGTTCCACCTCGACATCATCGCGTACAAACGAAAGCCGATTCGAGTTGACCATCTCAACCGTCACGCCACGGCGACGCAAGCGCTGGTGCCGTTGAATGGCAAGCCGGTGGTGATTATTGTCGGCGCTCCAGAGCTGACGTTTTCGAATGCGGAGGATCTCGGAAGGCTCCGGGCTTTCCTGTTCGATGGGTCGCGAGGTATCAACATTGCCCTCAAGGTTTGGCATGAAGGCCCCTTCCCGTTAATGGAGCACGTCGACCTCGTCAATGTGCAGGGCAAGCACGTGGATGACGACAACGAGGTGGCTCACCTTCAACGCGACCTCGGTGCGGTTGTCGGAGTGCGGCTCTAGGTGGCGCGGATTCTCGTCACCTCGCCGATGCTCGACGAGGGGCTTGGACCCGTCGCGGGCCACGAACTGGTCGCGTGGGATCGCCAGGAGCCAATGGCAACGGCCATCGTCGGGTGCGACGCGATCCTCTGCCTGCTCACCGACCAGGTGACCAAGGACGTCGTCGAGAGTGGTGCGCCCGGCTTGCGCATTGTCGCCAACGCCGCCGTTGGTTACGACAACATCGACGTCGCCGCTGCCGCATCTCACGGCGTTGTCGTCACCAACACACCGGGGTTGTTGGACGAGACAACAGCTGACACGGCTTTCGCGCTGATCCTCGCTGCATGCCGGCGCACAACGGATGCCGAGGCCGCTCTTCGAGCCGGTCGATGGACCGGCTGGGAGCTGGAGGGGTTCCTCGGCGTCGATGTGCACGGTGCCGAGCTCGGTCTCGTGGGCTACGGCCGGATTGCCCGGGCCGTCGCCCGTCGGGCACGCGGATTCGGCATGCGCGTGCGTCATCACGCGCGTCGACCCACGGGGGAGGAGGGGTACGTCGCATCGCTCGACGAGCTCCTCGCCACGGCGGACGTCGTCTCACTGCACGTGCCGCTGACACCGGAGACGCATCACCTCATCGATGCGAAGCGGCTAGCACTAATGAAACCGACCGCCGTACTCATCAACACCGCGCGCGGGCCGGTCCTGGACGAGATCGCGCTGGCAGCCGCGCTCGAGTCGGACCAGATCTTCGCCGCCGGGCTTGACGTGTACGACGGCGAGCCGACCGTTCAGCCGCGTCTGCTGACCGCTCCGCACCTCACGCTGCTCCCGCACATCGGGAGTGCGACCCGCGCGACCCGGGTTGCGATGGTCCGGCTTGCGGCTCAGAACATCGCGGCTGTCTTGACCGGCGAGCAGCCGCTGACGCCGGTGAACGTGTCTTCCTAGAGCGGCTCGCGAATGCCACGCTGCCGGGGTGCAGCGAAGGCTCGTGGTCACCGGACTCGCGTTGGGGCTCGTCGGCCTGCTGACCGGCGGGGCGTTGGGGGCGGTCGCCGGTCATCGTGCTGCCCACGTCGGAGGCAGCGCGCGCGGCGGCATGAACGGTATGGCGGTCGGCGAGACCATCCACTTCGGCCTCATGTCGGAAGTTGTGGGTGGACGGAACGTCGAGTTGGTGAGCGCCTCCATCGGCGCCACTGCGGGTTGTCGGGCCTCGGTGCTCTTGGTCGACAACGCCGGAGACGGATTTGGTTTTGTCGGCACGAGCTTCAACCTGGCCCACGATGGTTTCCACGTCGTCACCCCGTTTAGGGGCAGCCTGCTGAGAGAACGGCGCGATCTCGTGGTAGCTATCACCTCCCTCAAGGTGGGTCGCTGCACAGCCGGGCCAGTGAGGCTGACCTACCGCTCCCACTGGCGCACCGTCACGACCACGCTGCCCGTCGACCTTTACGCAGTTACCACCATGACCCGTCGCCCGGCCGAGACCGCGGGTTGTCCCGCTGCGTCACCGCCGGCATCGAGCGCACCCAGGCCTGCTGGCGGCCAGCCCAGCCGTGCAACGGTCGTACCGCTGTGCCGGAAGTAGCGCGGTAGGCCCCTCGAACGTGACGTAGATCACGCTAGATATACCTAGCAAGTGCTTGACAGGGTATGCGTACTGCTTGGGATAGTTAGCACGTTCGCACGTCACTCAAGCAGGAGGCAGACATGCCCAAGACCACCGAGAAGCAGTACGCCGAGGACCTCATCGACAAGGGCCTCGCCGTACTCCAGAGCGCCCAGAACGTCGCCCTGAGCGGCGTCCAGACCGGCATCGAGAACCTCAAGTCGCTGGCCCCCGAGGCGCACAGTGCGCTCGGCAAGGTCGACGTCGTCGACGCGCGCCAGATCGTCGACAGCGCGTTCGACGCGACCACCCGCGTCGTGGCTCAGACGCGGTCCTTCGTCGGTGAGCTCCTCGGCAGCGTGCTTCAGAAGAACCAAGCCGCCTGACCCGTGGCTCGAGAAACAGAGACGCCGACCGCGGCGGCGCTGGGTGAGTTCATTCGCGCCCAGCGTCGCCACGCCGGTCTGTCACTCCGTGAACTCGCCGGGATGGCACGCGTCTCCAACCCGTACCTGAGTCAGGTCGAGCGCGGTCAACATGCGCCGTCGTTACGCGTCCTCATGGGTATTGCCGACGCGCTCGGTATTGCGTCTGACGTGCTGCTCGCCGAAGCCGGCGTCAAGAGCGACGACGAGCACCCACCTCGCACCACCACCGAGCAGGCCATCCGCACCGACCCGCTGTTGACCTCGGCAGAGAAGGACGCCCTGCTCACCGTCTACCGCAGCTACGTCGCGGCGAAGAAGCCGGCTAAGAAGAAGAGCGCACCGAAAAAGACCTAGCGGGGACCTGAAGGAAGCCAGCCGAGTGGCGCTTCGGCCTCGGCTCGACGGCGATGATTGTGGCGGTGGGTCCGGAAAACCGGGTCTAGCGCCATAACCATGATGGACGACCAGTCACCCCGGCGAGGCATTAGTGCTCGGTGTAGTTCACCGGGGTGGAGTCGGGGGTGCCGATAGCGAACGCGAGGGCTCGGATCGACGCGTGCTCACTGACCGGCCAGATCGAGTGCGTGACGTTGGGCGGGGTGTAGATGAGGTCGCCTTGCTGCACCTCGCGCTCCTCGTCACCGATCTTCATCATCCCGCGGCCGGAGATCACGTAGTAGAACTCGTGCGTCGGATGGCTGTGCGGGTCGACGAGTCCACCACCGGCGACCTCGAACTCACTGACGAGCTCGAGGTGTCCGCCCTTGGTCGCCTCGAACAGCTCGCGCGGCTCGACCAGCCACCACACCGGCACCGTCCCGTTGTGCTCGATGGTGGGCTTCACATCTTCGATCGACCGCACGTCCACGTTTTCCTCCGGAGATCTCAGTGCGTCAGCGTGCCGGCTTCCCGTGCTGGTGCCGTGATGACGTCGAGCGGCGGCAAGCTCGTCCCCGCCAAAGCATGAGAGTTACGGAGCGCCATCGCCACCAGGGTCAACGTCGGCCCGTAACCCGCGGACGTCGGGAAAACCGACGCGTCGGTGATGAGCACATTCGGGACGTCGTGCAGCCGGCCCCACGCGTCGGTCACGGATGCGGCGGGGTCGGAGCCCATCCGCATCGTGCCCATCACGTGCTTGCTCTCCGACACCGGTGAGATGAACTCGCCGTAGTCGTAGTCCGGAGCAGGTGAGGTCGTCGAGAACGCCCAGTCGGCACCCATGTGTTTGAGGATCTCCTCGTGACGGGGACCCCAATGCGCAGACGTCACGAACTCATGGTCGTGCGGCCGGTGCGTAATCCGAGCAACCGGAATGCCGCGTACGTCGCGGACCTCCGGGTCGAGGTCGACGGTGTTGGTGGCCACCGGCATGTCCTCGCCTTGGATCGTGAAGGCAAACAGTTTGGATCGGAGTTGCGACGCCTTCATCAGCTCACGATGCTGCGCTCCTGGCGGCAGCCGCTTTGCCTCTGCGATCGGATGTCCACCACCGCCGTGCTCGGCGATACCGCCACGAATCCACGGCAGGCCTGCGTCTTTGGCTGCGGCCATCGCGCGATCGTCGGGCACGATCGAGTCGTCGTGCAGGTGCGTGACATCGCGGCCTCGCTCGCAGTGCAGTGGGAATGGCATCGCCCCTGCGGTCAGCGTTTGGAAGTGGAACATCAGATAGCGACCAACAAGCGGACCGCCGATGCCGGACACCAAGGCAAGGCGCGGCGTCTCCATCGCACCCCCCGCGATGATCACGTGCCGAGCCGCGACGTGTCGCCGCTCACCGGCGTGGTCGATGAAGTCGACGCCTGTAGCGACACCGCCGTCCACGACGACGCGCGAGGCGAAGCACTCAGACCACAGCCGCAGCCGGCCAGTGCGTAACGCCTTCTGCAGTGGCGCGACCGGGTCACCCTTCGCGTGGACCGGGCAGCCGTAGAACGCGCAGTGCCCGCAGTTGATGCAAGCAGCACGTCCGTCGTAGGGGACGGAGTTGGCGGCGGTCGGAGCTTCGTACGGGTGGTAGCCGAGTTCCGTCGCGGCAGCGGCCGACAGCAGCGCGGCGTACATCGGTGCACCGGGTGGCATGGGGTACGGCGCTGACCGCCAGGCCGCAAACGGGTTGCCCTCTGCACCGCTCACGCCGATGAGGTACTCAGCCGCGGTGTAGTACGGCTCCATCTCGTCGTACGTCACCGGCCAGTCGACGAGATCCGCTCCGGGCATCGGCCCATTGGCCGAGACACACGCGAAGTCATCCGGTCGGAACCGCGGCACCTTCCCGTCGGCATGCACGCCGCCCCCGCCGACCGTCGCCGGCAAGTCGTTGACTGGTCCGACCCACTCGCGGTCGGCGGCGGAGCCGGCTCGTCGGAACGTCCGCGGCTCGACCAGTGGGTCCGGCTCGATGAAGTAGCGATGGCGGAACTTCAGCTCGTCGTTGCTGAAGTGCCCGCGCAGGGCGTACGGCGCATCGGTGTCGACGAGATGATTCGCGCCGCGTTCCAGCATCACGACCGACCAGCCAGCCGCGGTCAGCACCTCCGCGGCGGTTGAGCCGCCGGGACCAGATCCGACGATGACCGCATCGACGGTGTCGACGTCGGAGTACGCCGAGCCCGCCTGCCTCATGGGCCGCTGACCTCCGCGTCGGACCAGCCACTCGGTGCGACGTCACCCGCCCAGTCGGCCAGCCGCCAGCCGGCGAGGTCGCGGTTGCCGCCGTACTCCGGTGCTGCATAGAAGCCCTCACACGCGTGCTCGTAGAGCAGACCCTTGAACTCCGCTACCGCGTCGAGGCGAGCGTCCTGCTCCTCCGGAGCAAGGGTGGGGAAGTCCTCCCCGAGTGCGGCCAGCCCGACGCGATAGGCCTCTTGCCAGTCGCCGATGCGGGCCCGCCAGGCGATGTCCTGCAGCCGGGTGAGCGGGAGAAAAGCCGCAAAAACCGCGGCACCACCGCGTCGGCCAGATGACGGACCGCCGGCGAAGATCCGCGGCGGATCCACCCCGAACGCGTCGAGCAGGCCGTCGATGTAGTCGGCGCCGCTGGCATCACCGGCGCCGGGTTCGTCCGTCGGGTCGTCGCCAGGAGGCACCAACCGGTTCAGGGCAGCGGTCACGATGCGGCGATCCGCCTCGCTCAGCCAGCCCAACGCCCCTCCCTGACACGCGTGTCAGGAACACTACCGTCCGTCAGCAGGAGACGAGCGTGCGACGTCGTACTCATCTGACAAGGACGTCAGGCGACGTTCACGGAGGGGACCCCAGTTATGCGCGCACGCAAATCAGTCTGGCTCGGGCTCATCGCGGCCGGAGTACTCAGCACCGGCTCCGCCATGGCAGTGAGCAGCGGTGGCTACGACCCCGAGCAGCAGGGCTGCACCAAGGCTGCCGACAACACCGATCGGGGTGACCAGGCCGAGCCGGACTGCCGCTCACTCATGTTCAAGGTCTCCGACAAGTCGCACACCTACGTCTCGGTCGGGATCCCGCAGACGCCCGAAGGCACGAGCGCGAATGCCGTGGTGCTCTGCCTCGACCTCGGAACGGGCAAGAACAACTGCGCCCGGGTGGACAAGAAGGGGTTCAAGCCGCTGCCGGCCACCAAGGGCACGAAGCGCGACCCGGGTGAGCTGCACCTCTACTTCGGCGCCGACGACAACCTCGACAACGGCGAGCACGACAGCTCCTCCCAGGTCGACAACGGGCCCAGCGACGGTGGGGCCATCGTCGCCAACGTCGCTCCCATGTCGGCACTTGCCTGGCTCAAATCCGTCACTGGCGACAACGGCAGGCAGTTCCTGCTGACCCACCCGCTTCCGGTTGCTGACGGGGGCTTCGGCTTCTGCGCGGACGGGATCTGCATCAGTGCGCAGACACAGCAGCGAGTGGCCTACCAGGGCGGCAGCTCGGACCCGAACAAGCACTCGGATGTCTCCAACTACGAGGGCAAGAAGTGGGACCCGCGGAGCTGCGGTGGCCCGAGCGACAAGTACAAGGACTGCGGCGGTCACCAGCTCAGCTACTGGGAGCACCAGGACGGCACCTATTACGTCGAGCCGGGCGTCCAGTTCTACGAGGACCCGGACCCGCAGGGTTCGCCGATCGGGCCATACCCGCTTCCTGCGTTCTACGTCGGCACCTGCGGCTTCGTCGCCGGTGGCGGCCCGGTCAAGGCTCCCAAGTCACCCTTCACCAACTCCGCTGGTCAGCTCCGGGTCGCAACCGGGTGCTAAGGCAGACCAGGGCGGCCGTTGCGGCGGCCGCCCTGTGCTTGGCCGTTTCCCCAGCACTCACGGCCGCACACGCTGCAACAGATCCTGCGTGTGCGGCGTGGGCGGGACCATGGCACGACGCCACGCACTCGTCGTCGGTTGATGCCGGGTGTACGCCGATCCGGCCACTGACCGCACGCACGTTGCACCCAGCATGGGTTGCGCACACGGCCGATGCGGTGACCGCCTCGCCGGTCGTCGTCAACAACACGGTGTACGCCGGCTCGTTCGACGGCACGTTCTACGCCGTTAACGCCAAGACCGGTACGCAGCGGTGGACGTTCAAGCTGACCACGACACCAGCGATCGACTTCGGCCGCATCGTGTCGACCGCGACCGTCGTACCGGTCGCGGATCCGACCGCGGCGCATGGGTCACGGCTCGTCGTGATGTTCGGCGGTGACTCCTCGCTGTGGGCGCTGGATGCCAACACTGGTCGGGAGCTGACGCACATCGACCTCGACCCCCGGGATGCAGCGAAGAAGGCAGCCGATAAGGCAGCCGGGAACACTCCCACCGTCGAGGTGATGTCGTCACCGGTTGCTGGCAACGTGCGTGTCGGCAATCGCTCGGAGCAGCGCATCTACGTCGGGTTCGACGTACACAACCAGTCTGGTGTCGGCCGCACCGGTGTTGTGGCGTTACGGCTGCTCGGCAGCAAAACCGGCAGTTTCTCTTTCCTGCCCGTGTGGAAGGTCGACCCCGAAACGCGCAGCGTGTATCACGGTGTAGCCGGCCTGACCGAAGGCTCCGGTCACGGGTTCGGTTGCGGTGGTGTGTGGTCTTCGCCGGCTCTCGACATTGCTGATGGGCTTGTCGTATTCGGTACCTCGAGCTGCAGCAACGCGGAAGATGCCATCGCCGCCGGTGAGAACTTCGCCGAGGAGATGATCGCCGCACGAGTCGACACCGGGCAGATCGTGTGGTCGTTCCGTCCTGGCAAGAACGCCGCGGACGCTCATCGTGACTACGACTTCGGCGCCTCCCCAAACGTTTTCACAACGCAGTCCGGCGTGACTCTGGTCGGCGAAGGTCGCAAGGACGCTTGCTACTACGCGCGGTATGCAAAGACAGGTGTGGAGGCATGGCACACCTGCGCGGGCCAGCCCGGGTACGTGAACCCGGATCTCGCCATTGGTGGCTTCCTCGGGACTCCGGCCGTGGAGACCGATGCGGGGGGCCGGGCCGTGCGCATCATCGGGTCCACGGCGATCGCGATACCGAGGTCAGGGCCAGACGCCGGCAAGTCCACGATCGTCGTACGCGCATTCAACCCGTCGAACGGTGCCGTGCTGTGGCGCTACCGCCTGGCTGGGCCCACCTACGCCTCGGTCGCCGTTGCGGGCGGTGTGGTCTTCGTACCGGACACGTTCACGTCATCGCTCATCGCACTCAACGCCCAATCCGGCGTACCGCTGGCAGCCGTGCCGGTGTTCGGCGCGCCGTCATCGACACCGGCGATCGTTGGTGACTCGGTGTACGTGACGTCGGGGACCGGCGAGCAGGGCCTGCCTATCGGGCAAGTGTCTGCGATCCAGCGACTGACGCTCGGGGGAGCACCTACCGGCTGACGGGTCACGTCAGTGCTTTGTCTTGCTCTCCTTGCCGGTCGGCTGATCCTGCGCGCTGGCGAACAGCAGCGCGAGGAACTTGCCGAACAGATCAGGTGACACGCTGTCGGGATCGATGAGCCGGTCCAACATGAGCCCTGTGCCGAGGGCCATCAAGATGGTGGCCAGCTCCTCCTTTGGCATCGGCAGCCGGAAGCCCGCCTCGGTGGCATTCGCCTCCATCAGGTCTGCGGTTGCCGCGCGCAGGTTGCGGTATCGCTGGTTGAACCGCGGTACGAGATCCGGATTGCGGGCCAGGTGCAGGCTGAACTCGTAGCCGAGTAGATACGACTCACGCTCGCGCTTGTCGTCGCTGCGCGCCATGTAGAGGTCGCCGGCACTCGCGGCTTGTTTCTCCGTCGACTCGTCCCCGCCAACGATGTCGGCGATGCCCAGTTCTGGCCGGTCGACGCGCTCCTCGATCAACGTTGTGACGAGGTCTTCTTTGCTGTCGAAGTTGCTGTAGACCGCGCCTTTGGTCAGCCCGGCTTCATCGGCGACGTCATCGAGTGATGCGCCGTTGAAGCCCTTTTGGGCAAAGACCTTGGCCGCGGCATCGAGCAGCCGCTCCCGAGTGAGGGCCTTCTTCTCATTACGGCTCGGGCCGGTAGTCCGTCGGGGCATGGACTGCATTGTTGTCGGCGCTGTCGACACGTGGCCTCAGTCCTCGTGCAACAGGCCGACCTCGGTCCGCCGGAGTTCCTTGAGGATCCGCTCGGAACGCAGGGCGGCGGCGACCCAATTCAGGGCCTCATCCGCCGGCGTCGGCGTCGGTGAGATGCAGTTGTCGGTCATGACCGCCTCCGGTCTCTCGGATACCGAAGAGTATCGAATACTACTCGGTATCTGTCAACCTCCACCTACCTGACACCGGTGTCAGGCGGGGCTACGCTCGCCGGGTGACTGTGGGGGCTGCCGAACCAACACCTGCTGCTGCGGATCCGCACGCGGAAGAGCTCTTCGACCCGTGCGGTGACGTCGCCATCCCCGGCGGCGCGGATACCGCCGACCCCTATCCCGGCTTTGCGGAAGCGCGGGTCACCAGTCCAGTGACGAACGTCGGCCGCGTGTTCGGCGAAGGCAAAACCGATACCTATTTCGTCGTCACGTACGACGATGTCGATCGCATCCTGCGCGATGAGAAGACGTTCTCCGCGCGGCCGTCCGGTGAGTCGATGCGCGAGGTCATGGGTTGGACCATCCTCGGCATGGACGGCGAGGAGCACCTGCGCCACCGCTCACTTGTGGCGATGGCGTTCCGGCCCAAGCTCGTCAACAAGTGGGACAGCGAGTTGATCCGGCCGCTTGTCCACGAACTCGTCGGCAAGTTCGCGCCCCATGGTCGGGCCGAATTGATCCGCGAGCTCTTCCTCACTTATCCGATCCAAGTCATTGCACGCATTCTCGGCCTGCCGGCGGAGGACGGGCCGAAGTTCGAGAACTGGGCTGTCTGGATCATTGCGTCCACCGTCGATCCGGCGAAGGGCGCGTCCGCTTCCAAGGCGTTGCGTGACTACCTGCTGCCGGTGCTAGCGGAGCGCCGAGCGAACCCTGGCGACGACGTCATCTCGCAGCTGGTTACGGCCGAGCTGGACGGCGAAAGGCTCTCGGACGAAGAGATACTCCCGTTCCTGCTGTTGTTGATGCCGGCTGCCGGCGAAACGACGTACCGCGCAACGGGCAACTTGTTATGGGCCCTGCTGACGCATCCCGAGCAGCTCGAAGCGGTACGACGAGACCGTTCGCTGCTGCGACCGGCGATCGAAGAAGCGCTCCGCTGGGAGCCACCGCTGCTCATTCTCGCGCGCGAGGCCACCGTCGACACCGAGATTGCCGGAGTGCCGATTCCGAAGGGTTCGCACGTTGCCATCTCGCAAGGTGCGGCTAATCGCGACCCGAAATTCGCCGCGGATCCTGACACCTACGACATTCATCGCGGCATCCGTGCGCACTTGTCGTTCGGCAACGGCCCGCACATCTGCTTGGGCATGCATCTAGCGCGTCTCGAGATGAGTGTTGTAGCCGATGCGCTGCTCGACTTGCCGAACCTTCGACTCGACCCGGACGCGATGAACAGCGCAGAGCCACCGTCGATCCGTGGCATGGCCTTCCGGTCGCCGACGTCGTTGCCGGTTGTGTTCGACCCCGTCAGTTCGTGAGCGATCTCGACGTCGAGGCGCTCGCACGCTGGCTCGACGCGAACGCCGTAGGGGAGCGCGGCGCGCCGATCACGACCACCCCGATTGCTGGCGGCGCGTCCAACGAGATCTTCGATGTCCGACGGGGCGAGGACCGCATGGTTTTGCGGATGGCGCCCGCGACGTCGTCGCCGGATCGTCACCGGTCGATGCTCCGGGAGTACCAAGTGCTCCGCGCTCTCGACGGCACCGACGTACCGCACGCTGCAGCGATCGCGTCCTGCGCAGATCCGGCTGTCCTTGGTGGCACGTTCGTGCTGATGGCGTACGTCGACGCGTGGTCGCCGATGACCACGGACGGCTGGCCGGCGCCCTTCGACACCGATCTATCAGCGCGGCATGGGCTTGGTATCCAGCTCGTCGACGGAATTGCGCGGTTGGCACGCGTCGACTGGCGTGCCCGGGGACTCGACGGCTTCGGGAAGCCCGACGGTTTTCACGAGCGACAGGTCGACCGGTGGGTCGGTCACCTGTCTGACGTGCGAACCCGTGAGCTGCCGGGCTTCGACGAGGCGGCGCAGTGGCTTCGTACGAAGCGACCACAGCATTACGAGCCCGGGATCATGCACGGCGACTACCAGTTCGCGAATGTGATGTTCGAGCACGGCGCACCGGCGCGGCTCGCCGCGATCGTCGACTGGGAGATGACGACCGTGGGCGATCCGCTGCTCGACCTCGGTTGGGTGATGACCGGCTGGCCGGCTGACGACGCAGAACCGACGGGGCCGAGCTACGTCGACTACACCGGGCTGCCGACGCGCAGTGAGCTGCTCGAGCACTACTCGACAGTGAGCGGGCGACCGGTCGACGACGTCGACTATTACGTGGTGCTTGCTCGATTCAAGCTCGCAGCTGTCCTCGAGGCGCGGTATTCGCGATGGGTGGCGAGCGGTGCGGACAATCCGAAGGTGGAGGCGTTCGGACCGGTCGTGCTCGGACTAACGCAGTCCGCGGCGGAGCTCGCCCGGTCGACGACCATCTAGGGTGCGCCCATGAACCGGCAGGAAGCGTGGGACAACGCTCGCTACTACAAGGATTTGATGCCTCCGCGCATCCGAGCGAGCTGGTACCTGCGTCGTGCCAAGAAGGTCGGGGCATGGCCCGGTGTTGGGGGCCGTCCCTGCGTGGAGGCGATCGATCTCGAGATCGGCGACCGCATCAAGATCTGGTCGACGCACCGCCGCACGCTCATTAGCGGGTGGGGGCGCATCCGCATCGGTGACCGCGTGTTCATCAACAGTGGGTCGATGGTCTTCTCGGTCAAGGAGATAACCATCGGCGACGACGTCGCACTGTCGAGCGAGGTCTACATCACCGACACCAATAGCCATGGTGTTGAGGGCCGCGAGCCCGTCGTCGCACCGGTGCACATCGGCAGCGGGACGTGGATCGGAACGCGCGCGGTCATCTTGCCCGGCGTCACCATCGGGCGACGCGTGCTGGTCGCTGCCGGCGCTGTTGTTGCACGCGACGTGCCTGACGACAGTCTCGTTGGTGGGAACCCCGCCCGGGTCATCCGCGCCTTGGAATACCCACCGGGGTGTCTGCGTGCGTGGCACGACGACCAGTGCTCGTGTCCGTTGAAGGACGAGGTTTCTGCCTATCTGCGCAGCCACCCCGAGGCAGCGCCGCAGGCGGTCGAAGGCGTCGGTTAGTGGAGCTGTTCCGGCGTACGACGCACTAGCAATGCTCCCGTCGCCACGACCCAGACCGAGACCAGGAGCGAGCCGACGAGGAACGGGATCTCGTTGTCGCCTTGGTCCGACGTCAGCAGGTTCATGAATCCCACGACGATGCACACGGCGCCACCAATGATGCCGAGCACGGCCAGCCACATCGGATAGCGGCCCGCTGAGCGGCGCATGGCCCAGCCGATGAGTAGTGGAGCGACACCGAGCAGGAAGACCGTGAACGTCGCGAAGAGGGCCGAGCTGGCGTGATCGAGGGCGTTGGTCGACCAGAAGGCGCCGGCTCTGTCGTCGCTGGACGCGTCGACGAAGATCTTGGCTTGCTGACGGACACCGAACAGCTCGATGCCGGTCTGGGCGATCGCAATCGTGCCGCCGACTACCACGGCCAGTCGCGCACTGCGTTCGACGAAGTCGTCACCGAGGTTGCTCGCAACCGCGATCAGACCCGCGATGACGAGCGCGATCGCGACGATCAACAGCACATCGGCGACGGCGAACATTGTCGAGTCCGCGATCTTGCGATAGATGACGATGTCCGGGTCGTCGGGATATCTCGGATGAGCCAGATTGCCGACGATCGACAGGACACCGCCCGCCAGAGTCGCAGCGCCGGCAGACCGAGTAGTGGCTGACATGGCGCCCACCTAACCGTGTCGTCGACGTGCGCGGTAGGGCGGTCGGCGTTACGCCGCCTGTTCGGCGACCCAACGGTCGACGGCGCCGCGCAACGTTGTGAGCGGAAGTGGGCCCACCTGCAGCAACAAGTCGTGAAAGCCGCGCAGGTCGAAGCGGGAGTTCAGTCGTCCGGTGGCCTCGCTTCGCAGCGCGAGGAGTTCGAGCCGGCCAACCATGTACGACAGCGCCTGTCCGGGCATGGCGATGTAGCGATCGACTTCAGCCTCGATTTCGATCATCGGCATCGGCGCGTTGGCTGCCATCCAGTCGATGGCCTGCTGCCGGGTCCAGCCGTGGAGGTGCAAACCAGAGTCGACGACCAGCCGACCGACGCGCAGCGAGTCGGCGCTCAGCATGCCAAGCCGCGTGATGTCAGAGGAGTACAGACCCATCTCATCGGCAAGCCGCTCGGAGTAGAGACCCCAGCCCTCAGTACACGCCGTGTCACGGAGGAGTCGTCGAGCTAGTGGCAGCTCCGTCAGCGCCTGCGCAATCGTCAACTGGAAGTGGTGACCCGGCACCGCCTCATGAAAGGCAAACGACTCCGCGGTATGGCGGAAGCGCTCCTGGGGCGATGTCGTGTTGAGGAAGTACGTGCCCTGCCTCGTGCCATCGAGAGCACCGGGCACGTAGTACGCGGGCGGGGCGCCCTCGGCGGTTGCGTCAGGGATGGGTTCGACCAGGCACGGTGTCTCGGGGATCGTGCCGAACCACTCGGGCGCCGCGTCCTGGGCGCGTCGCACGGTCGACCGTGCTTGCTCGAGCATCTCTTCGCTACTCGTGTAGCGGAGCGATGGGTCAGTTCGGAGCCGGTCGAATATCGATGCTCGGTCTCTGGTGCCGAAAACCCGCGAGCCGATCTCGGCGTACTCCTCCGCCAGTTGTGCAGTGAGCTCGATGCCGACCGTGTGCAACTCGGCGGCAGTGCGCGTGCGGGAGGTGTGTTGGGCGACGAGTGCGTCGTAGATCTCCTCGCCGCCGGGGATGTTCGTGAGTCCAGGGTGGTCGTCGTCTCGGGCCGTGTCGACGAGTGCGGCGATCGCGTCGCGGTAGGACGCGAAGGCGGGGCGGACGACTTCATCGACGACGTCGTCGGCGCCCGCACGCGCGACGTTGCCAAACGTCGGATCGCTGAGCACGCGATCGATCTGGGCCACGGCTGCCTTCACGAGGCGCGCTAGCGGTGTGCGCCCGGCGCTCACGCCGTCGGCGTGGCGGGCAGCCGCGGTCTGCAAGAACTCGGGGATTGCCTGGAGTCGCGTGCGGTACGCCGCGATGCGTGCGTCATCGCTGAGCGGGAGCTGTGGGAGCACATGCAGCAACATCGGCGCAGGGGCGACGTACAAGTCGGTGATCGTGAACTCGACCAGGGGGAGTGGGCTCGTCACCGCGATGACGCTGGCAACGTGACGGACGAAGTCGAGCGTCTGTCGCTCCAGCTCGGCTAACGCGCTGTCATCGACGTTGTCGGCGCGGGCAGCGATGCCGGCGAATGTGTCGGCCGCTTGAGCCTCGGCGGCCGCTGTGATGTCGGGGAGGCGCTCGTCGTAGCCGGGCAAGCCGAGCATCGACGCACTCAATGGTTCGGTGTCGAGATACGCGTCGAGAAGCTCGCCCGCGAGGACATCTGGGGTCATGATCGGAGATTATCGGGCGTTCAGCTCCGAGCGAGAAGGAGGAACCGATCGACGTTTTAGCTCGTCAGAGAAGGATGGGTGCGGGCCGGTTCGCGATAGTTGCGGTCGCTGCCGCCGCGCTGCTGGGCACCAGTGCGTGCGGGCACGAGTCATCGAAATCCGACTTCGAGAAGGTCTCCGGCTACCCACTCAAGCCGTTCCCCACGACCGGTTCCGGCGCGACACCGGCGGAGAAGCTCGTCGCGATCCCCTGGTTGTTTGATGGAGTCAAGATCACCAACAACCACCGGCGGCTGGAGATCGGGCTGAACCAAAGTCCGTGCTCAGCGGCCGGCTTTGATCACGTCGAAGTGCAGGAGTGGACCCCACGGATCGTGGTCACGATGTGGGGCGTCGCTACTCCTCGCAAGCCAAACCAGCTGTGCGTGGCGTCGCTCATTATTCGGCTCGGTTACGTCGACCTGACCGATCCGGTCGGTGGTCGGCAGATCCTCGATGGTGCCTGGGCTGCACCCAAATAACGAGCTGAATCCTTTATCCACTAAGGGAAAACTGTCAGTGGCCGTCACTAGATTAACTGCATGACACCCCCTATCGCTGACGGCGTACCGTCCCCGGATCCGGCCCGGGTCCCCGCATTGCCGGCTGCAGCGCTGGACCCGGTCTGGGATGACCCGTACAAGGTTCCGCCCAAGCCCGCTCGGCTGCCCAACCGGACCTGCGATGACGAGGACCACCCTGCCCCGAAAAGGCCGTTGGACCAGCTCGAGCAGGAGATCTGCGAGCTGGCCGGTCACATCGCCGCGGCCACGTGCCGCTGGTTGCTATTAGTCGCGGAGTTCGATCGTCGCGACGGGTGGTGTGTCGATGGCGTGTTGTCGATGGCCCACTGGCTGTCCTGGAAATGCGGTGTGGGCATGAAGGCAGCGCACGAGCAAGTCCGGGTTGCTCGCGCGCTGGGCGATCACCCCTACACACGCGACGCATTCATGATGGGCCGGCTTAGCTACACGAAGGTCCGAGCGATCACCCGGGCGCGCGCTCCGCAGTTGGACCGCGAGCTGTGCGATATCGCGGAGCATGCGACCGGCGCGCACGTCGACCGGCTGGTGGCTGGCTATCGCCGGGCGGGCCGGTTGGATTCGGGCAAGCCAGCGCACGACCCGTACGGGCGCTGGTACTACGACGAGGATGGTTGTGTCATCGTCCACGCGCGGCTGACACCGGAAGATGGACTCGCTTTCGTCAAGAAATGGGAGGCTGCACAGGAAGACTTACGGCGAACGGCCGAGGAGTCTTCCGCGGAAGACAGTTATCCACATGACGACGACGGCCTGGCTGCGCCCTCGACCTTCATTCGGCCCCGGGACATGGCACTCGACCGCAATGGGCTACGACCCGACTACGGCTCTATACGCGGTGCTCGGCCGGAGACTGATCGGGACCGCTCATCTGGTCGGCTCGGAGCCGACGCACTGGTGCACCTGGCTGAGTGCGCACGCACGGGTGGGCTCGGTGTCGACGCCGACAACGAGCGATACCTCGCCCTGATCCACATTGATGTCGAGGCGCTTCGCAGCGAGCGGGTGAACGAGGATTCCGTGTGTGAACTCAACGACGGCTGGGCCGTGAGTCCAAGCGTCGCCCGGTTGTTGACGTGCGATACCGCGGTTGCCGCGGCGATCGTCGACGGCGACGGGAAGGTACTCGACATTGGTCGCAAGAGCCGCGTGGTCTCCAAGCGACTCGATCGTGCGTTGAACTGCCGGGATCGGCACTGCCAGGCGCCCGGGTGCACAAATCCGTTCATGAGGGCCGCTTGATTGTCATGGCCACCGGCGAAGGCGTGTTCCGCTTTCACCGACCGGACCTGTCGACTATCCCGAACGTCCCCGAAACGCGAGAGGTCTGGGGAGGGATCGAGGACCAGCAACCTGAGCTTGGTATCGACGCCGACACGATCCGCGGCAACTGGGCAGGCGAGAAGCTCCATCTGCACTACGCAGTCAATGTCCTGATGCAGGACCCGGGTAGAACGGAGGACGCGGAATGGACGGAAGCGAGCTGACCTAGCTCGTTCGCGGGTGTGCGAGGAGGAACTGCGCGATCGGTGTGGTCACGTCGGGACCGTTCGGATCGTTGAGGATCAGATCGTTGTTGTCGGTGTCGGTCTGCACATCGCCGGAGTACTGCGCGTTGGACCACTGATGGCCCATGCCGTGTATCAGCCAGTGCTCGACGACAAGACGACCGCGCGCGTCGTGCCACTGCCGCACTGTGTAGTGCTGCCCGTTCGGTGCAGGCTTCTTGGCACGGTGCACGTGATCCGCGAACACCGGCTGCACTAGCGCGCGCTGGCCTGCGACCAGCCGGTTCTGAGTCAGGTATTGCTGCACGACGTACACCGAGTTGGCAGCCGGAACGGCGGCGTCAGCGCTGCCCTGGACAACGAAGATCGGGATGACGCGGGCGCGCGGACCCATCTCCGTGAATGCTTCCTGCGCAGATACCTGCCACGGTCGGGCCGGTGGGGCGCCCAGGCAGGGGAGTCCGTCGTACTCGCACGCCGCATACAAGCCGGCTGCCGCGTAGAGGTCCGGGTAGGTGACCGCCATGATGTTCGCCATCGCGCCGCCGGCAGAGATGCCGAAGACGTAGGTGCGACGCGGGTCGGTCTTCCACTTCCTCGCAACAGTGGTGGTGATCCCGGCAATCAACGATGGCTCGCCCGCCCCGCGGTGGAGGTGCTCGGGCAGGAACCAGTTCCAGCACAAGCTGCCGTTGGCGGCTGCGGACTGCTCGGGGTAGGCGACGATGAAGCCGAGCTTGTCCGCGACGTCATTGAAGTGAGAACGGCGCACTTCGTCTGCCACGACTTCCGTGCATCCGTGCAGATCTACGACGAGGGGCAGGCCCGCGCGCGCGTTGGGCGGCGTGTGCACGTAGTAGGTACGGGTGCCCGCAGCATTCGTGTAGCTGCCCTTCGACCACGTGCTCGGAGTGCTCGTGGCGTCCGCATGCGGGATGGCCAGCAGGCCGACTCCGACCAGAGCCGCAGCGCAGACGATGCGTAGGAGGCGTGTCATCGGCGGGATCAGGTTGCTGCGAGCTTGTCGGCGAGTGTCTTGCGCACCGCTTCCGCGATGGCTGTCACTCCGCGGCGTCCGAAGTTGAGCGTGTAGTGGTTGGTGTCCGGGACGGTCTCAACGGTCAGCTGCGGCACCTCGCGGGTGAAGGCCTCGACAGCGTCCTCAGGAATGAGCGGGCCTGCGGTCTCCGGCGTGATGTCGAAACCACGGGGCGCGCGCACGAGATGGACCGGGCAGCTCACAGCCGCAAGGCCGCGGCGGAGATAAGGCAACTCCCCGAAGGGCCGGAAGTAGTCGACCGAGTCGTACTCCGCGCCCGCGATCGAACACTTGATCTTGACGCTGCCGTCGGGGAGCTCCTCAAGTCCCTCCGCCAGCAATGCAGCAAGGTTGTCGTCCCACATTTCGGCGTACGGCGGGACGGAGGCGAATGCCGTCAACGCGAACTCGAGAGACGGCAGCGTCATCTGCATCCGCTCGAGCCAGCCGACCCCCATGACGCTGGCGACAAACTCAGTGGCGTTGGCATCCGCTGGTAAGTCCGCGAAATACCCGCCGTCTCCAAGCACGAGCGACCGCACCCAGTCGGGGTGGCTCGCCGCAAGTTGCAACCCATCCCAGGCACCCATCGACTGACCGACCACAACGACCGGTCCGTCGGCAAGAGCGCGCAACACGCACGCGGCGTCCTCGGCATGGCGACGGTGGCCGTATCGCTCTGCCTCCACGGGTTTGTCCGAGAGGCCGCGGCCACGTGCGTCGTACGCCAACACCTCGACGTCGCCGTCGAGCGCATCGATCAGAGGGAGGAAGGCCAATCGGTTCGCGGTGATGCCGTGCAGGGCGAGTACCTGCGGCGCATCCGCAGTGTTGGCACGCCAGCGTTCGCCGACGAGCTGGACGCCGTCATCCGTCTGGACGGTCCAGCGCTCGGAGGGCCTCACGGCGCCACCGTGGCGTCTGCGGTGGCCATCTTCACCGCAAGGTCGGCGTAGTAGTCGGCGACCTGTTCGGCGGTGTAGTCCGCACCCGGCTCCCACCACTCGGCGACGCGCAGCCCCATCGCGCCAATGGCGGCCGCGGTCAAGAACGTGTCGGGCACCACGAACACACCGAGACGTGCGCCCCGGCTGAGGATGCCCTCGAGAAGTCGCACCGACTCATCCCGAACCGCGCGAACCTTGCGCTGGTTGTCGGGGGAGAGCGCAGCGAGCTCGCGGTTGGCGACGCGGGCCAGCATCCGGTACGTCGCGTGCATCGAGACATGGGCGTGTACGAACCCACGGAGCTGGTCATCGGGTTGGGGGCCGGCGTCCATGACGCCTCGCTCGATCTGCTCGCGGTGCTCCTCGTGCGCTAGCAACACCAGGTCGAAGAGCAGTTGCTCCTTCGACTTCACGTGCGCGTAGAGCGAGCTCGGCTGGATGCCGGCGGCGCGGCCGAGATCGCGGATCGAGACGCCGTGGTAACCCAGGTGACCGAACGACACCAGTGCCGCTTCCTGGATCCGTCGCAGCGTTCCGTCACTGGTCGCGCGCTCGGGCAGGAGCGTCTCCCCGTCGAGGGCGCGCACCACGTTCTCGCTCATTCACCCAGCTCTCATGAGACATCAACCGATCGAGCGTTCGTCAGTTTGCGGATCCGGAGCCGGCTTGTCAAGGATGGGTCCCCGCGGCCCGATTCCGAGGACTTAAACGAGAATTGCGGCCAAACGACCCTTGACACCCGGTCCACGGAGAGCCACGCTTCCGAACGATCGATCGTTCTCTAGGAGGCCGTCGCGATGATGGACGTGCCACTCAACGGGTGGCTGCTCTTCGACCACGCCGAGACGCACTTCAGTGACGTCGAGGTCGTGACCGCGAACGCCGACGGCACCGTGCATCGCTGCACCTACGGCGACGTGACGCGGCGTTCTCGGCAGCTCATGCGCGTTCTCGATGCGCTCGGCCTCGCCAACGACGCCACCGTCGCGACACTCGCCTGGAACTCCTACCGCCACCTCGAGGCGTACTTCGGCGTACCGCTGTCCGGACGTGTCCTCCACACGTTGAACCTGCGGCTGTCCTCCGACGAGCTCGGCTACATCATCAGTCACGCCGGCGACGCGGCGATCCTCGTCGACAGCGACCTCCTGCCGTTGCTTCAGGAGGTCCATGCACTCGGTGGCCTCGAGACGGTGAAGCACGTCATTGTCTTCGGTGACGAGCTACCTGATGTGGAGCTACCCGGTCTGGCGTCCTACGAGCAGCTGTTGGCCGAGCAGCCGGCGACCTATCCCCGCACCGAGATCGACGAACAGGCGCCGTTCGGGATTTGCTACACATCAGGGACGACGGGACGTTCGAAGGGTGTGCAGTACACACACCGTTCAACTGTTCTGCACGCGCTGACGATCTCGACCGGTGCCGGTTTCTCCATCGGCCCGAGCGACTGCGTACTACCTGTCGTGCCGATGTTCCACGCGAACGCCTGGGGTGTTCCCCACGCTGCGACCATGCTCGGCGCGAAGCAGGTTCTGTTCGCCGGCTCGCTTGATGTCGGGCGCTTGGTCGACCTCATGATTGACGAAGACGTCACCGTGAGCACGGGTGTGCCAACCATTTGGCTCGAAGTAGCCGACGAGTTTGCCCGTCGCGGTGTGGTGCCACCCTCGCTGCGCCACGTCGTCAGCGGCGGAGCCCAGCCACCACGATCGTTGATCGAAAAGTTCCGCTCCTTCGGTGTCCCGCTCTTGCAAGCCTGGGGGATGACCGAGACCGGGCCACTGGCGAGCGTGGCGTGGCCCAAGCACCACATGCGGTCGTACGACGAGGACCGCCTCGTCTCCGAGGCCGCCTGCCAGGCGGGGCTTCCGCTGCCCTGCGTCGACGTCACCGTCCGCGCTGACGATGGGCAGAGCGACCTGGCGTGGGACGGACAGGCGATGGGGCCGTTGCTCGTACGCGGACCCTGGGTCATCGACAGCTATCTGCACGGCGACGGTGGCGACCGGTTCGACGACGGCTGGTTCGCCACCGGAGACGTGGCCGTGGGTTCGCCCAACGGCTACTTCCGCATCGCGGACCGGACAAAAGACCTCATCAAGTCCGGCGGCGAGTGGATCTCCTCAGTGGACATGGAGGCAGCGCTCATGGGCATGTCGGAAGTTCTCGAAGCTGCTGTCGTGGCCATCCCCGACGCGAAATGGCAGGAACGACCGCTGGCCTGCGTCGTTGTCCGTGAGGGGGCGTCGGTGACTTTGGATCAGATCCATGAGCGGTTGAGCGCTGCCGGCTTTGCGCGGTGGCAACTGCCGCAAGAGTTCGAGCGGCTCGAGGTCATCCCGCGTACAAGCGTCGGCAAGTTCGACAAGAAACTGTTGCGCGCGCAGTTCACGTCGGAAGGTTCCGCCCAATGAGGCTTCGCCGTGCGGTCGCCGGGGCCGGCGCGCTGGTCGTTGGTGGGTTCGTCATCGCGGCAGCGACGGCTGGTGCGGCGCAGACTCAAACACTGATCGTGCCGCCGGATCATCAGTCCTACGTCAGCGCGAGCGCGGTTGATCCGTACGGCGACTACACGACCTCGCCGGGCACGGTCCAACCCGATCCGACGTCGATCCATGTGTCGATGAACGGCGGCAAAGAACAAACGCGGTCCTACATTCACTATGCGCTGGACTACCTGCCCACGGGCGCTGTTGCATCGAAGCTGACCGCGACGTTCCAGTTGACCGACAAGGCCAGTGCGCCCGCGACGGCCATCTTCAATCTGTACAACGTCAAGCCCGAGCAGGCGATCGTGCAGGCTTGTGCACTGACGAAGCAGGTCAGCGAGGCTGAACCCACACCGGCATACGACTGCGCTCACGGCTCGGCAATCGCGAAGCCGAACGCCGACTTCACGCTGTGGACCATCGAGCTCCGTGCCCTCGTGGAGTACTGGGCCGCTCATGGCAACACCGGTGCGGTGCTCGTGCCGATCGCATCGACGAGCTCCGACACCTGGGCGGTGTCCTTCCTCACGAGTGCCTCGAGCTCCCGGGCGACGTTCACGGTGCCGACGGTGAAGAACCCGGTGCCGACGAATCAGCCGACGCAGGGTTCGACGGGCAACACCGACTCAGGCGGCAGTACCGGTTCGACCGGCGGTGGCACATCGGGTGGAGCACCGCTGAGTGGCGGTACGGCGACGGCACCCGGGTCGATCGGGAGCGCGCCATCCGTGGCGCCACAGCCGGGCGCCGCTCCAAGCACGGCCAATCAAACGTCCCCAGCCTCAGACAACAGCCGCACGTGGTGGCCATGGATCCTGCTTGGCTCGATCATGCTGGCCGGTGCAGCGGTCGGCGTGGCCCAGCGCGACAAGCTCATTCCACTTGTGCAACGCATCGGCCCGCCCTCGATCGTCGCGCTGCGCGCGCACCCACGCGCGTACACGGTCGCCGGCGTAGCGCTTTCGTGGGGGTTGCTGTTCACCGGTTACTCGATCGTGGTGCAGCCGCAGCGGCACGACAACCAGCAGAACGCGGCCAACGGCAGCAGCGTGCCGGGAGTTGGTGCAGGTGGCCAGACAACTGGCCCGGGCGCGACCACGGGCGCGGCAGCAGCCGGTGCTGGCAGCGCAGGGGGCAACGGCGCGTCTGGCACGAACGGGTCTGGCGGTTCGGGCACGAACGGTGGTGACCCATCGCTCAACGAGTTCAGCGGGCCGGGTGTGTGGCGGACGATCTCCGGTGTCCAGGTCTTCTTCCCGGCTAAGGGCGGACCGCCGGTGGCGAAGCTCTACTCAGGCAAGGACGACACGATCGGCATCACGTCGAACAAGGTCAACCTCTGCGCTCATGCGGCGACGACGTACGGCCCGGCGTTCAACATTGAAGCGTCTGATCTCAACGTCTACTGGCAGTGGCGCAACGCGCACGGCGGCGTCTACGGCCGCCAGGTGAATGCGACGTACAAGAACGACGACTACAAGCCGGACAAGGCTGTGCAGGCCGCGCAGTCCTGCAAGGACGACAAGACCTTCGTGCTGCTTGGTGGTATCGGCTTTGACCAAATCCCTGCCGTTCGCCAATGGGCCGAACAGAACCACGAGCTCTACCTCCACCACATCGCCGTCGGTGCGGGTTCAGAGGGCAAGCGCTACAGCTTCACGTCGCTGCCGACCGTCGAAGACATGGGCAAGTTCTTCGCCCAGCTGGCAATCTCGAAGTTCCGCGGCAAGAAGCTCGGCATTCTCTACCGCCAGAGCCCTAACTGGGAGCCTGCCGTCAAAGTCTTCCGCACCATGGTGAAAAACGCCGGCATGCAGATCGTCGGCGACTACGCGGTTCAGAAAGACCAAGCCAACTACACCCAAGAGCTCGCCCAGCTCAACGGCAAGGCTGACGTCGTCCTCGCGTGGGAGAACGCCCTCGCGAGTGTCGAGATGATCAAGCAGGCACAAGGACTCCGTTACCACCCCACCTGGCTGCTGTTCCCGTTCAACCTGCAGACCAACACGTTGCGCGAGACCGCTGATGACCAAGAGCTCTACGGCGTGGCGGCGTGGAACGCCTACGACCCCGGCTACTACGGCGGCGGCTTCTCCTCGTATGCCAAGGAAATCAAGGAGTTCGAGGCGATGTACCGGACGTACGACCCGGGCGCCGACCTCAGCGGTCCTGGTGGCGACCTGCTGTTCTTGAACTGGGAAGGCCAGAAGTCGATCGACGGCATGCTGCAGATCTGTGGTGCGCAATGCACGCGGAACAAGATCGCCGGCATCATGCTCGCCGGTTACCGCGGTGGGGCCAAGCCCGCCTGCCCGGTCGACTTCAGCCGCGGTGACCATCACCACGGCGGCTACCTCGTCAACGTCTTCCATGCGGGACGCGATCCCAACGGGCGGATCAACTTCATGCCAATCCAGCGCTGCACATCGCAGGTCGGGTAAGAGGCACCGCGTGCAGGTCATCGTTGTCGGACTGATCGCCGGCAGCATCTATGCATTGATTGCCGCCGGGATCACTCTCGTCTACAAGTCCTCGCGGGTGCTCAACTTCGCGCAGGCCGAGATCGGCACGCTGTCCCTCTACGCAACATGGTGGATCTCGGGTGAGCACGGTCAACCGTGGATCGTCGGAGCGCTCGCCGCGATCGCGATCTCGATCGCGATCGGGCTGATATTCGAGCGCATCATCATCCGGCCGATGATGACCGCTCCGCGAGTAACGGTCGCGGTCGCGACGATCGGACTGTTCACATTCCTGATTGCGCTTGAAGCAGTCTGGTTCGCCGGGTCCATCAAGATCCTGCCCAAGCCGTTGAACCGCGGCGGTTTCGAAGTGGCCGGGGTGTTCGTCTCGCCCTCGCAAGAGTTGTCCCTGGTCGTCGTTGCAGTCGTGGCGCTCGGCTTGGCGGCGTACCTGCGCTACACCCGTTTCGGTCTGGCCGTCATGGCGTCGGCGGACGACCCGGTGGCAGCTCAGTTGATGGGTGTCCCGCGCGCGCGAGTTAGCGCATTCACGTGGGGCACTGCCGGAGCACTCAGCGCTCTCGCGGTGCTCCTCATCCAACCGACCGTTGGCGCACTTGCACCCGGTGCGTTTTCCGGGTTGTTCATCGGTGGCCTCACGGCGGCGCTGGTCGGTGGGCTCTCGAGCCTGCCAGGAGCGTTCGTCGGCGGGCTGCTCGTCGGGGTACTCGAGGCCGAAGCAAAAGCGCACCTCGTCACGACGGCGCTGCCCGGCGTTCAGAGCGTCGCGATGCTGGCGATTGTGCTCGCGGTCCTTCTGCTGCGGCCGCAAGGACTGTTGGGTCGTACGGCGTGACGGCGGGGAAGACTCAGGGCGCCGGCGTCCCGACGTCCGGCGCATACAACAGGCGCGCAAACCTCGCACTCGCGGCGGTGCTGTTCATCGCGCTGCCGATCAGCACCGTGCAAGCGATGCCCAAGCTGCTCGACGGCGGCCAGTGGCTGATCCTCGACCAGGCGGCCGCATTCGCGCTCGCCGCGATGAGTCTCAACCTGCTGCTCGGCTACACGGGACAGATCTCGCTGGGACATGCGGGGTTGCTCGGCGTCGGTGCCTTCGCGAGTGGCGTGGTCACGTCACGCGCCGAGTTGCCAATGATCGTCGGTCTCGTGGTTGCGGTGATTGCCAGCGCATTAGTGGCACTGATCATTGGCATCCCCGCGCTCCGGCTGCGCGGGCTCTATCTCGCGATCGCGACGGTCGCATTCGGCATCGCGATGCAGTACTCCGTCTTCCGCAGCGACTGGCTCTCGGCTGGTTCGGCCGGGATCGCGCTGCCGCGTCGGTTGTGGGGCGAGCACTACCTGACAACCGACGCGACCGACAACGCGACGTTCCTTGTCATCTGCCTGCTGTTACTCCTCGCGGCCTGGATCGTCGACAGCAACGTCCTGAACACCCGCGTCGGTCGAGCCTTCCGTGCCATCCGGGAGAACGAGCCTGTCGCGCAATCGTTCGGCATCAACGTCACGCGCTACAAACTGCTCGCATTCGTGTTGTCGGGCGCGATGGCCGGGCTGGCCGGGGCGCTCTACGGGCACACGATCGGCTTCGTCAACAACGAGTCGTTCACCCTCGAGCAGTCACTGTTGCTTGTCACGATGGTCATCGTCGGTGGGATGGGCCACCGCCTTGCCGTCATCATCGCCGCCGCGACGTTCGTGATCTTCCCGTTCGTGCTGCCCGGCCTGAAGGGCTACGAGCTCGTAGTTGGCGCGGCCATCCTCATGCTCACGGTTGCGCAGCACCCGGAGGGCATCGCGGATCTGTTGACTGCACGCCACCGGCCGCTAGCCACGGACGACGAAGACGACGACGCTGCGATGCCCGAACTGCCGAACCTGCCGCTGCCGAGCGGGATGGTCACGCAACGGCCCGGCACCGGCACCGTTCTGGAAGTGCAGGACGTCACGGTTCGCTTCGGCGGTCTCGTCGCGGTCGACGGGGCGTCGCTGCGGGTGCCGGCCGGGAAGATCATCGGGTTGATCGGACCCAACGGCGCAGGGAAGAGCACGCTGTTCAACGCTGTGTCCGGGCTCGTGCGCGTGGACCGTGGGGTCATCCGCTATCGCGGGCAAGAGATCCAAGGCATGCGCTGCGACCAGCGCGCGCGTCTGGGCATCGCCCGCAGCTTCCAGCAGGTTGGGCTCGCCAAAGACCTGTCCATGCGCGAGAACTTCTTGCTCGCGCAGCATCAGCTCGCGAGCTACGGCGACGTCTCCGCGCTCCTCATGCTGCCGAAGGCGTGGCGCACCGAGCAGCTGTTCCGCGAACGTGCCGACGAGGCCGTGTCATCGCTCGGCCTCTCCGACCTTGCCGACATGCCCGTGCGCAATCTCTCCGGCGGGCAGCAACGCCTGGTCGAGATCGGTTGCCTCCTGGTCACCGCGCCCGATCTGGTGATGCTGGACGAACCGTCAGCAGGCATGGCACCTGCTGCCGCCGAAAGCCTGGCCGAGCGGCTCCGCGACTTGCGCGACAAGCTTGGTCGCACCGTGCTGTTGATCGAGCACAACGTGCCGCTCGTCCTCGACACCTGCGACTACGTCTATGTACTGGACGCCGGCCAGATCATCGCCGAAGGCCCGCCGGAGGAGATCACGTCGCAGCAGCAAGTCATCGATGCGTACTTCGGTGCGGCGGTGACCGCATGAGCACCCCGCTCTTGACTCTGACCGGGATCCGCGCCGGGTTCGGGTCCCAGACGATCATTCACGGGATCGACCTCGAGGTGCCGGCTGGTCAGGTCACCGGCCTATTCGGTTTGAACGGCGCCGGCAAGAGCGTGCTGCTGAAGGTCGTCGCCGGCGTCGTGCCGACGTGGGGTGGTCGAATCCAGTTCCTGGGCAACGACATCACCACGTTGTCTCCAGAACGACGGGTCGCTCTCGGCATGGCACACGTGCCGCAGGGGCGGCAGGTCTTCCCGTCGCTCACGGTCGAGCAGAACCTGCGGGTCGGTGGCTACGTGCTCGACCGTCGTGACCGCGCGGCATTCCACACGCAGCTCGAGCGCGTCTACGAGATGTTCCCGTTGTTGGCCGAGCGTCGCCGTCAGTACGCCGGCACGTTGAGTGGTGGGCAGCAGGCGATGCTGGCTGTCGGCCGCGCACTCATCTCCGATCCGAAGCTCGTGCTCATCGACGAGCCGTCTGCCGGTCTCGCCCCAGCCATCGTTGAGCAGCTGCTTGAGTCACTCTTGGGCATCCGCGAGCTCGGCCTGACGATGCTGCTGGTCGAGCAGAACATTCGCTTTGGGCTCCGACTGAGCAACCAGGCGTCGCTGTTGCAACGCGGTCGCGTTGTCTACTCCGGCAAGACAGCCGACCTCGACCACGACACGCTGGCGTCGTACCTCGGTGTTGGTCGTTTGTTGTCCAAGGACCTGTCGGCAGGTCTCAAGCGGACCTCGCGCAGCCGATGACGTGGCGACGTCGACAGTTACTCGCCCATGGTGTCGCGGCAGTCGCGGCGATCCTTGGTCTCGGCTTGCTGCTGCCTGGGCAAGCAACGGCCGCATCGAGCGTCGCATCAGCTCCGTCGTGCAAGGCGATTGCCGCCCAAGGTCCACAGAATGGGCACAGCACTACGCCGCCGCCGCCCGCTCCAGCGATGTTCGCTGCAGGGTTCCCAGCGCTGACGGATTGTGAGTGGGGGATCCAGCTGGGCGGCTGGGGTGGCATCAGCCGGGGTTACCCGCTGAAGCACGTGCCCGTCATCTTCGTGCACGGCAACCACAGCGACAGCGTCGATTGGTTCGGCGTTGCCGATCAGTTCAAGAGCGAGGCCGGCTACACAGACCAGGAACTGTGGGCCATCTCGTACAACGGCCTCGGTGGACAGGTCGACGGTGCTCCGGTTGTCTGCCCCTGCCCGCCATCGCCTCGGGCGCTCGCGTACTGGCAGCGGCCCGACGTCGCGCCGTACATCGCAACGGGCGGGCAGTACGCGTCAGACGACGTGAACGTGCCGGACCTGTACGCGTTCATCCGCGCCGTACAGCGGTACACCGGATCGCAGCAGGTCGAGCTTGTCGGGCACTCGCTCGGCGTGACGGTCATCCGTAAGACGATGTTTGTGCATCGCGACCTTTTTCGCGCTGTACCAGCGGTGGTGTCCATCGCTGGTGGGAACCACGGGACTTCGCTGTGCCGCGGTTCGGAGGCGACGCTCTACGGCTGCAACGAGATCGGGCCAGGCACAGCCTGGCTGAAGGAACTGAACTCGATCGGCGAATCGCCCGGGCCGACCAGGTGGATGAGTATCTACAACGGCACGAACAACCTGGACCCCTTTTTCATTGACGGAGGAGTGTTCGACGACCGCACAAGTCCACGGCTCGAGGGCGCCATCAACCTCACGTACGGCACGGCCTACCACAGTGACCTGCGCGTGCGGCCGGACATCGTTTCGACCTACTTGAAGTTCCTGCTTCAGGCTTCACGGTCGACCCCACCGACGTCGGGAACGCAGGAACCGTCGAAGCCTGGGCAGGGCCGCGCTTCTACCGTCGGCAGCTCCCTGCCCGCGACTGGCTATCCCACCGGACTGAGCCTGCTCGCGTTGGTTGTGACCGCTGGCGCAATCGTCATCCGGCACCGGGCGGCGCCAGCTGCTTCATGATGGTGTCGAGGTCGAAGTAGTCGCGCCACAGCACGATGCGGTTGTCGCGTACGACGAACACCCCTGCGACCGGCAACTCGAGCCAACGGCCGTCGACGAGGAACCGGTCGGTGCGCTCATTCATCACCGTGTCGCCGTCCGCCATCTCGCGATGCACGATCCACTCGGCTTCGGTGGCCATCCCCAGCAGCATCTCGAGTGTCTCCTTGACCGCGTCGCGGCCGTGCACGGCAGGCATCGGGATGTTGTGGTACTCGATGTCGTCGGCGAGGAGCGGGAGGGCGGCGTCATAGTCACGCTTGGCGGCTGCCGCCATGAACGTATTCACGATTTCGAGTGCGGTCATGGACGAGATCTTGCCGCACGTCAAACTTCGAACCAGACCACCTTGCCGTCGTCTGCGACATCGACACCCCACGCGCGGGCCAACGCGTCGACCAGCAGCATTCCGCGGCCACCCTCGCTGAGCTCGAGCTCGTCGCTCGACTTGACCCGGGGTGGAGAACGTGACTCATCGGCGATGACAACGCGCAGATGACCACCGATCGGGGTAACCACGACTGTCGCACTGCCCCGTCCATGGACCAGTGCATTCGTCACGAGCTCGGAGGCAAGGAGCGCTGCCAGGTCACACAGGTGGCCCAGCTGGCTCGCGCGGCAGACGTCCTGGACGTGGTCGCGAGCCCGGCGTACTGCCTGGGGTCCGTCGACGATGACAACGTCAGGCGTCAGAGGTGCCATGGGCGTCATGGGCTGCTGCTCAACCCCTCGCCGTTGTCTTCGGTTTCGTCCTGAACGACCGGTTCCCTCAGTCCCAGTGATCACACGTGTTCGGAGCGCATCGTGGCGGCCGGGGCTGCATCTGTGCGTAACAGGCAAGGGTCCGCTGTCCAGACAGCAAGGCCGACCGGTGAGGTCTACGCGCAACCGTGGTGATTTCCCTCCACAAAGGGCATCCAGGATTAGCTCCGAGCGGCTAACCTCGGCCGGGGCCCGGGGGGTTGGAGATGGTCATGAGCAGCGATGGCTCGGCGTACGACGAGCCCGGTCAGCTCTTCGCAGCGCACCGTCGTCGGCCCGTGCCCTGGCACATCATCTGGCTGGCTCTAGCGCTGGTCATGCTGTTTGCCGCCAACGGCGTGACGGTGGCGAGGCATCTGAATGGGGGACCGACAACCGTCTCGGTTGGACGGCTGACGGCAGCCCAGTCCAAGACGATGCAGGTCAATGACTTTCGCATCGAGATGACCATGAAGATCTCCGGTCAGGGCGAGCACGCAGAAATGCACGTCGGTGGCGAGTCGAGCGTGAAGCCGAGGCGCTTGCTGATGACGCTGGAACTTCCGGGTGTCGGGGGCCAACTCGAGGAACGCGTCATCGGTAACACCTTGTATGCGCGGTTCGGCGATCAGGCTGTTGCCGGCGGACGTCACTGGGTGGCCTGGAAGGCTCCGGCGGGGCAGATTCCCAAGACGTCCAGTCAGGATCCTGTAAAGGCTCTGCAGCTGCTCACCGGAACCAGGGGATCGGTAGAGCGAGTTGGCAGAACGACGATCGATGGTGTGCGCACGACCCACTACAAGGCGAAGCTTGATCCGCAGACCATGCTCGACGAGTTCCCATCGGAGCTCAAAGACAGCGTTGCCGGTCAGGAGTTCGTGTCGACGGTCGGTCTGATTCCTTTCGATGCGTTCATCACAGACGACAACGTCGTCCGGCGCCTGAAGATGAAGATGAAGGTGGAGGGCGTCTCGATCTCCATGGAGATGAACCTGACTCCGCTGGGCCGACCGGCTGACGTACGCGCACCGAGTCTCACCGACGTGCTCACAGTCAAATCGCTCGGCGAGGTCTTCTCACGGTTGAATCTGCCGTCCTAGGTCGACTTCACCGACTGAGAGCTCAGTTGTGGCGGAGCCACCAGCGCCGTAGGCCGACTCCGGCCACGAGCAGGAACAGGCCCGCGAGAGCAAGGAGCGGCGTGCCACCCGTCGTCGCGAGCGATCCCTGACCGCCTGAGTTGCCACCCGAGGCACTCCCGCCTGGCGTGCCACCGCTGGTGCCGGTCTTCGGGTCGAATGCCGCGAGCAATCCTCGACCAGAGGATTGCCGCATCACCATGTTCAAGTTCTCGTGCGATGACTCATTCGCCGTTGCTGAGTTGTTCTTGACGCACGCGCCGATGCAGCCATCGGAGTACCCCACGATGACGCGCCCCTTGCCGTCGATCGTGATGTCGTTGAAGTCGAGCATGTTGCGCTGGTCGCAGATGTTGGGATCCGTCGCGGTCTTGTTGGACAGACCCTGGAGGTCGACGCAACCGCGCTGGACCGGGTCCTTGGGTGTGGTGTCGATCGTCTTCCAGGTCTTGCCACCGTCGTACGTCAGCGAGACGTAGAGGTGCCACACGCCGGGCTTACCGTTCTTTACGAGGAAGCCATTGTGCTGGTCGTCGCCGACGGCGTCGGTGCCGATGAAGGCGATCGCCGCGCGTCCCTTGTCGCCAGCGACGACCTGCGGGAACTGCACGTTCTTGACGCCGAGTGCGGACGACAGGTCGTACGGCTTGCTCCACGTCTTGCCTTCGTCGTCGGAGTACGCCGTCTTCGCCGAGCTCTTGTTGCCGAGGATGATCTGGTTGGGATTCGTCCCGTCCTGCCATCCGAGGTAGACGCGGCCGGCCTTGTCGATGTCGACTGCGGTATCGCTCTCATCGGCGTTGTGCCCCCCGGGCACGGTGTGGATCCGCCACGTGATGCCGTTGTTCTTGCTCACGCTGACCGCTGGTTGCCCGCCCCAGAACTCGGAGTTCGTCAAGTTCTTGAACGTCGGCTTTCCGTGACATCCCTTGATCGGGATGTACGCCGTACCGTTCGGCGCGACCTTCAGGTGTCCGTGAATGCCCGAGCACGCGCCGCCGTACGGGTTGCCTGGGTCGTTGATCGGAGTGTTGGAGATCGGGACACCAGGGCCGAACGTGAGACCGCCGTCGAGGCTGACCGAGCAACTGGCGTTGAAGCCGTTCTGGGCGCAGTAGTAGACCGCGTTGGGATAGCCAGCCACGCCGCCGGTCAACGGGGCATGGAACGGGCCGCCGCCGACGGTTTGGTGATCGAGCAGCGTTGCCAGCCCGCAACCGGAACTCTGGGTCCAGTTGTCGCCCGCGTCGTCGGAGTAATACATCTCGCTGCAGGCGAGCAGCAGCTGCGAGGCGAAAATCCGGCCGGTCTGCTTGTCGACGAAAGTGATCGGGTCGAGCGAGGTGGTCTTGATCGGCTCGGTCACGTCGGTCTGCTTGAGCGTGGTGCCCTTGGCCGTATCCGTGAATTTCATCGTGGTCTGGTGGATAGCGGCTCCGAAGACGACCACGTCGTGCTTGGGGTCGTAGCCCAGCGACGGCTCACCACCGGTGACCGGGTCTGTCCCGTCTGTCACGACGTACGGCGTGAAGGTCGCGACCGGCTTGGTCGCTCCGTGCGCCGCCATCGTGGCGAGCGGGATGACAGTGCCGAGGCCGAGCGCCGCCACGAGGGCAGCGCGACGGAGGTGGGAACGCCGCATTGGTGATTCCTCCAGGAGGGCCGGCGCCGTTGCCGGTTAGGGGGGTACCTCTATTTGTTCGACGTGGAGGGCCCCAACCCCTGCCGCCGGCTCTCGAATGCGACCCCTGGTGCGACCTTGATCAACAGCACTTCAGGTCCGGTTATCCGGACCCAGCTTGCTGTTGATCAAGAAGACCGACCACGTTGTTGCCATGAGCATCACGCCGGACACGAAGAACTGGACGTGGGTGCTCGAGCGTCCGTGCCCGGAGTGTGGGTTTGACACGCGAACCTTCCCGCGCGAGGACGCGGGCCGGATGCTGCGCGAGAACGCCCAGCAGTGGCAACGACTGTTGGCTGACGGCGGCGAGGTTGGCCGTCGACCAGAGTCGCGCGTGTGGTCACCACTCGAGTACGCCTGCCATGTGCGTGACGTCTTCCGCATCTTCGACGAGCGACTGCGCATGATGCTCACCGAGGATGACGCGCAGTTCGCCAATTGGGACCAGGACGAGACAGCCATCACCGAGCGGTACGGCGAGCAAGGCCCGCATCAGGTCGCGGACGAAATCGGTGAAGCAGCAACTGCCCTGGCAGATCGGTTCGACAGCGTCCGCGGCGACCAGTGGACTCGCGTTGGGCTACGCGGCGATGGCTCGCGGTTCACGATCGAGTCCTTTGCGCGCTACCTGATGCACGATCCCATCCATCACCTGCACGACGTCGGCTTGGCCGACTAGCTCCAACAGGCGCTATTGCGGGCCGGCGCCCCACTCATCAATGTGCGCGAGTTCTGCGAGTGCTCGTCGCCGAGGGGGCCCGAGCTTCCGCGCCGGGTAGCCGATCGGGATCACGGCGTACGGCTCGATGTCGTCGGGGAGCGCCAGGATCTGGCGCAGCTTGTCGGGCATCAGTGCGGCCATCGTGGTCAGTGCCGAGCCGAGGCCTTCGGCCGCCGTCGCAAGCAGCAGGTTCTGCACCGACGGCCACATCGAGGCGGGCAGCGCCGTCGGGAAGCAGTCAGCGGTGTCCGCGCAAACGACGACGGTCACCGGGGCTACAGCGATGCCGCCGCCGGTCAGTGACTGGTCGACGTCGGCGAGAATCCGCTCGTCAAGGTGTTCCTTCGCGACGTGACGCGCGCCGCCTTCCCACAACTGAGTCGCCAGGTCGGCGATCTCCTTGCGCTTGCCGGGATCCCGCACGATGACGAACCGCCACGGCTGCGTGTTCTCCGCACTCGGTGCGTGCGTCGCGGCCGTCAGGATGCGCTCGAGTACCTCGTCCGGCACCGGGTCAGGCAGGAACGACCGGCACGCGCGCTGATGTGTCAGCACGTCGTAAATCGGCGGTCCGCCCGCGGGTCGCTCGCTCACTTGCCGCGGAACTCCGGGTCACGTTTCTCCCGAATGGCAGCGAGGCCCTCCTTGACGTCATCCGTCACCGACGCCAGCGCTTGGGCCGCAGCTTCCATCTGTAGTGACACGGACAGCGGGGTGTCGAACGACTCGTTCAGGAGACGCTTCGACATTCCGAGCGCGCGAGTGGGGCCGGCTGCCAAGCGACGCGCCAGCGCAATTGACTCGTCGTACAGCGACTCCTGCGGGACGCAGCGATAGGCCAGTCCGTCGGTGACTGCTTGTTCACCGACCGATCCCTCGCCGAGCATGACCATCGCTTTGGCGCGGGGCAGGCCGACCAGTCGCGGCAAGAGGTAGGCACCGCCGGCGTCGACAACCAGCCCGATCTTGGCGAAGGACCACAGGAACTTCGTCGCCGGCGACACCATCACGAAGTCGCATGCAAGGGCGATATGCGCGCCGGGTCCGACCGCCGCACCGTCAACACAGGCGACGGTGGGCTTGTCGAGCTGCCACAGCTCGGTGACCAGCGTGTTCATCCCGCTGTGGAGTGCCTCGCTCATCGACCGCGGGTCGAAGTCTGGCTCGCTGACCTTGCCGAGTGACGACCCGGCCAAGTCTGCGCCGGCGCAGAAGGCGCCGCCAGCGCCGGTGAGCATGAGTGCGCGCACCTTGTCGTCGTCACGACATTGTCGAACGGCGGCAATCAACCCGTCGCGCAGTGACGGATTGAGGGCGTTGCGTACTTGTGGTCGGTCGAGCGTTACGACCGCTACGCCGTCGTCGACTTCGATGCGTACGTCCGACATGACCCTGACGATAGCGTCAGGGTCATGACCCCGGCGACCGACGTGTTCGCGCCTGCTCAGCTCGGGCCCATCACACTGCGGAATCGCACGGTGAAGAGTGCGACGTACGAAGCGATGTCGCGCGACGGTCTGATGACCGACGACCTCATCGATTGGCATCGCACGTTCGCCGTCGGTGGCATCGGCATGACAACGCTCGCCTACTGCTCCGTGGCAGAGCGCGGTCGCACCTTCCGGGATCAGATCTGGTTATGTCCCGAAGCGATTCCGGGCCTGCGGCGGTTCACCGATGCGATCCATGCCGACGGCGCCTCCGCGTCGATCCAGATGGGCCACGCCGGATTCCTGTCGCCGCCGCGTGTGACCCGGCACCGTCCCCTCGCACCGTCGCGCAAGTTCTCGCCGTACGCGCAAGCATTCAGCGGCGCCATGACGCGATCGGACTTCGACGAGCTGCGGATGCAGTACGCCGCTGCGACCCGCGTCTGCGTCGACGCCGGGTTCGACGCGATCGAGGTGCACGTCGGACACGGTTACCTGCTCAGCCAGTTCCTCTCGCCGTACAACAACAAGCGGCGCGATGAGTACGGCGGGACCATCGCCAACCGGGCGCGGCTGGCCCGGCAAGCGCTCGAGGCCGTGCGCGCTGCCGCGGGTCCCACCGTCGCTGTCTACGCGAAGCTCAATATGGAAGACGGGTTCCGCGGCGGGTTGACGCTCGACGATGGCATTGCCACGGCGAAGATGCTCGAGAGCGACGGCACGGTCGACGCGCTGCAGCTGACGGTCGGGCACACGACGCGCACGCCGATGTACCTCATGCGCGGCGGCAACCCGCTTCCCGAGCTAGCCAGCCGAGAGACGAACACCACCCGTCGGATTGGCATGCGGGTCTTCGCGCGGTTCCTCCGCGACTACCCGTTCGAAGAGGCCTTTCTGTTGCCGCAGGCACGACGTTTCCGCGCCGAGCTGTCGCTCCCGCTGATGCTCCTCGGGGGCGTCACGCGACTGGAGACCATGCAGCAGGCCATGGCCGACGGCTTCGAGTTCGTGGCGATGGCTCGTGCGCTCATCTACGAGCCAGGTCTGGTCAACCGCCTGCAGGGCGGAGACGCGTCACCGTCCGGCTGCACACACTGCAACCTCTGCGTCGCGGAGATGGAGCTCGCGCAAACGCGTTGCGTGCTGCACTGACTGATCGCTCAACCGCCCGGCAGGATCGTGCGCCCCGGACCTGGCATCGACAACCCCGGCACCGGGAACGCGGGCCCAGCATCCGTCGGCACCGGGACAGGCGATGCCTGCGGCGGGCCGGCCTGAACCGCGTTCACGAACGCAGGGCTGAGTCCCTTGAGCTGCACCCACAACTGGTCCTGAGTCAGAAAGCCGCGGACTCCGTAACCCTCGGAGAACGAGAACACGAGTGCGAACAGGGTCGCAACCAGAGCGACCAGCAAGAGGAAAGCGTTCAGGGTCACGAGCGACACCAGCCATACAAGCGTGGTTGCGACCCAACCGCCGGCAACCTTCGACCGAAAACGGCTGCGTTCCCGGTCGCATTCGGCGCAGCCCGGAAGTTGGCCGGTGACTGTCTTGCGGAGTGCCATAGCAACCAGGACAGCGATCAGCAGGCTGAGAATGATCAGGACGACAACCCAGACGGGGGTGCGCGTCTGGAACTTCCGGGAGATGCGCTGGGTCGCGGGCTTGCCGTGCCGCGCGCAGATCGCGGGAAAGTAGCCAGACGCCACCATTCCGGACGGCAGCGTGAGCTCGAGCGGAGACCTAGCCATCCGGAGTCTCTCGGAGCAAAACCCCAACCGCTTGAGCAATCCCGGATGGGCCGTTAGGAGGCTGGGGCGGTCTCCGGGGTCGAGTACTCGCCGCCAGGAACCCACTCGAAGTGCTGGATCTCGATCATCAACGGCAGCAGGTAACGAACATAGAACCCGCTGAGCTTCAGTACGCCGTAGTCATCCACACGCTTCTCGATGATCTCGACGCGGTCGTCCTTCTCTTTGTACTTCTTGCACCGCGCGAGGAACTCGTCGAGCTCCTCCATGGTGTCGACAGACATACCGAAGTGGTCCTTGCGCGGGCACTCCATCGGGTTCTTGTCCGCAACGAGGAAAACGAACTGCCCGAACTCATAAGCCATAAGCACGAACTGACGACCGTCGTGCGTCTCGCTCGGCATCTCCTGCCAGCCGAAGACCTCGCTGTAGAAGTCGAGGAGCTCCTTGCGCCCGTCGGCATTGAGCAGTTCAGCAGGCACGCTCATCGCGACATGGTTGAACTTCGGATGCGGTCCCTTGGTCTCGACAGGTCCGTCGGCCGGTCGGGTCGTGGTCTCCGTCATGTTGGTGTCACCATCACCTTTCGCGTGATCGTTCCCGCGACTAAGCCTTCCATCGCCGCGAGCAGTCCATCGAGGGGAGTGTCATCGGGTTCAGCCAGTTCGTCGATGGGCAACCGGCCACTGGCCAGCAGGTCGAGAGCCGCCGAGAAGCCGCCGTCGTCGTATTCGTATGCACCGGTCACCTCCAGCTCGAGCAGGAGGATGCGGAGCGGATCCCAGCGCGGCTTCTCCATGCTCGTTCCGGAGAGCACAAGAGTCCCCGCCGGGCCGAGCAGGCTGAGCGCCGCCTCCATCGCGACAGCGCGACCGCTGCATTCGATAGCCGCGTCGTACGGCTCATCCGTGACTTGCATCGGCATGGCCGGTCCGGCGGGCAGCTCGCTCGGGTCCACAGCGCGCGATGCACCGACGCGTAAAGCGCGGTCGCGACGTGCCGCGGCCGGTTCGGAGACGGTGATGTCGTCGATGCCGTAGGCGCAGAGCGCCGCGACCGTCAGCAAACCGATCGGTCCACCGCCGGTCACCAACACACGGTGACCGGGCCGCGCCTTTGACCGGGTGATGCCGTGGATGGCGACGGCCAACGGTTCAGCGAGCGCGGCCGCGCGTTGTGAGAGACCGTCTGGCACACGATGAACACGACGAGCGACCGTTTTGTGGAACTGCGCGTAGGCGCCGGTGCTCTCGTAGTCGTCGTCACCCTGGATGCCGGCTTGGCGACACAACGAGGTACGGCCCGCTTGGCAAAGCGCGCATTCGCCGCACGGCGTCGGCCCACCGACAACGCGGTCGCCGATTGACCACTCGTCGACGTCAGCACCTAAGGCGACGACGCGACCGGACCACTCATGTCCATGCACCCGGCCTGGCGCGCTCCATCCCTCGATGACGAAGTGCAGGTCGCTGCCACACACCCCGCAGTAGTCGATCTCGACGAGCAGCTCATCGGGCGCGAGAGCTGGCGTCGGGATCTCGCGCACCTCGATCTGCCGGGGACCCTTGTACACAGCGGCACGCATCTTCGGCGGGATGTCAGTGCCCGCGGGCGGCCTCTGCGTGGGGGTCGTCACCCGGCAAGGCTTCAGATCCCTGACACGCGTGTCAAGGTTGGTGCTCGTTGGACGCCAAGCGGTGCGAATATTCAAACGAGGCGGAGTCAACCGAGGATCCGGAAACGTCGGCGGACATCGCCGTGCCCCATGACGGCGAGCGGCCCTTACAGCGCGGCAAGAACGGTGCTTGTCGCGCGCCGAGGTCGACAGTTTTGACCTGTGGTGGTGCATTCAGCGGTAGGTAGGCGAACGCGGGCATGCCTGCCAGGATTCGACCGTGCGCAGGCACCCCAGCACCTACGACGGTTGTCTTTTCGCGGCCATCGCTGTGTACGCACTGGGATGGTTGTTCGAGTTGCTGTACCTCGCGGCGTCCTCGGGCGACAAGTGGGGCGATCAGGCCCTTCCCGTGCTCTTCCGCGGATCCCTCGCGGTCCTTGTGCTGCTCTCCGCAGTCGTGCGAGGTCAACACCGCAAAGCCGTCGCCTATTACCTGCTGGTGGGCGCAGTGGCGAGCCTGGCCGGGAGTATCGGGGCGATTTGGGCGATCGGCCTGCCCATTTGGGTCGCCAGCGCCGGTGCCGTTCTGAGTATTGCCAGCGGCTACCTCGCCGCCTGGGCGGTGCGGTTAAGCAGCAGCGAACGGCCAGAGTCTTACCAGGAGCGAGCGGCTCGGCTTGCGGCCACTTATGAGGTCCAGGAGCAGAAGATGCACGACGCATACGCCGAGATGGGGCATCAGGCTCGGATGCGACGGCAGGCACGCGAGCAGGAAGCTCACACACCCGATGCAAACCAAGCCAGCACTGAGCGCCCATAGCGCCGGTTCCCGTTGGGGTTCGTCCACAGTCGTCAGGGTCGCGGTCAGGCATTCCACAGCCGCGGGAAGTTGACCGAAATTGTCAGTGGGTCCGGGTATTTTCTCGAACATGTGTTCGATCGAACAGGTGCGTGCGGAGTTGGCGGCGGTGGCCGCCGATTTCGACGCGTCCACGCGGACGGTCGACCGTTGTCGGGAGATTGTCGACGAGGCTGCGGCGATCGAGCGGATGGCGGCAGCGATAAAGGCGGAGGCCGCGGCGCGTGTCGCACAGTCAGGGGGCTGGCGGGAGTCGGGCGACCGATCTGCCGCTCATGCACTTGCTCGTCAGACCGGCACGACGGTGGGTGCCGCCCGCGAGGCGCTGGAGACGGGTGAGCGGTTGCGTGAGCTCCCGGAGCTGGCCGCGGCCGCGCGCCGCGGCGAGCTGTCGGCAACGCAGACCGCTGCGGTCGCGGCGGTCGGTGCCGTTGCCCCTGCTCTGGTCCCCGAGCTGATCGAGCGGGCGAAGGACACGACCGTGCCTCAGCTGCGTGAGGACTGTGCGAGAGCGCTTGCCACGCACCAGGACGATCCCGATGGTCAGCGTCGCCGTCTCCGCGAGCAGCGCTCGCTGCGGCATTGGGTTGATGCGTCCGGCGCGGGTGTCCTGCAGCTGCGTGACGCTGCCGACGTGATCGCTGGGGTGATGACGGATCTGGCCCCGATCCGCGAGGCGCTGTTCCAGGAGGCTCGCAAGCGGGGTGAACGGCTTCGCCCGGACGCGGCGGATGCCGATGCACTCGTGGCCGCGGTGTCTGCCGCGCGGCATGGCGACACGACGCCGGCTACCGATGGCAAGCGGCCTCGGCTGCCGCACCGCTGCGCACCGCGGGCGAAGATCTTGGTGCGGGTCGACTTCGACGCGTTGCTGCGTGGCCGTCCGGTCGACGGTGAGATCTGCGAGATCGCGGGTTATGGGCCGGTGGCTGTCTCTGCGGTGCGCGAGCTGCTCGCAAGCGGCGATGCGTTCCTCGCCGCCATCGTCACGCGCGGCCAGCGCGTCGTTGGAGTCGCGCACCTCGGTCGCCGCGCGACCGCATTGCAGTCGACCGCGTTGGAATGGACCAATCCGACGTGCGCATCAGATGGATGCACGCGCGCGGTCCGGCTCGAGGTCGACCATCGCAAACCGTGGGCCGGCACCAAGGTCACGCTCACCGAGCTACTCGACCGGCTCTGCGAGCACGACCACAATCTAAAGACACGTTTCGGTTGGGCCCTCGTCGAAGGCAGCGGCAAGAGAGCATTCGTGCCACCAACCGATCCACGACATCCCGAAAACGTCGCGCCACCAAGGGCGCACCAAGCGCGCGGTGATTCCACTGCGGCTTGAACGAACTGCCCCGTCAGCCGCCGGATCGCGGATCGGTGGCGAGGTGCGGAGCTAGCACCTCGCCGGTGGCCAGCCGCTCCGGCATCGCACCGAGCACGCGCAGGAACACCGCGATACCGGGGCCGATACCGAGGCCGATCGCCACGGTCCCGACGCCGACATCACCGCCGAGCAGCCATCCAACGACGACCGCTGAGCACTCCAGGAGAGCTCGGATCAATGCCAGGGACAGTCGTCGCGACCGCCGATAGAGCCCGCGCATGACCGCGTCCCAGGGACCGGCGCCCAGGTCGGCAGACAGATAGAGCGCGGCGCCGAAGGACAAGATCACCAGGGAAGCGCTGAGATAGGTCACCTGCATCGCTGTGCTGGATACGCCCGGTGTCGCGAGCAGGCACAGGTCCGTAATCGGTCCGAGAAGGAAGACCTGTGCCAGAGTTCCGAGGCCTGGTCGATCACGCAGCCCGAGCTGCCAGATCAATAGCACGGCATTCGTGGCCACAGCCGCGATGCCGATTGTCGCGAGACCATGCCGCGACAATCCCTGGAACACGATGAAGAGCGGACCGAGTCCTAGCTCCGACCGCACGTTGAGCGCCAGCGCCTCTGCGATCAGAGCGACGCCGAGAAGCAATCGCGTACCACGCCCGCTGAACAGCAGCCGCGCGTTACGCCGGCGCTTGCTCACCGAAAGTCGAACGCCACCTTGAGTGCGCCGCTCTCGCCTTGCCGAGCGAGTACGCCGAAGGCGTCGCGCCACTCATCCAGGCGGAAGGTGTGCGTGAGCATGTGTTTCACATCAACGCGGCCCGAGGCCGCCCAATCGAGGTAGTGCGCGATGGCATGGCGTCGTACGCCGTCCACGGTCTCGAACCCGAACGCGTTGGACCCAATGAGGGAGAGCTCCTTGAAATACCACGGGCTCCACTCGAACCGCGCCGGAGACGAGACACCGGTGATGACGAGCCTGCCGCGAGCACGTGCCACGCGGACGCCGACCTCGAGCGTCTCCCAGGTCGCGACGGTGTCGTAGACGACGTCAACTCCGCCTGGGTGCAGCCACTGCAGACCCATCCACGGCTTGTTCACCTTGCCGCCGGTCCAGGCCGCGATGTTGTCGACCAACTCCTCGCGCGGCTCCGATGCAAACGTCTGCGCGCCATGCTTGCCCGCGAGGTCAGCCTGATGTGGGAACCGTGCGACCGCGCCAACCTTCACGTCCGGGTGCAGCAGCTCGAGAATCGCGCACGTGGTGAGGCCGAGCGCGCCGACTCCGTAGACCAGCGCGGTGCCACCGGGCGGTGGCGGGTTGCGCAATACCGAGTGCAACGCCACCGAGAACGGATCAGCGAGTACGGCGACCTCGTCAGCGAGGCCATCCGGGCACGGGATCGCCATTGACGTGTGTGCCGGCACGAGCTCTGCGAAACCGCCCGTCGCATCCGCAGAGTTGCCGGAGTGGATGCCAGGTTGGAGATGACCCTCGGTGAAGTGGTAGCAGAGGTTGACGTCGCCGGCCTCGCACGCCGGACATTGCGGCGCGATGCCGCGCGGCCCGCACGACAGCCACGGGTTCAGCACGACCCGCTCGCCGATCTGCCGCCCCGATGCCGGCCCGGCCTCGACGATGTCGCCGACCATCTCGTGCCCGAGCACCTGCGGGAAACTGATGACCGCGGTCATCGGGGAGTCCGCGTCGCCATCGAGGAACACCTGCTTGGAGTCCGAGCCGCAGATCCCCGTCATCCGCGTCTTGATGACGACCCAGTCAGCAGCGGGGAGCTTCGGGTCGTCGAGCTCGCGCAGGCCCATCGGCGTCATCGCCAGTTTCTTCACGAGCTCGGGGGTGTCCTCGGGCAAGTCCGTGCCGTCGGTCTCCGGCTCGACGCCGAAGAGCAGACCCTTCATCCGAATTCCCTCCCGTGGCAGCGCCCGCAAAGTATGACGCACGCGTCAGGGTCGAGGACAGGGACGACGCCGTTCAGCAGCGAGGCGGCCCCGGCTTCCCGGGACCGCCTCGTCTCTGATCCCCCGAATCAGCTGTAGGTAGCGGTCACTGAGTACGGCGATGCGGAACCGCTATAGGTGTAGACGCCCACGTAGTAATAGGCGCCTGCTGGCAGCGAGACGGTGCACGTTTCCGGGTTGGCCGACCCGGCGGACGAGCACGTGTAGGTGCTGGTCGTCGGCTTCGCACCGTTGCGGACGTAGAGATCGAGATCCGGGCTGCAGGAGAGCAGGCCGCACGACTGCGTCCAGGACAACGTCACCTTGAGCGAGCTCTTTCCGGCTGGCACGTTGATCTTCGAGTACGACCAGCCACCTGATGCACCGCTCGTTGCGCTTCGCGGGGTGCCGTTGGTCAGGTTGGGCGTCGACGGATCTGGATCGCCGCCGCCACCACCAGAGGACACCGTCACGCTCTTCGAAGTGCTCGACGAGGCGCCGCCGTTGTCCGTGACCGAGAGGCTCACCGAGTAGGTGCCTGCCGCGGCGTACGTGTGCGACGGGTTCGCGGTTGTGGACGTACCACCGTCACCGAAGTTCCACGACCGCGACGCGATAGAGCCGTCCGTGTCGGTGCTGGTGTCCGTGAACGAGCAGGCCAGAGCCGTGCACGACGACGTGAAGTTCGCCGTTGGCGCCTGGTTCCCACCGCCGCCCCCACCGATGATGAAGCCGACGTAGAGCAGGCGGTTCGGCGTACCCGATCCCGGGCTTGAGACCTTGCCGGTCGTCGCGTTGCCGTTGATCGCGCTAGCCACCTGAGCCGGCGTCGCGGACGGCGTCGAGGCGAGGTACAACGCAGCGGCGCCCGTAACGTGCGGCGTGGCCATCGAGGTGCCGTCCTCGGTTGCTGTCGCGGTGTCGCTCGTGTTGTACGTCGAGACGACACCAACGCCCGGGGCGAACAGGTCGACGCACGTGCCGATGTTGGCCCACGTCGGCTTTGCGTCCGAGCTGTTGGTCGCGCTCACGGTCAAGCCCTCGGCAACATCCGATGGTGAGTGGCTGCACGCGTTGTCCTGGTAGAGCCCGTTGCCGAATCCGTTGCCCGCGGCCAACGCATAGGTCACGCCACTCGCGATGGAGTTACGGACGGCGCTGTCGATCGAGGAGTCAGTGCCCGTCGTGGTGCCCAGGCTCATGTTGGCGACGGCTGGCTTGATCGCGTGCGCGGTCACCCAGTCGATGCCGGCGATGATCCCGGCCGACGAGCCGCTGCCCTGGCAGTCCAGAACACGCACGGCCACGATCTGCACCTTCTTGGCGACGCCGTACGTGTTGGAGCCGATGGTCCCCGCGGTGTGTGTGCCGTGGCCGTTGCAGTCATTGCCGTTCTGGCCGTCGCCGACTGTGTCGGCGCCAACGCTGGCGCGCGACGAGCCGTCGGCGTTCTTGAAGTCAGCGTGCGTAACCCGGATCCCGGTGTCGAGGTCGTAGGCGTGTACCCCGGAGCCGTCGGTGTTGTAGGTGTAGGAGGCGTTGAGCGGCAGGGCGCGCTGGTCGATCCGGTCCAGTCCCCACGGTGGTGACGATTGAGTACCGTCGGCGCGCACCTGCTGATCCCGCGTGATCGCCTTGACGGCGACGTTGCGGGCGAGCGCGGCGGCGGCTCGGTCGTTCAGGCCCTTCACCGCGAATCCGTGCAGGGCGTGGGTGTAGACGAAGCTCACGCGCCCGCCGTACCTCTTGGTCAGCTGGGCAGCGAGCGTCGCGGGGGCTCCGGCGCCCGGCGCGAGGGTGACCACGTACGCGCCCGGGAGGTACCCGTTAGGCGTCGTGGTGCTGGAGGTGGTGCCGGCCATGGCAGCACTCGGGATGGCGAGGCTGGTCGCGGCAACGGCGAGCAGGGCGATTCGAGTGGGTCTCACGGGCTCTCCTGGGCATAGCGGTGTCCCCCCCGCCGATGTCTTCAACGGACAAGGCGCCCAAACCTCGCGCATTGGCCCAACATTCGAATTCGCCACCTTTGCGGACCGGCCAGCGATAGCGTCCGAGCGTCCCGAGGACCCGGGGATCAAGGGGAGTGCGACATGGCGAGAAGCAGGAACTTCGCAGGCATCACGGCAGCATTGAGCTTGGTGGGAGCGACCGTCGTCATCGTCTTGGCGCCACCGGCGTCAGGGGCGACGAATGTCGCCACCGAGGCCGCCCTGCGCACCGCCTTCGCGAACACGAGTGAGACCAAGATCGATATCAGGGCCAACATCAACCTCACGTCGTGTGGCACGACCGCCACGACGGGCGATGTAGACAGGAACGCCGATACCAACCTGACGTTGGACGGCCACGGCTTCACGATCACGCAGAAGTGCACGGGCGCAGATAAAGACCGTGTGTTAGACGCCACCGGTGATGGCTCGTTGACTGTGCAGAACGTGACCGTCAAGGGAGGCAACCTCGACAGCGGTAACGGCGGTGGGATCCAGTTCATCGGGTCCGGTGGGCTCACGATCGTCAACAGCGTGATCACCGGAAACAAGGCAGGGGGCGCTGGCGGCGGTGTCACCGGTGACGGATCGGCGCTCAGGATCACCAATTCCGTGATCAGCAACAACACTTCCCCAGGTCCCGGCGCTGCGGGATCGAGCGACATCTCCATCACTGTCATCAATTCCAGGCTCATCGGGAACACGGGAGTGGGAACGCTCGGGAGCGACGGGCTGATCACCGTGCGCAACTCGGAGGTTTCGGGCAACACTGGCGGCGGGCTCTTCAGTGGCGACGGAGGCGTCACCGTCATCAACTCGACGATCACCAACACCACGAATTCCGCAGCGATCTCGACTGACGGTGCCGTCACCTTGGTGTACGCAACCATCGTCGACAACGGCGGCGGCGCGGAGCCCGACGCCCAGGTCGCGGGGCCCAGTCTCGCCAGCTTCGGATCCGTCATCGCGTTGCCGAAGGGGGCGTCCCCGGACTGCTCGGTCGAGATCAACAACTCGAACGGCTACAACTTCTCCGACGACACCACGTGCGGGTTCGCTGACGCCGCGAAACATGACCGCCAGGACGCGGGCAATCCCGGCCTGGGTGCTCTCGCCAACAACGGCGGCTCCACCAAGACTCGTAAGCCGACCAGCAGCAGTCCGTTGAAGAACTACATCCCACCGGGCTCGTGCAAGAACGACGGCGCGTCGGCAGTCAGTGGTGACCAGATCGGCACAAAGCGTCCACAGGAGACGGGTTGTGAGATCGGCGCCTTCGAGGTGCGAGCTGCGGCGGCGGACAGTCCGCCGGCAACTCCCGTCGACGCTCCACCGCAGCTAACGGGGTAGCGCTCGTCAGCGGACGATCTCGACCGGCGTTCCCAACGGCAGCAGTTTGGTCAGCCGAGTTATGAGGTCGTTGCTCATGCGCACGCAACCATGGCTGACGTTCTTGCCAAGCACGGACGAATTGTTGTTCCCGTGGATGCCGACTTCGGCGTCACCGCCCGCAAACTGCTGCAGGACCTCGGAGTAGCCGGACAACCCATAGGCATAGGGGCCGTAGGTCGTGTTGGGGTTCGGGGACTTGAGCAGCGCGCGGATGTAGAACCGCCCCGTCGGTGTCGGGGTCGCGCGCGCGCCGATCGCGACGGTGTCTTTGACGATCACTTTTTGACCTTGGTAAACGGTGAGTCGGTGTGCGCTGAGGTCGACGGCGATGCGGAAGCTGGTCGTGGTGAGGGTCACGTCGGAGGCGCGAATCCACCCCGTGCTGCTGTTGGGTCGCACCGGTAGCAACACGCGCAGCCATCCGTCCGTCCGAACTTGTTCGACATGGAACACGAGAGGCACGGGTGCGTTGCGATTGTCGTTGATGTACCACGGGTTGGCGAAGCGCTGCCTCGCGGCTGCTGCGTTGGGCCGGGCGAACACCTCGACGGTAGGCACCGCGGCCTTGGCGATGTAACTCGTCCCGCTCGGAAGCCTGGGCGACGGCGACGGTGTCGGTGAGACAAAGGATTTCGTGCTCGTCGGCTTCGCGACGGTCTGATCACTCGTGCCGTCGTGAGTGCCTACGCGCAGCACGGCGACCCCGATGATCGCCGCGAGCCAGAACGCAATCGCCAGGATGCCCAGCGTGCTGGACCGGTTGCGGGGTTCGAGATGCTTCGGTGCCACCACGGCATCCTAACTAGTGCAGTACGACGCATTAGCGCCTTGGACATGATTCATCGCGCTCAGGTTCCCACCATCACAACAGTGCTCGGCGCTCGCGGCAGCACGTAGGCGGTCGAAGGAGACAGCGATTGCGTGACGGTGCCAACGTCCTCGGGGCGCGAGAGGACCACACGCGCCCGCTCAGTCATTGCTTCGTCGCGTGACTCGGCCACGACGACGATCGTGCCGCCGGGGCGCACGGCTCGTTCGGCTGATGCGACCGCCTCGGCGACTGGGTCACCCGCGGTTACGACCACATCCGCGCGGACCGTGACACGGACCACCGCGCTTTGCTCGACGAATGCGCATGCTGCTTGATGGCTGTGCGGCAGCGGACCACACCACACACCCGTCAGCCGGCCGGATCCATCAATCGTGACGTCCAGGGACAACCGCGGCGGCGCCAGCTTCACCGCTGCCCGGATGAAGTCGTGCACCGGATTGCCGCGCATCAGCAATGGCTCTGTCTTGGGATCGTCCGTGCGCGCGCGCAGACCCGACACGGTCGGGTGGCCGGCGATACCAGGGCAGATGGTTTCCGGTCCACCGGTGAAACCGCACCGTTGGTGTGGCTCGACGAGACCAACTGTGATGCGCGTTGTTGCGTCGACGTAGGCACGGTCGAGGTAGACGGGGACACCGTCGACGTCTCCGACGCCCTCGTGTGCGTCGAGGTCCTTCGTGTCATGCACCGACACCGGGTGGTGCTCGGTGAATTCGCTGTCGAGTTGCAGCCCTGGCCCGTGCACAACCGTTAACACCTCACGCCGCAAGCCAACCCTGGCGAGCTCACTCAGCAGACCAGGAAGGATCGTCGACTGCGGGAACGACGGGTTGTCCGGAAGAACCAACACAGCCGGCGGTGGTACGCCGCGCAGCCACGGGCGAACAGCCTCGCGGACGGCGCGCTCTGGATCGGCCAGCTGTGCGGGATCAGCTGGCGCCAGGACGAGACAGCCGTCCGGCACGTCGATCAGCGCCGCGCCTCCGGCGTACGCCACCTCGACCTTCACCCGGGACAGTGTGGAGAATTACGCGCTCCGCAGACAGGGCGGTACGCCCTGATTGACCTGATTCGCTAGTAACCTCCCCCGGGGCCTAACGGGGGGAGGTGCAGTGGACGACGTCGCCCAAGCCGACGATCTCCGCGTCAGACGCACAGTCACCGAAGGCAGGACCCTTGCGGTAGCAGCCTTTGGTGCCTTCCTGGCTTTTCTCGACGCCACGATCATCAATGTCGCGTTCCCGAGCATCCGCCGGTCGTTCCCGACCGCGTCGATCAGCGAGTTGTCGTGGGTCATCAACGCGTACAACATCGTGTTTGCTGCCGCACTGGTCGCCGCAGGGCGCTTCGCAGACTTGATCGGACGCCGACGCGCATTCCGGATGGGCGTCATCATCTTTGTGGCAAGTTCCTTGTTGTGCGCCGTCGCGTGGTCGGTGGGCGCCCTCATCGCGTTCCGGTGCCTGCAAGCAGTCGGCGCGGCCATGCTCGTGCCCGCATCCCTTGCGGTGGTAATCGAAGCGGCGCCCGCCGATCGACGCGCGCATGCAGTTGGTCTGTGGGGAGCAGCGGCGGCCGCGGCCGGAGGTCTCGGACCGCCGATCGGTGGTGCACTTGTCGAGATCCAGGACTGGCGGCTCACGTTCCTCGTGAACCTGCCGCTCGGTGCGGCTGCATTGATCGCCACGCAGAGCAACCTGGTCGAGAGCCGTGCGCCGGGTCGACGAGTGCTTCCGGACCTGCTCGGGGCGAGCCTGCTGGCGATTGCCCTTGGGTCAGCAACTCTCGGCATCGTCCAGGGCAGCGCATGGGGCTGGACCAGCGTCGGTGTCGTCACAGCGTTTCTCGTTGCCGGCGCATGCGTGGCCGGCGTCGTACAGAGTTCGCGTCGCCATCCGTCGCCGATCCTCGACCCGCGGTTGTTACGCATCCGCCCGTTCGCGGTGTCGTCTGTTGTGACGGTCATCGCCGGGATGGGCTTCTACGCCTACTTGCTCAATCACATTCTCTGGCTGACCTACGTATGGCACTGGTCCGTGTTTCAAGCAGGTCTCGCGGTTGCACCGGGCGCATTCATCGCAGCGGCAGTGGCCGGACCAGTCGGCCGCATCGCCGATCAACGCGGGCATCGCTACGTCGTGTTCTGCGGTGCGCTGTTCTGGGCCCTCGCATTTCTCTGGTACATCCTCGCCGTGGGCACCGAGCCCAACTTCTGGGGTGAATGGCTGCCCGGTCAGGTCCTGTCTGGCATCGGAGTCGGCGCGACACTGCCGGTGCTGGGCAGCGCTGGTATCGCGGCTGTTCCTGGTGCCCGCTTTGCAACCGCGTCCGCCGCCTTGTCGAGCGCTCGTCAGCTCGGTGGCGTGCTTGGGATCGCGTTGCTCGTCGTCATCATCGGCGATCCCACCCAGGGCAACGCGGTCTCCGCATTCCGGCACGGCTGGGTGTTCACGGCGTTGTGCTTCTTGGTCGCTGCTATTGGCGCGCTCTTCCTTGGGCAAGCCGACCCAGCTGATGAGGAGATCGAGGCGGTGGGCGCGGGCAGGATCGAAGTCGCGACCGATGACGCCGTGCACTTGCTGCGCGCGCTTGCACCGATCGCTGCGGCCAACCCGCAGGTTGCCACCCGCCGATCGCTCGACACCGTGCCGCTGTTGGGTGACCTTCCACCCGCCACCCGCCAGCGACTAACGGCGCGAGCCAAATCGGTCACCGTCGAGGCCGGCAAGTTGCTCTTCGCGCAAGGCGAGATCGCAGACGCGTTGTACGTCGTCGTCAGCGGTCGACTCGAGATCGTTGCCGACGGCGACGCCATCCTCGAGCTCGGACCTGGCGCAGTCATCGGTGAGCTCGGTTTGCTGACGGGTACGCCTCGCGCCGCTTCAGTGCGGGCCCGTCGCGACTCCGAGGTGCTGCGGATCACCCGCCGGGCTTTTGACCTCGCTATGGCCGCCGACCCGAAAGCGCCACTGCAACTCGCCCGCGCGCTCGCGAGGCAAGTGCAAGCGAGTCGTCCGTTCGGTTGGGACCCGCCCGCGTTACCGACCGTCGTCGCCGTTGTCGGCCTCGGCAGGCTGGCTCCCACCACCGCTATCGCCGACTTGTTGGCCACTGAGCTGCGCCGGCATGTCACGGTCGGTACACCGGGGCGGGTCGCCGTTGACGGCCTCGAGCGAGCCGAGCGTGCACACGACCGGGTCGTGATCGTGGCCGAGTTCGATGACGATGCGCAGTGGCGCTCGTTCTGCCTCGGGCAGGCCGACCGCGTCGTGCTGGTTGCCGATGATGCGGTTCCACCGGCTCAGGTTCCCGTCGAGTTGCCGCGCGGTAGTGAGTTGGTGGTCCCAACGCCGGAGTTCAACGCGGACGAGATCGACGGGTGGCATCGCGTGCTTGCTCCGCACCGCTGCCACGCAATCGGAGCGAGCCCAGCGGAGTGGCCGCAAGCTATAGCGGTTCTGGGTCGGCGGCTGGCGGGTCGTTCTGTTGGCCTGGCGCTGGCCGGTGGTGGGGCTCGCGCGTTCGCTCACATCGGTGTGATCGAAGAACTGCTTGCCGCTGACGTCGAGATCGATCGTGTCTCGGGCTGCAGTGTGGGCGCCTACGTCGGCGCGTTGTTCGCACGAGGACTCGACGCTGACGCCATCGACGCCCGGTGCTACGAGGACTTCGTCCGGTTCAAGCCGTACGGCGACTACACGATTCCAACCGTCGCCCTCAGCCGTGGGCAGCGCGGGCGCGCGATGATGCAGCGGGCCTTCGGCGACCTTCTGATCGAGCAGCTTCCTCGACAGTTCTTGTGCGTCAGCACTGACCTGATGACCCGTGAGCTCGTCGTTCACGACAGCGGTCTCGTCCGCGAGGGCGTCGGTGCGTCCATTAGCTTGCCGGCACTGTTCCCGCCGTACCGGCTCAACGGTCGGCTACTGATCGACGGCGGCGTGCTCGACAACCTGCCGGTCGAACCGTTGGCGGGTAGCGACGAGGGTCCGGTCATCGCGGTGAACATCGGCGCCGCCACATCGCCGCGAATGCCCGGCGTCGAGGGACCGCGGACACCTGCCCTCGGTGAAAGCTTGATGCGCGTGCTGCTCATGAGCAGTGCTGCCGCCCTCGATCGAGCCCGCGAACGCGCGGCCGTGATGGTCACCCCGGACACGCGCGGGGTCGGCCTGTTGGAGTTTCACCAGATCGACCGGCTGCGCGAGGCCGGGCGGGCTGCCGGGCGCGCAGCGCTCGATCAGCTCGGGCTCTAGCCCTCTTCCAGGCCCAGGTAGCGCAACAGCGCAGTACTTGTCGTCACGTGACCCGTGAGGAACGACGACGAGCCGCCGCAGAGCATGTACGCTGCAGATGCGAAGTGCTCTTCGCTCTCCAACCCTGCCGGATCCTCAGGCACCAGTCCGTTGAGGAGCGCGTTCGGCGTGGCCACCACGCCGGCAGGCGACAGCGCGTTGACGGCAATCCGATCGTCAATGACTTCCGCAGCCAACCCAGTTGTCAGGCGCTCCAAGGCGGCTTTGCACGCGCCGTACAGGCCACCGGCTGCGGCCCAGCCCGGGTAGGGCGGACCCTCGGGATGTCTCGCTGCGAGCGAAGAGATGTTGAGAATCCAGCCGCGTTGCCGGCCGCGCATGCCGGGAAGCACGCGTCTCGCAAGGTCGAGCGGGGCACGCACTTGCACTTCGAGCATGAGCTCGAGGCGTGACTCCGCCATCCGGCTGACTGGTTCGAAGAACGTAACGGCGGCGTTGTTGACGAGGATGTCGACGCGACCGAGTCGTCCGAGCACCGCCTCGACTAGAGAGGCGCGGTCGGCCGGGCGGGCGAGGTCTGCGACAACAGTGAACGCCCGTCCTCCGTCCTCCTCGATCATTGCTGCTGTTTCTTCCAGCGAGCCCGGCAGCCTGCTACTCGCTCCAGGCCCGTGCTCGGTGCGTGCAGTGACGGCAACGGTGGCGCCCCGGTCGGCAAGCCGTTGTGCGATCGCGGCGCCGATCCCTCGGCTGGCTCCGGTGACGATGGCTACCTGGCCATCCAAGGGTCGGTCCTCGGTCCGCGGCACGTGGCGATCCTCTCACCGCTACCATCACGCTCCGTGACGTCAGCGTCAGCAACGCAGCTCTACGTGGACGGTGCGTGGATCGACGCGCATTCCGACGCAAGCCTGCCCATCGAGGACCCATCCACCGGCAAGACGATCGCCGAGATGTCGTGCGCCTCGCGTGAGGACGTCGATGCGGCCGTGGCCGCTGCCCGACGTGCCTTGGAAGCGGGCGCGTGGGCGTCGATGACGCCGTTCGCGCGCCGCTCGATGCTTCTTGCTTTCGCACGAGAAGTGCGCGACTCGGCGCAGCTGCTCGGCGAGCTCGCGACCAATGACATGGGCATGCCCGTTGGCTTCACCGTTGGTTCGGCGGCTGTCGGAGCCGACTATCTCGAGTACTTCGCCGGCTGGGCCGACAAGATCGGCGGCGACGTCGTCCCCACCGGTGTGCCCAACTCCCTCGACTACACGATCCGCCATCCGGTCGGTGTCGTTGCCGCGATCGTGCCCTGGAACGCCCCGATCTTCCTTGCGATCGCGAAGCTCGCACCCGCGTTGGCGGCTGGTTGCACGGTCGTGCTGAAGCCGAGCGAGCTCGCCCCGCTGTCGGTCATCGAGCTGATGCGCTGCGCAGAGCGCGCCGGGCTGCCGCCCGGAGTCGTCAACCTGGTGACCGGAGCCGGTGATGACGTCGGCGCCGCCCTGGTCGAGCATCCCGGTGTCGACAAGGTCTCCTTCACCGGCGGCACCGAGCTGGGCCGCATCGTGGGACAGGCTGCAGCCAAGACGTTCAAGCGGGTCTCGCTGGAACTCGGCGGCAAGAGCGCGAACATCATCTTCGCCGACGCTGATCTCGACGGGGCCGCAGCCGGGGCGGTCTTCGGCGTACTCGTCAACACCGGTCAGCAGTGCATCGCCGGGTCGCGCGTGCTGGTGCAGCGGCCCGTCTACGACGAGATCGTCGAGCGCATCTCGACGCTGGCCGGGTCCATGTCGGTCGGCGACCCGCGCAACCCCGCGACCATGTGCGGGCCGATCATCAGCCAGCGCCACCTCGACCGGGTGCTCGGTTACGTCGCGGCCGCCGGCGACTCCGGGCGCGTGGTCCTCGGCGGCGAGCGCCTTGGTGGTGATCTCGCGGATGGCTACTTCCTGTCGGCAACTGTCGTCGCCGATGTCGACAACAGCACGCGACTCGCCCAGGAGGAAGTGTTCGGACCGGTCATCGCTGTGCTGCCATTCGACACCGCTTCCGAGGCCGTCGCTATCGCCAACGACACGGACTTCGGTTTGGCGGGCGGCATCTGGACGAGCAACCTCGACACTGCGCACGGTGTCGCTGGTGCGTTGCACACCGGCACGATCTGGGTCAACAACTACCTGGCGTTGCAGGCGTCGACCCCCTTCGGAGGGCACAAGGCATCGGGGCTCGGTCGGGAAGGCGGCTGGGCGGCGATCGAGGACTACACGGAGCTGACGAACGTGCTCGTCGCCCTCAAGCCACTTTCGTGACGCTGGACCTCGGCGGCAAAGTTGCCGTCGTCACCGGTGCCGCCGCAGGTATCGGACGGGCCACCGCGCTGACCCTCGCGTCGTACGGCGCGGCCATCGCTGCGTGCGATCGTGACGTGCCCGGCCTCGAGTCGCTCGTCGAGGCGTGTCCGACCAAGTGCGAGACGGCCGCGCTCGACGTGCGTGACATCGACGCCGTGGAGGGTTTCGCCACCGACGTCGGCGCGGCGTACGACGGTGTCGACATCCTCGTCAACAACGCGGGCGGCACGTTTTTAGCGCCGTTCACTGACCTGTCCCCAAAGGGGGACGAGACGTTGGTGCGCGAAAACTTGTTGTCCGTCGTCTGGGTGACGCGTGCATTCCTGCCCTTGCTGCGCGACGGTGGCTCGATCGTCAATGTCACGACGATCGAGGCCTATCGCGCCGCACCGTTGTACTCGATCTACGCCGCGGCCAAAGCGGGTGTCGAGAGCCTGACGCGCACGCTCGCTCTTGAGCTCGGCGGTCGCGGCATCCGCGTGAACACCGTCGCACCGGACGTCATCGTCACCCCGGGCGTCGGCGACTTCTCGGATGCGTCGACATTGCCGCCGTTGGGCCGCGTCGGCCAGGCCGAAGAGGTGGCCAGCGTCATCGCCTTCCTGGCCAGCGACCTCGCGTCCTACGTGACTGGATCGACTGTGCACGTCGATGGTGGGAACCTGGCAGCTGCCGGGTGGCGCGTGCGCCCTGAGGGGGGCTGGTCGACGTGAAGTTTGGCGTCGCGATGCGCGTTCGCTACGCGCTGCACCGTGATGTCGCGCAAGCCGCGCAGGACCTGGGTTTCGAGTCTGTGTGGTTTCCCGAGCACCTGATCTGGCCGGCGGCATTCGACGGGACGTCGCCGTACGACGATGGACATCCGCCGGTCGACCCGCGCATTCCCACGTATGACGCGCTGGCCTGGATGGTCACGATCGCCACCGCAACGCGTTCGCTCCGCCTCGGCACCTACGTGTACAACCTCGCTCTGCGGTCACCGTTCGTGGCCGCGCGCGCGGTGCAAACCCTTGACGTGGTGTCCGATGGCCGGGTGGATTTCGGTATCGGTGCTGGGTGGAGCGAGCCCGAGTACACCGCTGTCGGCATTGACTTCAAGAGTCGGGGCCGTCGTCTCGATGAGGCAATCGATGTGTGCCGCAAGTTGTGGACCGATGACGTCGTCATGAACGACGGAGAGTTCTTCCCGTTCGGTCCCGTGCACTTCGAGCCGAAGCCTCCACAAGGCCTTGTGCCGATCCACGTCGGTGGCGAGTCGATGGCTGCATTGCGCCGCGCCGCGCGCCGCGGGGACGGGTGGATCGGGATGGATAACACGCCCGAGTCTGCGGGGGAGCGGGTGCTCGCGTTGCGCAAGCTGCTCGCGGATGAGGGTCGTGAGCCGACGTCAGTGCAGGTGACAGTCGGCGGGCGGGCATCGTCGCCGGCAGACATTGCGGCGTACGAAGCCGCTGGCGTGGACCGGCTGATCGTCTCCCCGTGGCGGCGCAGCGACGATGCGATTAGCGGTATCGAAGAGTTCGCTGCTGAGGTCCTCACACCGTTCCGGCGACGCTCGGGATGAACCCCGTCGTGAACCATGTCGGTCACTGTGTGGCAGACATCGAACGCGCGCGCCGCTTCTACGTCGAGGCGTTGGGCTTCGAACCGTGGTTCGAACTGCAACCTCCCGACGACCCGTCGAGCCGGTTGCTCGGTCTCTCCCCGCCACTCGGCATGAACTGCGTCTACCTCCGGATGGGGGAGTTCGTGCTCGAGTTGCTGCAGTTCGCGGACGCCGGCACCGTTGACGCACCGCAGCGGGTGGTGAACCAGCTCGGGCTGACTCATCTGTCGTTCGCGGTCGACGACGTCGCTGCGACGTGCAACAGAGTCGCGGAACTCGGCGGCACCGTGCTGACGGAGACGGACATCGGGGCCGCGATCTTCGTGCGCGATCCCGATGGTCAACTGATCGAACTGTTGCCGATGGGATACCGGACCAGCCTGCCGCCGATCCCGCGCTAGCTCTTGCGGCGGCTTCCCCGCGCCCGGGTGGTCGGCGCCGGAGGGGTCGGCGTCGGCGAAATGCCGTCAGCAGTGTCGCGGAGTGCCTGCATCGTCATCGTCTGCACTGACCGCGTGTGCGAGTAGTCGAGGATCGACTGCACTGGCTTGAGTACCTCACCGAGCTGGTCCGCGATCCGCTGATGGAACTCGGTCATGTCCTGATCCTTGAGGACACCATCGCCGGACGTGAACAGCGTCAGGACCTCCTCCTGCATCTTGGCGAAGCTCGACGCGTAGATCTCGCCCATGCGCACCACCAGCGGGCGCGGTAGCCCGAGGTCGAGCAGCCGTCGGATGGCCGAGAGCAGCCGCAGGTCGGCGTTGTCGTAGGACTCTCGCCCGAACTCGTTGGGACTGCGGAGTACGCCGGCCTGCTCGAGCTCGTCGACGAGTCCGCGGTCGACGTCGGCGGCGGTCGCGAGCTGCGCCGGTGTGTAGTCGCCCTCGCCGGCCGCGAACAGCGACTCGGCCAGCCCGAGCTGGGCTCGGTCGAGGAGGTTGCGGATCGCAGCGAGCGAAAGGTGTCGCGACTGGAGGTCGCGGATCTGGTCGAGCCGGTGCAGGTGGCCCGGTCCGTAGACGACGGTGCGACCCCGCCGGGTGGGGGCGTGGAGGAGCCCCTCGCGCTGATAGAAGCGAATCGTGTCCACGGACACGCCCGATCGCTGGGCCAAATCGTCGATCCGGAACTCCTGTGTGTCCGACATCACACCCCGCTGAGTGGTTAAGAACGGGCCCTCGGTGGTCGAATATGAGAGTGATTACTCTCAGAGTGATTGCTCTAAGAGGAAACGGTACGCCGGAAAGGACGTGAACGCCATGACCCAGCGCCAGACTGCGTCATCCGATCGTCGGGCCGCGCTCGGCTGGATCGCCGGCCAGTTGGCTTGGGAGAACCGGCTCCAGACGCTCCGGACCGACGATCCCGACCCCGAGACCGCGGACGCCGAAGCCACCGAGATCGACTCCGCCGCCTGACCCGCACAACCTCCGCGCGCTGGGTGAGCTGCGGCGGCGGGCCGCCTGTGTGGTGAGTTGCTGACGGGCAGGTCACCCAGCGGCGATGGTTGACGCGCGTGTCAGGGATCGGTCACGGTGGCGCCATGACCACCGGCGCCTTGATCGACTGCGACATGCACTTCTTCGAGTCAGCTGACACCTGGGCGTCGTACGCCGATCCCGGCGACCGTGACCGCGCTCTGCGGCTGGCTCCCGACGAGCTCGGCTACCAGTGGCTGATGCACGGCGACCGGCGCCTCAACCTCGCCGAACCCCACCATCCCGGCGACGTGGACGCGATGGGCGCCTACCGGCAGCATCGCCACCAGGGCCTCCCGCCGAGCGTCGACTACATCGAGGGCACCGCTGACTTCGCCGACGTGAAGGCTCGGCTGGCGCACCTCGACCGCACCGGCTTCGACGCGGCCGTGCTGTTCCCCAACTACGGGCTCCTCTGGGAGCGCAAGCTCGACGGCGACCTCCCGTCGCTGCTGACCAACCTGACGGCCTGGAACCGCTACGCCGCCGACATTCGCGCCGAGGGCGACGGGCGGCTGCATCCCGTCGGGCACCTCTCATTGCGGGACCCGGCCTGGGTCGAGGCCCAGCTCGCCGATCTGTCAGCCGCGGGCATCCGACTGGCGTTCATCGCGCCGAGCCTCGTCAACGGGCTCCGCCTCTCGGCGCCGGAGCTCGACCGCATCTGGGCGGCGTTCGTCGACCACGGAATTGCGCCCGTGTTCCACGTAGCCGACCAGCCGCGGATCTTCGACGACGCGTGGTTCCAGGACGAAGACGACGCGACGGTCTCGGTGCTGCAATCGGTCTTCCTCTGGACTCCGGTCGCGCTCGCCGTCACCGACTTGATCCTCGGCGGGGTCCTCGAGCGGCATCCCGATCTGCGCATCGGAATCATGGAACTGTCGGCGGCGTGGGTGCCGCTGCATCTGATGATGATGGACGGCGGGCTCAACTTCGCCAGCCGCTTCGAGGGCGCTGACCTGTCGGCCCTGCCGATGCGACCGAGCGAGTACTTCCGGCGGCAGGTGCGGGTCGCCGCCTTCTCCTACGAGCGGCCGGACCGGTTGATGCGCAGCGCAGGCGACATCTTCATGGCGTGCTCGGACTACCCCCACGCGGAAGGGACGACGAGTCCGATGCAGGACTACGAGGCCACCGCGCAGTTGGTGCCGGACGCTGCGCCGGCACTTTTCGGAGGCAATGTCGGTTACCTCCTACGGGACCCGGCGAGCGTGGGCTAACCACCCTTCTCGGCAGCACATCACCGCCGTAGCCTCAACACGAGAGCCTGTGTCAGGATCGCTCACTGACACTCATGTCAGGGTCGGAGACGTGGAGGTACACACGGTGCGGGTGCGGACCCAGCTGACACCCCGGAGAACGGCAGCAGTGTTCCTGGCAGTCGGGGCGCTCGTCGTCACCGCCGCCTGCGGCACGCGCCTCCCGGCAAAGGACTTCAATCTCACGGCCCAAGGGTCGAACGGCCAGAACGGGACCGGGACGCAGAACGGGACCGGGACGCAGAACGGCACCGGCGCAACGCAGAACGGGAGCGGCGCGACGGCGGGCTCCAAGGGAACCACGGGGTCAAGCACCACCACAGGCGGTGGCGTGCAGTCGGCGGGCGGGCTCAAGCCAGGCCAGCTCTTTGCGCACGCTTGTGGGCCGGCCAGCGCGAGTAAGAACGGCGCTAGCGACAAGGGCGTCACGAACAACCAGATCCTCATCGGCAACGTCGTCAGCGAGACGAACCCGTTCGGTCTCGACCAGTTCAGCCCGAACAAGTACGGACTGATCTCCTTTGTCCAGCACTGCAACTCCGTGGGCGGCATCAACGGTCGCCTGATCAAACTGGTCCCGTGCAATGACGGCGGCACGTCCACCGGAAACGTCACGTGCGTCAACCAGATGATCAGCCAGAAGGCGTTCGCGATGGTCGGCAACAACACCTTCACGTACGACGGCGCGAAGGAGTCGCACGATGCCGGGTTGCTCGACATCGGCGGTGAGCCCATCAAGGGCGCTCCCTATTACCAATACGACACCAAGTTCAACATCTACGGCGACGGCTACCCGAAGGACAACAAGAGCCCCGGCTACAAGGGTCACTACTGGGGCACCGCGGAGCTCGGGGCGTACCTGAAACAAGCGCAAGGCATCTCGCGGGTCGGGGTTGTCTACTACTCCCAGGCAGACTCGCAGCGAGGCTTCAACGTCCTCAAGGCAGGGCTCGAATCCGTCGGTATCAAGGTCTACGGACACGCTGTCAACCTCGTCAATGCCAACTACGAGGGTGCCGTCGTCGCCATGAAGGACCAGGAGAAGGACGAGGCGGTGCTGGACGCGATCGACCAGTCCGGCAACGAGCAGCTGTGCCAGGCGATGAACTCTTACAACTACAACGCGCAGTCTGGGCTGAAGGCGAAGCTCTCCACGATCGCCGCGTGGAGCGACCACGTCGGCACGGACTTCGACCCCCCGTGCCGTGATCTCGTTTGGTCAAATGGCAAGTCGGCGAGCTACAGCGACACCTCGAACCCGATGATCAAGACGTTCCGTGACGACTACGCGAAGTTCGGCCAGGGCAAGGTCCTGGCCCAGTGGGCGGTCGAGGGCTACATCGCCGGGATCTGGTTCGCACAAGCCGCGCATTCCTGCGGAGCCAACCTCACGCGCGCCTGCGTGTCGAAGTGGATCTACGCGCAGAAGTCGATGACTGCTGACGGGTTGATGTCGAAAGATGTCAGCTTCCAAAAGAAGCAATACAGCACGAGCAAGACCGAGAACGACTGTGTCGAAGTCGTCAAGTGGAACCAGGGGAAGCGTGGCTGGGACACGCTGGCGGACATCAACACGAAGAAGTACTGCTACACGACGCATTACTACCCGTACGCACTCGAGGGCTGAGGCCGACTCTCAGAGTCGAACCTAGGCGGTGGCGTAACCGGCGAGCGACGAGCTGCCGCGGAGCTCCTCCGGCTCGCCGGCGAAGACGATGCGACCCTTCGCCATGACGTAACAGACGTCCGCGAGATCGAGCGCGTAGGTCAAGTACTGCTCGACCAGCAGGATCGTTACCCCTTCGTCGCGCAGTCGGCGTACGCCGTCGAACAACTGCGCGACGACCTGGGGCGCGAGCCCCATCGAGATCTCGTCGAGCAACAGCACCTTGGGCTTGGCCAGGAACGCCCGCGAAAGCGCAAGCATCTGTTGCTCGCCACCCGAGAGCGTGCCCGCCCGCTGGTCTTCGCGCTCGTGGAGGCGCGGGAACATCTCGAGTACCTTGGCCAGCTGCTCGCGCCGCCAATCGTCATTGACACCTCGTGCCGCGTGCGCCGCGATGTCGAGGTTGTCGTGCACGGAGAGCCCGGGAAACACACCCCGGCCTTCCGGGATCAGGATGATTCCACGGGATGCACGTTCGTACGTGGTGAGCCGGTTGATGCTGCGCCCGTCCAAGAGAATGCGTCCGCGACGAGCCTCGAGCAGGCCGGAGATCGTCGACAACGTTGTCGTCTTGCCGGCGCCATTTGGTCCGAGCAGCGCGCACACGCTGCCTTCCGGCACCGAGAAGCTCAGGTTCCGAAGGACCTCGATCCGGCCGTAACCAGCCGTCACCGAATCGAGCTGCAGGCGTTGTGCCATCACTCGCTGCCTTCGTCGACACCGAGGTAGGCCGCGCGGACGACGTCGCTGGATGTGATCTCGTCGGGTGTCCCCTCGGCGATGAGGCGCCCGAAGTCCATGACGTAGATCTTGGACGACAGCGCCATGACGAGATCGACATCGTGCTCGACGAGCAGGATCGACAGGCCGTCGTCGGCGAGTCGCCGCAGGATGCCTTGCAGTCGGTGCGTTTCTGTCTCGTCCAGGCCGCTGCCCGGCTCATCGAGCAGCAACACCCGCGGCGCGATGCACAGAGCCCGGCCGATCTCGAGCAGCCGCAGCAGCCCCGTCGGTAGTGATCCCGCTGGAACGTTCCGCAGTTCGCTCAGCCCGACCAGGTCCAGGATCGACTCGACACCACGGACGACGTTGGGGTCATCGTCGTGACGGAACTGGAACAACCCGCGCCATACGCGCCCCGGCTGCTGCACCTCGTACGCGACTTGCAGGTTCTCAAAGACCGTGAGCCCGGTGAACACTTCGAGGCGCTGGAAGGTACGGCCGAGACCGGCTCTGGCCCGCGCGTCTGTCGTCAGGAAAGTGAGATCGAGCTCGTCGAGCGCGACTGTCCCGTGGTCGGGTGGCAAGACGCCGGTCAGGCAGTTGAACAGTGTGGTCTTACCGGCGCCGTTCGGTCCGATGAGTGACGTGATGTGACCCGGCTCGACGCGGACGGACACGTCGTCGACCGCGACCAGCCCGCCGAACCGTTTGGTCATGTCCTGCGCGACGAGCGTTCCGCCTTGCACGGAGTGCTGCGCCTGCTGGTCCTCAGCCCCGATCCGGATGATGTCGAGTCCGCCGCTCATCGCGGTTGCTCCAGCAGGTCACGTGCCAGCGGGCTGGCAACGACTGACACCGGCTCTGGCACGGGCTTGGTGGCTGGGTCGGGCGTCGTGGCCCCGCGCTGGGTGGCTTCGACGTATTTGGCCATGAGACCACGAGGTACGGCGCCCTCGCGGACGAACCGGTAGAACGTGCCGACGAGACCACCGGGAAGGTATGCGATCAGCACCGACAGCAGGCCGATCACGAACAACGACGCGCCTTCTTGGTTCAACGCAGCGTCGAAGAAGATGAACAGGAATGCCGCAAGCGGGGCTCCGGCCAGGTAGCTCAGACCGGCCACCACGACCGCCGCGAACCAGAACAAGCTGTAGAGCGGCGAGTAGCTGCGGTCAGCGAAGGCCATATCGGCGTACATGAGCAACGACCCGCCAATCGAGGCGATCGCAGCACCGATGGCAAAGATGAAGAGCTTGTACTTGCGCATGCTGATGCCAACTGCAGTCGCGCCGGTCTCCGAGTCACGCATGGCACCGAGGATGCGCCCGAGGCGACCAGCGCGCAGGTTGCGAACGAACATGAGCATGAGGGCGAAGACCACGAGTTCGAACCAGAAGAAGGCCTTGTCGCCGGACAGGTCGAGTCCGAAGAGGCTGGGTCGGTGGAGCAAGAAGAAGCCCCTGCGGAACTGGTCTTGCTGGAAGACGAGCGTTGCGAGCAACACGCCCATCGAGATCGTGACGAGACCGAGGATGAGGCCGCGTCGGCGGAGCACGAAGAAACCCGTGATCACGCCCAGGCCAGCCGCGAAGACCGCTGCCAACAGCATGGCCAGGAGCACGGGCATGTTGGGGATGCCCCAGATGCCCACCGTTGAGAACTTCGCCGTCAAGAACGCGCCGAGCCCGGCGAAACCCGCCTGCCCGAGCGTGATGTTGCCGCTGAACCCGGTTACCGCGGTTATCGACAAGAACGCCACGGCAAGGGCGAGCATCTCTTGCGCGTTCTTCATGTGCAGGCCGGTGACCACGAACGGCACCGCGGCGACGAGCGCGAAAAACCCGAGAACGGTTATGACAGAACCGGGTGTTGTCCTCTTGGCTCGACCGAATCGGGCGGTGACCAGGCCGCGGGACGAAGTCGCGGACGTGCCGACTTCGTCGAGGTTGCGGTACAGGATCAAGAAGATCGGCAACGCCATTGCCAGGATGTCGGCCTGGACCGGCCCCGCCAGCGGCCCTTCGATGCGGAATGCGCCGATCATTCCTTGCGCGACACCGAGGACGATGCCGGCAATCAGAGCTGTCGGCAGGTCACGAAGCCGAGCGATGACCGCAATCGCGAAGGTGTCGATGACGAGCAACGTGGTCCGGTACGGGTCGAGTGCAACGCTCGATGCGTAGAGCACACCGACAAGACCGGCAAAAGCGCACCCCAGAGCCCAGGAGATCGCCGATACGCGGTTCGCATTGACGGCGGCCAGCTCAGCAAGCTCGCGCTTGTCGACGACCGCGCGAATCTCCGTGCCGAGGCGGGTGAAGCGGAACAGCGCGGTCAGTGCCACGCTCGTGATCACGAGCAGCGTCACTTCGCCGATCGTCACCCAGCTGACCTGGTAGTCGTTGCCGAACGGCACTACGGGCCGGTGCGTGGCGAATGGCAAGAAGTTGTGGGCGAGCCGTGTTTGAGCGCCCCAGACGATGACGCAGACACCGAGCATCAGCACGGTCAATCCCAGGCTGGCCACGAGCTTTTCGGACGTACTCGCGCCGCGCCGTTCGAGCGGGCGGAAGATCGTCCGGTTCAGCACGAGGCCGATCACCGGAGCGGCGATGAGGATGGCGATCAACGCGGCGAGTCCAGTTGGTACGCCGTGGTTGCTGGTCATCTCCCAGTAGAGGTAGCCGACGAGCGTCGCGATCGTTCCCTGGGCGAAATTGAAGACACCAGTGGCGCGGTAGGTGACGATCAACCCCATGCCGGACAACGCCGCGATGGCGCCGGGACCGATGCCGGTGATCGCCAGCTTGATGACATAGGACATTTGGTGGCCGGAGCCGATGTAGGCCCCGACCACAAAGATCGCGAACGCGATGGGCGCCAGGATCGGCGTCCGGACGAACCGGGACGTGAACGGCTGCACCGCCCCGATGACACGAGCAGAAAGCATCTGCGCCATCTGCGCGGTCAGACCTCGGACGAAGCGTGCGTCGGCTCACACAACGGGCAGGGCGTCAGGCCGCGCTTTTCAACGGTGGCCGACTTGACCTGCGAGACCTTCTCCTTGCCTTCCAACATCGCGCATCCAGGCAGGTGAAAACTCTGGCCACCGGGGAGCACCGCGTAGCTGCTCTGCCCATTCGTGGACGCCCTCGCTGATCCACCCGTGTACGCCGCCCGACCGGGTGCGTCGGGGCGCGCCAGCAACGCGGTGTGCAGCTCATTGACCATGGTCTCGAGCTTGTCCAAGCGATTGGAGTCACGGCGCAGGTCCTGAATGAGCATGAACCGGCCGCCGAGTGCCACCAGCGCCACGCCGAGCAACCCACCGGACGCGATGTAGGGGAGTTGCTTGGCGACGATCGACTCGCCGGAGACGCCGTACCAACCGATGAGGAGTGCGAGCAGGCCGAGGGCGACGAGGATGTAGCCGAGCACGGGACGTACGGAGTCCCAGACCCAGTGCCAGAAGACAGAGGCGTCCGGCTCTTCATAGCCCGAGACCTCAGGCGCGCGCTCCATGGTCTTCTCCTAAGCGTTGCTGGGTTGGTCGCAGGGTCAGGTCACGCCACGCGGAAGCCGGGCAGGGGCCCCGCCGACTCTGCCCGCAAGAAAACCGATCACAGCGAGAAGGAAGGCGGGGAACAGGTACTTGAGCCGTTTGGCCGCGTCCCCGAAATCTTCGATGTAGCCAACGGCGCTGTTGCCGGCTACATCCGGTGGGGGATTCAGCACGCCTCCGGTGCCTGCTGTCCCCGGTAGCCCGGATGTGCCGGGAGTCCCGGAGGTGCCCGTCGTACCAGGAACGAACGTGGTCGTCGGGCCGCCGGGGATGAACGTGTCCAGGCCCCCGCCACCAATACCGCCGAGCGCGAAGGTGTTGGCGCTGACGAGTGTGCCGGCGCTCGCGATTGTCGCGGTACCGAAGTAATGACCGTTCGGGTTGAGCGGAACAGGCGGTGCGCAGAGGTTGAGCGGGAGCCCAGCGAACAGCGGGTCGAAGTTCTGGCCCAGCTGGCTCTTCCGGATGTTCTTGATGATGTCCGAGCAGAACGGGATCTCTTCAGGAAGCGTTGGTGGCTTCGGGGCTCCCGAAATCGTGTTGTCGTAGGACAGGATCAGGCCGCCCGCCACGGGGTGCACAGAGTGGTCGCCCTCGGTGTTGGTGGGCTGTGCGACCGAGACGGTCGTGTAGTTGCCGTTGAGCAGGAAGTTGAGCTGCTTGTTGAGGACGTCCAGGGCCTGCTTGTTGGTGGTGGACGCCACGTGGACACCGCCGGCGTCGATGGTGATGGGCAGCCCCAGCGCGCTCGCGCCGTTAACGACCGTGGAAGCAGTGACTTTGGGCTTGTGCACGCCGTCGTAGACGACCGTCGTCCTGGAGTGCACAGAATCAATGTGAATCAGCTTCACGAGGCTGATGTTGCTGACCAGCGAGTCAGCAACCGAAACGACGGCGCCGTCCTTGTTGATGCTCTGGGTTGTCGTTGAGGTCGCTGACCCGGTCTTGATGAGTGCCGTCAAGAACGACGTAGTGCCGCTCCGGCTGTCGGCCTCGGCGCTCAAGGCCTTGGCCTCGGCGTGAATCCGCCCGACCTGCGCGGTCAGCGGCGCGCCACCGCCGCCAACCGTCTTGTTCTGCGAGGAGAAGGTCGCGTCATCCGTCTGGTGGTCGGGGTACTTCGCGGAGGCGTCGAGCGGGTAGTCGGGCGGGAACGTCCCGGTTGCGGGGTTGTCGAAGTGTGCGCAGTAGGACTTGCCGGCGTCGTCGACGGCTGCCGTGCAGATCAGGTCGGGCACTGTCTGGAACGCGCCAACGTAGACGAAGGTGGCCTGCGCCTGTGAGGCGGCATCCGTGAGAGTTGACGTTGCATACGGAGTCGCGCCGTGAATCACGTTGCCGACTGGCGCTAAACCGGGTTTGCGGTCGAAGTTGTACTCGACACCCGATGCACCGGCCGCCGCGGAAAACGTTTGCGGGGGTGCGGGTGCCGCGGTGGCTCCCACCCCGGGGACGAGGGCCCACACAGCAATTCCCGCCGCACCGGCGAACGCTGTGCGCTGGACCCAGCGAGCCCTATTCATCGACCCGAGCCTCCTCCTGCGGTGGCTTCGACCCTGTACAACGAGCCACTCCGACAGAGTGGCACGAAACCGCGGCGGCTCAGATTATCCCTGACTCTCGTGTCAGGTACCAGGCTCGTTCGGCGCCCCCGGGTATGTCCGGTGTGTCCGGAGCCATTCCTCATGCATGCGCCTGAAACGGCTGTCGGTTTCGAGCAGGGCCGCGCGGGGTCCGGCTTCCACCAGCCGGCCGCTTTCGACCACTGCCACCTGGTCGGCGATCTCCAGGCTGGAGAAGCGGTGGGCGATGACGATCGCCGTCCGCCCGCTCAACAACGTCGCGAGGGCACGCTGCACGAGGCGTTCGCTGGGCAGGTCGAGCGATGACGTCGCCTCGTCGAGGACGAGCAGCCGCGGGTTGGCGATGAGCGCCCGCGCGAACGAGATCAGCTGCCGATGCCCTCCGGACAGGCGGGCGCCACGCCCGCGGAGGTCCGTCTCGTAGCCGTCCGGCAGGGCTTCGATCACGCCGTCCAGGCCGACCGCAGCTGCGGCGGCCGCCACGTCCTCGTCGGTTGCGCTCGCGCGGCCGAGCCGGATGTTGTCGGCGATCGTCCCGTCGAAGAGATAGGGCTCCTGCGGCACGACGGCGATCGCCCCGCGTAGCTGCGCCGAGGCGATGTCGCGCACGTCCACGCCGTCGAGGGTCACGCGGCCGTCCGTCGGGTCGTAGAGCCGCGAGGCGAGTTTTGCGATCGTCGACTTGCCCGCCCCGGTCGCACCGACGAGGGCGAGTGTGCTGCCGCCGGGCAGCACGAGATCGACGCCATGCAGCACGGGCGCTCCCGTGTAACCGAACGAGACCGCCTCGAATCGCACTTCACCGGGGCCGTCCGGCAAGGCGACGGGGGAGGTCGGCTCGGGCAGCGTGCTCGACGTGTCGAGAACCCCCGCGATCTGGGTCGCGCCGGCCTTCGCGGCCTGCCAGGAGTTGTAGTACTGACTCAGCTCTTGGAGCGGGTCGAAGATGAGCCGGAGGTAGAGCACGAAGGCGGTGATGACGCCGACGTACGCGGCCGGGTCCGGACTGCCGAGGGCGCGGTAGCCACCGACGATCAGCACGAGTACGACGGCCAGCTGCCCGATGAGCTCGAGCCCGGGAGCGAACAGGCTCATCAGCCGCACCGTCTCGGCGTTCGCGTCGCGATAGTCACGGTTGACCCGGCGGAACTCCCCGGCGACGAGCGGCTCCCGCGCGAACGCCTGCACGACGCGTACGCCGGTCAGCGACTCGGTCATCGATGAGATGACGACAGCGACCCGTTCCCGGACGCGTTGATACGCGGCGCCGGAGCTGCGCGCGAACGCAACTGTTGCGATGACGATGATCGGGACCACGGCGAGGACGGTGAGGCCGAGCGCCCAGTCCAGGTAGAACATCACGCCGAGGATGCCGACCACCGTCAGGATGTTGCTGACCACCGTGATCGATGCCTGACCGAACAACTCATAGATCGCATCGATGTCACTGGTCATGCGGGAGATCACCCGACCGGAGCGCATGCGTTCGAAGAAGGCGAGCGGCTGGCTGAGTACATGCCCGAACAACCGCACGCGCAGATCACGGACCGATGTCTCGGCGACCACCCCGACGAGTCGCTGCGCGACGCTCTGCATGGCGTAGTCAACGAGCGCGGCAACGATGACTCCGGCGAGACTCCAGAGCATCGGACCGAGCCGCCGGTGACGGACGATGTCGTTGAGGCCGTAGCCGACGAGGAACGGGATCGACACGACGGCCGCCGTCGAGAGCACGACCGCAGTCATCGCGATGATCGTGCGGCCGCGATGCTCGCCGACCATGCGCAGGAGCAGGCGGCGCCCGGCCAATCGACGTTCGTTGTCAACGAGCAGGTCGCCGTCGGCGCTCACATGCACGGTGGTCGTGGTCATCCGACCATCTCCGCGATGTCGTCGACGGTCGTCGTCGTACGCCGTTCGTGCTCGTCCTTCTCCTCGGCGTCGCCGACGAGCTCGGCGTACCTCGGTTCAGATTCGAGTAACTCTGCGTGTGTGCCGGCGGCGACGATGCGCCCGTGGTCCATCAAAACGATGCGGTGGGCCATCGCCAACGTCGACGCCCGCTGGGCAATAAGCACGACAGTGCGGCCGCGCATGACCTGAGCCAGGCTGGTCTCGATCGCGGCTTCGGTGCGCGCGTCCACTGCGGAGAGCGGATCATCGAGGACCAGCACGCGTGGCTTGTTGACGAGCGCCCGCGCGAGCGCGATGCGCTGCCGTTGCCCACCTGACAAGCCGTAGCCCTGCTCGCCGACGACAGTGTCGAAGCCAGCGGGTAGCGAGTTCGCGAACAGGTCGACGCCGGCAGCGGTCGCGGCGTGAGCGATCTCTGCGTCGCTCGCCTGCGGGTTGCCGAACGCGATGTTGTCGCGCACCGACGCGGAGAAAAGCACTGGTTCGTCGAAGACGACGGCCACCTGGCTGCGTACCGAGTGCAGCGTCAACGTGGGCAGGGCATGTCCGTCGAGGAGCACCTCGCCACTATCGGGGTCGTGGAACCGCGACAGCAGGGACGCGAGCACCGACTTGCCCGAGCCGGACGGCCCGGCAAGCGCAACGATCTCGCCCGGCTCGATGACGAGACTCACGTCGTCGAGCGAGGGACCTCCGCTGCCGGGGAACGTCACCGTCACATGGTTCAGCTCGATGCGGCCGTCGAGCCGGCCGACGGCCTTCGCATTCGGGGCGTCTCTGATGGATGGGTCGGTGTCGAGGATCTCGTGCACGCGGTTGCTCGCGGCGATCGCCTGTTGCAGCATCGCGAGAATCCAGCCGACGTTGCGAAGCGGGAAGTTCATCAGCGACAACAGTTGGTACGCCGCGACAATCGCGCCGACGTCAAGGGCACCGCGTGTCACCTGCCAACCACCGACGCCGAGGGTCGCGGCCAGCATCAGGTTGGGGATCAGCGCCAGCGCCGGCACGTATACCGAGCGGATTCGCACTGCCTTGAGATCCGTATCCATCAGGGCGGTCGCACGATCCTGCAGCTGCGCCAGTGGCCGGTCCTCACGGCCGAACGCCTTGAGCACCCGGATACCGCCGGCACTTTGCTCGACCAGTGCGGCCAAGTCACCGAGCTGCTCGCGCCCGAGCCCGACGTACGGCGCAGCGAGCTGAGTGAAGCGGGCCGCGACGAATGTCAGCAACGGCGCGAAGGCGAGTACGACGAGCCCTAGCCACACATCCATCAGGAACAGCTCGACGAGAACGCCGATGACGAGGCCGACGACCAACGTCAGGAACATCAGGCCGAAGGCCATGAACTGCCGGATTGCGTTGAGGTCTCCGGTGGCCCGCGCCAGCAGCTGTCCGGTTTCCCACTCGTCGTGGAAGCTGATGGGTTGACCTTGGACGTGGGCGAAGAGCCGGTCGCGCAGGTCGGTCTCGATCAACACGCTGACGATGCCGGTGATGTTGCGCCGGAAGTAGTTGGCGACCGCCCGGAGCAACGCGAGCAGCACGATGAGCCCGACGAGCGGGAGCAAGACACTCCTGCGTTCGCGGACGAGCACCTCGTTGACGAACTCGCGAATGACCAGCGGGATCGCCAGGCCGGTCAGGATCGCGACAACGAGCGCCAGCAAGGCCACGGCGAGTCGCCCCACGTACGGCCGGTTTAGCCGAAGTAGGCGACGAAGCTCAGTGCCCATCGGTGTCCCGAGCTCGGCGGAACGGTTCCGTGCGCCGGGTCTCGGCGATCGCAAAGGCAAGGTCCTTGGCGTAGGTCTTGCGCGCGCCGAGGCAGATCAGGCCGCCGATGGCGTAGACCGGCAGGAGCGCGACCAACGCCCACCGGATTGCGGTGCCGCCGCCAAGCAGGACCGAAAGGCCGCCGACGATGAGTGGGCCGACCGTGGAAGCCGTTCGCACGATCGAGCGGAGCATCGCGGCCCGTCCGCGCAAGTCGCACACCACGACGTCGGTCATCAGCGTCTCGGCCGGCGCAACCGGCGCCGTGACGCAGAAACCACCGAGGAAGAACAGCGGCACGGTGACCCATAGCGTCGGGCTGGCGAACGCGCCCATCAGCAGCACCGTTCCGAGCACCGAGGTGACCGCTATATACGACACTTTGAAGTTGAGCCGTCCGCGCTGCAGCATCCGGTCGCACAACCGCCCGCTGATGATGAAGCCGGCGATTGAGCTGATGAGCAACAAGGACGCGACGGCGCCGGCTTGCGCGTCGCCCATGTGGTGGACGCGCTTGAAGTATGGGATGGCCCAGAGCGCAAGTGCATTGGTTATCAGTTGCGCAACGGTGATCGACGCGAGCCCGTACCACATGCTCTTGATCTTCCAGATCTCGCGCAGCGCGTCGCGAGTGCCGAGGTCGTGGTAGTCGACGGTTCCCACCCGGACGGGTTCCGGCAGTTCGACCAACTCTGCAATCCGTTCGAGGTCTTCGTCCGCTCTGGCTTCGGCAACTTGGTCCGCTACTGCGAGCCCGCCGACGCCCGGATGGATCTCCTCGCGAAGGTCGTGATTGCCACGTCGTGGTTCGGGTGACCGCAACAGCAGGATCGTCGAGACGATGCCGAACGGGATCCAGACCCAGAACGCCCAGCGCCAGCCGTTGTTCGTGCCGGGATCGGAGGCGAGCTGCACGGCTGCGCCGGCGACGATGAATGCGACGACGGCGCCGGCGATGTTGCCGAGCTGGTAGAGGCTCATCTTCGCCGAGCGATGCTCGACTGGCCAGTAGTCGCCGATGAGCGAGATCGCGGCCGGGCTGGTCGCCTCGAGCCCACCGACCCACATGCGCGCGAGCAGCAGGAACACGAAGCCGGTCGCGAAGCCGGTGAACCCCATCGCGACCGTCCATATGACAGTGCCAACAGCAAGTAGCAGCGTGCGTCGGCCCTTGTCGGCGATGTAGCCGAAGGGCAGCACGCCGGCGATGGCCGCAATGTTCATCGCAAACGGGATCAGCCCGATCCAGAAGTCCGAGACACCGAACGCGTCGTGGATGCCGTCGGCGGCGAACCCGAGCGAGTTTGTCTCTCCGGCCTGGATGAATTGGGTGCTCGCGAGCGCGATGAGCGGGAAGGCGCCGTAACTGACCGCCTTGCGCCGCAGCGTCGGTTTCCTCGCCACTTCGGCGAGCGCAGCATCCGGCGCGGGGTCGACGGTGGCCACCCTTGGACCGTAGCCTGACACGAGCGTCAGTGTCAGTCTCGGGTCCAGAGGAGCTCCGCCATGCGTATGGAAGACATGATCCTGATCAGCGTCGACGACCACGTGGTCGAGCCGCCGGACATGTTCAACGGCCATGTGCCGGAGAAATACAAGGACCTCGCACCGCGCAGCGTGCGCAAGGAACAGCCGGACGGCAGCCACATCGACGTCTGGGTCTATGAGGACGCCGAGATCCCCAACATCGGGCTGAACGCTGTCGCTGGTCGACCGCCGGAGGAGTACAACTTCAATCCGACGTCGTACGACGACGTGCGCGACGGCTGCTACGACATCAAAGAGCGCGTCAAGGACATGGACCGCAACGGCGTACTCGCGTCGGCCTGTTTCCCGTCGTTCCCACAGTTCTGCGGTCAGTTGTTCAGCCGCAGCAAGGACCTCGACGTCGGCTACATCATGTTGCAGGCCTACAACGACTGGCACATCGACACGTGGTGCGGGTCGCAGCCGGGACGCTTCATCCCGTTGTCGCTGCCGCCGATCTGGAACCCCGAGTTGATGGCGAAGGAAGTCCACCGCGTCGCCGCCAAGGGCTGCAACAACGTGACGTTCTCGGAGGACCCGTCCAAGCTCGGCTGGCCGTCACTGCACTCCGACCACTGGGATCCGTTCTACGCGGCATGTGTCGAGGAGGGCATGCAGATCTGCCTGCATATCGGCTCGTCGTCAACGATGATCGAGCTGACCGATGCGCCGATTGACGTGATGATCACGCTCACGCCGATGAACTCCATGCAGGCGGCGGCGAACATCATCTGGAGTCCCGCGCTGAAGCGGTTCCCGGACCTGAAGTTCGCGCTCTCCGAAGGTGGCATCGGGTGGATCCCGTACTTCCTCGAGCGCATCGACTATGTCTACGAGCGGCACCGCTTCTGGACGTCGCAGCAGTTCGGTGACGTGCTGCCGAGCCAGAAGGCGCGCGAAGTCTTCTCGTTCTGCTTCATCGACGACAAGGCCGGCGTGCACGACCGCGACCTCGTCGGCATCGACAACATCTCGTGGGAGTGCGACTACCCGCATTCCGACTCGAGTTGGCCGACGTCGCCCGAGGCACTCGTGAAGCACTTCGACGGCGTCTCGGACGAAGACATCAACAAGATCACGCACGTCAACGCAATGCGCCGCTTCCGGTTCGACCCGTTCTCCATTCGTCCGCGTGAGCAGTCGACCGTGGGTGCGCTGCGGGCGACCGTCACTGACTGATGCAGCTGCGCGATGCCGTCGCGGTCGTCACCGGCGCCTCATCGGGGATCGGCGCCGCGACCGCTGAAGCGTTGGCGCGTAAGGGTGCTCGCGTTGTCTGCGTCGCGCGTCGCGCGGACAAGCTTGCCGAAACCGTGCGTCGCTGCGAGCAGGCTGGTGGCGGAGCGGTAGCAGTAGTCGCTGATGTGGCCGATCCGGCGACGCCCGCGCTCGTCATCAAGGAAGCCGAGTCGGCGTACGGCCCCGTGGATGTGCTCGTCAACAACGCGGGGCTCGGCATGGCGCTGCCCGTAACCACCGTCACGATGGATGACGTTCGCCGGGTGTTCGAGGTGAACTTCTTCGGTGCTGTAGCGATGACGATTGCGCTCCTGCCGGGGATGTTGGAGCGACACCGCGGCTCGGTCGTGAACGTGACGTCGGTTTCTGGCTACGTCCCCAACCCGGGTGAGGCGCCGTACGGCGCGAGCAAGGCGGCGCTCTCTCGGTGGGCGCACGGACTAGCGGTCGAGCTCGCGGGCACGGGTGTGCATGTCGGAGTCGTCTCGCCCGGCCCGATCGACACCGAGATGGCACCCGGCCCGGACGAGTACAAGATGAAGTTGTATCCGGCGTCCGTGGTCGCGGATGCGATTGTCGGCGTCATCGAGCATGAGCGCGTCCACCGCACCGCGCCCCGAAAGTTTGGTGCCGCCAGTGCGATGTATCCGCTGCTCGGCGGGCCCTTCCGCTGGGGGATCCGCAAGTTCACGCCCGGAGCCGAACCCCGCGAAGCCCACCCCATCGACTAGCCGCGCTGGGTGACCTAGCCAGCGGGGGCATGTGTGAGTGGTGAGCTAGCGGCGGTTAGTTCACCCAGCGCGCGGGGTTAGGGGTTGATGATGACGCTGCGGGCGCCTTCGCCGGCCTGCATTGCGTCGAATGCGTCGTTGATCTGCTCGAGTGCGATCCGTTCGGTGACGAGCGCGTCGATCGGCAGCTCGCCCTGCTTCCACATGCCGAGGAACCGCGGGAAGTCGCGATCCGGCGCGGCCGAACCGTAGACACAACCAACGAGTGACCGCGATTGGAAAAACAAGTCGAACATTCGGAACGACGTCTCTTCCTCCGCGCTTCCTGCACCAACTGCCACCGTGGTGCCACCGCGCCGGGTGATGCGCCATGCGAGCTGCATCGTGACGGGTACGCCGACAACCTCGAACGCGTAGTCGACGCCGAGCCCGGCGGTCAGGTCGAGCACGGCCTGCATCGCGTCACCACCGCCGTCGACCTCATCGGTCGCTCCCAGCGAGCGTGCTATCGCGCGCCGCTCGGCGGACAGGTCGACCGCGACGATGCGCTCGGCACCAGCCAGCTTCGCGCCCATGACGACGGAGAGGCCGACGCCACCACAGCCGACGACGGCAACGGTCGAGCCGGCAGGAACCGCGGCGGTGTTGAGGACGGCGCCGACGCCCGTTGTGATCGCGCAACCGACGAGAGCAGCGATGTCGAGGGGGATATCAGCGTCAATCGGTACGACGGCGCGCTCGACGGTCAGCGTCTCGTCGGCGAACGTCGCCGTACCGAGTCCACGGAACAGTGGCGTCCCACGCACCGAGGCGTACGGCGAGTTGAACGTCCAGGTTGCCGCGCTCTCACACAGGTGGATCTCGCCGCGCTGGCACAGGGGACAGGTCCCGCAGCCGGGATTCCAGTTGAGAATCACGTGATCACCGGGCTGCACCCGCTGGACACCATCGCCGATCTCGGTGACCACGCCGGCGCCTTCGTGGCCCAACACGCATGGCACGGGGAACGGGAACTTGCCCTGGATCACCGACAGGTCGGAATGGCAGATGCCGCTGGCCGCGATGCGGACCCGCACTTGTCCCGGTCCGGTGGGTTCGAGGTCGATCTCCTCGATGTCGAGCGGTTTGCCGTACTCGTGCAGCACGGCGGCCCGAACAGCGTTGGCACCCATGGCTCGCCCCCGAGGCTGGTAGACAATGACGCTCGTGTCAGGTTCGGCGCGAGTCTAGGGGCCCGGGGGTCAGATGGGCATCGGCATCAGCGAAGAGCACGAGGCGCTACGCGAGTCGGCGCGCCAGGCCCTCGCACGTCACTGTCCGCCGTCCGTCCCGCGGTCATATCTCGACGCAGCGGACGAGACCCTGCCGGAGTTCTGGTCGGCAATCGCCGAGCTCGGCTGGCTCGGCCTGCACATCGGTGAGGAGTACGCCGGCTCCGGCTATGGACTGCCAGAGCTTGCGGTCGTGTGCGAGGAGATGGGGTACGCCGCAGCGCCGGGTCCGTTCCTGCCGACCGTGCTCGCGTCAGCGTTGATCGATCGCGGTGGCAATGCTGAGCTGAGCAAAGAGTGGTTGCCCTCACTCGTGAATGGCTCGACGCGAGCGGCGATTGCGTTCAACAGTGAACCGCTCACGACCAGCGTCCATGCCGATGGCGTGCGGATCACCGGAGTTGTCCGCCCGGTGCTGGGGGCGAGCGTGGCCGACGTGATTCTCGTGCCTGCCCAGGTGCCCGACCTGGTGGTGTGGTGCCTGCTGCTCCCGGATGAAACGACTGTCACACCGTTGCCATCTCTCGATGCGACTCGTCGGCTCGCCAGCGTGACGGTCGATGCCGTCGTCCCGTCACATCGTTTGCTGTCGTTCGCAACCGCTGATGTCGTGCGCGACATCGCCGCGGTGCTGTTCGGTGCCGAGGCGTGTGGTGTCGCGTCCTGGTGTCTCGACACCGCAACGGCGTACGCGAAAGTGCGTGAGCAGTTCGGCCGGCCGATCGGACAGTTTCAAGCGGTCAAGCATCGCCTCGCTGACCTGCTGCTCGCCGTCGAGCAGGCTCGCGCCGTGGTGTGGGACGCCGCCCGCGCTGACGTGACAACCGACGAGGGGCGATTTGCGGCCGCAGTTGCGGCGGTGATCGCACCGGAGGCAGCTGCCCGCGCGGGCAAGGACTGTGTGCAGATCCACGGAGGCATCGGCTACACGTGGGAACACGACGCCCACATCTACCTCAAGCGCGCCCTGTCGCTGCGGCAGCTGGCTGGGTCCGCGGCCGGTGCCCGCGCGCGCGTGATGTCGTTGGCGAAGTCCGGCGTACGACGGGCGCTTGATGTTGCGTTGCCGGCGGAAGCCGAGTCGCACCGCGCTGAAGTCCGGGCCTTCCTTGATGACCTGACGTCGAGCGACAAGGCGACGTGGAACGCGACCGTCGCGAACTCGGGCTATCTGGTGCCGCACTACCCGAAGCCGTACGGCCTCGGCGCGGACGCGCTTCAGCAGATCGTCATCGACGAGGAGTTTCGTCGTGCCCGGGTGCGTCGCCAGAGCATCGCCGTGGGGGGCTGGGCGCTGCCGACGCTGATCGCGGGTGGCACGCCCGAGCAACAGGAACGTTGGATCATGCCGACCCTGCGCGGCGAGTTGTTCTGGTGCCAGATGTTCAGTGAGCCGGGCGCCGGCTCCGACTTAGCTGCGCTGTCCACGAAGGCGGAGCGGGTCGAGGGCGGCTGGAGCGTCACTGGCCAGAAGGTCTGGACAACCCTCGCACAGAACGCGACCCACGCAATCCTGTTGGCACGGACGTCGGGCGGCACTGCCGAAGATCGCCGCGCGGGCATCACCTACTTCATCCTCGACATGACGACACCGGGCATCGACATCCGTCCATTGCGCGAGTTGACGGGCCTCTCGATGTTCAACGAGGTGTTTCTCACGGACGTGTTCATCCCGGATGACTGTGTGGTGGGCGAGGTCGGTGACGGCTGGCGGCTGGCCCGCACGACGCTGGCCAACGAACGCGTTTCGATGGGGACGGGGGAGTCGTTCGGCGCGGGGGTCGAGTCGCTCGTCCAGTGGGTAGCCGGATCGGCGTACGCCGATGACGCAGTCGTCGTCGACGAGGTCGGTGCCTTGGTGGCTGAAGCCCAGTCGCTCGCCGTACTCACCCTGCGGACGACGGTGCGGGCCTTGTCTGGGGCGGACCCTGGGCCGGAGTCGTCGTTGAAGAAGCTGCTCGGTGTCGAGCACGACCAGCGCGTTCAGGAGTTCGGTCTGCAGCTGCTGGGGGCCGAAGGAGCGACAACCGACGGTGCGGCCGCGCAGTGGACCGGCGCCTTTCTCGCGACGCGGTGCTTGACGATCGCGGGAGGTACGTCGGAAGTGCAGCGCAACGTCATCGCCGAGCGGTTGCTCGGGCTGCCGCGCGACCCTGAGCCGCCGACCCGATGACGACACCCGACGGGGCGACCGCGTTCCAGCGATCGTTGGGGCTGCGCTGGTTGCGTGATGACGCCGGGCTCGTCGTGGAGATGGATATCCGCGACGACCTACGGGGACCGGCCGGCTCGCTCGAGGGCGGCGTCGTCTCGACCTTGGTCGACGTCGCGGCGGGGTCAACCGCCGCAATGGAGATGCAGGCACTCGTAGCGACCGCCGACATGACCGTGCATTTTCTCGCGCCCGGGCGAGTCGGACCTGTGCGTGCCACCGGCGTCATCCTGCGCGCCGGCAAGGGCAACGCTGTCGTCGAAGTCCGTGTCGTCGACCACGGTCACGACGACCGGCTGATGGCGGTCGCGCTGGTCAACATGCGCGCTCTGGGCGAGCTACCCAGCAAATCCTGAAGCGCCCGGCGCCGGGCTCACGCTCAGTCGGACCCCTCGCGCTTCCAATCGCCGCCCTTGATCGCTCTCTTCACGCGATCCCAGACGTGCTTCGACTCGGCCTGCGCCATGTTGACGTCATAGACAGCCGCAGCGTCGGGTTTCGGCAGGTTCTCAACCTCGGCGTCGCTGACGGTGCAGCCGACGTGCGTCGTCGTTATCTCGGTGACCTGATCCGCGTCGATGAAGCGAGTCCCGTGCTTGGTGTCGACGATGATCCCGTCGAAGAGGTCAACATCATCTTCGAAGAGCACGTGTTTTACGTGCGCGATCTCGTGTCCGTCCGCAGATCGGACCGGAGTTCCTTCGACGAGCGTGGGGTAGCCAATCGGGTCGCCATCGTCAGTCATGTGCGACAGCGTTGCACGTTCCCGGGTCGGCCGGGGAGGGTTGTGTGCTGCATGTGTCGGGTCGCTCCGGGGGCCACGCCGATTGAGGGCGTGGCTGCCGCACCGCTAGTGTCTGACACGTGCGTCAGGTATGGGGAACCGTCGGCGACCGCTGGTACGTCACGATCTTCGGGCTGGTCTTCCTCTGGCGGGCGAGCCGTCATCTCGGTTGGAAGCGCACGCTGATCTTCGCGGTCGCCGCGGTTGGTTTCGGTGCGGCGGTTGAGAACGCGTCGGTGCATTGGGGCTTCCCGTACACGAAATACTCCTTCAACAACGACCTTCGTGGCGACGAGCTGTTCATCGGCGACGTGCCGCTCATGGTGCCGCTGTCCTACACGTTCATGGCCTACTTCGCGTTCGCGGGCGGCCGGCTGCTGGCCAGTGGCCCCTGGCGCACGCGCGGCCGCAAGCTCTGGCACGAATACCTACTGGCGGTCGTGCTCGCAGTCTGGGTGGTGTGGATCCTCGACCCGGTGTCGCGACTGGGCGACCGCTTCTTTCTCGGCGAGCTGTTCCGCTACGACGGGCCGGGCTTCTGGTTCGGCTTGCCGTTGGCGAGCCAGGCTGGCTTCCTGCTGACCGCAGGCGTGCTCGTGGCCGCGCTCACCTACATGATGCGTGCCGAGCCGGACCGGCCAGTACGCCGCTGGATCGAGCATCCGCACCTCACGTCGCTGATCACCTATCACGGGCAACTCGTCATGATGACGGCCGTCGCGATCCACCTCGGTGCCGTCGAGCTGGGTGGTTCCGCTGTTTTGATGTGGATCCCGGCAGCCGCGATCACCGCCGTCTACTGGAGCACGTTGCGCTCGGCGCGACCGCCCGATGGCACGCATGCGCACGAAGTGTCTGAGCCCGCGCGCGATCGAATTCCCACCGCATGATTCGACTCGACGATCCGCAGTTCTGGACCGGCGACGTCGACACAGCGCTTGCAGCGTTGCGTCGTGACGATCCTGTGCACTGGTACGCCGAGGGCGGTTTTTGGGCGCTGACCCGGCACGCCGACGTGATGGCGGTCAGCCGTGACCCAGTGACGTTCAAGAGTGGTGCTGGCACATTGCTGCAAGACCGCACCCGCGCGGTCACACCCGACCAGTCGATCCTGTTCATGGACCCACCCGAGCACGCGCGGTACCGAAAGATCGTCAGCACGCAGTTCACCCCACGAGCCGTCGCCGCTCTCGAAGCCCGGGTGCGCGAGATCACCGACGAGGTGCTGACCGCGATAGACCCCTCTGACGAGGTCGACTTCGTCGACGCGATCACTGCACCGATTCCGATGCTTGTGATCGCGGAGTTGCTCGGCGTTCCGGTCGAAGACAGGGACCGATTCCGCCGCTGGTCTGACGCGATGATGGACGCCGCGACCGAGATGTCGCAGGAATCACTCGCCCAAGCCGCCGAGCTGTACGTCTACTTCAACGAGCACCTGGCCCAACGCCGCGAGCAACCCGGTGACGACCTGCTCTCCCGGCTGGTCAGTGCAGAGGTCGACGGTGAGCGACTCACCGAATGGGAGCTGCTCGGTTTCTGCATGACGCTGTTGGTCGCCGGCAATGAGACCACCCGCAACCTGCTCTCGGGCGGACTGCTCGCCTTGCACGATCACCCCGAACAGCGTGCGCTGGCCCGGCAGGACGTGGGACGTACCGTCGAGGAGCTGCTGCGTTTCGTCACTCCGATCATGTTGTTCTGCCGTACGGCAACCCGCGACACCACCATCGGCACGCAGAACATCCGCGAAGGCGACTTCGTCGTGATGCTCTACATCTCCGCGAATCGTGACGAGGACGTTTTCGGCCCGACCGCATCGCAGCTCGATGTCAGCCGTGATCCCAATCCGCATCTCGGGTTCGGTTTTGGTGAGCACTTCTGTCTCGGCGCCGGTCTCGCTCGGCTCGAGGCGCGCGTCGTACTCGAGGAGATCTTGTCGCGGTTCCCGTCGTACGCCGTGACCGGTGAGCCGGATCGCGTGCCATCGACGTTGCTGCGGGGCATCGCGAAACTGCCAGGAGTGCTCGCGCCGAAGCAGTAAGGCCGCTCGATAGCGTTGCCGCGTGCCTGGAGCTGTTGAGAAGCCTTTCAAGATGAGCCGTGCGCTCGCGGCCGTGCGTAAGACGATGGCCGAGCGCATTGTCGCCACCCTGGGTAAGGATCCGGAACTGCTTGCGCAGATGACCGAGACCGGGGTGCTGCGCCGGGAGTGGGTCGAAGCCCCCGGCAGTGGACCGATCAGCGATGCGACGCCACTGGAAGTGCTCGAACGCACGCTGGCCGGCATGGTCGAGAAGCGACCGTCGGTGCTCGCGTCACTGGGGTTATCTGCGATCGAGGTCTTGTCCACGTCGACCGACGGTGAAGCAGCGGATGCGGTCAGCTTCCTCACCGTTTGTTTCACCGACCTGGAGAACTTCACCCGTTACACCGCCAGGGCCGGCGATGCCGCCGCAGCGCGCTTGTTGAGCGAGCACTACAAGACTGCCGGCCCCATCGTGCGCAGTCGCGGCGGCAAGGTGGTCAAGAGACTTGGCGACGGATTGATGATGACCTTCCCCGAACCCACCGCGGCAGTGTTAGCCGCAGTCGAGCTCTGCGAGCACGCACCCGAGGGACTCAAGGTCCGTGCCGGCCTGCACGTCGGTGAGGTCATCGTCGGTCACTCCGACGTCCTCGGGCATGTCGTGAACATCGCTGCGCGAGTCACCGAGACGGCGTCGGGGGGAGAGGTGCTCATCAGCCACGACCTTCGCGCGTTGTTGCCGCTGCATGAGCTGCCGCAGATCAAGGTCGGCCGAGCACGCGCCCGACGGCTGAAAGGCGTTGGCGAGCGGATCGAGGTAAGCCCGGTCGGTCGAGCCTGACTCTCTATCCTGAGACGTGACCGATCGCCTGTTGCCACCCTCCCTGCGCGGATACGCGTTGGCCGTGGTCGCTGCATGCGCCTCCCTGACTCTCGTGCTCGGCGCGCACTACGCCAACACCACAGCGCCGGGTCGGATCGATCGGAATCTCGATCTGCGCATTCGGGCGCGGTTGGCGGACCACCACGTGCTCCTCGAACACCTCGTACGCCTGGGCGACCCGGCGACGATCCTGGCGTGGTCGGTGCTGCTCGCTGTTGTCTGTCTGCTGTTCCAGAGGTATCGCGGTGCCGTGCTGTGTTTCATCGCGCCCATCATCGCCGGCACCACGACGAGCTACCTCCTCAAACCCCTCGTGGATCGGCAGCTCAGCGGCGGTCTGGCCTTTCCGAGCGGACACACCACCGGGTCATTCGCGGTGGCGATCTGTGCGGCCATCCTGTTGATGGAGTTCAGCGAGCTGCACATCGGCGTTCGCGTCATCCTCGCGTTGATCGGCATCAGCCTCGCCGCCGGAGTCGCTGCAGCTGTCGTGGGTCTCGGCTACCACTACACGACCGACACGATTGGCGGGTTCTGCGTTGCCCTTGGTGTCGTTGTGGGTCTGGCCGTCTTCATCGACCTCGTCGCGGAGCGACGGGTCAGCGACCGGCGAGCTCTCTGAACCGCTCATAACGTTCGGCAACTGCGGATGCCCAGCGCGGGTCCGGATCGACGCGACGTTCGGTGCGAGCCCAGCGCGCCGCGTCGGCAATCGAGGTCTCGTGGCCCGCTGCCATGCGCGCGATCCACGCCATACCGAGCGCGCCGCCTTCGGGCACGGCAACGCAGTCGACGGGCAGTCCAGTGCAGTCGGCGAGCGCCTGGATCCATTCGTCGTCGCGCACACCGCCGCCCGTGGCGACGATGCGCTGCGGTGACGCCGCTGCCAAGTCGAGGTGATGGCGGGCGACGAACCCTGCTGCCTCGTAGGCACCCCGGCGCAGCGCCGCTGGTCCCATTGTGAGATCGAGACCGTTGACGGTGGCGCGTCGGTCCGCGTCGTGAATCGGCGTTCGTTCACCGCGGGGGTACGGCGACCAGACCGGCACCCGGCCGGGGTCGATCGTTGCTGCCGGCGGAGCGATCATCGCCTTGGCCCAGTTGAGGAACAGCCCGCCCGCATTGCTCGGGCCGCCGACGCCGAAGCGTCCCGGTAGGTGCCAGGGGACCGTCCAGAGGTGTGGCACCTCGCGATACCCGTCGATGACCGCCCACGTGATGAGCGTCGTACCGCAGATCACCAGGCAGTCGCCGACGTTGTCGGCACCGGCGACGATCTGCTCGCCCATCGCGTCGACGGATCCGGCGCCGAGGATGAGGTGGCCAGCCTTGCCGGCCGGCTCGCCTGTCATCACGAACTCCGGCAGCTGCTCGGGTCGTGCGCCGTACTCCGCCGCCTTCTCCGCGTCCCAACCGGTGCCGGTGAAGACCGGGTAGTAGGCCGCGGCGATGCCGAGGTCGATGACCGGGGGACCGCCGAGGGCAACTGATGCGACCGCCTGCGCGGGCCAGTAGCCGCGGGCATCCGGTCGCTGCTCCGCCGTCCACTTGAGCATCGCGAGCACCTCGCCGGAGGCCGCCGGGTTGAGCTCGGACTTTCCGGTGCGCCCGCGTTTGTCGCCGTACAGAATCCCCGGGGTTGTCGGTGCGCCGTCCGCGCCAACGGCCGCGCACGACGGCACCATGGCGGCGATCGCCAACGCCTCGGCGTCGTTGACGACCTCGCCGAGAGCAGTGAGCGCTTCGCGTGGGCCACGATGCCAAGCAGCAGCGGCGTCGTGCTCGAACATGTCGGGCTCGGGAACGCTGACGGCATGCGGGACACGTGCACGCTCGACGACATGTCCGTCTGCGTCGACGGCGACCGCCTTGACCGACGTTGTCCCGATGTCGAGCCCGATGGTGAGCCCGGGCATGAGCGCTCCTCCCGCTGGATCGGGGTGACCATGACACGCGCGTCATGGATCTGCGACAGTATGCCGCCATGGCATCTCGTCCCCGCGCCCTCGTGTTGGCGCCCATGCGCGGCCCCGGGCTGGATCGGCTGCACGAGATCGCGGACGTCATCTACGACCCGTTCATCGAGCACACCCCGCTGAAGCTGCACTCCGAGGAAGACCTGGCCAAGCGGCTGGCCGAGGAAGGCGCCACGATCGTCATCTCCGAGGCCGACAAGATCGCCGGCCCGGTCCTAGACCAGCCACTCGCCGTCATTGGGTCGACGCGCGGGGACCCGACGAACGTCGACATCCCCGCCGCAACGGCCAAGGGCATCCCGGTCTTGCGTGCACCCGGTCGCAATGCGAACGCCGTCGCCGAGATAACCCTGGCGCTGCTGTTCGCGGCCAACCGGCACGTCGTCGCGGCTGATCGCGACGTTCGCGACGGGCAGATCTACAAGGACGGCACCATTCCCTACCAACGCTTCCGCGCGTGGGAGCTTGCGGGCCGGACGGCAGGTCTGGTCGGGCTCGGCGCAATCGGCCGCGCACTGAAGTGGCGGTTGGAAGGCGTCGGCATGACGGTGATCGCCTACGACCCGTACGCCGACGACGCAACCCATTCGCTGGACGACCTGTTGGCGCAGAGCGACGTCGTATCGATGCACGCACCGGTCACCGACGACACTCGGGGCATGATCGGCGCGGCGCAGTTCGCGCAGATGAAGGACGGCGCGATCTACCTCAACGCGGCGCGAGCAGCGCTGCACGACACCGACGCGCTTGTCGACGCACTGACGTCGGGAAAGCTGTTCGCAGCCGGTCTCGACCACTTCGAGCACGAGTGGCTGGACCCAGCGGCTCCGTTGGCGCAACTGTCCAACGTCGTGCTGACTCCACACATCGGTGGCGCGACCTATGACACCGAGGGCAATCACGCGCGCATGATTGCCGATGACATCGCCGCAGTTTTGACCGGACAGATGCCGGTCAACTGCGTCAACCCCGAGGTTCTGGAGGGCCGCTGACGTGGCACGTAACTGGGGCGATACCGCGCAGGAGCATGTGTTTCATGCCTGCAAGAAGATGCTGCGCTGCGGCCTGACCGGTGGCACGAGCGGCAACATCAGCGTGAAGATCGACGACAATCGCGTCGCGATATCGCCGAGCTCCGTGGACTACGAGGACATGGAGCTCGAGGACATCGTCGTCATCGACCTCGACGGCCAGAAGCTGGAAGGCGAGTTCGCGCCCAGCAGTGAATGGCAGCTGCACACCGAGTGCTTCCGGCTCTATCCCGAGATCGCCAGTGTTGTGCACACGCACCCGCTGTACGCATCGATGTTCGCCGTGACGCGCCAGCCGATCCCGGCAGTGCTCGACGAGTTTGTCGTCTTCACGGGCGGCGAAGTGCCCTGCTCGGAATACGCGATGAGCGGGAGCCGCGATCTTGCCGTCAACGTTGCGCTACAGCTCAAGGGTGTCTCGACGGCACTGATCGCGAATCATGGGATGACCTCGATTGCATCGACGGCAGACAAGGCGCTGCACCACTCGTGGGTGGTCGAGCGCAACGCCCAGATCGTGTGGGGCGCGAAGCTGCTCGGTGAGATCCATCAGGTGCCGAAGGAGACCATCGACGCCTTCGCCGGCGTCTACACGTACATGCGTGAGGCTGGGAAGTCGTAGCCGGTGGAGGGCCGCCAGCCGACCGGCCTCTGGATCGAACTGCTCCGCGGAGCAGACCCGGAGAAGCGCGCGGCAGCGCTCAGTGCCGCCGGCTTGCGCGTGTCGACGTGGGCACCTGATCCCTATCCCGATCGGCTACCGCGGCACCTCGACGAGTGCACCCACCTTCTTGTCGGCGAGACCGAAGCAGCCGACGTCACCGCGTCGTATGCGCTGGTGCCGCCGGCGGACGAGTCGGCGACCGTCGTACCCATGCATCGTTACCCGCGCCCGTCGCAGGGCATTTGCACCGGCGAGCGGACCAACGGTCTGCTCCTTGTGCTGATCACCCCGCGCGAGGAGTCGCAGGCGCAGGCATTGCGTGACTGGGCCGACTTCATCCACCTGCGGCACATCGCGGCGGCCGCGGTGCCGGGCTACACGACGATCACGCCGTACGAACATCGGCAACAGGGCAGCCCGCGGTTCTGTCATTTCTACGAGATGACGACCGACGACGCGCGCAAGACGTTCGAGTCGATGACGCCCCTTGTCAGTGACCGGATCGGTGGCCCGGGCACCCCCGGTTTCGATGACTGGGCGATGCACCCTGCCCTGCGCATCGACTACTGCAACACGTTCACCCGCCTCGACGCGAGCTGAGGAACGGCACGAGCGCTTCGCACACCGCTGCACCATGAGTGAACGGGCCGAGGTGGCTTGCGCCCGCAATCTCGACGTACGTCGCATCGGGTAGCTCGGCAGCAGCTTCCCGGGCGCGTGCTGGTGGTGAGTCGACGTCGTGCTCGAAGGCGACGACGAGGCACGGCACCTGACACGTGGCCCAGCGTTTGGTGCGATCCGTGTCGAGGGTCCAGGCGAGACACGCTTCGTACTGCCCGAGCCGGCCGGGGTTCGGCCACGGATCGCCCCCGAGCATCGACAGCCAGGTCTCAACGGTGGTGTCGTCTTGCAGTTCGTGGTTCGGGAGGTAACGCAACGTCTCGACGGACTCGAAGAGTTCGGGCAGTGGTACGCCGCTCGCGGCAAGATCGCGCTCGACGGTCGTCACGGCGCGCTCCCATGCCGTGCCCCGATTGAGGCTGCCGATCAGGACCGCCGCCGAGATCCGGTCAGACTCCGTTAGCGAGAGCTCCTCGGCAACCCAACCGCCGAGCGAGTAGCCAACGATGCTGAACCGACTCCAACCGACGTGGTCAGCGAGCCGCAGCGTGTCATCGGCCAGTTGCGCGACGGAGTACGGCGCGGGTGGGCTCGACGAGGGCGGCATTCCGCGGCTGTCAAAGACGAGTGTTGCGAAGCCGGCCGCGTTCAGCGCTGGGACGACCTCGAGCCGCCAGCCAATCGATGGTTGACCCGCTCCGCAGACCAGCACCACTGGATCGCCGTCGCCGACGACCTCGTAGTCGAGTGTGACGTCGCCGAGGACTGCCTGAGCCATGCGGCACAGTTTGGCTCATGACGGACTGTCGTGCGTGTGACCTCGCAGCGGGTCGAGCGCCACTACCGGGCGGATTGATACATGAAACCGCGGCGTGGCGGGTCGAGCACTGTTTGGGGCCTCTCGGCAACGGCGCCATGGTCGTCACGCCGAAGCGGCACGTCGTCCACCTCGCCGAACTCGACAATGACGAGACCGCGGAGTTGGGGCCGCTGCTCGCTCTCGCGTCGCAGGTCGTCAGCAGGTTGGTGCACGTCGAGCAGGTCTACACGTGCCTGTGGTCCTACGCGCCCGACGGACCCGTACACGTGCACTTCGTCGTGCAGCCGGTCACGGCAGACCTGCTGTCTGAGTACGCCGCCAGCGGCCCGCGACTGCAGGCGGCGATGTTCGATCGCAATGAGCGGCCGTCGCCGGCGGACATCGCGCAGGTGGCTGACCAGGCGCGTCTCCATTTTCGCGAGCTCACCGGCCGTGATTCGGGCCGCCGCTAGGATGCTGACGTCCGTGTCAGGGTTGCTCCGGGGGTTGCCATGCAGGTGCGTGAGGCCGTCATCGTCGATGCGGTGCGAACACCCATCGGCAAGCGTGGGGGCGCTCTGGCCGGTTGGCATCCGACCGACCTGCTGGCCCACACGCTGAACGCACTGCTGGAACGAACAGGTGTCGATCCGACGCTCATCGATGACGTCGTCGGCGGCTGCGTGACCCAGTCGGGTGAGCAGTCGACCAACGTCACCCGCAATGCATGGGTCGCCGCAGGCCTGCCGTGGACCGTCCCGGCGACAACAGTGGATCGCCAGTGTGGGTCCTCGCAGCAGGCAGCCCATTTCGTTGCCCAAGGCGTGATGTCGGGGGCATACGACATGGCGATCGCATGCGGCGTCGAGTCGATGACCCGGGCGCCGATGGCGAGCAACGCGCGCGGGGGGACTGGGCCGTTCTCGCCCGCATTTCTCGAGGCGTGCGATGGTCAGCTGAAGCTGCAGTTCGAGGTCGCGCAACGAATTGCCAAGGACTGGAAGATCAGTCGCGACGACATGGATGACTTTGCCGTGGAGTCGCACAAGCGCGCGGCTGCGGCCACGTCGTCGGGCGCCTTCGCGCGGGAGATTGTGCCGGTGCCGTTGAAGGGCGAGGACGGCGCGTTGACCGGGGAGACGCTCGCTGCCGACGAGGGGATCCGGGCCGAGCCGGACCGGGCCAAGATGGCGTCGCTGCAGAGCGCGCACTTCGAGCCAGACCTGGCGCCGGACATCACGGCGGCCAACTCCTCGCAGATGTCGGACGGCGCGGCGGCGATGCTCGTGACGACCCCGGAGATCGCGCTATCCCTCGGGCTGAAGCCCCGGGCGGCGTTTCGGCACTTCGCGGTTGCTGCGGACGACGCAGTGTGGGTGTTGACCGCACCGAACCCGGCGACGCGCAAGTTGCTTGCGCGCAGTGGCCTGTCGGTTGAGGACTTCGACGCGGTCGAGGTCAACGAGGCGTTCGCGTCGATCTCACTCGCATGGGCCCGCGAGTTCCTCCCGGACATGTCGCGGCTGAACCCACGGGGTGGAGCGATCGCGCTGGGACATCCGCTCGGTGCGTCCGGCGTACGGCTGATGACCACGATGCTGCACTACCTCGAGGACACCGGCGGGCGTTACGGCTTCCAGACGATGTGCGAGGGCGGCGGACAGGCCAACGCGACTGTCATCGAGGTGCTCGCCTGATGCCGATCCACTACGAGGGCCCTGACGATGAGCACATCGTCACCATCACCATCGATCGTCCGCAGGCGCGCAACTCTCTCGACTTCCAGCACTTCCACGACCTTGCGCAGGCGTGGGTGTCATTCGGTGAGGACGTCGACGCCTGGATCGCGATCATCACCGGCGTCGGGCGCGACTTCATGACTGGCGCAGACCTGAAGACCTATGTCCCCGAGATCACCGCGCTGTCGAAGCAGCTCCGCACTGGTCAGGAAGAGCACCCCAAGGGATGGCGGCTGCGCGACGGCACCGATGCGGTCCTGCGCAACACGAAGCTCTACAAGCCGATCATCGCGGCGATCAACGGGCCGTGTGTCGCGGGAGGAATGGAGATGCTCGGCGGCATCGACATCCGCATCGCTACGCCGAACGCGTCATTCGGTGTGATGGAGCCGGCCCGCGGGTTGTTCGCCGGCGGGGGTACGACGGCGCGGCTGCCGAGACAGGTGCCGTTCGCGCATGCGATGGAGTTTCTGCTGACTGCGGAGCGCTTCACAGCGGAACAGGCATTCGCGATGGGCTTGCTCAACCGCGTCGTCCCCGAAGAGTCGCTGCTGGACGAGGCGCGGGCATTCGCCCGGCGAATCCTCGCCAATGCGCCGCTAGCCGTGCAGGGCACAAAGGAGTCTGTGCTGAAGGGCCTGCTGGTCGATCTGAAAGAGGCATACAAGATCGAGCAGGAGATCTCCCAGCGTGTCTTCTCGACCGAGGATGCGAAGGAAGGCCCGAAGGCGTTTGCGGAGAAGCGCAAGCCGATCTGGCAGGGCAAGTAGTCACGCCCGCGCTTTCCTAGCCGGGGATGCGCAATGGGCGGCCCGTGATGGGCCGCCCATTGCATCCTCCGAGCGGTTGCAGGTTCATGACCGTCACGCATGCCGTCCGACGACGGCGGAGTGCGTGGGTCGGCGCGTGTCAGCACCGGCCGACGGACGCCGCCACCTGGCCGCCAGGCGCTGCATGACTGTCGGGCCGCTGACTTCGCGACACCGCTGAGCATGCCGTGCTTCCGTGACCAGGTCGTTGGTGTGGATGCGGGCCAGGTCGTTGAGGTAAGGGCTGTACATGGTGTGCTCCCGATGAGCGAGGCCGGATGTTCGCCGCCGGCGACTTCGGCGTAGGTGGACACTCGCCGTTCTGCGCCGATCTGCCATCGGGTGAAGTACCTAGCCGCGGCGGGCACGTGCCTTAGATGGATCCGCGCCCCGCTGGGCAGGTGTGACCGGGCTCACGAAAAGTCGGTTTCGCCCGACATTCGGAGCTGCAGCGGTACTGATAGAAGGCAGGAGACGGGTCAGTCCAGAGTTGGGTGCCTGCGGCGGAGCTCGACTTCACATTCGCTGTGCACGGGTCCAAACCGCGTGGGCCGGCTCGTCGCTACTGCGTTGTCGTCCACCTGCGCGACGGTCAGACCGCAATATGTCGTGCTGTCCTGGGCCGTCTCGCAGACGTGCGTCCGCGTGCGCCGCAGCCCCGCAAGGATTCGTGAGAGCAGGGTGGAATCCGTATTCATCGCACGGCAAGCGTGAGGCATGAGTTCGGCTCCTCGATGATTGGCGACCCGCAGGCTCACGGTACTTCCTCTAGTGGCAGCTGCAGGGAAAGCGCTACGGCGGCTGCCTCAACGCGGTTGGTCACACCCAGCTTGGCGAGGATGTTGGAAACGTGAACGCTGGCCGTCTTCTCGGTGATGAACAGGCTGCGCGCTATTCGGCGGTTCGTGTAGCCCTGGGCGACCAATGTCAGCACTTGCCGCTCGCGGTCGGTGAGCGGGGGGCCCGGTCCGTCGGCTGCCACAGCCGGCTCAGGAATGGCGGTGGGGAGGGCAGCCAACTCAACACCGGCGAAGGTCGCGAGCTGGCGAATCGCTTCCGTCAGCGGTCCGCACCCGAGCGACGTGGCCAGCTGCATCGCATCGGTCATCGCCTGGGTGCCTTGGGCGCGAGCGCGTCGGGCGAAATGCGTACCGGCGAGACGCCAGAGTGCCTGAGCCTCGTTGTACGGGTGCGACAGCGAGCGCCACGCATCCGCTGCGTGCTCCCACATCTCGGGTGTGTCCATGCGTCGTACCCGCGCGTGTTCGGCAACGCAGGTGGCGATCATCGCCACCAACGACGACTTCTCGTCCAGGCTGTCCGCGGACCCCGCGAGCGCAAGGAGTTCGTCGGCTTTCGCCCCAAGGTGCTCCGGATCATCGGATCGGCTTGGGTTGGCACGCATGGCTTGGTCGGCCAACGCTGCGAGTCCGAAGCGGCACAGATCCACCACGAGTTCGCGTTGATCCCTGTCTCTCACGACTGCCAAGGCGGGCATGACCTCGGTGTACGCCGCAGTTGGGTCGCCGCGCCACAACGCCTGCTCGGCCTTGATGATGGCCCCGTCGTGGACGGTGGCGGGGTCATCAGTCGAGTACAACGCTTGTGCCAATGACAGATGCCGTTCGCAGCTGTCGTTGTCACCGCGTGCAACCGCGATCTCGGCGAGTGCGTGATGCAGGACGAGACCCACGCCCTGGGCTGCGGACTGATCAAGCGCTTCTTCTGCGAGTGCCTCGGCCTCATCCCACCGGCCGGTTCGCGACAGCGCGTAGAGCCAGTTCTCCAGCATCGTCGGCAGCATGAGGACGATCGGGCCGTAGCGGCGGCACACACCGGCGCCACTCTCTGCGGCGGAGATCGCTTCAGCGAGCCGGCCCGCGATCACATAGACATGCACGAGATTGCCGTAACCGCGCACCAGAGCCGTGAAGTCGTCCTGTTCGGTCGCGAGTGCCACGCATTCACGCAGTTCTGTCGCGCCGGTCTCCAGGTCGTCGGTCAGAGCGACCGCGCTTCCGCGCGTGATCCGGGCGTGCAGTTCGTCGCTCCTCGCGCCTGTTGCGTGGGCAAGCTCGATCGCTCGCGCGCCCACCTCCCGCGCGCGGCTGAGATAGCCATTCACCAGCAGGCCGTTCGCCAAGGCGGTCTGAAGCCGCGCGCGCAATTTCAGGTCATCGTCATCCGTGAGGCATTCATCCGCTTGTTCGTAGGCAGCCAGCGCTCCCGGACCGTCACCGGCCACCCACAACGCCCGTCCCAACGCCAGATGCAGCCGGGCCCGCTCGGCCTTGCCGCTCTCGTGTTCGAGCGCCTCTCGAATCGTCCGTGCTACTTCCTCGGTGTCTCCGGCCCAGGCCGCCGTGTCGGCCTCCTCGCAGACGAACTCCGAGTAACTCAGCCCGACCAGGCTCTCCGCGTCAGGTACGTCGCGCCACAGCCGGCGTGCAGTGTCGTAGTGCAGCCGAGCTTCGGTGAAGGCGTAGAGATCGCGGGCATGTCGAGCGGCAGTGACAGCGACCGGCAACGCTGCTGCCGTCTCTCCAGCGGCCACGAGGTGATGGCTGAGCTGAGCCGCCCCGGAGGACCGATCGTCCGTACCGACCAGCGCAAGACCGTGTGCAGCGTTGCGGTGGGCGACGACAAGCTCGATCGGAAGCATGTCGGCAACAGCGACCTCCCGCACCAATGCATGGCGGAATCGATAGCTGTCGCCGTGCACGACCAGGACATCCCGACGATGCAGTTCCCGAGACGCAAGAGTGAACTCGTCGCTGTCGAGATCGGCGCATGCTGCCAAGACGTCGTGCTGGATGCTGTCGCCCAGGACTGCCGCCACGCGCAGCAACGAGCGGGCATCGGCCGGGAGCTGGTCGAGCGCGGCCAGCACGACCTCCTGGACGACCGGGGCGACCGTTTCGATGTTTGGATGGCGCGCAAGCTCCAGCGCGAAGAACGGGTTCCCGTCGCAGACGTCCGTGACTCGAGCGGCGTGCATAGCGTCGATCGACGGGTACGCCGCTCGCACGAGCTCGCTGACCTCGTCCTTCGCCAGCGGTGTCAACACGACCTGGGAGTAGTTTTCCGACCGGGACAATTCGGTGAGCAGTGCACGCGCGGGCGGACTGGCGATCTCTCGGTCGCGGTACGTCGCGACAAGCAACAGCCGGTGGTCTCGCACTGTGCGGCTCAGATAGGTCAGCAGGTCGAGGCTTGACGCGTCGGCCCATTGCAGATCCTCGATGACAGCGACGACGGGTTGCCGGTCCCCGATCCGCTGCAACAGATTCGAGACACCTGCGAAAAGCCTCGATCGTGCCAACGCTACGTCCTGGGGCGACGTCGGCTGTGTCAGCTCAGTGTTGGAAAGAAAGGAACGAAGCACTGGCGACGAAGCGCCGGCGACATCGGCCAGATCCGGGGTCGCCTCGGCGAGTTGGCCGAGCAGTTCCACGAACGGGCCGAAGGCGAGCTCGTTCCCGCTGACGGGCATGCAGTGGCCGACTGAGACGAGAGCTCCCACCGCGCGGGCATTCTCGGCGAGTGCCGTCGCAACCCGGCTCTTACCGATGCCCGCTTCACCGCGAAGGACGACGAGGTTCGGCTCCGCGCGGAATGACGCGTCAAGACGGTCGGCGAGAAAGCCGAGCACGTCGTCTCGGCCAATCAGCGGCACCGAGCCAGCCATGGATCCATGATCCCAGTCGATGCGTCTGGCAGGGGACTAGGGCTCGCCGCCGAACTACACAGCATGCGGCGGTTGGTAGTTCTTCTTGCCGCCGGAGCCAGTCTCTTGCTCGTCGGCACAACCGGCGTGTGGGCGGCGAGCAGCCACCAAGCCGTGTTGCGCTCGGAACAGCGGACATCGTTCACGCACAACCAGGGCGTCGCGCGAGTGCCCGGTGGCTGGATTCTCTCCGGCACCGACCGGCCGCTGCTGTTGACCGACAACCTCGTGCGCACGGACGAGAACCTGAACATCGTCGCGGTCAACGTTCCAGCGATACCACCGCACCTGCGAGCCCGCGGCTACGACCACATCGGTGACATCGACGTCGTCGGCAACACCCTCTATGCGGCACTGGAGCAGCCGGACTACAGCAGGGGGCGACAGATTACGGCGTGGTACAACGCGAAGACTCTGTTGTTCAAGGGATACGTCGTACTGCACCAGAACGAGAACTCGTTCGTCACGGTTGACCCGGCCACGATGACGGCGTACTCGATGGACAACTTCGACGGCAACAGCTTGTTGCGGTACGACGTGAAGGCCGGTTGGAAGCCGCTGCCCCCGCTGCACATGTCGCAGACGTTGCACCACACGCAAGGTGCGGACACCGCGCGTGGCGCGATCTGGATCTCGACCTCGGATCCGCATAACGACCTTTACCGGGTCGACATCAGGTCCGGCAAGGTCGAGCTGATCGGCACCCACGCCCATCCCGGCGGTGAAGGTGAGGGCATCGATGCCGCCGCAACCCCCAAGGGCAATCTGCATGCGCTGATCCTTGATCCCAGCCAGCGCATGGTGTGGTTCGAGCATTTCGACGTGATCAACACTGGTTCGTGAACGGTCAGCCGGCGTAGTTCCGCAACACCCTCAGCGCCGTTGCCCCATGCGGGCCGGTCGTCTCCAGGTCTGAGTCGCTGGCGGCGAGCCGTTGTGCGCCGACACGGCAGAACGCACCAGCCGAACCTTTGATCGTTGACTCAGTGCCAGGCTCGCCGTACTGCCACGCCGTGACGCCGTCCGGTGCGGTCAGCTCACAGAACACGTCATGCGGTTGCTCACCGGCGAACGCGAAGGCATAGGGCAGCGAGCGGTGCGCGAGCCAGGCAATGTGACGGAGCCGATCGGTGTCCGGGAACGGAATCCCGAGCGGGTCAGTGATATCGAGCCCGTGTGCCCAATGTTCTGCGATCCGCGTGGTGGCGAGTGCCTTCGGTTTGAGTGGCGCTGCGGCCCAGGCGAGTGGACGCTGCGGATCCGCTGTGCGCAGCCCCGCGACCGAGGCGCGCCGAGCATCACGCCAACGCTGGTAGGTGACGGCTGGATCGGCTCGCTCGGCGTTGACCAGCGAGTCCATGACGGCGTCGAGCGTCGTACCGTCTTCCGGCCGAAGCTCGGTCAGGTTGGTGCCGTTGATGCTGGCGACAACCATCTCGTCGGTCTGCGCTAGGTGAAGCACGACATCAGCGATCGTCCAGCCCATCGCTGCGGACGGCGCGAGCCACGACGCCTCGTCGAGACCACTCAGGATCGAGTCGAGGCGATCGTGTTCGGCCTCGAGGTCGGCAAAGACATCCATTTGAGACTCAGTGGGCGAGGCGTCGACGCAGTCGGACGACGATCACCGCGATGACCGACACGAGCAGGGCACCAAGTGGCCAACCGAGGCCACCGGTCGTTGCGAGTGAGCCGCCTCCGGAGCCGGAACCTCCCGAGCCGCCCGTGCCACCCGAGCCGGGCCCTCGCGGCGAGTCGGGCAGGAGGAAGTCGAAGGCGGCGGTGCCGTCGACCGGATAGAGAAAGCCCTGCACCTGGTTGATGGGCTGGACATTGCCCATCGTGAAGGCCGTGCCGGAGTAGAACCGCGAGACCCCGCGCTTGTCACCGGCGATGAGCTTCGGTCGGCCATTGCCGTCCAGTGGGCCGAGCGCCTTCAACACGTTGCGCGGTGCACTCATCCGGATAGTTCCGGTCGCCACATCGATCTTCATCGGGACAGGCGTCGCGCCGGGGTAGTTCAGGCACTTGGGTTCGTAGCCGTTGACGCCCGGCACCGACAGGCAGGTCGCGGTACCCGAGGCGAAGTTGTCGAAGCCCCCAGCGAAGCCGAGTATCGGATCCCAGTGCACCGACAGGGACGCCGGTTGGTAACCGTTGATCCAGCGGAACGCCCACACCAACGAGTTGGCGTCGGCACCGCTGAGGGCGTCGTTCAGCGCAACACTCGACAGATCCTTGACCTTCATCGTCATGGTGAAGCCGCCGTCTGCCACGGGAGCGCCGGTGTTGACGTCGACCTGAGGGCCGATGTCGACAGACAGGATGTCGAGGGCGGGCCGGTTTGTGCGCGAGGCGGGCGTTGACGGCGTCGGCAGTGTCAGACTCGACGATGAGTACGGCGACTGCGCGTCACCTGTCGGGTCGACGGAGCTCGTCCGGATGACGTCGCGGCGGGTGTTCAGCGAGAGGCCGAGCTGGCTCGGGCCGGTGTTCTGCACGAGCACGTTCGGAATGGCGACGGGGCCGGTCTTGCCGTTCGGGATCTTGCCGTCCTCGTCGTAGACGATGACCATCCGCCCGGTAGTCGGGTCGAGGGTGATGGCGAAGAAGTCGGCGAGGCTGCGGTCGCCGCCGAGCGTGCACGCCAGACCCGACAGACACACCTGGTCGTAGTGCATCGGGTGCGTGGTCGCTTTGATCTGCTCGAATGCCGGGGTGGCGGCGCGCGCGTTCAAGGTCTGTGCGACGTACACGTCCCAGGGGCCTTTGAAGGTGCCGTCATCAGCGACACCATTGGTCGTACTGCCGTACCACGTGACGGCCACCCGGCCGGGCAGACCGGAGGCCACCAGCCAGGGGAACACCAGCGTGCGCGTCGGTGGGGCATCGACCTGAATCGGTGTCGACCAACCCGGGTTCACATCGACGCTGTTGCACGAGGCCAGCTTCGACAACGGCAGCCACGACATCTTTGCGTGGAAGTCGCCGGCGGCGAGACCCTTCTCGCCCCAGGAGACGTAGAGGTTGCCAAGGACATCGTGGTCGACCACGACAAAACCGTTGGTCGGGTCGTCCTGCGTCTTGGCGATGAGACAGTCCTGCCACGTGTCACCGGCGTCCATGGACAGGGCGAGATGGACGGTGTTCTCGGTATTGCCGAGGAGGTTGTAGCCGGCGTACATCAGGGGAGTGCCCGGGTGCACCGAGTTGTGGGCGCCGTTGGTGTCGGCTTTCAGCGGTCCGGGGAACGTCGCCGACGGAGCGATCGTCTTCTTCGCCAGCTGACCGCACGCGCCGTAGCCGTCCCACGTGAGCCCGCCGTCGGTCGACTTCTGAGCCACCGTGCCGCCGACCACGTCGTTGTAGATGAGGAAGACGGTCTTGTCATCGATGAACGTCGTCCACTGCCGGTCCGTCGCACCGGAGCAAGTGCTTGGCGTGGCCGCGAAGGACGCGCCGTAGTCGTCACTGGTTGCCGTGGTGAAGTCGGTGTCCGCAAGCCCGATGTAGGAGAGCGTGTAGGTGCCTTTCGTGTTCTTCTTCTTGCCGGTGGCGAGGTAGCAGTCGCCGCCACCGCGGTCGGCCAGCTGCCCACGCGGTGGCTCGCCCAGCAGGTGGAACTGGTCGCCGCCGTCCGTCGAGACCTGCGCGTAGTCAGCGCCGGTGACGAAACCCGTCGGGCCGCAGGTGTAGATGCGGCCTTGCGCGTCGATCTCGATGTTCGGTTCGCCCTCGTCGCGCTGCGGGTCAGCCGGCTGACCGGGTCCGAACGACAGCCCCCGGTTCACGGTCGCGGTGGGCGTCGCCGCAGAAGTGTGCCCCGGAAGCACGAGGAGCGCGGCGTACACGACTGCCGCTAACGCGGCGATACCTAGGCGCGACCGTGACATTGCTGCTCCTCGACTGGGCTGGCCGTTCCTACCGAACTGCGACCTGTTAGCCCGATCATGCCCGACAACGCCGGGGGGCTTATGCCTGGACAAGGTCCGATCGGTACTCGGGGTGCGCGGTCAGCCAGTCGGAGAGCCGGCGCATGGATAGCTCGTTCTGCTTGTTGATGAACTTGTAGATCGGACCCTCGAACCATTTGAACGGCGCCTTCGTGATGTTGTAGCGCTCCTCGAAGTGCAGCCGCGTCTGGTTGGGCCCCACGCGCTCGAGCGTCACCGTGCCGGTCTGGTCGTTGCCGGGATCACTGGAAATCATCTTGTAGTCGTAGCCCTGCGCCGCCTTGACGTTCGTGACCAGCTCCAAAGCCGTGCCCTGGCGGCCGAGCGGCATCTTGTAGACGACGCGTCGCAGCAGACCGTTTCCCTCTGCGTCGCCGCGATGCAGTACGTCGACGCGGATCACCATCGGCGCGTAGTTGGTCCACGAGTCGTAGTCCTGCATCAGCGCCCACACGCGCTCCGGCGGGTGCGGCATGTCCATCGAGTACTGGTGTTCTCTCACGAGCTCGACTCCTCTGTATGGCACGCATGTGATGGCGGCACATCGAGCGCCGGGTTGCGGTCGAAGAATCCGTACGGCTTCAGCGTGAACCCGGCGTACTCCGTCGGCATGACCGGCCAGTCCTCGGGCCGGGCGACATGCGTGACACCGATCGTGTGCCAGAGCACGACATCAGCGCCGTCGAGGTTGCGGTCCTGCTGGACCCAGCGCGGCAAACCGTCGGCGCCGGCGTTCTGGTTGGGATAGTCGCCAGCCGCATGCATCTCGCGGTCGTCGTACGCCGTGACCCATAACGCCGCGGAAGCGAATCCTGCACGACGAGAGACGTGGCTCGACGGGTCGTTCAGGATCATCGGACCGACATGCGGCAACAACGAGTAGCCCGTCGGCTGCCCCAGACCGTTGCGTTGCGTCGACGACACGATCCGCCAGTGCCGACCCGAAGCGGTGTCGAGCTGGCGCTTGCCGTCTCGCTCTGATGCGATCAGCGTCTCGCGGCTGACCCACGCGTTGCCGTGTGGGTTGTCCGACCCCATCGGCACCGGTATGGCATCCACCTCGAGCACCTGACAGTCCGTGCCGTCGACGTCGAGGTCGAGCCGGATGCTGAACATGTGCTGGTGGTGCGGGGAAACGAGGTGGTCGTCAATGATCGCGCCGTGCTTCGGCGCCGGAGCACCGTCGGGCACTGCCTCGGTCTGCACGATGCCCGACAGCTTGATCTCGAGCTGCAGGCGGCCGTCCTGGTAGAGGTACCAGTAGAAGCCGTACTCGTAGTTGCCGACGGTGTGGATCGCGGAGAGCACCATGCGCCGACTCCGGCGTACCTCGACCGAGCCCTTCATCAGGTCGGTGTGCTTCCAGAGGATCCCGAAGTCTTCCTCGTGCAGGCAGATGGCCTGCGGGATGACATACGGGTTGCCGTTCTCGTCGACGATCGTCGCGTCGACGTACCGAATCTCGCCGAGGCAGTCACACCCGAGCACAAGTGAGTTCACGAGTTTGCCGATGCTCATCTCGCCCGCGTCGTAGGTGTTCTTCCACCACGAGTTCATCGCCGTGCTCGCGTACGGCACGACCATCTCGGCGATCGACGCGCGATGCAGCACCGGTCGCCCGTCGTAGTTCGCCTGATGGATGACGAGGCCCTCGATGGGGTGCAGGTCGAACCGCAGGTCCCACTTCTCCCACGACAAGTGCGTGCCATCGAGAGTGAACGAGGGACCCTCCGGCTGGGTGATCTCCAACGGCTTGACGGTCGTGCGCATCGGTCCGACGTGCTCTGCGTCGTAGCGTCCGTTGGCGCGGGGGATCGGCACCGCCTCGCCGTCCTGTACGTCGACAACCTCCATCTGGTCGAGGTCGACGATGACGACGAGGTTCTCCACCGGATGCGCGTAGGCGTTGTCGCCGGGATCGTCGAGCACGTAGGTGACCGCGCGCAGCAGCCGGCGCTTGCCGCCTTCTTCGAAGTCGAGCCCGTGGCTGCCCGCCGGCCACGGGTCGATTTGGATGAGGTCGAGATTGTCGACGCCACGCCGCTTCAGCGCGGCCTGCCACCGCTCATCGGCTTTGATGAGCTCGATTCCCATGTACAGCTCGGCAAACAACAGATAGAGAGGTTGTACGCCGGGCACCGGCTCGACCGACACGACGCGTTCGTGCGTCGCCGAGACGAGTGCTTCGTAGGCCGCCCGCGTCTCCCGATGCCAGCACAGATAGCGAAGCTGGCGGTCGATCGGATCGCCGTCGCGCCACGCAAGCAGCGCCGCCTTCGCTGGCTCGGCGAGTGTCACCAAGGGATAGAGCGTCCCCTCGGGCAGCTGGCCCGACTCGCGCAGGACCCGCGACGCGGTCGTTGCCTCGTCGGCAGTCAGCGGGTCGAGCGGATGGGCACTCATGTCGTAGGACGCGCGTTCACGTGCCGGCGCTGTCCAGCTGCGAGGTGATGCTGTCGAGGAAACCTTGGACGTCGCTGTTCTTCCAGTCCGCGACGCCCTTGTAGTCCGCGGGGGCGAAGATCTCGAAGCCGCGCTCGCCGCGCAGCGCGGCGACAATCTCGTCCGCCACAACTTCCGGTGGCAGGAACGGCCCCGTGTAGAGCGGCGGCTCGTTGTCGTCCGCATCCCAGATCGGGGTGTCGATCGGACCGGGTTGTACGACGTGCACGTTGATCGGGTCCTTGTTGAGGTCGGCGTACATGACCTCGCTGAACCCGGTGAGCGCAAACTTCGCCGCGCAGTACGCCGACTCCGCCATGATGCCCAGCCGGCCGCCCATCGACGCGACGTTGACGATGGTGCCGCTGCCGCGCTCGAGCATCTTCGGGAGCACGCCGAGGATGAGGTGCACGGGGGAGAGGAAGTTGACGCGCATGACCATCTCGAGCTCGTCGGTCTCCAGCCGCTTCACGTGTCGCCGGGCCGGCACGGCAGCGTTGTTGACGAGCCCGTCGAGGCCACCGAAGTCTGCCCACGCCTGTTGTGCAAGCTGGTCCGTGGCGTCGAGGTCACCGAGGTCCTGCGCGTAGACGCGGACGTCGGGGGAGCCGGCCTCGCGAGCCTCGGCCGCGACCTTCTCCAGCAGCTCCTGGCGGCGGGCCACGATGCCGATGCGCGCGCCTTCGCGTCCGAGAGCACGCGCGGTTGCGGCACCGATTCCGGTGGATGCGCCGGTGAGCAGGACGGCGGAATTCTGCAGTTTCATGAGCGGGTGCCTCCGACCGACGAGGGGATGACTGCCGCGATCCCCACGGCGCGCACCGTAACATGACACGGCCGTCAGGGAGAGGGGTCCGTGAGTGAGTAGCGACGCCGACGTTGAGCCGCGATCACCGTGCCTTGTCGGTGTTGCCCAACGCACGGTGCGGCCGCCCGATGGGCCCGCTCCGGAACCGCTCGAGTCGTGGGTCGAGATGGCGCGTGCGGCGGCTGACGACACGGGGGTTGCCAATGTGTTGTCGACGCTCGACTCGGTGCAGGTCGTCTATTGCCAGTCGTGGCAGTACGACGATCCGGTCGCGCGGCTGTGCGAGCAGATTGGCGCGGACCCCAGGCAGCGGTTCTACTCAGGCATCGGCGGGACGACTCCGCAGGTCCTTGTGGATCAAACGGCGGAGGCGATGCTGCGCGGCGAGCTCGACACTGCGCTCATCGTCGGCGCTGAAGCGCTGGCCACCAAGCGGGCGCTCAAGAAACAGGGCGAACGGCCGCCGTGGTCGCACCGGGATCCGGAGAAGAAGCCGTTTCCCTTCGAGGCGATTCCGCACCCGGCCGAGATCGCGCATGAGGTCTTCCAGGCTTGGCTGACGTTCCCGGTCTTCGACGTCGCTCGGCGCGCGCACCTCGGCGTACCGCTCGCCGACTATGCAGCGAGCATCGGCTCGATGATGGCGCCGATGACCGAGGTCGCTGCGAAGAACCCGCATGCGTGGTTCCCGGTGGTGCGCTCGGCCGAGGAGCTCGTCACGCCGACGCCCGACAACCGGCTCGTCGGTTGGCCCTACACGAAGTACGTGGTGTCGGTGATGGACGTCGACATGGCCGCCGCCGTTGTGATGATGACGCACGAAGCCGCCGATCGCGCGGGAGTCCCGGCCGACCAGCGGGTGTATCTGCGGGGTTGGGCCTACGGCAACGACTCGTGGAACGTCGCCGAGCGCGATGAGATGTGGCGATCGCCCGCGATGGAAGCGACGTCGCGGACAGCGCTCGCGATGGCGGGTGTAAGCGTGGAGGACGTGGCGTATTTCGACTTGTACTCATGCTTCGCCTCGTCATTGCACCTCGCGTGCGACGCCCTGGGTATCTCTCCCGCCGATCCGCGCGGGCTGACGGTCACCGGTGGGTTGCCGTTCGCCGGTGGGCCGGCGAGCAACTACATGCTGCATTCGATCGCGACCATGGCATCCGCGCTGCGCGAGGACCCAGGGTCGGTGGGGCTCGTCTCCGGTGTCGGCATGCATATGACCAAGCACGTGTACGCCGTCTACTCGACGACGCCGGGAGTCATTGCCCCCGCGCCGCCGCTCGAGCTCGAAGACGTCCCGATGCGCGAGATCGTTTCGACGTACGACGGGCCGGCCACCGTCGCGACGTACACCGTGGCGCACCAGCGCGACGGGTCACCGGAGTGGGGGCTCGTGATCGCTGAGCTCCCGGACGGAAAGCGCGCGTACGCGAAGGTCACCGATGCGGAGCTGCTCGCCGACGCCGAGTCCCGCGAGTTGGTGGGGCAAACCGTGACCCTGGCGACGGACGGGCAGGTCAACACCGCTCGCTGGTGACGGGGTCCACGCGAATCCGGCCCAATCGGGCAATCGAGCAGTTTCGTTCCGCCATTCGGCGCACTCCTTCGTGACTAGGCGGACGCATGGCGTTCGCCGCGGCCCGTCGATTCAACAACCGTGAATCGGGGATCGGTGACTCGACTGCCGCGGCTGCTGATGGTGACCGTGCTCGCCTTCGCCTCATTCGAGGCCAACCCAGTGCAGGGCACCGTTCGGCTCTTCCGCGGGTTTGCCATTCAACTGGCGTATCGCTGGGGTTCTCATCAGGTGGTGACTGACGACGACCACGCGGTGCTGATGTGGTCGCGCCTGACCGCGAAATGGGACTGCCGCCGCTTCGCTCGTGAGTTGCAGGGGGTAGCGACAGCCGTTGCTGTCGGCGTCGGCATGGCGGTCCTGAGCACCGCAATCGTGGCCGTCGCTCTGCGCGAAGTCCTGACAGTGGCCGGGGCGAACGCAGTCACGCGCTTGTGGGTCATCGTTGCCGTCGTCGCGTATCGGTTCGTTCTGACGCTCTACGGCGCCTGGCAGGCGTTGCGTCTGGACGTGAAGCGGATGCGGCTGCTCGACGATCCCGTTGGTGAGTACTGGCGGATCGATTACCTGGCCGCGCAGCCACTTGGCGCAGGGCACGGCTCGCGCCTGCTCGCACAATTCCTGGCGGAGGCGGACGCTGCTGACGCATCCATCTGCCTCGTCACCGACCCGCGCAACCGCGACTTCTATCGTCGCAACGGGTTCCGTCTTGCTGGCGTCGCTGATCCGTCCGGTGATCTTGGCGATCGGCTCTTGATGGTGCGCCGTGCGCCGTCGCTGCGGCGGGGAGTCCGACGGACGCGTCTGACCGTCGCTGCCTGAGCAGTCGGTACGGGAGACAGCTGAACGCGTCGAGCACGTGCGGCCTCAGTGCGTTCACAGGATTGCGTGACAACCTGGGGTGATGCCCCTGACCCGTCGCGGTGCCCGTCTGACGCGGGCCGCTGTGGCGGGCGTCGTCGTCCTCGCCGTCGCCGTGGGCGTCGCTGCCATGGGGGACGACGAGCCGATCGCTTCTGGTCCTGGGCTTGCACCGGGGGTCACGTCGAAGCTGTTGTTCAAGGACCATCTCCTCGTGCAGGGGATCCACGGGTTCTCTGCAGCTGAGGTGAAACGCATCGGCCAAGCTGCCGGCCGCCAGCCGCTCACGGTGACCGATGGAGAGGTCTACGTCCGTCACGGCACGGGGACGTACAACGAAATGCCCCTCGCCACCTTGACTGCGTCGGCGAACGACTACGCCGATGCGATCGGCAAGGGATCGATGGCCAGGCAGTTGTCAGACGGTGCGGTGCTGTCAGCCAGCGCGGCGGCGCTGCTGCATCTGAAAGCGGGCGACAACGTCCCTGTGATCGGAGGCCCGGCGGTCCGCGTCACCGGCGTTGTCGAGGACCATCTGCTGAGCGGCTACCAGCTGGCCTTCGGGCGGCAGTTTGACGTTGGCTTGGGCAGCCACGCCGACTACGTCATCGTCGCGGCGAAAGGCTCCGCCGTCGGTCCCGTGCAGGCTGCGATCCAGGCCGCTCTCCCGGACCGCCGGCTGCGGTTCACCCTCCCGACGCGCAACGCGTTCTTTTCAACCCAGGGTGATGTGTTGGCGCAGGCGCAGGTTCAGCAGCGGTTCGGGGCGTTCACGGTCCGGCAGACCAGCGGCGGGTTTGTCCCTGACCCGCGGTGGGTCTCGTCGTACATCACGCAGCGTCGTGTCGTGCAGCTCGGCATGGTCGCCTGCAACCGGCTGATGCTGCCCGACCTCATCGCTGCCATGACCGAGGTGACGACCCGCGGCCTCGGCAAGACGATCGACACCGCGGACTTCATCCGCGAGGGCGGCTGCTGGAACCCGCGCACCACGCGGCTTGGGCACGGCATGCTCTCGCACCACGCGTGGGGGATCGCCGTCGATATCAACGTCGCCCGGAACCCGCTTGGCGCGAAGCCGAATCAAGATGCGCGGCTGGTCGCCATCATGGAGAAGCATGGGTTCACGTGGGGCGGTCGATGGTTGCGCTACGACGCCGCGCACTTCGAGTGGGTGGGCAAGCTCGCGGCGTGACCGGCTAGACCTTCTTGGCGACGAAGCGGATCTGGTAGTCGCCAACGTCGATGTCCGTCTCGTCGAACCCGGCTGCGCCAAGGCGCTGCGGCAAGGTCTCGGGGTCGACGGGCACGAAGGTGTCGTCGACGTGACCGCTGCGGATGATCTCGAGATCGCGTGAGTCGGTCCCGACGAAGATCCCGCCCGGTCGAAGCATCCGGTAGAGCTCGGCGAACAGTCGGTCCTGGTGCTCTCCCGACGGCATGTGGTGCAGGACCGAGAAGCAGGTGGCTGCGGAGAACCGGTCCGATTCCAAACCCGAGGCGGTTGCGTCCGCACACATGACGTCGACGTTCGTATCCGCGAGTCGCTCGCGGAGCGCAGTGGCCAGCGCGTCGTCGACCTCAACGGCAGTCAGCCGTGTGACCCGCTGCCGCATCAGATCAGTGGTGAGACCGGGACCGGGGCCCACCTCCAAAACGTCGTCGCCGAGACTCCCGACGCGCTCGACCCAGGGCAGCAGGTCCGTCTCCAGCATCTGCGCCCACTCCGGGCTGGCGAGGAACTGGAGGTGCATCTCATTCACGCTGACGTTGTACCAGGGTCTCGGCGAGTGCACCTCCACGCCGGCAGTCGGCATTGGCCGTGACGGCCCATGCTCCACGCGCTAAATATGTCCGTGGGACATCGCCCGTCGGACAACAACCCTCCGACTGGGGACGTCAGGGCCGGCGACGAACCTTGACGCGCGTGTCAGGGATCGTCAGGGTCGCCCTGTGGGGTTGTTGCCGGATCCGGAGCCGCGGGCGACGCCGTACGTCGTGATCTCCGTCGATGACCATCTCGTCGAGCCGCCGGACCTCTTCGAGGGCCGGGTGCCCGCCAAGTACGCCGATGTGGCGCCGCACATCGTCGAGGACGACAACGGCACCCAGACCTGGCACTTCGACGGCAACACCTACCCGAACATCGGTCTCAACGCGGTCGTGGGGCGCCCGAAGGACGAGTGGTCGATGGACCCGGCGCGGTTCGACGAGATGCGACCCGGCTGCTTCGACGTCGACGCGCGCGTCCGCGACATGGACATCGGTGGGATCTGGGCGTCGCTCTGCTTCCCGTCGCTGATCGCTGGCTTCTGCGGCGCGGTGTTCTCCCGGTGCTCCGACCGTGAGCTCGGGCTCGCGTGCATGCGCGCGTGGAATGACTGGCACATCGACTACTGGGCGGGCACGCACCGCGACCGCATCATCCCGTTGCAGATCACCTGGCTCGGTGATCCGGCGATCGCTGCACAAGAGGTACGGCGCAACGCGGCACGCGGCTTCAAAGCGGTGAGCTTTGCAGAGATGCCGGCGCAGTTGAAGCTGCCGAGTCTGCACACCGGCCACTGGGACCCGTTGCTGCAAGCGTGTGCGGAGACGGAGACCGTCGTCTGCCTGCACACCGGCTCGTCGGCGTGGGCTCCGCTGCCGTCGTTCGACCCGCCCTTCGAGCTGTACCCGACTCTGTTTCCCATCAATGCGTTCCTGACCGCCGCGGACTGGCTGTGGTCCGGCGTGTGCCTGCGCTTCCCGGAGCTGACGATCGCGCTGTCCGAAGGCGGCATGGGGTGGGTCGCGATGCTCGCCGACCGTGCGGACTACGTGCTCGCCCACTCCGGATCTGGGAGCGAGAGCGGCGCATGGAAGAGCGACCTCAAGCCGAGCGAGGTGCTACGCCGCAACTTCTATTTCTGCTCGATCGACGATCCATCAGCGGTCGACCAACGCCACCTGATCGGTGTCGACCACATCATGGTCGAGTCGGACTACCCACACGCCGACTCGACCTGGCCAGACACGCAGTCCGTGATCGCCGAGAACTTTGGTCAGCTACCTGAAGACGAGCTGCATGCCATCACGCATGGCAACGCGGCGCGACTGTTCCGGCATCCGCTTCCCGAGGGGCATACATGCTCGATCTCCTGATCCGCGGCGGCACCGTGGTCGACGGCACCGGTGCGCCGCGGCGTACCACCGATGTCGGTGTCCGCAACGGTCGCGTCGTCCTCGACATCAACGGCGACTCCGCGCAGCGCACCATCGACGCCACCGGGCTGGTGGTCGCACCCGGTTTCGTCGACCTCCACACGCACTACGACGCGCAGCTGGCATGGGATCCGACCGCGAGCCCGTCGACGTACCACGGGGTGACGACCGTGATCGGCGGCAACTGTGGATTCACGTTGGCACCGGCGGGACCACAGCATGCGGACTACTTGATGCGGATGATGGCACGCGTCGAGGGGATCCCGGTCCCTGCGTTGCAAGCCGGGCTGAGCTGGGACTGGACGTCGTACGCCGACTGGCTCGATCGCTTCGACGGTCGCATCGGTGTCAATGCCGGCTTCCTGGTCGGGCACTGCGCGCTGCGTCGATCGGTCATGGGCGAGGAAGCGACCGCGCGGACGGCGACCAGCGACGAAATCGACGCGATGGTGGACACCCTGCGAGCGGCCCTCGCTGCAGGTGGGCTCGGGTTCTCGTCGTCGCAGTCACCGACGCACAACGATGCCGAGGGCCAGCCCGTCCCGTCGCGGGCTGCCGACCGCAACGAGCTTGTTGCGCTCGCAACCGCGACCGGGCAGCACGAAGGCACCACGTTGGAGTTCATCAACGCCGGTTGCATCAACGGCTTCAGTGACGACGACATTGCGCTGCTCGCGGACATGTCCCGCGGCGCGAACCGCCCGATCAACTGGAACGTCCTCGGTGTCACCACGCGAAGTGCGGACTACGCGTGGAGTCAGCTGGCCGCGAGCGATCGGGTCGCCGAGCGCGGCGGTCGGCTCGTTGCGTTGACGTTGCCGCATCAGATGGAGATCCGACTGTCGTTCCTCACCGGGTTCGTCCTCGACGGCCTGCCGGGATGGCGGGAGACGCTGCATCTGCCGGTGCCGGAGCGGATGCGTGCGCTGAGTGATCCTGAGGTTCGCGCGCGGTTGCGCGCAGGAGCCGACTCGGACGAGGCAGGGATGCTGCGCGGTCTCGCGCGGTGGCATCGGCTGCGCATCGTGGAGACGTTCGCTCCGGAGAACGCCGACTGCCCCGGCCGCAGTGTCGGTGACATCGCGAAGGAACGCGGCGGCGACGCGTTCGACGTACTCCTCGACATCGTCGTCGCCGACGAGCTGCGAACCGGACTGACCCCGCCGATGATGGACGACTCCGACGACGACTGGAAGTTGCGCGCCGAGATCTGGCGCGACCCCCGAACGATTGTCGGTGGCAGTGACGCCGGCGCGCACCTCGACATGATGTGCGGCGCTATCGCCACGACGTCATTGCTTGGCGACGCTGTGCGCGAGCGTCAACTGCTCTCCCTCGAAGAGGCAGTACACGAGCTGACCGACGCTCCCGCCCGGCTCTACGGCCTGCGCGACCGCGGGCTGATCGCCGACGGTGCGCACGCCGATCTCACGCTGTTCGACCCGGACACGATCGGGCACGGACTGACGCACACACGGCACGACCTGCCTGGTGGCGCCATGCGGTTGTACGCCGAGGCGCAGGGCATCCATCGGGTGCTCGTCGGCGGGGTCGACATCGTCGTGGACGGCGAGTCGACGGGCGAGCTGCCGGGCACATTGCTGCGGTCCGGACGTGACACCGAGACGGTGACACCGTGACGCAGATCGAGCCGCGGCAAATGACGGCGGACATGATGATCGGCGGCGAACGCGTCGCCGGCACCGACGGCGGCTATCCCGTCCACAACCCAGCACGGCCGGATGAGGTCGTGGGTCACGCACCGGTGGCGGGTGACGAGCAGCTCGACGCGGCGGTCGCCGCCGCTCGGCGCGCTGCGCCGGACTGGTCAGAGCGGAGCCTCGCGGAGCGCGCCGCCGCCATCGCGTCGGCGGGCCAAGCCGCCGCCACTGTCCTCGCCGGGCTCGACCTGGCCGCGACGTACGTCCGAGAGCACGGCAAGGTCCGCAGCGAGGCGCAGTTCGAGCTCGACACCGCGCCGATCATCGCGCAGCTGCTCGGGGGATGGCCGAGGACGCGTTGGCGCCGGAGTACATCGACGCGGGCGCGGCGTACCCCAGAGTCCAGCGGGAGCCGTACGGCGTCGCGGCGTTGATCCTGCCGTTCAACTGGCCGGTCGCCGTCGCGATGACCAAGCTGGGGCCGGCGTTGGCGGCCGGCAACACGACCGTGGTCAAGGTGCCGCCCACCTGCCCGTTGACGGTGCTGGCGGTCGTGACCGAGTTCGCGGCGGCCCTGCCGCCCGGCGTGGTCAACGTGCTGTCCGGTCCGAGTCCGGAGCTCGGCCGTCGGCTGGTCGCGCATCCCGGCATCGACCTGGTGTCGTTCACCGGCGGTGTCGCGACGGGGCGAGCCGTCATGGCAGCTGCTGCGGAGCAGCTCACGCCGGTGCTGCTCGAGCTCGGTGGCAACGACGCAGCGGTGCTGGGACCGGACCTGCCGATCACTGCTGACTTGGCGGACAAGCTCGCAGCCGCGGCCTACACAACAACCGGACAGGTCTGCATGGCGGCGAAGCGGATCTACGCCCCGCGTCATCGCGTCGCGGAGCTGGTGGATGCCCTACTGGCGCGGTGTGAGCGCGAGGTCATCGGTGACGGCCTTGCCCCGGAGGTGACGCTGGGTCCGCTTCACACTCCCGCTGGCTATCAGCGGGTGACAAACATGATCGAGGACGCACGCGGCCGGGGCGCCAGTGTCATGACGGGTGGCACGTGGCGGGACGAGGACCGGGACTCGGGCGGCTACTTCATCCTGCCGACCGTCGTCACCGACATCGCACCGGACGCACCGGTCGTGGCGGATGAGCAGTTTGGTCCGGTCGTGCCGGTGCTGGCATACGACGACGTGGATCAGGCGGTTGAAGCCGCGAACGCCACACCGTTCGGGCTGACCGCGTCGGTGTGGACGGCAGACGACGACCTGGCCGATCGGGTTGCGACAGCACTGGTCGCCGGTACCGTTGGCATCAACTGTCATGGCATGGCGGCGCAAGACCCGCGGTTGCCGTTCGGGGGATTTCGCACGTCGGGCATTGGTCGCGAGCTCGGAGCCGATGGCATTCGCGCATTCACTCAATCCAGGTCGTTCATCCGCCACGAACCGCCGACACGTGGCTGACCTCACGGGACGGCGCGTCCTCGTCGTAGGCGCGTCATCGGGCATTGGCGCTGCGATCGTGGAGTTGTTGGCGTCGCAGGGCGCCCGAGTCGCGGGGGCGGCTCGGCGCGTCGATCAGATCTCCGCCGAGGTGGCCATCGACTGCGACGTCCGTGCGCCAGACGCCTGCACTGCGGTCGTCGAGACCACCGTGAAGGGCTTTGGCGGACTCGACGGGCTTGTCTACGCGACCGGGGTATCTCCGCTGCAGCCGCTCACCGAGATGTCTGCCTTCGACTGGGACGACGTACTGCGGACGAATGTCGTCGGAGCCGCGCTGATCTCGGCGGCCGCGCTCCCTCACCTCGCTGAGTCGCGGGGGAGTGCCGTCTATCTCTCGTCGGACTCAATGCCCAACCCGTGGCCCGGCCTCGGCGCGTACGCCGCGAGTAAGGCGGCTCTGGAGACGATGGTGAAGGCGTGGTCGGGCGAGCATCCTGATGTGCACTTCTCGACGTACGTCGTCGGACCCACGATGACCGGGTTCGCGGACGGCTGGGACCCAGACCTCGCCGGCGACGCCATGGCGCAGTGGGTGGAGAAGGGTTACCTCGACGTCAATGTCGTCCGCACCGCCGATGTCGTTGCAGCCGAGGTGGTTGATCAGCTCGCGGACGGCTGGCGCTAGCTGCTCGTCGTGCAGTTCCGGATCGAGGCGTACGCCGTCGGGCAGTAGACCAGTTGAGACATGGGGGCATCCTCGCTGTCAGGGCAACCGTGGCAGGGTGACCGTCATGCAGATCGGCGCCGTCTACCCGCAGAACGAACTTCGAGGAGATCCGACCGCAGTTCGTCGGTTTGGCACAGCGGTCGAGGATCTGGGCTTTACGCACATCCTCGCCTACGACCACGTGCTCGGTGCCGTTCACGCCGATCGGACTCCTCGACTGTCGGGGCCATATACCGAGCACGATCCGTTCCACGACCCGTTTGTGATGTTCGCTCATCTGGCCGCCATCACCGAGCGCATCGGTTTCGCCACTGGGATCCTGATCCTTCCGCAACGTCAGACCGCCCTCGTAGCACGCCAAGCGGCCGACGTGGATCTCCTTTCAGGCGGTCGACTTCGCCTCGGTGTGGGAATCGGGTGGAGTCATGTCGAGTACGAAGCCCTCGGACAGGATTTCCGAACCCGCGGTGCGCGGCAGGAGGAGCAGCTCACCGTGCTGCGCCGGTTGTTCACCGAACCTGTCGTGGACTTCACTGGCCGCTTCGACCGGATCGATAGAGCCGCGCTCGTGCCGAAACCGGCACGGCCCATCCCGATCTGGCTTGGCGGATCTGGCGACAAGGCGTTCGACCGCGCCGCTCGGCTCGCAGACGGTTTCATCTTCTTCGGTGGCGGTGTCGACCACAACGTGACCGCCTGGAAACAGCTGTGCGAGCGCGTGCACGACATCGGCAGGTCGGTCGACGAGTTCGGGGGTGACTATGTGGCGCTTCCTCAGGGCGGCGTGAGTGAGCTCACGGCGGAGGTCGACGCTTGGCGGGAGGCAGGTGGTACGCACGTCTCGGTAGTAACCATGGGCCTCGGCTTCGACTCCGTCGACGCGCACCTCAACTACCTTGCTTCGGTGTCCGAGGCGCTCAGCTTGTCGTGACGGGCGTGCGTTGCACTTCGCAAGCCAACCCCACTCTGATCTAGCCCGCTCAGAACGCGCGGGTCAGACCTTGGTGCCTTGACGCAAGGTCTCGAGGGCTTGGTCGGCGTGCGAGTTCATCTTCGTTTCGCTACTGATCGTTTCGACGATGCGGCGGTCGGTGCCGATGACGAACGTGACGCGGCGGTTGGGGAGCGGGCCGATGCGCGTGACGCCGAAGATCTTCGCGATCGACTTGTCCTCGTCCGCGATGAGCGGGTAGTCGAACGAGTGCTTCTCGGAGAACTTCGCCTGCTTGTTGACGGAGTCCGCGCTGATACCGACGCGCTGCGCACCGACCTCCGTGAACTCCGCGGCGAGATCGCGGAAGTGGCAGCTCTCGATCGTGCAGCCGTACGTCATGGCGGCCGGGTAGAAGAAGAGGACGACGGGACCCTTATCCAACAGCGACGAGAGCTGGACGGTCTGGCCTTTGTCGTCGACGCCTTTGAAGTCGTCGACCTCGTCACCACGTTTCAGCATGGCGGTCATCCTCTCACTACTTCCGGGGGAGCCGGATCGCTCGGTCCGCGATGATGTTCTTCTGCACCTGTGTGGTGCCGGCCCCGATCGACGTATAGCGCTGATAGCTGTACAGCCGCGTCCACTGGCCCTTGTCGATGGCGTCCGGACCGCCGCGGGCGAGCAGCGCAGCCGGCCCGAGCAGGTCGACGTTCAGCTCGGCGAGTGTCTGCGCCAGGTGCGACCACTGCAGCTTCGCGATCGGCACCTCGGGCCAGTTCTTTTCGCCCTTCAGAATCTTCGACAGCGCGCGATAGTTCAGCAGTCGCGTCAGCTCGATCTGCGTGTAGGCCCGACCAATGCGCTCGCGCAGCTCCGGGTCCGCCAACGCCCCGGGATTGTGTTTGCGCGTCGACTCGACGATCGCGTCGAGGTCGGACTTCATCGTGATGGACAGGCCCGACGTACCGACGCGCTCATGGCCGAGCGTGCCCATTGCGACCTGCCAACCCTCGCCCTCACCACCGAGCAGGTAGTCAGCCGGAACGCGTGCGTCGGTGAACGTGACGAGACAGAAGGAGTTTTCCTCGACGAGGTCGGTGATCGGTTGCGAGTCGATGCCGGGCAGTTCCATATCGACGATGAGCGCGCTGATTCCTTCGTGCTTTGCGCCGCGCTCGATCGCCGTGGGGTCGGTGCGGACGAGGAAGAGCCCCCACTTGGCGATGTGCGCCGTCGTACACCAGATCTTCTGGCCGTTGAGCACGTAGTGGTCGCCGTCGCGGATCGCGGCAAGGCGCAGGTTGGCCAAGTCCGAGCCGGCCTCCGGCTCGGAGAATCCCTGGCACCAGTGCTGTTCGGCCGACAGGATTCCCGGCAGCCACTGTTGTTTCTGTTCTTCAGTGCCCCACCGTTGGATCATCGGGCCGATCTGCCAGATGCCGTTCGCATTGAAGACCCCCGGCGCCTTGGCCTTCGCCATCTCCTCGGAGTAGATGACGTTCTGCATGATGCTGGCCTCGCGGCCCCCCCACTCGCGCGACCAGTTGATGGCAGCCCAGCCGCCCTCGGAGAGGCGCTTCTGCCAGGCCTTCCGCTTTGCGTAGAGCCGACTGACTCCGGCACCACCGGTCTCGCGCTCCGAGTCGTACTCGGTTTCGAACTCAGCGAGGGTGCTGTCGAGCCATTCACGAAGCTCAGTGCGGAACGCCTCGTCCTCGGCGGTGAACGCGAAATCCATGGCGCGGATCCTAGCGCGATCCCTGACACTTGCGTCAGGGATCGTTGCCCGTCACGATGCGTCCGTGGACTTCGCCTTCGACGCCGACCAAGAAGCACTTCGCGATGCGGTTCGTACGACGCTCGCTCGATCGCTTCCGCGGGAGCGGCTCCGCTCGATCATCGACAACCACGAGCCGTTGCCCGACGAGACATGGCGACAGATCGCCGACCTCGGGTGGTGCGGACTGCTCATACCCGAGGAGTACGACGGACTCGGCCGCGGACTGGTCGACATGACCGTGGTCATGGAAGAGATGGGGAAGCTCCCGCTGCCCGGCCCGTTCTACTCGTCGGCCGTGCTCGCGACACTCGTCGCCCTTCGCCTTGGTGTCACGGAGTTGCTGCCGGCGCTCGCAACGGGCGAACAACGGGGCACGGTGGCGGTCGAAGAGATGGGCACCGCGGCGGACCCCATCGACGATGTGCGCACACGCGCGTCACGCAGCGGTGACGGGTGGGTCTTGGACGGACTCAAGCCGGTAGTTCTGGACGGCGAGGGTGCCGACTGGGTACTGGTGTTGGCGCGCGACACCGACGGGGTTGCTGCTTTCCTCGTCGACGCGCCCCAAGCGACAACCGTGCCGGGCTTCGACCCGACGCGTTCCATCGCACGGTTGGAGCTGGTGTCGACTCCCGCACGGCGGGTCGGTCCTGATGGCGACCAGACCGCGTTGTTACGGCGTGCGCTCGACGACGCGGCCGTCATGCTGTGCGCCGAGTTGGTTGGTGCCTGCGATGCGGCGTATGACCTCGCCGTTGAGTACTCGAAGGTGCGCGTGCAGTTCGGTCGTCCGATCGGCTCGTTCCAAGCCGTGAAGCACATCGCCGCCGACATGCTGCAGGCGTTGACGCTGGCGCGCGTGGGCACGCACAAGGCCGCGTGGGCATCCGACGTTGACGCTGCGGACCGCGAGACAGCTGCGGCCATGGCCAAGGCGTGGGTCGGCGAGGCAGCAATCCATGTCACGTCAGACACGATCCAGATCCACGGCGGTGTCGGCTTCACGTGGGAGTGCGACGCGCACCTCTATTACAAGCGCGCCAAGGCCAACGACCTGATGCTCGGCCGGCAGGGGTGGCAACGGCGTCGGGTCGCCGATCTGATCCTCGGCCCCCCACCGGAGACCGCGTCACTCACCAGCTGAACCGGACGCGCCTCCCGAAATCCCACAGTTCGTTGAAGTCCACTGCGACGATCGAGCACGTGGAAGGTACTGCCAGCACATCGAGCGCTCCGGCGCGGCGAGAGCGCGTGCCGCAGGGGCTCGTTGACGCGGCCGGCTGGTGTTGGCGGCTGCTCGTCATCGGCGCGTTGCTCTTCTTCCTGGGCAAGCTGGCACTCCATCTCAAGCTCGTCGTCATTCCTTTGCTGACCGCGTTGCTACTGACTGCGCTCCTCGCACCGATCGCGTCCCGACTGAAGCGTTGGGGTGTCCCTCGCGGGCTCGCCGCGGTGATCACGATGCTCATCGCCATCGGTGTTATTGGCGGCATCGGCGCCTTCGTCTGGAACCGCGCCGCAGTTGGCTACCCGCAGCTCGTCGACCAGATTGATCACCTCGTCGGCAAAGCACAGCACTGGCTGGAAACCGGCCCGTTGAATCTCCAGCACGATTCCGTCAGCAACTTCGGCGACCGGTTCGTGCAGTTCCTTCGCGACCGGCAGAGCGAAGTGGCCGCGGGTGCGATCAATGCAACCCGCACCGTGGCCGAGTTGCTGACCGGTCTCGTGCTGACGATCTTTCTCACCGTCCTGATGGTGTACGACGGTGACCGCATGTGGGCGTGGATAGTGGATCGCTTCCCGGCAGCCCAGCGCGCACGCGCCGACGCAGCAGGGGGGGAGGTGTGGCGGACCCTGTCGGGGTACGTGACCGGCACCTTCACCGTCGCGGTCTTTCACGGCATCGTCATGGGCGTGACGCTGTGGATCGTCGGCGTTCCCTTGGTTGCCCCGCTAGCGGTGCTGATTTTCATCGGGAGCTTCATCCCACTGGTAGGGATCGTCGTGTTCGGCGGCCTGGCGTGCCTCGTCACCCTCGTATCCAACGGCGTGACCGCTGCCGTCATCGTGCTCATTGTCCTAGTGGTGGAGCACCAAATCGAGGCCCACGCGCTGCAGCCCTTCATCGTGGGGCGATACGTCCGACTGCACCCGATCGTCATCGCCATCACGTTGACAGCCGGCGCTGTTCTTGCCGGACTGCCCGGGGCGATTTTCGCGGTGCCGCTCGTCGCGTCTGTGAACGCGGTCGCAAAGAGTTGGCGCTCGGATTCGCTGCTCGTCCAGCCTGCAGGGGCAGCGTCAGAGGCGCGCCCGCCACCGGAGACATGACGCTCGGCGCCTACAGCCACTAGGCCATTCGGTCGAAGCATCGCCGGTGACGACGATCCTGCCCGGGCAGCCGCCACCGGCTGCTGCTGAGCCCTCCGCTGGGCTCGAACCCACCCCTGCCGTCGTCCCCCCGCAGCCAACTCCGGCGCCAACTCTTGCGCCAACCTTCGCGCAGCCGACGCCGCCAATCGCTGGCCGCGCACATGCGCTCGTCGCGATTGTCGCCGTGCTCGCCGTCCTGCTCGCGGCGGTAGCCACCGTCGGTGTGTTTGTGACTCGCGGCTCGGTCGCTGATTTGCGCACGACGGTCGCGGTGCAGCAGAAGGCGCTCAACAAGGTCAGCAATCAGCTGACCAAGGCGCAGACCGACCTGCAGGCCCTGCGCACCGGTCTCGGTCAGACCAGGGCTGGCTCCATAGACACCGGCGCCGTCGCCCCCAAGGTGCTCAAGAGCGTGTTCACCGTCGAGACGCCATTCACACTCGGTACCGCTTTCGCCGTACAACGCAGTTCCGTCGGCGGCACCATTCTTGTCACGAACTACCACGTCGTGAGCAGCCAATGGAGCTCCGGCGGTCGGACCGTGAAGCTGAAGCAGGGATCGCGCACACTCTCCGGCAAGATCACCACGGTTCGTCCCAGCGACGACCTCGCAAGCATCGAGGTGGTCGCGGAGCTGCCGCTGCTGCCGCTCACCAAGGTGCTGCCGGCCGTCGGTGCGCCAGTGCTCGTCGTCGGGTCTCCGCTCGGTCTCGGTGGCACGGTGACCACGGGCGTGGTTTCGGCGCTCCGCAAAGGTGCGGTGCAGATCAGTGCGCCGATCTCGGCCGGCAACTCAGGCGGGCCGGTTGTCGACCGGACCGGTCGAGTGCTGGCCGTCGCGAGCGCCAAGATCGTGTCCAACAACGCCGAGGGCCTTGGCTTCGCCATTCCCATGAGCACGGTTTGTGCCGTATTGCTGCGTTGTTAATCCGAACGGGCTATCAGCGCACCCACTCGGGTGACCCGACACACATGAAGTGCGCGGGTTCGCAACGGCGGCTCGGCCACCTCGAGGGGGAGCTCCGATGCGCCTGACGACCCGTACCGCTGCGATTGCTGTTGCAGGCCTCGCTGCCCTTGCGACCGGTTGCTCGAGCGGGTCGTCCGCTGCCCCGGCCCCTGTCGTCCATCACAAGCCGGTCGTGCAGCAAGTCGCAGCCAAGGCCAAGCCGTTGACCGCGAAGCAGCAGCTGGCTGCCGCGATGCGTGCCACCCTCGCCGAGCACACCGCGTTGTTCCGTGAGCGCTGGTCGGTCGTGCCGGTGAAGCCGTCGGAGACCTTCGAGAACATCAACCCGTACAAGACCATCGCGGGGTGGGCCGACTTCGACAAGAACCGCTACGTCGAGCATCTTGTCAGGGCCCCGCACGCGGCGCAGCCGACCTTCCCTGGCGCGACCGGGTTGAGCGACGGACAGAGCTTCTTCCAGGGCAACACCACCAACCTCGTCAACTCCGGCACCTGGGCGAAGTCTTCGCTGACCACATGCGGAAACATCGACGTGCTGGTCGACGTCCTCTCCAACACGACCGGCACGATCGCGGTGCAGCGCTTCGTCCGCATGCATTACACGAAGTACACCCTGAAGGTCGACCTGGGACGTCAGCTGATGGACAGCTGTGACGCCGCGACGCGTGCGCAGGGCCGCAGCATGCTTGGCCAGCTCGCCACGCAGTACGTGTGGGTCAACAGCGACAACCAGATCTTCTTGCAGAAGATCGTCGTCCCAACTGGTTCGGTGTCTGCGCTTGGTTACAACGCATCCGTGGTGAAGAACGTGGCGATGACCATCGAGCTCAACGGCTTCGGCGTCAAGCCGGTCATCCCGCCGCACCCGACCGCCTGATCGCAGTCGGCTATCAGGCGCGCTACTGCTCGACGAGGGCGCGCTTGAGCACCTTGCCCGTCGCGTTGCGGGGTAGCTCGCTGCGAAACTCGAGCGATCGCGGCACCTTGTAGTCGGCGAGGTGCTCCTTGCAATGGACGAGGAGCTCGTCGGCCGTCACCGTCGCGCCGTCCTTGAGGACGACGTACGCCGCGATGTCCTCACCGAGCACCGGATGTGGCTTACCGACAACGGCGGCTTCCTGCACATCGGGATGCTCGTAAAGCGCGCTCTCCACATCGCTGGCATAGATGTTGAAGCCGCCCCGGATGATGACGTCCTTGATGCGACCAACGACGTAGAGGTAGCCGTCCGCGTCGAACTTCCCCAGATCCCCGGTGTGCAGCCAGTCGCCCTTGAACAGCTCGGCCGTGGCTTCCGAGTTCTTGTAATAGAACCGCGGTTTGTGTGGCGGCTTGATGACGATCTCGCCGACCCCCTCCGGAGGAAGCTCAGCGCCATCCTCGTCGACAACGCGGATCTCCGCGGGCGGCAGTGGCTTGCCGACGGAGCCTGGTCGCCGCTCCAGCTCACCCTGTGGCAGGACGCAGTACGCCGTACCCGCCTCAGTCATGGAGTACGAGTTCGTCACCGCGGCATTGGGCACGCGTCGCTGGAACTGCAACAACGTCGTCGGCGCAATCGGCGCCGAGCCCACCGACACCATGGCGAGCGACGTCATGTCGGCCTTCTCAAAATCTGGATGAGCGAGGAGCAACTCGACCATCGCGGGCACGAGGAAAGCGACGAGCGGCTTCCGCGTCTCGACCTCGCGGATGAACGTCGGGACGTCGAACTTCGGCAGGTACAGCGTGCGCATCCCCATCCGCATGGGCTGATAGACGAACGTCAGTCCTGCGAACGTGAACATCGGGCTCGAATGGATCCACGCGTTGCCCGACCACTGCGGCTCGGTCTTGACGACGAGTGTGGAGTTGCTGTGCCGGATGGCGACGCCCTTCGGCATCCCCGTTGTCCCCGACGTGTAGAGGATCTCGGCGAGGTCGTCCGGCTCGGTGGCGACTTGGAACTCCGAGCCGTCGCCGGCGAGGTAGTCGTCCCAGTTGTCGGTCCGCACCACGGTTCGCACTGATGGAACGTCGGGTAGCGAGTCGGCCAGGGTCGGGGAGACCACGATCGCCGATGGCTCCGCGTGGTTGAGGATGCCCGCGAGTTCTTTGCCAGACAGACGGATGTTCACGGGTACTGCGACGGCACCCGCCATGTGCGTTGCGGCGTACGCCATCACGAACCGCAACCCGTCGTCCGGCACGGTCAGCAAGGCGACCCGGTCACCCTGCTGCACGCCGCGCTCGACGAGGCCACGGGCTAGCCGGGCGGCGCTGCCGTGCCAGCCAGCAAACGTGAGGTCACCGGCGCCGGGCCCGTCCCCGAGCACGGTGAACGCCGCTTCGTCGGGAAAGGCTGCGGCCATGTGCCGCAGCTGGTCTGGGACCAGCGCCATGAGACCGACCGGTCAGCTGATGGCGGAGGAGAGATCGACGAGGAACGGCGGTACGCCGGGGTCGCGTCCCTTGAACAGGTCCATGCCCTTGTCGGCGAGGTCGTCGACCGTCCACGCCTTGCCTCCGGCATCGATCCGGGCGACCGGGGTCCACCCCTGCGCAAGCGTGATCTCGGCGCCCCACACGATGAACGTCTGGCCGCTGACATTGGCAGCGGACGGGCTCGCCAGCCAGGCAACGAGCGGCGACACGTTCTCCGGGTCGAACACGTCGAACTTGTCGGCATCGGCCGCACCGAACTCGCTGAACGTGTTCTCCGTCATGCGGGTGCGTGCGCGTGGCGCGATCGCGTTGGCGGTTACGCCGTACTTCGCCATCTCGCGGCCGAGCACGATCGCCATCACCGCGATGCCTGCTTTGGCCGCGGCGTAGTTGATCTGGCCCGCGTTGCCGAACAGTCCTGACTCGCTGGCGGTGTTGATGATGCGGCCGTAGACCTCGTCACCGGCCTTGCCGCGGTTGCGCCAATACTCGACGGCGAACCGCGAGGGCGCGAAGTGCCCCTTGAGATGAACGTCGATGACGGAGTCCCAGTCGGCCTCCTCCATGTTGAAGCTCATCTTGTCGCGGAGGATGCCGGCGTTGTTGACGAGAATGTTGAGGTCGCCGAACGTGTCGACGGCCTGCGTGACGAGACCCTGCGCGGACTTCCAGTCCGAGCAGCTGTCGAAGTTGGCGACGGCCTTGCCGCCGGCAGCTTCGATCTCTTCGACAACCTGTTGCGCCGGTCGACTGTCAGATCCCGTGCCATCCCACTCGCCGCCCGGGTCGTTGACGACGACCTGCGCGCCTTCGCGGGCGAGGAGCAGCGCGTGAGAGCGGCCCAGTCCCCGCCCCGCCCCGGTGACGATGGCGACCTTGCCGTCCAAGTTGCTCATGCGTGCATCCTCCTGATTACCAACGGATTTCGGAGAAGAAAGACGTGATCTGGTGGACCGTACCCTCCGGGTTGTCACCAGCGGTCAGGTGTCCAGCGTCCGGTACGACAACCACGCGCGAGTCTGGCATCAGCGATCCGACATCGTGTGCGCCTTCGTCGGTCAACACGTCGCTCTCGCCGCCGCGGATGACCAGTGCGGGCACAGCCACTTCGCGCGCGTCGTCATCGAGCCCGGTGAGGATCTCTCGCCAGTCCTGGTCGACCGGGGGCGCCTGGCTGCCGTGCATGCGGCCGAAGCCGTGCTTCCAGACCCAGCGTCCGTCGGATCGGCGGCGCAGGTTGCGCTGCAGGTTGCTGCTCGATCGCGCCGCTGACCTGCGAGGGGCGTACTCCGCGATTGCCTCGGCGGCTTCTTCGAGCGATGCGAACGAGTCGTGCTTGGTCATGAACGCGATGATCCGTTGCACGCCAGCTTCTTCGAGCCGATGACCTACGTCGATGAGGACGATCGCAGCGACGAGGTCGGGGTGGGACTTCGCTAGCGTGATCGCGGTCATGCCGCCGAGCGATGCACCAACGACGGCTGCGCGGTCGACTCCGAACTCGGCGAGGAGCGGCGGCAACGTGGCCGCGATGGCGTGACGGTTCATGGGGAAGCTGTCCGGGCTGTCGGAGTCACCGTGACCCGGCAGGTCAGGAGCGATCACGTGGTGAGTCGTGCGCAACGTCTTGCCGAGCTCTTCGAACATGTACGCCGTCTGCCCGCCGCCATGGAGTGCCAGGACACCCGGGCGGTCGGCGCGACCCCATTCGAGGTAGTGCACCTGGCGACCGTCGACGACGGCGAAGCCGCTGCGTCCTCCCTCGGGGACGTCATGGCGTTCCGGCTCACCCGAAACGGGAGCAGGGATTGGATCGGAAGTCACCAGCCGATTGTGCCGTATATGCTGCCGACACTGACGCTCGTGTCAGGGATCGACCACGCGGGGACGTCAGGAGGGCCAATGGCCGAGGCTCCAACCGTGAATGAAGATTTCGTCCCTTACGACCCCATCGAGCAGTTCCAAGACGCCGCCGGCGACGTCCGCGATCCCTATCCGGATCTCGCCGCCACTCGTGAGGCGACCCCGGTGCTCCTCGTCGACATGCGCGAGCTGATGGGACTGCCCGAGGACGCGGAGCTCCCCGAGGGCCCGCCCATGTACTCGGTCTTCAGCCACGAACACGTGCACCGGGTGCTGTCCGACAACGAGGTCTTCTCGTCCAGCGGGTACGCCGACATCATGGGCGCCCTGATGGGCCACACCATCCTCGAGATGGACGCTCCGGAGCACCCCCGGCACCGGGCCCTCGTGGCAAAGGCGTTCCGCACCCGGATGCTCGAGCGGTGGAGCGAGACGCTGCTGCGAGCCACGATCAACGAGTTGCTCGACGACGTGGTGGCCGACGGCAAGGCCGACCTCGTGCGGTCGCTGACGTTCCCCTTCCCGGTGCGCGTCATCGCGCGCATCCTCGGCCTGCCCGAGGGCGACTGGCCGAAGTTCCAGCGCTGGTCGATCGAGTTGATCAGTGTCAGCGTCAACTGGGACCGTGCGTTCGCCGCCTCGACCGCTTTGAAGGAGTACTTCACCGGCATCGTTGCCGACAAGCGCGAGAACCCTGGCGACGATTTGATCAGCCAACTGGTCACAGCCGAGGTCGACGGGCACGTCCTCACCGACGAGGAGATCTTTGCCTTCCTGCGCTTGCTGCTGCCAGCCGGTGCGGAGACGACGTACCGCTCGTCAGGCAACCTGCTCTACGGATTGCTGACGCATCCCGACCAGCTCGATGCGGTGCGCAACGACCGCTCGCTCATCCCGCAGGCATTCGAAGAAGGGCTGCGCTGGGAGCCGCCCCTGCTGTTCATCATGCGCACGGCGAAAGAAGACGTGCAGCTCGGTGACGTGCTGGTGCCAGCGGGTGCGGGAATCGGTGTGGCGCTCGGTGCGGCGAACCGCGACCCGGCTCGTCACCCGGATCCGGACACCTTCAACATCTTCCGCGACCCCAAGCAGCACGTTGCGTTCGGTGCAGGGCCGCACCTGTGTCTCGGTCAGCATCTGGCCCGCATGGAGACGCGTATTGCACTGGAATGTGTCTTCGATCGGTTGCCCAACCTTCGACTCGACCCTGACGCGACAGACGACCCGCACATCCACGGCCTGACGTTCCGCTCACCGACGTCGCTGCCGGTCCTGTTCGATCCCTCCTGAGGAGTACGCCGATGGGTGACGCCGTCATCCTGTCCGCTGTCCGGACGCCGATTGCTGACGGGAAGAAGGGTGCGCTTGCGCGCACGCCGATTCAGGAGATCGCCAAGGCATCGGTTGCCGAGGCGCTCAAGCGCGCGAACGTTCCGCCGTCCGACGTCGACGACATCGTGCTTGGCGAGGTCATGCACGGTGGCGGGTGCATCGCGCGCTACGTCGCCCTCGATCTCGGGCTTCCGCCAGACACACCCGGCCTCGCCGTGCAGCGCCACTGCGCGTCCGGCCTGCAGGGTGTCGTCTCGGCCGCTGCCGAGATTCGTGCCGGCATGACGTCGGTCGCGGTAGCCGGCGGCGCGGAAAGCATGTCGCAGACCCCACGCAGCTACATGGCTTCACCCGAACCGTTCGGCGGCATCGAGCCATGGATGTCGATGACGCACCCGCTGACTCCGGATGCGCCGCTCGTCATGGGCATCACGGTCGGCGAGAACACGGCCGCTGAAGCGGGTGTGACACGCGAGCAGCAGGACGAGTGGGCCTACCACTCGCACATGCGTGCGGTCGCCGCGATCGATGACGGGCGCTTTGCCCAAGAAGTTGTCGCGATGGAACTGCGGGACAAGAAGGGGAACGTCAGCATCTTCGACACCGACGAGCATCCGCGTCGGGACACGTCGATGGAGAAGCTGGCCGCGCTTCGTCCGCTTTTCAAGGAGAACGGCACGGTCACGGCGGGCAACTCGTCGAGCTTCAACGACGGGTCTGCAGCGCTGGTCGTCGTTGACGAGTCGTATGCCGCCGATCGTGGCCAGCAACCGCTGGCAGTCATTCGTAGCTGGGCGGCAGCCGGCGTCGAGCCCTCCCGCACGGGTCTCGCACCGACCATCGCCGTACCCAAGGCGCTGGAACGCGCCGGCATCCGCGCGCAGGACGTCAAGCTTGTCGAGATCAACGAGGCGTTCGCGTCGATGGCCGTCGCGAGCGCGCGAATCCTCGGATTCGACCACGACATCGTCAACGTCAACGGCGGTGCCGTCGGACTCGGTCACCCCGTCGCCTGCTCGGGCGCTCGCATCCTCGTGACACTGATCCACGAACTCCAGCGTCGTGGTGGTGGGTACGGCGTCGCGACGCTGTGCGCCGGCGGCGGCATGAGCTTGGCGGCTGTCGTCGAGGTCTTGGCCCCCTGACGCCGATGAAGTGGAACGGCGCGGTAGCAGTCATCACGGGTGCGTCCCGCGGTATCGGCCGTGAGGTGACCCTTGCGGCCGCTCGCCGGGGTGCGCGCGTCGGTCTGCTGGCCCGATCAACGAGCGAGCTCGACGCCGTGCTCGCCGAGGCCGGCGGACAAGGCGCCGTCGCGACGGCCGATATCGGCGTACGCGAAGAAGTGGAAGCCGCGCTCGCTGCGTTGACCGCTGAGCTCGGGCCGATCGACATCCTGGTCAACAACGCTGGCGCAGGTTCGTGGAGCGCCGTCGCTGATACCGACGTCGAGGTCTACGAGCGGTTGATGCGCCTCAACTACTTGGGCACGGTCTACGCGACCAAAGCGGTCCTTCCGTCGATGCTCGATCGAGGGCGCGGGCACATCGTCAACGTCGGGTCGATCGCGGGTCGCATCGGCGCACCGTTCGAGGCGGCGTACTCCGCCAGCAAGTTCGCAGTCAGTGGGTTCACCGAATGCCTTGCCGTCGAGGTGCACAGTCGTGGCGTTGGCGTGTCCATGGTCAACCCGGGGCCGGTGCAGACGGACTTCTTCGACGCACGCGGTGTGCCGTATGCGCGCAAGACCCCGAAGCCGGTTCCCGCGAGCGACGTGGCGGATGCCGTCATTGCGGCCGTGGAGAAAGACCGCCTCGAGCAGTTCGTCCCGCGTTTCCTCGGCGGCGCCAGCAGGATGCGGGCGCTACTGCCCGGCCAGGTCTATCGCTGGGGCTCGGCCAAGGCGTTCAAGGACGAGCTGGGGACTCGTTAGGTCGTTCCTGTCCGGTAATAGTCAAATGGGGTGGTCTCGCCCCATCCCGATTGTGCATTCTCGCGCGAACGAGGCTCCTACAAACTGTCGGCATGATCCGGCGAGCTGCTGCCGTGAGCCTCACAGGCCTGCTGGCAAGCGTTGCCATCGTTGGTTCCGCTGCGGCGCCCGCACACGCGGCAACCCTTCCCTTCCCACTGTTCCTGCCGGTGCCGGTGAACGCGACGGTCAATGCCGGCGGTCCGCATCCGAACGACGGAGACGTGCCAGGAACACGCAACTCCGTCGACGTCGGTTACGCCGACGGCTCGAAGATGGGCGTGTACGCCGCCATGGCCGGCACCGTTCACTTTCATGACTCGTCCGATGGCAAGTGGCCGAAATGCTGGGCATCCATCACTGACGCCAACGGCTGGCAGACGCAGTACTGGCACCTCACCCAGGCGCTGGCCTCGGTCGACAATCATCAAGTGCAAGCGGGCACGCAACTGGGCATGGACGGTTGGCCGGGGAAGAACACCTGCGGCATCGGCGATGCCACCCACCTGCACTTCTCGCTCTGGCACAACGGCAGTGCCGTCGCCATCGATGGCACCTCGATCGGTGGCTACACGGTGCACCAATCGGGCAACAACTACTGCGGCTATTGGACGCTGGACAGCAATCCAGCAACCATCGTCGCCGACGCCCGCACGGCGTGCCGGATGGTGCCGAAGCTCGTAAACAACGTCACCAATCCGCAACAGACGAGCAGCGCCGACGTCGAAACCCTGCCGGGTTCTAACGCGGGTTACACGTTGACCAGTGACGGCAATCTGCATCCCTTTGGCGGTGCTGCGTCGGCAACGCCCTCCAAAACCTGGACGTGGCCGATCGCCCGGAGCTTCGTCCTGCTGGCGGACGGTACCGGGGGCTATGTGCTCGACGGTTGGGGTGGCGTGCACCCGTTCCGGATCGGCACCAATCCCATGCCGCCGAACGCGACGCCTTCGTCGTACTGGCAGGGGTGGGACATCGCCCGAGATCTGTTGATCCGTTCCGACGCCACCGGCGGGTACGTGCTTGACGGGTACGGCGGGCTGCACACGTTCACTGTTGCCGGACACTCCGCGCCTCCGGCGCCGCACGGCAGCGCTTACTGGAGCGGGTCAGACATCGCGCACCGCTTCGCGCTCAATCAAAACGGCACCGCCGGATACGTGCTCGATGGATTCGGCGGGCTGCATCCGTTCTCGACCGGTGACTCGGCGATGCCACCGAGCGTCAGTGCGACGACCTGGCCCGGGTGGGACATTGCGCGAGATGTCGCAATCGGAATTACCGGCAGTTCCGGCTACACCCTGGACGGGTACGGCGGCGTCCATCCCTTTTACGCCGCCGGCACCCCGAGCCCACCTGCGATGACAAGTCCGGACTATGCAAGTGGGCAAGACACAGCAAGAGCATTGGTGATGGTCCAGGGGACGGGCTCCGGTGTTCGACCCGGCGGGATCTCGGGTGTCTACGTCACGACCGACAGACTGGCTCCGCACAACTTCCAGACGGTTGCTGCGGTGCGGAGCATCGCATTCCTGCCGGGTTCGAATACGGCTGGTTACAAGCTCCGCGGCAACGGGGTGATCACGGCGATCGGCGGCGCGCCAGCAGCCACGCCTAGTGCGACGTGGACCTGGGACATCGCGCGCGAGCTCAGGATTCTGCCCAGCGGCACGGGTGGCTACGTCCTCGACGGTTGGGGAGGCTTCCACCCGTTCTCGATCGGCTCCAACGCAGCGCCCCCGGCGGCCACCGGTGGACCGTCGTGGCCGGGGTGGGACATCGCGCGCAGCTTTATTTTCACCGCCGCAGGCAAAGGTGGCTACGTCCTTGACGGGTACGGCGGGCTGCACCCGTTCGCCATCGGTAGCAACGCACAGCCGCCAACAATCACCGGCACTGCGTACTGGAACGGCAACGACATTGCGCGGAGCATCGTGCTGAACCGTTCCGGTACCGGTGGCTATGTGCTCGAAGGGTTTGGCGGGCTGCATCCGTTTGCCCTCGGCTCAAATCCCATGCAGCCGGCAGCGGTGGGTGCTGCGTACTTCCCCGGTTGGGACATTGCTCGCGATGTCGTACTCAACACGACCGGACCAGGAGGCTACGTCCTTGACGGCTACGGCGCCCTGCATCCATTCGCCGTGGGGTCCAACCCCATGGCGCCGCCCGTCAGCACGGCGTACTACCCACCGTGGGACGTAGTCACCGGCTTGGCTATGTCTGTCGGCGGGACCGTGGAAACCATCGACAGCCAGGGCGGCGTGCACACCGCGCCATAGTCATACGGGGCGCAGTGTTAGCTAGGACACGTCCCTGGTGCGCCGGCATTGGCTAGCCCGCAGAAGCTGTCCCTGGACACCTTCCACTTGCCGTCTTGGTACACCGCTTGTCCCACGCCGCCGTCCACAACGTTGGTGCCGTTGAGAGCGATGTTGTAGGTGACTGTCGCGGTTGTGTGACCGGGATCGACGACAACGTTGGTCACCGTCGTCTTGGTCTTTGCAGCGAGGGGGTTCTTGGCTGCTGCCTTGACCGCAGCGCGGAGTGTTTCCCCGCCTTCGATCAGCGCGACGTGGTCGTCCTCGCTCTTCGCCGGGTCGAAGAACGCCTCCCAGTTGGCCTTGACCTGAGCCTTTGCGTCAGCCTCATTGAACGTCGGCTTCGATGAGCCCCCACCGCACCCGGCAACCAGCCCGAGCGCGAGCAGGGCGGCCGTCACGATGCCCAGGAAACGACTACTGCGATGTGTGCGCATTCGCTGAGCATTGCACTCCGCGTCGCGGCATCCGAGGTAGTTCCCGAAAGATCCGTTTCGTCACAGTGCAAGCAAGTCCGCGAGTTTGTCGCGTTGCTCGTCTGCGCCGCCGAGGAGTGACTCCGCGGCGTACACCCGGCGGATGTAGAGATGCAGGTCGTGCTCGTACGTGTATCCGATCCCGCCGTGGATCTGGATGCCGTCCTTGGCGGTGTGACGGGCGGCGTCGCCGGTGCTGGCCTTCGCAATGGCCGTCGCACGTGCACTGGCCTCGTCGTCAGCGTCCAAGCACATCGCGGCCCAATAGACCGCAGCCCCGGCGCGTTCGAGGTCGAGCAGGTCGTCGGCGCACATGTGTTGCACCGCCTGGAACGATCCGATGGGTACGCCGAACTGCTCGCGCACCTTCGCGTACCCGACCGTCGTGTCGAGGATCCAGCGCGCGGCGCCGAGCAGCTCGGCAGCGAGGCTGACCGTCGCGATCTCGAGCGCCGTCTCAGCAGCGGCTGGGTCGACGTCGAGCCGGCGTGCGGGCGCATCCTGCAGCGTCACGTCGTACACCGCGCGGCTGCGGTCGACGGTCTCTATCCAGCGGGTGGTCACAGCGTCGCGGTCCACCGCGAAGACGTCGATGCCGTCCGGAGCTTGTGCACTCACGAGGAGAACTGCGGCGCTGTCCGCTTCGGGAACCAAGCGCTTCAGGCCGTTGAGGCGCCAGCCGTCGCCCTTCGCCGTGGCCATGGTCGAAGCGCTTGCCAATGACCACCGGCCGTCCTCCTCGGCGATGGCGGCGGTGCCACGCAATCCGTCCGCAGACACCCGAGTCAGGAGGTCGGCGCGAAGATCCCCAGCCGTCGCCGCACCGGCGAGTGGCACGAACAACCCTGCTGTCGACCACAGCGGCGCGGGAACCAGTGCTCGGCCGGCCTCTTCGAGGACCAGGCAGAGCTCGACAATGCCGAGGCCCAGCCCACCGTGCTCCTCGGGCACGAGCAAACGCAGCCAGCCCTGGTCACCGAGCGCAGCGCTCAGTCGTTCGGGTACGGCGGTGACGTCGGCGTACCGCGCCCGAATGAGATCGATCGGGCACTCGGCAGTCAGCAGAGAGCGCGCAGATGTCCGGAGCGCGCTCTGCTCGTCGGTGAGCCGGAAGTCCATCTATTCGGTGCCGAGCAGGATGGTCGATGCCGACGAGAACCAGCCGCCAGTGCCGTTGACGCAGGCGATCTTTGCGTTCTCGACCTGACGCGGACCGGCTTCGTTGCGAAGCTGTTTGACCGCTTCGACGAGAAGGAAGATCCCGCGCATGCCGGGGTGGCAGGACGACAACCCGCCGCCGTCGGTGTTGGTCGGCATCGCCCCACCGACGCGCATCGTGCCGCCCTCGAGGTAGGCGCCTGCCTCGCCCTTGCCGCAGAAACCGAGCGCTTCGTACGTCAACAGCACCATCGAGGTGAACGCGTCGTAGAACTGGCACACATCGACGTCAGCGGGGGTGAGGCCCGCCCGGTCGAACGCGAGGCGCCCACTCACCGCGGCGGGGGAGACGGTGAAGTCCTCCCATTCGCTCATCGTCGTGACGTTGCTGGCCTCGCCGGTGCCGAGCACGTAGACCGGAGCCTTCGGGAGGTCGCGGGCGCGCTCCTCGCTCGTCACCACGACCGCGCCACCACCGTCACTGCGGATGCAGCAGTGCAGTTTGGTGAACGGGTCCGCCACCATGCGCTCGTTCAGCACGTCTTCGACGGTGATGAGGTCCTGGTAGTAGGCATTTGGGTTGAGGCTCGCGTTGTAGCGCGTGTCGACGGCGATGTTGGCTAGCTGCTCGATGGTGGTGCCGTACTCGTACATGTGCCGGCGCGCGGTCATCGCGTACTTCGCAATCAGCGTGTGCCCCCACGGTGCTTCGAACTGCGATGGCCCACGTGCCGAGAAGGCGAGGTTCGCCGACCGCAGCCGCTTTTTCAGGTCGGCGCGCGCCGTCGACCCGTAGACGATGACGATCGTTTTGGCGAGGCCGGCCTGGATGGCCGCCAGCGCGTGCTCGACCATGACCTCCCAAGTGCCGCCCCCGACACCGGTGGAGTCGATGTACGTCGGCCGTAGCCCGAGGAACTCGGCAACCTCGACCGGCGCGAGGGTTCCCATCCCGGTCGAGAAGAAGCCGTCGACGTCGTCGCGGGTGAGGCCGGCATCGTCAAGGGCACGGGTCGTTGCCTGGAAATGCAGATCGAACGCCGTCAACGTGTCGACGCGACCGCAGTCCGACAGTGCCGCCCCGGCGATGGCTACTCGGGGTGCAGTCCGGGCCGTGCTCACCGCAACCTCCACTCCACACGTTGCCCGGAAGCGAACGCCTCCTGGCCTTGCGCGATCGATTCCTGACTGGTGCCGAGTCCGATGAAGGCGTAGCCCATTGCTAGCGCCTGGCTGCGCGACAGCTCGTGCGCCGCCCAGGTCGCCCGCAGTGTCGCCTGGATGGCGAGAGGAGGCCGGTCGGCGATGACCCGGGCGACCCAGTCCGCGCGATCATGCAGCTCGGGCAGCGGCGCGATCTCCGAGACGAGTCCGATCTCGTAAGCCCGTGCAGCGGAGAGCCGTTCGTGCGAGCCGAGTAGCTGCATCCGCAGGACTTCACCGAGCGGCATCTTCGAGAGCATGTGCATCGACTCGAACGACGCAGCCATGCCGTACGTCACATGTGGGTCGAAGAACGTCGCGTTTTCAGCGGCGATGATGATGTCGACTTCGCCGAGCATGTAGAACGCACCGCCACAGGCGATCCCATTGACCGCAGCGATGACCGGCTTCCACAAGTCATTGCTCTTCGGGCCGATGTTCTCGCCCGGGTCGTCGAAGTGAAACGGTGTTGACCGCGACCCGACGACCCGCTCCGCTACGGGCGCACCCATCGTCTCGGTCCGGTCGATGCCCGTGCAGAACGCCGTCTCGCCCGCGCCGGTCAGCACGATGCAGCGGATGTCGTCGTCGCCACGCGCGCTGCGCCAGATGGTGCTCAGCTCTTGTTGCATCTTCGCGTTGAATGCGTTGAGGACGTCGGGCCGGTTCAGCGTCAACCAGCCGACACCGTCCTTCACCTCGAAGATGACGGTTTCGAACTCGCTCATGACTTCTTCGCTCCTGCTCGCGGCATGCCCAAGATCCGTTCGGCGATGATGTTGCGCTGGATCTGGCTGGTCCCTCCGGCAATCGTGGAGGCGAAGGTAGTAAAGAACCAAGTCGGCCAGTGCCCGTCGGCTCCGGGTGCGCTCCCGTCGATCACCGCGCCGTACGGACCCAGAAGCAGCACACCGACCTCACCCAGGGACTTCTGCAGCTCAGCCGATGCGAGTTTCAGCAGCGAATGCTCCGGCGCAGACTTGGCCGCGAAGTTGGCGAACCCCTTGTAGCCCAGTGCGCGAAGCGTGGCCACCTGCTCATGCGCATGCGCGAGCTGCCGGCGTACGACGGGATCGCTGATGCGGCCGGTCTTGCGGGCCAGGGCGGTGAGCCGGGAGACGAGCGACTCGAGGCTGGCAACGCTCTGGATCCAGAGGCCTCCACGCTCATGCGCGAGTGAGCCCATCGTCACTCGCCAGCCGTCGTTGAGCTCGCCAATCAGGTTCTCGCGCGGGACGTGCACGTCGGTGAAGAACACCTCGGCGAAGTCGACCCGGCCGGTCAAGTGTGGGAACGGCCGGACGGTGATGCCGGGCGTTGTCATGTCGACGACGACGACGCTGATGCCGGCGTGCTTCGCCGCGGTCGGGTCGGTCCGGCAGTAGACGAAGCACCACTGGGAGTGGTGGGCCGACGACGTCCACACCTTCTGGCCGTTGAGGACGAAGCCGTCCTCGGTGACCTGCGCCCGCGTCGTCAGGCTGCCGATGTCGCTGCCGGCGTTGGGCTCGCTCATGCCGATGCACCAGAGGATGTCCGCACGCAGCGTGGGGACCAGCCAGCGTTCCTTCTGTTCCGGCGTACCGAAGTCGCGAAGCGACGGGGCGACGATGTTCAGACCCTGGAAGTTCAGCGTGCGCGGTGCCCGCGCGAGGGCCATTTCCTCGTGGTAGATGAGTGTCTGCAGCGGTGTGGCGTCGCGCCCCCCCAGCTCGCTGGGCCACTGGGGGACAAGCCACCCGGCGTCGTGCAACGTGGCCTGCCACCGGCGGGCCCACTCCGGATAGCCGTCGTTGTCGCCTCCGTCCCCGAGCATGTCGCCCTCGGGATGGTTGCGAACTTCGTCCGGGATGTTGGCCTTGAGCCAGCCCTGCAACTCGCTGCGGAAGTCCGCGTCGGCCGACCCGAAGCCGAGCTCCACCGCGACCACCCTCCTCGACCGGACGACAACCCTGACGATAATGTCAGGGAACGGTTTCCGGTTTTCACAGCACTCCGACTCGTGGGGGTTCCATGCCAGGCGAGCAGAAGATCGTCTTCGAGGACGTCAAAGAGGGCGACGCCGCGCCCGTGCGCAGTCACACCCTGACGCGCACCGACCTCGCGCAGTACGCCGGCGCTTCGGGCGACTACAACCCGATGCACCACGACGAGGTCAAGGCGAAGGCAGCCGGGCTTCCCAGTGTGTTCGGGCACGGCATGTTCTCGATGGGGCTGCTCGCCGCTGCCATCCAGGACTACATCGGCGTCGGCAACCTGACGTCGTACACCGTGCGGTTCGCCAAGCAGACCTGGCCGGATGACGTGCTGACCACGGAGATTCTCGTCAAGGCCAAGCGCAACGAGGACGGCAAGAACCTCGTCGACCTCGACGTCAAGCTCAACAACCAGAACGGCGAAGCGGTCGTCACCGGAGAGGCAACCGCGGCGCTGCCGTCCCGCGTCTCGTGACTGCTCCCCGCTTCGATCTGCCCACGATCGACGAGGGCACCGAGCCGTGGTGGACCGCCGCCCGTGAGGGCCGGCTGCTGATCAAGCGCTGTGCCGACTGCGGCAAGGCGCACTTCTACCCGCGCATCTTCTGCCCGTTCTGCTGGTCGGAGAACGTCGACTGGGAGCAGGCGAGCGGCCGCGCGACGCTCTACACCTGGTCGGTCGTCTACTCGAACGACCTGCCGCCATTCCCGGACAAGGTGCCGTACGCCGCTGCGATCGTGGACCTGGATGAAGGCCCGCGGATGATGACGCGGGTCGTTGGCGCGGAGTTCGACGATCTTCGCGTCGGGATGCCGCTGCAGGTGACATTCGAGCAGGAGACCGACGAGATCACGCTTCCTGTATTCACTCCCGCCTAGCTCCCATGTCCGAGGCAACTGTCCGCGAGCTCGAAGCCTTCTACGGCGGCTATCTCGACGCGTTCAATCGCGACGACGCCGACGCATTTGCCCGGGCGTTCAGCTATCCGAACGCCATGCTGACGGCGACGCACGGAATGCTGCTGCAGGCCAACGAGTCGGAGACGAAGGCCTTCCTGCAAGGTGCTATCGCCGCGCTCCATGCCAGGGGCTGGGAGCGCTCTGGCGTCGATCGCCTGCAGATCTGGCCGTTCTCCGACGAGATGGCAATGGTCATCGCCGACATCACTCGCTACGCGGGCGATGGGGCGGTCTTCGATCAGGGCCGAGCCTGCTACATGGTTCGACGCGAGGGTGGCGACTGGAAGATCGTGACCTTCACCGAGATGAAGCCGCCCTTTTCCGAGGCGACAGTCCAAATCGGCTAGAGAACTGACGGTGCCCGCTGGCACGATGCCGGGATGGTCGATTACTCGAAAGCGCCGGCATACGAGTCGCCCGAGCGGGAGCAGCTCGAGGGCTGGCTGGCGTTCCACCGGGACACGCTGAAGCGCAAGTGCGAAGGGCTCAGCGATGACCAGCTGCGCGAGCGCTCCGTCCCGCCGTCAGCGCTCTCGTTGCTCGGACTCGTGCGGCACATGAGCGAGGTCGAGCGTTGGTGGTTCATCACCGTGCTGGAACGCGAACCGTTCGTCATGCGCTACTGCGATGAGGAGACCAACCGCGACGGCGACTTCGACGACGTGGACGCGGCGAATGTCGCGGAGTGCTTCGCGAACTTCGACGAGGACTGTCAAAACTCGCGCAAAGCCGTCGCGACACACGCCTCTCTCGACGACCTCGGCGACCGGCGCGGCGTTCCCGTCTCACTGCGCTGGATCATGACGCACATGATCGAGGAGTACGCGCGGCACAACGGTCACGCCGACTTGCTCCGCGAGCGGATCGACGGCAAGACAGGCGACTGAGTTGGCGGTGCTGAGCGGCGCCTAGCCGCCCATCTGCAAACCGGGGTGGCGGGAGCGGAACACCGACGCGTTGATGGCTGCGCCGATCTGGGTCGGGTCCCACTGCCCTTTGTCCTTGCTCGTGATCGAGTCGCCGAGCGCCCACGGCTGGTAGTGGTGGATCGTGTTGCCAACCGCGCGGAACACCTGACCGGTCACATGCATCGCCTCGTCCGAGGCCAACCACACGACCATCGGCGCAGAGTTGCCCGGGTTCATCGGGTCGAACTCGTCGTACTCCTCGGGGTTCTTCGGCGGGGGAGCGTCCGGACGGATCGTGCCGACCATGCGCGTCATGCCGCCGGGAGCGATCGCATTGACGCGTACGCCGAGCCGGCCGAGCTCGAGCGAGTGGATGATCGTCATCGCGGCGATGCCGGCCTTGGCGGCGCCGTACGACGTCTGCCCGACGTTGCCCTGCAGTCCGGCAGAGGACACCGTGTTGACGATGGCGGCGCGTGGCTGGTTGCCGGCTTTCGACTGGTCGCGCCAGTAGTTGGCGGCATGGTGCGAGACGCAGTAGGTGCCTTTGAGGTGCACCTTGATGACCGAGTCGAAGTCGTCCTCGGACGTCTTGAACAGCATGCCGTCACGCAGGATGCCGGCGTTGTTGACGACGACATCGAGTTTGCCGAACGCCTCGACCGCTTGGTCGATGAGGTTCTTGGCGCCGTTGAAGTCGGAGACGTCGTCGTAGTTTGCGACGGCCTCTCCGCCGCGGTCCTTGATGACCCCGACGACCTCTTCCGCGGGGCTCTTGTCGGCACCGTCACCGGTGTGCGACCCGCCCAGGTCGTTGACGACGACCTTCGCCCCATGCTCCGCGAGCAGGATCGCCTCGCCGCGTCCCACCCCTCGGCCACCGCCAGTAACGATCGCAACTTTGCCGTCGAGCAATGCCATTCGTGCACCCCATTCAGCGTGATTGACGTCGTGCTAAGTTACGCATCCGCGCGTTCCCTGACAACCGTGTCAGGGAATGCCGGGGGTCTCCTCAGCAGCTGAGAAGGGATTGCCGTCATGGTCGACACCAGCGTCATCGGTACGCCGCTCGCTCCCAACACCATCGTGCTCGAGCGCGGGCCGGCGTCGAACTTCGCAAAGGCCGTGAAGGACGACAGTCCGATCTATCAGGACCCGCGGGCGGCCAAAGAGGCAGGCTTCGACGCCATCCCGATCCCGCCGACGTACGGCTTCGCCTTCGCCAACTGGGGCCAGTTCCCAGAGCTGCAGGAGGCCGACACATCCCAAGGCGCGAACCCGGTGATGAAGATCATCGGTGGACTGATGAAGAACGGTGGGCTCGTGCTGCATGGCGAGCAGGGCTTCATCTACCACGCACCCGTAGTGGCCGGTGACACGCTCACGTCGTCCGGCAAGGTCACCGAGGCGTATGAGAAGACGAGCAGCAACGGCAAGGTGATGACCTTCGTCACGTCGGAGAATGAGTACCGCAACCAGCGAGGCGAGCTGGTGCTCACGGCGCGGATGACTCTGCTCCACCGCGCCGCCTGACGCGTTGCATCGGCGCCGGTGACCCGATGGCAGGATGGCCGCGTGACCGATCTACCAGGACCAAAGGGACTAACAGGGTGGTCCGAGTCCGAGGAGTTCGCGTTCTCCTACGAGGGGCCGATCCGCGAGGTCTTCCCCCAGTTGCACGAGGCGCAGAACCAATGGCTCTCGGCGATCGACTCGCTGTCGGCCCCGGACCGCAAGACCCACGAGCTGGTGCGTCTGGTCTGCTCGGTGATTCTGCGCAATCCATTGGGCATCGAACGGCATGCGCGTCTGGCCGCCGAAGTCGGAGCGACCTGGCCCGAGGTGCTGGGCACGATCATGCTGACCACCGCGAACTTCGGCATCTTGCCCGCCGTGGAATCACTGCCGGTTGCGCGCGCGGGTTTCGACGCGGCGCAGGCACCCGAAACCGACTGACCCATCGAGCACGCCGTGTCTGAGCCGGCGGGGGACAAGCCCTTCCGCATGCTGCCGCGGCTCGATGACGACGTGGCACCGTTCTGGACCGGCGGTGAGCGCGGCGAGCTGGTCATGTGGCGCTGCCAGGACTGCAGGTATTGGATCCATCCGCCGTCGCCGATCTGCCCGACATGTCTGTCTCGTGACATCGCTACCGAGGCGCTCAGCGGTCGCGGCGTCGTGCACTCGTTCACGGTGAACGAGCAGAACTGGAACCCGACCATGCCGCCGCCGTACGTCATCGCACTGATCGAGCTCGACGAGCAACCCGCGCTGCGGTTGATGACGAACATCGTCAACTGCTCTTCCGACGACGTTGCGATTGGGATGCCGGTCCGGGTCGTGTTCGAAAACCATGACGACGTCTGGATCCCGTTGTTCGAGGTGGCGTCATGAGCGAGTCCCTCGAGCGCCGGGCCGCGATCACCGGCGCCGCGCAGTCGCAGGTCGGCCGGCGGCTCTACCGGACACCACTCGACCTCACGATCGAGGCGGCCCTGCGCGCGATCGAGGATGCCGGGCTGACGCGCGAGGACATCGACGGGCTCGCGACGTACCCCGGTGCGATGGCGGCGCCACCGGGATTTGCCGGCCCGGGTACGCCAGAAGTGCAGGACGCACTTCGGCTGAACCTGAACTGGCACGCCGGTGGTCCCGAGGGACCGGCGCAGATCTCTGCGGTCATCAACGCCATCAACGCGGTCGCCGTCGGCCTCGCGCGACATGTGCTGGTGTACCGAACGGTGACCGAGGCGAGTGCGCAGGGTGACAAGGGCCGGGCCAGCGTGGGCATGGGAGCCAACATGCCGAGCCGGGTCAGCGGTTTCCTGCAGTGGACGCTGCCCTTCGGCGCGTTCTCGGCCGCGAACTGGCTCGCGATGTACGCGGCCCGGCACTTCCACGAGTTCGGTACGACGCGTGAGCAGCTGGCGCAGATCGCGCTGACCGGCCGCGCTAACGCCGCGCTGAATCCGCAGGCGATCTATACCGAGCCGATGACGATGGAGGACTACTTCGCGGCTCGCATGATCTCGACGCCCTTCTGCCTCTTCGACTGTGACGTCCCGGCCGACGGGTCGACCGCGGTCATCGTGTCGGCGGTCGAGACTGCCGATGACGCACCGCACGGTGGCGTTCGCGTCAACGCTGTTGGCTCGGCCCTGCACGGTCGACCGTCGTGGGATCAGTGGGACGACATCACCACGTTCGCGTGCCGCGATGCGGCTGCGCAGATGTGGTCACGCACCGACCTCAAGCCCGACGACGTAGACACCGTGCAGCTCTACGACGGGTTCTCCTTCCTCACCATGGCGTGGATCGAGGCGCTCGGCTTCTGTGGCAAGGGCGAGAGCGGGCCGTTCATCGAAGGTGGCGCGCGGATCGCCCGCGACGGCGAGCTGCCGCTCAACACGTCAGGTGGGCAGCTGTCGGCCGGACGCCTACACGGCTTTGGTCACCTGCACGAAGCGGTGCACCAGGTTCGCGGTACGGCGGGGGACCGGCAGGTTCCCGGCGTCGACGTTGCTGTTGCAGCTGCCGGTGGCGGTCCACTGGCCGGCTGTTTGTTGCTAACCCGATAACAACGCACGCAGGAGGGGTCATGACGAGGTTGCAGGACAAGGTCGCCATCATCACGGGGGCGGGCCAGGGCATCGGGTTGGCGTACGCCGAGCGCTTCCTCGCCGAGGGCGCCAACGTCGTTGTCGCAGAGATCTCCGAGGACCGCGGCAAGACGGGGCTCGACCACCTAGCGAGCAAGGGGTACGGCGACGACCGTGCCATCTTCGTGCAGACGGATATTGCGGACGAGGACTCGGCCAAAGCGTGCGCTGCGGCCGCCAAGAAGGCGTTCGGTTCGATCGACGTCCTGATCAACAATGCTGCGCTGTACTTCGACATCGACAACGCCAACAACGACCCGTCGTACCTCAAGAAGGTCTTCGACGTGAACCTGCACGGTGCCTGGATGATGATCCGCGCCGTTGCGCCGCTCATGGTCGAGCAAGGCGGCGGCCGGATCATCAACCAGAGTTCGGGTGCGGCGTACAGCTACATCCTGCCGCCGATGGGTGACGACTCGTTTCATGAAGTCGGCGCGTTCAGCTACTCGCAGACCAAGTGGGGCGTCATCGGCCTGACGAAGTTCATGGCTGCGCAGCTCGGCAAGCACAAGATCACCGTCAACTGCATCGCGCCTGGTGTGACCATGACCGAGGCTACGAAGAAGATCGTGCCCGAGGAGTACATGGGCATGATCGCGTTCATGACCGCAATGCGGACAACGCTCGAGCCCGAAGACATCGCCGGCAGTGCGGTCTTCTTCGCTAGTGACGACGCGAGGCTGGTGACCGGTCAGGTGCTCTGCGTCGACGCCGGCCAATTCATGCCGGCGTAGCCAACTGGGCACGCGCATAATGCCGCTTCCAGGACGGTCGGGCGCGGATCCGCAGTGTTGCTGTCGTCTCTAGTTCGGTACCGATGCGGAGAGGGCGGTCACGAATACCAGCAGATCCACGACTGCGATCAGCCAAGACCAAATCCGCGCGGGCGCTCTTCGGCGACGTATGAGCGCGACGATCAGGCCGGCTACAGCGGTGAGCGCCCCTATCGGTGCGATCATCTCGATGGCGCGCGCTGCAGCTTCGCCATGGGCCGCCGGCGTGTCGGAGGCGTCGGGTGAATAGTTGACCGCGAGAGCAGCGGCGAGCGCGAAGCCCGGGAGCATCAGGCAGGCCGCGACAATCTGCCGGGTGCGCGTGTTTCCCTGGCTTCGGCCTACTAGCCCAATAATTACGCCGATGAGCGCCGGGATGAAAACCGGGAAGAAGAAGGCAATGGCCAGTGCGAGTCCCGTTGGGCTCACCGCGAGTACTAAGACGAAAATCGCCAACCCAAACAAGGCCGCCAGTCGTAACAGCCAGCCGGACAGGAAGGCGGCGCGGTCACCGGGCAACCCCTCCAACTTCATGTCAAGACATTCGACGCGGACGGCAAATGTCCTAACACCCCCGCGTTGGAACGGCACTTCTCGCTCGCCTTACGTGTACGTCGCGTCCTCGTCGTCCTCTTCGTCTTCCGCCCACTCCCGTTCGTCCTGCTGAAGGGCAAACGTCAACAGACCAGCGTCGATCCAAGGCATCTGACCGGTACGGGTGAACCGAGACATGATCTCCTCGCCTGCGTCGTCAGTGTGCGTCGTGATGACGTACCAGTCCTTCAGCTGCATCCCGCTGAGTGGTTCACAGAGTTCGGCGAGGCGCTCAAGAGCCTCTCGTAGATGCGTCTTTGCTGGAGTGTCTTCGTCGGTCATGTCGAAAGGCTATGCGCGCTCAATAACGCCGTGCGCCCTAGGCGCGAACGGCTCTTCTAGTGCTCCTCGAACAACTCGCGGAGCTCTGGGTGCAGATTTGCTGCGAAGCATCCGCGATGCGCGTAGAAGGTCCTGTCCGGCTGCTCGTCGTAGGGACGCCAGTGTTCGACGATTCCGAGCGCTATCGGATCCTCATCCGTGTACTGGACGCCTTCCCCACAAAACGCGCAGGAGACTTGCACGCCGTGATCGGCTGACTCAGCCATGAGCGCACGATAGCGCCGGTTAGGGCTGCTCAGTCCTCTGGCGGTTCTTCGCCAGGAACAGGTAGCCGAGAGCTGAGCCCAACACCCATAAAAGGCACCAGAACGCGGTCTGTCCAACAGGTCTGTCCGCCAGCACGCCATAGCCAATGGAGCCACTGAGTCCCGCAACAACAGGGATCAGGGCGAATAGCCACTGGCGGCGGGAGAGCGGAGCCACGATGGTGGTGTACCCACGATGGGTTTTGTCACGTCACACATCACACCGAAGAAAGGCCCTTATCGCTCGATCCGACTCTGGTGGGATCTGGGCCAGCAAGGGGGTTCTAGGCTTCTGGCGTTCTCTTGCACCGAGCGGGGAGACGACAAGACCACGAGACCGACTCCGATCCCGAGGTGGCTGTGTTGGATTGGCTCGTGTCAGTACACCGGTTCGCCGATCGCGTGTGGGTGATACGCAACGAAAAGACGGACGTTGGTCATTTCATGTTGCGGTTGCCTCCGATGTTGGTGGACCCGCCTCAAGACCCGGAGAGCGTCGGACGCTGTATTCGAGAGGCTGCGTCTCAGATGCGCGGAGGCATACCCCACGAACACGACCCGCGGTTCAATTCGAAGCTGGCTCGGAGCTTCAAGGCCAAGACCTACAAACAGTTCCAGCGCGATACCGACCTTGTCCAAGTTGACTCACGTGACGGCGTCATCAACGTCATGGCCTGGATGGAAGCCCCGGACGGGCGGGGTTGGGTTCCCCTGGAGCCTGAGTACAACGTGGACCTGCCGGACTCTGCGAGTGACGCGGATCTGGGTCAGGCCGTACTTGACGCGTGCGATGCCAGTTCAGCCGTCAAGCCCGGATTGGATCCGACCGCACGTTAGCGCCGGCTATGTGCGGTGGGCCTCCTGACGCGGCTGATCAGCTGGGCGGTTCGGCGGGGACCATTACCGAGAAGTGCGCGCCCCACGGGTCGTGCACCGGCGCCATCCGACCGTACGGCGTGTCGAACGGCTCGCTCTGCGCAGTGCCGCCGTACTTCTTGATGGCCTCCACGGAACGGTCGGTGTCGTCGACGGCGAAGTAGACCGCCCAGTTCGACGGAACCTCTGCCGGTAGCTCAGCGGGCTTCGACCAGGTGCCACCGACCATGCGGTCGCCGACCTTGGCCACCGTGTAGGTGAACGTGTCGTCGCCCATCTCCTCATAGGTCCAGCCGAACACGTTGGCGTAGAACTCGTTCGCCTTCGTGTGGTCGGTGGTCGTCAGTTCATGCCAGCAGGTCGACCCGGGCTCGTCGGTGAGTTGGAAGCCCTTGTTCTCGTAGGGCTGCCAGGCACCGAACATCGCACCGGTCGGATCGGTGCCGACGAGGAAGCGACCAGCAGGTCCGGCGTCGGTCGGTTCCAACATCAGCGTTGCGCCGTTGTCCTTGGCCAGCTTCGCAGTTCCGTCGGCATCGTCGGTCGCGATGTACGTACTCCACACCGGAGGCATCGGCATGGACTCCTGGATCGGCATCAACCCGGCGACGTTGCGGCCGTTCTTCTGGGCGATCGAATAGTTGCCCATGTCATCGGGTCCGCGCTCGATCTCCCAGCCGAAGAGCTTGCTGTAGAAGTCGATCGCAGCATCGAGGTCGGGGACCGCGACGTCCACCCAGGAGACGAGACCAGCGGGGATGCTCTTGTGATCAGTCATGCATCAGACCCTGTCACCGCATGGTCGGCGTTGTCGAGGCTCAGCGTGCCAATAGAAGTGTGGCCATCCGGTTAACTTCCGCGGGCGTGTCGCGCTCGAGCCAACGCCGCAGCAGCGGTTCCAGCACCCAGCGAAACGGCGGGTGAAAGTCGAGCGCTTCGCGGTGGTAAATGCGCGTTCCCCCCTCAACGGGTGTGCACTCGAACACGCCCTCGAACTCGACCATGTACTTCATCCATGCGGGCTTCACTGTGTGCACATCGAGGCGATGGTCACTGCGATCCACACGTTGCTGCACAACCGGTCCGGGCATGCCCGCCATCCGGCTGCGGAAGCAGACGACCGCACCAGTCGCGTCCGGCCGGACCCATCGGACCGGTCCGATCTTGTAGTCGGCGCGGCGATAGCGCTCGAGGTCGAGCACGAACGCCAGCGCCTCGTCCGGGGTGCAGGCAACAACCGCTTCGCCTTCGCCGACGATCACGCCCAGTGAACCCGAAGCGATCGCAAGGCGTGCCGAGGTACGGCGAGACGCACCGTGTCGGCGTCCAGCGTCACCGGTCCATCGACGGGTTCTTCGTCGAGGCGCACGTTTGAAACGGACGCGACCGGTACGCCGAACGTGAGCTCCGCATCGACCTCGCGGTCCGTCGGGTTCAGGATGCGCGCGATGACCCCGTCGCCATCGTCGGCGGGCTTCAGCGCAGACAGCGCGAGCACGTCGGGGGAGAGTCGAAGGAGCGCACGACCGTCGTCGATCAGAGGCGTGTCTCCACCAATGACGGCCCGCAGCCCGAGCTCGACCGAACGCGCGTACGCAGGCGTACGTGCGTCGGCTGCGAACAGCGAGAAGTGAGCGGTGAACGGTCCCGGGCACTGTGCGCCCGGCGTCGGGATACCAGGGCCGGCCGGATCAGGGCGCGTCGCAAGCCCGTAGCGCGATAGCCACCCGACTGCGCGCAGCACCGTGACGGCGAGCGACCCGCTGTCGCTCACCTCGCCTTCGGGCAAGCCGGGCGCCGACAGCGCGAGACCTCCGGCGGCAAGCCAACCCTGATGCGGCCAGGTCGTCGGCGCGGCGTGCTGCCATCCCGTGTCGTCGACGTGACCCGAGCGGCGGTCGGCCACACCGAACGTTGTCCCCGCGCGGCAGCGACCGGCACCAGACCCGGTCGGGAACATCAGTCGCAACCGGTGATCGGTGGCGGTGTTGTCACCGCGAACGTCCACGTCGACGCGGGGCACTCCCGGCGCTACCCGAGCGATGAGCGTCATCGGCACAGTCACCCGTTCCTCGCTGCGGTGCGAACGGTCGTCGTTCAGCCCGCGCGGCACATCGACGGCGAGCTCGACATACAGCCGCTGGATGCCGGTCGGATGCCGCTCGCGTCGTACGCCGAGCAGCCGCGTGACAGCGCCGGAGTCGTCGGGCACCGGATCGAAGTCGTAGGTGTCGCCGCGATCCCCGAGGTCCTCGATCGCGCACAGACCTGACCAGGATGCAACGCCGATGCGCACGGCGAGTGTGCCGTCGTCCTCGACGCGAACGCTGACACCCTCGACGCCGATCTGGCGACCATCGTCGACCGCGTCCGTCGTCGGCTCGCCGGGAGTCAGCCGCAGGCGCTTCCAGCCGAATGCCGGGACGTCGGTCGCCACCACCTCGGTCTCCCAGACGTCGTGCTCGGGGATCAAGCGGAACCGACGTTCGCCCTCGCCAGGGATCACCCGCGCCGGCACACCGTGGACGGCGATGCCCACGCCGGGACGCATGCTCAGCGCAACCAGTGGGTGGATCCCCACCTCGTGACGCGAGGTCACCACGGGTGGGAACCCGTCGACCGGAATGCGCACGACATCGGTTACCGGGAACGGTGACGGATTGAACACGGCAACATCGACGTCGTTCCGCCACGGCGTACGACGTTCCGGACCGAGGCCCGCGATGCGATCGAGGATGCGGTGTGTCGTCTCCGACGCGAGCTCACCCGCTTCGTCGTACCGCGACTGCATCTGCTCGTGCACCGCATCGGCTGAGCACCCGCATATCGAGTCGTGCGCCTGGTTGAGCAACAGCGCACGCCACGCGGTTCGCAAGGCTGGGCGCTCGTCGCGCAGGCCGAGCGCGGATGCGAACGCGGCCCACGGCTCGGCCCAGCCTTCGAGCGCGGCCTCGCACAACCGGTTGCGTTGCTTGAGGTAAGTCCGCGTCGACCACACACCGGGCAGGAGGTTCGCGACACGGCCACCGAGCAGCTCGCCGGCGTACGTCGGCAACCCGTTGTCCTCGCGGATCACGGCCTCGTCGAGCAGACCGCGTCGCACCGTCCACCCCGTCGCCTCGGCCAGCGCGCTCGCGATCTCGCCGGTGCGCGGGTCAGGCAACGTGTGGTCATCGCCGTTCATGAGCAGCACGCGTCCGGTGCCGTCATCGAGCTGCTTCTCGCCGACCTGCACGAGCTTGTCGACCGCGTCCGCCATGTCAACAGGAAGCGAGCCGCCACCGGAGTAGCTGCCGCGCAGGTGGTGCGCGACGACGGTTGTGCCGTCGGGAGCCACCCAGGAGTAGCGCATCGGCAGCCGGTCAATCTCGCTGCCGTTGCCGCGCCAGTAGACGAACGTCGTCAAGCCGAAACCGGCCAGCAGTTGCGGCAGCTGCGCAGGATGCCCGAAGGAGTCGGGCGCATAGCCAACGCGTGACACCGGTCCGATCTGACCCGCGACTCGTCGACCTTCTAGCAAGTTACGCACGTGCGCCTCGCCGGATGGCAACAGCATGTCGGGTTGCACGTACCACGGCCCGATGCCGAGCCGCCCTTCCGCGCAGCCGGCTTCGAGTTCGCCGCGGCGGTGCGGCCGGATCACGAGGTAGTCCTCGAGGACAACCGCCTGGCCGTCGAGCAGGAAGTGGTACCCCGGGTCGGCGGCAATCAGGTCGAGCACACGGTCAACCGCATCGACGAGTCGCGAGCGGAACGCCTGGAACGTGCGGTACCACTCGCGGTCCCAGTGCGTATGCGATACGAGTACGGCGTCGACATCACCCACAACACCATGCTGACATGACTCACAGTCCACAGCGCGACGATGGGGTGCTTCACGTGCCGGGTGGACCGCCCATGAGAGCGCGCTTCGCCTTCCACGACATGACCGCGAACAGCGACAGCCCGGACATCACGGAGCCAACAGCGAAGATGGAACCGATCGACAGGATCGACCCGAACGATCCGATCGAGCCGACGGAGAGCACCGAGCCGGCCGAGCCGATCGACAGCACCGATCCCTTGCTCGCGATGGAGAGCACCGAGTCTTCCGATCGCACGGACCACAGCGACGTATCCGCATTCATGAGATGACCTGTCGATCGGCGGTAACCCCTTCAGGGCAACTAAACCTATAGTCGGACGCTATTTCGCTATGGTCGCGCGCGCCTTCCGTCGATGAACACGATATGAGCCTCCCAGCCCGCTGTTGCGGACACGCCCGCAGGCCCATCTCGGTCGCGCTGCATGCAGATGCGCCTGACCTGCGCGTGGAAATTTGCGACATATGCCATGGGCACGAGTGGTTCCAGGATGGGACGGCGATAGCTGACCAGCGGGCCATCGATCTGGCATTCGCAGCCGATATCGAGAAGATGCTCGGCCCCCTCCCGCTCGCGTCCTAAGCCGGTCCGAGCTCCAACCTCCCTGGCTGGTTTCGTCGGCAATTGGGACCATGATCGGGTGGCAACACGCTGGCGGCTGCGGCATGTGGCCACCCGAATTCTTCTCGCACCGCTGCTCGTGGCGGCGGTTGCGATGTCATCGACCGCTGGCGCATCCGGGCCGCCGGTAACGCCTGATCACGATCCCTTTTACACGTACACGGGATCGATCCCGCTCAAGCAGATCCCGCCGGGCACAGTGTTGAAGCAACGGTCGGTCAAGCTTGCCCTCGGAGGCCGTTCGACGCCGGTCAACGCCCAACAGTTGCTCTACCGCACTACCGGCCAGCTCGGGCAGCCGACGGTCACGGTCACCACGGTGATCAAGCCGACCTCGGGCCCGCTGAAGCCACACATCGTCGAGTACCTGAGCTTTTACGACGGCCTGGGCGCTCAGTGCGATCCGAGCTACACGTTGGCTGGCGGCAGCGAGACCGATTCGGCGACGCAACAGCAAGCCGAAGAAGAAGGCATGCTGATCAACTGGTATTTGTCCATGGGCTGGATCGTGACGGTGCCCGACTTCGAAGGTACCCGACTCGCCTGGATGGCCGGTAAGGAATCGGGCTACGGCGCGCTTGACGGTATCCGAGCGACGGAGTCGTACCTCAACGTCGGCCCCGCCACGAAAGTTGCGCTATCCGGTTACTCCGGTGGCGCACTCGCAGCGGACTGGGCGAGTGAACTCGCCCCGGCGTACGCCCCGACGTTGAACATCGTCGGCGTGGCCGAGGGCGGCATCCCGGTGCATCACGCGCATGCGTTCAACTACATCAACGGTGACAAGGTGAACTCGTCAACGATGCCTGGATGGCTCCTCGGCCTGGCCCGTGCGTACCACCTCGACCTGACGCCCTATCTCTCGGCGTACGGCGCGCAGCTGGTCAACGCGGAGAGCACGCAGTGCATCACGTCGGTGTTCGGTGACTATCCCGGCCTGACGTACCAGAAGCTCATGAAGCCGCAGTACCAAGACCTCTTCAAGGTTCCGGTTTTCGTGCGCATCTTCAACGACCAGATCATGGGCAGCGCACCCGGTCATCCCACGGCACCGCTGTTCATGGGTGTCGGCAACTCCGACGGGACTGGAGATGGCGTCATGCGTGCCGACGACGTTGAGGCGTTGGCCTACCAGTACTGCCACCAAGGCGTGAAGGTGAAGTTCCAGGAGTACCGCCGCGCGAATCACCAGGTTGCGGCCGCGTTGTTCGAACCGCAGACCGGTCCGTTCCTTCGTGACCGCTTCGCCGGGCTGCCGTTCCGCGACAACTGCGCATCGATCGGCCCGGGCAACTCGATCGCGCCGCTCCCACCGCCGTCCTACTGACCGCAGGTCGGGGCCGCAACGGCGCTAGTTGCTTGTACGACGAAACGCCTCCGCGATGGTCTGCAGCTGTTGAGGGGCGACGCTGCGCCAATAGGCCGAGTCGTGGTAACCGTTGGTGAATGAACCGGAGTGTGCGCCGGTCAACAGCGACACGAAATGCTTGTCAGCGGGGTAGAAGGGATCCTTCGTTCCGCAGTCGATCCGCACCTGCATCGTCGCCAGTTTGCTGACGCCGGCGAAGACGTCGTTGCGCGCGTAGTCGTCGGCGCCGTCGAAAGCCCCGGGCGCGGTCTGCGGTGTCCTCCACAGCGCCGGGCTGGCTGCAGTTACCGCGGTGAAGCGATGGGGAGCGCGCTGCGCGGCGAGCAAGGCGCCGTAGCCACCCATCGACCAACCCAGCAGCGCCAGCTTTCGAGCGCCCACTTTGCGTTGGATCATCGGCACGAACTCCTGTTGCAGCATGCCCATCGCATCGGTGCCGTCGGTGCGGGCGTGCCAATAGGAGTGGTCGCCGCCATCCACGGACGCGATTGCTAATGGCAGGTTCAGGGCGGCTGCCACGTCATCCAGGTGGATCCCGTCGAACGTAAACGTGTGGTCACTGCTCCGGCCGTGAAGGCAGTAGACGATGCCGAGCGGGGCTTGCTGTGGCCTAGTCAACGACCAGCCGACGCGGCGGCGCATGTATTTGCTGTCCAACTGGCCGTCGACGCGTGGCGTGTTGGCTCGCGGAAAGTGTCGGTCGGGACTGTGGCTGAGACCGAGCGTGCGTTGGAGGCGGTCACTCGTTGCGATCAAGCCGGCAGCGGAGCCGCTGCCGGCAATCAGTACGCCCCCGGCGCCGACCAGGAATGCCCGACGCGAAATCACCGGTGCGCTAGCGAGTCATCACGGCTTGGAGGTTTGGTGGACCTGTCCGTCGTCGGCCATGTAGAGACTGCGCTTCGGAGCGGTGAACGCCGCACGCACCAACGGCTCGTAGTGCTCGAGCGGCTTGGTGTCGTAGCCCGGGTCGAACGCCGGCTGGTCGAAGTCGGCGCAGAACTCTGCGGTGTAGTCGAACCACTCATGCCCGCGGTACTGGTCGCGCAGGTTGCGGTCGAGCCCGAGGAAGTGGAAGAAGTAGTAGCCCTGGAAGATCGCGTGCTTCTCGACCAGCCAGTGGTTTTGCTCGCTGATGAACGGTTTGAGAATCGCCGCTGCGACGTCGGCGTGGTTGAACGACCCGAGTGTGTCTCCGATGTCGTGGAGCAGCGCGCAAAGGATGTACTCGTCGTCACGGCCGGCGCGCTCGGCGCGGGTCGCGGTCTGCAACGAGTGAGTGAGGCGGTCGACGGCGAACCCGCCGAAGTCTCCGTCGAGCAGGCGCAGATGCGTGAGAACCCGATCCGCGAGCCCGGCGTACATGTGCAGGGCGCCTTCAGCGATGATCTGCCAGTCCTCTTGGGTGCCCTCGTCCATGGCGTGGAACTTGGCGAGCTTTTGGGTGGAGTCAACGGCAGTCACGGCAGATCCTCCTGATCGAGTGTTCCCATTATGACCCGCCTCTGTTACAGCGTGAGGCCGGCGAGTTCCTCGTACTGACCGGGTGAGCCACCAAACGACGTCTGCAGCGATAGCAACCGCTTGTAGTACAGGTGCGCGTCGTGCTCCCACGTGAAGCCGACACCAGCGAGTGTCTGGATGGCGATGGCGGCAACCTGTGCGAACCCGTCGCAGCACCACGCGCCGACCATCGTCGCCCGGCGGTGTCGGTCGGCAGCATCGTCGGAGTCAGCGGCGAGCAGGGCCGGCTGGAGCGCGATTTTGGCGCCTTCCAGTACGGCGTACGCGTCGACCAGTGCGTGCTGAACCGCCTGAAACGATCCGATCGGTACGCCGAACTGTTCGCGCGTGAGGGCGTGTGAGCGAGCGAGCTCGAAGAGTGCATGCGCGGCGCCCAAGCCGTCGACAGCCCACGCGAGGAGCGCTACATCGCGAGCGGCCGCGATCGCCTCGGCGGCCGACGACGACAGGACCCGTCCCTGTCCGGCCGCGCGGACCCGGCCGAAGGATCGGGAGTCGTCAACTGTCTGCTCGGGCGTGACGCGCAGCCCCTCCATGACGGAGACGGTGTGGCCTGACGCGACGAGAAAGACGTCGGCGGTGACCGCATCCGCTACCAGTGATCGTTCGCGCTCATCCACGATGACCGCGATGCGCTCTCCGGATGCCACCTCGCTGAGCAGCTCCGTCTTGCCCAGCTTTTCGAGCAGCGTCGTGGCGGCGACGGCGGAGGAGATGAACGGGCCGGGGTAGCACGCGCGTCCGAGCTCGTAGAGCACCCCGCCCAGGTCGGCCAGCCCGAGACCCAAGCCGCCTGCGGCATCGGGAGCGAGCGCGCCGACCACACCCAGGTCTCGCAGCCCGCGCCACACCGGATCGTGGGCTTCCCGCGGCTCGCCGTACCCGGCGCGGGGGAGCCCGGCGTCAGCCAGGAATCGACGCACCGAATCGGCGAGCGCGCGCTGTTCGTCGGTCAGGTCGAGCACGGCGCCAGGGTAGCCGTCCTTGCTGACACGCGTGTCAGCCTCATAGCCTCCGGACATGCGGCTGTCCTTTGATGACGACGCGGAGCAGTTCCGCGCCGAGCTCGTGGCCTGGCTTGAGGCCAATGCTCCGAGCGAGGAGTCGCAGGAGGATCACAAGACGTCGAGCGGACATCTGCCGGACTGGGCGAAGGCCTGGCAGCGCAAGCTCTTCGACGACGGCTGGCTGGTGCCGGGCTGGCCGGGCGAGCTCGGCGGCCGCAACGCCACGCCGGTGCAGACGATGGTCTATTTCGAGGAGCTGTCCGCTCGCCGCATTCCGCGGGCACTCAACCCGCAGGGGATCGGCATCGTCGCGCCATCGACCCTCGATCACGGCACGGATGCGCAGAAGGAGCGCTACCTCGTGCCGACGTTGCGGGGCGAGATCACCTGGTGTCTTGGGATGAGCGAGCCGGATGCTGGCAGCGATCTGGCCGCGCTGCGCACGCGCGCGGTTCTCGACGGCGACGAGTGGATTGTCTCGGGCCAGAAGGTCTGGACCAGTGGAGCGCACGACGCAGACTTCTGCTTCTGCTTCGTGCGCACCGAACCCGACGCGCCGAAACACAAGGGCATCAGCGTGCTGATCATCGACATGTCCGCACCGGGGATCACCTGTCGCCCGTTGCCAGAGCTCGTTGAGCCCGACTATGCCGACTTCAACGAGGTGTTCTTCGACTCCGTGCGGGTGCCGGCGGACGCGCTCGTCGGCGAGCGCGGCCAGGGCTGGGGTATCTCGATGACGTCGCTCGGACACGAGCGCGGGATGTTGTGGATCGGTCAGCAGACGTTTCTGCAGCGGGAGGTCGAGTCGCTCATCGCGCTGGGCAAGGAACGCCCGGAGCTCGGTGCTGATCCGGTGTTCCGCGATGCGGTCGCGTCGCTATGGATCGATGCGCAGGCAATGAAGGTCATGGGTTACCGCGGGTTCGCGAAGTTCGCCTCCGGTCGCGCGGCGCCTGAGCACTCGCTGCTGAAGCTGTTCGCTTCCGAGGCGCGCCGCCGCCTGCAGCTCGTGGCGAGTGAGGCGGTCGGTGCCGAGGCCTATGACCGGTCCGCGACGACCGAGGTCACCGATGTCCGGCCCGGGACCTACGCCGAGGGCTATCTGCGTTCGTTCGCACACACCATCGCCGGCGGCACGAGCGAGATTCAACGCAACATCATTGCCGAGCGAGTGCTGGGACTACCGAAGAGCGGGGAGAAGCGGTGACGGTCGTCGACGCCGACGCACACATCAACGAGGACGTCATTGCGTGGAAGGGTCTGTTCGCGAAGCGCCCGGACTGGATTGGCGCGGTGCAGTCCGGCGACAAGATGGTCGCTCTGGTCGACGGCAAGCCCTACCCGTTGCAAGAGGGTCCTGGTCGCGGTGTACCCATCGACTCGGCGATCCTTCCCGCCGCAGCCGAAGGCGCGTCGAATCTGGACAAGCGCATCGCCGACTGTGATGCCGAGGGGATCGACGTCCAAGTGTTGTACGGCGGGTTGACGATCGGGCTCACCGGATACGGCGATGTCGGGCTCGCCGCCGATGTTGCCCGGGCGTACAACGATTGGTTGCTGGTCGACGTCTGTGGGCGATATCCGGACCGCCTCAAGGGTGTTGCGACCGTGCCACTGCAGGATGTCGAGCGCTCGATCGAAGAGCTGCAGTACGCCGCGGCAAACGGAGCTGTCGCCGTGACGATCCCGCCCGCATTGGGGCAGCGCAATCTTGACGACCCGTCGCTGCGGCCGTTCTTCGAAGCCGCCGCCGACGTCGACCTCGCCATCGGCGTACACAGCGCACCCGGGATGAACATCCCGTTGCCGGCGGCCGAGAGGTTCAGCAACTACGCGCAGGTGCATCTGCTGTCGTTCCCCGTTGACCAGATGGTCGCGTTCACGGCTCTGGCGCTCGGCGGTGTTCTCGACGAGTTTCCGACGCTGCGGTTCGCCTTCCTCGAGGCGGGTGTCGGGTGGGCGCCGTACTTCTTGGCTCGGGCCGAGGAGCACCGGATCAAGCGCGCTGAGATGGTGCCGGGGATGACGAGTGCGGCGCGGGAGTACGTCGAACGCGGACAGTGCTACTTCTCGGTCGAGTGCGAGGACCCATTCCTCGAGTTCTACGTCGAACAGTTGGGACCAGACTCCGTCGTGTTTGCCAGCGACTATCCGCATTGGGACGCGGACTTCCCTGGCACGGTTGAGGAGATGCGGCAGACCGCGAGCAAGCTTGGCGAGGAGACGGCGGCGAAGGTCATGGGCGGAAATGCGCTTCGGCTGTACGGGTTGAGCTGATGGGCCTCCTGGACGGCCAGCGGGCTGTCATCACGGGTGCCGCAAGCGGCATCGGCAAGACCACAGCGCAGCGGTTCCTGGAAGAAGGTGCGACGGTCGCGCTCATCGACATCGACGCCGACTCGCTCGGAAAGGTTGCAGCCGAGCTCGGTGCGCCGTCGTACGCCGTCGACGTCACCGATGCCGAGGCGCTCGCGGGGGCATTCGGTGATGCGGCCGTGGCTCTCGGCGGACTGACTATTGCGTTCAACAATGCCGGGGTCGGCGGTCAGGCGAAAGTCCACGCGACCCCCGTCGAAGAATGGCGTCGTGTCGTCTCGGTGAGTCTCGATGGCGTCTTTCATGGGATTCGCGCGGCCGTCCCGTTCATCCGGGAGAGCGGCGGCGGGTCCATCGTGAACACCTCATCGATCAGCGGCGTACGACCAGCGTCGGGAGAAGGGCCGTACGCCGCGGCGAAGGCGGGCGTAGCGGCGCTGACGGCCACCGCGGCGATGGAGTATGCGCCGCAGATTCGGGTGAATGCGATCGCGCCCGGGATGATCCGCACCGGTCTAACTGATCCGTTGCTGTCGCTGCCGGGCGCGACCGAGATGATGCTGCAGAAGACGCCACTCGCACGGATCGGCGATCCCGGCGATATCGCAGACGCCGTCGTGTTTCTGTGTTCACCGCTGGCGCGATTCATCACCGGGATCAACCTGGTCATCGATGGTGGCATGACGTTGCACGGCGCCGGTGTTGACGGTGTCTTTGACCTCGTCACCAACCTCTACGGACGCCCGGACAGCGATCTCTGAGCGGTTAGCGCTGTTCAGAGGGTGAGTGCGAGGTCCCCGCGGCCGGTCCAGGTGACGCCAGTCAGGCCGAGCCAATCGGCGAGCTCGGTCAATTCTGCGACAAGTGCCGTGGTCACTGCTGCCTTGTCGATGCCGGGCTCGGTGTACGCCGCCTGGACCCGAAGCACCCCAGCGGCCCGGTCGGACTTGAGGTCGACGCGCGCGACGAGCTGGTCACCGAGGAGGAACGGCAGCACGTAATAGCCATGCATGCGCTTTGCTGCCGGCACGTAGATCTCGATGCGGTAGCGGAAGCCCCACAACCGCTCGACACGGTCGCGCGCCCAGACCAGCGGGTCGAAGGGCGCGAGCAGCGCACGACCGGACAGGTTGCGGGGGATCGTTGTGCCGGGCAGCACGTACGCCGGGTGTCGCCAGCCCTCGACGGCGACTTCGAGCAGGCGACCCTCATCGACCAGCTCGGCGATGCGGGGGCGGGCTTGCGGGTTGGTCAGCCGGAAGTAGTCGGCAAGGTCCGCGACGGTCCCGACGCCGTGGCACCGAGCGGCGATGAGCAACAACTCGTGGTGCGCTTCTTCCTCGGTCGGTGTCGGCAGCGCCTGGATCGCGGGCGGCAACACGCGCTCCGTGACGTCGTAGACCCGCTCGAAGCCCTTGCGCGATGCGGTCATCACCTTGCCGGACCAGAACAAGTACTCGAGCGCGAACTTGCTGTCCGCCCAGTTCCATCCCCAGTTGCCGGTGCGTCGCGGTGAGTCCTTCTCGAGATCACCGGCGGTCACCGGACCGCGTGCGCTGACCTCTTTGAGCACAGCCTTGATGTAGTCGGGGCGTTCCTTGGCAAGGCGGGCGATGCCGCCCCAGGTTTCGGCCTGGTGCTCGGCGCGATGCATCCGCCATCGCATCAGCGGCTGCAGCTCGACCGGTAGGAGCGCAGCCTCGTGGCCCCAGTACTCGAAGAGCTCGCGGTGCCGGTAGACCATGGCGTCGAGCAGGTCGCGCGGATAGGCGCCGAGTCGTGACCAGCCGGGCATGTACTGCGCGCGCAGGAGGACATTGACGCTGTCGATCTGGATGAGACCCGTACGCGCGAGCATCGTGCGCAGGTGGCGACGGTCTCGAGAGCCGGGTTTGCGGTCGCGACCGAGACCTTGGGAAACGATGGCAAGCCGTCGCGCCTGCCCGATCGACAACGACTCCACGACGGGGCAGCGTACGGACGACCTGCGACACTCTCGCGGTGCCGCCCTTCGAGTCGTGGTCGCTGCGCGCGAAGCCACCCGAGATGTCGGCGCACTACCGGGCCGAAGGCTGGTGGACCGACGAGTCACTCGGAGCATTGCTCTGCGGGCGGTTGGCTGACAACGCCAATCTGGAATTCGTCGTCCACTCGCAGTTCCGGCCCGCGCGGGTCACGTTCGGCGAGCTGCTCGCGCTGGCCCGCCGCGTCGCGACGGGTCTGACCAAACGCGGCATCGGCGCCGGCGACGTCGTCGCCTTCCAGCTGCCGAACTGGATCGAAGCCGCTGCGACGTACTACGGCGCCGCGATGGTCGGCGCGGTCGTCGCCCCGATCGTTCACTTCTACGGATCGCATGAGGTTCGGCACATCTTGCATGAGTCCGGGGCGCGGCTGTTCGTTGTCGCCGAGTCGTTCGGCAAGCTGCGTCCGCTCGACGCGCTGGAAAGCATCCGGGACGACTTGCCGGGTCTCGAGGACGTGGTGACGGTCGGTCGGGGGGCGCCCGCGTGGGCGACGTCCTGGCGTGACTTCGTGGCTGGGGAGGAGTACGCCGAGCCGGTGCGCGTCGCCCCGGACTGGCCGGCACTCGTGGCCTACACATCGGGTACGACGGCGACGCCGAAGGGCGTCGTACACACGCATCACACGATCGGCGCGGAGATCCGTCAACTCGCCGCGACGCAGTCTCCGGATCACCGGGCGACCCTCGTCGGCGCGCCCGTCGGACACGGCATCGGCATGCTCGCGGCGCTGCTGATCCCGCTGTGGCGGGGGATCCCGGTGCATCTCACTGACGTCTGGGAGTCGGGCGACGTGCTCACCACGATCGTGCGCGACAACCTGACGGCTGGAAGTGGAGCGACGTACTTCCTCACCTCGTTGCTTGACGCGCCGCAGCTGACGAGCGAACACCTGGAGCACATGAAGTACGTCGGGTTGGGTGGCGCGGCGGTGCCGCGTGCGGTGGCTGATCGTGCGACCCGACTCGGCATCAGCATCGCGCGGCTCTACGGCTCAACGGAGCATCCGTCGATCACGGGATGTGTGCACGGCGACCCGATCGAGAAGCGGTTAGGCACTGATGGCAAGCCACTTCCTGGAGTCGAGATCCGGCTGGCCGACGACGGGGAGATCTGGAGCCGTGGCCCCGACTGCTTCGTCGGCTACGTGAATCCGTCGTCGACCGCCGATGTGTTCGACGCGGATGGCTGGTACTGCACCGAGGACGTCGGTGTTCTCGACGAGGACGGCTACCTGACCATCACGGACCGCAAGAAGGACATCGTCATTCGCGGCGGGGAGAACATCAGCGCGGCCGAGGTCGAAGAGCTAGTCAGCCAGCTGCCGGGCGTTGCAGAGGTGGCCGTCGTCGCCGCCCCGGACGAACGCCTAGGTGAGCATGCATGCGCGTTCGTCCGCGCGGTCAGCGGTCAGTCCGCGCCGGATCTCGACGCAGTACGCCGGCATCTCGCCGACTCAGGTCTTGCCCGACAGAAGTGGCCGGAAGACCTGCGCGTCGTCAACGACTTCCCGCGGACCGCTAGCGGCAAGATCCGCAAGACCGACCTGCGCACGCAACTCCGCGAATCGGGCTGACGACTCAGCCCACGTATGGGCCGACTGGCGCGTGCTCCAGGTGCGCGGGCAACTTCGCCCCGACAACGGCAGCGCGCATCTTCTCAACGATCCGATGGTTCGGGGCGCATGAACTGGTGCTTGGTCGTTGGACATAGACACCGACGAGAGCTGGGTTGTCCTGGTCCGCCAGGACCACGCCCTCGTACCCGTCGCATGGCCCGACCTGGAAGGCGATCTGCGCGCTTGACCGGTCAGGTTCTTCGGAGACCAGCGTCCACGGCACGGACATCTGCGTGATGGGCACGCCGAAGGACGGCGACGTGTCGGAACCACCGCAGGGGCCCGGCTCGCTGTAACGGACCAGATCCGACCCGGTCGCCGCGTCGACGATGAAGACGCCGTAGTTGTGGGACTGGGTGGGTGGCGTGGGATCGGTGATCGGGTCGGAACCGCTGATCCGGTTGAAATGGCAATTACTGATGTCGCTGACGATGCCAATCCAGGCCAGTCGACCTTCGTACGGCTCAGGTGGTGGAGTCTTTGCGAACACCGTTGAGACGCCGTCGGTCGAACCGCTGTACGCGACGGCGTCGCCCTGAGGCTCGTGTCCGCTGAGCAGCTCAGCAGGGACCGTCACGCGACCGAGCCCGAATGCGATGGTGTCGGCCGACTGTTGCCCGACATTGCCACCCTGGACCATCGACGAGGCCAGCACCATGCAGAGCGCAGAAGACCCGGCGTACGCCGCCCGGTCGTCTTCCCGTGGCGGTTCGAGTCGCAATGCGTTGTCGAGGACCAGGTCATCGCGTACGGCGCCGTCATGAATCGCCGTCGTCGCCGGTCCCTCAAGGGGATCGCGCTCGAGGTCACCGCTCGTGGCGCGTGACGTAAACGGAGCCGACTGACACTCGAGGTCGCTGGACACGAGCGCTCCGTGCCCCTGGCCGCATCCGGAACCAAGAGCCAACGTGAGCGCGATGACGATAGCCGCGCTGGGACGGGCGATCACACCGTGAATCCTTGTTGTCGTTGGTTGTCCCGGCAAGGCAGGTCAGATGGCGTTGGGCCGCCGTCACTGACCGCGGCTCTAAAACGTGCCGACTGCGGCCCAACGACGAGCGTCAGGACCGGGGAAGACCGAGGATGCGCGTCGCGATGATGTTCTTGTTCACCGCCGTCGTACCACCCGCGATGGACATCGACGGCGTGTAGACGCGCGTCGCGCCCCACTGACCGGTGTTCGCGAGCGGGCCGAGGACGAGACCTGCCGCTTCCGCGATGTGGTGGTCGAGTTCCGCCCAGAACAGCTTGCCGAGGCTGCCTTCCGGTCCAGGTTCGCGGCCGTCCAGGGCCGCCCGAACCGATGCATCCGATAACCCCTTCAACAGCTCGGCTTCGAGGTAGCAACGCGCCAGTGCCTGACGCACGACCGGGTCGTCGGCACGACCTGCTTCGCGAGCGGCGTCGTACAGCCGGGTGACCTTGCGGCGCATGCCGAGATAAAGCTTGAGTACGCCGGCGCGTTCGTTGGCCAACGTCGTCATGGCGACCCGCCAGCCGTCGTTCTCGGGTCCGAGCAACGCAGCGACCGGCACCCGCACGTTGTCGAAGAAGATCTCGTTGAACTCGTGCTCACCCGTCATCGTCCGCAGCGGACGCACGTCGATACCCGGCAGTGACATGTCGACGAGCAGCGTGGAGATGCCGCGATGCTTCGGCGCTGCCGGATCGGTGCGCACGAGTAACTCACACCAGTTGGAGAGCTGTGCCAGCGTCGTCCAGACCTTCTGGCCGGTGACGACGTACTCATCACCGTGACGAATCGCCGTCGTCCGCAATGAGGCGAGATCCGATCCGGCCTCCGGCTCGGAGAACCCCTGGCACCAGATGTCGTCGCCGCGCAGCATCCGCGGCAGCATCGTGCGCTTCTGCTCCTCGGTGCCCCACGTCATGATCGCCGGCGCGATGTTCGACATCCCGATCGGATTCAGGTCACCTGGCGCACGCGCACGGTCCATCTCCTCGGTGTGCACGACCTGCTCGAGGACGCCCGCTCCGCGACCGCCGTACTCGTGCGGCCACGCAACCGCTGCGTAGCCGGCGTCCGCGAGCTTGTGCTGCCACTTGCGCAGCACTTCGACAGCGTCCTGCGTCAGCGGACCTGCCGGGTCGCTCCCTGCCGCGCGCACGTCCTCGTCAAGATTCGTGTCGAGCCACGCACGCAACTCAGTGCGGAATGCTTCGATCTCGGGTGGATATGCGACGAACACCCGAGCCTCCCGTTGAACAACCCTGACGTGCGCGTCATCGTATCGGCCTCAGTACAGTCGCTGCGTGACTGACCAGCCCAGCATCGATCCGGTTGTTGTTCTCGGCGAGGACCCGGAGCTTCTTCGGCTCATGCGCGACCACATGCCGGACTCGGCGATTCAACGGCTGCTGAACTTGCGGTTCGTCACCCTCGGATCCGACGAGGTCATCGTCGAGATGCCGGTGGCCGAGGAGGCCTTCAACTCGACCGGCAACCTGCACGGCGGTGCCATCGCCACCCTTATCGACGTCGCCGCGGGTACGGCGGCCGCACTCGGCAGCAGGTTTCGGCCGGGTATCGAGAGCATCGTCACGGCCGACCTGCACGTGCGCTATCTGGGTCGACCGAAGACGGACGTCGTCCGCGCCGCGGCTCGGGTCCTGCGTGCTGGCCGGCAGCTGACGGTGGTCGAGTGCCAGGTGGCCGACGACGCGGGCAACATGATCGCGATCGCCGACTTCTCCTCGATGCTCGTGCCCCGTCGCGAGCCGCTGCGACCGAGCGACCAGGCCGAGACATCGCACCCCGATCTTTGACAGACCCCCGACCTAAATTGGAGGGGTGCAACCGGACCTGACCTGGCAGCCGTCGCTCATCGACACGGGTTCACCCGACTTCGACCCGTCGTACGACGGCCTCCGACGCATCCAGCTCGACGAGCGATCCTGGGTCGATTACTGCCCGGGCTGGCTCGCCGGAGCCGACGAGCTGTTCGCGAGACTCGTGCAGTCAGGCCGCTGGCAGCAGCGCACGCGATGGATGTACGACAAGAGGATCCCGGAGCCGCGGCTGACCGCCGGCTGGTCAACAGACGCGGAGGACCCCGACGTGCCGCCGGAGTTCGGGGCCATGGCCGCTGCGCTGAGCGAGCGCTACCGCGTCGACTTCGACCGGATCTGGGCCAACCTCTACCGCGACGGCGCCGACAGCGTCGCCTGGCACGGTGACCGCACCCGCCTCGTCATGACGCAGCCGCTCGTCGCGACGGTTTCGCTCGGATCGCCACGACGCTTCATGCTGCGCAGACGAGGCACGACAAAGACGCTGCACACGTTGGAGCCGGGCAACGGGGACTTGATCGTCATGGGTGGTGCGTGCCAGGCCGAGTGGGAGCATCACGTGCCCAAGACCAAGCGGCCGGTGGGTGCACGGATCTCCGTCACGATCCGGCACTCGACGCCGGCGCCAGGGGAGCGCTGGCTGAAAAAGCCGCGCTCCACCGAGCCCGGCCACGCGTGGTGACTCAGTCCGGCGTGCTCGGCAGCTGGAAGGTCAAAGTCGCAAGAGACATGAGCCGGTCGTCCGCGCCAGTGTCGTAGACCCGTACCTCAGTGACGACCGATGTCCGTCCTTGGCGGAGGACCGTGCCGATGGCCCGGACTGGACCGACGCGCCCGGCAGCGAGGAAGTGAATGTTCATGTCGGCGGTGAACGTCTTCATGGAGTTCGTCGCTCGTGATGCCGCGATGCCGCCCGCGCAGTCGATGATGGTGGCAACGATCCCGCCCTGCAGCATTCCCGCGTTGTTGATGAGGTCGGGGCGGAGATCCACCTCACAGATCCCCATGCCGGTGCCGTCGTCGGGGAGCATGCGCAAGCCGATGTGCTGCAGGTAGGTCTGGTGGTGTTGCAATGCCGATGACCAGACGTCGTCCACGTTGTCCGTGTCGGTCATGACACGACCTCTGGCAGACCGATGAGGCTCGCAAGCCGGGCACGGTGCCACGTGGCTGTCCCGAGCAGGGCGCCGTTCGCCTTGGCCCGCTTCACCCACAACTGAAGGTCGTGCTCCCACGTGTACCCGATGCCGCCATGTGTCTGGATCGCGTCCTCGGTGACGCGGTGTTCGCAATCACCGGCTGCGGCCTTGGCCATGGCTACTGCCGCGGCCCGGCGCGGGTCGTCTTCGGCAACGGTCAAGGCGGCGTAGTAGACGGCCGCGCGTGCTCGTTCGACCGCGACGTAGTCATCGGTCAGTTTGTGCTTCACCGCTTGGAAGCTGCCGATGGGCACACCGAACTGCTCGCGCTGCTTGGCGTATTCGATGGTTCGATCCACCAACGCTGCACACGCACCGACCGTCTCTGCTGCCAGCGCAACCGTGGCCAGGTCAAGCGCGCGGCGGATCCCGTCGTACGCCGACCCGGGGTCACCGAGACCGTGCTCGACCGTGGTGCCGTCGAGCACGACCGTCGCCCAGGGGCGGGTGCGGTCGACGGTTGCGACCGGCGCGATCGGGACGCTCGCGGCGGGGACGACGAAGACGCCGAGGTGCGTGTCCGAGGGCTCGTCGATGGCTGCCACGACAGCGAGCATGTCTGCTTCGTCGCCACCAACGACGACGTGCTTGGTCCCGTCGAGAACCCATCCGTCCCCGCTGCGGCGGGCAATGGTGCGGACTACATCGGGGGGGTTTCCGGTTGGGTCTTCGGCCAGTGCCAGGGCGCCGGTGATCGATCCGTCCGCGACGGGGGTGAGCAGGGCGCGCGCCTGTTCGGCCGTGGCTACCTCGTGGACGATCGCGGCGTACTGCGTCGTCGTCGCCAGCCACGGTCCCGGTGCGACGACGCGACCGGCTTCCTCCGCGACGAGTGCTACCTCTACCGCGCCCAGACCGAGGCCGCCCGCGTCTTCAGGGATGGCCAGGGCGGTCCATCCGGTTGCGACCTGCGCGGACCACAGGCGTTCGGCGGCGCGGCCCTTCTCGACGAGTTCGCGGACGACGGAGGCCGGACATTCACGGTCGAGCAGCGCGCGCACGCCATCGCGCAACGCTTCCTGCTCGGTGGTGAACTCGAGATCCATCCGCCCCTCCGCACCCTGACGTGGGCGTCAGGTTACGGCACGACGTTCGCCAACCGCGGTCATGTATTGCTGTCGTCGCTGTTCTTGTCCTCATCACCCTCGTCGTCCTCGGAGTCCTTGACGACGCGAGGGTCTGCGCCCTTCTCGCTTTCTGAGACTGCAGTGACGCCACTCTCATCGCGGGCGACGAAGACCTCGCGGCCATCGACCTTTTCTTCCTGGGCTTCCGGCGCGGCTTCGGGTTTGCGTTCTGATTTGGCCTCGGGGGCGTCTTCGCTCATGCGGGTTTCCTTCCCTCGCCCGGGCGAGTCACTCGTCGGGAAGCTCGGGCGCCCAGGGGGAGCCATTGATGTGACCGCCGCCATCGACGAACAGCGTGTTGCCCGTGAGATAGCGACTGTCCTCGCTCGCGAGGAACAGCGCGACCGGTGCGATGTCGGTCTCGGGGTCGCCCATCCGTCCCATCGGATTCATGGCGTCCGCCGTCTCGGCGAGACCGGGCATCATCTCGGCCGCGCGCAGGAACGCCGCTGACCGCGCTGCGGGACAGATGACATTGGCCGTGATTCCGTACGCCGCCCACTCGCGTGCGGCGGTGCGAGTCAGTGCGCGCAACGCCTCCTTGGCGACGTTGTACTCCGCCGTACCCATGTGCGCGTTGACTCCATTGAGCGAGCACATGTTGATGATGCGGCCGTATCCATTGGCCTTCATCGCCGGGAAGGCCGCCTGCATGGCCCAGTGCGGACCGTAGTAACCGACACCGAAGCCGTGCTGCATGTCCTCATCAGTCTTGTGTTCGACCCGCTTGAGCCCGCCACCGCCCCAGGCGTTGTTGACGAGGATGTCGACCGTGCCCCAGGTATCAAGGGCCGTCTGCACCATTGCATGGACTTGTTGCTTGTCGCGTACGTCGACCGCGGCAAACACCGCGCCGCCTCCGAGTTCATCCGTCGTACGCCGGCCCAGCTCTTCGTTCAGGTCCGCGACGAGGACGCGCGCGCCTTCATTGGCAAACACTCGTGCGAGACCACGACCGATTCCCTCACCGGCGCCGGTGATGATGGCGACGCGGTTCTCCAGCCGTGGCATGGGTCAGCGGGCGCGGCGAAGGCGACGCGGCCGCCCGACTGCTGGCTGTCCGCCGAAGAAGCCGGTGTGTGCGACGGATGTGAGGGTGTCGAGCATTCCCTCGCGATCGAATTCGATCTTGCGCGACTGAGCGAGGTAGATGAAGCGCTCGAGCATGGACAGGCACGCGAGTGCGGCTACGTCGGGATCAACGACTCCGCTGTCGGCTTCGGCGATGCGGTCGGCCAGCGTCTGTACCAATCGACCCAGCAGCCGTTGGCCTTGCCGGCCGAGGTCGTTGTCGACGATCTCGCCCTCGGTCCAGGCCCGAATGATGGTGCTGTGCCGCGAGTAGGTGTCGTGGAAGTGTTCGATCCAGGCGCGCAGCGCGACCCGGCCGTCTTCGTCCGAGCCGATGTTGCCGAGCTCGTCGGAGAGCCCCGCCATCTCGTTCATGGCATCGTCGGCGAGCGCCTTGAACAGGTCTTCCTTGTTGGAGAAGTACAGGTAGAAGGTCCCGTGTGACGTCTTCGCCATCTTGACGACGTCATCGACCCGCGCCGCGTGATAGCCCCGCTGCTCGAAGACGACCCGGCCGGCATCGAGCAGCTTGCGCATCGTCTTGCGTCCCTGCGCTCGCAGCTCGCGCTCCTGCGCGGGTGCACCACCCTTTGCGGCGGCGGTCGCAGACCGGGATCGACTGGCCATATCGGGCAGGGTAGAGGATCACGGCCGAACCCTGACACTAACGTCGGTGTCAGGGTTAGAAAGGCGGTCGAAGGATGGGGCTGGCGGACACCGCGCGCGAGGCTGCGCTCCGCTTTGGCGACCGCACCGCCTTCGTCTCCGGTGAGAGGCAGCTGACGTACGCCGAGCTCGACGTGCTCTCCAACGAGGTGGCGGCCGGTATGGCCGCTCGGGGAGTGCGCCACAGCGACGTGGTGGCGCTCGTGCTTCCCACGGATCTGGCCTACCCGGTCTGCTATCTCGCCGCCGCCAAGCTCGGGGCCATCTCGGCGGGCATCAACACCCGGCTCACCGATGCGGAGCGGACCAACCTGATTGGGCTCGTCGAGCCTGTCCTTGTCATCGACGAGGGAGCGACGCTCGACGACCTGCGCATCCGCGGCGGCGCTCCGCCGGAGATCGCTGATGATCCCGAGCATCCGGTGGCGATCGTCTTCACCTCGGGGACGACCGGCATGCCAAGAGGTGCGGTCTTCGGCAACCGGCAGATCGACGCGATTCGCGCCATCGATCACGGCGACTCCTGGGGGCATGGCGGCGCGTCGCTGGCGGGGACATCGCTAGCGCACCTGGGCTTCATGACGAAGTTCGCTGGCTCTCTGCAGTCGGGTGGTACGACGCACCTCATGGGTCGCTGGCGTCCGTCAGACGCTTTGCGCATGACGGCGGAGCATCAGTTGACGACGCTGTCCGGCGTACCAACCCAACTGGCGCTCATGCTCGCGGACCCGTTATCGCGAGAGCTGGACCTGTCGAGTGTTCGCGTTGTAATCATCGGTGGCGCGCCGGCAACACCGGCACTTGTCCGTGCGGCGAGAGAGCGTCTGAATGCAGCAGTGTCGACGCGGTACTCGTGCACTGAGGCCGGGATCGGATGCGGGACTCATCCGAGTGACCCACCAGAGGACGCAGAAGAGACCGTCGGTCGACCACAACCCGGCGTCGAGCTGGCGATCCGCGATGGCGACACCGACGTGCAGGTCGGCACTGTCGGCGGGGTGCTGTTGCGGTCAGCCGCTGTCATGTCCGGCTACTGGCGCGATGCTGATGCCACGTCGGCGGCGCTCACGTCCGATGGCTTCGTGCGCACCGGTGATGTCGGATTCATCGACGAGCGTGGTCGGCTGCACCTTGTGGGCCGGCAAAAGGAGATGTACGTCCGGGGTGGCTACAACGTCTTCCCTGTCGAGGTGGAAGCCGTGCTGTCCGGTGCGCCCGGCGTTCGCGCTATTGCCGTTGTGCCACGGCCGGACGACGTGATGGGAGAGATCGGGGTTGCTTGTGTTGTGTCCGATGGTCCCGCCCCGACGCTTCAGACGTTGCGCGAGTACGCCGCAGCACACCTCGCGGCGTACAAGCTTCCGGAGGACATTCGCCTGGTCGACGCGCTTCCGCTGACCGCCGGGGACAAGCTGGACCGACGCGCGCTCGCCGCGCTGCTGCTCGGGTGATTTCGACGATCGGTCAGGTCGGCATCGACAGCCGACGCCGGCGATGACAACCGGAGCGAAGCCCCCGCCGTTATCCATAGCGGGGCCACGTTCGCGAACCGCGCGCTTGCCTCAGAGTTGACGCGACCGGAGGCAAGGATGAGCTGGGTTCGCCGAATTGCAGCCCTGGCACTGATGCCGGTGTTCGCCACGTGGGTTGTCGGAGGGGTGCCAGCGCGCGGGGCGACCACTGCGTCGCTCACCTGGGCCGGGCCGACCCACTTTGGCATCGAGGGAGATCCGCTGGACGAAACGCTCACCGTCACTACACCGGACGTGCCGCTGGACGGCCCGACCAGGGTGCGAATCGGCATCCGGTACAACATCGACGACGCATTTCAGCCGGTCGTTCTGCTGGCTCAGCGGGTGGGATCGAGCTACCAGACGGTGGACGCACAGCCGCAGGGTTCGATGGGGCTTGCGTACTTCTACCTGTACCCGACCAGCGGCTATGCGCCGGGGTCCACGGTGACCGAGCATCTGCGCATCCGCGCGTCAATCGGGATGTATGGCGGAGCGAACGCGGTCTTTCGTTCGATCACCGAGCTCGTCAAGGTCGACGCGCAAGGCAACCCGAAGCCGGGGCCGCCGGTCGCATCGACGGAGCGGGTGTTGAGGCTTACCGCGCCAACGGTGTCGACACAGTTCCCCAAGACATTGCGTATCGATACCGCGAGCACGTTCACGGTGAGCTACACCAACGCGAGCGATAGCACCTACTCCGAGATCAATGATGGCATCGCGGCTTCGTTGGTCATCAGACCGAAGACGGGGCACGTCCACCTTCGGTTGGCGTGGTCACCGTCGTCCAGCGGGTTCCAGGCCCTCCAGTGGTATTCCGGCCCTCAGGGCAACGGCGACTATGGGTTGATGCCGCGGTTCAGGATGGCGCCTCATCAGACCCGAACCTTCAATCTTCGGATTACTCCGACAACCCCAACCTCGGCACAGAAGAATGCTGAGGTTCTGTACGGATTCATCGATCCGGGTCTGACCGGCCCTGATATTGGAGCAGCCCACCGTCTCACTGTCGCCATCGCCGCGCGATCCACGGGCGTCGCGGCGTCCGCTACACCCGTGCTGCCGGCGACCGGCGTTCCTACCTGGCCGGCGTTACTCGGGTGGGTGTTGCTGGTCGCTGGGTCGATCCTGACGGTCTGGTGCCGCCGCCGAATCCGTGTCAGCGGGTGAGGATCACCACACCCGCGTTTGCGCCGCGGCCGACCGTATGGCCGAGGGCAACGCGCGCGTTTGCAACCTGACGCGGCCCGGACTGTCCGCGAAGCTGGCGAACCAACTCGACGACCTGTCCGAGTGCGGAAGCGCCCAGCGGCTCACCCTTCGACAACAGGCCGCCGCTGACGTTGACGGGCAGCCGCCCTCCCAGCAGCGTGTCGTCGTTGTCGATGAGTTTCGCCGACTCACCGGCAGCGCACAGGCCGAGTTCTTCGTAGGAGATCAGCTCACGCGCAGCATCCGTGTCCTGGCATTCGACGACGTCGAGCGCATCGGGTCCCACACCGGCTTCTTCATAGGCAGCGCGGGCGGCGAGGGTCGACGCCGCGGGGATGGTGTCGTCCGCCAGCCCAGCCAGCGGTGTCGCTTCGCCGAGCACGGCACCGGGAAGATGTGATCGCAGCACAGCGGAAGCGAGCTGTACGCCGTCGTCGCCGCGACGGAGCACGACCGCTGCCGCTCCTTCGTTGGGTGAGCAGAGCATCCACAGATGCAGTGGTTCGCAGATGACCCGGGAGGCGAGCACCTCTTCCGCGGTCACTTCCTTCTGGAACATCGCGTCGGGGTTGTTGACGCCGTGGCGTCGGTTCTTGACGACGACTTTGGCGAGGTGATCCTTCGTCACTCCGGACGTGAGCATCAGACGCTGCGCGCGGAGGGCAAAGTACGCCGGTGTCGCCGCGAGCCCTGCCTCTTCTCGCCAGGGCTCGAAGAACGAAGAGCGGATGATGCCCTTCGGCATCTTCTCGATGCCGAACACCAGGACGGTGTCGTACTGGCCGGCGCGGATCGCACCGGCGGCCAGCATCAGTGCAGCGCTCCCGCTGGCACAGCCGGCTTCCACGTCAACGATCGGCATACCGGTCATGCCCAGCGCGCTGAGCACCTTGTGTCCGGCGGCGACGCCGGCGTACGCCGTACCGCAAAACGCGGCTTGGAAGCCGCCGCGGCCGACCTCGGCCTCGTTGAGTGCAGCGCGCACGGCGACAGCACCAAGGTCGGTTGTCGTCAGCCCGTCGAAGCGCCCGAACGGGTGCAGGCCTACGCCGGCGACGCTGACTCCTGTCATGCCGGCTCGAACGCGTAGGTCACGACGTCGTTGCCCGCGTCGTCGGTGTGCAACGGGACGATCACGAGACGCATGGCCTGGCCCAGCGAGAGCTGGTCCGGGTCGGTCACGGTGATGCGCGTGACGACGCGTAGCCCTTCAGGGAGCTCGACAACACCGAAACCGAAGGGCACCTCGCCGCGGTAGCCCGGTGGTGCCGCAGTCACCGCTGTCCAGGCCCAGACAGTGCCGGTGTCCGACAGAGTGACCGGCTCGACGCGTTCACTCGAGCAGTAGGCACACGTCTCATGGCGGGGGAAGTGATAGCCGCCGCACTCTGTGCAGCGGCTGCCAAGCAGATGCGGGTTGTCACCAGTCGTGAACAGCCCGTCGTGCACGGCGACGGTGACCCCCACGTCAGGCAGCCTAAACCGCTTCGCTCTGCGGAGCCGGGACCAGTGGTCGAAGCCGCGTGACGACACGTTCTCGAAGTGCTGTCCCTGCAAAAGAGCGGAGGCGTTCGACGTAGAACGCCAGCACAACCAGCGCTGCCGCTGCGACACCGTCAAGCCAGAAGTGGTTTCCGGTGACCGTCACGACGAAGACCGTCAGTGTCAAATGCACGAGCACCAACCACCGCCACGGACTCGGGCTCACCGTGATGACCGCCCACGCGATCAGCACAGCCCAACCGACGTGCACGGACGGCATTGCGGACAGTTGTTGCGCGATCGTCTCGCCGAACGCTCCATAGACCGATTGGTGATAGAGCAGTGGTGTGTCAATCACGCCAATGCCGTGCAGGAACCGCGGTGGAGCGACCGGGATCATCTGCACGAGCAAACAGAAGCCGGTGCTGAAGACGACGATGTTGCGCCAGCGTGTGTACTCGTCGCGATGTCGAGACCAGAGCCAGACCAGGAAGATCCACATGCTGTTGAGATGCGCCCCGGCGTAATAGAGGTTGGCTCCCTGAATCGTCGTGTGGTGCGGCAGGAACAGTCGCTGCAGTCCCGCCTCGCTGGGCATGTGGATGGCGCGTTCGAAATTCCACACTGCGAAGCCGTGCGAGATGCCACCCGTCACGCGAGTCCTGGCCATGTCGCCAACGAGCTGCCAGAGCGCGTAGACAGCGCAGATCAGTGCGGTCTCCCACGCAGCTGCGGAGGTGACGCGAGCCCAGCGTCGTCGGATCAGTCGTGTGCCGATGCTGAGAGAGACCAGGACGATCGCGGCGACGACCGCGGTGTGCATCGTCAGTCCCCAACCCGGCAGCACCCCGATCTCCCTCCCTGTCTCCGGTCAGATTGCGCCGGCGTCGCGGGCCGTGGCGTACTCCTCGGCTGTGAGCAGCTCGCCCCACACGTCGTCGTTGTGCGCACCCAATATTGGTGCACCCCGGGGGACCGTGGGCGGCATCGTCGAAAGTCGGGGGTACGGCGCCTGCTGCTTGATGGGCCCGACGACCGGGTCGTCCACTGTGATGAGGTCGCCGCGGCTCAGCATGTGCTCGTTCGTGGCGATGTCAGCGGCGTCGTACGCCGTGCCAACGGGAACGTCCTCGGCGAGGCAGGCCGCTTCGATGTCGGCGGAGGCCAGCCCAGCACACCAGTCGGCGACGATGCCGTTGATGATGTCGCCGTGTTTGGCCCGCTCTTCGAGCGTCGCGAACCGCGCATCGTCGACCAGATCCGTCCGCTGCATCGCCCGACATAGCCGCGCGAAGTTCGCGTCCGACCCGGCAACGATGCATACGTAACGACCGTCGCCGCTCAGATAGTTGTCGAGGGGGGCGGAGTTGGCGAGCCGGTTGCCTTCCCGACCGCGAATGATCCCGAGCCGGTCATGACCGGCGATCGTCCACTCGAGGATGCGCAAGATCGCGCCGTACAGCGGTGCGTCGACGACGGCCCCGGTGCCGTCGCCGCGCGCGTCGCGCGCATAGAGCGCAGCAAGCGCCGCCTCGGCCGCGAACACGCCAGTGAGATAGTCCGACACGGTCACGCCCGGACGCACTGGGGGACGATCCGGATAGCCGGTGAGGTGCAGCAGCCCGCCGTACGCAATGCCGAGACGGTCGAGCCCTGGTCGTTTGGCCCACGGTCCGTCCTGACCGAACACAGAGATGCGCACGTAGATGAGGCGCGGGTCGAGCTCAGCCGGCCCGAGGTTCCACTGTTCCATCGTGCCGGGCCGGAAGTTCTCGACGACCACGTCAGCAGTGGTCGCGAGCTTGCGGAACAACTCTTGTCCCAGTGGCTGGCGCAGGTCGCACGTCACGGATCGTCGACCGCGACCTTCCACCGCCCAGAACAGCGAGTAGCCATCCTCGAACGGTCCGATGGTGCGCATGAAGTCACCGGCGCGCGGGTCTTCGACCTTGATGACATCGGCACCCCACTCGCCAAGCAGACCAGCACAAAAAGGTGCGCCGATCCGGGTACCGACATCGATCACGCGCAACCCCGCCAGTGGCGGCTGGGTCATCCGCCGTCTCCGCTTGGTGCTGGGTCACCCGACGCGGGCTCGGACTTGCCCTGCACAAACCGAGAGTTGGCGCGGCGCTCTTCGTTGGCGCGTAACGCCGTCTCGGTGTTCGACGCGTACTGATGGAGGGCGAAGTGGTAACGCCAGGAGTGCTCCTTGCCGGCAAGCGCAGCAGCCTGGTTGATCGATCGCTTCGTCATCTCGGCAGTCATCGGAGGAACCTGCGCGACCTGCTCGGCGAGTGTCTGCGTCTGCGCATCGAGCTCGGATCGCGGTACGACGCGGTTGACCAGCCCGAGACGCCACGCCTCGTGCGCGTCAATGCGGTCCCCGGTGAGGAGGAACTCCTTGGCCTTGCGGAAGCCGAGCTCCCATGGCTCGACGAGCAGCTCGACGCCGACGCCCGTCATCCGGGCGACCGGATTGGCGAAGAATGCGTCATCCGCAGCAACGATGAGATCGCACATCGACGCGAGCATCATGCCGGCGGCGACACACGCACCCTGCACCGCGGCGATCGTCGGCTTGCGGAAGTGGTAGAGCCGTTCGCAGCGCCCGGCGTACATCACTTCTTCGTGGCGCCACTTGCCTTCGGCGGTAGCGCGCATCCGAGCCCACTCGTCGGCGTCTGACAGCAACGCCTTGAGGTCATGCCCGGCGGACCAGTGCTCGCCCGCTCCTGCGAGAACGACGACCCGGATGTCGTCGTCGGCATCGGCCCGGTCCAGGGCGGCGTCGATCGCGTCGATCAGGGCGGTGTCCTGCGCGTTGCGCGCCTCCGGGCGGTTCATGGTCAACCACGCGATCGGACCGCGCACTTCGTAGATCAGTACGTCGGTCACGGCACTGGCTCCCTTGGTAATCCCAGAACGCGCTCGCCCAGGATGTTGCGCTGGATCTCGTTGGTGCCCGCCCAGATAGATGCCGCACGGTAGTAGAGCCACGACCGTTGCCACGAACCCCACAACGGCGCGTCGCCACCGAGCACTTTCAGCGCGACGTCGTGCATGCGCTGGCTCATCTGCGACCAGTACAGCTTCAGCTGGGATCCCTCGGGCCCGGGTTCTTGTCCCTTGGCCAGCCGCGACAGTGAGCGCAGCGAGTGCAGTTGGAACAACCGCATCTCGATGTAGGACTGGGCGACGCTCTGACGGAGCCGTGGATCGTCGTACGCCGGACCGTTGACTGCCATCCGTACGAGGTCTTCGGTCAGCTGGGTGTGGATGACCAGCTGTCGTGGGTTGATGCCGCGCTCGTGGGAAAGCGTGGAGTTCGCCACCCGCCAGCCGGCGTCAACATCACCGATCACCTGATCGTCAGGAACGAAAACCTCGTCGAGAAAGACTTCGTTGAACTCCGCCTCGCCGGTGAGTTGCACCAGCGGCTGCACCGTGACACCGGGTGCGTGCATGTCGACCATGAAGTACGTGATGCCTTTGTTCTTTGGCACGTCGGGGTTGGATCGGGCGAGGCACACTCCCCAGTCTGCGTATTGCGCGTAGGACGTCCATACCTTCTGGCCCGACAACGACCACCCGCCCTCGACGGGCGCTGCCTTGGTGCGGACCGACGAGAGGTCACTCCCGGCGTTGGGCTCGCTGAACAACTGGCAGACAATCGTGCTCGCGTCGAGGATGTGGGGGAGCCAGCGGGCCTTCTGCTCGGGGGTGCCATTCGCGAGCAGCGTTGGCCCGGCGAGATTGACACCAATACGCCCGACGAGCTCGGGCGCTCCGGCTCGCGCGAATTCCTCTTGCACGATGGCGTGCTCCACCGGGCCAAGCCCGCGTCCGCCGTACTCCGTCGGCCAGGTCACACCGACCCAGTGACCCGAGGCGAGCTTTCGTTGCCAGTCGCGCAGGAACGCGAACTCGACGTCGAGGTCGTCATGACGGGGGGCGCGTTCGCCTGCGGGCACGTCCCAATCGGCGTTCGACTCGAGCCAGGATCGGAGCTCAGCGCGGAACGCTTCTTGTTCGGGCGTGGGCGCGAGGTCCACGCGGCGAGCGTACCGTGACGCGCGTGTCAGGCATTGGCTAACCTCGTTCTGCCAATGGACTTCGACCTCTCCGCCGATCAGATCGCGTTGCGCGACGCCGCGCGCGAACTGCTGGACGCGCGCGCATCGTCTGATCGGGTGCGCAAAGTGCTGGACGCGGAAGAGGGTTACGACGCCGATCTCTGGCGCGAGATGGCGGCGCAGGGGTGGCTGGCGATTGACGTCCCGGAATCCGACGGTGGGCTCGGTCTCGGTTTCGTCGAGGTGGCAGTGCTGGCCGAAGAAATCGGTCGTCACGTCGCGCCCGCGCCCTTTGTGTCGACGATCCTCGCTCGTCGCGCTCTCGCTGGGAATCCCGAGTGGACTGAACGACTCACCACCGCCGGCGGGATTGCTGCCGTCGGTTGGGGCACGGGCGTCGTCGTCGATGCCCCGATTGCCACTATCTACCTCGACGTCTGGGAGCGAGGTGTCACGGCGTACGAGGACGACAGTCTCAGCGAGTCGGCCCTGCCATCGATGGACCAGACCCGCAGAGTCGGACGCATTGATGTCGCGAAGCTGACCGGTGGCGTGCAAGTTGGTGGTGAGGACCTCGCCGACGACCTGTTGGATGCTGGCGCAACCCTTTATGCGGCTGAGTTGCTCGGTGCGGCGCAACGCATGCTCGAGACAAGCGTCGACTACGCGAAGGTGCGGGAGCAGTTCGGTCGACCCATCGGGTCGTTCCAAGCGGTCAAGCATCGGTGTGCGGACATGCTCGTCGACGTTGAAGGCATGCGCAGTGCTGTCTGGTACGCCGCTTGGGCCGTCGACACCCAGGCGGACGACCGGTCGCTGGCCGCGTCGACGGCCAAGGCGTGGGCGAGCGATGCCGGCATGCGGGTCATGAACTCCGCCTTGCAGGTGCACGGTGGGATCGGCTTCACCTGGGAGCACGACCTGCACTTGTATCTGAAGCGCGCGCAGCTGGACTCGGTGACGTTCGGGGACGCGGCCTACCACCGCGAGCGCATCGCGCGGTTGCTTAAGCAACGCGTCGAATCAGGTGTCGGAGTCTTTTAACGTCGGACGTCAGGGAGCGCGATATGGCAGAGCTGGACGCTGGACCGGCGAGTGAGTTGACGCCGGGAACCGTCAAGGGTGTTGGCAAGTACGCCGTTGGTAATGCGAACGGCGAGTACTTCGCCGTCACGCGCCGCTGTCGTCATCTGCGAGCTGACCTCGCCGGTGGCACGATCGATGACAACGGTTGTCTCGTCTGCCCCTGGCACCAGTCGGCGTACAACGTGGAAACGGGACAAATGGTGCGTGGTCCGCAGGGAGTGTTCGCGAAGATCCCGGGCCTGGGGGCAATGTTCAAGGGACTCACCCGCGTCGTGCCACTGGGGCGAGGGACCGTCGTGGAGCGCAACGGGGAGCTCTTCGTCGACTGACCAGGGTTCGGTGCGGCAGGAGTTCACCGGCTCCGCCGCGAACTTCGTGGTGTGCGAACGCCCAGACTCATCGCCCTCCTTGCAGCCATTGGTAGCGCCGTTGCCGTCTCGCCGTCGCTGGCGTCCACGCGCGTAGCGCCCGCGGACTTCTTTCCGGGTTGCGCTCCGTCCACGACCGCTCCAGCCCTGACGGTCGGACGCGTTGCGTGCCAGCGACTTCCGTCGGCGGCGATCGGTGGCACCACGGCCTTCTCCTACTACATCCCGCCGGGCTGTGCGCCGGCTCTCAAGCGTCACTGCCCGGTCATCTATGCGCTGCACGGCTTTGGTGGTGACTACACGTCGGTGCTGGGAACCGGTGATGAGCCATCCGCCTACATCGCTGCTCTGACCTCGGCGCCGGATCCGTTCCCCGTGCGCGACCCCTGGCGGTATGCGGACCCCACTACGTGGACGGCGAAGCCCGCGATCGACGCGATCCTCGTCGCCCCGGATGGGCGCACTGTGCCGGGTGGCTACGGCCCGACCTCGGGGCTCGACGGTTTCTGGGTCGACTGGAACCCGCGTTACGGCAAGGGCGGCAACTCACCCAAGTACGCCACGGCGCCACCGCGTTTCGAAGCTCAGTTGACCTCCGAGCTCATTCCGTACGTCGAGCGCACCTTCCCCGTCGGTCGTGGTCGGGAGTGGCGCTCGCTCACCGGCGTCTCTCTAGGTGGATACGGGTCGTACGGCATCGGCCTGCGTCATCCCGACATGTTCGTCAGTCTCGGCTCCGTTTCCGGCGCGATGAACTTCCTGTTCGGTCCCGGCCTTGATGTGGCCGGCCGACCGATGCCGGGGCCGCAGGTGTCGTCGGTCGGGGTCGGACCGGTGATCCACCTGCCTGGTCTCGGCGCGAACGTGCCCGTCGCCAGCCTCCCGGCCGAGGCGCAGGGTTTCGCGGTAGCCCTCCTGGCGCTCGGAGACCCGGCTGCCGACGCGGCGTACTTCCGTGGGCACATGCCACGCGATCTGGCTCGGAACGGATTCGCACACAACGGTTCCGGTCAGGTGCTCGACATCCGTGGCTTCTACAACGACGCGATACCGCACAACCCGAACGACCTGAAGGATCCAGGGGGCGTGATGGGGGCAGTTGCCCTCGAGGTCATCGTGATCGAGATGAACCAAACGCAACAGCGGGCGTTCAAGGACACGTCGGTGGCGTGGACCGTCGCCCTCCACAAGGGGACGCACAGCAACGAGTATCGAAACGCGTGGCTGCGGGATCTGCTCTCCAAGCAGTACGCACTGCTCCGTCACGCCGATGGCAGTGGCAAGCCTCGGGCCGCTGCAACGAGTTTCGACTTCCGCAGCACCGACTCGGCGTTTGCCGTGTGGGGCTGGAAGTTTGCGGTCATGCGAGAGGCGACCGAGTTCCTGGTCACGTCTCAGGTGTCGTGCAAGCAGCTGACGCTGCGCGGGACAGGTCGGGTCACTGTCACGGTGCCGGCTTCGTGCCAGACCGGGTTCAAAGGACAGCGCACTTTCGACGTCGACCTGGGTCCATCACATCCGGTTGACGACCCCGGGGTCGGTCAACTCTCGGCGTACGGCCGTACGGCGACCGTTGCGCTGACGGCTTACTGACCCGCCGCCGCAGACTGCGTCGGCAGCGCCACCGCTGACGAAGATGGAGTCGGCACTGCCGTCGCGCTCGGCGTCGGCGCCGTCGTGGGAGAGGGTGTGCTCGCTCCGGTCGGCGCAGCCGATGGTGCCGCGGAAGGACTTGTCGTCGCACCAGAACTCGGCGTCGCTGCCGGCCCTGCGGGTGCGGCGGGCGGTATGGACGGCGTGGACGGCGTCGGTTTGATCTCGGTCGGGACAGCGGCCTTGTTACGGATCTGATGGAGCAGGCCCGGGGTGTGCCCCGGGTTGGGCTCTTGCGTGGCTGGCAAAAGCAAGAAGACCGCCGCGACGGCAACGCCCGCGAACGCCCCACCGGCCGCGACGGCCGGCACCGGTTTGATGTTCGCGATGCGATCCCGCAGCCGTTCCGTTGTACGCCGGCGGCGCAGGTCGGGCGGCAGATCGGCCAGCATGGCGGCGCGGCTGTTGTACGGCGCAAGGGAGAGTGCCACCGCATTGAAGAGCAACAGCGCAGCCAACGTGTCGCCGATGACGTCCGTCCCACCGCTTCGCCACAGCGACGCCCCGGCGCCAGCCGCCAAGGCCAGAGCAAGGACCGTTTCCGCTTTGTTGGTCTTCAGCGCATCCCAGAGGTTGGGTTCGTCCTTTGTCTTCGGCGTACGCAGGAACACGCCTTCGCGTTGGACCAAGCCGCGCACGCACGCTTGCGTGACAACCCACGCCAGCGATAGCCAGATCCCAAAGGCTCCCAACGCGTCCTTGGCCGAGGCACCGGTGCGCCGTTTGAGTACCACGACGGCGCGGAGCACGGAGACGAGAAGCAAGACAGCCGGTGCCACCAGCAGTGCTCCGGTCACTCGTCGGAAGACCAGGCCGTTGCCGGTCGCGTAGACCACCGAGCCCGCCAACAGGAACGCGATCAGCGTGAGACCGATCGGGTCGCCGAACCACTGCAGCGCACCAGTCAGATACGACCACCGTTGTCGCTGGGAGAGGTGGTTTTCCTTCGAGCGGTCCCACGGCAGCAGCGAGCGCCAGTGCATGCGAAGGATCTGTACGCCGCCGAAACACCAGCGGAAGCGCTGGCCTTTGAGTGCTTCCCAGGTGAGCGGCATGACGCCGTGCCCGTACGGCTTTTCGACGTGCTGACCTGACCAGCCGGCGCGAAGGAGGCGCAACGAGAGCTCGGCATCTTCGGTGATGACCCACTCGTCCCAGCCGCCGACCTCAACCAGCGCCTGCTTGCGGATGAGGCCCATGGTGCCGGCAAAGATCGCGCCGTCCTGCTCGTTGCGCGATAGCTGCGACGCAGCAAAGAAGTACTCGTACGAGTAGAACAGCCGGCGCAGGTAGGAGACGTTTTCCCACTCCCGATAGTTCTGGGGGGTCTGCACGAAGGCGAGTTTGGGGTCCTCCGCAAACAGGGGTGCGGTCTTCGAGAGCCAATCCGAATCGACGATGTAGTCAGCGTCGACAATCCCGATGACCTCAGTGCGCGGGTCGATGATGTCCAGCGCGAAGTTCAATGCCCCCGACTTGTATCCCGGCCAGTCCTGCAGGTGGTGGAACTTCACGCCGTTCTGCTCGCAGAACTGCTGCACCGGGCGCCACAGGTCCGGGTCGTCGCTGTTGTCGTCGAGCATGACGATCTCGTAGGCCGGATAGTCGATCGCCAACAGGCTGCGCAGGGTGTCGATGACCATGTCCGGTGGCTCGTTGTGCGCGGGGACATGAAGACTCACGAACGGATAGGCGGGTGGCCGTTCAGTGCTGCCATCCGGAACGCGTCGCTGCCACTCGCGCCGCGCGAGGACGTCGACGATCTCCCAGAGGTAGGCGAACGACAGTGCAAACGCTGCCGCCTCGATGAGCCAGAGGAGGAGCCCGCCGGCGAGCCCAAGCGGGCCCAACCCGCTCTGGAACGTCACGATCAGCACGTAGGCGAGGTACGCGACCGAGAACGTCGTTGTGGTGAACCACACGACATGACCGCGGGTGTCCCAGCGCCGCGTGAACGGAAGCCAGAGCAAATCCGCTGCACCGAGCACGATCGCGCTGACCAGGATCACCTGCGTGTTGGCACCCAGGACCGCCAGCATGGCAAGACCAGCGAGCCCAATGATCGCCCCACCGAGCAGGGCGGTGACGCGCATGGCAGCGCGCTTGAACTGCACCCATGGCATCACCAGCCACAGGTTTGCGATCAGGGCAGCAACGGCAGAGGCAATGAAGACACCAGCGAGCACGGCGAACCTGTGCCCGACTTCGTGTCAGTTAAGCCTCTCGTTTGCTGAGTATCTGCTGGCTACTTACCGCGAGCGAGATCGAAGACCTCAAGAACTTCCTGGTCGGGTGGGGGACCGTCGGTTGGTGCGCCCATGTCAGTCATGACTTTCTCGACGGCGGGTCGAAGCGTCTGATCCTCAAACGTCCGGAAGGCCTCCTCTGAGTCCCACACATCGATGACCACGATGCGGCCGTCCCGCTCCACGGCGGTATGAACGATCAGACCGGGCGGTGGGTTCTTCTGGGCGTCTACCAGTTTGGAGACAGCATCAAATGCTTCACGAGGCGTACCCTCTGGGATTTTGCTCTTGACGACGACAGCCATATTTCCTCCCTAGAACACTGATCCCGCGACTATGCCATCGGATGGCTCTGCCGTCACGGCTTGGACCGCGCGCGGTTATGAAGGAATGGTGAACAGTCTCGTCAGCGCCACCCGGTCTGGCTTGCCCACCGTGAGGATCGGCATTTCGCTAACTTCTACGACCCGCTCCGGCGTCTTGAATCGTGCCAGCCCGCCGGCGGCACAGTGCGCGCGCACTTCATCGATCGTCGGTTCGCGTCCTACGACTACAAGCCCAACGCGTTCGCCCATCTCGTCATCGGGATAGCCGACAACCACGACCTGCGCCACACCCGCAAGCGATGCGCAGACGCTCTCCACCTCGCGCGGGTCGACGTTCTCGCCCCCTCGGATGATCGTGTCTCCGAGTCGACCCAGGACAATGAGCCAGTCGCCGTCGATCCGCCCTCGGTCACCGGTGCGGAACCATCCCTCTGAGTCCACCGCGGTCGCCGTCATCTCTGGATCGCCGTACGACGTGAACAACTCGCGGCCGCGGACAAGAAGCTCATCGCTCGCCGGATCGAGGCGTAGCTCGACGTCCCCGACCGCCCGCCCGTCGGTTGTCCAACCGCGCTCCATCGGGTCGCCGGCAAACGAGGTCGTGATCGTCGGTGCCTCGGTGGAGCCGTACGTCCGCTTGACCACTGCGCTGAACGTGTCGGCGGCGCGCTGTGCGAATTCGGGGGTGACACCAGCGCCGCCGCAGGAGATCAGGCGGACGGAGGCAACTCGTTCGGCGGAGAACCTCGGCGAGCCCATCATCTGCACGAAGTAGGTCGGCGGACCGATCATGAACGTCACGTGCTCGCGCTCAACCAGGTCGAGCGCGTCCTCCGGTGACCAGCGACTCATGAGCACCGTCGTCATGCCCGCCGCCGCCGGCACGAGCACCCCGTTGAGTAGCCCGGAGACATGCGCGAGTGGTGCAGGCATCAGCACGACATCGTCCGTGGTGAGCGCGTGCACGTCGGCCATGAGGCGCGCCTTGTACGCCAGTCGGTCGCTTGCATGCAGGACGAGCTTTGGCCGCCCGGAGGACCCGGAGGTCGCGAGCACCACGGCGAGTTTCGGATCCGGGGGCAAGCTCTCTATGCGGTGCTGCAGCGCCAGCTGCTCGGCATCGGTCAGCCGTGAGTGCAACGGCGCTGCGGTCGCACCCCCGCGCCAGCACGCCAGGAACGTGGCGATCGTCGACGCGTGCGAGTGTGCAACGAACGGGTGGTAGGTGCCCGCTTCGACCTGCTTGGCAAGGTCGGTGGCCTGCTCGTCGAGATCGATTGCGTGGAGTCGCACCTGGCCATCGACGACTCTCGGGGCTGGCAGGTCCGCAAGCGTCGTCAGGGCAGCACTCGCCATGAAGGCCCGGCTGGCACGGCACCGGCCCCGAGCTTGGTGCCGATGTAGTTGCGTTGCACCTCGACGGTGCCGGCGCCGATACAGAGGCCGCGGATGTCGCGGTAGACCCGCTCGACGGGGTACTCCCGGCTGTAGCCGTAGCCACCGAGGAGCTGGATCGCTTCGTCGCAGACGTACTTCGCAACCAAGTTGCTCTTGGCCTTAGCCATCGCCGTCTCCATCGCAGGCGGTGTGCCGTGTTGCGGAGCCAGCCCGACCGCGCGATAAAGCAGTAGCCGCGCGGCGTCGATCTCGATAGCCATGTCGGCCAGCTTCCACTGGATTCCCTGCAGATCGGCGAGCCGCGTCGTCCCGTAGGTCCGCTCGCGCGTGTAGTGCACGGCGTACTCGAGCGCACCCTGGGCCGCGCCGACGCACATCGCTGCGTTGCCACACCGCTCGTGATTCAGGTGCGCCAGCAGCGTGCGGAACGACCCAGGGGTACCCGGCAGCAATACGTCGTCGGCTTCGATGCGCACACCATCGAAGGCGAGCTCCGCCTCTGCCATTCCCCGGAGGCCCATCTTCTTGTGGATGCTCGCGACGCTGACCCCGTCGGCCAAGAGGTCGACGACAACCGCTCCGATGCCCGCGTCATCCGGGAACTTGCACCAGACCAGGCAGGCGCTCGCGTGGTGGCCGCCGGTTACATAGTTCTTGTACGCCGTGAGCCGGTAACCGTCGCCGTCCGCGTCCAGCTTCGCGCGCATCAGCGGGACCGCACTGCCGGCCTCGGGCTCGGTGATCCCGATGCAGAACAGCGACTCGCCGGACGCGGCTTGCGGAAGCCAACGCTCTTTCATCGCCTCATTGCCGAGATGCTCGATCGCGCGCGGGGGCCCATTGAAGATCAGCTGGGTCAGGATCGCCGACGACACGTCTGCGCGGGCGAGCTCCTCGAGCACGATCGTGGCCTCGATGTCGCCGAGTCCGGCCCCGCCGTACTCCTCGCCGATCGTGATCGCGAACAAGCCTGCTTGCTTGATGGCGTCCCACGACTTGGCCGGGAATTCTTCGGTCTCGTCCCAATGCGCGGCGGTCGGTGCGAGCTCTCGTTCGGCGACGTCGCGGGCGAGCGCGCGCAGTGCTGCCTGGTCGTCGCTGTCGACAAGCAGATGCGCGCCTGGTTCCACGGCCGAAGTCTAGGGCCAGAACCTCGATAGGCTGACACGCGTGTCAGGAGACGGGCGGGGCGCCCTTCGGGTTGTTCCCGCGCCTGGTGAGGCGGCGCTCGTCGCACCGAACGCCGCCGCGTTGCTGCGTCGCAACGAGACCGACCCAACGATCCGGGACCGGCCGGCGGTGCTGTTCGAGGACCTCCGGTGGACGCACGAGGAGTACGTCGCCGAGTGCCGTAGGTACTCCGCGCTGTTCCTCCGCTGGCGACCCGAAACCGGCCCGTTTCACATCGGCGTCTTGCTCGACAACACACCGCAGTACCTCGCCGCCCTCGGCGGCGCGGCGATGTCGGGCGCGACACTCGTCGGCCTCAACCCGACGCGGCAGGGCGAGCACCTCGCCCGCGATGCCAACCATGTCGACCTCTGCGCGCTGCTCACCGAGCCGACCCACGTCCCGCTGATCCAACCGATTCGTGGCTTGCTCGACGTGCAGCGTGTCCTGACTGTCGGAACGGATCTCAACAGCGAGCTCGCCGCGGTGACCGATGACGAGCTAGCTGCCGACAGCGATCCCGACCTCTCGACCACCTGGGTGCTGGTCTTCACTTCTGGCACGACGACGGCACCGAAGGCCGTCATCTGCTCGCATCGCCGGCTGCTCGTCACGGGTGAGCGGATGCGCGCCATGCTCGACGTCGGTCCGGACGACGTCGGTTACCTGTGCATGCCGCTGTTCCACTCGAACTCGTTGATGGTCGGCCTGATGCCAGCGCTGGTGTCGGGCGCCGCAGTGGCGTTGGCGCGCAAATTCTCGGCGCGGGGATGGCTGCCCGACGTACGCCGGTACGGCGCGACGTACTGGAACTACACGGGCAAACCGCTGGCGTACCTGCTCGCCACCGACGAGCGCCCTGACGACGCGGACAACCCGTTGGTGCGCGCGTACGGCAACGAGGGCAACGACGCGTTAGTCGCTCGCTTCGGTCAGCGATTCGGTGTCGAGGTTCTCGATGCATTCGGCCCGACCGAGGGCGGTATCGGGATCGTGCGCGGGCCGGAGGATCCGCCGGGATCGCTCGGTCACTCGGGCGGCATCGTCAAGGTGTTCGACACCGAAGACAACGAGTGCCCGACAGCCGACTTCGATGCGAGCGGTCGACTCATCAATGCCGAGACATGTGTCGGCGAGCTCGTCAACACCTCCGGGCCCGGACCGTTCGAGGGCTATTACAAAAACGACGAGGCGACCGCGAAAGCCACCCGCAACGGGTGGTACTGGTCGGGTGACCTCGGCTACGCCGACAAGGATGGCTTCGTCTACTTCGCGGGCCGGACGGCGGACTGGTTGCGCGTCGACGGCGAGAACTTCCCGACCGGACCGATCGAGAACGCGCTCGGTCGCCACCCGGATGTGGTCGCACTCGCTGTTTATGGCGTCCCCGATGTCGAAGCTGGCGACCAAGTGATGGTGTCCGTCGTCCTGCGCGATGGGGTTGCTTTCGAGCCGGTCGCCTTCGCGGAGTGGATCGACCACCAGGGAGACCTGGGGCCGAAGTGGCGGCCGCGATTCGTGCGGGTGGCCCGTGAGCTTCCGCGCACGCCGACCCACAAGGTCCTGCACCGGCAGCTCCAGCACGAGAAGTTCCGCCTCGACCGGATCGGCAATGACGCGGTCTTTGTTCGTGACCGCGGCGAACCGGCGTACCACCAACTCGTCGATGACACTGCGCTGCGCGAGGCATTCGTCACCCATGGGCGCGAACGGTTCTGGGATCTGTAGTGGATCTTGCGTTCACGGAGGACGAACGTGCGCTCGCCGACGAGGCGAGGGAGTGGCTCGCCGCAAACTACGTCGCACCTGCGCCGTTCGCGACATTCGACGATGAGATTGCGTGGGGCCGCGGCTGGCAGCGGCAGCTCGCCGATGCGCGGTGGGTCGGGATTGCTTGGCCGGAAGAGTACGGCGGGCGTGCGGCAACTCCGTTGCAAGTGGCACTTGTCAATGTGGAGTACGCACGCTCGCGAGCACCGCAGCCGGTCAACCGTGTCGGTCTCAACTTGGCCGCGCCCACCCTGCTCGCCTACGGAACTGAGGAGCAGAAGCAGCGGTTCTTGCCGCCGTTACTGCGAGCGAGCGAGATCTGGTGCCAGCTGTTCAGTGAGCCAGACGCTGGCAGCGACCTCGCGTCGTTGCGCACGAAGGCGACGCGGGTCGACGGCGGCTGGCGGCTGTCCGGACAGAAGGTGTGGACGTCCTACGCGCAGCACGCCACGTGGGGGATCTGCCTGGCCCGCACCGATGCTGAGGCGCCGAAGCACAAGGGGATCTCGTATCTGGTCGTCGACATCAAGGCTCCTGGCGTCACGATCCGCCCGCTTGTACAGATCACCGGCGAGGCGGAGTTCAACGAAGTCTTCCTCGACGACGTGTTCGTCGCCGATGACTGCGTCATCGGGACCGTTGACGACGGTTGGCGGGTCGCCAACACGACGTTGGCGCACGAGCGGGGCACAACGTTTCCGCTCAAGGAGCAGATCGTGCACGAGGTCTACTTCGCGCGGCTGCTCGAGCAGACGATGGAGCGCCTCGACGACCTGGTGATCGGCGACGAGCTCGCGGAGGCCTACGTCGAGCTCCGCCTGCTCGCACTGTCCAACCTGCGCATGCTGTCGCGGTTGTCTCGCGGCGAGGAGCCTGGCCCCGAGTCGAGCGTCGTGAAACTGCAGTGGTCGACGTTGACCCAGCACTTGTCTGACCTGGCGTTGCGCCTCGAGCCCGACGACCCCGGCTGGGCTCGGCAGTTCCTCTGGTCGAAGGCCGCGTCGATCGCCGGCGGAACGTCGGAAGTACAGAAGACGATCATCGGCGAGCGCATCCTCGGCCTGCCCCGGGGCTGACCCCAAGCGCTGCTGGGTGAATTAGCCGCCAGCAACTCACCACTTGTGCGGGGCGCCGCTGGCTAACTCACCCAGTCGCGACGGAGAGGGCCTTGTCGACGGCCGCCAGGAGATCGTCGGTGGTGACACCCATCAGTGCGTCAGCTTGATGGACGTCGTCGGCCTCGAAGACAGTTGCGATGCGCTTCCGGAGATCGTCCCGATCGGCAGCTGACCCACCGACGAGTGCGGTCGCGACGCGATCGATGACGTCGGGCGGGCCGACATGCATGTCGCCGGCCATCATCGCTGCGACGATCACACCGTTACTGTCGATGGCCACTCCCGCGCGGCACAGCTTGCGGCCCTTGTGATTGCCGAGGCCAACACGGGTGCCCGCTGGGGCCTCCCGGGCGAACCGCTCCGACGAAATACGACGGACGTACGCTGGGTCGGCGATCTTGCGTGCGCCGTGCTTGACGCGGCTCAGCTCTTCCTCGGTCAACGGTCCGTCGGCGACGTCCATCCCGACATCACGGCACGCAGCGAGCAGCGCATCGCGGTAGTCCTCGTAGGTGACGTCGCGGCCGGCGATCTCCTGCGCGGTCACGACGTACTCCCGCATGTCCTTGACGACCTTGTCCTTGAACTTGTCGTCGGGCACGCGCACGACCTGCAGATACAGATCGAGGTTCGGCGGCTTGATGTTGATGAAGGAACCGACGGAATGGCAGACGACGATGTCCTGACCGGTGAGCGCCCCGAGCTTGCGGCCGTTCCAGCGCAGGTCGCTCGACCCCTCGAACTGCACCTCGCCCAGCCCGATTCGTTTCAGTGCGTCCAGATAGATGGGCTGGAAGCCGCTGAGCATCGCGTCGAGGTCCGGCGCGTCCTCCTTTTTCTGGAGGAACGAGCACATGACCGCACAGCCCACGTCGTAGAACGCCGTGCCACCGCCGTACATCGGCCGGCGAATCACCTCGACGCCGAGTCGCTCGCACGCGTCGAGGTCGAGCGTCGAGTCGACGTCGTCGAACCATCCGACGTTGAGATGCGTCTGTCCCCAGACCGATGTCATCAGCACCGGCCCGTGCTCGAGCACGTGCCTGATCATGATCGGCATCCGGGCGTTGCTCTCGAACGGGTCGACCGCACCACCGTCGACGAACCGCCAGACATCAGCCATGAGCGGCCGCCTTCACATGGTCCTCCCGGAGCAATCGCTTGAGCACCTTGCCGTTCGGGTCGCGGGGGAGGGTGTCCACGATCACGACGTACGTCGGCACCTTGTAATCGGCGAGCCGCTCGCGCACATATTCCTGCAATGACTCCGGGCTCGTCGCGCCGCGCACCTCGATGACGGCTTTCAGCACCTCGCCGTATCGATCGTCCGGTACGCCGAAGACAGCGCAGTCGACAACGGTGGGATGTGTGAACAGAACGTCCTCGATCTCACGCGGATAGATGTTGACGCCGCCCCACAGGACCATGTCGCTCACGCGGTCCGTCACATACAGATAGCCGTCTTCGTCCACCCGACCGATGTCGCCGACGGTGAACGCATCATCGAGCCATGCAGCGTCTGTCTTGGCGTCATCACCGTGATAGTGAAACCGCCGCCCGCTCGGCGGCTTCGAGTAGATCAGGCCTTCCGTGCCGACCGGCAACTCGGCGCCGGATGCATCGAGGATGCGCACTTCCACGCCGGGCCAGGGTTTGCCGACCGAGCCTGGACGCTCACGCCACTCAGCGGTGGTGATCCGTGTGACGCCGCCTTCGCTGGCGCCGTACATCTCGCTGATCTCCGTCGTCGGAAACACGTCGAGGATCCGTCGCTTCACGTCGACCGGACAAGGAGCGCCGGACTGAATGAGCAGCCGCAAGGAACTCACGTCGTACGTCGCGCGCACCTCCTCCGGCACCTCGAGGATCCGGATCAGGTGCGCGGGTGTGAGAAAGACGGTGGTGATGCCGTGCCGGTCGATAGCAGCGAGAAACTCCCGCGCATCCCACTTGGGCAGGGCGACAACCGTGCCGCCGAGGCCGGTGGTCGTGAAGCAATAGCCGCCCGGACCGGCGTGGTAGCCGGGACCGGCCAGGCCGTAGATGTCGTCCGGCGTGAGCCCCCACATCGCGATGAGCGCCGCGCGCGCCTGCTCCATCGCGGCTGCATCGGGTTCACCGTGCACGACACCCTTCGGCCGCCCCGTCGTGCCCGATGTGTAGAGCACCCACGCCGGTCCGGACCATGCACCGTCGAGCGGCGCATCGTCTTCCGCTGCGATCGCCTGCTCGTACGACGAGCCCGTTACGAGCAGCGGACAGCCCACGGCCGCCGTCGCGGCATGTGCGATCGACTCGAGCTCGGGCGACGTGACGAGCACGCGGACGTTGCTGTCCGCGAGGATGTAGGCGAGTTCGTCCGTCTTCAGATGCCAGTTGACCGGCACGTACCAGGTTTGCGCGACCCCGGTCGCGCAGCCAGCTTCGACGAACTCCAGGCTGTTCGCCAACATCACCGCGACCCGTGAGCCTGGAGTCGCACCAAGTGTTCGGTAAGCCCGTGCCAGCCGGTTCACGCGCGATGACAGCTCGGCATACGTTCGCGTTCGCTCACCGGAAACGCCTTCGACGACAGCGAGCTTGTCCGGTGTCGCGGCGGCATGTTCGACGAGGGTCGGCACGGCGGCGAGCCTACCCAGCACCTGACGCGCGCGTCAGGGTCCGGTGAGCTTCAGCTTCGCGGCGATGCGGGCAATAGCGACCGCGTCCTTCAAGGGGTGACCGTCATGGCTGACCACCATCACATCGAGATAGACGTCGCCGACCAGCACGCCAATGGACGCGGGGCCGTAGGCGTATGCCGCGTCGCCGATGGCCGATAGATAGGTGCGCGTCTTCGGTGGCACCTGGTCGAAGTACCGGCGCGCGCTCCAGTCCGACCGGCCGCGATCGTGCAGCTGCCCGGTCGTGATGTCGGAGATGACGACGTACGGGCCGTCGGCCTTGGTTGCGAACCAGTAGCAGGTCTCGCGCGCGTTGCCCTTGAGCCCGGACCCGGAGCTGCCCGCCGCCCGCTGGCCGAGACCCATGGGGGAACCGAGGATCTTCTGCAACTGGCTGCTGCTCAGCAGGTAACACGGGATCGCGCGGGAGACGCCGCGGCCACGCCCGGTGGGCTTCACGGCTGGGCTGGCGCCGGCCGTCGGCAAGCCCGGCTCAGCAGGCTTCGCCTGCGGGCTCGTCGATGCCTTCGGGGTGCTGCCACCGTTGTCATGGCGCAGCGCCACGAGCGTGAGGTCACCCGCCAGCGTGCCGACGAGCACGATGAGCGTGAGGAGGAGGCGGCCGCGCACCCGGCCAGGGTGCCAGGTCTCGGGTAGCATGATCGCGCCGATACCTGATCGGCGTGTGCCTACTGCCGGGGTGATGACGACCCCCGGCCACACCGAACAACGAGGAGTCCCGTGCCGCTCGATACCACCGTCAAGTCCGAGATCCTGTCCGAGCATGCGACGGCCGAGCGCGACACCGGCTCCCCTGAGGTTCAGGTCGCCCTGCTCTCGCGGCGGATCTCCGACCTCACCGAGCACCTCAAGGTGCACAAGCACGACCATCACAGCCGTCGCGGCCTGCTGCTCCTCGTGGGCCGTCGCCGCCGGCTGCTCAACTACTTGAACAAAACCGATATCAACCGCTACCGGGCTCTCATCGAGAAGCTCGGCCTGCGCCGCTAGATCCGGGGACGACCCGACCGGGTCGTCCCTGACAACCACCCGAGCCGGCCGCTCGTGAACCCGCGCAAGCCGCGGTCCGGTCCTCGGTAGTGGCCTCCGGGCCGCTCTGACACAAAACAGAGCCCCGGGCGCTTCGATCGAAGACCGGCCCCGACCTCCGGGACCCGCCCGCAGCCGGCGGAACTACGGAGGATCCATCCGTGTCAGCACATGAAGCCGTCGAGTCTGTCGCCACAATCGACAACGGCTCCCACGGCACCCGCACGATCCGCTTCGAGACCGGACGCCTGGCTCGCCAGGCGGCTGGCTCCGTGGCGGCCTACCTCGACGACGAGACGATGGTCTTGTCGGCGACCACCGCATCCAAGAACCCCAAAGAGCAGCTCGACTTCTTCCCATTGACGGTTGATGTCGAAGAGCGGATGTACGCCGCCGGTCGCATCCCGGGCTCGTTCTTCCGCCGGGAGGGACGGCCGTCGGAGGACGCGATCCTCACCTGTCGGTTGACCGACCGGCCGCTGCGCCCGAGCTTCGCGAAGGGCCTGCGCAACGAGGTGCAGGTCGTCTGCACCGTCATGGCCTTGCACCCCGATGACTTGTACGACGTCGTCGCAATCAACGCGGCGAGCGCGTCGACGCAGATCGCCGGGTTGCCGTTCTCCGGCCCGATCGGCGCAACCCGCATGGGCTTCGTCGACGGGGATTGGGTTGCCTTCCCGAAGCACTCCGAGCTCGCGCGCGCAACCTTCGACATGGTCGTCGCCGGTCGGGTGCTCGACAACGGCGACGTCGCGATCATGATGGTCGAGGCCGAGGCAACGCCCAACACGTTCGATCTCGTCCGTGACGGCGCTACGGCGCCGACGGAAGAGGTCGTCGCGGCCGGGCTCGAAGCCTCCAAGGCGCACATCAAGGTGCTGTGTGCCGCTCAATCGGAGCTGGCGACCAAGGCAGCCAAGCCGGTTGGTGAGTTCCCGCGCTTCCTCGACTACCAGGACGACGTGCTCGAAGCCGTCACCGCTGCTGTTGGTGACGAGCTCGCGCAGGCGCTCACCATTCCTGGCAAGCAGGAGCGTGAGACCGAGCTCGACCGCATCAAGGCGCTCGCCAAGGAGAAGCTCGCGGCTGACTTCGAGGACCGCGAGAAGGAGATCAGTGGCGCCTACCGCGCGTTGACGAAGAAGCTGGTGCGCCAGCGCGTCATCAAGGAGAAGGTCCGCATCGACGGACGCGGCCTCACCGACATCCGCGAGCTGTCTGCCGAGGTGGGTGTCATCCCGCGCGTCCACGGCTCGGCGCTGTTCGAGCGCGGCGAGACCCAGATCCTCGGTGTTACGACGCTGAACATGTTGCGCATGGAGCAGCAGATCGACACGCTCAACCCCGAGAACCGCAAGCGCTACATGCACAACTACAACTTCCCGCCGTACTCCACCGGCGAGACCGGCCGCGTGGGTTCCCCGAAGCGACGCGAGATCGGCCACGGTGCGCTCGCCGAGCGGGCGCTGCTGCCGGTGCTCCCGAAGCGGGAAGACTTCCCCTACGCGATCCGTCAGGTGTCTGAGGCACTCGGCTCCAATGGCTCGACGTCGATGGGCTCGGTCTGCGCCAGCACGATGTCGCTGCTCAACGCCGGCGCCCCGTTGAAGGCCCCTGTCGCTGGCATCGCGATGGGCCTCATCTCTGATGAGGTCGACGGGAAGACCGAGTACGTCACGCTCACCGACATCCTCGGCGCCGAGGATGCGTACGGCGACATGGACTTCAAGGTCGCCGGCACGCGCGAGTTCGTCACCGCGCTGCAACTCGACACCAAGCTCGACGGCATCCCGTCCGAGGTGCTCGCCAAGGCGTTGCAGCAGGCGCGGGACGCACGTATGGCGATCCTCGACGTGATGCAGGAAGCGATCGACGGCCCCGACGAGATGTCGCCGACGGCTCCGCGAGTCATCTCGATCCAGGTGCCGGTCGACAAGATCGGCGAGGTCATCGGCCCCAAGGGCAAGATGATCAACTCGATCCAGGACGAGACCGGTGCGGACATCAGCATCGAGGACGACGGCACGATCTACATCGGTGCCACCGATGGCCCTTCGGCCGAAGCAGCCCGGGCCATGATCAATTCGATCGCCAACCCGACCATGCCGGAGGTCGGCGAGCGGTTCCTCGGCACCGTCGTCAAGACGACGAACTTCGGTGCCTTCGTCTCGCTGACACCCGGCAAGGACGGTCTGCTGCACATCTCGCAGCTGCGCAAGATCGCCGGTGGCAAGCGGGTCGAGAACGTCGAGGACGTCGTCAAGGTCGGCGACAAGGTGCAGGTCGAAATCGCCGAGATCGACCAGCGCGGGAAGTTGTCCCTGCACCCGGTCGTTGATGGCGATGGCGAATCTGCCGACAAAGCAGACGCCTCGTCTGACGGATCGTCGGAGGCCTAGGACTAGTGGCTGTAAGCCTGCTGCCCGGCTTCCAGAAGCCGGGTACGACGCGCACGCTGAGCGCCGGGGCAGATGCGGGCGGCGGTCTCATCCGCCGTACCGTCCTGCCCGGCGGGCTCCGGGTGATCACTGAGGCGATTCCGACCATGCGTTCGGTCGCGTTCGGCATCTGGGTTGGCGTCGGCTCGCGAGACGAGACGCCGACCTTGGCGGGCGCGTCGCACTACCTCGAGCACCTGTTGTTCAAGGGCACCAAGCGACGTGACGCGTTGGAGATCGCCGCCTCCATGGACGCGGTCGGCGGAGAGATGAACGCGTTCACCGCCAAGGAGTACACCTGCTACTACGCCCGCGTGCTAGACGCGGACCTGCCGTTGGCGGTGGACGTCGTCAGCGACATGGTCACGTCGTCATTGATCGCCTCTCATGATGTTGAAGCCGAACGCGGTGTCATCCTCGAAGAGATCGCGATGCACGACGACGATCCCAGTGACGCTGTACACGAGACGTTCTCTCGTGCCGTGTTCGGCGATGCGCCACTTGGGCGTCCCGTTATCGGCACTGTCGAGTCCATCAGCGCAATGAGCCGCGGAGCGATCTCGCGGTATTACCACCGTCGCTACCGGCCGTCCTCGATCGTCGTTGCCGCGGCGGGCAACGTTGACCATGGCCGCGTCGTGCGTTTGGTGAAGCAGTCGTTCGCCGAGGCGGGGTTGCTCGATGACGAAGGCGCGGAACCGGATGCGCCGCGGAGCGCGGGCCGGCCCACGCCGTTCCGTCAGTCCGTGAGCGTCATCATGCGGCCGACGGAGCAAGCCAACCTGATCCTCGGCTCGCGAGGGATCTCGCGTAACGATGACCGGCGATACGCCCTCGGCGTGCTCAACAGCGCGCTCGGGGGTGGCATGTCGAGCCGGCTGTTCCAGGAAGTGCGGGAGAAGCGCGGCCTCGCCTACTCCGTCTACTCCTACGCATCGCAGTACGCCGACACGGGGCTCGTCGGGGTCTACGCCGGATGCCAACCGGCACGCGTCGGTGAGGTGCTCTCGATCTGTCGCGACGAGATCGCCAAGGCTGCCGAGCACGGGATCACCGACGACGAGCTCGTTCGGGGGAAGGGGCAGCTTCGCGGCTCGCTCGTTCTCGGCCTGGAGGACACCAGCTCCCGGATGAGCCGTCTCGGTAAGAGCGAGCTCGTGCAGGGTGAGTTGCTCGGTGTTGACGAAGTGCTGGACCGCATCGAGTCGGTGACGCTCGACGACGTGCGTGCCGTCGCCGCGGACGTGCTCACGGGGCCGATGACGCTGGCCGCGGTGGGGCCGTTCGATGATGCCGCGGTCGAAACACTCACCGCAGCCGTGGCGTAGCCATGACGCGGGTGGCCGTCATCGGCGCACAAGGCCGCATGGGTGCGGAAGTCTGTCGTGCGGTCGAGGCCGCGGACGACCTCCAACTGGTCGCGAGTGTCGACGTCGATGACGATCGCGAAAGTCTGGTGGATGCGAAGGCTTCGGTCGCCATCGACTTCACTCATCCAGATGCGGTCATGGACAACATTCGGTGGTGCATCGAGCAGGGCATCAACGCAGTTGTCGGGACCACGGGACTCGACGACGAACGACTCGGCCAGATACGGGAGTGGTTGGCCGGTGCGCCCGACCTGGGCGTTGTGGTCGCACCGAACTTCAGTATCGGCGCAGTCCTCATGATGCGATTTGCGGCGGAGGCAACACCGCACTTCGAGTCGGTCGAGGTGGTCGAGCTGCATCACGCCGATAAGGCCGATGCGCCCAGTGGCACGGCCCGGCGTACTGCCGCACTGGTCGCACAGGCACGGCGCGATGCCGGTCTCGGTGATCCACCCGACGCAACCACGACCGAGCTGCCCGGCGCGCGCGGTGCGGTCGTCGACGGTGTGCACGTCCATGCGGTCCGGCTGTCAGGTCTCGTGGCACATCAAGAGGTGCTGCTGGGTGGCCACGGAGAGACCCTCACGATCCGCCACGATTCGCTCGACCGGGCGTCCTTCATGCCCGGCGTGCTGCTCGCCGTCCGCGCCGTAGGTGACCGACCCGGGTTGACCGTCGGCCTCGAGTCGCTGCTCGACCTCGGCTGAGTGGGAACCGCCAGGGCTGGTGGTCCGTCCTTCCCGAGGAACACCGTCAACCGGGAAGGTCGTGCTGTGCCGCGTCGCCGTCGAAACTTCCTCGCCTTGGGCGTGCTCTTCTGTTTGGCGCTGGTTGTGGCCGGCTGTACCGGAGGATCGCCGATCGCGATACCCACCCCGTCCCGGCCGCCCAGCGACCTGCCCGAGCTGTCGCGCTCGGCAGGGATACCAATTGGCACCGGTGTCAACGACGCCCGCATGGTCAACAAGAATTATCAGCAACGGGTCCTCGACAACTTCACCAGCATCACGCCGGCGAACGCTTTCAAGTGGGAGAACACCGAACCCGCGCAAGGGCAGTTCGACTTCGGCAAGCCCGACCCGTTGGTGCAGTTCGCGGTTGACCATCACTTGCGGGTGCGCGGCTGCTGCCTGACCTGGCGCACACAGAATCCAGCGTGGCTGGAATCAGGCACCTTCACGAAGGCCCAGGCCACGGCGATCATGCGCGACCACATCCGAGCGGTCGTCGGTCGCTACAAGGGGAAAGTCGCTCAGTGGGAGGTCGTCAACGAGATCTTCCACACGGTGAACGGCCAGCTCGCGCCGTTCAACAGTGTCTGGTTGAAGACCATCGGGCCGGGCTATGTCGCTGACGCGTTTCGCACCGCCCGGGCAGCCGACCCCAACGCGCTGCTCTTCGCCAATGAGTTCGGTAACGACGGCCCCGGCCCGCATTTCAACGCGTTCTACAACAAGGTGCGGGCGCTCAAGCTTGCCGGCGTACCCATCGACGGTGTTGGCCTTCAGATGCACCGCGGTCTACAGACTCCAACGGTGGCCCAGGTGGAGGAGACCATCCGGAAGTACGCCGCGCTCGGCCTGCGTGTGGAGATCACCGAGTTCGACATCCCGCTGCCGCTACCTCCCGACCAGCAGGCCTTGGAGCAGCAGGGTGTGTTGTTCGGGCAAATCACGTCCGTCTGCCTCCGGATCGCCGCGTGCACCGGCATCACCTTCTGGGGCGTCGACGACAACGACCGCTACCCGGCCATTCGGACAAGCAACCGCGGCGCGATGACCATGTTCGACGAGATGGGGAACCCCAAGCCGGCGTACTTCGCCGTTGTGAATGCGCTCCGCGCCGCGCCGGCGATCAAACGGCTCAGCGGCGGCCCGCCCGCAGGTTAGGTGCCGATGCGTCGACCGGTGAGTTGGTATTCCACCAGTGATGCTCCACCGACATATTTATGCGCGTGGAACATGACGCCCCAGGTGGCCACGGCAACCCCGAGGTTCGGCCGAACCGACTTATCCACAGGTCATCGCTGGCGTCCGCGATCGTTCCCGCTCGGCGATGAGAGCAGGCGGCGAGTCCGGTCCTGACAAGCGGGCCTCGCGGTTAGGCTGACGAGTGCAGCTCCCACCGCTTCCAGAGGACGTTCATGCGCGCCGTAGAGCCTGAGGTTTTCCTTGTTTCTCGCCCGGACCTCGACTACGACGAGGTCGCTAAGTACCTCAAGGAAGTCGGGGGTGAGTCGTGGCTCGAGCGACTCGACAAGGACGATCTAAAGGATGCGCAGAATCTCGCTGAGCTCGCTGGTCGTCTTTGCTATCGCTCCTGGGAGCCGGGGCTCAACCCGAATGTGACCAAGGTGCGCACCGACCAGACTGCCTATCTGGAGAACATCCTCAGCAGCCTGCACGGTTCGGTCCTTGAGCATCTGAACTTCAGTTTCGTCCTGCATAACGTCAGCCGCGTGTGCACGCACGAGTTGATTCGGCACCGTCCTGGCGTAGCGATCTCACAGGAGTCTTTGCGCTTCGTCCGTCTCGCCGAGATCCCGTTCTGGTTCCCAGAGTGGGCGAAGATGGACGAGGAGCTGATGAAGCGGGCCACCGCTCTGCTCGAGGAGATGGAGGCATTCCAACTCTGGATGGCCGCTCACTTCGGACTTGACGAGGAAGGCGTGGTCTTCCACGACAAGAAGCACAAGACCTCTTTCATGCGCCGTTTCGCTCCTGACGGAGTAGCCACCGGCCTCGTTTGGTCAGCCAACGTCCGAACATTGCGGCACACCATCGAGGCACGGACGGCTCCCGGGGCCGAAGAGGAGATCCGGCTGCTGTTCGGCTTGATCGGCGAGGCCATGCGCCGCGAATGCCCTGCCCTCTTCGGCGATTACGTTGTCGAGGACGGCGCCTGGGTACCGCGCTGGCGCAAAGTCTGACCATTTCTGGCTAGCGCTGCGCCGGTCGGCCTAACGTCCTAGCGCAGGTGGCTGTGTAACAGCCCGCTGGCGACCCCGATGGTCGAAGTGGCTGCGCTGCCGTCTGGACCCCGACCGTCGGCGGCGCAGCCCTTCATGTCCTGATACCAAGCGCTCGCAGCGGTCCCTGACGGGTAGCGTTCAGGGCATGGCAGCCGAGTCCACCCCGAGCACGCCCTTCGGGCGGATGCTCACCGCCATGGTTACGCCGTTCACCGAAGACGGCTCCCTCGATCTCGCCGGTGTCGGCGCCTTGGCGACCCACTTGGTCGATCAGGGCAACCAGGGGTTGATCGTCAACGGCACGACGGGAGAGTCGCCGACAACGACGGACGCCGAGAAGGAGGCCGTCGTACGCGCAGTGTCCGAGGCAGTCGGGGATCGCGCTCACGTTGTCGCTGGGGTTGGCACTAATGACACGGCGCACGCGCTCGAGTTGGCTCGCGCTGCCGAGAAGGCCGGTGCATCGGCCCTGCTCGTGGTCTCGCCGTACTACAACAAGCCACCACAGGCCGGCCTCATCGAGCACTTCAAGCAGATCGCCGATGCGACTGAGCTGCCGTTGATGCTCTACGACATCCCCGGTCGCACGGGTGTGCCGATCACGACCGAGACGCTGGTGCGGTTGGCCGAACACCCCAAGATCGTCGCGGTCAAGGACGCGAAGGATGACCTTGTCGCGTCGTCTCAGGTGCTCGCTCGCACCGACCTCGCGTACTACTCAGGCACTGACATCCTCACGTTGCCGCTGCTTTCGATCGGTGCCGTTGGTGTGGTCAGCGTCGTGTCGCATGTCGTGACGCCGCAGATGCTGGCGATGATCACGGCACACGTCGCGGGCGATGTCGGCAAGGCGCGCACGATTCACCACCAACTGGTGCCGGTGTTCGAGGGCATGTTCCGCACTCAAGGCGTCATCCTCGCGAAGGCTGCGCTAGCGCTGCTCGGGCTCCCATCCGGACCGGTGCGGCTGCCGTTGATCGATGCGACCGTCGACGACGTCGTGCAGCTGCGCGCCGACCTGGCAGCCGGCGGAGTCCTCACCTCATGAGCTTGCGCGCGTGAGCCACCCGCACCCCGACCTCGGACCCCCGCCTCCTCTCGCTGACGGCGCACTGCGCATCGTCGCGCTCGGCGGTCTCGGTGAGATCGGGCGCAACATGACCGTCTTCGAGTACGCCGGGCGGCTGCTCATCGTGGACTGCGGGGTGCTCTTCCCGGAGTCGGACCAGCCTGGCGTCGACCTGATCCTGCCGGACTTCGAATACATCCGGCCGCGGCTGGACGACATCGAGGCAATCGTCCTCACGCACGCGCACGAGGACCACATCGGTGCGGTGCCCTATCTGCTGAGAGAGCGCGCCGACATCCCTCTCATTGGCTCGAAGCTCACGCTGGCCTTGATCGAGGCCAAGCTGACCGAGCACCGGATCAAGCCGCAGACCCGGCTCATTCGTGAAGGCATGACCGAACATGTCGGGCCGTTTGCGTGCGAATTCCTCGCTGTGAACCACTCGATTCCCGACGCGATGGGCGTGGCGATCCGCACTCCCGCCGGGCTTGTTCTGCATACCGGTGACTTCAAGATGGACCAGCTGCCGCTCGACGGTCGGCTGACTGACCTCGGCGGGTTCGCGCGGCTGGGAGCCGAGGGCATCGACCTGCTGCTCAGTGACTCGACCAACGCCGAGGTGCCTGGCTTCGTCACACCGGAGCGAGAGATCGCACCGGTCCTCGAGGCCGTCTTCAACGCCGCGAAGCGGCGGGTGATCGTCGCGTGCTTCGCCAGCCACGTGCACCGCGTGCAGCAGGTGCTGGACACGGCGCAGCACGTCAACCGCCAGGTCGCGTTCATCGGCCGGTCGATGGTGCGCAACATGGGAGTTGCTCGCGACCTGGGTTACCTGACGATTCCACCTGGCCTGATGGTCGATGCGCGCGAGGTCGACGACCTCCCGCCGGATCGGGTCGTGCTCGTCTCGACGGGATCGCAGGGTGAACCCCTGTCGGCACTGTCGCGGATGGCGAGTCGCGACCATCCGGTGCGCATCGAGGAGGGGGACACCGTCGTTCTGGCCTCGTCGCTCATTCCGGGCAACGAGAACGCCGTGTATCGCGTCATCAACGGTCTCACCCGGTGGGGTGCAACCGTCATCCACAAGGGCGTGGCAACGGTGCACGTCTCCGGACATGCACCAGCCGGTGAGTTGCTCTACGTCCTCAATGTCACGCGGCCGAGCAACGTCATGCCGATCCATGGCGAGTGGCGGCACCTGCGGGCGCACGCACAACTGGCTGAATCGACCGGCGTCCCTCGCGACCGCGTCGTACTCGCCGATGACGGTGTCGTTGTGGACCTGCAACAGGGACGCGCGGAGATCGTGGGCGCCGTGCGGTGCGGTTATGTGTACGTCGACGGGCTCGCCGTCGGAGATGTCGGCGAGGTTTCGCTCAAAGACCGGCGCATCCTCGGCGACGAGGGATTCGTGACCGTCGTGATCGTCGTCGACGCGGCGACCGGGAAGCCGCTGGGCAGCCCGGAGATCCACGCTCGTGGGTTCAGCGACGAGAAGAATGCGTTCGCCGCGGTGATCCCGCTGGTCGAGCGGGCCTTGGACGACGCGGCCGCGGAGGGGGTCGGTGACCCCCACCAGCTCTCCCAGCGGGTCCGCCGGGTCGTCGGTCGCTGGGTCAACGACACCTACCGGCGGCGCCCGATGATCATCCCGTTGGTCGTCGAGGTCTGAGCGTCGGACCAACCGCCTGCCCTCGTTGATCTTGGTGACCGCCCCGGACGGCGTGTCACTGGTGTGACGGATGGTGCCGCTGAGGCAAGGCGGTACCGTCGCTGGCATGGCACCTCGATCGGCGACCGCCGCGCGCACGGGCACCCGGCCCGGGCCGCGGGGAACGCGGTCGGGGCCCCGTCCGGCACCGGCCCGGCGCGGCGGCACCGTGTCACGCCGCCCGCGCCGGCCCCCCGCCCGACGACCCGCGCAGCGTTCGCGCGGGCGGTCCCGCCGTGGGCCGGTCCTGCCGATCCGTCTCCTCCGCGCGATCGTCCGCATCTTCACCGGTATCTGGGTGCTGCTGGCCCGCCTCCTCGGTAGCACCACTCGCGCGGTCGGACACGGAGCTCGCGACCTCGACCCGGCGCAACGGCGCGACGGGTTGGGGCTCGCGGTCGTCGGTGCAGCTGTCGTTGGTGCTGCGTCGTTGTGGTGGAACGGCGCTGGACCAGTCGGGGAAGTGACGGTCGCGGTCGTCCGCGGTTCGTTCGGCTCCGTCGCTGCTGTGGTGCCGCTGCTCTGCCTGTTCGCTGCCTGGCGGTTGTTGCGCCATGCGCCCGAAGAGGGCGGGGCAAGTCGCGGCATGCTCGGCTGGGGTGCCTTGACGTTCGGCGTACTCGGTCTTGTGCACCTCGCGCACGGAACACCCGACCCGACGCAAGGCGCCCACGCCATGCGCTCTGCCGGCGGCTTCGTCGGTTACTTCGCATCCTCTCCACTGGTCGCGGCCGTGACGCCCTACGTCGCTGCACCGTTGTTGGCTCTGCTCGCTGGATTCGGCGTGCTCGTCATCACGGGGATCCCCGTACGCGAAGCTCCCGAGCGCGCGCTCGAACTTCGGGCGTGGCTCCTGCACTGGCTGCCACCGGCCTCGAACGATGGCGATGAGACCGAAGATGACGACGACACCGATGACGAGGACAGCGACGTACATCTGCGTCGGCCGGCGCGCCGTCGCCAGGGCAGCATGGTTCGTGACGACGACCAGCCCGATGTTGCTGAGGTTTACAACGCCGGCAAGCCGGCTCCGTTCAATGTGGACACTCCTGTCATCGCACCGCTGCCACATCCGCCGATGCCCGCAGTCGCACCCCGCGGTGAGCAGCTGCCGCTGACCGGTCGCGACGGTGTCTACACGTTGCCGCCTGTCTCGTTGCTCAAAGAGGGCACGCCGCATAAGGCGCGCAGTCGCGCGAATGACACCGTGATCGAAGCGCTCACCGCCGTGCTCGACCAGTTCGAGATCGACGCGATGGTCACCGGGTTCACCCGCGGTCCCACGGTGACCCGTTACGAGGTGGAGCTCGGACCCGCCATCAAGGTCGAGCGGGTCACCGCGCTGTCCCGCAACATCGCCTACGCCGTGAAGAGCGCGGACGTCCGCATCCTTTCGCCGATTCCCGGAAAATCGGCCATAGGTATCGAGATTCCCAACGCGGACCGTGAGCTGGTGAGCCTCGGCGATGTGTTGCGTTCAACCAGCGCGATGGCCGACCACCATCCGCTTGTCGTCGGGCTGGGCAAGGACGTCGAGGGCGGGTTCGTCGCAGCGAACCTCTCGAAGATGCCGCACATCCTCATTGCGGGTGCAACAGGTGCCGGCAAGTCGACGTGCATCAACACGATTCTTTGCTCGATCCTCACGCGGTCGTCGCCCGATGAAGTTCGACTCGTGCTCATCGACCCAAAGCGTGTCGAGCTAACGCACTACCAAGGTGTGCCGCATCTCATCACCCCGATCATCACGAATCCCAAGAAAGCTGCTGAAGCACTGCAGTGGGTCGTGCGCGAGATGGACATGCGGTACGACGACCTCGCAGCTGCTGGTTTCCGTCACATCGACGACTTCAACAAGGCAGTGACGGCTGGCAAGTTGACGGCACCGCTCGGCAGCGAACGTGTCTACACGCCGTACCCCTATCTGCTTGTCGTCGTTGACGAGCTTGCCGACCTGATGATGGTCGCGCCCCGCGATGTTGAGGATGCGGTCGTGCGCATCACCCAGCTCGCGCGCGCAGCGGGCATCCACCTCGTGCTCGCAACGCAGCGGCCGTCGGTCGACGTCGTCACCGGTCTCATCAAGGCCAACGTGCCGAGTCGACTGTCGTTCGCAACCGCAAGCCTCGCCGACAGCCGCGTCATCCTCGACCAGCCGGGCGCCGAGAAGCTGGTCGGGCTCGGCGATGCGCTGTTCCTGCCGATGGGCGCGAGCAAGCCATCACGTATCCAGGGTGCGTACGTGTCCGAAGCGGAGATCGCGGCGATCGTCGCGCACTGCAAGCAGCAGGCGGACCCGTCGTACCGCGAGGACGTCACCATCGGCGTCGAAACGCGTCGCGAGATCGACGAGGACATCGGTGACGACCTCGACGTGCTCTGTCAGGCGGCCGAGCTCGTCATCACGACGCAGTTCGGGTCGACCTCAATGTTGCAACGCAAACTGCGCGTCGGCTTCGCCAAGGCGGGGCGGCTCATGGACCTGATGGAAAGTCGCGGCATCGTCGGGCCGAGCGAAGGCTCGAAGGCACGTGATGTGCTCGTCCGTCCCGACGAGATCGATGCGGTGCTGATCACGTTGCGCGGCGAGGCCTGACTCGCTGACGCGCGGGTCTGAACAACTACCACCGTGCCCTTTGTCGACCTCCGCGCATGCGCCTAGACTTTGCGATCCAGCGGAGCGCCGTAGTCAACGTGGATGACGTCGCCCGCCCGTAACGGCGACAGACCGCCTACTTCCCCCGGGCGATCGACGAGGAGGCCCCGCGATGTCTATCGGCGAGACCCTCGCCACGGCGCGGGCCGATGCCGGCCTGACCGTCGAGGACATCAGCCGGGAGACACGGATCCGTGGCGGGCTCATCCGGGCGATCGAAGCCGACGACTTCGGGCCGTGCGGTGGTGACGTCTACGCCCGCGGTCATATCCGCAACATTGCGGCGGTCATCGGAATCGACGGTGGCCCGCTCGTCGCCGAGTACGACCGGGTGTACGGCGCACCCGAACCCGTCGAGAATCCCACCCCGGTGTTCGACCCGCAGGTTGCGCAGCGCTCCGAGCGCCTTCGTCCGAACTGGACCGCGGCCATGGCAGTCGCGCTCATCGCGATCTCGCTGATCGCGGTGACCCAGCTGGTCAAGAGCGGCGGTTCCAGTTCGCCGAGTGCGGCGAACGTCGCGCCGTCAACCTCTGCGTCACCGCGACCGAGTGCTGCGCCCGCACCTCGCCCGGAGCCATCGGGTGCGGTAGCACTCGCCCCGCAGACTGGCGTCAACGTTCGAGTGCGCCTGCTCGGCAAGAGCTGGCTGCACGTCGTCGGCGCGAATGGCCAGGTGCTTTTCGAGGGCATCTTGGCCACCGGCGCGCAACGCGACTTCGCAGACTCTCGACTGATTCGCATGACGATCGGCAACGCCGGCGCAGTCGCGCTGATCGTCAACGGGCGCGATGTCGGTGTGGCAGGCAAGAACGGCCAAGTGAGTCACAAGTCCTTCGGGCCAGCGTCCTCCACCACAAACGCCGGTTGAGGTCGTCATCCAGCGGTAGCCTGCCTGCCATGGGTGCCGAGTCGCGCAGCGCCCACCTGCAAACCCTCGGCTGTGCCCGCAACAGCGTCGATAGCGAAGAGCTTGCTGGACGACTCGAGGCGAGTGGGTGGTCTCTTGTCGACGACCCCGAAGACGCCGCCGTCACTCTCATCAACACCTGTGGCTTCGTCGAGGCCGCGAAGCGCGAGTCGATCGATGCGCTGCTCAACGCGTCGGATATCGGGCACCCCGTCGTCGCCGTCGGGTGTCTGGCCGAGCGGTACGGCGCGGAGCTCGCCGCTGAGCTGTCCGAAGCCTCAGCAGTCTTGAGTTTCGACGACTACGCGGCGATCGGCGAGCGTCTCGACGATGTCGTCGCCGGGCGGACAGTGACCCCGCACCAGCCCCGGGACCGCCGGCGGCTGTTGCCCGTCACCCCCGTACTCCGACCCCCCGCGGCCGTCAGCGTGGGCATCCCGGGTCATGGCGGTGGGCCGCGTGCCATTCGCCGGCGCCTCGAGGGCGGACCGGTCGCTCCGGTCAAGCTCGCATCGGGCTGCGACCGCCGGTGCACGTTCTGCGCGATCCCGTCGTTCCGCGGGGCGTTCGTCTCGCGACCGCCGGAGGAGATCCTCGCCGACGTGCACTGGCTCGCCGCGAACGGCGCTCGCGAGGTCATCCTGGTCAGCGAGAACACGACGTCGTACGGCAAGGACCTGGGTGACTTGCGACTGCTCGAGACGTTACTCGTGGATGTCGCCGCGGTGCCCGGCATCGTCCGCGTGCGTTTGTCCTACCTGCAGCCGGCCGAGCTACGCCCGTCGCTGATTGATGCGATCACTGCGACGCCGGGTGTCGCGCCGTACCTGGATCTGTCCGTCCAACACGCGAGCGGTTCGGTCCTGCGTCGGATGCGGAGGTACGGCGACGGCGCGCGTTTCCTGCAGCTGCTCGACGCGGTTCGTGCTCAGGATCCACGTGCGGGCGTGCGATCAAACGTCATCGTCGGGTTCCCCGGTGAGACAACGCGAGACTTTGCTGAACTCGAACGGTTCCTCGGCGCAGCTGGATTCGACTCGGTCGGTGTCTTCGGGTACTCCGACGAGGACGGCACCGAAGCCGTGACGCTCGACAGCAAGGTGCGACCCGCAACCATCACGCGACGCGTGGGCCGGTTGGCCAGTCTCGTCGACGAGCTTGTCGCGCAACGCGCGGCTGACCGCATCGGTGATGAGGTCGACGTGCTCGTTGAGGCGGCGTCCGACGGAATCGCCGAGGGCCGCGCTGCGCACCAAGGACCTGACGACGGCACGACAACGATCGCGGGCACCTTCGCGGTCGGCGAGTTGGTCCATGCGCGGGTGTTGGAGTCGGACGGCGTCGACCTCGTCGCCCAGCCCATTGCCCATCCGTTGGCGGAACGCGCATCATGACCAACCTCGACCCGGCCGCTTCCACCATCGACCCGGTCGCGCAACCGCCGAGTGGTGCGGGCGTTCGCAACGTCGCCAACCTGCTGACGCTGATCCGGCTCCTGCTCGTGCCCGTGTTCGCCTTTGCGCTCTTCGTCCAGGATGGTCACAACGATGGCTGGCGGATCGTGGCCTGGGTGGTGTTCGCGCTCGCGAGCATCACTGATCCGGTGGACGGTTATCTCGCGCGCAGCCGTGGACTTGTCACCGAAGTCGGCAAGGTCGCCGACCCGATTGCGGACAAGGCGCTTACTGGCACGGCTCTTGTCGGGCTTTCCATCCTGGGCGACCTGCCGTGGTGGGTCACCGCCGTCGTCCTCGCTCGCGAGGTCGGCATCACGCTGTTGCGGTTCTGGGTGATCCGGCACGGCGTCATCCCCGCCAGCCGCGGCGGGAAGCTCAAGACCTTCCTGCAGTCCTTCGCGATCGGTCTTTACATCCTTCCGTTGACCGGCTGGCTGGCGACGTCGCGCGCGTGGTTCATGGCGCTCGCGGTCGTCGTGACGATCGTGACCGGCGTCGACTACGTCGTGCGCGCGCTGACGTTGCGAAAGACCAGCGCTCGGGCGGTCATGAAGCGTGAGCGTGCTCGCGCGCGTGAGGCTGCGGCGCTGGCAGAGCAAAGCGGCCCCGGGCCCGGCTGAAGCGTGCGCGTCGAGACGCTCGCCGTCGGCACCGAACTGCTCCTCGGCGACATCGTCAACGGCAACGCCGCGTGGCTTGGTCAGCGGTTGGCCGCGAACGGCCTCGATGTCGTGGCCGGTGCCGTCGTCGGTGACAACATCGAGCGGATCGCCGACGCAATCAGGCTCGCGCTGTCACGGTCGGATGCACTGCTCATCACCGGCGGCCTCGGCCCGACGCAGGACGACGTCACTCGCGAGGCGCTCGCTCTCGTCGCCGGTGTGGGCATGCGGCGCGACGAGCAGATCGTCGCGTCGTTGTACGAACGCGCGGGTCGGTTGGGTCGCGACTTGCCCGAACGCAACCTGCGCCAAGCCGATGTCCCCGAGGGAGCGACCCCGTTGCTGAACACCAAAGGCACAGCGCCCGGACTGCGGGTCGAACTGCCGGACGGTGTCGTCTACGCGCTGCCAGGAGTGCCGTTCGAGATGGAGACCATGGTCCTCGAACAGGTGTTGCCCGATCTCGCGGCGCGGGCCGGGCTGCCGTCGTCGATCGTGTCGCGCACCCTGCGCACGATCGGACTGTGGGAGTCGGCGGTCGCCGAGCTGCTCGCCGGCCTGGACACGCGATTGGGTGCGACGCACGCGAGTGACCCGACGACGCCGACGTTGGCTTATTTGGCCGGCGGGGGAGAGGTGCGGGTCCGCATCACCGCGAAGGCATCCTCGACCGAGGAGGCGCAGGCGCGGATCGCGCCGGTCGAGGCTGAGGTTCGGGGGCTGCTCGGACCGGCGGTGTACGGCGCAGACCACGACTCGATCGACAGGGTCGTGCACCGGCTCCTCCGCGAGCGCGGCGAGACCGTTGCTGTCGCCGAGTCGCTGACTGGCGGGCTGCTCGGTGCCCGGCTGACGAGGATGCCCGGGGCGTCGGAGACCTTCCGGGGCGGTGTCGTCGCTTATGCGACCGATGTGAAGGCGGACCTGCTCGGCGTACCTGCCGACCTGCTCGAGGCCCACGGGGCGGTGTCGGGTCCGACCGCTGCCGCGCTCGCTGAGGGTGCCCGTCGCTCGGTTGGAGCGACGTACGCCCTGGCGCTGACCGGGGTCGCCGGACCGGAGCCGGACGAGGGCAAGCCACCGGGCCTGGTGTACGTCGGGATGGCCACGCCCACGACGACGCTCGTACGGGAGCTGAAGCTGCCCGGCGACCGGGAGCGGATCCGTGAGCTGGCTGTTACTGCGAGCCTGGACCTGCTCCGGCGCTACCTCCTCGGGGTGCTGCCGGAGACCGCGGAAGAGCCAGCCTGATTACACTGTTACACCAGGGTGGAACAACGCCGTGGTCCGGTCGCCCCAGCGGGTTTGCCCGCGCCAGGTAACTTGGTCGCTCCGGTTCCGCTCGAGCCCGCGAGAGGGGGTCCCAGCATGGTTGTAGTCCGCCGGCTGATCGGTGATGTGCTTCGCCGCACCCGTCAGCGCCAGGAGCGCACGTTGCGTGAGGTCTCATCGTCGGCACGGGTCTCCCTGGGATACCTGTCCGAGATCGAACGCGGCCAGAAGGAAGCCTCCAGCGAGTTGCTCGGATCGATCTGTGGCGCCCTCGGTGTCCCGATGTCGACCCTGCTGCGTGAGGTCAGTGACGAAATGGCGCTGGCTGAATTGGCCGAGCTGGCGTCGTCGACGCGCACGGATGACGTTCATGACGCCGACCGCAGTGTCGTCGTGGCCGCCTGACCTCTAATCTCGACTCGTGAGCGCGCTAACTCCCGAGTCGTCTGCACCCAAGGTCGAATCCGGCACGCGCACTCGCGCAGGCAATGCGATGGCCCGCACGCGCGCAGCTGTTATCGATGGCACACAACGCGCGGTCGAGAAGTACGGCAGCCGCAAGACAACGATGGCTGACGTTGCCGCACTCGCCGGGGTTGCCAAGGCGACGCTCTACAACCATTTCCGCACCAAGCGCGACGTCTATGCCGCGACTTTGGAAGCAGAAGTGCAAGCCTTGGGTTCTGAGTGCGCCGCGCTTGCTGCCGACGAAGGCCTCCCCGCGGCGCTGGCCCGCGCCGCCGAACGCCTCGGATCACATGCCACGCTTCGCCGGATTGCATTGGACGAGTCGGCTGTGCTGGCGCGGCTTGCCACACCTGCAGACAGCGGAGCCTGGTCGGTCGCGCGGCGGGCGGTGACGACAATGCTTGCTGCCGCTGGTCGTGCCGCGTCGCCGGCAGAAGTTGAGCTCGTGCTTCGGTGGTTGGTCACGCATATCGGTGCGCCGGCCGGCGCGGCAGAGCTCGCGGTCGGGGCCCGAGCCATCAGTGCCGGTCTCACTCAGGGCTCGCCCGCACCGATGCCCGGCTGGCACGCCGGACACCAATAGGTCATCCGGTCATAGGGCGGTTGCCCCTGCATGTCCATGCGGATCGGCGTACCGCATCTGCGGCAGGGCTCGCCGCGTCGTTCGAATACCCAGAGCTGTTCCCCGCGGCGGTTGACGCCGGTCGTCACCTGCTCCCAGCGGTCGCGGTTGGCTCGTAGCAGGCGCTGCGCGCGGCGTACGACCCCTACGAGGTCCGGGACCGCACCCACCAGCGCCCAGGGCGAGATGCCGGATAGGAACAACGTCTCGGCCTTGTAGAGGTTGCCGATTCCCGCCAGGTTGCGCTGGTCGAGGAGGGCGTCGCCGATCTCGCGGCCCGGTTGTTGGAGCAGCCGGCGCACCGCGTCCGCCTCATCCCAATCGGGACCCAGCGTGTCCGGGCCGAGGTGCCCCACAAGCGCTTGCTCGTCGTCGGTAGCGACGACGGCCAGATCGTGTAACCGGTATCCGACAGCCGTGTGCCGCGTCGAACGCAGGATCACGCGGATCTGATGCGGCGGGCCGTTACCCGGCAGCCGGGCACCGCGGACGAGGCGCCATGAGCCGTCCATCCGCAGGTGTGAGTGGAACGTCAGACCGCCTTCGACGCGCATCAGGATGTGTTTGCCGCGGGCGACGACCTCTCGCACACTCCGTCCAGCCAGGTCGGCGGTTGCCAGTTTCGGCACGCGGAAGTCGGCGCGGGTGAGCACCTCGCCGCACAGCGCATCGTGCAACCGCCTGGCCGTCAGCCAGACGGTGTCACCTTCGGGCACTTCGCGACGTCAAAGGTTTGTCAAGAACGCAGCGATCCCGTCGCGTGTCTCGCCGGCGGCCCAGCGCTCGCGGACGATTGCGTCGTTCTGCGTGCGCAGTGCCTCGATCCGCTCACGAGCAGGTGCATGCACGTGCGTTTTGGTGAGCGCATAAACGTCGGCGGGTATCTGCCCCAGCGCCTCGGCGCGACGGAGCGCTTCGTCCATGAGGGCCTCGGGTTCGACGATCTCGTCGATCAGGCCGAGCCGGAGCGCCGCGGTCGGTGCGAACGTCTCGCCAGTCAGGGCGAGTCGTCGGATGACCGGTCCGACGGCGTCGCGCATGATCTCGAGTGGCACGGTGGGGAACGGCACTCCCACAAGCAGCTCGGAGAGTCCGATGGTCCCGCCCGACATCAGGCGTACGTCACTGGCGCCCGCGAAAACGCAGCCGCCGGCGATCGCGTGTCCGTTGATGGCGGCGACGACCGGCCGCGGGCAGTCGTAGACCGCGAGAAAGGCTTCGCTCAGCGCGGGCAAGAACTCATCGACGTACGCCGTCCCGCCGTCGACGATCCGCTTGAGATCAACGCCGGCCGAGAAGGCCCGGCCCTGACCAGTGAGCACGATGCCCCCGTCTCCGCGCAGCCCGGTGAATGTGGCCGTGATGGCGCGAAGCAGTTCGAGGTCGAGTGCGTTGACCTTGCCGTGCTCGAGGCGGACGACGGTTACCGCGCCCTGGTCGGTGAGGTTGATCACGGACCGATCATGCCCTGAGTCGCAGCCCCCGCGGCGTGGGCCTGAAGCCGGCACCCTCCAGCGCCTCGGCGAGCGGCGTGTTGAGGATGCCTTCGCCATCGGCGCGTTCGACGGCCAGCTTGCCGAGTGATCCATCGCGCACGGCAAGGGCCAGCGCATCGACGGCGGGACGGAGCACCGCGCCATCGTCGGGGAACGACAGCAAGGACTTGCCACCGCGCTCGACGTACAAGACGAGTGACCCATTGACGAGCACAACCAATGCACCGGCTTTGCGGCCGGGGCGATGACCGCCAGCGTCCTCGCGATCCGGCCAGGGCAGCGAGGCACCGTAGGGGTTGGCGGGGTCGGTCGCCGCGAGCACGAGGGCACCGGGTGTCGAGCGTGGGCGTTCGCGCCAGCCACCGGGGACGGCCGGCTGCCATGGCGACGGTGCTGCCTCTGGCACGCGTGCCTCGTCCGCCGTATGCAGTGCGCGCATGCGGTCGACGGCGCCCGGGGCCGCGAACTGCGCACCGCCTAGCCCTTCGACGAAGTAGCCGCGTCGGATCTGGCCGGCCTCTTCCATAGCTGAAAGGACGGGGTACGCCGCGGCGAAACCGCCGGCAACGCGTTCGGCGATGACCGACCCCCGGGTCACGACGCCGTACCGCTCGAGCAATGCGGTCGCTAGTGCGTGCGCACGAACAGTCGGGTCACCCTCGCGCGCAGGCAGTCGCGACCATCGACCGGCTGCTGCTGGCGGACCCGTGCGGGTCGGCATTGCAGGTCGGCCGAGTGCACCGCGCGTGCGGGTATAGCGCGAGCGCGGTGTCGCCGGTCGGGTCCGGTGTCGCGGCTTGCCTCCAGTGAGCAGGGACCGCAGCGGGGCAAGCGTGTCGTTGGTGAGCCAGCCGCCCCACACGAGATCCCAGATTGCGTCAACCACGGCACCGTCGTCGGTCGAACCGATGCGATCGGACACGGTGCGGAAGAACAGCGCCGAGCCGTCGTCCAGGGCATCGAGTACGGACTGGTGCAGCGGAGTCGACACCGCGTCAGCCGTGGGTTCCGGCAGCAGGAGAGGTGCCGTGTCGGCGGGGTAGAGCGCTATCCATCCGTCGCCGCCGGGTAGGGAACCCTGACCGGCCCACAGGGCTTCTCCCGCACTCGTCAGCGCATCGAGCAGCCCTGGTTGGTAGTCGAGCACGCGAAGCGGCAGGACCAACGACTCCAACGCAGACGCGGGAATCACGGCTCCCTGCAGTTGCTCCATGGCACGGAGCAGCGCATCACTGCCGCGACCACTCGCTGGGCCGACCTGTTGCCACACCGGCAGGAACCGTGCGAGTGCTGTCGTCGGCACCGGCTCGACTTCCTTGCGCAGTTTGGCAAGCGAGCGACGACGCACCGAGCGCAACACCTCGGCGTCGCACCATTCCTCGCCGGCAGCACCAGGGCGGAACTCACCGGCGACAACGCGCCCGGTCGCGGACAACCGACGTAGTGCCTCGGTGACGACCGCGATGCCGATGCCCAGCCGCGCCGCGACGTCGGTCGCGTGGAACGGGCCGTGCGTGCGGGCGTATCGCGCGACCAGATCACCCAGTGGGTCGGCGACCGGCTCCAGGAAAACCTCGGGTACGCCGACCGGCAACGGCGTACCGAGGGCGTCACGTAATCGACCGGCATCCTCGACGGGTGCCCAGCGTTCTTCTCCGCCGACGCGCACCCGGATCGCGCGACGCGCGTCCTCCAGCTCCGCCAGCCATCGCGGCGTGGCACCTCGCTCCACCGCCTCCGCGGTGGTGAGGTCGCCGAGCAGTCGAAGGAGGTCCGCCGTCGACTCGACATCTTTCGCGTGGCGTTCGTCCGGGAGCCGTTGCACCTCGCGCTCGATCTCAGCGATCGCGTCGGCGTCGAGCAACTCGCGTAGCTCCGCCCGGCCGAGGAGCTCGGAGAGCAAGGTCGGGTCCAGTGCCAAGGCCTGCGCCCGGCGCTCGGCCAACGGTGCATCGCCTTCGTACATGAACGCGGCGACGTAGCCGAACAGCAGCGACCGTGCGAACGGTGATGGCTCGGCCGTCTCGACTTCGACAACGCGAACCGCTCGCGACTCGATGTCACGCATCAGCTCGACCAGGCCGGGGACGTCGAACACGTCCTGCAGGCACTCGCGCATCGTTTCGAGCACGATCGGGAAGTCGGGGAACCTGCTCGCCACCGACAACAGCTGCGCCGACCGCTGACGTTGCTGCCACAACGGAGTGCGCCGGTCGGGTCGCCGTCGCGGGAGCAGCAGCGCTCGCGCAGCGCACTCCCGGAACCGCGACGCAAACAGCGCCGAGCCACCGAGCTCGGCCTCGACAACAGTGTCGATTTCGTCGTGAGCGAAAACGGCGTACTCACCGCTCGGTGCGTCTTCGGTGTCGGGGAGCCGCAGCACGATGCCGTCATCGCTGTGCATGGCCTGAACCTCAACGCCGAACCGCTCCCGGAGCCGTGCTGTCAGGGCGAGCGCCCATGGCGCGTGCACCGGTGCACCAAAGGGTGAGTGCACGGCGAGCCGCCAGTCACCCAGCTCATCGCGGAACCGCTCGACGACGATGGTGCGGTCGTCGGGGAGGTGGCCAGTGGCCTGCCGTTGATCGTCGAGATAGGCGAGCAGATTGTTAGCGGCCCACTCGTCGAGCCCGGTCTCCATGACACGTGTGCGCGCATCGTCGGGCAACAGCTTCGCCGTCTCTCGCAGGAACGCGCCGATCGCGCGACCGAGCTCGACCGGGCGCCCCGGCGCATCGCCGTGCCAGAACGGCAACTTGCCCGGCTGCCCGGGTGCCGGTGATACCAGGACGCGGTCATGCGTGATGTCCTCGATGCGCCAGCTCGAGGTGCCGAGGGTGAACACGTCGCCGACCCGCGACTCGTAGACCATCTCCTCGTCGAGCTCTCCGACGCGGCTCTGCTTTTCACCGACGAGGAACACCCCGAACAACCCGCGGTCGGGGATGGTGCCGCCGCTTGTTACGGCGAGCCGCTGCGCGCCCGGCCGCTCAGTCAGGACGTTGGTCATGCGGTCCCAGATGAGGCGTGGTCGCAACTCGGCGAAGTCATCACTCGGGTAGCGACCGGCGAGCATGTCGAGCACGGCTTCCAGGACTGACTGCGGCAGCGTCGCGAACGGCGCGGCCCGGCGTACCAAGGCTGCTAGCTCGTCGACCGTCCACTCGTCGACGGCCACCATCGCCACGATCTGTTGGGCGAGTACATCGAGCGGGTTGCGTGGGTAGCGCATCGATTCGATCTGACCGGCGCGCATGCGTTCGGCGACGACCGCGGTCTGCACGAGATCGCCGCGGTACTTGGGAAAAAGGACGCCACGACTGACCGCACCGACTTGGTGACCGGCGCGACCGATGCGTTGCAGACCGGATGCGACTGACGGTGGTGACTCGACTTGGATGACGAGATCCACGGCGCCCATGTCGATGCCGAGCTCGAGGCTGCTCGTGGCAACGACGGCCGGGAGCCGACCGCTCTTGAGTTCCTCCTCGACGAGCGCACGCTGCTCCTTGCTGACCGAGCCGTGGTGTGCGCGGGCGATGTCTGCGGGCGCACCCTTGACCGAACCGGCTTGGGCCATGAGTTGCGCGGGCGGGGCGGCCTCGGGCAGCTCCCCACCGGTCGCACGCGCAAAGGCGATCTCGTTGAGCTTGCCGGTCAGCCGCTCGGCGAGGCGGCGTGAGTTGGCGAACACGATCGTGCTGCGGTGCTTCTCGACCAGGTCGACGATGCTCTCCTCGACCGCCGGCCAGATGCTGCTACGGCGCAGAGCGCCACCGGTTGCGCCGGCCGTCAACTCGTCGAGCTCATCGCCGAGGGCGGACATGTCTTCGACAGGTACGACGACCTCGAGCTCGATCTGCTTGTCACTCGGCGGGTGTACGACGGTGACCGGGCGCGAGCCACCGAGGAATGTTGCGACTTCGTCGACCGGGCGGACGGTCGCCGACAAGCCAACGCGTTGGGCTGGCTTGTCGAGCAGTGCGTCGAGGCGCTCCAGCGACAGCGCGAGATGCGCACCGCGCTTGGTCGCGGCGACGGCGTGGACCTCGTCGATGATGACGGTCTCGATACCGCGCAGCGCCTCGCGCGCGCGGCTCGTGAGGATGAGGAACAGCGACTCGGGCGTGGTGATGAGGATGTCGGGTGGCTTGGAGGCAAAGCGGCGGCGTTCGTCCTGCGGAGTGTCGCCGGAGCGGATGCTGACGGTGATGTCCGGTGGCGGCAGCTCGAGGCGCGCGGCCGTTTGCCGGATGCCGGTCAGGGGTGAGCGCAGATTGCGTTCGACGTCGACGGCGAGTGCTTTGAGTGGCGAGACGTAGAGAACCCGGCAGCGACGTGTCGGGTCCTCTGGCTTTGGCGTCGCGGCCAGACGGTCAAGCGACCAGAGGAACGCGGCCAGAGTCTTACCCGATCCGGTCGGTGCGACGACGAGCGTGTTGTCACCGCGGCTAACCGCCTCCCAGGCACCTGCCTGCGCCTCGGTGGGTGCGTCGAACGCTCCCTCGAACCACGCCCGGGTCGCAGGGGAGAACGGTGCCAGCGCGTCGGTGACTGGCGATGGCGTCGCCGGCGTGACTGGCTTCTTGCGGGGCATCCGCCCAGTCTGCCTCGCCACACCGACAGCCCCGCCGGCTGAGGTCGGTGGGACGATCAGCGGCGGGTGCGGCCGGAGCGGCGTACCTCTTTGGTGACGATCTTCCACTTGCGGCGCTGCTCGGCGGCGAGGCGGGCGTCGGTCCGGGACGCCATCCACCGGGCCTCCCGCAGCAGCTTGCGCCAGCTGTCGTAGCGGCGTTGTGCGAGTGAGCCGTCGGAGAGGGCGGCGAGGACGGCGCAGCCGGGTTCGGTCTCGTGGGCGCAGTCGGCGAAGTAGCAGTGTTCGGTGAGGTCTTCGATGTCAGCGAACGTCTGCGCAAGTCCCTCTTCTGCATCGGTGAGTGCCACGCCCCGAAGGCCCGGAGTGTCGATGAGGACGCCGCCGGTTGGCAACGGCACGAGCTCGCGGTGGGTAGTCGTGTGCCGGCCTTTCCCGTCGTCGCGGATCGCGCCGGTCGATAGGACCTCTGCGCCGACGAGGCGGTTGACGAGGGTGGACTTGCCGACGCCGGACTGGCCGAGGATCGCAACGGTGCGCGCCCCGCCGATATACGACGTGATCGCCTCGATCCCGTCTCCGGTCAGCGAGCTGATCGGAGAGACGTCCACGCCCGGCGCCGACGCCGCGACGTCAGCAACGACTGCATCGGAGTCCGGAGCGAGGTCGGCCTTGGTGAGCAGTACGACGGGTGTCGCGCCGCTCTCCCACACGAGAGTGATGAGTCGCTCGACCAGGCCGAGTTTTGGTGTGGCGAGTGGCAGCGCGACGAACACGACATCGACGTTGGCGGCGAGGACTTGTGATGTCGACGTACCGGTGGCTGAGCCGCGTGCGATCGCGCTGCGGCGGGGGAGCACGGCGTCGACGCACGGAGGTTCGTCGGCGAGGGCTACCCAGTCGCCGACGGTGGGCTGTTGGTCCGGGTCGACGGCGGCGCGGATCGGACCGGTCGACGTGAGGGCGGTGACCGCGCCGCGATCGACGCGAGCAACGCGGCCGGGTTGGTGGGTTTCGGCGTACGGGATGAACTGGTCAGCGAAGTAGTCGTCCCAACCGAGGGACGTCAGATCTATTGCGGACAACGTGGGCGCCTTTCACCGATGGCGCCGCGTCGCGTCAGCGAAGGCAGGCGCCGAGGAATGGGAGGACTCGTGGGCAGCACGCAACAATCGCGGTCATCTGTCCTCACCCCCTCGGTCTCGTACGACGGTAGCCAGGAAACGGTTGGTCGTCACTCGAATATTGGTCAGTCCAGCGTGACACTGCCTGATGCGTGAACAGCTAGCGGCAAGTCCAGCTGCCAACTCACGCTGGCGCGGCCCGTTGCTGACGCCGGCACGTCGAGCCGCATCGCAAATCGGACCGTCTGGCCGGGCGAGATCGCCGGAGTGTCGTCGCAGTTGAGGCCATAGGTCGACTTGACCAACGTCCGTGTGTCGTCGTTGGCGTGTTCGAAGTACCCGGGGCAACGAGCGAGTGAAATCGGCTGACTTAAGGGGTTGGTGACGTCGACGACGTACCAGAGTGGTTTTCCGGGTTCTGCGTACGCAGGAAGCTCCAGGCTGAGCTTGAGGTCGGACAGTGGGTCGTGCACGTCAGGGCTGCTTCCGGCTCCCTCTACGTAGAACTGAGTTTCTGCAATCCCGCACTTCGCATCGAGCGGCCCGCTAGCGAATGACTTCCGGCCTCCGCCCGGGAATGTGATCTCGACGTGATGGTAGGTCGGTCCGCTACCGCCGCCACCAGGATCGGCAGTGCAAATGCTCTGTGTCTCCAACGCCAGGTTGGCGCTTTCGCCAGGGGCAAGGTTCTGCGTTGAGCTATCTGGAAACCAACTCCCATGCCGAACGACGAAGTCGGGTTGGCCAGGTTCCGTAGCAACAACATCCGGATATCCCTTGAGCACACATGTCGATGCGCTCACGTTCTTGAACAGGATGTAGTGAGCGAGGTGGCCCGTGGCCCCATCGAGCCCACCGGACGACAGAGTGACGTCGGAGGACGTGCACGCGCGTGCATCGGAAGCAGGGGGAGTCGGCGACACCGTTGCCGGTGGCGTGTATCCGGGTGCGGGACGGTCGACCCACGGCACTGTTCCGGTCAGGTCGACGCCCGACGGCGTTGGAGATGGCGTCGGCCCCGGTTGAATCGGTGCTGCAGTGTTGTGAGGCCGGTTGACGGCGACCGCAACGCCGACGGCGATCAACACAACCGCGGCAGCAGCGGCCGCGACAGGGACCCAGCGCGGCACGTGGTGAGTGCGGAGCAGCGGCTCTGGCGGCGGTGCCTGCTGGGTGCGCCACCGTGCGCCGTACTCATGCAGTCGGCGGTCGAGTTCGTCGTCGTTCATGACTCATCACCTAGTAAGCCGCGTAAGCGGGCTCTCGCGTCGGACAACGTGGACTTGACGGTGCCGGTCGAGCACTTCATCGCCGCTGCAGTGCCGGCGATGTCGAGCCCGACGAAGTAGTAGAGGTTGACCGCGAGCTGTTGACGGTCGGTGAGTTGCGCGATCGCGCGTTCGAGGTCGACGTCGACGGTTGAAGACTCAACGGCGACATCGGTCACGACGAGTTGGGGTCGGCGGCGACGCCGACGCGCACGATCGGCGGTGATGGCTAGTAGCCAGGGGAGCGGAGCCCCGCGGTTTTCGTCGTACGTCGACCACCGTCGCCAGGCCCGGACCAACGCCTCCTGTACGACGTCGTCGCGATCGTCGTAGGACGTCAGCCGAGTCGCGAGGGCAGCCATTGCCGGCAGGTGCGGTCGCACCCACGCCGTGAAGTCGGCAGCGTGACTGTCGTCGGTCGCCGTCACGCCACCCCCCACCACCGTGACTGTCATGACCTATCTACACCCGGTAGGAGTCGATCGGTTGGGTCCGTGCCTACCCTGGGCCGATGCGCCTGACGGACTTCTGGGACCGGATGAACCGGCAGTTCGGTCCGGCGTACGCCGATTCCTTTGCCCGGGACGTCGTCCTGCGGGAGTTGGGCGGGCGCACCATCGAGAGGGCGCTGGCGGAAGGCGAGGACGTCAAGGACGTCTGGCGGGCCGTCTGCCAGGTCGTGGAGGTCCCGGCCTCCGAGCGCTGAATCTCGCGGCGTGTCGGCGCTACTAATCGAACATCTGTTCGTATTGTGGGCTCGAGCAAAGCAGCGTCCACAGATGCGCGCGCCGAGCCGGAACTTGTCGGTCGTCGCCTCTAACGTCGCTCACGACCACCCGCCCGCCACGACCCTGGGACGGCCCCAATGCCACTACCCGACCGCGACAAGGCGCTCGACACCGCGCTTGCGCAGATCAAGAAGCAGCACGGCGACGGCGCGGTCATGCGCCTCGGCGACGACGTTCGGGCCCCCATCGAGGTCATCCCGACCGGGTCGATCGCCCTCGACGTCGCCCTCGGCATCGGCGGTCTGCCCCGCGGCCGCGTTGTGGAGATCTTCGGACCGGAGTCGTCCGGCAAAACGACCGTGGCATTGCACGCGGTCGCCAATGCACAGGCCGCTGGCGGGATCGCGGCGTTCATCGACGCGGAGCACGCCCTCGATCCGGACTACGCGCAAGCGCTTGGCGTCGACACCGATGCGTTGCTCGTGTCACAGCCGGACACGGGCGAGCAGGCCCTCGAGATCACCGACATGCTGATCCGTTCCGGTGCGCTCGACATCATCGTCATCGATTCGGTTGCTGCGCTTGTGCCGCGCGCCGAGATCGAAGGCGAGATGGGCGACAGTCACGTCGGTCTGCAGGCACGGCTCATGAGCCAGGCATTGCGCAAGCTCACCGGTGCGATCAGTTCGTCGAAGACGACCGCGGTCTTCATCAACCAGCTGCGCGAAAAAATCGGCGTCATGTTCGGCTCCCCAGAGACCACGACGGGTGGGCGTGCGCTGAAGTTCTACGCGTCGGTGCGACTCGACGTGCGGCGCATCGAGACGCTCAAGGACGGCACCGAAGCGGTCGGCAACCGCACCCGCGTCAAGGTCGTCAAGAACAAGGTGAGCCCGCCGTTCAAGCAGGCCGAGTTCGACATCCTGTACGGCCAGGGCATCAGCCGCGAAGGCTCGCTCATCGACATGGGCGTCGACCAGGGCATCGTCCGCAAGGCCGGCGCTTGGTACACCTACGAGGGTGACCAGCTCGGCCAGGGCAAGGAGAACTCCCGGGCGTTCCTGAAGGACAACCCGGACCTGGCGGACGAGATCGAGAAGAAGATCAAAGAGAAGCTCGGCATCGGGGCCAAGGTCGACGAGCCAGCGGTCGACGTCACCGATGACGCGCTGACCGATGATCCCGCCCCGGTGCCGGTCGACTTCTAACTGACCGTGCGCCGGCAGCTCGAGCCAACCGACGATGGAACGGCTGCGGGCGACGTCGAACCGGAACCCGAGGACGTCGCCCGCGCCATCTGCCTTCGCCTGTTGACCGGCGCACCCCGGACGCGCGCTGAGTTGGCAACGGCGATGCGCAAGAAGGGCGTGCCGCCAGAGGTGGCCGACCGCGTTCTGCAGCGGTTCGCTGACGTCAACCTGGTCGACGATGCGGCGTACGCCGCATCGTTCGTCGAGTCGAAGCACCGTGAGCGCGGGCTGGCCCGACCGGCTCTGAAGGCCGAGCTCCGGCGCAAGGGCGTTGACGCCGAGACGGCCCAGGCGGCCGTCGAGCTGCTCGACCCCGCCGACGAGGAAGCCTCAGCACGGGCCCTGGTCGCCCGCAGGCTGCGATCCATGTCCAACGTGGAGCCGGACGCCGCCATCCGCCGGCTGGTGGGCATGCTCGCCCGCAAGGGCTACCCGGGGGGCCTGGCCTACCGAGTGGTGCGCGAGGCCTTGGCCGACGAGCTCAGCGAGGCCCGCGATCTCGCCCTCCGCCGCGAGGACGATGGCAGCTAGGCCGGCCAGCAGCGACCTCGCGGCCATCCGACAGGGACGAACCCCCTTCCTTCCTTGACCCCCTCAGGGGGCACGCCTAGCCTCGGCGTAACGGAGGAGTGACCGCGCGTTAACCGCGTGGGCTAGGCCATAGCGAGACCTGAACAGCACCACTGACCAAACGACTGAAGACCGAAAGCTCAGCGCATGACCGTCGCTCATCGGACGGACTAGTACCGGCTCGAACCTCGGGCCGACCCGGCTCTGCCCACGCTCCGGACGCCTGCCGCTCCTTCCTGGCCCTGATCGGCTGCACCCGATCAGACGACGCGGAAGGAGTCGACGATGACCACCATCGCGATCGTCCTCGCCGCCGTAGCCGTTGTCCTGCTCGCCGCGCTCCTCATCGTGTTGCTGCGCCGTGGCAGTGCTGCCGCGCGCGATGACGCCGTGCCGACGCCGTCCCGAGAGACAGCCGTCCGCGCGCCCGATGAGCGCGATGTCGATACCGATGTCGACACCGACCAAGCAGCTGATGACCTACGCCGACGAGCAGAAACCGACGCCGCGGAGACCCGCCGGCGAGCCGCGGAGGCCGCCGAGCTGATCGCCGAGCAAGCGACTGCCGGAACCACCGAAGCGCGTCGTATTGCAGAAGCCGAGCTCTCCGAGATCAAAGCCGAGATTCGCGAGCTTCGTGCCGATGCGGAACGCCGCGAGCAGCGACTGGCCGAACGAGAAGAGCGGCTCGACGGCGAGGTACGCCGGGTCGAGCAACGCGACCGTGAGCTCGCCGAACACGAGGCCGCACTCGTGCGTCGCAAGGAAGAGCTGGCCGACCTGGAGAGCGCCCGCCAGGCCGAGCTCGAGCGCGTCGCCGGGCTCACCGCTACCGACGCCAAATCCGAGCTGGTCACCACCATCGAGACGCAGGCCAAGCGCGAGGCCGCGGTGATCGTTCGCGACATCGAGGCAGAGGCCCGCGACGAGGGCGAGACACGCGCCCGCAAGATCGTCACCCTGGCTATCCAGCGCGTCGCCACTGAGCAGACGTCGGAGTCGGTCGTCAGCGTCCTGCACCTGCCGAGCGATGACATGAAGGGCCGGATCATCGGCCGGGAGGGCCGCAACATCCGAGCCTTCGAGGCGACGACCGGGGTCAACCTGATTATCGACGACACTCCCGAAGCAGTGCTGTTGTCGTGCTTCGATCCGGTACGCCGTGAGGTCGGCCGGCTCACTCTCGAGAAGCTCGTCCTCGACGGGCGCATCCACCCGCACCGCATCGAAGAGGTGCACGAGCGGAGCAAGGCCGACGTGCAACTGCTGTGCGTTCGAGCTGGTGAGGATGCACTGGTCGAGCTCGGCATCACCGACATGCATCCCGAGCTGATCACGTTGCTCGGGCAGCTCAAGTACCGCACGTCGTACGGCCAAAACGTCCTCAAGCACCTCATCGAATCCGCGCACATCGCCGGCATGATGGCGAGTGAGCTCCGCCTCGATCGCGAGCTGATGAAGCGGTGCACCGTCCTGCATGACGTGGGCAAGGCGTTGACCCATGAGGTCGAAGGCAGTCACGCGCTCATCGGCGCCGAGATCGCGCGCAAGTACGGCGAGCACGAAGACGTCGTGCACGCCGTCGAGGCACATCACAACGAGGTCGAGGTGCGCACCGTCGAGGCCGTGCTCACGCAGGCAGCTGACGGCATCAGTGGCGGTCGCCCCGGCGCGCGACGTGAATCGCTCGAGCACTACGTCAAGCGGCTCGAGCGGATCGAGGAGATCGCAAGCGAGCGCGATGGCGTGGAAAAGGTCTTCGCCATGCAGGCCGGTCGCGAGATCCGCGTGATGGTCAAGCCGGACAATGTCGACGACATCGGTGCACAGGTCATCGCTCGCGACATTGCTAAGCAGATCGAAGAGGAGCTGACCTATCCGGGCCAGATCCGCATCACGGTCGTCCGGGAGTCGCGTGCAACGGAGTACGCCCGCTGATCAGCCGTACGCTGGTCCGGTGACTGCACGCACGTATGACATCCGCACGCACGGATGTCAGATGAACGTGCACGACTCCGAGCGACTCGCGGGCACCCTTGAAGCTGCGGGCTACGTGCGCGCCACCGAAGGCAACACTCCCGACGTTCTGGTGCTCAACACGTGTGCGGTTCGGGAGAACGCCGACAACCGGCTGTACGGCAACCTCGGACAGTTGCGTCCGGTGAAGCAGTCGCATCCGGGCATGCAGATCGCGGTCGGTGGCTGTCTCGCGCAGAAGGACCGTGGCACCATCGTCGACCGCGCACCATGGGTCGACGTGGTGTTCGGCACACACAATCTCGGTGCGCTGCCCGTGCTGCTGGAGCGTGCTCGCATCGAGGACGAGGCGCAGGTCGAGTTGCTGGAGGCGCTGGAGACCTTCCCCTCGACGTTGCCGTCGCGACGCGAGTCGGCGTACGCCGCCTGGGTCTCGATCAGCGTGGGGTGCAACAACACCTGCACGTTCTGCATCGTCCCGGCGTTGCGCGGACGAGAACGTGACCGGCGACCGGGTGAGATCCTCGCCGAGATCGAAGCGCTGGTCAGCGAAGGCGTCGTCGAGATCACGCTGCTCGGCCAGAACGTCAACTCCTACGGCGTCGAGTTCGGGGACCGATACGCGTTCGGCAAGCTGCTCCGCGCCTGCGGTGCAATCGACGGTTTGGAGCGGGTGCGTTTCACGAGCCCGCATCCGGCCTACTTCACCGACGACGTCATCGCCGCCATGGCCGAGACGCACAACGTGATGCCGCATCTGCATATGCCGCTGCAATCAGGATCGGACGCCGTGCTGCGCGCGATGCGGCGGTCGTACCGCCAGGAGCGCTACCTCGACATCATCAAGTCGGTGCGTGCGTCGATGCCCGATGCTGCAATCACAACCGACGTGATCGTCGGGTTCCCGGGGGAGAGCGACGACGACTTCGAGCAGACCTTGCATGTCGTTCGTGCGGCTCGGTTCGCGCAGGCTTACACGTTCCAGTACTCCAAGCGGCCGGGTACGCCGGCAGCCGACCTGCCCGGCCAAATCACGGCTGATGTCGTCCGTGAGCGCTACGACCGCCTCGTCACCCTCGTCGAGGACGTGTCCTGGGCGGAGAACCGGTCCCTCGTCGGTAGTGCTGTCGAGGTGCTCGTGGCTGAAGGCGAAGGCCGCAAGGACGGCGCGACGCATCGGATGTCCGGCCGCGCTCGGGACAACCGGCTCGTGCACTTCGCGGCTTGTGACGCGCGTCCGGGAGACATCGTCACGGTAGGTGTGACTCGCGCGGCTCCGCATCACCTCATCGCGGATGATCCCGCGCGGGCGATCCGGCGTACGCCGGGTGGTGCCGCGTGGGCGTCTCAGCGCGAGGCCGAGCCGCAGCCGGTGCTGCTGGGGCTGCCGCGCGTCGGTGCCAGCAGCTAGCCGCCGCGCTCGGCCTGGGATAGCCACTCGCGCTGCGTGCTCAGCGCGGCCTCTGCCTCGGCGACGACGGCGTCACGGCCGGCCGCGCGTTCACGCTCGATCTTCTTCTCCAGCTTGGCTACCGACTCGCGAAGCCGAATGACGAGCGGGGAGTTCTCCACCGAACTCTCGCGCCACTGCGCATCGACAGCGTCGCGAATCTTGCGGGCGACCGCGGCGAGCCGATCGTCGAGTGCGGCGGCGGTTTCGCGCGGTGCGCGGCCGGCCTTTTCCCACAGTTCCTGAACGCTGCGCAGCCTGGCTTGCGCGTCAGCGAGATCCGCAGCTGGATCGATGCCTTCGGCTTCGCGCAGCAACGCTTCTCTTGCCTGCTGGGCTTCACGCGCCGTCGCGTCGCGTTCGGCATTGACCTCGGACAAGCGCTTGAAGAACGAGTCCTGGGCCGCCCGGAAGCGTTGCCACATCTCCGCCTCGGTATCGCGGTCCGCGCGCCCAGCCGACTTCCACTCACGCATCAGGGTTTTGAGGCGCGCAGACGTGGGCTTCCAGTCGCTGGATCCGGCCAGGCCTTCCGCCTCTTTGACGAGTTTCTCCTTGCGCTCGGCGGCCGTCTTTCGTTCTTCGGCCAGGTTGGCGAAGTGCGCCGTACGACGCTTCGCGAACGCCGAACGCGCGGACCGCAACCTCGCCCAGAGTTCGCCGTCGGTCTTGCGGTCGATGCGGATGTCACGCCAGTTGTCGGCTATCTCGCGGAGGCGATCACCAGCAGACTTCCATTGCGAAACCTCGGCGAGTTTCTCGGCCTCCTCGATCAGCTTGCGCTTCGCCTCGACCTGCTCGGCTGCACGAGCACGTTTGGCGGCTCGCTCGGCCTCGATGCGTTCGCCGCACGTCGCCTCGAGAGCGGTGAGTCGCGCCGCGAGTGCGGCCAGGTCACCGACGGCCTTTGCCTCGTCGAGGGACCCACGGATGCGTTGAGCGCTCGACACCGTGTGCGCTGCATCGGCCTTGCCGGATGCAAAGCGGGTCTCGAGGAGCCCGACTTCGGCGGCGATGTCCTCATAACGGCGCGTGAAGAACGCAAGCGCGGCGCTGGTGTCACCGGCCTGCCACGAGCCGATAACGCGTTCGCCATCGGCGGTGCGCACGTAGACCGTGCCATCACTGTCGACACGGCCCCACGACGCAGGGTCTGCTGACTCCCCGCTGCTCACGGCGCCAGTGTCCCAGGTCCGGTGCGTGTTCGGTTCGCACTCCACCCGGTTCGCCTCGCCGTTAGGCTGCGCCGGTGCTCGTGGGAGCGGTTGTCTGTCCCCACCCGCCGCTTCTCGTCCCCGAACTTGCCGCCGGTGCCGCGCACGAGCTCGCTGCGTTGCGCGCGGCATGTGACGAGGCAGTGGGTCGACTGTTGCGCGCGAATCCAACCGAGGTCGCGGTGGTCGGTCGTGCGTCACTCGACGGCCGGCTGGTGAGTACGTCGGGATCGTTCGCCGGTTTCGGCGTACCGCTGACTGTTGGTGAGGGCGATCCGGCACTCCCGCTTCCGCACACCGTGGGCTGCTGGTTGCTCGATCGCGCCGGGTGGAGCGGTAGACGCACGTACTACGGAGCCACCGATGGCGAACAGCCAACGATTGCCGATGAGGATCGGCTCGCGTTGTTGGTGATGGGCGATGCAAGTGCTCGTCGGAGTGAACGTGCCCCGGGCTATCTCGACCCCCGTGCGGAGGACTTTGACGCAACGGTTGTTGCCGCGCTGCGCAGCGGACCGGCGGCGGTCGCTGCACTCGACGGTCGGCTCGCCAGCGAGTTGATGGCTGCCGGCTGGCCGGCCTGGCAGGTCCTCGCGCGGACCACCGCGGGACAGCAATGGTCGTGTGAGGTCAGCTACGACGAGGCGCCGTACGGCGTGGGCTACGTCGTGGCTTCGTGGCTGCCCTTGTGACGTCGGCGACCGAGCACGTACGCGACACAGAACAGGGCGAGACCGGCCAGCGGGATCACCCAGTTCGCCCCCGTCGTCGCGAGTGAGCCCCCGGACCCCCCGGGTGCGGAAGCGGGCGGATTCGTGCTGCCCGGCACTCCGGGTGTGAGCTGCCCGATGGTGTAGGTCACCGGTGGTGCCTGATCGATCAGGTTGGGCGGGGTGTACGACGAGAGCACTCCACCGTTGACCAACGGAACCCCAGGTGAACTCGGCAGCAGTTGGGTGGACGTGAACCCCGTGACGCTGAACAGGCTGTTGCCCTTTGCCGGGGTTCCGACGGCTGAGAGCGGCACCGTCCAGGTGATCGTGTCGCCGGAGATGCTGCCGGGCACGGATCCCTTCGGCGTGTAGATGAAGTACTTGGCGTGTGTCGTTTGCAGTGAGTCGGTTGACCCGGTGAAGAACTTCGGTGCTCCGCCGTTGGCCGACTCCATCCCGACATAGAAGATGTCCCCGTCACCGAGGTAGCCGCCGTGGCCGTTGCTCTTGTGGTACGACGGCGCGGCCCAGCGCACGATCCAGTCGGCCGTCGTCCCGCCGAGGCTGAGCGGGATACCGAGGTGCGAGCTCAGGCTCGGGTCTCCCGTCTTCATGGTGACTCGCAGGTGGTCGCGGTCTGACTGCGTGATCGTCACCCGGCCGATGTCGAGTGCGACGGGTCCGTTGGTGTCGTTGCCGAGCAAACTGAGGAACGCGTCCGGGTAGCCGCGGCCGACCGGATCGGTGATCTTGCCGTACGGCCGGCGACTGTCACCCGTGATCGTGCCCACATTCGCGTACAGGCTGGGTCCGCCCGTTTGGACAGCGAACATCGTCGGACCAGCCGCTTCGGCGGGCGATTGGCCCGACCCGAATGTGAAGTCCGGATTGCGGTTCTCCGACGTGTCGTCGACGTAGGAGATGAGCGCTTCGCCACGCAGGCCCACCTGAACCTGCATGTAGTCACCCAGGCTGCGGTCGCTGCTGCCGCCGAGACCTTGTGACGACACGTTGCCGTACTTGACTTGGTGGTCGGCCACGGTGGCATGCGTGAAGTGCGCCGAGCCGAGCGAGTCCAGTGACTGGTCGAGGTAGACCTGCCAGGTCCCGGTGTTGGTGATGGCGTCCGAACCGAAGAGGCCGGCTTCTTTGTTCTGTGGTGCGGCGTAGTAGGCAATGTCCACGCGTCCCGGGTCCCCAGCGGCGATCCAAGGCTGAACGGGCGTTCGCAGGCCTGTGGGGTTGACCTGGCGAGGAGTCGACCAGTGCGCGCCTCCGTCGACCGAGTGCGTGTACATGACCTTGCCGGGACCGGTGATGCCGTTGGCGTTACTCGGATACTCGACCCACGTCGAGTAGACGTTGCCCGCCGTGTCGATAGCCATGACGACGAACGCTGCGACGGCAACGTTTGGATTCGCCGGCCGCATCGCGACGTCATGCCACAAGGGGTTCACGTCTGTCGGGACAGTGGCAGGAGCTGTGCAGGCAGCTGCCACTGTTGCTGCGGTCTTGGGGCCGCTCGCTGGACCGCGGCAGTAGGAGATGACCGCGCTGTCGCCATCGGCATTGGTGTGCGTCACGTAGATCGTGTGCTGGAAGGGACTTCCGACGACGTTGTCGACGAGCGCATTGCCCGGCAGACCTTCGCTGGGTGAGATGACTGCCGGGGGGAACGGGCAGGGCACCCCAGCGGTGATGCAACCCGAGCCGTAGTGCACTCCATCAACCGATTCGTTCATGACGAGGGAGTTAGCACTGGGGTTCTGGGCGATGTTGTCGTACGTGAAGTACGCGCGCCCGTCGGTGGCGCCTGAACCGACTGACGACGCCCCGCCGTTGTCGTCGAGTGCGATCCATTGCCGGTCAACTGCAGGCACGGGCACGGCATAGCAGGACGTGGTCCAGGTGCGACCCTGGTCAGTCGACCGTGAGTTGCTGAAGTTGGTGAGGCCTTGCAGGTCGGCGAAATAGAGCGAGCCATCGACGCGACTGATTTGTAGTTCGGAGTCGCCTCCGCCTGCACACGTTGTGGGCTTGCCGAGGACGTTGCCTTCGGTGAGGTGGAAGCTTCGGCCTTGGTCGTTCGAGCGTGCGATGTAGGAGATCGTCGTACTGAAACCATTGGGCCAGGTGGAGTACAACGTGCCGGCGGTCTGGGGGGACCGGTCGACGGCGACGTCCGGCTCGAAGCCAGGCACCCAATGGTCGACGACGACCGGCGTGCCGAACGTCGGCTTGGCGGGCGCGCTCTCGGCGGCCGCAGCGACAAGAACGGTCAAGGCGCCGATTCCGAGGGCCACGGTCATTGCCAAGGTACGGCGGCGAGACATCATGTGGCTGACACTAACTCTGTGCTGGTGAGCCGTGACGACTGACCTCCTACTTGCTGTCGTTGGCCCTACGGCCGCCGGCAAGTCGTCGCTTGCCCTCGACCTCGCGCTCGCTCTCGACGGCGAGATCGTGAACGCCGACTCGATGCAGCTCTACCGCGGCCTCGACATCGGTACCGCCAAACTGCCTCCCGCCGAACGCCGTGGCGTGCTCCACCATCTGCTCGACGTCTGGGACGTGACTGAAACGGCGAGCGTCGCCGAGTACCAACGCATGGCACGACTCGTCGTCGACGACGTGCTGTCGCGCAGTCGGCGGCCCGTCTTGGTCGGCGGCTCCGGCCTGTACCTGCGTTCCGTTCTGGACGACCTGACCTTTCCCGGTACGGACCCCACGGTGCGCGCGCGACTCGAAGACGAGCTGGCAACCGTTGGTGCAGCCACTCTGCATGCGCGACTTGCAGGTGCGGACCCGGCCGCCGCTGCCGCAATCCTTCCCGGCAACGGCCGTCGCGTCGTGCGCGCGCTCGAAGTCATCGAAACGACGGGTCAGCCATTCACTGCGACGCTGCCGGACTACCGCTACCTGCGTCCGGCACTGCAGATCGGTATCGACGTTCCCTTGCCCGAGCTCGATCGCCGTATCGAGCACCGCGTCGATGCGATGTTCGCGTCCGGGCTTGTCGTAGAGGTCCGTGGTTTGCTCGAGAAGGGACTGAAGGACGGTCGCACCGCGAGTCGGGCGCTCGGGTATGCGCAGGCTGCCGCCATGCTCGACGGTTCGATGTCGGAAAGTGACGCACGCGCGGACACCGTTCGGGCCACGCGCCGCTTCGCGCGACGGCAGCGTTCCTGGTTCCGCCGTGACCCACGGGTGGTGTGGCTGCGCGCCGGGCCCACCCTCACTGACGAGGCCCTCACGCTCATCCGCCGTACGATCGATTCATGAGCGATGCACCGGCGCTTCGTTATGTGAAGGGTCATGGCACGGCGAACGACTTCGTCGTGCTCCCTGACCCTGATGACGCGCTGGACCTGACTCCGGACCTCGTCCGAGCCATCTGCGACCGCCGACGGGGGATCGGCGCCGATGGCGTCCTGCGGGTCGTGCGCGCGGAATTCGTCCCGGGACACAGCAACGGCGACCGCGAGGCCCGGTGGTTCATGGACTACCGCAATGCGGACGGATCGGTCGCGGAGATGTGCGGCAACGGCATCCGCGTGTTCGCCAGGTACCTCGTCACCGCAGGCTTTGCGACCCCAGGATCACTGCGGATCGCGACGCGGGACGGCGTGAAGGCCGTCGAGGTCGGGCTCGAGGGCGACGTGATCGTTGGCATGGGACCCGCTCGGGTCCTCGACATCGACGGGTGTGCGGTTGATGTCGACGGGACGCGGCTACCGGGCACGGGGGTCTCCGTCGGCAATCCCCACGTCGTGGTGCGTGTGGATGACCCTGCCGCGCTCGGGGCGTTCACTGCCGCACCCGAGATCAGTCCGATCGACGCATTCCCCGACGGCGCGAATGTCGAGTTCGTGGCCACCCCCGAACCGAAGCATCTTGTTGTTCGGGTGCACGAGCGCGGTGTCGGCGAGACGTTCTCCTGCGGCACGGGTGCATGCGCTGCGGTCGCGGCCATTCGCGCGACAAATGCTGAGGTCGACAACGGCACGACGTACACCGTCGATCTTCCCGGCGGCCGGCTCACGGTGACGGCATGTGAGGAGGGCCGGATGCTGCTCGCTGGTCCGGCGGTCCTCGTCGCTCAGGGCGTGATCCGCGAGGAATGGGTGGCGGCGCAGGGAGCGTTGGATTAAGCGATGACATCAGCAGATCACTGGCTCGAGGACGGCTCGCCGGCTCCGGCCGATCCGGCTGGGGCAGATCCCGCACGCGACGCCATCGCCCTCCGCCAAGAGCTCGCTCTCGAGGAGCGGCAGGCCCTGCGCCGGGTTCCCGGCATCCGCACTGACCTCCAAGACGTCACCGAAGTCGAGTACCGACGACTGCGCCTCGAGCGGGTCGTCCTCATCGGCGTGTGGACTGACGGGACCGCCGACGATGCGGCCCGCTCACTCCTCGAGTTGAAGGCGCTGGCCGAAACGGCCGGCTCCGAGGTCCTTGACGGGCTTTTTCAGCGACGCGACAAGCCGGACCCAGCGACCTACGTCGGGTCGGGTAAGGCGCGGGAGCTCCGCGACATCGTCGCCGCCACGGGCGCCGACACGGTCATCTGCGACGGTGAGCTGACTCCCGGGCAGCTGCGCCAGCTCGAAGACGTCGTCAAGGTCAAGCTGATCGACCGGACCGCGCTGATCCTCGACATCTTCGCCCAGCATGCGACGAGCAAAGAGGGCAAAGCCCAGGTCGAGCTCGCCCAACTGCAGTACATGCTCCCCCGCCTTCGCGGTTGGGGTGAGTCGTTGTCACGACAGGCCGGCGGTCGGGTTGCCGGCGGTGGTGGCATCGGTACCCGCGGCCCGGGCGAGACGAAGATCGAAACGGATCGGCGTCGCATCCGTGAGAAGACCGCGCGCCTGCGGCGCCAGATCAAGGGCATGCGCACGGCCCGGGAGACGAAGCGCGGCTCACGGCGTCGCAACGCGGTGCCGTCAGTTGTCATCGCCGGTTACACGAACGCCGGCAAGTCGAGCCTGCTCAACCGGTTGACCGGCGCCGGCGTACTCGTCGAGGACGCGCTGTTCGCGACTCTCGATCCGACGGTGCGCCGCACCGAGACCTCCGACGGGCGCGTGTTCACGCTCACCGACACGGTCGGATTCGTGCGCCACCTCCCGCATCAACTCATCGAGGCGTTCCGCTCGACGTTGGAGGAGGTCACCGGCGCCGACCTGGTCTTGCACGTCGTCGACGGATCAGACCCCGATCCCGAGGGTCAACTGGCTGCCGTCAGGGAGGTGCTCGGCGACGTCGGGGCCAGCGACGTGGCCGAACTGATCGTCATCAACAAGGCAGACATCGCCGACCCGCTCACCGTGGCGCGGCTCCGGCGGCGCGAGCCGACCGCGATCGTCGTCTCGGCCCGCACCGGCGAGGGTTTCGATGACCTGACCGCAGCGCTGGCGGCCCGGCTCCCACGTCCTGAGGTCGACGTGGATGTGCTCGTGCCCTACGACCGCGGCGACCTGGTGGCGCGCGTCCACGCCCACGGCGAGGTGCTCGAGACCGAGCACACGGGCACCGGCACCCGGCTGCGCGCCCGGGTCTCCAGTGCGCTGGCGAGTGAGCTCACCAACCTCCGGGCCGACCCCCGTCAGGGCTGATCCACCGGGACCAGGGGCAAGCCATCCCCCCGAGCCATGCCCATTCCAGCATTCCGTGATTAACCTGTAACAGTTAGTGACGACGCGGAGGTCAGGCCCATGCACGTGCTCGTGGTCGACGACGAGCGGGATGTCGTCGACCTGTGCCGGGTCAGCTTCGAATCCGGGGGACACCGGGTCACCGTTGCGGAGGGTGGTGAAGAGGCGCTCGCCGCTGTCTCGACCGAAGCACCCGACGTCGTACTCCTCGACTTCATGATGCCGGGCCTCGACGGGCTCAGTGTGCTGGAGCGGCTGCGCCACGGACACGACCCGCGGCACGTCGTACCCGTGGTCATGCTGAGCGCCAAGGGTCGACCAGAAGACGCCCTGCGCGGTCTCGCCGCCGGCGCCACGGCGTACGTCACCAAGCCGTTCAGCATCGATGAGGTGGAGCAGCTCCTGCTCGCCGTCGCGACCGAGTCGCCGGCGGAGCGGGACGTGCGACGCACCCGTGCCCTGGCGTCGGTAGCCGCCGAACGGAGCAGCGGTGCTGGTTAGTTCCTGGCTAGTTTTGACGGCGTGACCAGTCGCGCCGGCGCCGTCCTGCTAGCGCTGCTCGCCCTCGCCCTGACCGTCGGTTGTGCAGGGAGCGAGCCGGTGGCCAAGGAACCGCCACCCTTGTCCTCCCTGTTGCCGTCGCCACCGTCGCCGACACCGACGTCGGACGCGGCCATCGTGCAAGGGGTGATCCGGGCCTACGTCGATGCGGTGAACGTCGCGCTCAGCACCGGCGACATCAGCGATGCGGAGCAGTTGACCACCGCGAAATGCAACTGTCGCAAGCGGCTCAGAGAGATCGCCGCTCTCTACGCGAAGAAGGGACGGACGGTCGGCGCGCGCCTCGACGTCGTCTCGATCCAACTAGGAACGATGACGCCGGGGGCCCAGCCCGCCACGCTGACCTACAACTCACCGCCGAGCACGACGATCACCGGCGCTGGCGCAACGAAGTCCTACCCGGCCCGTTCCAACGTCAAGCTGGCCCTGGTCGTGATCAAGACGTCGGGAAAGTGGCTCCTATCCTCGATAACGACGCCGAAGAGCTAGCGACGCTCAGACCCGACGGAGCACGGCCACGACGCGGCCGAGCACGGTTGCCTCGTCGCCGGGGATCGGGTCGTACGCCGGGTTGTGCGGCATCAGCCAGACCTGGCCGTTGCGGCGCTTGAACGTCTTGACCGTCGCCTCGCCATCGATCATCGCGGCGACGATCTCGCCGTTCTCGGCGACCGGCTGCTGGCGGACCACCACCCAGTCGCCATCTGCGATCGCTGCGTCGACCATCGAATCGCCGACCACGCGGAGCAGGAACAACGACCCCTCACCGACCAGCTGCCGGGGGAGCGGGAACACGTCTTCGATCGCTTGTTCGGCCAGCACGGGTCCACCAGCGGCGATGCGGCCGACAACGGGGACGTAGGCCGGCGCCGGCCGGGTGTCGCCCGCGTCTGTTTGGTCTTCGTAGAACAGCCCGTCACCCGCGGCACCAGACGCCGGTCTGCGGTCGGGCATGCGGACCTCGACCGCGCGCGGCCGGTTGGGGTCGCGGCGCAGGAACCCCTTGCGCTGCAGCGAGGCCAGCTGGTGCGACACGCTGCTCGTGCTGGTCAGTCCCACGGCCTCGCCGATCTCGCGCATCGAGGGCGGATAGCCCCGGCGTTCGACCGAGTCGCGGATCACTTCGAGAACGCGACGCTGGCGAGGGGTCAGGCCGGCATGGTCGGGCGGGCCGTCCGGAAAGTCCCGGACCTCGGCACCCGCAGCTTTTGTGGTGGCCGCGGTGCTCTTCGTGCCCTTGGCCGCAGTGGCCGCAGTGGCCGCAGCGGCTGCCTTGGGTGGCCGAGCAGCTGCCGGGGAGGCCGCCCTCGTCACCGGACTGCGCTTGGCCACGGTCAACCGCTGCGGTGAGCGGCCCGCGCGTCCGCCGGTGTCGCCGGTCTTTCCCCTAGCCACGGCTGCCTCCGGGCGGTGTGTCGGTGTCGGTAGGTGGTGGCACGGTAGCCCTGGATCGGCCCATTATCAAACATCTGTTCGAACGTGTCGCGCGTCAGGGGGTGCTTTTGTCGGTGGGATGGGGTACAAATTCGATGGTACGTTCGATCGAACACGCGTTCGACGCTGAGGAGCAGAGATGAGCACCATCACTCGCCGCGCCGCCCTGACCCGCGAGCCGCACGCGCTCCGCCCGACCGCCCCGTCCCGGACCGCCCCGTCCCGGACCGCCCCGTGCCGGCCCGCGGTCCGGCCACCGGCACGCCCGGGGCGTTCGGCCAGGAGCCGATCGCAGCTGGCGCCAGTCCCAGCCCCAGCCATGCTCCGTCGCCGGAGTGGCGGCCGTCGACGCGGTCTGCGCCTGACTGGGCGTGGTCGCCTCCTGCTGGTCCTGGTGGTGGCCGCGCTGCTGGTGGTGGCCTTCTCCATCGGGCGGTCGTCGAGCACCGCGACGAGCCAGCGGGGCAGTGCGCAACTGCGCGCCGTGGTCGTGCAGCCCGGTGACACCTTGTGGGCGGTCGCCAAACGCAGCGTGCCTGGTGCCGACCCCCGCGTGACCGTTCAGCGGATCATTGACCTCAACGGGCTCAGCTCGACGGCAGTCGTGCCGGGACAACAGCTGCGGCTTCCGGTCGCCCGCTGACTCACCCCGGAATGGCCCGGTCGGATGATCCGCGAGTGGCCCGGGCGGTGCCCCGGAAATGGCCCGCGACATTCCCGGGGAAACGCTTGCATCGGCGCGGACCACCCCCTAACGTCCACCCCAACATGTAGTAGTTACAACGGTGTAAGTAATCCACAAGTTGTGCCCAGGCCAGGGCAGGTAGCGCACACGTTGCCCCCAGGTGCTCCACAGATCGGCACACAGGCTCATCCGGCGGGGTGCCGGATCGCGGGAGGGAGACGGGATGCACTGCCCGTTCTGCCGGTATCCAGATAGTCGCGTCGTCGACTCCCGCGAGGCCGACGACGGCGCGGCGATTCGGCGCCGCCGGCAGTGCCCCGAGTGCAACCGTCGGTTCACGACCGTGGAGAACGCCAGCCTGGCTGTGGTCAAGCGCAGTGGCGTGACCGAGCCGTTCAGCCGGGCCAAGGTCGTGTCCGGCGTACGGAAGGCCTGCCAGGGGCGCCCCGTCGACGAGGACGCGCTGGCGCTGCTTGCCCAGCGGGTCGAGGAGACGGTCCGGGCGGCCGGCTGCGCCGAGGTGGCGGCCCATGACGTCGGGTTGGCCGTCCTCGGCCCGCTCCGCGAGCTCGACCTGGTGGCGTTCCTCCGGTTCGCCAGCGTCTACAAGAACTTCGACTCCCTCGCCGCGTTCGAGGCCGAGATCGCCGCGCTCCGCGCCGAGGCGAGCACCACGGGCACCGTCGATCTCAGCCATGCCGATCTCACCGCCGGACACGCCGTCGCCCATTTCGGCAACACCCACGATCCGGCACCGCCCCCGGCGCAGCTCGTCCCAGCGCGGTTGTAGCTCCGACTAACACCGCCACAAGGGACGGCACCCGAGCCCGGGGGCGGCGCCGCACCACTTCGCGCCGAGGGGCGCCCCGGGCGTTCCACTGACAGCGGCGGCTAGCCCCAACCGCACCAAATCGGACGTGCTCAGCGGGATTCCGCGGGAGACGCACAGCGTTGTGCTGTAGGAGAGGACAGGACGGAACATGACGGAAACAGTGAGCGGCTCGAGCGCGGGCGCAGTCGGCGGACAGGGTCGCAATGGTCGGTCGGCACGGGGTCAGCGACTTCGGGTCGAGCGCGTCTTCACGACGCCCGGGGTTCACCCGTATGACGAGGTGACCTGGGCCACCCGTGACGTGGTCATGACCAACTGGCGCGATGGCTCGGTCAACTTCGAGCAGCGCGGCGTCGAGTTCCCCGAGTCCTGGTCGGTCAACGCGGCCAACATCGTCACCACCAAGTACTTCCGTGGCGCGGTCGGCACCCCGCAGCGGGAAACCGGTCTCAAGCAGCTGATCGACCGGGTGGTGGACACCTACGTCGCGGCGGGCAAGCAGTACGGCTACTTCGCCAGCGACGAGGATGCCGAGATCTTCGACCATGAGCTGAAGTACATGCTGCTCAACCAGGTCTTCAGCTTCAATTCCCCGGTCTGGTTCAACGTCGGCACCGACGCGCCCCAGCAGGTGAGCGCGTGCTTCATCCTGGCCGTCGACGACACGATGGACTCGATCCTCAACTGGTACCGCGAGGAAGGCTTGATCTTCAAGGGCGGCTCTGGTGCGGGCCTGAACCTCTCGCGTATCCGTTCGTCCAAGGAGCTGCTGTCCTCGGGCGGGACCGCATCGGGCCCTGTTTCGTTCATGCGCGGTGCCGACTCTTCGGCGGGCACGATCAAGTCGGGGGGCGCCACGCGTCGCGCGGCGAAGATGGTCGTCCTCGACGTCAACCACCCCGACGTCGAAGAGTTCATCGAGACCAAGGCGCGCGAGGAGCACAAGATCCGCGCCCTTCGCGACGCCGGCTTCGACATGGACCTCGGCGGCAAGGACATCACCAGCGTCCAGTACCAGAACGCCAACAACTCGATCCGTGTCAGCGATGAGTTCATGCAGGCGGTCGAGGAAGGCCGGGAGTTCAACCTGGTCGCCCGGCAAGACGGCAGGACAATCGACACCGTTGATGCCAAGACGTTGTTCCGCAAGATGGCCCAGGCGGCATGGGAGTGCGCTGACCCCGGCATCCAGTACGACGACACGATCAACGACTGGCACACCAACCCGGAGACCGGCCGCATCACTGCGTCCAACCCCTGCTCCGAGTACATGTCACTCGACAACTCGAGCTGCAACCTAGCGTCGCTGAACTTGATGAAGTTCCTCAAGGACGACGACACGTTTGACGCGGCTCGGTTTGCCAAGGCAGTCGAGTTCATCATCACCGCGATGGACATCTCGATCTGCTTCGCGGACTTCCCGACCGAGGCGATCGGCGAGACGACGCGGTCCTACCGCCAACTGGGCATCGGCTACGCCAACCTCGGCGCATTGTTGATGGCTACTGGTCACGCCTACGACTCCGATGGTGGTCGTGCACTCGCCGCTGCGATCTCGAGCCTGATGACGGGTACGGCGTACAAGCGTTCGGCTGAGCTCGCGGGTGTCGTGGGCCCGTACGACGGTTATGCGCGCAACGCCGATGCGCACAAGCGGGTCATGCGCAAGCACGCAGCGGCCAGCGACAGCGTCCGATCCGTCGGTGCCGATGACGCCCGGGTGCTCCATGCCGCATCGAAGGCGTGGCAGGAATGCCTCGCGATCGGTGAGACCAACGGCTGGCGCAATGCGCAGGCCTCTGTGCTCGCACCGACCGGCACGATCGGCTTGATGATGGATTGCGACACGACCGGTGTTGAGCCAGATCTCGCACTCGTCAAGATGAAGAAGCTCGTCGGCGGCGCATCGATGAAGATCGTCAACATGACCGTGCCGCGGGCATTGAACAAGCTCGGCTACCAGCCAGAGCAAGTCGAGGCCATCGTCGAGCACATCGCCGAACACGGTCACGTCATTGACGCGCCCGGACTCAAGCCCGAGCACTATGACGTCTTCGACTGCGCGATGGGTGAGCGGTCCATTTCGTGGATGGGCCACGTACGAATGATGGCAGCAATTCAGCCAGCGATCAGTGGCGCAATAAGCAAGACCGTAAATTTGCCCGAGACGGCCACCGTCGAAGACGTCGAGAAGGCGTACTTCGAGGGCTGGAAGCTCGGTCTCAAAGCATTGGCGATCTATCGAAACAACTGCAAGGTCGGACAACCGCTGTCCGACATCAACGACACCAAGAAGGCGGCTGCAGCTGGCCAGCCGGTCGAGGTTCGCCCGACGCGCAAGCGGTTGCCCAAGGTTCGCCCCAGCCAGACGGTGTCGTTCTCGGTCGCGGGTGCCGAGGGGTACATGACAGCGGGCTCCTATCCGGACGACGGTCTTGGTGAGGTCTTCATCAAGATGTCGAAGCAAGGTTCGACACTCGCCGGCGTGATGGATGCATTCTCGATCGCGGTGTCCATCGGGCTGCAGTACGGCGTGCCGCTCGAAGCGTTCGTGTCGAAGTACATCAACATGCGCTTCGACCCGGCCGGCATGACCGACGACCCGGACGTCCGGATGGCGCAGTCCGTCATGGACTATCTCTTCCGTCGGCTCGCACTCGACAACCTGCCGTACGAACGTCGGGCTGAGCTCGGCATCTTCACGGCAGACGAGCGTGCGGCGTCGGTCGCAGGTTCGTCGTACGCCGGAGCCGACGAGGTTGACGTGGAGGCGCTCGCCCAAGGTGTGCCTACTGAGGTGACGCCAGAGCCGGACGACGCGCCAACGCCCAAGAACGCTCCGCGAACGTCGACCGAGCTGCTCGAGGCCCAGACGGGCACGCTCGCTGACGCGCCGCTGTGCTTTACCTGCGGTACGAAGATGCGCCCAGCGGGTTCCTGCTACGTCTGCGAAGGTTGCGGCAGCACGTCCGGCTGCAGCTAGGCGTAGCAGCAGGTCCGACCAGGCTTTGATCTAGACCGGGAAGGGTTCTCCCACGATCTCCTCGGTCAGCTCCCAAAGGCGAGTTGCCGTCGCCGCGTCGCTGCCGACCGTGAAGATGTCGAAGACGTTCGGCTTGCCGCGCCAGCCCCGCATGAAGGTCGGACCGACGAACTGTCCGCTCGGCACATCCGGGTCGACGACGGCGCGCAGCGTGGGCAGCGCACCCATGGCCGCGGACTGGAAACCGATCGGCTCGACAACGTGCTCCGCGAACCACACGAACCAACCAAGTCCTTGTTCTTGCAGTTGACGGCTGAATAGGTTCGTCGCGCTCACACCGGGATGTACGGCGGTCGCACGCATCGGTGAGCCGGCGGCGGTAAGCCGTCGATGGAGTTCACGAGTGAATAGCAGGTTGGCCTGCTTGGTGTTGGAGTAGACCGCGTTCGGCTTGTAGGGCTTGGGGTCGACCAGAGTCTCGCGGGTCATCGACGCATCGAGCTTGCCGCCGCGGGAGGCGATGCTCGCCACGTTGACCACACGACCCGCGGGAGCGGCCGATAACAACGGCCAGACCTTGGCTGTGAACAGAAAGTGCCCGATGTGGTTCGTGCCCATCTGACGCTCGAATCCCTGCGCCGTGGTCGCGTGGTTTCCACCCATGACGCCGGCGTTGTTCACCAGCGCGTCGACGGAGCCATGCTCAGTTGCGAGCTTCTCGGCTGCGGTACGAACCGAATCGAGGTCGGCGAGGTCAAGAGCCAGTGTGGATACGAAGCCGCCAGCGTTGGGTGCGATCGCAGCTCGGGCAGTCTCAGCGCGTTCTGGGTCTCTGCAGGCCAGCACGACCGTGGCACCCTGGGCCGCAAGTATGCGACCTGCCTCGAGACCGATCCCGGAGTTGCCGCCGGTGATGACGACGGTCTTGCCGCTCTGATCCCCGACGCGACTGGCGTCCCATCCGCTCATGGCCTCACAGTAGCGAGAGCGAGCGTGTTCAGTCGTTCGTGGTCGTTGCTGCGCGTACCTGGGTCCGCGACACCGAGAGCGTCAGTGTGACGACGAGAGCGACGACAACCGCCGCAGAGTTGCTCACTTGCAGTCTGATCGTGTTAGTGGGGTTCGCGGGGTACTGACCGCTGGTCGTTGTGCTGCTGGTGACGGGCGAGGTCGCCGTCGTTCCCGAGATGATTGTCGACGTGCTCCCGCTGCACGTATGAGCAGTCTCATTCCAGGTGCCGCTGCAGGCCTTGATCGCCGCCGTGCCCGTTGAGACGCCCGCGATGATGATGCTGTACGTCGTGCCGAGCAAACTCAACGTGCCGGTGTTGCTGACCGTGATGTATTGCGGCGTCGACGGGGACAGTGAAGTCGGGAAAGTGATGATCGTGCTCGACGACGTCACCTTCCAGCTGCCGGAGGTGATCGTCTGCGTCTGTGCCGCGCTGCCGGCCCCGCCGGCGTAGGCCAGATGTGCGTTCAACGCAGACATGGTGAGGAGGACGACCGCCGTAGCGGCCGCCCTCCTCACCGGCGTCTTCAGCTGACGCACCTGTTAGTTCCTAGTTGTTGGTTGTGGTCGCGTCGCGCTGGCTCTCCGAGAACGTCCACGTCAAGGCGGCCGACAGGCCCTGGATGGTGGTGCCTGGCAGCGTGCCGTTGCTGGTGGTCTCGTTCTGGTCAGGCAACGTCAGCGACATCCTGACGTTGTAGCTCGCGCCGACCGTGCCGCTGACCAGCGTCGCTGCGGACGACAGTGATGACAGGAAGGTGCTCGCCAGCAGATTTGTCGTGGTGCCGGCGCAGGTTCCAGAGTTGGCGGCCACTACCCACGCGATGCTGCACGAATCAACGGCGACCTTCAGACCCTTGGTGCCGCTGGTGCTCAGCAATGTTGGCGTCGCATCGGACACCGCAAGTGTGAGGTCCTTCGCAGCGAGCGAGCCGCCATTCGTGAGTGTGACGAACCGGTTGACCACGTCGCCCGGGGCGAGGTTGGTGATCGACTGACCGAACCCGACGCTGCCGGTGGACGCCGCCATAGTCAGGCTGATGTTGCCGCTGCTCACGGTCTGTGCGCTGGTGTTCGATGCGGTGGCGGTCAGACCGGCGTACACGCCGATACCGGTGATCGCGAGACCGAGCCCCGCGAACGCCGCGCCAACAGCAAGCCGACGACTGCGGCGGGTGCTCTCGTTGTGGGCGGTGTGACGACTCATGCTGGTGTTCCTCTCTGGTTATGCGGGGGCTGGGTTGGCTAATGCGTGGCGACGGGGACGTGCGCACGCCGGGGGCGTGGCTCGCTGCGGACGATGGCGCTGGTACCGATTGCGGTGAGGAAGATCCCGACGAGGCCGATCACGAGAGCCCGCATCCACGGAGCGCTCGTCCACGTCATGAACCGTCCGAAGTACGGGAGGTGCGCGACGACGACCTTTACCTGGTTCTGGTTGAGCTGGGCATGCCACTTATCAGCGGCGGCGTTCGCGTCGCCCTTCGTGGTCACGACGACGTGACCGTTCTTCTCGGTCACGCTCGTGATGCGGTGTGCGTACGGCGCCGACTCGCCAGGGGGGACGAAGACGGCGACGTCACCCGGGCGCAGTGTGTGCACGTCGACCGGACGTGTGATGACCGCATCGCCGGGTGCGAAAGCCGGCTGCATGCTCCCGGTCAGCACCGGTGAAATCCCCATGTTCAGGACAAAGGCGCCTATGGCGAACGCTGCTCCGGCAGCGAGCGCGGCCAGGGCGATACCGATCTGGAGCACGCGCAGCACCACGAACGCGAACGTCCGCACCGAGCTGGTCGGTGACAGGTGACGGGGGCGATAACTCCCCGACGCCTGGGCGATTGCTGTCACGCCGTTGACTCCGCTCTGACCCCGTGACTCTCTGATGATCACGGCAGGGGCTATCTCGACGGATAGCCCGAAAAGGCAAAGCGATGACAGGGAGGGATTACGAAAATGACTCGGCGTGACTAGATGGCGGCCGCCATCAGGCGTAACCCGGACGGCCGAACGTCCCCGCCGATATCGCCAAATCGCCCGAAACGCAGGCCAATGCCTGACTCGTCCGGATCAGCGGCCTGTGGTCGGAGGCTCCCAGTCCGAACGCAACGGAAAGCCGGACTCCCCGTTCTCCGTCTTCACGCCAAGGACCTGGTGCAGCTCGATGTCGCGACGGTCGAATCCGAGCCGTGAACCGGCCATGTAGAGCTGCCACACACGTGCTTTGTTCGCTCCGACCTCATTGACGGCTTCGTCCCAATGCGCGTCGAGGTTCTCGCACCAGTGCTTCAGCGTTTGCGCGTAGTGCTCGCGAAGGTTCTCCTCGTGGCGGACCTCGAAGCCGTTGTTCTGCATCGCCGTGACGATGGTGCCGAGCCCCTCGAGCTCACCGTCGGGGAAGACGTACCGGTTGATGAAGCCGTTGCGGATATTGGCCTTCTCCAACGTTGTCGGCCGCATGATGCAGTGGTTCAGCAGCCGACCCTGTGGGCGTAGGCGTGAGTGCAGGAAGCTGAAGTACGCCGGCAGTTCTTTCTCACCGATGTGCTCGGTCAGCCCGATCGAGGACACCGCGTCGAAGCCGCTCTCAGTCACCAGCCGGTAGTCGAGATGACGGACTTCGGCCCGATCGCTGAGGCCGGCGTCGGCGATCGCCTTCTGAGCCCACTCTGCCTGCTGACGCGACAGTGTCACGCCAAGTGCGGTCACGCCGTACTCCTTGGCGGCATGCATGACCATTCCGCCCCAACCGCAACCGACGTCGAGCAGCCGCATCCCCGGCTCCAGCGCGAGCTTGCGTGCAACGAGGTCGAACTTGTGGAACTGCGCCTCCTCGAGCGTCGCGTCTGGACGGGGGTAGCACGCGCAGGTGTAGGCCATGGTCGGGCCGAGCACGTACTCGTAGAACCGGTTGGAAACGTCGTAGTGGTGGGAGATCGCTGCGCTGTCGCGGCGCATCGAGTGCCGCCAGCCACGCAGCTTGACCTCCTCGGTCGGCGGTGCCAGTGGCACCAGGACGCCAAGACCGGCTACGCGTACCGCTTCGCGCACGACGGCAAGCCGGTGGCTCGATTTGACTTCGGGTGAGCTTGTGTTCGTGACCGCGTCCAGCACGTCGTAAGCACTGCCCTCGAGGACAAGGTCCCCGGTGACGAATGCGCGGGTCAGTCCCAGCGACCCGCCACCGGAGATCAGGTAGCGCACCGCCAGCGGCGTACGCAGATGCAGACCGAGGGGGGCGTCATCGGCTCCGGCTGAACTGCCGTCGAATGCCGTTACGCGCAGTCGGGCCGGTGCTCCGACTGCGTCATGGATGACAGATGCCAGGGCCATCAGTGCTCTCCTCGTTCGGTCATCGGCGCTGCACTGTCTTGGCGTAGAGATCGAGCAGCTTGCCGTCGGGGTCGTAGGTCTTCTTCAGGACGTCGTACGTCGACCCGTTGTATGTCGCCCAGAACTCATCCTCTGGGTAATAAGACGTGGAATACAACGACTTGCGGCCGCCTACGGCCGAAACAGCCTCTTCGATGTGCCGGTTGTGTACGCCGTCGACCTCACCGATGCCAAGCGGCATCGTGGACCAGAAGCCGGCGTTCATGTACAGCGTGGACGGTTCCATCGCGTAGAGATCCCACACTGCCGCTGGATCGCGCTGGCGCATCGGGCACAGCCAGATGGGTCGCACCGAAATCTCCCGCATCAGGAAGCGCATGAAATCCGCGGTGCGCGCGGCCGGGACCTCGACGTCTTGGATCACGCTTTCCGTGGGTGGAAAGCCGCGAAGCGCGTCAATGCGCCGGGCAAAGCCGTAGCGGTTCTCGAGCGCGACGATCTTCCAGTAGACGTCGGAACGCAGGTACTGCTTCGGCCAGACGCGGCGCAGGTACTTGTTCTGAGCGCCGAACGCTCGACTGCACCAGAACCAGTCGGTGTCCCACCGCCACAGGTAGTCGCGAATGGTCAGGTAGTCATGCGTCCGGTCGAGCAGCGATCGGTAGTAGATCGCCGCCTTTGTGTAGTCCGAGGTGTACGGCGCCGTATCGGAGAATCGTCCGAGCGTTACAACGCACTCATCGGCCGCGAAGACCACGGCGTCGACGAAGTCAGCACCGCTCTCGTCGCAGGCCCAGACGAGGTCGTCGACCATTGCCTCCAACGACCGATGCCGGCGATGTTCGATTGCGACGTACGGCCGAACCGGCTCGAGCTCGATGCGCAGCCGCAGCGAGTAGCCGAGCGTGCCGTAGGAGTTCGGGAAACCGGAGAAGAGATCCCGGTGCTCACCGTCCGCACGGGCAACGACAACACGTCCGTCGCCGGTCAGCACCTCCATCTCCATCACCGACTCATGCGGGCAGCCGTTGCGGAAGGACGTGGACTCGATGCCAAGTCCGGTGACAGCGCCGCCCAGCGTGATGGTTTTCAACTGAGGCACAACGAGCGGCATGAGCCCGCGGGGGAGCGTCGCGTCGACGAGATCCTCGTACGTCGTCATGCCCTGTACGTCGGCTGTCCGCGTCTCCTCGTCGACAGCGAGCACTCGGTTGAAGGATCCGACGTCGAGGCCGGGGGTCAGAATTCGCTCACGTGGGCGAAACAGATTCGACGTCCGCTTGGCAAGGCGGACTGGCGCGCCTTCCGGGATGGCGGCGTACTGCGCGAGCAGCCGAGCCGTCGCAGCCTCATGCTCGGGATAGCTCGTCGGTAACGCCACGGGGCAAACTTACCGGCCTGGCGGGAATGCCCGGCCTGTACCGTCGTCGGCGTGAGTAGCGCACGCGCGGCACGGAGGGATCCGGCCCAGGTGGGCGACCAGCACTTTGGCGAGAAGCTGCCGGTGCGCATGTTGCACGACCGGGTGCTCGTTTCGCTCGATACCGACGTCGGTGAGCGGCGATCGACCGGAGGCATCGTCATCCCGGCGACTGCGCAGATGGGCAAACGGCTCTCGTGGGCCGAGGTCGTCGCCGTTGGTGGGAACGTCCGCTCTGTGCAGAACGGGGACCGCGTGTTGTTCGACCCTGAGGACCGTGGGGAGATCGAGCTACACGGCGTCAACTACATCCTGTTGCGCGAACGCGACATCCACGCCGTCGCCTCCGAGCGAATCCAAGACGGCGCGCCGGGCCTCTACATCTAGAACGTTCAGCCGGCCCGCACGTGCGGCCAGCTCGCCGCAAAGCCCGGATGCAACGGCAGTCCGTCAACCTCCCCGAGCGGGATCCAGCGAATGTCGACACTCTCGAAGCCCAGTGGCTTCAGGTGCGGCATGAGCGCGATGTCAGCGTGCACCGTCACATACATCCAGCCGCCGTGGTCGTCCTCCCACGCTTGCCCGACCGCGACCATCTCCCGGTCGAGTCCGCACTCCTCGGCAGCCTCGCGCAGAGCAGCTTCCTGAAAGCTTTCGTGGCTGTCGCGCGCGCCGCCCGGGATGCCCCAGGTGTCGCCGTGATGGCTCCAGGCCGCGCGGTGTTGGAGGAGAACGTGGACCGTGCCGTCACCCCCGATGTGTCGTAAGAGCAGGCCGGCGGCGCCATGACGGCCCCAATGTCGATGCCCCCGCCCGCATCGCACCCATCCGTTGCCGTCGCCGCGCACGGCGACATCCTGTATTACGTTTGCACTGCTACTTACGGAGGTGCCAACCATGGCTGACGCGCTGCCCATGTTTCTGCGGGCCCTCGACGGCTTCACGCAGCGGGTCCACGACGTGAAGCCGGGCGACTGGGGTCGATCCACTGCCTGCGCCGATTGGGACGCGCGCGCCTTGGTCAATCACGTCGCCGCCGAGCAGTTGTGGGCTGCTCCGTTGCTGGCGGGCCGCACCATCGCCGACGTTGGTGACCAGTTCGACGGCGACGTGTTGGGTGAGGACCCGGTGCAGGCCTGGGACGCGGCGGCCGCGGACTCACGGAAGGCCTTCAGCGCCAGTGGTGCGCTCGACCAAACCGTGCACTTGTCCTACGCCGATGAGCCCGCCGAGGTCTACACCTGGCAGATGGTCATGGACTTGCTCATCCACGGCTGGGATCTCGCCAAGGGGACCGACGGGGACACGTCGCTGGACACCCAGCTCGTCGGTGAGGTCTACGAGCGAGTGCAGCCGATGGCCGAGATGCTTGCAGCCTCAGGAATGTTCGCCAACGCGATCGACGTCGGTGACGACGCTCCTGCTGACGTACGGTTGCTTGCGCTGCTCGGTCGTCGGCCCTAGCCGACCCTGACGTGCGCCGACCAGCAAAGCGCTGGCTGGTATGCCAGAACTGAGCCCGCGGGGTTCACGTCCGTCTTCCAGTACTTGGCGATGATGCATTCAGCCAACTTGTCCCGCGGATCGAAGTCCGTGTTGCGCGGGTTGCGCTGCGTGGTCCAGTGGAACCACTGGACGCCGGTGTACCACGTTTGCCCCTTCGTGGCCTCGAAGAGCGCCTGGTAGGCATTGGCCTGGGCCTGCGGGGACCGTTCGCCGATGCCGTGCCTGAAGACCGTGGCGGGCTTGTAAGCGGTGTAACTGTTCGAGGTGTATCCGAGCTCGCCGAAGAGCACCTTGCGGTTGAACTTCGTGCTCAAGGACTTCAGGCCGGGGAAGTACGACCGCTTCCAGGTCTGGACGAGGGCGTTGACAGGCGGATTGGGCTTCGAGGAGAGCGTGTAGTACGGCGAGACACCGATGTAGTCGACGAGGTTCCACCACGTCATCTTCAGGGCCGCGTCGCCACCGATGGAGGACGTGTAGGTCAGCTTGCCGTGGAAGTGGCGTCGCGCTTCGGCGACGAGCTCCTTCCAGTGCGGGACGAACCGGTCCTGCTGGAGCGTGTACAGCTCGGTACCGATCGTGAACAGCTCGACGTTGTTCCGCTCGGCCAGGTCTTCGTACTTCCGCAGGATCTTGCGGTAGTTGCTGAACCACAGCTTGGGGTACGTCGGGTTCAGGTACCCGTGCCAGCTGTGGGTGGCGGGGATCTGGATATAGGGCACCAAGTTGATCGCCAAGCCGATGCGGTGCGCGGCCTTGATTACGGCCACCGCGTCTCGGCCGGTCCGAACGTCCGCGCGCTGGGTGACGTCGCTGCCGTTGATCTTTGACGTCTCGAGCATGATGTAGACGGCGATCGTGTTGACGCCGTCGGCCTTCAGCCGCGGCAAGTCGCCAATCATCTCGGAGGCGGCGTGCTGGCGCTTCCACAAGAACATGCCCCGGATCTGGGCACCTGGCTTCAGGATCCCCGCGGGGTCGGCGCGCATTGCTACCGCTGGTTTCGGCGTGCCTATCGACGTGACCGCCGGCCGGCTGGTTGCCGTGCCCGCGTAGGCCAGACTGCCCGCCGCGACGGCCAGCGTGGTCCCGGCAATGACTGCCGCCCGCAGCCGGCGAGGCTGGTAGGTAAAGCGCATAAGTCTCCCCCGTAAGAGGTGCGACGGACGTCAGTCGACCAGTGCGACCATATCAGCGCACACCCGGACAAAACTACGCCCGTGACGGTTGCCGACCGGGGTCCGGCGTACCGTCCCGGCCAGTCAGGGAACACCCGGACACCGGGAGGGGAACGGTGGTTGTAGTACCCACGATGCGCGGCGAGGTCGACGCCGATCTGCTCGGCATCACGCTCATGCACGAGCACCTCTTCGTTCTGACCGCAGATCGAATGCTCGACAACCCGGACGAGTTCGACGTTGACAGTCGGGTGGCGGATGCCGTCGCGAAGGTGGGCGAGCTGACCGCTCGCGGCGTGCGGACCATCGCCGATCCGAGCGTCATCGGGTTGGGGCGAGACATCCGGCTGTGGCGGCGTGTCGCCGACCAGGTCGACCTCAACGTGATTCCGGCGACGGGTTTCTACACCTACCGGGACCTGCCGTTCGGGTTCCGGTTCCGCAGCGACGACGAGCTCCGCGACCACTGCGTTCGCGACATCACCGAGGGCATTGGGGGCACGGATATCCGCGCTGGCTTCCTCAAGTGCGCGGTCGACTACGACGGCTTCGTCGGTGACGTGGAGCGCGTGCTCCGAGCCGTTGCCCGGGCTCACGTGGTGACCGGGGTACCGATCACCGTGCATACGAACGTGCACAAGCAGGTCGGGCGCGATGTCCAGCGTGTCCTGCGCGAGGAGGGAGTCGACCTGAGCCGCGTCGTCATTGGTCACAGCGGTGACAGCGACGACCTGGACTACCTGATGGAGCTGGCGGACGCCGGCTCATACCTAGGAATGGACCGGTTCGGTATCGAGATGCTGCTGCCCATGGAACGCCGGGTCGACACGGTCGTCGCCCTGTGCGAACGCGGGTACGTCGACCGGCTCGTCCTTTCCCACGACGCCGCCTGCCACACCGACTGGTTTCCGCACGAGCTTGTCGATGCCGCAGGTCGATGGAACTTCCGGCATCTGCACGATGAGGTGTTGCCTGCTCTGCGTGCGCGTGGAGTGACGGACGCGCAGATCACGACAATGCTCGTCGACAATCCGCGTCGATACTTCTCTGGAGAAGCTGCATGAGCGAGCTGGAGACCGCGAAGGCGTTTCACGACCTCCTCGCGGAGCTACCGAAGGTCGAGCAGAAGCTCATCGCCGCCGGACTCGACGAGACGTCGATGCTCGAGGGCTACAAGTGGATCTTCTCGGTTCTGCAGGTTGGCCTGGACGCCTATGTCTGGGGTGACACTGCACGGCCGCGCTTCGTCGACATCGTTGGGCCGTACAAGAAGTGGGGCGGCGACAACGCGGACGCCTACTACCAGTACGCCCCGCTCGACCCGGCCCGCACCTATCGAATCCGCGGTCGCCGCGGGGACGCGGCCTACCTGTCGCTGACGGTGTACGGCGGGCCGAACGACGGCCACTACTCCACGCGCATCGTCGGCACGTTGAATGACCGTGACGTGCAGTTCGACGAAAATGGCATCTTCGAGCTGGTCCTCAGTCCGGATCCACAGGAGGGGGCGTGGATCAAGCTCGAACCGGACGCGGTCTGCGCTATCACCCGCGACTACCTCCATGATCCCGTCCGCGGACGGCGCGTCGAGTGGAGCATCGAGGCCGACGACCCACCCGCGACGCGGCGCGAGACGGACCCGGATCTCGCCGCACGATTCCGTGCTGCGCTGACCTGGGTGCAGGACCAGGTTGCCTACGCGCCGCTGCCATTACCGGACGAGAACGTCGTCGACGAGCCCTATCCGGTGCCGAAGGAAACGTTTGGTTGGGCGGCTGGCGACGCGTCGTACGCGAGCGGCGCTTTCTCGCTGTCCGATGAGACGGCGTTGGTGATCGAAGGACGATCGCCCGAGTGCGTGTTCTGGAGCATGTGCCTCTGGACGCCGTACCTGCACACGTATGACTACGCGTACGAACGCGTCAGCATCAACGGCGCTCAGGTGAAGTACGAGGACGACGGGTCCTGGCGCATCGTGGTGGCCGAGCAGAACCCCGGTCATCCCAACTGGGTGGCGACGCAGGGACATCAGCGCGGGCGGATCTGGTTCCGCTGGTTCCTACCGGAACGAACACCTGAGCGCCCGCACGTGAGGGTGGTTCCACTCGCCGAGGTGCCGCGATGACGTCGCTGCGCCCGGACGATGTGCGGATCGATGACCTGGCGAAGCCGGTATTCAGTCGTGAGGCGGCCGAGCTCCGCGCCATGATGGCGTCGATGGCACCGACTCTGTCCATCACGCCACATGACCTGATGACGGCGGCTCGGGAGCAGACCGGGCTCGAGGACTTCGGCGACGACTGGTTCCGCGAACCCCTCACGGTGTTGTGCGAAGCGCTGCGCAGCGAAGCCCAGTTGAGCCCCGCCGGCGTGGTCAGCATTTGGTCGCAGCTTGTGCAGCTGTTGAGGAACCGGTTGCTCATCGAGGACGTCGTACGTCGGCACCCAGAGATTCTCGACGTCGCGATCGACGCGCCGATCGTCATCGCTGGGCTGCCGCGCACGGGCACGACGCACCTACACAACCTGATCTCGTCCGACCCCGCGTTGCGTTCGCTCAACTACTGGGAAAGCCTCGAGCCGGTGTTGTCAGAGGCCGAGCGCGGAGTGGACCCGGATCCACGTATTGAGCGCACGGCTGGTGGGCTGGACATGCTCGATGTGTTCATGCCGTACTTCAAGCGCATGCACGAGATGACGGTCGACCACGTGCATGAAGAGATCCAGCTGCTAGCCGTCGCCGGTTCGACAATGCTGTTCGAAACCATGGCGCCGATGCCGTCCTGGCGCGATTGGTACACCTCGACCGATCAGACGCCGGCCTACGAGTACCTGCGCAAGATCCTCCAGGTCCTGTCGTGGCAGCGCGGAGTCGGCAAGCGATGGGTGTTGAAGTCGCCACAGCATCTGGAGCAGTTGCCGGTCGTGCAGGCGGTGTTCCCCGACGCGACGTACGTCGTGACACATCGCGACCCGGTGGCCGTGATCGCATCGCTGGTGATGATGATGGCGTACTCGCTACGGATGGTCCGTGACGACATTGACGTCCCAGCCGTTGGGCACTACTGGGCCAGTCGCGGGCAGGAGCTGCTCGGTGGCTGCCTGCGTGACCGCGACGTGCTGCCCGACGAACAGACGGTCGACGTCCGGTTCCACGAGTTCATGGCGGACGACGTCGGTACGGTCCGGCAGATCTACGACGCCGCCGGTCTTGCGTTTACCGGAGACGTTCAAGCCGCGATGGACGCGTTCATCGCTGAGCATCCGAGAGGCAAGTTCGGCCGGGTCGAGTACTTCTTCGACGAGTTCCAGCTGAGCGAAGACGAGCTGCGCAGCAACTTCACGGCGTACGTCGATCGCTTCGGTGTGGATCACGAGAAACTGCGCTGAGCTATTCGGTCCGCCAATCGGGATGCCCGTTGTCGAGGGCGAGTCGCAGCCCGTTGACGGTCTTGCCGTTGAGCGCCGATGCGGCGTCAGATGTCGCAAGCCAGGCAATCGCCAGTGCTGGCGCAGACGGCGGAGCACCGCCGTATTTGCCGGCAAGACCGAGCAGGTCGGCGTTGGCCTGCATGCGCTCGGTGACCACGTGTCCGGGGTCGAGGTTGAACGCCTTGATGCCGAGTGGTCCCAGCTCGACCGCGAGGATCCCCGCCATCCGGTGGAAAGCACCCTTGGAGGCGGCGTAGGCCAGCCCCCAGCCGCCTTCGCCAACTGGCGCGGTCGGGTCATGTGTGCCGGAGTACGACGTGACATTGACGATCGTGCCGCCACCGCGTTCCAGCATTGACGGCAGCACCGCCTTGATGACGACGATCTGTGCGAGGTAGTTGGCCTGCACCTTGGTCACAAAGTGGTCGATCGGCGTGTCGAGGAAGCGCGTCATGCTGCCGGGTCCGGAGTGCACGGCGTTGTTGACGAGTACGTCGATGTGACCGAACGCCTCGAGCGCATCGGCGACCGCGCGCTCGAGCGAGAGCGGCTCGAGGAGATCGGCGGTTAGCGGCAACGCACGGCCGCCCCTCGCCTCGATTTCTTTCGTGGTCGTCTCGAGGCTTCCCGGTAGCGCGCGTCCCGCACCCGTGTCGCCTTCGTCGCGGGCGTCACCCTCGTTGCGGGTGCGCGCGGTGAATGCAACGTCGAACCCCGCATCGGCAAGCGCGAGTGCAGTCGCCTTGCCGATGCCGCGGCTTGCTCCAGTGACAAACGCGACCGGCCGCACGCAGTGCAGACTACGCACATGCCAATCGGACACATCGGACTCAACGTCGCCGACTTGGATGCGGCCAAGGCTTACTACGACCAGGTCATGCCACTACTTGGGTACGAAGAGTTCTTCAGCACGGCAGAGGAGTTCTCGTTCCGGCCGGTGGACGCTAAGCCGGGGACGTTCCTGTTCTTCTACCTCACTCAGGAACCGGGCGACTACTCACGCCATCGGGTCGGGTTGCAGCACCTGGCATTCATCGTGCCGTCGCAGGCGGCTGTCGATGCCGCCCATGATCACGTCGCACAGTTAGGCAACGAGGTGCTCTTTGCTCCGCAAGAGTTCCCGCAGTACCACCCCGGCTACTACGCGACATTCTGGATTGACCCGTTCGGGCACATGCTCGAAGCGGTCCACCACGGGATGGATCTTTAACATTGCGTCAGACCTCAGTCGACCCGGCCGAGCTCGCCGTGGTGGAGATCCCGTTCGCAGAGGTCGATCATGCGTTGCCGCTCCTGCTCGAGGCCTTGGTCCGCATACGGTCCCTCGGCACGCAACGCGGCCAAGGCCTCGGCGGTGTCAATTCCCACGCCATGTTGGTCATCGGGCATACGGTCAAGATCGAACGGTGTCACGAATTGCTGAATAGCTCGCACTGGGCATTTGCTCGTCACAAGGGTGATCGGGGCCAGACGGCCTAACCACCGTCCGACATGGCTACCTGCTAGGCATCGGGGCTGATACGCGTTGACTAGGCCAGTTGCCTGGCCCGTCCCTGCGCGGTAGCCCGTTGTGCACAAATCTGTTCATCCGTGCCCCAAACCGGTCGGTGAGTCGCATTCTTTAACGCGTGCCTGTCCAGATCCTGCTCGTCGACGACGACTCTGCGCTGCGGTTCATGGCCCGCCACCTCCTCCACGGCGAGCTCGTTGACGTCGCGCATGAGATCACCGAGGCGTCGACCGGTCCGGCGGCCCTGTCGGTCTGTGCCGAGATGCACATCGACCTCGTTGTGTTGGACCTTCACATGCCCGGCTTCAGCGGTCATTCGGTGCTCGAGGTTCTGAAGGAAGGCCCAGACAGCCCCTGCGTTATCGCCTGGTCAGCGGATGACGCGGCGCTGGCCGTCGCCGTACGCGAAGGCGCTGACCAGGTGGTCCCCAAGAACGGGGACGTCAACCTGCTCGTCGCCGCGGTGTACGACTGCCTGCCGTCCAACTGATCGGCGCGCACAGGCCGAAGCCGTCCGAGCCGCGGCCGGTTTCATGATCATTGTGAATCTGTCTAGGTCAGGACATGCACAGATTCACTTCCATGACCCACACGTGGTCGACCGCAGACGCGCGACCGGTGTCCCCTGTGCCGTCCTCTGCTCTGCTTCCGTCTGAGAACCAGAGCAGAGCGCAGAGAAGGGCATCCGAACCTGGCAGATGAGCGGCCCTGCCTGAGCGCGAGATTCGACGCTCGCGCGGTCATCCTGCTTCACAACCACGGTCGCGAGCGACCGGGAAGAGGGCGTTCTGCGACGGTCGGGGAGCGCGCTCAGTCGGCAAGTAGCCTGTCTTGCATGGCAAAGACACAGATGAAACTTCACCTTGCGACCACGGACGAAGCAAACAACCTGCTGGCTCGTGACCCATTCTCGCTGCTGACGGGGATGCTCCTGGACCAGCAGGTGCCGATGGAGTGGGCGTTCACCGGGCCGTACACGCTCGCTCAGCGGCTCGGCTCTGATCGCCTTGATCCCGCAGAGGTCGCGACGTACGACCCGGACAAGTTCGTGGCACTGGCCAGCCAACGGCCCGCGATCCACCGCTATCCGGGTTCGATGGGGAAGCGAATCCAGGCGCTTGCGCAGCACATCGTCGACAACTACGGCGGCGACGCGGAGGCGATCTGGACCGGCGCCGCCGGCGGCCCAGAGTTGTTGACGCGCCTCAAGGCATTGCCTGGCTTCGGTGAGCAGAAGGCCAAGATCTTTCTAGCGCTGCTCGGCAAGCAGCTCGGCGTACAACCGGAGGGTTGGCGCGAGGCAGCAAGTGTGTACGGCGAAGAAGGTTCGACGCGCTCCATCGCCGACGTGACAAGCACCGAAGCGCTGGCCGCGGTACGCGCCTACAAGCAACGAGTGAAGGCAAAGGCGAAGCAGGCCGCGCGCTGAGGCGTCAAGCGCCGACTTGGTGCAACTCGATCGTGTTGCCGCAGGGGTCGTTGAGGAAAGCCTGACGGTCGGTGCCGACGGAGAACCCGTCGGTGACCTCAACCCCGGCGTCACGGAGTTCGGCAATTGCGCTGTCAAGATCCTCAACGTGCAACGCAAAATGCTGACCGGCTGATCCTGGGGGCGGGGCTTCAACCAGATGGACCTGCTGGTCGGCCGCGTCCATCCACGCGCCGGTGACACCCAAATCGCCCGGGCGGTCGGTACGAACGGTGAGACCCAGTCGCTTGGTGTAGAAGGCGACCGCTTCACCTACGTCGGTGACGTTGATCGCGACGTGATGGACCCCGAGTGGCTTCATGCCGCCAAGGCTAGCCCCGGCTACCATTGAGCACGTGATCCGTACCGCGAGCTGATTTGCCAGCGGGCCCGCCATCGTGCGGGCCGCTCTTCGCCTGCCCGCGACCACCCAAGCCGACGGATCGAAAGATGCTCACAGCTACCGACATCGAACTACGTGCTGGACCGCAGCTCCTGCTCGAGCATGCGACGTTCCGCGTGGGTTCGGGCGACCGCGTCGGCCTGGTCGGTCGCAACGGTGCCGGCAAGACAACCCTCACGCGCATCCTGGCCGGTGAGGGCCAGCCCGCCGGGGGAGCGGTCACGCGCGGCGGCTCCGTCGGTTACCTGCCGCAGGACCCGCGGACCGGTGACCTCGAGGTTCTTGCCCGGGACCGCATCCTGTCTGCGCGCGACCTCGATGTAGTTCTGCGTGACATGCGCGATGCCGAGGGCGCGATGGCAAGCGCCGACGACGATCGACGAGATGCAGCGGTACGCCGGTACGGCCGGCTCGACGAAGAGTTCCACGTGCGCGGGGGATACGCCGCCGAGAGCGAAGCGGCGTCCATCGCCAGCAGCCTCGGTCTGCCGGAGCGCGTCCTGACCCAATCGCTCGGGACGTTGTCCGGTGGGCAGCGCCGACGCGTTGAGCTGGCGCGCATCCTGTTCAGCGGCGCAGAGACGCTGTTGCTCGACGAGCCTACGAACCACCTCGACGCGGACTCAATTGTGTGGTTGCGCGACTTCCTCCGCGGTCATCAGGGCGGGCTGGTTGTCATCAGCCACGACGTCGACCTGCTGAGTGCCACGATCAACCGCGTCTTCCACCTTGACGCCACCAGAGCAGCACTCGATATCTACAACGTCGGTTGGTCGACGTATCTCGAGCAACGCGAGACCGACGAGCGCCGCCGCCGACGTGAGCGCGTCGGTGCCGAACGGCAGGCTGCTGCCCTCAAGGCACAGGCTGACCGGATGCGTGCAAAGGCGACGAAGGCACGTGCCGCCCAGAGCATGCAGAAGCGCGCCGAGCGCCTGCTCTCTGGGTTGGAGGACGTCCGGCAGAGCGACAAGGTCGCCCGACTGCGCTTCCCCGACCCAGCGCCGTGCGGGCGCACTCCGCTGACTGCTACTGAACTGTCGAAGTCCTACGGCTCACTCGAGGTGTTCACCGACGTCGACCTTGCGATCGACCGTGGCAGCCGCGTCGTCGTCCTCGGTCTGAACGGCGCCGGGAAGACGACGCTGCTGCGGATCATCGCCGGCATCGAGCCGCCCGACACCGGCGAGGTCGTACCCGGTCATGGTCTGAAGATCGGGTACTACGCGCAGGAGCACGAGACGCTCGACCCGGACCGCACTGTGCTGGAGAACATGCGAGCGACCGCACCCTCGTCGACCGATGTCGAGTTGCGCAAGATCCTCGGGTCGTTCCTGTTCAGCGGCGACTCGGTCGACAAGCCGGCGCGGGTGCTCTCGGGTGGTGAGAAGACACGGCTTGCGCTTGCGACACTCGTCGTGTCCAGCGCCAACGTGCTCTTGCTCGACGAACCCACGAACAACCTTGATCCGGCCAGCCGAGCCGAGGTATTGGGAGCGTTGGCGACGTACAAGGGTGCGGTCGTGCTCGTCACGCACGACGAGGGCGCCGTGCATGCGCTGTCACCGGAGCGCGTCATCCTCTTGCCGGACGGCGTGGAGGATCACTGGAGTGAGGACTTCGTGGATCTGGTTGCCCTCGCCTGACCTAGACCGATTGAGTCTTTAGCTCAGCGTCGCGCGCAGGAAGTCGACGGTGCGCTGCCATGCTTGGTTGGCGAAGTCCGCGTTGTAGTTTCCCAGCTTGTTCTCGTTGTCGTGGAATGCGTGTCCAGCGCCGTCGTAGTAGTAGAACTTCACCGAGCCCTTGGACTCATCGGTCAGTCGACGTTCGAGCTGCTTGGCATCGTCGAGCGGATAGAAGGCGTCGTCCTCGGCGTAGTGACCGAGCACGTCGGCCTGGATCGACGACAGATCGGCCGCCTCCAGTCCCGGGCCAACGCCATAGAACGGCACCGCCGCGGCTATCTGGTCGGGACGCTCGGCGGCGAGCATCAGCACAAAGCCGCCACCCATGCAGAACCCGATGACACCGAGCTTGGGTGACGTCACCTCATCACGCGCGAGCAAATAGTCGACCGCGCCGGACAGATCCTTGGCCGCTTCTTTGGCGTCCAACGACATCAGCAGTTGGGTCGCCTCGTTCGCGTCATGGGCGACCGTGCCGCCGTACAGGTCGGGTGCGAGGGCCACGAAGCCTTCGGCTGCCAACCGGTCGGCGATGTCGGCGATGTGGGCGTCGAGTCCCCACCACTCCTGGATGACGATGACGCCAGGGCCGCTGCCCGACGGCGGAGTTGCGAGATAACCGTGTGCCTCCCCGCCGTTGCTCGGGAACGTCACGTTCTGCCGCGGGTTCGCTGCGGTGTTCTCAGCCATTGAGCCCTCCGGTGGTCTCATCGATGAGGCGAATGATCTCGCGCGGTCGATCCCAGGGCACGTTGTGCCCCACGCCCGCGAGTTCTTCCCAGCGCGTGTGTGGCGGCATCCGGCCTCTGCTGTGGTCGCGATGCAGGATCACGGTGTCACGCAGCCCGAATACCACCGTGACCGGCATGGTGAGCTGCGCGCCTTTGGTGAACGGCGAGCCTTCGACCCCGTTCAGTACGGGAATGAAGCCCGGACTGCTCGAGTACGAGTCGTACAACGCGACGGCCGTATCCGCTGAGATGCCTTTCGGCAGCCTGGCGAACGGCGCGCGACACGCGAGTTGGACGAATGGGCGTACTACCCGACGCGACGCTGATGCCGCGAGATGAGTCGCGCGCAGCCGTACCCGCGAGAACCCGGCTTGTCGCTGACCCGCCCACAAACCCGCCGGAGCGAGGCCGACCACCGCACGGGCGCGACCTAACGCGGCGAGCTCGAAGCCCACATAGCCACCGAGCGAGTGCCCGACGACGGTCGGTTGCTTCCAATCGAGGTCGTCCAGCAACGTCGCGAGCGCACCGGCAAGTGCTGCTGGGTGTACGGCGGAGCCTGGCAACTGCGTCGATCCACCGAAACCGGGGAGGTCGACGGCGAGAACGTCATATCGGTCGGTGAGCAGCGGCAGTAGAGGCTGCCAATAGGCGCCAACGCCGCCGAGGCCGTGAATGAGGAGCAGAGGTTCGCCGGAGCCACTACGTGTGTACGCAACCGTCACGGGAGCCGCCGCCGACCGGGGAAGCCGAGCTCGACCCGGTGGTACCACTCGAGGTCGAGCTCACCTTCGAGCCAACAGAGCAGTACGTCGTCACCGTCGAGCATGGACGGAAAGTCGACGAGCATCGGCGCCCAACCTTTGAGTTCGATGCCGGCTGACGTGAACCACGTCAACAACTCGTGCAGTTGGGCCTCGAGTGCTTTCGCTTCCGGAACTCCGCCGAGGGTTGAGCCCTCGCCGGCCGAGATCGACGCGGCAAGCTCGGCCAAGTCGGCGCGCACTTCGATGACGGAGGCTGCGTGCTCGCGAACCTCGGGCATGAGGCGTCGGGCTTCTTCGATCGTGAACAACTGCCGTTCGTCGGACACCGAGGCGCGTCTACCCGCCCGACCCGTTGAGATGTCGCTCGTCGAGCCCGACATAGATCTGCCGGGGCCGCGCAATCTTCTGCTCCTTGTCGAGCAGGCCCTCTTCCCATTGTGCGAGCCAGCCGGGCATGCGACCGATCGCGAACAGCACGGGAAACATCTCCACTGGGAAGCCCATGGCCTGGTAAATGATTCCGGAATAAAAGTCGACGTTCGGGTAGAGCTTCTTACTGATGAAGTAGTCGTCTTCGAGAGCGATCCGTTCCAACTCGATCGCGATGTCGAGCAACGGGTTGGTGCCCGTCACCTCGAAGACGTCGTACGCCACCTTCTTGATGATCTTGGCGCGCGGGTCGTAGTTCTTGTAGACGCGGTGCCCGAAGCCCATCAGTCGGACTTCGCCGTTCTTCACGCGTTCTACGTGCGCCGGGATGTTGTCGACGGAACCGATCTCTTCGAGCATGCGCAGGACCTGCTCGTTGGCCCCACCGTGCAGTGGGCCGTACAGCGCGCCGATCGCCCCGGCGGCACAGGAGTACGGATCGGCCTCGGAGGAGCCGATGGCGCGCATCGCATTCGTGGAGCAGTTCTGCTCGTGGTCGGCATGCAGGATGAACAGCACATCGAGAGCGTGCTCGAGTGCCGGGTTCGGCTCGTATTTGAGCTCGGTGGCCTTCCACATCATGTTGAGGAAGTTGCCGGCGTAGGACAGATCGTTGTCCGGGTAGGCGTAGCGCATGCCCACTTGGTGCCGATGGGCGAATGCCGCGAGTGTGGGCATCTTGGCGATCAACCGGGTGATCTGCTGACGCCGGGTAGCCGGGTCCTTGATGTCCTTGGCCTCGGGATAGAACGTCGACAAGGCCGCGACCGTGCCGGCGAGGATCCCCATCGGGTGCGCGTCGTGGTGGAACCCGTCGATGAACTTCTTGATGTTCTCGTGGATGAACGTGTGGTGCGTGACCTCGTCTTCCCACTGCTCGAATTCATCCTTGTCCGGGAGTTCGCCATTCAGCAGCAGGAACGCAACTTCGAGGAATGAACAGTGCTCGGCCAATTCGTCGATCGGGTAGCCGCGGTAGCGCAAGATCCCCTTGTCGCCGTCGATGAACGTGACGGCGCTGCGACAGCTGGCCGTATTGGTGAAGGCCGGGTCGTAGGCGAGCATCCCGAAGTCGTCGTCGTCGACCTTGATCTGCCGCAAGTCCATCGCGGTGATCGCCCCATCGGCTATCGGAAGCTCGTAGCTCTTGCCGGTGCGGCTGTCGGTGACGCTCAGCGTGTCGCGTGCAGGTGCATCTGCCATCCGGGGTCTCCTTCGGCGTTCCCGAGCGCATCCTGCCAGTTGACAGGCGTCACTTCGGCGGCGGTAATGCCGCGAGCCGATCTCGGTCCGCCCCGCTGCGTACCCGCAGCATCACCCCTTGTCACACCGGGTCGCGCGACGGATCTGTGATCGCGTGCGACAATAGGGGTGCATATCGGCGCCGACGACGGCCGTTCGGGCCACATCAGGGCACGCGCGCCTACCCTCGAAGTCTGGGCGGGCATTGGGCCGCCCGCCCACAGAGCCAGAGAGGTACGACGAGTGACGGTTGAGGACCGGCTGGCGCGATCGAGGCCGGTGGCCAAGGGCGCCAAGAAGGCAGCGGCAGCGCCGAGCAAGGACGCCGACAAGTCCGCCAAGCCTCGAAAGCCCGCGGTCGCCAAGGCCGCCGCGACCGACGCCGCGCCCGCCACGAAGCCAGCGACGAAGACGGCGGCCAAGACCAAGGACGCCGCCAAGTCCGAACCCGGCACGACCGCGGGCCCGGCTAGCGCCGGCAACGGCAAGGTGGGCGAAGACGGCGTCGAGATGGTTGAGGTTGCTGTCGCGGCCGACGGCCTTCCCGTTGACGCCCAAGAGCCCGACGAGTCCGAGCTCGAGGACGAAGTTCTCGACCTGACCGAGGACGACGAGGACGCTCCCGCCCAGCAGGTCACCTCAGCGGGCGCGACCGCAGACCCCGTCAAGGACTATCTCAAGCAGATCGGCCGCGTACCCCTGCTGAACGCCGAGCAGGAGGTAGAGCTCGCCAAACGCATCGAGGCGGGGCTGTTCGCCCAAGAGAAGCTGGCTAACGCCCCGAAGAAGATGTCGCCGCGAATGCGCACCGACCTCGAATGGATCATCGAGGACGGCAAGCGAGCGAAGAACCACCTGCTCGAAGCCAACCTTCGTCTGGTCGTCTCCCTGGCCAAGCGCTACACCGGCCGCGGCATGCTCTTCCTCGACCTGATCCAGGAGGGCAACCTCGGCCTGATCCGCGCCGTCGAGAAGTTCGACTACACCAAGGGCTACAAGTTCTCGACGTACGCGACCTGGTGGATCCGGCAGGCGATCACCCGCGCGATGGCCGACCAGGCCCGCACCATCCGGATCCCCGTTCACATGGTCGAGGTCATCAACAAGCTGGCCCGCGTGCAGCGGCAGATGCTGCAGGACCTTGGCCGTGAGCCAACCCCGGAGGAGCTCGCCAAGGAGCTCGACATGACTCCGGAGAAGGTCGTCGAGGTGCAGAAGTACGGCCGCGAGCCGGTCTCGCTCTCGACGCCACTCGGTGAGGACGGCGACAGCGAGTTCGGAGATCTGATCGAAGACTCCGACGCGGTTGTTCCAGCCGACGCGGTCAGTTTCACCTTGCTGCAGGAGCAACTGTTGTCGGTGCTCGACACGCTCTCCGAGCGGGAAGCCGGCGTTGTGCAGATGCGCTTCGGGTTGACCGATGGGCAACCGAAGACGTTGGACGAGATCGGCAAGGTCTATGGCGTGACGCGTGAGCGGATCCGTCAGATCGAGGCGAAGACGATGTCCAAGCTGCGTCACCCGTCGCGCTCACAAGTGCTTCGCGACTACCTGGACTAGCCGCGTCCGATATAACCGGTCCCTGACCTAAGGAGACCGGATGGCCGACGACGTGCCGGCGAAGAAGGCGGCAGCCAAGAAGACGACGGCCAAGAAGACGACGGCCAAGAAAGCCTCCGCGAAGAAGGCGCCCGCCAAGAGGGCCACAACGACCCGCGCTGTCGCCAAGCAGGCACCGGAAGAGACCGTCGTGCTGCCCGCAGCTCCAGAGACGCCAGCTGAACCGCCGCCACCGGCCACTGACACCGCCGCGGCACCAGAGTCGCTAACTGCGGTCGAACGCGTGCTGCAACTCGACTGGGCCTCGACCGCGCGGATAGCGGTCCCGTCATTGCTCGCGCTGATCGCAGCCGCGTGTGTGGCGTTGACGACGCTGCTGATGTTCGACAACCACCGCGGAGACATCTCGATCGGCCCGCAGGCCCGGCCGCCAGTCGGTGATTTCTTCAAGTTCGTTGCAATGGTGTCCGCGATGGCGTTGAACTCGTCGATCCGCTTCAAGGGCGGCCACGTCAGCCTCATGCCGTTGACGCTGACTGCCCTAGTGCTCGTTGTGTACGCCGGGCTCACCCGCCGCTACCTGAGGCAGGGTTCGACGGCGGACACCCTTGGCCGGCTGCTCCGCGCATCCCTGCTGTTCGCGGTGCTCGCGACTGTCGTGAGTGTGTTCGGCCGGTTCTCATTCGGCGGACGCGGTGACCGGGCAAAGATCAGCGTCTCTCCTGGCCAGACCTTCGTGTGGGGCTTCCTGCTCACCGCCGCGGTCGGTGCGCTCGTCGTCTACGGTCCGGTGCTTGTCGCCCGGGCTCGTGCCGACGAGCGCGTTTGGGCGCGGCTACGCGTGTGGCGGTTGCCGCTGCAGGGGGGTTTGGTCGCACTGGCAGCGGCGATCGCGCTGGGCGGCCTCGCCTTCATCATTGCGGCCTTTGTCGAGATCTCTAACAACGACGGCAACGTGCTCGACGTGGTTCGTGCGCTCCCGATCATCTTCGGGTTCTTCATCAACATCGGTGTCACCGTCGCCGCGCTCGCCATGGGTGACACGGTGTCCGGTGAGGTGGGGGCATTCGGGTCCGGCGGTAACGAGAAGTTCGGGTACGCCGACCTGCAGGGCGCAGCCGACGGCTATTTCCTGATGTTGCTGTTGCCGGTCGTTGCAACGCTGATCGGAATCAACTGGATGCTGCGGCACCGTCAAGACGAGAACGTCCGCGACCTGTCGCGCGCGTGCTACCGCATGGCGGTGCCGTTCGCGCTGGGCTGGTTCTTCCTTGCCATCCCGACCAGGGTGGAGATCGGTGCGGGTGGGGTGGCCGGCGCGCATATCGGTCCGGATCTCTTCCTTGGTCTTGTGCTGGCACTCGGCTGGCCGGGCGTCATCGGTGCGATCTACGGCCAATGGTTGCTGCGCCGGGGCGAGACGGCGCCGTTGCCGGCATCGAGGTCAGCGCGACGGATCGCGGTGCAGTTTGCGTGGCTGCCGATAACAATCGCTGCACTGCTCGTGATCGGTGCAACGACGGTCGCCGCCGCCGTCCGCCACCAGGACGTGGGCCGATCGACCAGCTTCGGGTCGATCTTCAGTGGTGAGGTCGGTGACCAGGGCGTCGCACCCGCCCCGCGGTACACCCAGGCGCCGCCAACCTTCTCGGTGCCGCCAATCCCGGTGCCGACGTTGTCGCCAATACCCGACCGCGGGCGGGCGCAGGCAAGCTCGCTGCTGTATCAGGCATCGTTCGCGCAGCGCAGTTACCAGGCCCGCAACGGCCGCTATACGACGGACGAGAGCGAACTAGGCATCCTGACGCCGCCTGACGTCACACTCGACATCGCAAGCGCCGACGCGACGCGGTTCTGCATGACCGCCAGGGCCGACAACGGGACAGCGGTCTACAGCTACGACAGTGACGTCGGTCGAGTCGTCGACGGGGACAGCTGCTGAGAGCACGCAACTGAGCGGCCCGTGCGGTAGTCGGGTGATCTTTGCGTTTTCCCCCCGAAGAGGCCGGATCCCGATATCGTCGCCCGCGTTCTAGGCGTCCGGTATCGGGGGGTTCGCATGGCTGGGGTGCCGTCCAGTCGTGCTTCGGCCAAGAAGGCCACTGCACGCACGTCCGCGACCAAGAAGGCAGCCACCAAGAAAGCAGCCGCAAAAAAGAGCGCGGTGAAAAAGACCGCAGCAAAGAACGTGGCAACCAAGAGGGCCGCCGCCAAGAAGGCGGCTTCAATCGAGTCCGCCCCCCGGGAGCCGACCCCGGTCGAAGCGCAGGAACCGGATGCCCAGGCCGTCGAAGCAGCCCGGGTCGAATCGGACTCGCTTGCTATCAACGCGCTGGACTCCTCTCCCACCCTGATCGAACGCGTGCTCGAGGCAAGTTGGCGTACGACGCTACGGGTTGCGGTGACGTCCGGACTTGTGCTGATGGCCGTCGCGAGTGCGGTCGCCACCGCAGCCTTGATGACGGACAAAGCATCGTCAGCGGGCACGGCTGCCTACGACGCCCATCCCAGTCTGAGTGAATTCGTTCGTCTCGTCGCGATGATTGCCGGCACGGCCTTCGATTCACCCTTGAAGTCCACCGTTGACGAGCCGCGCTCATCCGACCTGACAAGCAGTCTTCTCGGAACAACGACAACCTCAAGCACAACGTTCATCCCGCTCACCATCACGGTGATCGTGCTTGGAGTCTTCGCGCTCATGTGTCGCCGGTACATCCCGCGAGAACGTCCGTCGAACGCAATCGCTGCGACGTTGCGAGCCGGCTTGGTGTTTGCGGGTCTTGCCACCGTGCTTACGTCATTCGGGCGGATCTCCCAATCCAGCGGAGATATCCGCATTCACCAAAGCATTTCTGCCACGCACGTCTTCATCTGGAGTTTCATCCTCAGCTCGGCGGTCGGACTGCTTGTCGTTGGCTGGCCATGGCTCATGGATCGGATCGCACGGTCCGAGCGGCACGGTGCGCGACTCTCGTCGTACCGGTTGCCGTTGCAGGGTGGCCTGGTCGCGCTGGCGACGGCGGTTGTACTTGGCGGCCTCAGCTTCATCATCGCGGTGTTCATCGATGGCGGTGAGCATGGCGCAAGCGTTGGGGATGTTGCTCGGCTCTTGCCGATCTTCTTCGGCTTTCTGATGAATATCGGCACTGCCATCATCGGCATTGCCATGGGGGGCAAGCTGTCGGGCAACTTCGGCGGAATCGCGGACGACGAGGTTTCATTCGGCTTCGCCCATCTGCACGGCCCGTCGATGTTCTACCTCTTCTTGCTCGTGTTGCCGTTGATCGCATGCCTCACCGGTTTGCGTTGGATCGTGCGGCACCGACGCGGGGAGAGCCCGCGCGCGGTGTCGCGGGCCTGCTATCGCATGGCGGTGCCGTTCGCGCTGGGCTGGCTTGCGCTCGCGTACGTGGGCCGGATTGGCCTCGACACTGGCAGGCCGATCGGCGGGTTCCATTTCGGTCCGCAGTTATTTGTCGGGTTCTTGTTGGCACTTGGGTGGTCCGGCCTCCTCGGAGCGTTCTACGGCCGCATCTTGTTGCGGCGTGGGACAAAGTTGGCGGCTCGTTTCCCACGCGCCGCACCCCGCCGCGGGCCGTCGTGGCTCGTCGTCAGCATCGTGGCGACGGCGATGATCGTTGGGTCAGGTTCGGCCGCCGTGGCCTTGCACGATGACTCAGGCGCCGGATCTTCTGCGGTGAACAGCACACCGGAACCCACACCAAGTGAATCGCCACCTGATGTCGGTGAGCTTCTTCCCGATCCGGGGTTGACGGCGCCACCAGCGGAGCCTCGGTCGGATCCAGTGGGCGACGCCACGGCGCGTGCAGTGCTCACGGCGACGGCGGCAGCCGAGGAGCGGTACCGCACGAAGCACGGCGCATATAGCTCGTACGACTTCGAGCTCGACAGTTCCCCGGCGCCGGACGGGGTCGCGCTGGTTGTCGCGTATGCCGACTCACGGCGATTCTGCGCGACTGCTTCTTGGTATGACTCGGACGTGACTTATACGTACGACAGCGCGGTCGGAAAGGTCCAAGAAGGCGATAACTGCGACGACATCAGCGGGAGCTCGACCAACTAAGCCTGGTCATGAGACGGCGGTGCTCAGCGCTCTGGGGTAGCGGCCTCTTCTTCAACGCGCTCGGTGTCGTCGTCGATGCGGGCTGCCACCTTGCGCAGGGAGTCTTCGTGTTCGCGGGCGTGGTGTACGCAGAAGTACAGTTCGCCGCCGCTCTGCAGGGTGACCCGGACATAAGCCCGGGCGCCGCAACGGTCGCACCGGTCCGCCGCTGTTAGCGGAGTCCGGTCGGGTGCGAGGGTGGCGCTCACAGGTATTGGGGACCTTTCTCGATCGTCTTCCTGTTGTCGTCTTCTGGTCGGTGGTACTTCAGTCTCAACATCTCACGATCTGCCGACGTTCCCGCGACAGGCCCCCGGCGTGTTCGCTGGCGGCGGACACAAAAGGGACATCAGGAACGCACCCGCGGTAGTCCCTCGCTTTCATAGACGTTGGGGAAGCCCCCATGGTTCGCACCGATCGGTGAGAGATAGATCTCGCCGAAGCATCGACATACCCACTACCCGCGATGCGACCGCTCGATGCCACGTCAGTCGGTGGTCAGGTGCGTCCGCAGCGGGAGCAGGCGGTCGGCCGGCCGCTGATCCGCCCGGGTGGAGGGATCGGCACCAGCCCAGCGCAGGCGGCGTGGCCACATCGCACCGCGTCACCCAGCTGTTCGATCAGCAGCACGCGAGCGGTGGTCCGTCGCGGGGACGGCGGCGATGTGGGCTGGCCGTGGGGCCGGTCATCGTGCGGTCGGGGTACGACAACCACGCCGGGGCGGCCGTCCAGGCGGGTATCCGCAGCACCTTTGGTGGCCAGCAGCAGCAGTGCGGGGTCGACCGCGGCGGGGCGGCGCAGCCGGCGCAGGGCCCGACGAGCCCGCCAAGAGGACGCGGGTAGGGCGATGATCTGCCCGTCGTGGGTCTCCACGAGGCGGCAGCGCTGACGCCCGCGGCCGGGGCCGAGGCGCACGACAAGCGATGGCACGCGGACGGCGCCGTCCCACCACCCGCGCCGGAAGCGCACCAGGTCGCCGACCTCGGCGCCTTCTGCGGCAGCGCGCAAATGAGCGCGGGTCAGCCGGTCCCGCAGCTCGGCGTTCGCAGCGGAGTCGCGACGATCCGGCGGGAGGAACTCTGGTGACGGCCGCTGGCTGGGGAGCGGGTCCGGTCGGTGCACGACCTGCAGGTCGACGGCTAGGTCGGGGGCGTCGGCACGTCGCTGGGTCGCCACCATGGCCCTCATGCTGGCCGGTTACGGGGGTGCGGCGCGGGACCCGGCCCGGCGTGTCAGCCGTTTCGGCGGCGAAGGAGTACGGCGCCGACCGCCGCAAGCCCCGCGCACGCGGCCGCACCGACGAAGACGGCATGCACTTCGGCCAGTGCGGCGCTTTGCACCGCTGCGTCGTACGCCGGGCACTTGGTGGGGGAGCCGGGGCAGAGCCGGAGAGGGGAGGCGATCCGGCCACTTTCATCGGCGAAGCGGTGCAGGCCGATCGCGGTCAACACGGACAACCCGACCAACATCCCCACCATCCGGGCGACGACGACGAGGGCGGAGGCGACCCCATGCATCGTCGAGGCGGTCGCGGCGAGTACCGAGGCGTTGATCGGCGCGATCGTGAGACCGAAGCCGAGACCGGTGACGATGAGGGCCACGGTGCCCCCGACGCCCGGCGCATCGGCGCTCCACTGGGACATCCCTGCGAGCCCGAGCGCCGCCAGTGCTGCTCCTGCCGCTGCCGTGACCCGGTCCCCGGCACGGTGCGAGACGACCCCGCCCAGAAGGGCGCCGACCGGTACGGCGGCCAGCAGTCGGACCAGGAGCAGCGCAGCGCCGAACTGGTCGTGCCCGGTGACGCGACCGAACACGGGGACGTCGACGAGCGCGGCAATCAGGGCTGAGCCGATGAGGAAGCTCACCAGCAGGCCCCCGAACGCCGCGGGAGTCGCGAAAGCCCCACCCGGCACGAGTGGATGCCGGGCGCGGCGTTCCCAGACCACGAACAGTGCGAAGCAGGTGGCGCTGGCTGCGAGCAGCACCGGGCCGTGGTCCGCCAGCGTCTGCCGTTGCGGTTCGGCGGCCGAAAAGGCGAGCACGATCGCACCGAGCGCGATCGCTGCGATCGCTGCACCCGGGAGGTCCGCGACGGCAGCCATTCGAGGGATTCGGCGCACCGCGGGTGTGCGGGCCGTGGCCAGTGCGCCCAGGACGGCTGTGATCACCGCGAGCGGGCTGGTTGCGGAGCCACCACCGGCCAATGGTTCATAAAGCCGGCCCCAGCTGACGTCGTGGACGATCCCGCCCGGGGCGGTGAGGAGCAGAACCAGGGCGGCAATGCTCAGCGCCCACAGTGCCGCGCCGCCGAGGTCGAGCGGCCAGGCCGGGGCGGCTCGCTTGCGCTCACTGGCTGCCAGGACGGCGGCCAGCACCAACCCGGCGCCGAGGTTGACCCAGAAGATCGTCCGCCAGCCGGCGAGCGCGAGCACGAAGGCGCCGTACAACGGTCCGAGGAGTGCCCCCGCCTCCTGCGCCGCACCAACGGCCCCCAGTGGTACGCCGCGCCGTTGCGCCGGATAGAGGTCGGCGACCAGAGCGAACGTGGCCGGAACCAGCCCACCCGCACCGACGCCTTGCAGACCGCGACCGGCGACAACGGCCGGGAGCGTGTGGGCGGTTGCCGTGATCAGTGAACCGAGGGCAAAGACGAGCAGGCAGCCGACGAGGACCGGCGTCCGACCAGTCAGGTCGGCGATCCGTCCGACGGCGGGCAGCATCGCGACGTACCCGAGCAGGAAGACGCTGATGATCGGCGCAGCCCGGCCCAGCTCGGTCGCATCGAGGCCGACGCCGGCCATGATGTCGGGCAGCGCGAGGACGACGACATACGTGTCCGCCGCGGCGAGCAGGACAGCCGCCCCGGCGAGGACGAGGCGCAGGTCAGGCCGGGGCACTGATCGTCGGATGGGTGCCGTAGTGGTCGAGCACGATCGTGAACGTCGTCTGGACGTTCTTGTCGAGGAACGGACCGGTGAGGACGGCGCGGCGCAGCTCGCCTTTCTTGCCGGCGATGCCGAGCTTGCCGACCACCGGCTTGGACGGGTCGGCGCTGGTCAGTACCTGTTCGACGGCCGAACCAGGCAGGTTGACGTCGACCTCATCGAGGACCTCGCCAGCGAAGCGGTCCTGTCCGGCAGATTTCACCGACGTGAGCTCCGCCAGGAGTCGACTGATGCCGGTCGTTGGGTTGAGCAGTTTGCCCGGGTCAGAGAAGCCGTACTGCTTCGGATCCGCCTTGGTGTACGCCGAGACCAGCGGAGGCTTGATGTAGACACTGCCGCCGACCGACACGACTTCGATGCTGAACTGCAGCCCGCTCCGGCTGACCGTGATTGATCCCTTGAAACCATCGGGCCGGGCGACGTCGCCGGTGCCGCCCACGATCACCGTGCCGCTTTTCGGCGTTCCGCTGCTCGTCAACTCGAAATGCAGGCCGGCCGTCGTATCCAGGGTTGCCTTGGCCTGCGCAATGAGTTCCTGTGGGTCGGTCTTCTTCCCGCCGCCGCACCCGGTGAGGGCAATGGCCCCGGCGAGTACCAACAGCACCGCGCGGCGTCGGGTCACGGGGCCAGCGTGCCACGCTGCACCCTCGTGAGAAGGCTGCCCGCGCCGGTCCTGGTCTTCGGTGCCATCGTCTCGGTCCAGTGCGGCGGCGCGGTGGCCGCGAAGCTGTTCGACCGCGCTGGCCCGGGCGGCACCGTCCTGTTGCGCCTCGCCTTGGCCGCGGTCGTCCTTCTGCCGATCGTGCGGCCACGGATTCGCGGCCGATCCGGGCGCGACCTGCGGGCGGCCGCGGTGTTCGGCCTCGTGCTCGCCGGCATGAACGCATGCTTCTATCAGGCGCTCGAGCGCACGCCGCTGGGTTTGGCGGTGACGCTCGAGTTCGTCGGGCCGCTCGCCGTTGCGATCGGGGCATCGCGTCGGCGGCTCGACCTGCTGTGGGCGGGGCTGGCGGCTGGCGGGGTAGCCCTTCTTGCCGGCCGTGGCGGTGGCGATGTGACCACGCTGGGGGTGGTGTTCGCCCTGGCGGCCGGTGCGTTCTGGGCGGCGTACATCCTGGTCAGCCAGCGCATCGGTCGTGTCTTCCCGGGTGCGAGCGGGTTGGCCATCGCCCTGCTCGTCGGTGCGGTTGCCGTTGCGCCGTACGGCGTCATCGACGGTGGCGACGCACTCGTGGAGCCCGGGGTACTCGCCGCTGGTCTGGCCGTGGCGTTGCTGTCTTCTGCGGTTCCGTACTCCCTCGAGCTCACCGCTCTGCGTCGGCTGTCGGCGGCAGTATTCGGCGTGCTGATGAGTCTCGAGCCCGCGGTGGCGTCGCTGGTTGGGCTGATCGTGCTGAGCCAGCGACTCACGGTTGTGCAGGTGGTGGCCGTCGCGATGGTGTGCCTGGCCAGCCTGGGCGCGACCGCACCAGTGCGACGCCCGCTCGACCAACCGGTGAGCGGCTAGTGCTCGAGCGGCCTAGCCCTCCGGCGGTCGGGCGCCGAACAAGATCTCGTCCCAGCTCGGGACGGTGGCACGACGACCCGGAGCCACGCCGTCGGCCTCGGCCTGCCGGTCGGTCGAGCCGGTGCGGCGATCGGCCGGCGGCGGGGTAGGCGCTTCCTGCGGCTCGGCCATTTCGGCCATCTCGACCAGGTCGCCCATGAGGTCGGCGGGCGGCTCGTCCTCCCGGACGAGGCTGAGCCCGACCCGGCTCGGATGACTGTCACCGACGACGGCGGCGATGCCCTCGAGCAGCCCGTCGGTCGCTTCGACGTCACTGATCGCGGCGGCGTCGGCGTCGGCAGCCGATAGTGCGCGTTTGCCCGGATCCCACAGCCAGTGGGCGGTCCGGGAGCGGTCGGCAGACCGGAATGCGAGCTGGATCAACCACGTGCCGTCCTCGCGCCGCCAGGAGTCCCAGCTGATCGAGTCGGGTTCCGCCGCGATCGAGGCGAGGTGCTCGTCTGCCTGTTCGCCCATGGGTAGGGCGTCGTCGCCGCCACGGCGGGTGGTGGCCTGGCGCGCTGCGTCGATCGCGTGCACGCGCTCGTCGCGGATCGGGCCTTCGAATCGCCGGACCTTGTCGACCGGCACGCCCGCCGCGGAGGCGACCTGTTCGGCGGTCTGGCCGGCCCGCAGCCGGGACTGGATCTCGCGTGGCGACAGCGCGCTCTCGACCTTGATCTCCATCTGCTCCAGCCGGGCCATGTCCCCGAGGACCGCGGCCTTGAGCCGCTCATCGACAGGGAGTGACACCGTCCCGGTCTCCGGGCCGGTCAACACGAGATTGGACCCGTCGTCGGACAGCCCCAGCAGGCGCATTTGACGCATGACGCCTCCCCAGCCCTCACCGGATAGCGACCACGCTAAGGCATCCAGCGACGAATGGGCGGTACGACGCGGCTCTATCCGATTGCCAGCGGCGATTGGGCCGCCGGCGCCTACTTACCTATGAGCTCTGCAGGCCCCCGGCCATCCCCATGTCCTTGTGGTACTCGCAGAAGAAACTGATGATGCCCGACGCCGGGAAGGTCACCGTCACCGTCTCGGTCTTACCGGCCGCCACATCCTTGTTGATGTTCTGCGCGGACTGGCTGAAGTTGTGCTCCGTGTCGCTGGTCTCGTTCTTGAGCTCGATGGTCAGCTTCTGGCCGGGCTTGCCCTTCAGCACGCTCGGGTTGAAGTAGTAGTTGTCCTGCTCGATCTCGAGCTGGGTCAGATTGGTCACGTCTTTGGTGCCGTGGTCGTTGGCCTTGACGCCGGCAATATCTGTCTTCCCGCCGCCGCCACCACCGCAGGCAGCGAGTGTCAGCGCAAGCGCTGCAAGTAGCGCGGTAGCACCGGTGAGTCGCGATGCGAGCGGCAGGCGCATGGTCTCTCCTTGTGTCGGTTCCCCTCGACACGGAGCGACGGGATGGACGGTTCAGATCCACCCCATTGCCAGGATCCGGGCGCGCATCTGACACGCTGTCGTCTGCTTCGCCGGGTCGGTGGTGCCGCGGGCGGGCAGCACCAGCGAACAGGGGAATGGATGGCAACGGATACTGCATCGACGCCTACGACCGGCTCTCCCGAGGCTCGCGCAGCCATCACAGCCCGCACATTGCGAACGGATCGCTGGTGGCTGACGCCGCTGATCTACGTCTTCGGGCTTGGCGCATTCATCGTCTATTCGACGTACGCCGTCCTCGTCGGCGACCACTTCTTCATCGGCGAGCGGGCTGCCAACGCGCATGGGCATGCGCCGTACATCTCGCCGTTCTACTCGCCCTGCCTCGCCGGTGACGCTTGCGGACCGGTCAAGACACCGGTCATCGGGAACATCTTCGACGGGATGTTCTTCCTGTCCCGGCTCGTCGTGCTGATGTTGCCGCTCGCGTTCCGAACGACGTGTTACTACTACCGCAAGGCGTACTACCGGTCGTTCTGGCTGTCACCGCCGGCGTGCGCGGTCGCGGAGCCGCACAAGAAGTACACCGGGGAGACCCGCGTCCCGCTCGTCGTGCAGAACTCGCACCGGTACTGGTGGTACGCCGCCATCCTCGTGCTGTTCATGCTGAGCGTCGACGCGGTGCTCGCGTTCAACTGGGACGGCGAGTTCGGCATGGGTCTCGGCTCGCTGATCATGGTCCTCAACGTTGTCCTGCTCGCGGCGTACACGTTCGGCTGTCATTCCTGTCGGCACATCCTCGGCGGTCGGCTCAACCACTTCTCCCGACATCCGATCCGTTACCGGCTCTGGACGCTCGTGTCGAAACTGAACGCCCGCCATGGCTTCTACGCCTGGGCGAGCCTCATCTCGGTTGGCCTGACAGACCTCTACATCCGGTTGGCCTCCCACGGTGTGTTCGACGATCCGAGGTTCTTCTGATGGCGGAGCACGAACGCCACGACCTCGATGTGCTGGTCGTCGGTGCGGGCGGCGCAGGTCTCCGTGCGGCAGTGGAGTCGGCGAACGCCGGTGCGAAGACCGGTCTCGTGTGCAAGTCGTTGCTCGGGAAGGCGCACACGGTCATGGCCGAGGGCGGCATGGCTGCGGCGATGGCGAACGTTTGGCCGGAAGACAACTGGCAAGTGCATTTCCGCGACACCATGCGCGGCGGCAAGATGCTCAACAACTGGCGTATGGCCCAGCTGCATGCGCAGGAAGCGCCGGACCGGGTCTATGAGCTCGAAGAGTGGGGCGCGCTGTTCGACCGCACACCCGACGGGCGCATCTTGCAACGCGACTTCGGTGGGCATCGCTATGCGCGGTTGGCCCATATCGGCGACCGCACCGGCTTGGAGTTGATCCGCACCCTGCAGCACCACACGATTCACCGCGCTGTCGAAGTGTTCATGGAGTGCAAGGTCCTCGGCCTGCTGAAGGACGGCGATCGCATTTCCGGCGCGCTGGCCTACTGGCGGGAGCAGGGGACGTTCGTTGTGTTCGCGGCCAAGGCCGTCATTCTTGCGACGGGTGGCGCCGGCAAGATCTACAAGTACACATCGAACTCCTGGGAAGGCACCGGCGACGGACACGCGCTGGCACTGTGGGCCGGCGCAGAGCTCATCGACATGGAGTTCTTCCAGCTGCACCCGACGGGGATGATCTGGCCGCCGTCCGCCCGCGGCATCCTCGTTACCGAGGGTGTGCGCGGCGATGGTGGCGTGCTGCGCAACTCCGAGGGTGAGCGCTTCATGTTCAACCACATCCCGGAGTACTTCAAAGCCGAGACGGCTGACTCAGTGGACGAGGCCGATCGTTGGTACGACGATCACGTCAACAACCGCCGTCCGCCGGAACTGCTGCCGCGCGATGAGGTCGCCCGCGCGATCAACGCCGAAGTCAAAGCCGGCCGCGGTTCTCCCCACGGTGGTGCGTTTCTTGACATCGCGTCGCGCCGACCGGAGGAGTACATCAAGCGGCGGCTGCCCTCGATGTACCACCAGTTCAAGCACCTGGCCGACGTCGACATCACAAAAGAAGCCATGGAGGTCGGACCGACCGCGCACTACATCATGGGTGGCGTCCGCGTCGACGCGGATACGCAAGCGACGGTCGTCCCTGGTCTCTACGCCGCCGGTGAGGTCAGCGGTGGGATGCACGGAGCGAACCGGCTCGGCGGCAACTCGCTGTCCGACCTCATCGTGTTCGGTCGACGGGCTGGCGAGTCCGCCGCGAAATACGCACTCGGTTTGCCGACGCAGCCGACTGTCGACCAGACCGAAGTCGACCGGCTCACGACAGAGGCGCTCGCGCCATTCGGCCGGGACCAGGGCGAGAACCCCTACACCTTGCATCAGGATCTGCAGGCGGTCATGCAGGACCTCGTCGGCATCATTCGGGTCGAAGCCGAGATGCGAGAGGCGCTCGAGCGGATCGAGGCGCTCAAGAACCGCGCCAGGAATGTTCGCGTCGAAGGTCACGTCCAGTACAACCCCGGATGGGGTGAGGCCACGGATCTGCCAGCGCTGCTCGCCGTCGCTGAATGCGTCACCCGTGCAGCCGTGGAACGCAAGGAGAGCCGTGGCGGCCACACCCGAGACGACTACCCGACCACAGACCCGATGTGGTCACGCGTCAACAACCGACTGACCATGGATGGTGACGGCATCGTCGTCAACCAGATTCCGCTGCCCGAGATGCCGGACGACTTGAAAAAGCTGTTCGAGGAGGCTTTCTGATGGCGTCGACGGCGTACACCGCTCGGTTGCGTGTGTGGCGAGGTGACGCGTCCGGCGGCGATTTTGTCGACTACGAGGTGGAGGCGGACCCCGGCGAGGTGGTCCTCGACGTCATTCACCGATTGCAGGCGGAGCAGACCGGCGACCTGGCTGTGCGCTGGAACTGCAAGGCGGGCAAGTGCGGCTCTTGCAGCGCCGAGATCAACGGCTTGCCGCGCCTCATGTGTATGACACGGATGGCGTTGTTCGGCGAAGACCAGGTGGTCACGGTCGCGCCCATGCGCACCTTCCCGATCATCCGCGATCTGGTCACCGACGTGTCATACAACTACGAGAAGGCCAAGGAAATCCCGGAGCTCGAGCTCGTGCCGCGCCCGCCCGAGGGCTACCGAATGTTCCAGCAGGACATCGAGCGACTGCAGGAGTTCCACAAGTGCATCGAATGCTTCATGTGCCAGAACGTCTGTCACGTGATCCGCGATCACGAGGAGAACAAGCCGGCGTTCGCCGGGCCGCGCTTCTTCCTGAAGTACGCCGACCTCGACATGCACCCACTATCAGCGAAGGGTTCGACGAGCGCGGTTCGTGACGCCGGACTCGGCTACTGCAACATCACCAAGTGCTGCACCGAGGTGTGTCCGGAGGACATTCACATCACCGACAACGCGATCATCCCCATGAAGGAACGCGTCGTTGACAAGCATCTGGATCCACTCGTCTGGCTGGGCAACAAGATCACTCGGCGCAAGGACAGCCGCGACTGATCGGTCAGTCGGCGTCAGGGTCGGGCGGCACGATGCTCTCGGGAAGGTCGGCGAGGGAGTCGAGAATCGACTGGAAAACCACGTCGGGTTCGGGTGTGGCGTCGATGCGCCGAAGCACGCCGCGGCCCTCGTAGTAGTCCAGCAAAGGCCGGGTCTCCTTCGCATACACCTGCAGCCGGTGATCGATGACGTCGCTGATGTCGTCCGCCCGTCCGGAGGACTCGCCACGAGCCAAGAGCCGCTCACGGAGCACGTCTTCGGGTGCGTCCAGCGCTAGCACGGCGTTCACCGTCACGCCGAGGTCACGAGCCATCTCGAACGCCCGGTGGGCTTGCGCCAGGTTGCGGGGGAATCCGTCGAGGATGTAGCCACCGCCTTGCGCCGCGCTGGTCAGCGGTTCGAGCAGCAACTCGATCATGAGGTCGTCGGGTACCAGGTCGCCGGTGGCAAGGGCGCCTTGGACGGCCTTGCCGAGTGGTGTTCCAGCCGTGACTTCCGCTCGCAGCAGGTCGCCTGTGGACAGGTGGCGTGCGCCGAAGTGCTCGGCCAGCCGGTCACCCTGGGTGCCCTTCCCGGCACCGGGGGGAGCGAGCAGCAGCAGGCGCACCGGCGAAGCCTGGCATGCCGGGATTCAGGGCGGCGGGCTGGGGCAGGAAAGCGCCGTTCAAGGGCGTATCTCTCCGTGGGGGCTACAACCACTTCGGTGGCCAGGAGGTGGGTGTGGTTCGGCGCAGCGTCGTCCCGGCGATCGCGGTCGCTGCTGTCATCGGGATCTCCACCGCTGGCGTTCTCACCGCTCACAGTGATCCGTCCTCGGCACCCCAGGCGGCTAGCAGCAGCTCAGTGGGTGCCGCCGCTGCCACCCAGCCGGTGCAAGCGACGATCACCCCCGGCGTTGCCCCGCTGCGTCACCTCGCGCAGCCGGACGTGTTCATCACCGCGGATCGGTACTTGTCCACCGCGAAACTGACCGAGTTGCGCAAGGCAGTCCGCGCCCGCACCGTCACAGTGTTCGACGTCGGCACCCTGCGAGTGGGTGGCCGACTCGTGCGCGCTCTCGGTGTGGACCCGGCACCGTTCCGTGGCTTCACCCCGCCGCCGACGGCGGCCTCAGATCAGTTGTGGGAAAACGTGGCGCAGGGTGACGTCGTCGCGTCGTACGCCGTCGCTCGCACGCATCACCTGAGACTGGGCACCCCCGTCACGATGGTTTCGCGCACTGCACGGACTCAGCGCGTCGGTGCGTTCGCGGCATTCGGTTTCCCGCTGGTCGACGTCGTGATGAACCGATCGTCCGCATCGGCACTCGGCCTGCGCGTCGGGGTGGGAGTGATCCTGTCCGCGCCGGGTCGGAGTGCGACCGCGATCACCCGTGCGGCCCGACGCGTGCTCGGCCCACGCGCGAGCATCGTTGCGCTGCGCGAGGACGCGCCGTCGCACGCCGGCAAGCCGCGGACCTACCGCGAGCTCTACCAGGCCGCCGCGCGCACCTGCCCCGGGCTGTCGTGGACGATCCTCGCCGCCATCGGTCAGGTCGAAAGTGGTCACGGGGTCAATGTGGGGCCGTCCAGTGCCGGAGCGCTCGGGCCGATGCAGTTCATGCCGGCCACGTGGAAGGTGTGGGCGCGCGACGGTGACGGGGACCGCAAGGGCGACATCATGAACCCGTACGACGCGGTCTATGCCGCGGCGGCCTATCTCTGCCACAACGGCGCCGGCCTTGGCGGCAAGGACCTCGAGCGGGCGCTGTTCGCCTACAACCATGCCGACTGGTACGTCGCCGAGGTACTCGCGCTCGCCCGTCTTTACCGCTGACGGGGTAGAAATGAGCCATGACTGCGCCACCGGGACCGGGTTACCCGGTCACCATTCCGCCGACTGAGCGGATACGTCTCGCGTACCAGTCGCGGGCGCAAAGCGATTACATCTTCTCGTTCTGGACCGCGTTGGGCTGGTTCATCCTGACGTTCGGCATCTATGGCTACTACGTCCTCTACCAGCTGATCCGTCGAAGCCGAGACCACAACCGCCGACGGCTCGAGCTGCTCGACGCGACGACGACCTATGCGTGGGACCGCGCCGTCGCACAAGGCAAGGCGGAAGAGCTGCGACCGCGTTTCGAGCAGGTGGCAGTCAGTCTCGAACCGATGCGGCGCATGACCGCTGACTTTCGCGATCCGGTCATCTGGCTGGTGCTGGCCTTCGTCGCCAGCGGCATAGTGCATTTCGTTGCGTACGTGTTGCTCGACCAAGACCTCGTCAAGCACGAGTGGGGCGAACGTGCTGCACAGGCTCAGCTCGCCGAGATTCTGACCATCGTCGGCGTGATCGTGCATCCGACAGGCCCGCCGACGAAGCGCAACCACAACTATGTCGGCCGAGTTATCGCCACGATCTGCAGTCTTGGGTTCTACGGGTTCTGGTGGACCTCCGACGTCATGTCCGATGGCAACAAGCACTTCTATGAAGACTGGCGTTGGGAGGACGAGCTCGCGGCCGCCGTTCAGGCGGCTGCGTGAGTGATCCGACGGCGTACGACGCGATCCTGCTGCTGTCGTTCGGCGGGCCGGAGAAGCCCGACGACGTCATGCCGTTCCTCGACCATGTCGTGCGCGGCCGCCGGGTCCCCGCGGAGCGCATGGCAGCTGTAGCCGAGCACTACTTGGCACGCGGTGGCGTCAGCCCGCTCAACGGCATCAACCGCGAGCTGCGAGCTGCGATCGAGCAGGGGCTCGCTGACGCAGGTTTGCCGTTGCCGGTCTATTGGGGCAACCGGCATTGGCATCCATTCGTTGAGCACACAGTGCGTCGGATGCGTGACGACGGCGTACGCCGAGCCCTCACGTTCGTCACCAGTGCCTACTCGTCGTACTCGGCGTGCCGGCAGTACCAAGACGACATCGGTCTGGCACGTGCAGCGGTCGGTGACGGCGCACCGGAGATCGACCGGATTCGCCATTACTTCGACCATCCCGGCTTCATCGAACCGTTCGTGGCATCGACCGTGGCTGCACTGTCTCAGGTCCCCGCGGGCTCACATCTGGTGTTCACAGCGCACTCGATTCCCCGGCACATGGCTGACGTGAGTGGACCGGAGGGCGGGCTCTACCCGGCGCAGCTACGCGCCGCAAGCCAGCTCGTTGCCGACGGCGTTGCGCAGTCAACCGGGACGAGCCGTTCACATGCACTCGCCTACCAAAGCGCGAGTGGAGTCATGGATGTGCCGTGGCTCGAACCGGACGTGGGTGACCACCTGCGCGTCGAGCATCGCAACGGCGCTCCGGGAGTGGTGCTCGTGCCGATCGGCTTCACCGCCGACCACATGGAAGTCGTCCATGACCTCGATGTCGAGGCTGCCGCCGTCGCAGCCGAGCTCGGGTTGCCGTATGCGCGCGCTGCAACGCCGGGGACGCACCCGGCGTACGTCGCAATGATCGTCGAACTGATCCGAGAGCGGCTCGACCCGTCCGTGCCACGGCGTGCACTGTCCACGTTGGGTCCGGCGCACGACCGGTGTCCGGTGGAGTGCTGCCTGCACCGCGAGTAGCGTCCCCGCGTGACCGCACCTGACCCGCACGAACTGCTGACCCTCGCCGTTGAGGTTGCGACCAGCGCCGGGGAGTTGTTGCTGACCGAGCGCCCGGCCGGCTCGATCGAGACCGGTTCCAAGACCAGCCCCACCGACCTCGTCACGGTGATGGACACGCGGGTCGAGGCGCACATCGCGGATCGCCTGCGAGCAGACCGGCCGCACGACGGATTCCTCGGTGAGGAAGGTGGCGCTCAGGTCGGGGACAGCGGCGTGCGGTGGATCGTCGATCCGATCGACGGCACCGTGAACTACCGCTACCGGCTCCCGCATTGGAGTGTTTCGATCGCCGCGGAGGTCGATGGTGTCGTTGTCGCCGGGGTTGTCGTCGACCCGTCCCTGGGCGAGACGTGGACGGCTGTGCGCGGTGAGGGCGCGCGTTGCAATGACGCACCGGTGGCGTGCACCACCGAGTCGCGGCTGGAACAGGCGCTCGTCGGCACCGGCTTCGGGTACGCCGCCGCGTTGCGCGCGCGTCAGGCCGAGGTGCTGCGAACGGTCTTGCCACGGGTTCGTGACATCCGTCGGGTTGGTTCATGTGCGATCGACCTCTGCTGGGTCGCTGCCGGCCGTCTTGACGCTTACTACGAACTGGGTCCCCAAGTCTGGGACTACTCCGCGGGCGGGCTCATCTGCGAGGAAGCCGGTGCGTCGTTCGAGGTGCGACCAGGAAAGCCGGATCCGCCCGCACTGGTGATCGCCGCGTCGCCAGCGTTGTTCACGCCGTTGCAACAGCTAGTGGAAGGGTGAGCACCGTGCACAAGATTGCGACAGCGTCGTTCGACATCGACTCGTGGGACGAGACGCCGTGGGATCAAGGGCCCGGCGCCAAGCTCAGTCGGGCTCGCGTCACCAAGTCCTTCCGCGGCGAGATCGAAGGTACGAGCGTGGCGGAGCTGCTGCTGGCGAATGCGCAGGACACCGCATCACGGGCTTACGTCGGCTTCGAACGAATCACCGCGTCCATCCACGGCCGGCTGGGCAGCTTCGTCCTGCACCACACCGCGACGGCATCCGTGTTCGGACATGCAGTGTCGTGGTCGATCGTCCCGGACACCGGCACGGGTGGGCTCGAACGCATCAGTGGAGAAGCCCAGATCGTGCAGACGCGTAACGGCGGCCACGAGATCACGCTCGACTACGAGCTCGACCTGTAGCTAGTACGCCGGTAATCCCGGCCGGCGGCCAGCACCGGCCGGTCCGGCAAACGCCTGCGCGATGGACAGCCATTCCGTCGCGACCGGCCCCTCGGCTACGACATCGGTGTCATCGATGTGTCGCCGCTGGGTGACGAGCAGACAGAAGCCGTGCGCGGATCCAGTCACCCGATCCGCTCCGCCCTCTGGCCCCCATGCCCACGTCGACCCATTGGGAGCTTTGAGCTCGACGCGGACTTGCACGGGTGGCACGTCGCGACCTTGAGCCACGAACGAGAAGCGATAGGTCTGTACGCCGATGTGCGCGACGTGGCGCAGCCGTTCCGTCGCGGCGCGGCGTACTGCTAACGCGTCTGCGACGTCCTGTCCGTGTGCCCACGTTTCCATCAACCGGGCGGTGCAAAATGAGACCGCACCCATGTCTGGTCCGTACCACGGCATCCGAGCCGCAGGATCCACTGCGCGGAAAGCGTCGATGAGTTCGGTGCGCGCGGACCGCCACCAGGCGAGTACGTCGTCGACAGACATCGCGCGACCGCGAATCACCGCTGCGTTGATGAATCCTTCCGGATCCGCCCACACCTGTTCGAGTCCTGCACGGAACTCATCGGGCGCCGTCATCGACTGTGTTGCCGCCTCGTCGAAGTAGGCGAGGTGGCTGATGGTGTCGCGCACCGACCAGCCGTCCGCCGGTGTCGCGAGGTCCCAATCGCTGTCGGAGCTCGAGGTGACGAGAGTGTCGAGGTCCGCGTGTTCGGCGACGAGATCCGTGACGATTTCATCGAGGGTCGGTCGGGTAGGCACGGAGGGTCATATTGCCTGATCGCTGCCGCCGGTAAGGTCACCCCCATATGAGGCGTTTGATGGGTCGTCGCGCACTGGCCGTGCTCGTTGCAAGTGCAGCCATAGCAGCAACCGCTGGAATCGTCACTGCTGGTCCGGCATCCGCGCACGAAGAGCGCGCCGCGCTCTTCCCAACCGGCCAAGGTCATTGGATCAACTCGCCGCGCGCCTACTCCGCGGCCCGTCCGCACATCGTCGTGTGCCAACCCGACAGCGCCCAGCGCATCGCCAACCTTTCCGACCCGACGATTCGGCACCGGAACGAGCAGCTACTGAAGCAGTGCGCGTTCCATTCGATCCAGCTTGCGGTTGATGCGGTGAAGAAACAGAAGACCGACATCTGGCTCCTGCCGGGCCTTTACACCGAAGCGCAGTACGACGGGGCTCCCAAGGGCGCGTGCGCACAGCTGAAGTCGTCGCGAGACACCGACTTCATCGGCACCTTGGAAGACCCAACGGGCCAACCCGCGAAAACGTCAGATGGCAGCCCGGTCGCCCTGAGCTACGGCGACCAACTGCGCTGCCCACACAACCTCAACCTCGTCGCGATCCTCGGTGACAAGACCCCGGTCGCAGATCCATCGACACAAGAGACGCCGCAGACCATCAAGTGCGACTCTGTGTTGTGCGGCGTCCAGCTCGCAGGCACGGGGCAGTCGCCGTACGACGTCGTACTAGACAACCGGTTCTCGAAGCTCAACGGCATCCGGGCGGACCGTGTTGACGGCGTCATCATCAGCAACTTCACGATCCAGCGGACCGAGTTCAACGGTCTCTACATCATGGAGAGCGACGGGTATCTCATCGATCACATGGTGACCCGGGCCGACGAGGAGTACGGCATCCTCACGTTCGCGGGAGACCACGGGACCATCCAGAACAACGAGGCCTACTTCAACGGCGACTCCGGCATCTACCCCGGGGCCGCGTCCGACGTCAACGGCGACAACCTCAATTTCCCGGTGACGCGCTACGCCGTGATCGTGCGCAACAACGACTCCCACGACAACAACCTCGGCTACTCGGGCACCGGCGGAAACTCGGTGTGGGTGCATCACAACAAGTTCCATCACAACGGGACCGGCCTGACGACGGACAGCTTCTTCCCGAACCATCCCGGTCTTCCGCAGGATCACTCCCGGTTCGGACCGGCGAACGAGATCTACGGCAACAACCAGAACTACTTCGCGTGGAACGAGTTCTCCGCAGATCCACCCTGCGCGAAGCCGATCGAGCAGCGGGGCTACCTGGAGAAGGGCGTTGTCTGCCCGTCCGTTCTCGGGATCGTGGGCGGCGGTCTCGCTATCGCGGGTGGCAACTTCAACTCCGTCGACCACAACAAGATGTGGGACAACTGGCGTAGCGCGACAGTTCAGATCTGGGTACCAGCGATCCTGCGGCACGAGACCGATCCCGGACTCGCGTACGACACATCGAGCAACAACCACTACGTCGCCAACCGCCTCGGAGAGAACCTCGCGGGCCCCTGGCGGCAGCCCAACGGCATCGACTTCTTCTGGGACAAGGAGGGCGCCGGCAACTGTTGGACCGCCAACACCGCCCTTGGCGGGCCGGTCACCAACAACCCGGAGGCAGGGACGCTGCCCGGCACGTGCACCAACCAGGGTCAGGGCATCCTCTGGAAGGGGCAGCTCACCTCGCCCAACAACCCGGGCACGTCGGCAATCACCGATCCCGCGTTCCTGAGCTGCAGCCAGTACGACGGGCAGGCAACTGCACCCGGCGTATACGAAACCTGTGCGTGGTTTCACACCCCCGCGCAGCCGGCGGGCAGGCAGGGGCCGGCGTACGACTTCACGCCCTACAAAGCGCCCTTTGTCGATCCCCAGCACGTCGCGCCGTTGAAACCGACGACCACGACAACCAAGCCGTCTGTCGATAACACCGGCGACAACGCGGGGAACGGCCTGGCTACAACAGGCGGTGGCATCGGGTTGGCCCTATTGGGGCTGACTGCGATCGGTGCAGCGCTCTGGTTACGACGCACCCGCCGCCCAATCGCGTGAGCACTGGGAACGACCAGGGCCGGCGATGGGTCATCCCGGCCCTGGTTGCCGTTGGTGTCGCCCTGATCGTGCTCGCCGCCTCCGTGCTGGTGCTCTCTCGCTATGCACCTCTGACAACGACTGATGCGTCGGCGATCGATGCCCCCGCGGGACCGGCAGTCACGGTGCCGTACGGCAAGACGCGGCTGCAGTCCGTCTTGTACGTCGACCGCGCGACGATGCGCTATTCCTTTGTCCTGCACAACAAGGGTTCGGTGGGAGTCACCGTCACCGGATTCGACATGGCCCACGGGCCGAGTTACCTCGTCCGGCCGGTTGGCTACGCCGTCGGGGGCAGCACTGTGGCGCAGGCGGCCGGACCGACCGCGCGCTTTCACTCGTTCGGGCTGGGCGGTGGATCAAACCGTGTTGTCACTGTCACGTTGGAGTTCGTTAACTGCCAGCGCATCAGCCCGCGCTCGGGCACGAATCTCGAGCACATCACCGTTCATTACCGCGGCCTTGGTTTGGTGCCGCGTAGCCAGCGGGTGACGTTTCCCGACCTGGTGCGCATCGGCTCACCAGCCAACGACAACCGCTGCCCCCACGTGACAGCGGGCAGCCGCCCACCCGGCTGACCACGTCAGCTGCCGATCCGCTAGTCCAACTTGCGGAGTTCCTTCCGGTACCACGCACCGTTCTCGACATACCGGCGTACCGCTTCCGCGATCGCCTGCGGCTGACCGTCGGGCTGGCCGTCCCGGATCTTGGCGGGCACGCCGATCGCCTGGGTGCCCGCGGGCACGTCCATCCGGGGCGGAACCAGTGCGCCGGCCGCGACCAGGGCACCGGACCTGACCACCGCGAGATGCAGGACCACTGATCCGGACCCGATCAGCGACCGATCTTCGACCAGGCAGCCCTCGAGATGGGCGAGATGTCCGATGACGCACTCCGCTCCAATTCGCGTCGGGAGTTCCTCTGTGGCGTGGATCACAGTGCCGTCCTGGATCGAGGTCCGGGCACCGATCGTGATCTCCCCGTAATCGCCCCGGAGCACGGCCTGCGGCCACACGGTGGCCTCAGCGCCAATCGTGACGCTGCCGATTACGACGGCGTCCGGGTGGACATAGGCAGTCGGGTCAATGGCCGGCTCCCGGTCACCGATGGCATAGATCGACACAGATCACCCCTCGCGCTGCGATTCGGACTGGACGGGGACGGTTTCGCGAGGCATCCTTCCCGTCCCAGTGGTTGGGGGGGACACCCACCCCGTCATGGCGCGTCGTCGGCACGCCGCGCTGGTTGGGCACAAACCGGGGTCGCTGTGCGTTACACGGCAGCGCACCCCCCTATGGAGGCACGAAAAAGATGGCAACCGACTACGACAGTCCTCGCAAGAGCGACGATGACGTCAGCGAGGACAGTCTTGAAGAACTGAAGGCGCGCCGGGCTGACAAGGCCGCCAGCAGCGTAGATGTGGACGAGACCGAGCTGGCCGAGAACCTCGAGCTGCCCGGTGCCGATCTCTCGAACGAGGAGCTGTCCGTCCGCGTGCTGCCGCGGCAGGCCGACGAGTTCACCTGCTCGCGGTGTTTCCTCGTGCATCACCGCAGTCAGCTGGCCAGCGACAAGGGCGGCCAGCTCGTCTGCCGTGACTGCGCCGCATAACGGGTCCGCCAGCCCCAACGACCTCGACGTCGACGACCTGGCCGCCCCCGCGAACGACAGCGTGGCCGACCTCGTCGTCCGGGTCGCGGGTGCGGCCGGCGACGAGCGCCGCCGCCTGCTCGTCCGGCTCGGCCGGGCCCTGGCCCGGTCCGGCCGGATCGGCGGCAAGTGGTTAGTCGACACCACCCTCGACCTTGCACCGCGAGTCCCTGTGCGGGATCTGGCGACGCTGCAGGCGCACCACCCGGGCCTCGGACGTGAAGACCTAGCAGACGCACTCGTCGCCGCAGCCGCGAAGTCGACCGCTGGAATCGGGGCGGCCGGCGGCGCGCTCGCCGCGGTCGAGTACGCCGCCCCGCCGACGTTGCTGGGGGCGCCGCTGCAAGTCGTCGCGGAGACCCTCGCCGTCGTCGCGGTCGAGCTGAAGCTGGTCGCCGAACTCCACGCCGTCTATGGCGTCGCGGTGAGCGGAACGCCGCGGCAGCGAGCGACGGCGTACGCATTGGCCTGGGCACAACGTCGTGGCGCCGAAGGCCTCGGCATCAGCTCACTCGGACGAGCCGCCCGCAAGCAGCTGCAGAACCGGTTGCTCCGGCGTATCGGTCGCAGCAGCTTCACCGTCGCGCCCTTTCTGGCCGGCGCCGCGGCCGGGGCAATCCTCAACTCACGCGAGACCAACCGGGTCGGCAACCGATTGCGCGAAGACTTACGTAGGCACAACGGTCTGATCAAGCGGCATTAGCGTCGGCGGGCGCGCGTTCCAGATCGTTCGGGTTGACCTGCGGCAGTCGGAACACGATCACCAAACCGAGTCCGAACACGAAGATCTCGTACAGCAATGTCTGCTGGAACGATCGGGAGAAATCGCGGGCAATCCCCTCGCGCGTGATCACGCCGCTCGGGCCAACGAGAGCCAAGACACCCGGGGGAATGTTTCCTGACACGCGGCAGCTCGTCGGGATGATTGTCGGGTCCTTCTCCTGGGCCCGGTCGACAAAGCACCGACGGAACTGTTGCTCGACGGCGCTTTGCTCGGCTGGAGCTAGCTGCAGCCTGCTGAGCTCTGCTTGCAGTTTGGGTTCGACAGCGTTGGCCGCGTGGCCGGCGTTGCTGCTGAGCAACCCGAAGAAGATGACGCCGATCACGGCCACGCCGACCGCTCCGCCCATCATCTGGAAGGTGCTGAGCACGCCGGACGCCGAGCCTGCACCCTCCGTGTGGATCCCGGCCAGGATGATGTTGATCACCGGTGCGACAAAGAAGCCGAAGCCGATCCCGCAGGTGACGAGTGCCGGCACGAACTGATACGCGTGCGGGTGCGTGCCGACGGCGTGCACGGTCAGCAGCACGCCGACCATTCCGCAAACGAGGATGCTGAGCCCGAGCGCAAGGACACGCGTGCCGAGTTTCTTGGTCAGCCGATCGGAGATCGTCGAGCCCAGCGCTGAGCCGACGGCAAACGGGAGGGTCGTGAGCCCGGCGCCGAGCGCGCTGAAGCCGAGCCCGATCTGGATGTAGATGGAGAAGCTGAAGAAGAACGGTGGTACGCCGGCAAACACGACGAACGACAGGATCAGGCCAGCCGTGAACGCTCGATCGCGGAACAGCGACATCAGGATCAGCGGCGACTTCTGCAGTGCTGTACGTCGTCGTTCGTAGCGGAAGAAGAAGACGAACAACGGGATCGAGGCGACCAGCAGGGCGTCCAGCCAGAGGGGCCACCCGCGGTCTCGTCCCTCCGTGATGGGCAGGATGAAGCACAGCAGCGCGACGGTGATGATCGCCACGCCCGGGAGGTCGAGGCGTGGCGCGTCCGGTGCCTTGGATTCAGCGAGTAGTCGGAAGGCGCCGATCAGCGCTGCGATGCCGATGGGCAGGTTGACGTAGAAGACCGCGCGCCAGTCGAGACCCGCTGGGTTCCACTGGATCAGCAGGCCACCGAGCAGTGGGCCGAGGATTGTCGCGAGCCCGATCGTCGCGCCGAGGATCCCGAACGCCTTGCCACGGTCTCGTGGCGCGAAGGTCACCTGGATGACGGACAAAACTTGCGGGAACATGATGCCCGAGAACGCGCCTTGGACGAGCCGGCCGATGACCAGTGTGACTTCGTTGGGCGCCGCACCACAGATGGCTGACGCGATCGTGAAGCCGGTCATCCCAATCACGAAGATGCGTTTGCGCCCGTAGATGTCGCCGAGCCGACCGGCCGTGATGAGGACGCTCGCGAAACCGATCTGGTAGAGCACCAGGACGAGTTGGACTGCGCCGTACGACGCATGCAGTTCTCTCTGGATGGACGGAATCGCAACATTGACGATCGAGACGTCCACGAGTTGGACGAAGAGCGCGGTGAGGACGACGACGAGAACGACGTAAGGGTTGTGATGACCGCGCTTCACGCGGCGATCTCTTCCGCCAAGAAGTCCTGGGTAAGTGCGAGCGTCTGCTCCGGCAACTCGAACTGCGGGACGTGCCCGCAATCGGCCAGGACGATGCTGCGCGAGTTCGGTAACGCGGATGTGACATGGCGCGCGAAGGCCTTCGGGACGAGCACGTCGTTCTCGCCCCACATGAACAGCGCGGGTGTTTGGATGCGACGGAGGCGCGTCCAGAACCCGCGGGTGCCGAACGGCTCTTCGACATAGATCTGCCGGAGTGAGGAGAAGAAGGCTCGGCGGTGCCGGAAGTCACGCATGACCCGGATGAACTCGTCCGCGCCCGCGTCGTACCACGATTCGGGCAGTCGCTCCGGACGCGAGAACATCAGCCGGATGCCGGCCTTGACGGCGCGGTGCGAGTACGGCACCGGCACGCGAGACAACTCGGGCGAGAGCAGGCGTACGACGGGAACGAACTGCCGGAATCGTCGCAATGCCGGAGACGGGCAGAGCAACACGAGGCGTTCGATGCGTCTCGGCATGGCGAGTGCGCCTTCGAGGGCGACGCGCCCGCCCAGGCTGTTGCCCACAACTGCAGTGCGCTCAACGCCGACCGACCGGAGGAATGCCGACAGCCAACGCGCGTATTCGGCCGCGTTGTAGCGCCACCGTGGGGCGTCGGTGGTGCCATGACCCGGCAGGTCCGGGGCGATTACGCGATTGGTCGGCGCCAAGCCGAGGATGAGTGGCAGCAAAGAGGCGTTCGTTGCACCCAGACCGTGCAGGAGCACAACGGGCGGTGAACTCGGATGGCCGGCCTCGATGTACGTCGTACGAACACCGAGTGGGGTCACGACGTGTGCGCGCGGATGCGTTGGTGGCCGGTGGGCCGTGAACGCGCCGTCCAGGTGCAGCCCGAGTGATAAGTCACCGCGGATGACGATGCGTCCGTCGAGGTAGGACGCTGCACCGGTGTCCTTGCCCTCCAGCATCGACGCGAGTGTGTTTGCGTCGGTTCGGATGACCGTCGAGGGAACCGGTGTGCCACCACGGCGGACCGTGAGACTGCCGCGGTCGAGGTTGAGCGTCCAGCAACCCGTGCTGCCGAGGTCGAACAGCACCGAGCCTCGCCGGTTGGCGAGCACGGGGTCTGCGCCAGTCGCCAGTCGCCGGGCGAGTAGCGCGTCGATGGCAGCCGGGTCAGGGGCGCTCATGGCAATTACCGTACTGAGACTCAGAGCGGCGGCTGCGGGAATGGTCCGCGGGCGCGTTCCAGAGCAGCGGCGACGCCGAGCAGCAGGCGTTCCGATCCCGGCGGTGCCACGAGCTGCACCGCAAGGGGCAGTCCGGCCGAGGACAACCCGGTGGGGAAACTCAGTGCGGGCAGGCCAGTTGTGTTCCATGGCGGGCAAAACGGCACCCATCGCGATGATCCCGACGCGGTGGCTACCAGCCCGCGGTTGGTCCACCGGCCAGCGGCCGCCGCAGTCCGCGAAAGGGTCGGCAGCACGAGGAGGTCCGCGTCAGCGAACATTGCGAGCATGCGATCACGCATGCGCGCGGACTGTCGCTGCGCACGATCAACGGCGCGCGCGGACACCCGACGACCGAGCCAGGCCAGGTGCTGCGTCCGCGGCTCCAACATCGAACGATCGGGCACGAAGTGGTCGGCGTCTTCGGCCATGCCGGCGAGGTACCTGGGCACGAAGCTGGTTTGGATCGCGCCGTACGGCGGCTTGCGTTGCGTGATCGTTGCGCCGAGCCCGGCAAGCGTTGCCAGTGTCGCCTCGAGCGATTGGCGCACTTCGTCGGCGAGCGGCGCTGGCGTCGGGGCCTTGTCGGTCCAGAGCACGCGCAGGGCACCGAGTGTTTCGGTCAACGCGTCGGCGAAACCTGGCGACGGCTCGATGCAGACATCCAGAACCGCCGCGGTCCCCGCGACGTCGCGGGTGACGACACCAGCAGCGGAGAGACCTTTCCAATGGTCCGGAGGGCTCCCGGGCACCAGGCCAGGCGCCGGCTTCAACCCGACCAACCCGCAGCACGCGGCGGGGATCCGAATAGATCCGCCGCCGTCGGTCGCTGTCGCTGCCGCCACGAAGCCGGCGGCAACGGCAGCCGCTGATCCGCTGCTGGAGCCACCGGGGGTACGCCGGGTGTCCCACGGGTTGCGGGTGATTCCGGTGGATCGGTTCTCACCGAACGGCCACAGCGCCAGCTCGGGCATGGTCGTCTTGCCTAGCGCGATCATCCCGGCGGCGCGCATCCGGCGTATCTGGACGGAGTCGTCGCGTGCAGGGTCGCCGGCGTGCGTCGTGCCGTGCTCGGTCGTTTCACCGGTGACGTCGAGGTTGTCCTTGACCGCGAAGGGCACGCCGAGCAACAGCCGGGTATCACCGTCGTCGATCGCTCGTTGCGCGTCGGCTGCCTCGGCGCGCGCGGCATCGGCACGAACGGTGCGAAATGCGTTGATGACGGGGTCGAGTCGCCTAATGCGCCGCAGCAACACGTCGACGAGCTCCGGTGCGGTCAGTTTGCCGGAGCGCAACAACTCCGCTTGGCCCAGGACTCCGGCGTAGGCGACGTCGTCTTCGGTGAGTGTGGTGGTCATGCTGCTTGCTTGAACCCCGGTGGCAGTGACCCCGTCGACTTAGCCCAGGTCTGCGCCGCCGACCGAGTCGCGACGAGGCGTGCCAGCGTGACGACCGTTCCGGACAGCACCGCCCAACCGATTGCTTCGCCCCAGCCGATTGCCGGTGATTCGGGGGAGTCGGGTGGCTCCTTGCCGGTCGACATCTTCCACGCGGCTTCAACTGCCTTGCGGGCTGCGAGCGCGGCGATGACCGCGGAAGCGCCGGCGAAGACTTTCCATCCCACTTTCGCTGCGGGGTTGCTCATCGGTGTGGTCCTCCTCGGGCTGCGGACGATCATGCCGCATCGCTGCGATGTGGCTCGCTGGAGAGGCGTACCCCGTAAGGTCGCGGATCGTGCAGGTGCCTGTGCTCGTTCAACGGCTGGATTCGGATGTGCCGCTCCCGGCTTATGCGCACCCTGGGGACGCGGGCGCCGATCTGGTCACTACTGCCGACGTCGTCTTGCCGCCGGGTGAGCGCGAGACGGTCGGCACCGGCCTCGCAATCGCCCTGCCCGCCGGCTACGCCGCATTCGTGCACCCGCGATCGGGGCTTGCCGCCGATCACGGGGTAACCGTGGTCAACGGACCGGGCACGGTGGACGCGGGTTACCGTGGCGAGATCAGGGTGACGCTGGTCAACCTCGACCCCCGTGAAACGGTGCGGCTCGCTCGGGGCGACCGCATCGCGCAACTGGTTGTTCAGCGTGTTGAGTCGGCGGAGTTCGTCGAGGTCGAACGGCTACCCGGATCGGCTCGGGGGATCGGCGGGCACGGGTCCACCGGTGGGTACACCAGAACCGAAGCGAAGACCGGGAAGGAGTAGCGGTGTTTCGACGTCAGCGCGACGACGACGAGCCAGCCGAGCCGGAAGAGCTGGAAACCCCGGCCGTTGCGGAGCCACCGCGCCCACGCACGGCCGGGCCGTACGACGAGGCGGACGCACCCGACGACGCGCTGCCACGCATCGACCTCGGGGGGATTCAGGTGCCGGTGCCGGACGGCGTAGAACTGCGGCTCGAGGTGGATGAGGAGTCGGGATCCGTCGTTGCCGCCGTCGCGGTGATCGGACCGAACGCATTACAGATCGGCGCGTTTGCAGCGCCAAAGACGACCGGGATCTGGGAAGAGGTTGCGCAAGAGATCTCCGACGGTCTGCGTAGCGCTGGCGGCGGAGGCGACCTCGTCGACGGGACGTTCGGCCGAGAGCTGCATGGGCGGATTCCGATGGAGGGTCCCAACGGTCAGCGCGTCGTGCAGCCCGCGCGCTTCATCGGCGTCGACGGTCCGCGATGGTTTCTCCGTGGCCTGCTCCAAGGTCCGGCGTCGACCGACCCCGTGCAAGCTGCCCAGCTCGAAGACATCTTCCGTGGGGTCGTGGTCTGTCGCGGCAACGAGGCGATGGCACCGCGCGATGCCATCCCGCTGCGAATGCCGAAGGACGTGGACGAAGCAGTAGCCGAGGCGGCGCAATCGGGCGACGAGTCGTTCTCGATGGACCCGTTCGAACGCGGACCGGAGATCACCGAGACCCGCTGACTCGATCAGCCAGCCTCGATAGCCGTCTGCCACGCGTTGACGGCGGCATATCCGATCGCGGCAACATCCGCCGCGGGTGCCTCGAGTGGAATCGACTCGATAGCCGAGTGCGGCAACGCCGCCGCCCATTGCGTCGCGACAACAGCTGGATGGAACGGATCGTCTAGCAGCGCCACGACCCCGGTAGGAATTGTGCAGCGCGCAAGGTCCTCGATCAGGGGTCCGGATGTCTGCGCGGTCGCCCGCAGCTCGGCGACGAGCTCGGCCTCGCCGTACGCCGGCCAGGCTCTGCGAATCTCTGCGGCCACCCAGCCAACCGCGGTCGAGTCGATCTCGTCGAGCACCGCCGCCAACCCGCGCTGCTCGACCTGCCACGCCGTGTCAACGCTCAGGGCAGCAACCTCGGCAGGAGCGCCGAGCCACGGCGGTAGGGCGAGCAGCAGACCGTCGAGGTGTCGGGTCGCGACCTGCCTGGCATAGCGGACAGCGAACATCGCTCCGATCGAAACACCGCCGACGACTGCCGCACCCTCGGCTTCGGCTAGCGCCGCAAACTGGGCGGCCCCCTCCTGCGCCGAACCGCGTCTGTCCCAGGTGACGAGCCGGTAACCCGCCTCGGCCAGTGGTTGGGTGAAGGCGCGGGCGATGAACTCAGCTGTGGAACCGGAGCCGTGCGCGATGACAGCAGCCGGCAGGTCAGTTGGAGATCGCGCCACACAGACATCCTTGCCGCCGTACGCTGATGTCGTGGGCACAACGGAGCAGGGCCAACGGCCGAGCGGGCTGAAGCGTGCGCTTCGCCGCATCACGGCGCACGAGACCGAACTCGACGCCGACGAGCTGCGCGACGACGTCGTCGACGAGTACGGCGCTACGCCGGTCGGTGACTGCGGTGACCGCGCCCTGGTGTGCGTGGCCGGGCAGATCAAGTCGGTCACTCTCAAGCCGGTTGGTGGGGTGCCGGCGCTGGAAGCCGATGTCTACGACGGTGAGGACATCGTCACGCTGGTCTTCCTCGGGCGGCGCAGTATTGCGGGCATCGAGCCGGGTCGCGTCCTTGTTGCTCGGGGCCGCATCCGCCACGACGAGGGCCGGGCACTGATCTTCAACCCGAGCTACGACCTACGGCCGGCCGGCGAGTAGCCGTTCGATGTCCTCCTCGACATCGGGTGAGGCAACGAACAGCAGCTCATCGCCGGCTTCGAGTGCATCATCCGCTGACGGCACAAGGACGCGTCCCTCCCGCAGGATCGCGAGGAGGGCAGTGTCCGTAGGCCACGTCACGTTGCCGAGCCGCTGCCCGATGAGGGGAGCGTCGGGAGCCATGGTCAGTTCGACCAAGTTGGCCCGACCCTGTTCGAAGCTCATCAGGCGCACCAGGTCGCCAACCGTCACTGCCTCTTCGACGAGTGCGGACAGCAGCCGCGGTGAGGAGACTGCAACGTCGACGCCCCATGCCTCGTTGAACAACCACTCGTTCTTTGGGTGATTCACCCGCGCGACGACACGAGGCACGGCGTACTCCGTCTTAGCCAGTAACGACACGACGAGGTTCGCCTTGTCGTCACCGGTAGCGGCGATGACGACGTTGCACCGCTGCAGCTGGGCTTCCTCCAACGAGGAGATCTCGCAGGCGTCCGCGAGCAACCACTCCGCCTGGGGAACGGTGTCGACCTTCAGCGCCCGGGGTTCCTTCTCGATGAGGAGCACCTCGTGTCCATTGTCGAGCAACTCGGCCGCGATCGACCGACCGACGTTGCCCGCACCCGCGATCGCGACCCGCATTACTGCGCCTCCGTCGGCCCGTCGGCGAAGATGGACGCGACCTTGTCAGCGTCGGCATCGCGCATGAAGACGTGCACGAGGTCTCCCTCTTGGATGACGGTCTTCCCGTCCGTTACCAGCGCTTCTCCGAGCCTGGTGAGGAAGGCAACTCGTGCACCGGTCGTGGCTTCAAGAGTGGTCACGGCTTGCCCGAGCCAGCGTTCGCCGACGTGCACCTCGGCAAGGACGACGGCTCCGGTGGGATCGCGCCACTCGGGTTCGGCTCCGTGGGGGAGCAGGCGGCGCAGGATCTGGTCGGCCGTCCAGCGCACCGTTGCCACGGTGGGGATGCCGAGTCGCTGGTAAACCTCTGCGCGACCGGGGTCGTAGATGCGGGCCACGACGCTTTCGATACCGAACGTCTCACGCGCGACGCGTGCGGCGATGATGTTGGAGTTGTCGCCATTGCTCACGGCCGCGAAGGCGCCGGCTTTCTCGATGCCGGCTTCGTGCAAGGTGTCGCGGTCGAAGCCGAAGCCAGTGATCCGGCGACCCTCGAAATCGGGACCGAGGCGGCGAAACGCCTCGGGGTTGCGGTCGATGACGGCAACGGTGTGGCCCTGAGCTTCCAAGATGTGAGCGAGGCTGGAGCCGACACGGCCGCAGCCCATGATCACGACGTGCATGTGATCACCATACGATCAAGCGCGTGGCCAAGGTCGGGGACATCGCCAAACGGCTGATCCTCGGCCGCGCCCTGCAGAGTGAACGTCTCGGCGAGCAGCTGCTGTCCAAGAAGTTGGCCCTGCCGATCTTCTCGAGCGACGCGCTGTCGTCGGTCGCCTATGCGCCGCAGGAAATCCTGCTCGTACTCACGCTGGGCGGCACGGCGTACCTCTATCTGGCGCCGTACCTCGCCCTCGCTGTCGTTTTCCTCATGCTGGTCGTTGTTGCGTCCTACCGCCAGCTCGTCCAGGCCTACCCGACCGGCGGCGGCGACTATGAGGTCGCGTCGAAGAACCTCCATCCGCTTGCCGGCGTCGTCGTCGCAGCCGCGCTGCTCATCGACTACGTGATGACCGTCGCCGTATCCGTGTCATCCGGCGTCGACAACCTGATTTCAGCGGCCCCCGGAATGAACAACCTGCGGGTTGAGATGGCTGTTGGTCTCGTGGTCCTGTTGATGGCGGTCAACCTGCGCGGTGTGCGGGAGTCGGGTACGGCGTTCTCGCTGCCGACGTATGCGTTCATCTTCGGCATCCTCGGAATGATCCTGGTCGGTGCTTTCAAGGTGGCGTTCGGTGATGGCATCGACGCCGAGTCCTCGCAGTACGGCATCAAGCCAGAAATGTCGAACCTCACGGGACTCGCGTTTCTCTTCTTTGCGTTGCGTGCGTTCTCGTCCGGCTGTGCGGCATTGACGGGTGTCGAGGCGATCGCGAACGGCGTGCCCGCGTTCAAGCCGCCGAAGAGCAAGAACGCTGCGACCACGTTGCTGCTCATGGGGACGCTGGCAATCACGATGTTCATGGGCATCACCTTGCTGGCACTGTCGAGCCATGTGCGCATCGTGGAGCACACCTGCGACCTGATCGGTTTCCAAGGGAACTGTGAGACCGAGGCGCAACGGACGATCGTCGCTCAGGTCGCGGGGGCGGTGTTCGGCGGTACCGACAACCCCGCGTTCTACTTCATCCAAGGTGCGACCGCCCTGATCCTGGTGCTTGCGGCGAACACGGCGTTCAACGGTTTCCCGTTGCTCGGCTCGGTGCTGGCACAGGACCGGTGGCTGCCGCGGCAGCTGCACACCCGCGGCGACCGCCTGGTCTACAGCAACGGCATCATCCTGCTGGCGGCTGCTGCGGTCGGGATGATTGTGATCTACCACGCGAGCGTCACTCGGCTGATCCAGCTCTACATCCTCGGCGTGTTCACGTCGTTCACGCTGGGGCAGACCGGCATGGTCCGGCATTGGAACCGCCTGCTTTCAACGGAGCAGGATCCGAAGGAACGCCGGCGGATGCAGCGGTCGCGCGCCATCAACGCCACGGGTGCCGCAATATCGGGTCTCGTCCTCATCATCGTGGTCATCACCAAGTTCACGAAGGGCGCCTACCTGGTGCTCATCGCGATGCCGATCCTGTTCCTCATGATGCGCGCGATCTACAAGCACTACAGCAGGGTCGCCCGCGAGCTCGAACCGGACGAGGATGAGGCGGAGTCGACGCTGCCGTCGCGAAACCACGCGATCGTGCTCGTCTCCAAGATTCACAAGCCAACCTTGCGGGCGCTCTCCTATGCACGAGCTACCCGGCCGAGCACGCTCGAAGCAGTCACGGTCGGCGTCGACAGGAACGAGAGTCAGGCGTTGCAACAGGAGTGGTTCCGCCGAGGTATTCCGGTCGAGTTGAAGGTCCTCGAATCGCCGTACCGCGAGATCACCAAGCCGATCCTGGACTACGTGAAGAGCATTCGCCGTAAGAGTCCGCGCGATGTGGTCACGGTGTTCATCCCGGAGTATGTCGTCGGCCACTGGTGGGAGAACTTGCTGCACAACCAAAGCGCTCTGCGCCTGAAAGGGCGACTGCTGTTCACGCCCGGTGTGATGGTCACGAGCGTCCCGTATCAGCTGCAGTCCTCGGAGGGCCGGGAGGACCAGGAGCTGCAGCCGAGCACCTTCCGCCGTCCCGAGGACCGCTGACATTGATCGACGTCACCGTCGAACGCGTCGCTCATGGCGGGGTCTGCGTCGGTCGCGCGGACGACGGCCGCGTCGTGTTTCTGCGCCACACGTTGCCCGGCGAACGCGTGCGGGCAGTTGTCACTGAGGAGCACACGAACTTCTTGCGTGCGGATGCCGTCGACGTACTCGTCGGATCACCGGACCGGGTTGCGCCGCCGTGTCCGCACGCTGGGCCCGGACACTGCGGTGGCTGTGACTGGCAGCACGTCGCCTTACCGGCACAGCGCGCGTTGAAGGCGTCCGTCGTACACGAGCAGCTGCAGCGGCTAGCGCGTCTCGACCTGCCCGTCGTTGTCGAACCGCTGCCGGACGACGGCCTCGGGTGGCGCACCCGCGTTGGCTTCGCCGTGGGCAGCGACGGTGTGGCGGGATTGCACCGGCATCGCTCACATGAGATCGAACCGATCCGCAACTGCCTGATCGCCCATCCACTGATCCAGGCAGCCGCGATTGCAGCAAAGAAGTGGCCAGGTGCCGCGCGGGTGGATGTCACTGCAGCAGTTGCCACCGGCGAGCGGATGGTCGCCGTCACGCAGCGAAAGGGGCGCCAACGCCAGCGCCGTGATCGGCCGTTCGTCACCGAGCAGGCGGTGGGCCGGTCGTGGCGGGTGACCGGGTCGGGGTTCTGGCAGGTGCATCCGGCAGCGGCCGAGACGCTGGTCGCTGCGGTGCTTGATGCACTGCAACCGCAGGTCGGCGAGGACGTGATTGATCTGTACGCGGGTGTCGGTCTGTTCGCGGGTGCGCTGGCTTCGTGCGTTGGGCCCGGGGGCACGATCGTCGCGATCGAGTCGGACGCCGAGGCGGTTGCCGACGCGGAGTTCAACCTGCGTGACCTCCCGAATGTGCACGTGCGCCGTGGTCGCGCCGAGCACGTGCTCGAGCGAATCGACCAGGCCGACCTGATCGTGCTGGACCCGCCGCGCGCTGGCGCGGGTGCTGACGTGATGAAGCGGATTGCGGCGATTGCACCGCGCCGCGTCGCCTACGTGTCCTGCGATCCGGCGACGTTGGCGCGAGATCTGGCAACGGCAATGCAGAGCGGCATGCAGGTCGACGGCGTACGAGCGTTTGATCTGTTTCCCATGACCGCACACGTCGAATGCGTTGCGGTGTTGACGCCTGCGGGGGAGCGATGACCCCCGCGCATGCACCGCCGGGCTGGCCGGCTGAGGTCCGGCCACCAGATGCTCCCGACTGGGAGCGCACGGCGGTGGCGTGGTTGTTCGACTTGTGCCCGCCGGATTACCGCGCCTACGACGTGCTGCGTCGCTATCCAGTCGTGCTCGCCCGCTTTGCTGCGGGCCATGTCGCAGCGGCACAGGAGGCCGCCCGGGCCGGCCTGGGGACGGCGCGGGCCGAGCTCCGGGACGCGGTGCCGCCGGAGGCGGTCGAGTCCGCGGTGGCGGCTTACGAGCGGGAGTCTCACCGGCTGGTCGGGACCGCCCGGGCGGTTGCGCTCGTGGAGGAGGCGCTGCGCGGCCGGCGATTTGTCCCCCGGCTGTGACCTCGCGGCCCCACTTAGACTGACCGGGTGAGTTTGCTCGAGTCGGTGCAGTCACCCGACGACCTCAAGCAACTCGACGACACCGATGCGGTCCGGTTGGCAGCGGAGATCCGAGACTTCCTGGTCGCCTCGGTGTCGCGGACGGGTGGGCACCTCGGGCCGAACCTCGGGGCCGTCGAGCTGACTATCGCCCTGCACCGAGTGTTCGACTCGCCCCGCGACCGGATCCTCTTCGACACCGGTCACCAGGCATACGTTCACAAAATCCTCACCGGCCGCCAAGACGGCTTTGACCAGTTGCGCCGCAAGGGCGGCCTGTCGGGTTATCCCAGCCGCGCCGAGTCTGCGCATGACGTCATCGAGAACTCACACGCATCGACCGCGCTCTCGTACGCCGATGGTCTCGCCAAGGCTTACCAGCTCCGTGGCGAGAAGGACCGTGCCGTCGTCGCTGTCGTCGGTGATGGTGCGCTCACAGGCGGCATGGCGTGGGAAGCGCTGAACAACATCGCTGCAGCGAAAGACCGACCGGTTGTCATCGTCGTCAACGACAACGGGCGGTCGTATGCGCCGACGGTCGGTGGGCTGGCAACGCGGCTCGCCGGGCTGCGCCTCGCACCGGCCTACGAGGACGTGCTCGACATGGTGAAGTCGACGTTGTCGCGCACACCGCTCGTGGGCCCGCCGTTGTACGACGCGCTGCACGGTGTGAAGAAGGGCTTGAAGGACATCCTGCAGCCGCAAGGCCTGTTCGAGGACTTGGGGCTGAAGTACTTCGGTCCGATCGACGGTCACGACATCGCTGCATTGGAGACGGCACTACGGCTCGGACGTGACTTCGGCGGGCCGGTCATTGTGCACGCGGTGACGACCAAGGGCTTTGGCTACGCGCCGGCGGAAGACGACGAGGCGGACTGTCTGCATGGTCCGGGTGCGTTCGATCCGGCAACCGGTCAGGTGCTTGCTGTTCCCGACAAGAAATGGACGCACGTCTTTTCGGAGGAGATGGTCGCAATCGGGCGCGACCGTCCCGACGTCGTAGCGATCACGGCGGCCATGTTGGAGCCGGTGGGCCTGCGTGCGTTCGCTGCGGCGTACCCCGATCGTGTCTTTGACGTCGGAATCGCCGAGCAGCATGCGGTGACGTCAGCCGCGGGGCTGGCGATGGGTGGCATGCACCCGGTCGTGTGCCTCTATGCGACGTTCCTGAACCGGGCGTTTGACCAGGTGTTGCTCGACGTCGCTTTGCACGAGCTGCCGGTGACGTTCGTGCTGGATCGTGCCGGTGTGACCGGCGAGGACGGCCCCAGCCACAACGGCATGTGGGACATGTCCGTGCTGCAACTCGTGCCGGGACTGCGGCTCGCTGCTCCGCGCGACGCCACGACACTGCGGTTGCAGCTGCGTGAGGCGGTCAACGTGGCCGATGGTCCGACCGTCGTGCGATTCCCGAAGGCGACTGTTGGTGACGACATCACCGCGATCGACACGGTCGGCGGGATGGACGTGCTCTACCGCGCCGGCGATGACGACGTGCTGCTCATCTCGGTCGGCGCGCTCGCATCGACGTGCCTCGACCTGGCGGGGCGCATCTCTGACCAGGGCATCGGCGTCACCGTCGTAGACCCGCGCTGGGTCAAGCCGGTTGATCCGGCGCTGCCCGCATTGGCCGCGCGGCACCGGTTGGTGGTCACCGTGGAGGACAACGGTCGCGTCGGTGGCGTGGGCACGGCGATCGCTGGTGCCTTGCGCGACGCCGGCGTACCGACTCCGGTGCGGGTCTTCGGGCTGCCACAACAGTTCCTCGAGCATGCTTCGCGCGCTCAGGTGCTCACGGACGTGGGCTTGGACGCGCAGGCGTTGGCACGCGAGGTTGTCAGTGCCGTTGCACGCATTGACCACGCGCTCGAGATCCGCTCGGAGAGTTAGTTAGGTCGCTCTGGTTTCGGGTCAACAGTCCAGCAAGTCTGGCGGTCGCACCAGATACTCCCTGCCGAGGGGACTGACCCACGTGCGTGACTCGTCCTCGTGCGGGATGACCTTCCACCCGCCGACGGTTTTAGCCCGGTGGTGTCTTCGGCAGACGGCGTGCATGTTGCACTTGCACGTCGTACCGCCATCGTCCCAGGGGTGCGCGTGGTCGAGATCGCAGCGCTCGGCGGGTTGGCTGCAGCCGGGGAAGGTGCAGCGGACATCACGGAGCCGCAGATAACGGCGAAGCGCAGCGTCAGGCGCATACCGAAATCGCCCGAGGTCGAGCTTCTCGCCGGGTGACGGTACGAGACGACCGGCATCGTCGACGGCGAGCACGGCCCAAGTGGAGGCCCGGCGGTCGACAGTCAGCGTTGTCGCGCGCTCCTGGGCATCGTGGAGTCCAGCGTCGACCTCACCGGTGTCGTTAGGGACGCCGTCGCCCTCGGGGTCGCCGAGCCCATTGGGCCAACCCGCGAGGGCACGGAGCACGCTGGCCGGGATTGGCCCGGCGCCGATGAGCTGGCCAGGTTGGTCGTCCAAACCCGCGACGGTGGTGGCCGCGCCGAGAATCTGCAGCGCGACCGGCATGCCTTGATGTGTCGGTCGTTTGCCATTGACGAACGCGCCGATGACCGCATCTTTGATGTTGTCGAAGCGCAGCGCATCTACGCCTTCAGTGGATCCATTGCGCTGGTCGTGATGTGCAAGCTCGGTGGCGCAGTCGTAGATAGCGTCGATGTCTTCTGCCGGTCCGCTCATGTAGAGAGCGGCCAAGCCGTCCTCCTGGAACCAGCGTTCGACGCGGCGCTCGCGCACACCCTTTTGCCGCCGCTTCTGCGCCGCCGCCGGGTCTGCAGCCATCACGGCCCGGCGCAGTGATCGGCTGAATTGACGACTGGTCTGCTCGGGGGCGCGAAGCAGCACGCGCGCTTCCACCTGTGCGGCAGCGTCGTCGTCAAGGACCTCCGTCGACTCCACGAGCGCGCGAGCGTGCAGATAGTTGAGACGTCCCTCGCAGAGCAGCCGGAGTGTGCGCGGCAACCGGCGGCTGAGTTTGCGGGCAAGCCAGAGGCGCTGTTGAGCGGCGGCCGGCGAGATCATGAGCGCGGCAGTGATCTCTTCCTGCGCCCAATCAGGGCACGCGAATGTTCCCGCGGCAGGGTCGTCCGTACTGCGATGCAGCATCGAGCCCAGGATCTGCAACTGGCCACCGGTCGCTTGCCGGATCAACTTCTCCCAGGCGATTGCCGCTGCCGTCTTGTCGTCTTCGGAGAGCGTGGTCGGTTCGACGGCGAGCAGCCGGGCCAATGTCTCTGGCCCGGGTGGGCAGTCCTCGATCCCCTCAAGTTCGGACGCGAACTGCGGCTTCGGTGATACAGCCAGATCCATCGGTCACCTCCGGACAACACGGAAGGGTGCGCACCCTCTGCAAATGCCTGATGAGTCCGGAGGCGTCGTACCAAGCCCGACGTGGCCGACCGGGGGAGTCCCACGGTCTCAGAGTTCTTGGGTCTAGCAGGTGCGGGGTCGAACGTATGTTCGATGAGGCAAAGATACGACAACCCCCCGACAAACACAACCACCGATGGCAACTTGGGGACGGGAATTTTCGGGGCGATCGGTCGGAGCAATCGCGGTCCGCTGGCGACGCAGAACCGGCGCTCGCGGGCGGCTGTTGCGGCGCGAGGAAGACTAGGTCCGTGGTGAGTTTCCTGTTGTCCGTTACGTTCGCCTGCGGGCTGGTCATAGCGGTTGCCCACGTCTTCAACAAGAGCTTCGTTGCCCCGGCCTACGACGTCGCGGCGAACCTCACGGCCTTTAGTTGTGCCGTAGCCGCCTCACTGCTGCTCGGCCACTTGGCCCCCGTGCTGCTCTCCTCTGTTGCGATTGCGTGTTGGCTGGTTCTGGCGCGCCGAACGATCCTCGCCCGCCGCCGGTGACGGTGCTTCTCGCCATAGACGCGCCCAGCAACATCGATCTATACCCGCGTCGTACCGGGAAGGGTCATGACCGAACTGCACGCGCCCCTCGGCCTCGTCTGCTACAACGCCACCGACGCCGCTATCGGAAAGCCAACTGACTGCGTGGACCGCAACCCATGAGGACCGCACCCCGCAGGATCGAGAAGACCGGGCCGCACTAGCAGGGCCGCTCGTGAGCGGGTCATCCGGCGTTATCCGTCGTCTGGGGAACCGCAGTGGCGTAGCTTGCGTCCAATCGGCGTCGCGGACACCGAGGGGGCGAGTTCTCTGATGAGAGGCCTGCGTCACTGGCTCGGATGCGCGCTGGTAATCACCTCGGTCGGTCTAGTCGGGGCCTGCTCGTCTTCCGGCTCCCGTGCTTGCGCGCCTCCGCACGTCAGCGTGGCCATCGAGCAGCAGCCGATCGAAGTACGGGTTACGAACCCGGGTAGCGAGTGCAAGTTCAGCGGCAAGTTTCCGGTGGCCTTAGCAAGCCAATTCCGCGGTGGCACCCCAGCCGAACCACCGCCGAATGCAATAGGCCAGCTCCCCACTCACGCGGTCTACGTGCAGCCGTACCGGGTCGTCGCCGGCAATGGCTGCCCTGGTGGGGGCGCACAGGGGCAAGGAACCGCCCCAGTACCGGTCCTCGTTGAAGGTGTCTCGGTCGATGTGACAATGCCCCGTAAGGATGCTTACGTTCTCCAAACTTGCCTTCTGCTCGCAGCCGAGCAACCACACATCGAATCCGCATGATCTCCGCGGACGCGAAGGGCCGCTAGATGCCACACATACGTGGCGCTATCGGTCGGCGGCCGCGGCAGCTGGTCAACGCGAAGCTCAGCGGTAAAGAACGTCCCGCAGGTGTGGAGTCTCAGCCGCACCGTCGCGCAGCTCGATCTCAGCCGGGTGACCACCAGGCAGTGCCTGCTTCACCTCGTCCGACGTAATGAGCAGCGGACGCTCGAAGCCGCGTTCATTGATCTCAGTCGCCGCAGCGGCAGCGACCACGAACGCCGGGTCGATGCGCGCCAGATCGAGCCAACCGCGCGAGCGCATGGGTACGGCGACACCGCGCATCCCGGTTGGATCTCCGTTCGAGAGAACCGTCCGGTACAGCGCTGACCCGAGCAACGTCACAACGTCGCAGTCGCCCATCGGGCGCAGCGGCTGGTCGGGCTCGCGCCGCCAGCGCTGGCTCGCCATCGCGCCCATCTCTTCGAGATAGAGCGAGGCCGGCCGCCACCAGCCCGCCGTCTCGACCTTGAGCAGCTCGAGCAGTCCGTGGGGGACCGGCACGACAGCGTCCGGCTCGGCCGGGTTCAGGCCCGCAAAGCCAAGACCGAGGTCCAGGGCGTCACCGAGCACCCGGCGACGAACCCAGTCCAGTCCGGGGTGCAATGGGTGGTCGATCGCGATGCCGTACGGCCGGGCGAGTCCACTCAGCACGTCCGGGGGCAAGTCGGCGATCCATCGAGCCGTGTGCAACCACGTCGCCAAGCGTGTACGTGCCAGCGGTGAGGCAGGGTCAGCACCGGCGACGGCACGGCGTACCAACTTCCACGGGACACGCACCGGGGGGGTTCCGTCGACAACGACGTAGCGCTCTCGCGGAGTCAGGTCGACATCGTTCAGCACTGACACGCCTAACACGCATTGGCGCAGTGCTTTAGTCGACGGGCTCGCGGTCATGTTCGGACGGTACCCACGCCCAACTTGCGCCTGATGCGGCAATCGGGTGAATCGCCTCACTCTTATGACACAGATGCGACGCCGGGTGGCAGGAACCTTTGCCCGTTCACTCGCTCCGCGTAACCCATGCGATCCAAGTACGGCGTGATGCCACCGAGGTGGAAGGGAAAGTTGCCGCCGATGATGAGCGCCAGGTCGACATCGCGCACATCTGGAACGACGCCTTCCGCAAGGAGCAGGCCGATCTCTTCGGTCAACGCGGCCAGCGCTCGGTCGCGAACCTCGTCGGCCGTGCTCTCCACGCGCGTCCGCCCACTGGCGGCAATGGCATCGAGCTCGGGATCGACCCTGCGTTGTCCTCCCTCATGCACATAGAAACCGGTCTTCCCTGACGCGATCAGCCGCTGCATGGACTCCGGAAGTGAAAACCGATCGGGGAACGCTTCGTGGAGCGTCTCCGCGATGCGACAGACCACGGGCAGGCCGGTCAACGAGAGCAACTGCGTCGGGGGCATCGGCAGTCCCAGGCTGTCGAGGGCGGCGTCGGCGACAGGGAGTGGAGTGCCTTCCTCAACGGCACGCAACACCTCGCCGTACAACCGCATGACCAACCGGTTGAAGACGAACCCGGGTCGGTCTGTCACGCCGATCGCGGTCTTGCCCAAGCGACGTCCAAGTGCGTACGCCGTCGCGAGGGTCGCCACGTCTGTGTGTTCAGTCCGGACGACTTCCAGCAGCGGCAGCATGTCCACCGGATTGAAGAAGTGCAGTCCGACGACACGTTCGGGATTGGGCAGCGCTTCGGCCAATGCTGTCACCGATAACGACGACGTGTTGGTCGCGATGATGCAATCCGGTGAGACAACGGCAGCAACCCCAGCCAGCACCTCCAGCTTCACGCCCATCTCCTCGGCGACCGCCTCGAACACGACATCAGCGGTTGCCAGCGCAGCCGGATCCAGCGAGCCGGTCACAAGTGTGCGATAGCGCTCTGCTGCTTCCTCGCTCAGTGTGCCCGCGCGCACTCGCTGATCGAGTTGCTTGTTCACGTACCCGAGCACGCGGTCGAGCCCCGCCTGGTTGCGATGTACGACGACAACCGCGACGCCGAGCTGTTGCACCAGGAGTGCAGCGAGCTGACTCGCCATCACGCCACCGCCGACGGTCGCCACCGTTGACCAGGTCTTGGCGAGCGATGCCTTGGGAGCCCCGGCGACCTCGCGTCCCCGTGTCTGGAGTACGTCGAATGCGTAGCAGCCGGCGCGCAGCTCATTGGTCATCACGAGCTCGGCTGCTGCATCCGCCGCCGCGCGATCCCCCTCGTCGCGGGTCGCACGTTGCGACAGCTCGATCAGGTCAACTGCGCGCTCGGGTGCCGGTGCTGCCCCGCTGGTTTTGCTGGCGGCCCAGGTGCGACCGCGTCGTACCGCGTCATCCCAGGCGTCGGGGGTGCCTACATCTGGCCGTTGTACGTCGACGTCGCCGCGGAGCACCTGCGCGGCCCAGTCCAACGAGCGGTCGACGAAGTGGGCAGCAGGAAGCAGCACGTCCGCGAGCCCGAGCTGCAGTGCCTTTTCCGGGGTCGTGGTCTTACCCGCGGACAGCGGGTGGCGGACGACCAGGTCGACCGCCGTCTTGGCCCCAACGAGGTGGGGCGTCAGGTAGGTGCCGCCACAGGCAGGGATGAGCCCGAGCCGAGTCTCGGGGTAGCCGACACCGAATGCGCGTTCAGAGATTGTGCGATACGTGCAGTGCAAGGCGATCTCGAGACCAGCACCAAGGGTGGCGCCGTTCATCAGAGCGAACGATGGCAATGGGCTCTCGGAGAACCGCCGGAACACCTGGTTACCGAACATGGTGACCCGGTGGATCCACTCGGCGCTCGTGCAGCGCCGCATGATTTCGATGTCGGCACCGACCATGAACACCGCGCGGACACCCGTCAGCGCGATCGCATCGACGCCGGCCGCCTCCGCCTCATCGACGGCGGCGTCGAGGCTGACGAGTCCCATCGGTGCCATCGTGGCCGGGCGTGATGCACCGCGACCATTGTCCATCGTGATGACGGCGAAGCGAATTCCACTGGGATGGTCGACGTAGGAGACCTTCGACTCGGTGACGATCTCGACGTAGTCCGGTAGCGCTCCCCCCGTCACGCGCCGAATGCTAATCGTCAGCCAACGACTGGTTCCTCGGCCGAGTCATTGGGCACGGGCGGTTCGCTGGCCAAACCCTCCGCCAACCGACCCGCTAGCAACCCGATCTGCCATGCGCGCGCTCGGCTCTCGGCCAACTGCGCGGCAACGGTCTCCTCGGTTGGCTCCCGCGGCGGCGACCACGCGAGCCGGCGAACGGCGTCCGGAGGGATCAGGTTCTCGGCCGGGATGTTCAGCTCCGCGGACAGCGTGCGGATGACACCGCGGGCGACCGCGAGGCGGGCCGCAGCAGCTGGGTCACGCTCGGCCCACCGGTGTGGTGCGGGTGGGCCCTCACCGGGTGGACCGGCCTGCGGTAGGCCGTCCTCGGGCAAAGCGGCAGCTGCGGCCAGCGCGGTGTACCAGGTGCGTGCATAGCGTCGCGTCGCCCGGCCGCGAAACACCGGCATCCGGACGAGCGCTTCTTCTGACTCGGGCGCGGTGAGCACGGCGTCGACAATGGCGCTGTCGGGCAACACCCGCCCCGGCGCCAGGTCGCGCGCGCGGGCGATCTCGTTGCGGGCTTCCCAGAGTGCCCGGGCCGCTGCGAGTTGCCGGCGGCTACGCAGCCGGTGAATTCCAGACGTACGCCGCCACGGGTCCGGTCGTTGCGGGGGAGTCCGGATCGCCGTCAACGCCGCGAACTCCTCGTGCGCCCACGCGAGCTTGCCCTGCTTGTCGAGCTCAGCTTCCAGCGCGTCGCGCAGGTCGATCAGTAACTCGACATCGAGCGCGGCGTAGCGCAGCCACGGCTCCGGCAGTGGCCGGGTCGACCAGTCGGCCGCCGAATGCCCCTTCTCCAACCGGTAGCCAAGGATCGACTCGGCCATCGCACCCAGGCCGACCCGTTCCAGGCCCGCGAGGCGGCCGGCCAACTCCGTGTCGAACAAACGCAGTGGCCGCAGCCCGATCTCGGATAGACACGGCAGGTCCTGAGTGGCGGCGTGCAACACCCACTCCGCGTCCATGATTGCGGCGCCGAGCATGCCCAGGTCGGGACAGGCAATCGGGTCGATCAGCGCCGTTCCTGCGCCCGCGCGGCGGATCTGCACCAGGTAGGCCCGTTGGGAGTACCGGTAGCCGGACGCCCGCTCGGCGTCGACTGCAACGGGGCCGGTGCCCGCGTCGAACGCGGCAATCGTCTCCGCGAGCGCGTCGCTGCTCTCGACAACGGGGGGTACGCCGTCGCGGGGCTCGTTGAGTAGCTCGGGTTCGGTGACCGGCGTGGCCTCGGCGTCAGCTGCGTCGGTCCCAACCGCCTCGGTCACGCGCCTACCGTACGACGCTTACCGACAGGCGAGCGTGATTGAGAGCGGGACGTCAGGTCAGCGGATGACGCCGGCGCGCATGGCGAGCGCGACCATCTCGGCGCGGTCACCGGTGCCCAGCTTGCGGGCGATCCGAGCGAGGTGGCTCTTCACGGTGAGTGCCGACAGGCCGAGCTCCTCGCCGATCTCCTTGTTCGAGCGTCCGTCGGCGACGAGGTGGAGTACCTCGATCTCGCGGCCGGACAGTTCGGAGACGCCGCCCTCGGAGGGGCCGCTGCCGCGAAGACCGGCAGCGAGCAGCGAGGCGACCGACGGGTCGGCGTACACGCCGCCGTCGAGCACGCGGCGCACACCGTCGGCGACGACCAGCGGGGATGCGGACTTGAGCAGGTAGCCCTGGGCGCCGGCGACGAACGCGGCGCGGACTGAGTAGGGGTCGTCGGCAGCGGACAGTACGACGAGGCGCGGCCAGCCGGCAGCGCGCAGGTCGGCGAGCAGGTCGAGGCCGGAGCCGTCCGGCAGGCCGAGGTCGAGGATGCAGAGGTCGCGGGGGCCGCTGGCGTGGGCCCGGGCGCGTGCCTCGGCAACACTTGCCGCCTCGACGACCTCACGGGCGCCCATGGCGACCAAGCGGCTGACCATCGACTCGCGGACGAGCGGGTGGTCGTCGACAACCATCGCGGTGAACCCGTGACCGGGCACCGGCTGTGCGGGTACGCCGCCAGCCTTCTCGACGAGTGCAGTCACCGATCCTCCAGCGTGGTTTCGCCGTACGCCTGTGGCCGGCCTGTGCCGGCGTTACTCCTCCCATCGGCCATACGGCCCTTTGGCTTAACGGCGGATGCCTGTGGAGGTCAGCGCGCGCCGATAGCCCGTTCGGGCGACTTGCGGCTGCTGCACGCAAGATCGACGCGCCAAATGCCGACAACGCGAGCAATACGGAGAGGTCGGGGCGGAACCCCCGGCCCATGGAGGCGGTGGCGTGAGCGTGCGATGGGTTCGAGCGGCGCGGGCTGGGTCCATTTTGGCCGTCTTTGCAACCGGCACGCTCGTCGGAGCGGCGACTGCCGCGCCAAGTCCCAACTCCCAGCAGGAGATCCGGGCTGTCGTCACCCTGCGTAGTGCCGGCCCAGTGACCGCTCCAGGCGTCCGCATCGTGTCCGTGTTACCCCACGTTGGCGTCGAAGTCGTCCGCGCTACACCGGCGGCGCTCCGCGGACTGGCAACGGATCCTCGCGTCGCCGGTATCGCTCCCGATGACCGCGTGCAGCTCACGGGACACGACGAGGGCCAGAAGCACAACGCGGCCGACCCGGGCGTTTACGCGTGGCAGGGGCTCGGTGGAAAAGCTGGCAAGGACGTCGCAGGCGCGGGTGTCACCATCGCCGTGCTCGACACCGGTGTCAGTGACACGCCCGCCCTCAATCGTGCGTCCTCTCGACTTGTGGACGGCGTCGACACTTCACGACTGCAGTCCGGCGGCGACGCCCGCACAAGCGGAACGTTCAACGACGGTTACGGCCACGGCACGTTCATGGCGAACCTCATTGCCGGTGGACCCGTTGACCAGGTGAGCGGACGCCGTGCGCTCGGCGTCGCACCCGGCGCGCGGGTTGTCGTCGTCAAGGTCGCCGACGACCGCGGTGCAACGTCGCTGTCCCAGGTGCTGGCCGGTATGGACTGGGTCGCCGCCCAGGCCCCGAAGATCCAGGTCGTCAACATCGCGCTCTCGCATCAGCGTCCCAACGGCGCCTATGGCGCGGACCCGCTCACTGCCGGTGTCGAGCATCTCGTCGCTGGCGGACTCGTCGTCGTCGCCGCAGCGGGCAACACGCCAGGTGAGGTTGGTGACCCGGGGATGGCGCCGCAGGCGCTGACCGTCGGTGCGGCTGACCTGACTGATGGCTCGGACGATGGCAACAACGGCAATGGCAACAACGAGAATGACAACAATGCCAGCGTCGCCGACTTCAGCGGCAGCGCGAACGTCGCCGGCGTGCGCAAGCCCGACCTCGTCTCGTCCGGCGTCGGACTGCTGAGCATCCTTCCGTCGCGGTCAGTAATAGCCCGTGCGCATCCCGAAGCTCTGCAAGACAACGGGCTCTATCGCGGCTCAGGTACCAGCGAGTCGACCGCCGTCACCAGTGGCGCCGTTGCCGTGCTCCTATCCAACAACCCGGATGCTCGGCTGACCGATGTGAAGCCGGCGCTGCGGGTGGCTGCGGACGAGATCGACGGGGGCCGCGCTCAGGGCAATGGTCTGCTCGACGTGTCGAATGCACTCAAGGACCTTCGGCGCTACGTGCGCAATGGCGGCGACAACGCCAACGGTGAGGATTCCCTCGACGTCGCAACATGGAAGGCCAACAGCTGGCTGCACGGCGGCTGGGAGAAGTGGCTCAGCAAGGCGTGGTCGGCGAACTCCTGGGCCGCGGACGGATCGTGGTCGGCGAACTCCTGGTCGGCCAACTCGTGGAGTAGCGACAACTGGTCGGCCAACTCGTGGGCAGCCAACTCCTGGGCCGCTAACTCCTGGGCAGCCAACTCTTGGGCCGCGAACAGCTGGTCGGCAAACTCATGGTCGGCAAACAGCTGGGCCGCGAACAGCTGGTCGGCAAACTCATGGTCCGCAGGCTCCTGGGCTGATCAGAGCTGGGGCGAGCGATGACCGCGGCCAGCAAGGTCCGTACCCTCGGCGCCAGCGCCGTTGTGTGCGCGATCGTTGCTGCGCTATTCACGGGATGGGGCGGGCCGACCTGGTGGGCCGTGCCGTTGTTGGCGACGGTCGTCGCCATCAGCGAGATCGCGGTCGTCCACCTGCAGTTCGGTCGTCAGCGGTGGGCGTTCTCGTTGACCGAAGGCGCAATCGCTGCTGGCTTTGCCGTGCACGGCGGCACCTGGCCGACCGTCGCGGTTGCCGCCGGTGTACTCGTTGCGCAGACCATCCGCCGCCAGCCGCGCATCAAACTCGAGTACAACGTCGCGCAGTTCGCCGCGGGTACGGCGCTCGGCGCATTGATGGCGACGACGCTGGGCTCCGGAATCAGCGGCGCGTGCGCCGGCATGGGCGTGTTCTGGCTGGTCAACCACGGCCTCGTAGCCGTCGCGGTCGCGTTGACCACCCGGCGACCCATCGGTGCGTTCGTCTGGGACAGCGCACCACTGTCGGCGATTCACTCCGCCGGCAACTCCAGCATTGGACTCCTTGCGACCTGGCTGGCACAAAACGCGCCGGTCGGTCTGCTCGGCCTGCTCGTCCCGATGGGTCTGCTGTACACGTCGTACGACCAACAGACGCGTCGTGCTGCCGAAGCTCGGCTCTTTGCCGAGCTGGCGCGCGGCCAGGAAGAAGCGACTGGGCGCTCCGCTGACACGTCGGCCCAGGTCGTGTTGACCGCGGCTGCACGGTTGTTCGGCGGCGCTGACGTGGAGATGGTCCTGCTCGCCGCCGACGGTCCCGTCCGGTACTCCGGCGACGAATTCGGTATCCGGTCCCGGCGTCGTGTCGACCCGGCAGCCTTTGACGAGCCGTGGGTGCTCCGTGTTCTCGGCAACCACGGCATCCGGACCGGCTTCGACGACGGTCGCCCTTACTGCTCGGCACTCATCGGTGAACCCGACGACCCTCGCGCTGCGATCATCGCCCGCCGCGTCCCTGGTGCTGCCGGGTTCGGTCGGCGCGAGGCGATGCTCGCCGGCGTCCTGGTGACTCAAGCCGAGTCGTGGCTGTCCGTCGCGGGACTGACCGCCGAACGTGACCAGGCTCGGGAACGCGCCGAGCAATCTGACTCTTCGGCACGCCGGCTTGCCGACCTCGGCGCGGACAGCGCACCGGCCCTCGTCGTACTCCGTGAGTCGGCCAACCGCCTCGCTCGGCTCGCCGCAGCGCCAGCCGGTGAGGACCCGATCGGCGACATCGTCGACGAGTTGCATGCCGTCGAGCGGGCTGTTGCCTCCTTGCTCGGTGCCATTGCTCTCGCCGCCGAACCCGATCTCGCCAGTGACCTCCGGGCGGCCGCTTCCGAGGTGCCGGTGGTTCCGGCGGCACGTGGCGTCAGCGACTGGACCACGACCGGGGTCCTCGAGGGGGCCGACCTGAAGTCATGACCGATGATCGGATGCGCGCCCGCGGGAGGCGGCAGCCGAGTCTTCCGCTCACTGTTTGGGCGGGAGCTGGCGTTGCCTTCGCCGTCGTGCTGGCCCTTGGTGTCGTCGCCCTGTTGCTGGCTGACGCACACCGACTGACGCCGAAGAGCGCGGGTGCGCTCGGCGGCGCTCTTGCCGTTGCTCCGATTGCCGGAACGGTTGCCGCGCTGCTGGCGCGGCGATTTGCTGACGCACTGCGTGCGTTGCGCGACGATGCGGTACGCCGACTGCAGGACCCCACGTCGCCGGTGCGAGCAACGTCGCTCGATCTGGCGGTAGTCCGCACCAGCGTCGAACTCGCCGAGCTCGCACGTACCCTCGACGCATTGCATCTGCGCGTGCGCGTCGCCGACGAGGTTGCTGAGCGGCATCGTCGTACGGCGGAAACGTCGAGTGCCGGGATGTTCGAGCTGCTCTCGGGGCTGGTTGAAGCGGAAGAAGGCGCGCGGGGCCAGCTGTCCGCGGAGCTCCACGACACAGTCGCCCAGACGTTGATGCTCGTGCGCAGCCTGCTCGCCGACATGGACTCCGACGATGTCCAACTCTCGCGTGCATCGGATCTCGTCAACGAAGCCGAAGAGCAGGTGCGTGCTGTCATGGCACGCACGCGGCCACCCGCTCTGCGCGACGGAGACCTGGCGCTGGCGGTGCGCCAGCTGTCCGATGACATGCAGGCCCGCTACGGCCTCGGTGTCTCGTTGCGTTGGCCGTCCGACGCATACCCCTTGCCATTGGTGACGGCCGTGACCATCTACCGCTTCTTCCAAGAAGCGCTGCTGAACGTCGTGAAGCACGCCGATGTCGATGAAGCGTGGGCCACCCTCGATGTTGACGAGCGCGGTGTCACCGCAAGCGTCTCCGACAGTGGCCCCGGATTCGACCCGACAGAGGTCCAACCGGAGCAAGGCAGGCACGTCGGTCTCGGCCTGCTCCGCGAACGTGCGCGGTTGGCCGGCGGTTCCGTCGATGTCACCTCATGGCCGTCGATCGGAACGACCCTCACCTTGCGGCTGCCACGCGGTGCCGCGGTGTCAACGCACGGAAAGTCACGCAGCGGAGCAGCCGACGAGCTCGAGTCACTGACGTACTTGCGGGCGGTCGATCGCGCGGAGTAGCGCGTGAGTCGCTAACGCTTCTTGCGGGCGCGAGCCGGCTTGATCGTCGCCACACCTGGTGGCAGCGGCGGCAGGCCGGCGGCATGGCAGAGCAGATCGGCCCATCCTTCGAGGTGTAACGCCAACTGGTCATCGAGTGGTGACCACGACGCGCGGATCTCCACTTCGGCGCTCGCGGGCGTGCCGACCATCCCGCCGAAGCTTTCCGAGGCCACCCGGGTAACCGTGCCGCTTGCCGCTGTGAAGGTCGCGCCATGCGCTTCGAGCGCCTCGACCAGCCAGCTCCAGCCGACGCCCGGCAGCAGTGGGTCTGCGGCCATCTCGAGCTCGCATGCCGCACGCACATAGGCGACGACGCGCGTTGGCCCGGCCCAGGCTTCCTGACCTTGCGGGTCGTAGAGCACGACGAGTCGTCCGGTTGCGAGGTCCTCGTCGCCGTGCCGGACCTCAGCGGAGAGGGCAACTGCGTAGGGCGCAAGCCGTTGTGGCGCAGGGGTTTCGTCGAGGATCACTTCCGGCCGGACAGTGGCACCGCGCAAGCTCGCGAGCGCCCTGCGGAAACCCTCGGGAGGCTCCGTGGGTTCATCCGTGGGACGCCGGACGGCCATGCCTCTGAGACTAGGTCTGCGCCGGATTCCGGAGCCGTAGGCTCCGCCGCGTGTCGGCCCTCCTCGCGCTGTTGTCCAGCGTGATGTGGGGGATCTCCGACTTTCTCGGAGGTACGGCGAGCCGACGGCTGTCACCGATCGCTGTCATCGGCGCCTCACAGGCGATCGCCGTTGGTGGCCTGCTGATCATCGCCGGCGTGACCGGGGCTTATGACGACCCAACCGGCTACGTCGGCTGGGCGCTCGCAGCCGGGCTGCTGGGGTTGATCGCACTGAGCGCGTTCTACGCAGCACTCGCGAGCGGGACGATGGGCGTGGTCGCCCCGATTGCTGCGGCGGGCGTCGTCGTACCCATCGGTGTCGGGCTCGCGCGCGGTGAGTCGCCGTCGTCGCTGCAGATCGCCGGAGCGTTCGTCACCGTGTTCGGCGTCGTGCTCGCGAGCGGACCTGAGTTGCGGGGCCGCACCGGTGGCGCTCGGCCATTGCTGCTAGCACTGGTTGCCGCAGCCGGGTTCGGTGCCCTGCTCGTCTTCGTCGCCGAAGGCAGTGATGACAGCGTCACGATGACGTTGCTGGTCATGCGCGTGGTGAGCGTTGTCCTTGTCGCAGTTGCCGCGGTGACGTTGCGCAACATGGGTGGTCTCGGGCGCAGCGACCTCCCGTTGCTCGCCGTCATCGGTGCGTTCGACGTCGCTGCCAACGCGTGTTACGCCGTCGCCACGCAGTCGGGCCTCGTCAGTCTCACCGCGGTGTTCGCGTCGCTGTATCCGGCGGTGACAGTGCTGCTCGCCCGACAGATCCACGGTGAGCGATTGCGCCGGATCCAAGATGCCGGCGTGGGCGTCACGTTGCTGGGCGTTGTGCTGATGGCAGCTGGCGGAGGAACGGGCTGAGACACTGTGGGCATGACGGACCAGTTGGCGGACAGCGCGTTTCTTCGCGCCTGCCGGCGCGAGCCGGTGCAGCACACACCCGTCTGGTTCATGCGCCAAGCCGGTCGGGCTCTGCCGGAGTACCGCAAGGTGCGCGAAGGGACCGCCATGCTCGAGGCGTGCGCCCGGCCGGACCTGGTCACCGAGATCACGTTGCAACCGGTACGCCGGTACGGCGTCGACGCCGCCATCTTGTTCAGCGACATCGTCGTACCTCTGCGGGCGATCGGTGTCGAGCTTGACATCAAGCCGGGCATCGGGCCGGTTGTCGACCAGCCGTTCCGGTCCTCCGCTGACGTCAGCCGGCTGCGTTCGCTAGAACCCGATGACGTCACCTACATCGCCGAAGCTGTGCACTCCCTTGTCGGGGAGCTCGGTGCGACGCCACTGATCGGTTTCTCTGGTGCGCCGTTCACGCTGGCGTCGTACCTCATCGAAGGTGGCCCGAGTCGTGACCTCGCGCATACCAAGGCGTTGATGTACGGCGACGAACCCACGTGGCACGCACTGATGGAGCGCCTCGCGGATATCGCGCTGGACTACCTGCGCGTGCAAGTCGCCGCGGGCGTGAGCGCGGTGCAGTTGTTCGACTCCTGGGTGGGCACGTTGTCTGCCGGCGACTACACGCGGTTCGTCCTACCGCACAGCGAGCGGGTGCTCGCGGGCGTGACCGGCGTACCCCGTATCCACTTCGGTGTCGGCACGGGGGAGTTGCTCGCTCTGATGGGTGAGGCGGGCGCCGATGTGGTCGGCGTCGACTGGCGAGTGCCGCTGGACGATGCAGTCCCGCGCATCGGTGCGGGACGAGCCGTTCAGGGCAACCTGGACCCGGCGATCTGCCTCGCGCCCTGGGATGTCGTTGCCGAGCATGCGCGTGATGTGCTGCGTCGCGGCAAGGCTGCGGAAGGGCACGTCTTCAACCTGGGACACGGTGTGCTTCCCGCGACGGACCCCGACGTGCTAACTCGATTAGTGGCGCTGGTGCACCAAGAGGGCTAGCGGGTCGAGCCATCCAGCTCGTGCAGTCGGCGAGCCATCCCACCGAGCAGCTTGCGGGTCAGCTGCGGCACGTCCTCCAGCAAGGTGACGAACTCGCGCACACCGATGACGAGTACCTCTGTCGGCGCTGTTGCCACGACTGTCGCGTCGCGCTTCTGTCCGTCGAGCAGTGCGAGTTCCCCGAAGTAGTCGCCCGCTCCGAGCGTCCCGACCTCGCGACCGCCGCGCTTCACCGTGGCCTTGCCGTCCATGACGACGTAGAACTCACGGCCGGCGTCACCCTCGCGGATAATTTCCTTGCCCTCGGCAATCGTTAGCTCATCGGCGAGCCTGGCCAGCGTCTCCAGGTCCTTCTTCGAGCAGGCGCTGAACATCGGCACCTGCGAGAGCCGCTGGATCTTCGCGTCGCGCTTGGCCATCTCCACCCCTTCGCAGGCAATCCGTGCAGGAACCCTAGGGGCACATTGGGGGCTCCGTCACCCGTGGTCCTCGCTGGGGGCGATCCGCCGGCGGCGCATCACAACGGCGGCGGCGATCAGTGCGGCAACGAGCAGCGCGAACGGGAGTGCGGCGCCCACCGCTGTCAGCACTGCGGAGCCCGCTGAGGTAAAGGCATCCCAGCCGCTGCGCAGACCACCGAGGAAACCAGACCGGTCATCGTTTCTCTTGGCTTGTTCGAGGGCTTTCGTCGACGTCGCCAGCTGGACTTCGATCGTCGCAAGCGCCACCTGCTTCCGCAGGGAGGCGAGGCGACGCTGGAGGGACTCGAGGTCGCTCTGCCGTCTGGTCAGCTCCGACTCCAGCGAGATGACCTGGCCGAGCGTGTTGGCGCGGTTGAGCAAGGTGCGCACGCGTCCGATCCCGGCCGATGCAGTCGAGATGCGGCTGGCCGTGTCGACGACCTGGTCGGATACGTCGTCGACGGAGCGGGTTCCGGAGACGCGCGTGCCGAGCTTTGCCAGTGCCGACAGCAGCGAGTCGTACGCCGTGGTCGGAACACGTAACGTGAGGCTTGCGGTGTCATCTTCTGGGTGTGCGGGATCGGTCGCCAACTTCTCTGCCGCCACCAAGCCGCGACGGATGCTCGTGAGTCGCTCTGCTTCAGCGACCGCGGCATCGACCTTCTTCACCCGGACGGTGAGCTCGGCGTGGAGGATCAGATCTCGTCCGGTCAGGGCCGAGTCGTTGACCTTCCCGGGGAGCACGCTCGTCACGTTCGCTTGTTCGTCGAACTGGCCCGACTGGGGGGTGCCAGCCGTGCCCGCGGTGCCACTCGTCGTTCCGGTGCCGGATCCGCTGCCTGTTCCCGCCACTGAGGGCCCAGGTGCCTGATCGGTCATTCTCGTCATCGCAGAACCGTTGACCCTGCTGTTGCTCGTGCCCGAGCAAGCGGTCACGACCAGTATCGGGAGCAGTACGCCGGCAGCAATCAGTCGAGTTCGCATGGTTCTCAGACGCGCAGACGGGGTGGCTGGTTGCATAAGCGTGTGTATGAGGTCGTTGTCATCGGTGGCGGCATTGCCGGGTTGGCGGCCGCGCATGCGCTCGGATCAGCGGACGACGTGCGGGTGACCGTGCTCGAGGGCAGCGCGGTCGTGGGCGGCAAGCTCCGGGTTTCCGACATCGCGGGGCTGCCCGTGGACGAGGGCGCCGAGCAGTTCCTCGTGCGTCCCTCCGACGCCCTCGACCTGGTGCGCGCGGTTGGCCTTGGTGACGACGTCGTCCATCCCGTGGCGATCGGAGCCTCCGTCTGGACACGCGGTCGACTGAGACCGCTCCCTGGCGGGACCGTGCTCGGCGTACCTGCTGATCCGTGGGCTGTCGCGCGCAGCGGCGTGCTCTCGCCCGGGGGACTGGCGCGCGCGGGGGCCGATGCAGTCTTGCCGCGTACGCCGATTGGTGAGGACATCTCTGTCGGCGCCTACGTCCGCGCGCGTGTCGGCGCTCAGGTGGTCGACCAGCTTGTCGATCCGTTGCTCGGGGGCGTGTATGCCGGGCAGGCAGACCACCTGTCGCTGGCGGCGACCGTTCCTCAGCTCGACGCGCACGTCCGTCGGCATCGGACCTTGCTCGGTGCTGCGCGCGCGGCGCGGGAGGCGACCGGACCGATCGACGGACCGGTTTTCGCGAGTGTGCGCGGCGGGTTGGGTCGGCTGCCGGCCGCTGTTGTCGCGTCGATGCCAGCAACGATCCGCACCGGAGCGACCGTGCGCGAAGTGATGCAAACGCAGCGAGGTTTCCGTGTCGTTGTCGGTGACACACGCGATCCGCAGCCGATGCACGCTGATGCAGTGCTCGTCGCGGTGCCCGCACGTCCCGCGGCGCGGCTGCTGAGCGGTGTGTCACCAGCAGCCTCGGAGCTAGTCGGTGTGCTCGACTACGCCAGCGTCGCGGTGGTGACGCTTGCCTACCAACGCGCTGATGTTCCCGCGCTGAGCGGCACGGGCTTCTTGGTGCCCGCTGTGGTTGGCCGGACGACGAAGGCGGTTACGTACGCCTCCGCGAAGTGGGCGCACCTTGATGGCAGCGACCTCATCATTGTTCGTGCGTCGGTGGGGAGGTACGGCGACGAGCACGTATTGCAGCGTTCGGACGCCGACATCGCCGTGGCAGTGGAGGCCGACCTTGCCGCGGTGATCGGACTGCGTGCCGCGCCGGTTGCGACCCGCGTCACTCGCTGGGGCGGCGGACTCCCGCAGTACGCACCCGGCCATGTCGACCGGGTGCGACGGGCGCGCGCCGCGCTGCCCGACCGGCTCGCCGTGTGTGGAGCGTCGTACGACGGGGTCGGCATCCCCGCGTGCGTGCGTTCCGGACGTGACGCGGCGAGGGCTCTGCTCGGCGTACTGAGACAATCGGATCGTGGCCGAGACGAAGAAGAAGGCGCGTGAGCTGAACGAGCTCATCCGCTACACCATGTGGTCAACCTTCCGGGTGCACGAACGGCTACCGGACGACGGCCGCGATGCGATCACCGCCGAGATGGCTGAGCTGCTGGACCAGGTCGCCGGCAAGGGCGTCGTCACACGCGGCTGCTACGACGTGGCCGGTTTCCGTGCGGACGCCGATCTGATGTTCTGGTGGGTCGCCCCAACGGCGGAGGACCTGCAGGAGACCTACGAGCGGTTTCGCCGCACCCGGCTCGGACGGGCGTGCGAACCGACCTGGTCATCGATGGCACTGCACCGACCGGCTGAGTTCAACAAGAGTCACATTCCAGCGTTCCTGGCCGACGAGGAACCTGGGCGCTTCGTTTGCGTCTACCCATTCGTGCGCAGCCTCGAGTGGTATCTCCTTCCCGAGGAAGACCGTCGGGAGATGCTGGCCGAGCACGGCAAGATGGCGCGTGAATACCCGGACGTCCGCGCCAACACGGTGTCAGCGTTCGCGCTCGGTGACTACGAGTGGATGCTCGCGTTCGAAGCCAACGAGCTGCACCGCATCGTTGACCTGATGCGTCACCTGCGCGGCGCCAAGGCACGGGCACACACCCGGATGGAAATCCCCTTTTTCACCGGGTCGCGCAAGGACATCGGCGACCTGATCGCCGCGCTGCCCTGACGTGGTCAGTCGCCGACTGCGTCAGTAGTTGTAGCCGCCACCCGAACCCGTGCTTGTTGGTGACGGGCTGCTCCCTGAACTTGTCACCGGTGCACCAGTAGCGCTGACGACATGCCACGTGCCGCCGAAGCTCGTGATGCCGTCGCCGTTCGCCTCGCCGATGCGGCTGTCTCCGGAGTAGGTGTAAAGCGGGTGCGCGGCGATGGTGACCTGCACCGAGCCGTTAGCGAGGTCGACGCTGCTAACAGCGCCGGTGACACCGTCGCCGGCCTTCACCAGGGAACCCTTGGCCAACTTGAGCTGGGGCCACACCCCCAAGCACCCGCCGGTACAGGTGGGTTTGCCAGCGGTGTCTGCGCTGAGCTCGTACAGCGTGCGGCCGCGGTCATCGACGAGGACGGACCCCAGACTTGTCGTGCCCAGGGATACGGTCGCCCGGTTGCTGGACGGGGTCTGCGACGTACCTGCTGTCGATGTGCCGCCGCTGCTACTCCCGCAGGCCACGATGCCAACGCTCATGGCTAGTGCGCCGATGACTGCGAAAACGCGGGGCATTCAGCTCTCCTTGGGGTCGAAGTCGAGCGACAGGCTGTTCATGCAGTAGCGGTCACCCGTGGGGGTTTGGGGCGCGTCGTCGAAGACATGCCCGAGATGCGAGCCACAGCGGCCGCACCGCGCCTCTACGCGCTTCATGAAGAGGCTTTTGTCCTCGATGAGCTCGATCGCATCTGGACGGACGGGTTCATAGAAGCTTGGCCACCCAGAGCCGGACTCGAACTTCGCATTGGAGCGGAACAACTCGTTGCCGCAGGCCTTGCAGCAGAAGACACCATCACGGTGTTCCTCGAGCAGCTCGCCAGTCCATGGCCGCTCGGTGCCCGCCTCGCGCAACACGATGTACTCCTCCGGAGACAGCGCCGTACGCCACTCCTCCTCGGGCTTGCTGACGTCGTAGGCCTTTTCTTCGGTCATGGTGCGAGACTCCCTTCTCCCCGACTTACGTTACGTCGGGCTACTCGGTTCAACGCTCCGGACGCCGGCAACCATCCCGGTAGCGTCTGGGGATGGCTTCCCCGTTCGTGATTGTCGAGGTGCCAGGTCCCCACGGCACCCGCGAGGTCAAGATCACGAACCCCGACCGGATCTACTTTCCGGCTCTGGGACTCAGCAAGCTCGACATCGCGCACTACTACATGTCCGTGGGCGACGGCATCGTGCGCGCGTTATACGAGCGCCCCTGCATGCTGCATCGCCACCCAGACGGCGTAGAGGGCGAAAAGATCTACCAGAAGCGGTTGCCCAAGGGAGCTCCCGAGTGGGTGCAGACCGTCGAGGTGAGTTTTCCCTCCGGTCGGACCGCGGATGAGCTCTGCGTCACCGAGCTGGGATCCGTTGTCTGGGCCGTCCAGATGTCGACCGTGGAATTTCACCCGTGGCACACCCGTCGGGACCACGTCGAGAAGCCCGACGAGCTGCGCATCGATCTCGACCCGCAGGCAGGCACCGGCTTCGGTGACGCGAAAGATGTCGCGCTCACCGCCGTACGCGAGCTCCTCGAAGAGCTCGGCTGGATCGGGTGGCCGAAGACCTCAGGCAACCGGGGCGTGCATGTCTATGTGCGCATCAGACCGGAGTGGAGTTTCACCGAGGTACGCCGCGCGGCGCTGGCCTTTGCGCGTGACGTCGAACGCCGTCGACCCGATCTCGTGACGACGAAGTGGTGGAAGGAAGAACGCGGCGCCAACGTCTTCGTGGACTACAACCAGAACGCAAAAGACAGGACGATCGCTTCTGCCTACAGCGTGCGTGCACGTCCGGACGCCACTGTGTCAGCGCCGGTCCTCTGGAGTGAACTACCGGACGCCGAGACCGAGAACTTCACCGTGGTGACGATGCCCGCGCGGTTCGCGGAGCTCGGTGACGTCCACGCCGACATCGACGATGTGGCGGTCGGCATCGAACCCCTGCTCGAGATGGCCGACCGCGACGAGCGCGACCATGGACTCGGTGATGCGCCATATCCGCCGCAGTACCCCAAGATGCCGGGTGAGCCGAAGCGCGTGCAGCCGTCCCGGGCGCGTGCGGATACCGAGTGAGCGCCTACTGACGCGACTGCTCAGGACTCGCTGGTCACCCGCTCGCGTTCGCGGCCAAGGCGACTGAGGCGGGGCCGACGGTCGGTGATGTCGATGACGCGACGACGCCCGCGCATGGCGGCCCCGGCCAACAGGCCCAAGGGCACGCTGAGTCCGATCCAGAGCGCCAGGCCGACATAAACCCAGAACACAGTCAGCAGAGTGAGGCGCCACTGGCTAGTAAGCCATGGCTACTTCGGGCTATTTCTTCACCCAGGCGGGTTACCACGAAATAGTTATGCGCCGAGCAATTCGTGCAGTTCGTACCGGACTGGTTCGTCGAGTTGGGCATACGTGCAGGTCAGCGGGTCACGGTCGGATCGCCAGCGTTTGAATTGCGCCGTATGCCGGAAACGCGCGCCTTCCATGTGGTCGTAGCCCACCTCGACGACGAGCTCGGGTCGTAGCGGTTCGAACGACAGGTCTTTCTTGGCGTTCCAGCGGCTCGCAGCAGCGCCCGGTCCATGAGCTCGGTCATCACCGAACCACGGATGGTCCTTCTCCGCGTTCTTGCGGTACGGCGCCAATTCGTCAACGAGGGTCTTGCGGCGGGCCATGGGGAACGACGCGGCGACGCCCACATGGCGCAAGGTGCCGGTGTCGTCGTACAGACCGAGCAGCAGTGAGCCGACGACCGGGCCGCTCTTGTGCCAGCGGAACCCAGCAACCACGCAGTCGGCGGTTCGCGCATGCTTGATCTTCTGCATGACGCGTTCGTCCGGCCGGTACGTGATGTCGCTGCCTTTGGCCACGATGCCGTCGAGGCCGGCTCCCTCGAACTGATCGAACCATTGCTGTGCCGTCTCGAAGTCCTCCGTTGCGGGTGTCAGGTGAATCGGCGGCTTGGCCTTCTTCAACGCGCGTTCGAGGCGCTTTCGGCGTACGCCGAAACCCTCGTCCATCATCGAGTCGTCGCCGATGGCGAGCAGGTCGAAGGCGACGAATGACGCCGGCACCTCACCCGCAAGCCTGCGCACCCGAGACTCGGCCGGATGCAGGCGGAGTTGCAACGAGTCGAAGTCGAGACGGTCGCCAACAACAACGATCAACTCGCCATCGACCACACAACGGTCGGGGAGGTTCGCCTTCACAGCCTCGACGACTTCAGGGAAGTAACGCGTCAGTGGCCGCTCGTTGCGCGAACCCAGCTCGACCTCGTCACCGTCACGGAAGACGATGCAGCGAAAACCGTCCCACTTCGGCTCGTAGAGAGTCCCGCCGGGCGTCTCGTCCGGCTTCGGGATCCCGCTGACCAGCTTGGCCAGCATGGGTTTGAGGGGAGGCATGACAGGCAGGTCCATTTGGCAAGTCCAGCACACCTTCCTTGCGCGAACGTCAGCTCACCAGTAACCAGCACTCCTGCGTTCTGAGATCATGCCGATGACGGGGCGGAAAGGCAGTGTCAATGTCCAGCGGGCTGTTGTACGACGCCATCGGAGCCGCCTACACCGTGACCCGGCGCACTGAGCCACGCATCGCCGCGCAGATCTGGGCTGCACTCGGTGACGCCGAGACCGTACTGAACGTCGGGGCAGGCACCGGGTCCTACGAGCCCCCCGACCGGCAAGTCCTCGCGGTGGAACCATCGGCGGTCATGCGGTCGCAGCGACTGGCGGACGCAGCGCCGTGTCTAGCTGCAACCGCGGAGACGTTGCCGTTCGCGGACCAGTCGTTCGACGCCGCGATGGCTATCGCCACCGTCCATCACTGGCAGGACCCGATCGTCGGCCTGCGCGAGATGCGGCGCGTCGCTCGCCGCGTGGTGGTCTTTACCTTCGACTTCAGTGGCCTGAGCCAGTTCTGGCTGACTCGTGACTACCTCCCCGAATTGGCTGGCCTCCTAGCCGGGCATCCGTCGCTGGCCGAACAGGCCGGCGCGATCGGAGCCCGCATTGAACCGGTGATGATCCCGTGGGATTGCGTTGACGGCTTCTTCGAGGCCTACTGGCGCCGACCCGAGGCATACCTCGACGAGAATGTCCGTCGCGGAATATCGGTCTGGGCCAAACTTGGACCGGACGTCGAGCAGAGAGCCGTGCGCAGCCTCCACGATGACCTCGTCTCGGGTCGGTGGGCGGAACGCAACGGCGATCTTGTCGGTCTCGACGCAGCTGATCTTGGCCTTCGATTGCTCATCGCCTGAAACCTGCCCATCGCTGGCCGGACCCGTGCATCGCCGCGCCGTTCGGTGTGGCACGCTGGATTCGGCGGCGAGTGAACAGTTCGCGAGAGAGAAGGAATCAGCCATGTCGGCCACTGCGATGAAGATCTCGGCGCTGCTCCTGGTGCTGCTCGGGATCCTTGCCATCGCGGCCGGCGTCGTCTATTTCGTCGAGGCGGCGCGCGACCTGCCGTCGTTCTTCCCCGGGTCGTTGCCGAGTGACTCTCCGTTCAAGTTCCACCGCAGGAGCCGCGGAGCGGTGGGCATGGGTCTCGGGGTGCTGCTCGTCGCGGCCGGTGCCTGGCTGGCGTTCCTGGCCCGCCGCGAGCGGTTGAAGGCCAGCCGCGACTACTGACCTAACCCGGTCACGCAGCGCGAAGGGTCCTATACAACAGGAACAGGGACTGCTCCTCCTCCAGCACGTGCACCAGCTGCGCATTCGTCGGCGGATCCATCGCAGGGCCGTCGGTGATGCGTTTGGCGTGGCCGCCCGAGATGACGGGCGCGATCGTGAGGGCGAGCTCGTCGAGCCGGTGCGCCGCGACGAGCTCACCGAGCAGCGCCGGGCCGCCTTCCGAAAGCACTCGCGTCCAACCGCGGTCAGCCAGCCGGTGGATGGCCGCGGCGAGGTCGACGCGGCCAACCCCCACCGTTAGCACCTCGGCCACCTCGCCGAGGGCGGCCCGCCGCACCGGGTCGGCATCTTCCATAGTGATCACGATGGGACGGACAACAGCTTCAGCGAAGAACCGCGCTGCCGGGTCGAGATCGAGGGAGGCAGTGACAACAGCGATCGGCGGGATCGGGTCAAGCCCCCGGGCTTTCCTGCGTTCCTGCACGTCCGGTTGCGGTTTCGCCGGGCCGTAGTTCTCCAGACGCACGGTGCTCGCGCCAACGAGGATCACATCGGCGAGGGTCCGTAACGCGAGGAAGAGTGCCTTGTCTGCGGCACTCGACAATCCACCGGATCGTCCTTCGAGCGTGGCTGCGCCGTCGGCGCTGGACACCATGTTGGCGCGAACGACGCCGGGATTGTGCGCATAGGCAATCTCGATGTCGACCTCATCGGCCGGGTGGGGATACAGACCGCGCATTCGCCAAAGGCTGTCAGACGAGGCTGAAGACAGCCACTGACTCACCGTCGATCTCACCGTCGGCACCGCTGAAGACGAAGCCCGGCGCAGACGCGAGCAGGACACCCGTGGCCGGGGCGGGCAGCGGCAACGCCTGGCGTTCTTGCGCGAGGTTGCACGCGATGGCGAGCCGGCCGCGTCGTACGACGATCCAACGGGCGTCCTCGTCGCAGGCAACCGACACCGAGCCGAATGCATCGTTGGTGAGATCGGGCTGTTCGCGTCGCAACTCGAGGAGAGCGCGATGCCAGGCGAGCACGGTTGCGTGCGAGTTCTTCTCCAGCTCTGCCCAGTCCAACTGAGAACGTTCGAAGGTCCGCAGGTCCTGCGGGTCGGGGACGTCGTCCGGATCCCAGCCGAAGGACGCAAACTCTGACGGTCGGCCTTCCCGAACAGCCTCGGCGACGTCCGGGTCCTCATGGTCGGTGAAGTACAGCCAGGGCGACGACGCGGCCCACTCCTCACCCATGAACAACAGTGGTGTGAAGGGGGCGGTCAGGACCAGGGCCGCTCCGATCTGGAGCAGTCCCGTGGTCATGAGTGCGGAGGAACGCTCGCCCTGCGCGCGGTTGCCGACCTGATCGTGGTTCTGCAAGTAGCCGAGCAGACGGTCGCCTCCAACCTGCGGCGGCAGTGGTGCACCGTGTCGCCGGCCGTGGAAGGTGGACCGCTGGCCTCGGAACACGAAACCGTGCTCCAACGCCGTTGCGACATCAGCGAGCGAGCCAAAGTCGACGTAGTAACCCGACGTCTCACCGGTGAGCGCCGCATGAAGTGCGTGGTGGAAGTCATCGCTCCATTGGGCGGTCATCCCGTGTCCGCCGGCGTCGCGAGACAGGATCGTCGTGGGATCGTTGAGGTCTGACTCCGCGATGAGGAACAACGTGCGCCCGAGATGTGCAGACAGGCGATTCACGCTGTCGTGCAACTCCGCAAGGAAATGCGTGGCCGAGTCGTCGACGAACTCATGGACGGCGTCGAGGCGAAGGCCGTCAACGTGGTAGTCACGTAGCCACTGGGCGGCGTTGTCGAGGAAGAAGGCCCGCACTTCGTCCGAGCCTTCGGCATCGAGGTTGACGGCCGGTCCCCATGGCGTCGTGTGTCTCTCCGTGAAGTAGGGACCGAACTCAGGCAGGTAGTTCGCGTGGGGGCCGAGGTGGTTGTAGACGACGTCGAGGATGACCCCAAGGCCACGCGTGTGACACGCATCGACGAGCCGCTTCAAACCGGCTGGACCGCCATAAGGATCGTGTACGGCGAACAGCGCCACCCCGTCATACCCCCAGCCGTGTCGCCCGGGAAAGGCGTTGACGGGCATCAGCTCGATGAAGTCGACGCCGAGGTTCACCAGGTGGTCGAGACGATCGACAACGCCGTCGAATGTCCCGTCGGGGCTGAACGTCCCGACGTGCAACTCATAGACGACCGATCCGGCGAGTGGACGGCCGCGCCAGCCCTCGTCGGACCACGTGAACGCGTTGTGGTCGACCACTCGGCTTGGACCGTTCACCCCGTGGGGCTGCCACGCAGATCGCGGGTCGGGGCGAGGGGCGCCGCCATCGACGACGAAGGCATAGTCGTTGTCCGGCCTGGCAGCAGGCACGGCGGTAGACCACCAACCCGTTTCCTGGCGCACAAGCGGATGGCGTTGGCCGACGGTCTCGACCTCGACCGTCGATGCCGTCGGTGCCCAAACGCGGAAGGACACCGTCACCGGGGCGGCTGCCGATGAGTGCTGCGGAAGATAGCGACGAACAGGCCGACGAGTGCCGCGGCGCACACGATCTGAATGAGGAAGGTCAGGAAGTTGCCGACCTCGGCGACGTCATGACCGAGGTACCAGCCGAGCACACCACCGGCGACGCCGAGCAAGATCGTCATGACGCAGCCGATCGGCTGGCGGCCGGGCATGATCAGGCGCCCGAGCCCGCCAATGATGAGACCGCCGAAGACGACCCCGATGATGCCGGATAGTTCCATGGCTCCAACCCTACGAATGTGTCGGAACGGTCCTGCCCAGGAGTGCGACAGGTAACTCATCGAGTAGCTCGTCGATGGGCTCGACTCCGTCACCGCGGAGCGATCGACCGCTCAGCAGATCGGTCCATGGGCCAGCGGCGAGCGGGATGGCGGTGTCGCGCCAGCCACCGTCGCGACGCAGCCGTTCCGACAACCGCGTGGCGATGGTGACGGCGCCGTCGCCACGCTGGAATGCGATGACGTGGTCGGCCGCAGGGCCGACCGCTCGCACGGGACGGTAGGACGCTAACGCCGAGAAGCAGTCTGCGTAATCGCGTCGGGCTCGTAGTGCGGTCGCGACGACATGGAGCTTCTCATCGTCGCCAGCGTCGAGATGCTTCCGGCGGGCGTCGAAGTCGACGGGCCGACGGTTGTCCGGGTCTACGAGCGAGAGGTCGACCATCTCGGTGCCCTGGTAGATGTCGGGTACGCCGGGCATCGTCAGCTGCACGATTTTCTGCGTGAGGCGGTTGACGCGAGCGGCCGGTTCGACGCGTTGCACGAATGCGGTGATGGCACCGGTGATCGACTGGTCTGCCAGGACCTGCTCGACGAAGTTGCTGACCGCGGTGTCGTAGGCAGGGTTGTGGTCGAGCCATGACGTGTACTGCTTGGCCTCCCGCGTCGCCTTTTCGGCGTACTGCAGTGCTCGGTCCCGAGACAGCGGCCAGGCACCCACGAGTGTCTGCCAAAGGAAGTACTCGGCGTTTCGATCGGGGCCGACCGGGGAGCGATAAGTGGCCGCCGCGTCTGACCAGGCACTGACTGCCGCAGCCCACTCGTCGGGGATCTCGCTGATGACGGCGAGCCGCGCGCGGATGTCCTCGGATCGTTTGGTGTCGTGGGTGGACAGCGCCGTCATCGTCGAGGGCCAGTGCGTTGCGAGATGCGTTGCGAACGCATGGAACTCCTCGAGTGTTCGGCCGAAATGGCCGGGATCACCGCCGACCTCGTTGAGGGCGACCAGCCGGGCGTATCGGTAGCAGGCGGTGTCCTCGACACCCTTCGCCATGACCGGCCCGGTGGTCTGTTGGAAGCGGATGACCAGCTCGGGCGGTCCCGCGAGCAGTAGGTCGCGGACGCGTTCGATCAGGTCGGGTCGGTCGCTGCGTCGGGCCGCGATCGCCGCTGCCTCGGAGAGGATGGCCCGCGACTTTTCGGGAACGGCGTGTCCGGGACGGACGTACGCGCGGTAGACCGGAACCGGCACGAGCAGTTCAACGAAGGCTTCCTCCAGCGCCTCGATCGGTTCACCGGTCGAGGCGGCGGCGAGTCGAGCGAGGCGTCCGAGCTCCGGGCGCAGTAGGCGTGACACGACGTCGCGTTTGGAACGCTCGACGACGCGGTTCCAGTCCGGCTCTTGTCCGGTGCGGTCGGCGTACAACCGGGTCAGTGGCTGCGCTGCGGACGTGTCGATGAGCAAGCCGAGGATGACGTTCAGTGCGTCGTAACCCGTCGTACCTGCACATCGCCAGTCGTCGGGCAACGACTCGTCGCGCTCGAGGATCTTTTCGACGACGACCCATGTGTTGTCGGTGGCGGTGGAGAGCTCGTCGAGGTAGCCGGTCGGGTCGGCGAGGCCGTCGGGGTGATCGACGCGGAGGCCGGTGATGACGTCGGCGCGGACGTAGCGGAGGAGCAGGTGGTGCGTCGCTCCCAGGACCGACGCGTCCTCGACGCGCACACCAGCAAGCGAGTTCACGTCGAAGAAGCGTCGATAGTTGAGGCGCTCGTTGCCCTCGCGCCAGTGTGCTAGCCGATAGTGCTGTGCCGCGAGCAGTTCGGGCAGGCGCTTGTCGGTGGTGCCTTCGGCGAGGGGCCAGACGTGGTCGCGTAAGCGGAGGGTGTCGCCGTCGACGACGAGCTCACCGCGGTCAGCGAGTACCTGCGGGTCGTCGTCCAATACCGGGATGACGATCTTTCCGTGGAGGCCCGGTGCGTCCCAGTCGACGTCGAACCACGTGGCGAACGCCGAGTTGCGTCCGCGCCGCAGCAGGTCGAACCACGCAACGTTGCGGTCCTCAGGAGCGCCCACATGCATGTGGTTCGGGACGACATCGATGACGATGCCGAGGTGGTGCTCGCGGCAGGCGGCGACCAGTAGCGCGAAACCTTCGGCACCGCCGAGCTCGATGTTGAGTTGCTGATGGTCGACGACGTCGTAGCCGTGCTGCGAGCCAGGCGCTGCTTGCAGGACGGGTGAGCAGTAGACATGGCTGACGCCGAGCGCGGCGAGATAGGGCACGACCGATGCCGCGTCCGCAAAGGTGAAGGTCGGTGTCAGCTGCAGCCGGTACGTCGCCGTCGGCGTCATAGAACGCGCTGGAAAACGAGCATGGACCGAGACTCGACGTTGACCTCGGTGCTCGCTTTGGCGTGCAGGTAATCAGGTGCGAGAGGGCTCGCGCTGTCGAGGACGACCTCCCACCGCTCGCCGAACTCTGACGGTGGGAGCGTGAAGGTCAGGTCCTCATGGTGGGCGTTCAAGAGCATCAGGAACGAGTCGTCAGTGATCCGCTCACCGCGACTGTCGGGGGTCGGGATGCCTTGCCCGTTCAGGAACACCATCACCGAGCGCGCATAGCCCTTCTCCCAGTCCTCGTCGGACATCTCCTCGCCTCCCGGGGTGAACCACACGATGTCCGCGACGCCACCGGACCCGCGCAGGGGGCGCCCTTGAAAGAACCGCCGACGCTTGAAGACCGGGTGCGCCTCGCGCAATGCGGAGACCTTCTCGGTGAAGTCGGCCAGCGCCCAGTCCTCGCGCATGTCCGCCCAGTCGACCCAAGCCAGCGGGTTGTCCTGGCAGTAGACGTTGTTGTTGCCCTGTTGGCTTCTGCCCATCTCGTCACCGTGCAGCAGCATCGGCACGCCTTGCGAGAGGAACAGTGTGGCGATGAAGTTGCGCTTCTGCTTCTCGCGCAACGCGATGACGTCGAGATCGTCGGTCGGTCCTTCGACGCCGCTGTTCCAGGAGCGGTTGTGGCTCTCGCCGTCGTTGTTGTCCTCGCCGTTGGCTTCGTTGTGCTTGTCGTTGTACGAGACAAGGTCGTGCAAGGTAAAGCCGTCGTGCGCGGTGACGAAGTTGACCGACGCATACGGGCGACGCCCGCTCGACTCGTAGAGGTCACTGGAGCCGGTGAGCCGCGAAGCAAACTCCGCGAGTGTCCCGCCCTCGCCGCGCCAGAAGTCGCGCACCGTGTCTCGGTACTTGCCGTTCCACTCGGTCCACAACGGTGGGAAGTTGCCAACCTGGTAACCGCCTTCGCCGACGTCCCACGGCTCGGCGATGAGCTTTACCTGCGACACGACCGGATCCTGTTGCACGAGATCGAAGAAGGCAGACAGCCGATCCACGTCGTAGAACTCTCGGGCGAGTGCCGAGGCGAGGTCGAAGCGGAAGCCGTCAACGTGCATCTCGAGGACCCAGTAGCGCAGTGAGTCCATGATGAGTTGCAGTACGTGCGGATGCCGCACGTTGAACGAGTTACCAGTGCCTGTGTAGTCCATGTAGTACTGCGGCTCGTCGTCGACCAGCTTGTAGTAAGCCGCGTTGTCGATCCCACGGAATGACAGCGTCGGGCCCATGTGGTTGCCCTCGGCCGTGTGGTTGTACACAACGTCGAGAATCACTTCGATGCCGGCCTCGTGCAGGGCTTTGACCATGCCCTGGAACTCCTGCACCTGTTGCCCACGCTGGCCATAAGCCGCGTACGTATTGTGCGGAGCGAGGAACCCGATGGTGTTGTAGCCCCAGTAGTTGGACAGTCCGCGTTGGACAAGGTGGTGGTCGTCGACGAACTGGTGCACCGGCATCAGCTCGATCGCCGTCACACCGAGTTTCTTCAGGTGTTCGATCATGACCGGGTGTCCGATCCCGGCGTACGTCCCGCGGATCTCCTCGGGCAGCCCGGGATGCTGGATCGTCAGTCCCTTGACGTGCGCCTCATAAATGACGGTCTCGTGATAGGGCGTGCGAGGCGGGCGGTCGTTCTGCCAGTCGAAGAACGGGTTGATGACGACAGAGGTCATCGCGTGCGGCCCACTGTCCTTGCCGTTGCGCTTGGTGGGGTCCTTGAACCGGTAGGAGAACAGCGACTCATCCCACTCGATGTTTCCGTCGAAGGCCTTCGCGTACGGGTCGAGCAACAGTTTTGCCGGATCGCAGCGATGGCCCGCTTCGGGTTCGTAGGGACCGTGGACGCGATAGCCGTAACGCTGCCCGGGCACCACATTGGGGAGGTAGCCGTGCCACACGAACGCGTCGACCTCGGTCAACTCGACGCGCTCCTCCTGGCCGTCGTCGTCGAGGAGGCAGAGTTCGACTCGCTCGGCAACTTCGGAGAACAGGGCGAAGTTGGTTCCCGAACCGTCGAACGTCGCCCCGAGTGGGTACGGGTGTCCGGGCCAGACGCGCATCCCTTTGAGGCTACCTACCGCCGGCGTGGCGGCTGCGCTCAGCCAAGCCGGAAGCGCAAGATCGCGCCGGTGCCCTCGCGTGGTGAGCGTGGATCGTTGCTTGGCACGACCCGAACCGTAGCGTCCGTACCGATCGCTGTTCGCACGACGACGTCGACGGCCGCCGCCTGCTGAGGTGCACCGAAACCGAGGTCAGCCTCGTCGCGGGTGACACCGATCACAGCCGGATCCGGCCCGAACCACAGTGGTCTGTCGCCATCGAGCGCGTCACTCAGAATCAATGTCTCCACCTGCGCCAAGCGGAGTGCGGCGACGGTGTCGACGAGACCATTGGTCGCCCGGTCGGCCTGACCTACTTCTTCGGCGAACTTGTCGAGTAGAGCGTTTGTGTCTGCGCGCCATGTGTCGGCGAGCACCGCCATCACCCGATCGGCGACATGTTCGGTGCCGCCATCAGTGGCCCGGCTGCCCTCGATCAATTGCAGTCGCGGTAGCAGACCGGCAGGCAGATACTTCTCGAAGAGTTGTACGGCGCGCACGTCGCCGCCGACGATGATGACGCGAGGGTTGATGTCGAGAGCAAGCTTCTCGACAACGTCGACGACGTCCTTGGCGTTGTGCGCCCAGTTTTCCTCGGCGTGTGCCTGATAGTGACGCATGCTCCAACCGCCGGCGTGCACCTTGCGGATGTGGTAGTCGGCGCCGTCGACGCTGCCGACCTCGGTAGGTTCCGGGCCGGTTTGGTAGGCCAGGATGTCCGCCCCGATGCGGTCGGTCAGAACCACGATGTGCGGAATTCGTGGGCCCACCATCTCGATCAAGGGGAGGAGGTGCGGCAAGGGGGAGTAGCGCACGATGTCGGCAGCCGACTCGGGCAACGGTTCAGGGAGTGCTTCGCTCAGGTGCACGAGCCCGTGCGACGCGACCATCACGTGGGTGCCGCCGGCACTGTGGTCTCCACGCGCGGCGACGAGGGCGTCGCGGGTCGTTTCGTCGACGCCGAACCCGGCCAACTCGCTGAGGACGTCCTTCCACTGGGTCTCGTACCGCTGGGCCGCATCCTCCACATCGCGCCGCACGCTGAGGTACAGCGTCACGAACGGTCCGTCCGCGGTGTAGATCTTGCCGAGGTCGCGTGGGTTCATGTGGCCATGCCTACCCCATGCGCTCGGCGCGGCAACCGAGCAGATTGGTAGTCCTTAGCGAAATTGGCCGGGTCGTCGGCTACCCGAGCTTGGGCGCGGCGCGCTCGACAATGGCGCGACTGTCGACCCCCGACGGCAGCGTGCCGAACGCCAGTCCGGCATCCCCGGCCAGCCGCGAGGCGCAGAACGCATCCGCCACTGCGGGGTGGCCGTAGCGCACCAGGAGCGACCCCTGCAGGACCAGGGCCATCCGCTCGACGAGCCGCCGGGCACCAGCCTGCCCGTCCGTAGCGAGTTGCCCGAGTGCCGCGCGCAGGTCGGCGACCGCTTGGTCCAACCGGGCGTCCGCGCCCGATGCAAGGCCGATCTCTTCGTCATAGGCCGCCAGGCATTGGGGCTCGCGGCTCAGCGCGCGCAACACGTCGAGCGCGCTGACGTTGCCTGACCCCTCCCAGATGCCGTTGAGCGGCGCCTCGCGATAGAGCCGCGCCATGGGGAAGTCCTCGACGTACCCGTTGCCACCCAGGCACTCCAGCGCTTCCGCGGCGTGCATGGGCGCGCGTTTGCACACCCAGTACTTCCCGACCGCTAGCGCGATGCGGCGAAACGCCGACTCATCCGCGTCGGTCGCCGCTGCCAAGCGCAGCATCAACACAGTCGCTGCCTCACTCTCGACGGCGAGATCGGCGAGCACCGTGCGCATGAGTGGCTGGTCGACGAGATAGTCACCGAACGCACGGCGATGCGCAGCGTGATGGGCGGCCTGCGCGAGACCAAAACGCATACCGGCTGCGGAGCCGATCACACAGTCGAGACGGGTCATGTTGACCATCTCGATGATGGTGCGTACACCGCGGCCTTCTTGGCCGACCCGCCACGCGACGGTGTTGTCGAACTCTGGCTCCGAGGACGCGTTTGATCGGTTGCCGAGCTTGTCCTTGAGTCGCTGGATGCGGAACGTGTTCCGGGTGCCGTCCGGCAAAACGCGGGGCACAAGAAAACACGTCAGGCCGTCCGGAGCCTGCGCAAGGACGAGAAACACGTCGCACATCGGCGCGGACGTGAACCATTTATGACCAGTCAGCAGGTAACTGCCGTCCGGCTGCGCCACCGCACGCGTGGTGTTGGCGCGCACATCCGAACCGCCCTGCTTCTCCGTCATGCCCATGCCCGCCAGCGCGCTGCGCTTGCCGGCCCGTAGCTCCGGGTCGTAGGCGTTTGTCGTGAGCCGCGGCACCCATTCGTCGGCAAGTGCGGCTTCGACCCGAAGTGCGGGGACTGCGGCGTGCGTCATCGACACGGGGCAGCCGTGGCCACCCTCGACCTGGCTCCACACATAGAAGCCAGCCGCGCGGGCGACATGCGCCCCAGGTCCGGGCGAACTCCAGGAGGACGCGTGCAGGCCGTACGACGTTGCGACCTCGAGCAGCCGATGCCAGGACGGATGAAAATCGACCTCGTCGATGCGATTTCCGTAACGGTCGTGCGTGCGCAGCACCGGCTCGTTCACGTTTGCGTCAACGCCCCATTGCTGGGCCTCGGCACTGCCGGCGCGGTTGCCGATCTCGTGGAGCGTCTGCTCGCGGTCGGCAGCATCGTGGCGTCGAACGCCTTCGACCAGCGCCGCGTCGGCACCGAACACGTCGTAGTCCACGAGCGGCGGCGGCTGGTTGGTCACGTCGTGGGTGTTCGTCATTGGGGGACCTCTCGGCGATTGTTGTCGAGCCGTTGGGACGTCTCTCCAAGAGCGCGGACACAGACCGCCACGAGCGCCCGCACGAACCGTTTGTCCGGCTCGCGCCGGAGGCTCCGTGACTGGGCGAGTTCGATGGTCACGGCTTCACCGATGGCACCCACGAGAGCAGCCGCGGTCACTCCGGCGTCCTGGCGCGGGATCTCACCGCGTTTGATGCCGTCTTCCACCATCCCGGTGAAGAACTCCACGTAGGCCCGGCGATAGAGCAACCGCTCTGTCTCAACGGCCGGGTCGACCGGCTCGGCGACCAGGGCCCACGCGAGTCGGCCGCTGCGCAGCGCACGGTGGGCGAACGTCGTGACGACGGCGTCCAGGCGCTCCCAGACCGGTGCACCGACGATGTCGGCGGCCGCCTTCGCCGCCGCCAGCTCGCGCCGCGCCGACGCGCGGAAGACCTCGGCGAGCAGGTCTGCCTTGCAGCCGAAGTGGCGGTAGACGGTCCCCGTGGCCACTCCCGCCGAGGACGCGACCGCCTCGACGGTGGCCGCGGTGTAACCCCCGCCCGTCACCAGCCCGGTCGCGGCGTCCACAATGCGCTCACGCGCTGCTGCCTGCCGCGCAGCGGTGTCCGGCGTACGTCGGTAGACCATCCAAGAAGTGAACCACCATTCACTCCTTGGCGGAAGGTCCGATCGGGGAGGAAAGCCCCCGCTTCGGGGCGAATCTGTGCGGAGTCCCCCCGCTCAATGAGGAGCCCAGCCGTGCGCCGCTATCGCTTCCTTGCTGTGGCCGGCGCCGTCGGCGCCGTGGTGCTTGCTCTGCTACCCGGGGCCAGCTCGTCCGCGGTGAGCACAGCCAGCCCCGCCAACACGAGCGACATTGCCTTCGACGTGCCACGGATCGTCGATCCCATCCACCTGTACGGGGAGCCTGACCTCAGAGTCGGCCCCGATGGCGTGATGTACGTGTCCGGGCCACAGGGCACCGGCGTACAGCGGTCGATCTGGAACCAGTCGGTCGACAACGGTGACTCGTATCGGCTCGTGCAGGACAAGAAGATCCCGAACGACCCGTCGACGTTCACGGCGGTCTTCCCCACGAAGTCGACGCTCGGGCCGGGTGGTGGCGACACCGAAATCATCGTCACCCGCAAGAACCGGGTCTATTACTCCGACCTGTACGCCCTGTTGTGCTACACGACGGCCTACTCGGACAACCATGCCAAGGACATCACGTCGAGCCCCGAGGGCTGCTCCGAACCGGGAGCCGACCGACAGTGGTTCGGGCTGTTCGATCCGTTGCCGAGCGACCACACCATCTCGCCGTACGACGGCGCGCACGGGCACATCCTCTATCAGAAGTACCAGCCGCTGACCTCGGGCTCGAAGGTCGACTGGGCGTTCGAAGACGACCCCAACAACTGGCACCGCAATGACCCGGCCGGGGCGATCGCGACGACCCCCAACGTGTCGCCAACCAGCGCCTCGATCGTTGTCGACCAGCACACGGGCGACGTGCTGACCGTCGTAGGCCAGGGCGACGACGATGGTCTTGCGCTCGCGGTCGGTGTGCCCAACAACACAGCGCCTGCCGGAACGCACCTGACCTACCACTACAACCCGATCATCCCGAGCCTGCCCGGAGACCCCAGCACGCTGTTCCCGACCATCACGCAAGACAAGTTCCGCAATGTCTACGTGGCCTGGGTTGACTCGGCCTCGCCGATGAACAGCGCACATCCTGACAAGCCTGGCACGTACCAGCTCAACTACATGTGGGCGCACCCCACGCTGAACGGCAAGGACTGGACGCAGTGGCACGGCCCCTATCGGATCAACAAGCCACCGTCCAACGTCAACCTGATGCCGTGGATGGAGGCGGGACGCAAGGGCATCGTCGACGTGGCTTGGTACGGCACCGATAAGACGTTGGCGCAACTTGGTCCGGACGGCCCGTCGGCGCACAAGAACCAGGTGTGGTGGACCTACTTCGCGCAGATCGATCGGGCTGACACGACAACGCCGCACATCGTGCAAACTCGCGCGAGCCAGCACCCCATGCACTACGGCGATATATGCATGCTGGGTACGGCCTGTGTCACCGCCACGGGGAACCGCAACCTCGCCGACTTCTTCCAGGTAACTATCGGCAACGACGGCCGCGGGCGGATCGTCTACAACGACACGTCCAACAGACTGGTCTCGGTGCTTGGGACGGTCGAGGCCATCGACCACCCGGGCGCCGCTGTTGTTCAGGTAGCCACTCAGCAGACAGGCGTGAACGCGTTGACCGGCCAGCCGCTGTCCGCGTACGAAACGCGTGATCCCAAGGCGGGTGTGACCGATCCCACCGGCGACGCACTATTCCCCGTGATTGCCGGTTCGAAAGTGTCAGCCGCCGACATCATCAACGTGGCACTGGCGCGCGGCGACACCATCTTGCGGGTCACGGTGAGGACCAAGGGCGGAGCGCTCGCCGATGTGGCTCGCGCGGCGGCCAACTTGTTTGGCCGACTTGTGGTGCGTTGGCAGATGGGTGACGTGCTCTACCACGCAGGTGTGGAGCAGAGCGTGGCCGGCGGATCGCCAACGTTCTACGCCGGCGAGACGAAGACCACGGATTCCTGCTCGGTCTCTGCGTGCGACCCGCACGTGCTTGACTACATCGCTCCGCCGCTGCCGGGCGCAGCGGCTGCTACCGGTACGGCGAAGTCGGGAAGTGGCGGTACGACGTACACGATTGACGTGCCGTTGTCCGCGGTCGGCAACCCGACGAAGACGAGCCTGCTCGAGCAAGTCGCGGCCTACGTCCTCGTCGCACCGACGCCGGCCAGCTTCCAGAACACCAAGTTGCAGACCGATGCCGACGAGGTGCCACTCGAGGTCGAGGGTGCTCGCGCCTTCAACTTCAAGGCTGCAGCGGTGCCGGGAGGGATCCTGCCTCCAGACAACGCTGGCAACGGCGGCGGTAACGGCGGCGGACTTGCGACGACTGGTTTGCCGATCGCCACGCCGCTCATCGCCTTGGCCCTTGTTGCTGCCGGCCTACTGCTGCGGAGGCGTCGAACCGCGCGTTAGCACGCGTCTGGGAGCCGCGTTGCCTACCGTGGTGGGGTGACAGAGCAGCCGACGGCGAAACGAGGGCGCCTTGCGTCCATCGGCCCCGTCGTCGGCAAGACGATGGACGGGATCGTCACCGACCGCGTTACGGGGTTGGCTGCCGAGGTTGCCTTCTTCGCGATCGTGTCGCTGCCGGCGTTGTTGTTGGCCGTCATCGGGACCCTCGGTTACTTCCACAGTCTGGTGGGCCAGGGCAACATCACCGACATCCAGAACACCATTGCCGACGCGGCGAGCAAGGTGCTCCGCCCCAGCACCGTCAATGACACCGTTCGGCCAATTCTGCGCGATGTGCTGACGGGCGGCCGGGCAGAGGCAGTCTCGATCGGGTTTCTCGTGTCCCTGTGGTCCGGCTCGCGGGCGATGAGCACCTACATGGACGCGATCACGATCGCCTACGACCTCGAAGGCCGTCGGTCGTGGCTGACCAAGCGCGTGCTGGCCTACGTGCTGTTTGCCGGCGCGGTCTTCGTCGGGATCGTGTTGTTGCCGCTGCTGGTCGTCGGCCCCACCCTCCTGCAGGACGCGGTGCGCAACGTTCCCGGCGGTTGGGCGGAGACCGTAGTGATCGCGGCGTACTGGCCCGTCGTCGCGCTGGCGTCCGTCTCGTCGATCACGACGCTGTACCACGTCGCGACACCTGTGCGCACACCGTGGCGTCGCGATCTGCCGGGGGCGTTGCTGGCATTGCTCATCTGGATCGGCGGCAGCGTGCTGCTGCGGTTCTATCTCGCCAGCGTGCCGGACTCGGCGTACGGCTCGTTGGGCGCGCCGGTCGCCGTACTGCTGTGGCTGTATGTAACTGCGCTCGCCGTGCTGATCGGTGCGGAGTTCAACTCGGCGGTGAACAAAGTGTGGCCGGGCCGGGAGCATCAGCGCCCGGACTGGCTCGGGGGGCCGCAGCGCCTGGTTGAGCGCACACTGGGCCTGCACTTCGGTGAGGACGAAGACAAGCCGAAACCCGACCGCGCTTCGGTTTAGATCACAGCTTGTCGACGTATGGTCCGTGTTGATGCGTCGACCGATCGCGTTGGGGGCTGCGCTACTGGCCCTCGTGCTGGGCGCCTGCGGTCTGGTCGCCGGCAACGGAAGCGCGCCAGGTGGAACCCAGCCCATCAACACAATCCTGGTGCCGTCCGCATCAGCGTCCGCTTCCCCGTCGTCCTCTCCCACGCCGCGGCCGATGAAGGTCAAGCCGACACTCAAGCCGAAGGCTGTGACGCGGGTGCTGCCCACGTCGAAGCCAAAGCCGAAGCGCGTCACGCCGTCGCAGCCGTTGCTGGTCGAACGACTCAATGGTGTTGGCAGTGCGCGACAGGTCATCAGCGTTGTCGCGAGCGGTTATGGCACGAGCTACGCAACGTTGCAGGGCTTCACGAAGACATCGTCGGGCTGGCACCGAACCTTCGGTCCGTGGTCCGTGCACATCGGTCGACACGGCTTCGCGCCACCGGGAGACAAGCGCGAGGGCGACCTGCGCACACCCAGTGGCTCCTACGGGTTCAGCTTCATGTTCGGCGTGAAGGCCAGCCCCGGGGTGAGGTACGAGTACCGGCGGGTGACCGGTGACTGGCACGTTTGGGCCGACGACCCTGGGCCGCGCTACAACTTGTGGACCGACACCCGAACCCAGGACGGCGGGCCCAGTCCCGAACCGATGAACCAAGCACCGGCGTACAACTACAGCGCGGTCATCGCGTACAACACCGCACGCACCGCAGGACTTGGCAGCGCGATCTTCATGCACGTGTCGACGGGAGGGTCGACCGCCGGCTGTGTGTCGATGCCGACGGGCCAGCTTCTCGACGTACTCCGCTGGCTCGATCCGGCGAAGTCGCCGCGGATCATCATGGGCACGGAGTCCGCGGTCACCTGAGTAGGGATCCACCACCCGGACGTCGAACTGATACGGGTGCGTCGTGGAATTGTGCTGGTCACTCTCGTTGCTCTGGTTTTCGCGAGCAGCGCCACGGCTGCGCCGACGTTCGTGCGAAGTGTCGACCGACCCGTGCTCAGCCCGACTGTGGGCTTCTACGACGACTACATGATCGCGAGCCCCAGCGTCGTCAACGTGGGTGGCGTGCTGCACATGGTCTACGCCGGTCACTGCCAGAAGCCAGCCGGTGGGACCCCCGGGCTTCCGCCGACCCAGACCTGCCCGGGCGACTCCGGCATCTTCCTGCTGGGCGCCACGTCGAGGGATGGCCGGGCTTGGACCAAGCGATCAACACCTGTCCTTAGCGCCGATCCGGCGCTGCGGTGGATGCGTAATGGGGTGGCCGAAGCGGAGCTGGTCTCCGGTCCGGACGGTTGGTTCTACCTTTTCTTCACTGGTCTCGGGCCGTTGGAGTCCCGGTCGATCGGTGTCGCGCGCAGCAGGCACCCATTCGGACCGTGGGAGGTGAACCCGAGGCCGGTGTTGACGGGTTCGACGAGCTTGTCGTCGCTCAGCACCGCGAAGGTGTTAGCGCCGGGCATCCGGATCGAGGTCGCGCGCGGCCGCGTGCTCATGTGGTTCAACGGGACGAACCGCGCGGAGATCGGCTGGGACATCTACGTTGCGACGGCTCGCTGGCCGCTCCGGACCGCGCAGGGGTGGCAGTCGTTCCACATTGCCAACGGCGGCAACCGCGCCGTCATCGGTCCGTATGACGCGGGCTCGGGTGATCCGAGCGTTGTCGTCGAGAACGGTGTCTACCGGATGTTCTTCACGTGCGGCAGCCCGAAGACCAACGGACCGCCGGGGATCTGCGAGGCACGGTCCCGCGACGGTATGACGTTCACCTTGCTGGCTGATCCGCACGTGCTGAACCCACGAGCGGGCCACTGGGACCAGAATCTCGAGACCGCGTTCGTCATGCGCAATCCGCTCGGTGCGGGCTACTGGATGTACTACATCGGCTACGGCCGCACCTACCAGGGTGCGGCTGTCGGGCTAGCAGCGTCGTAACGCAGCAGAGGCTCCCGAAGGAGCCCCTGGCCTGCATGTTCGTGCGTGGGCGGTACAGGATTTGAACCTGTGACCCCCTCCGTGTCAGGGAGGTGCTCTCCCGCTGAGCTAACCGCCCGGGAGTTGCGAGGCCGGGGCGGGAATCGAACCCGCGTACAGGGCTTTGCAGGCCCTTGCCTAAGCCACTCGGCCACCCGGCCAGCACTGACACCAGTATGGAGACCGGGATCAGAACTGTCGGGCGCCCCACGAAAGGCTGGAGACGCCCGCGCCGAGCGGACGACGGGATTCGAACCCGCGACCCTCACCTTGGCAAGGTGATGCTCTACCAACTGAGCCACGTCCGCGCGGTGGGAACTAACGAGGTCGCCCCCACGCAGGCCCGAGGATAGCCGATGGGGCAGTCACAACCCCGCCACAAGTGCCCGGCTCTGGCACGATCCGCGTCATGACTGCCGGCGTGCCTGACGACCCGCGATGGCCGCGCGCGAGCGCGTGGTTGGCCGCGGGACCCGGCGCTCGACCGGTCGATGTTGCGGTTCTGGGGGTGCCCGCCTTCGCAACCTCGTTGTCGAAGACGAACGCGCACGCGACCCCAGCCGCCGTACGCCGTGCGCTTGCGCGGTTCTCGACGTGGTGTGCATCGCGTCGTATCGACCTGGCCGATCCCGACGAGGGGGTTGCGCCACTCGACCTCGGCGATGTCGAGGAGCCGGACCGTGACGAGGGGGAGTGGCGCACGACCACGATGGCAGCGTCAGCGGCTGCGCAGGCGCGCCTGGTCGTTGCGATTGGTGGGGACAACTCGATCACCTGTCCGACGCTGGTCGGCGTGAGCGGCGACGAGTTGAGCCGTGCTGGGCTGGTGACCCTCGACGCCCACCATGACCTCCGGGAAGGGCGCAGCAACGGATCGCCGGTCCGGCAGGTGATCGACGCCGGTGTCGACCCTGAGCGCATCGTCCAGGTCGGGATCGCCGACTGGGCTAACAGCAAGTCCTACGCCGACGAGGCGCACGCGCGCGGTGTGCACGTGATCCCGCTGAGTGCTGTCTCCGACGGCAGCGTCATCAGTGCCGTGCGGCAGGCGCTGGACGTCGCAGGGGCGGCTGGCGGCCCGATCTACGTGGACCTCGACTTTGACGTCTGCGACCGTTCGGTCGCACCGGCGTGCCCGGCCTCGCTACCGGGTGGGTTGTCGGCCCGCGAGCTGTTGCTCGCGGCGTACCACGCCGGTCGCGACCCGCGGGTGCGTGCGATCGACATCACGGAAATCGATGCGAAGGCAGACACCGCGGACGAGCGGACCGTGCGACTTGCGGCGATGGCCCTGCTCGAAGCGTGCGCGGGTCTGGCTCATCGACCCCGATAGCGTTTCGGCCATGCGGACCGTTGTCGTCACCGGTGACCCGCTGACGGTTGAGGATGTCGTGGACGTCGCGCGCGGAGACGCAAATGCGGTGCTCAGCGACGACGTCGCTGCGCGGATGGAACCGAGTCGCCGGGTTGTCGCCCAGGCCGTTGATGGTGATGCGGTTGTCTACGGCGTCACCACCGGTTTCGGTGCGCTGGCCGACACCAGTGTCGGCAGCGAACAGCTCGCTCAGATGCAGTTGTCCCTCATCCGGTCGCACGCGGCCGCTGTTGGCGACCCGCTGCCGGACGAACACGTCCGCGGACTGCTCCTGCTGCGCGCACGCACGTTGGCGGCCGGCTACTCCGGAGTGCGTGTCGACCTGCCAACGCAGCTACTCAGCTTGCTCGGCCATGGGCTGATGCCTGTCATACCCGAGCGCGGATCGGTGGGAGCGTCGGGTGACCTCGCCCAACTGGCGCATCTGGCGCTGCCACTGGTTGGTGAAGGTCGGCTCCGTCAGCAGGGCAGCGCGGATCTCACCGGTCAGCCCGCGCCGATCCTGCTCGACCGCGCCGGCATCGCCCCCCTGACGCTGGCACCGAAGGAAGGGCTGTCGCTGCTCAACGGCACGGAGCCGATGCAGGTGTTGTTGGCGCTATCGGTCGTCGACGCCGAGCTGCTCGTGCGCGCAGCTGATGTCGCATGCGCACTCTCGGTCGAATGTCTGCTCGGCACGGACCGGACGTACGACGAACGCGTGCAGGCATTGCGGCCCCATCCAGGGCAGCGAGCAAGCGCGGCCAACCTGCGGACGCTGCTGGCCGGGTCACCGCTGCTGGCATCGCACCGCGACTCGCACCACGCCGTCCAAGACGCGTACTGCCTGCGGTGCGCACCCCAGGTGCACGGAGCGGTGCGCGACGTCCTGACCCATGTTCGCCGGGTCCTGGAGACCGAGCTGGGGTCGGTCGTCGACAATCCCGTCGTCATCGACGGCGACGTGTTGACCACGGGCAACTTCCACGGCGAGCCACTCGCGTTCGCCGCCGACATGCTGGCGATCGCGCTCGCCGAGATCGGGTCGATCTCGGAGCGCCGCGTCGACCGCATGCTCGACCCGGCTTTCTCGCGTGGACTTCCGCCGTTCCTCGCGCCCGACGCCGGTGTGAACTCCGGCTACATGCTGGCGCAGTACACCGCTGCCTCGATCGTGAGCGAAAACAAGGTGCTGACGCATCCGGCTTCGGTCGACACGATTCCCACGTCGGGCAACCAAGAGGACCACGTGTCGATGGGCTGGGGTGCGGTGCGGAAACTCCGTGACGTCGTCGCCGGCATCAGGTCGGTGCTCGCCGTCGAGCTCGTCTGCGCCGCGCAGGCGATCGACCTGCGCGCAGACATCGCGGGACCGGCTGCCGCGACCGCCGCAGTGCACAACCGCTTGCGGGCCGATGTACCGTGGATGGACGTTGATCGAGAGGTCGCCTCACAGCTTGCCGCCGCTGACAGGTTGCTGCCCGACCTCGTCGCTGCTGCCGAGTCCGTTGCGGGGCCGCTGTTGTGAACGATGACGCCGTCGCCATCTTCGACGGTCGTACGGCGATCGGCGTCGTTGACGTGACGAGCGATCTCGCGGCGTTGGACACCACCGGCTTGTGGGCCGTGGTCATGACGTTCGAGGGCAAGGTGACGTGTGCGCGATTCGGCACGGTCGTGACCGGCGCTCGTGACACTGGCATGTGGCGCGGCCCGCGACGTGACGAATGGACGAGCAGCATCGACGAGGCGGCGTACATCGCACTCGTAGAGCGCATCCGGGAAGAGATCGCGGCCGGCGAGGTCTACCAGGTGAATCTCTGCCGCGTCCTCTCCGCCCCGCTTCCGGGCCGCCCAGACCTGCGGCCGCTTGGCGCCGCTCTGGCGCGCGGTAATCCGGCGCCGTACGCCGCCACAGTGCACCTGCCCGCGCAGGGTGTCTCCGTCGCATGTGCGACACCGGAGCGTTTCCTGCGACGGGATGGCGACATCGTGACCAGCGATCCCATCAAGGGCACGGCCACGTCCGCGGATGCGTTGCTGCCGAAGGACTACGCCGAGAATGTGATGATCGTGGACCTCGTCCGCAACGACCTGTCGCGCGTCGCCGAAGTCGGCTCAGTGACCGTGCCGCGGCTGTGTGAGATCGAGGAGCATCCGGGCTTGGTTCATCTGGTCTCACGCATCGAGGCTCGGCTGCGACCCGGCATCGGTTGGGCGGAGCTGATCGAGGTGACATTCCCGCCGGGCTCGGTGACCGGTGCGCCCAAGTCCTCAGCCGTTCGACTCATCTCCGAACTCGAGCCGGTGCCGCGTGACGTGTATTGCGGCGTGGTCGGCTGGGTCGATGCCGACGCGCGGATGGGCGTCCTCGGTCTCGCGATCCGAACGTTCTGGGCAGAGGAGGAGCAGCTGCACTTCGGCACCGGTGCGGGCATCACCTGGGGCTCGGACCCCGCCGCTGAATGGGCGGAGACCGAGTTGAAGGCATCCCGACTGTTGACGGTGGCGTCGGCATGAAGGTGTGGGTCGACACGCATCTTCGCGACGAGAACGAAGCCCACGTCTCCGTCTTCGATCACGGCTTCACCGTCGGCGACGGAGTGTTCGAGACCGCCAAGGTTGTGCACGGCATCCCCTTCGCGATTACGCGGCACCTCGAGCGACTTGTGCGGTCGGCGCACGGCCTTGGCCTCCACGTCGACCCGATGCAGGTCCGCGTTGCCGTCACCGAGGTGCTCGCCGAGAACGAGACTTTGCCGCTTGCCCGCCTGCGCATCACCGTGACCGGCGGTCACGCACCGCTCGGCTCCGACCGCGGAGACGCGCATCCGACGTTGATCGTTGCGATCGCCCCGGGCAAGGAGTGGCCGCCCACAGCCGACGTCGCGGTCGTGCCCTGGGTGCGCAATGAGCGAGCCGCCACCGCGGGTCTCAAGACGACGTCGTACGCCGACAATGTGGTTGCACTTGAGCACGCACACAACGACGGAGCGACGGAGGCAATGTTCGGAAACACCATCGGCAACCTTTGCGAAGGCACGGGCACCAACGTGTTCCTTGCTGTCGACGGTCACCTCGTGACCCCGCCGCTGTCGTCAGGTTGCCTTCCCGGAGTGACCCGCGCGCTGCTGCTCGAATGGCTCGGTGACGTTGACGAGGTCGACGTACCGCTGACCGCTCTCCGCAACGCCGCCGAAGCTTTCTTGACCTCGTCGACGCGAGACATCCAGCCGATTCGCGCCGTCGACGGGCAGATCTTGGCCACCGCACCGGGTCCGCTCACGCAGCGCGCCATGGACGTCTGGAAACAACGCGAGGCCGACAACCCCGACCCGTGACGTGCGGTGGCACGATGGAGCGCATGCACGGAGCAAGGGTGGTCCGGGCGCCTCGAGGACCTGAGCGGACGGCGCAGACGTGGGGTGCCGAGGCGGCATCGCGAATGTTGCAGAACAACCTCGACCCCGAGGTGGCCGAGCGGCCCGATGACCTCGTCGTGTACGGCGGCAACGGCAAGGCCGCCCGCGACTGGCGGTGCTTCGATGCGATCGTCGAAACGCTGCGCACAATGGGACCGGAAGACACGCTGCTCGTGCAATCCGGCAAACCAGTGGGCGTCATGCGCACGCACGAGATGGCGCCGCGCGTGCTCATCAGCAACTCCATGCTCGTGCCGCGATGGGCGACGCCCGAGCATTTCCGGGAGCTAGAGGACCTCGGCCTCACGATGTACGGCCAGATGACCGCGGGGTCCTGGATCTACATCGGGACGCAGGGAATCCTGCAAGGCACATTCCTGACCTTCGGTGAGTGCGCGCGCAAGCACTTCGGCGACAGCGGCGGCACCCTGCAGGGCAAGCGCGTCCTTACGGCGGGTCTTGGCGGCATGGGAGGGGCGCAACCCCTGGCCGTAACAGGCAACGGTGGCGTCGCGCTCTGCATCGAGGTCGACCCGGCGCGAGCGGAGCGCCGGCGTGACCACGGCTATCTCGATGAGATCGCAGACTCCCTCGACGACGGTGTTGCGCGCGTCGATGCCGCGGCCGCCGCGGGTCGCGCTCTCTCGGTAGCGGTTGTCGCCAATGCCGCGGACGCATTGCCCGAGCTGGTGCGTCGCGGCTGGACACCGGACGTGGTCACCGACCAGACAAGTGCACACGACGCGCTCCATGGTTATGTGCCGAATGGCCTGACACTCGATGAGGCGCTCGAACTGCGGCGTACCAAGCCCAGCGAGTATGTCGACCGCGCCCGCGCCGCAATGGCGGAGCACTGCAGCGCCATCGTCGACATGCAGAAAGCGGGAGCGGTCGCCTTCGACTACGGCAACGGCCTGCGCGGGCAGGCACAGGACGCCGGGTTTGCCGACGCATTCGCCTACCAGGGATTCGTCCCGGCGTACATCCGGCCGTTGTTCACCCGGGGGAGCGGTCCGTTCCGCTGGGCCTGCCTGTCCGGTGACGCGGAGGATCTGGCCGCGACGGATCGCGCAGTACTCGACGCGTTTCCCCATGACGAGGCGCTGCATCGCTGGATGGCGTTCGCGAGAGAGCACGTGCGGGGTGAGGGTCTACCGGCTCGAATCTGCTGGCTCGGGTACGGCGAGCGCCACGTCGCGGGCCAGGCCTTCGATGACCTAGTCGCGCGCGGTGTGGTGCGCGCACCGGTGGTCATTGGCCGCGACCATCTCGACGCGGGCTCGGTCGCAAGCCCCGAACGCGAGACCGAGGCCATGCGTGACGGGTCCGATGCGATTGCCGACTGGCCGATATTGAACGCGCTGCTCAACACGGCATCGGGTGCATCGTGGGTCTCGGTGCACCACGGCGGTGGGGTCGGCATCGGTAAGTCAATCCACGCCGGTGTCGTTGTTGTCGCCGAAGGCACTCCCGAATCACGAGCACGACTGGAGCGAGTGCTCACAAACGACCCGGGCACCGGCGTGATCCGGCACGCCGACGCAGGCTACGAGACCGCCTTGGACACCGCCCGTGACGTCGGCGTGCGGATGCCCCTCGAGCCCGGGACCCATGGCCCGCTGTGGGAGTCCTGAGCAGGTACGACGACGAGACCGGCCTTTGCCGCCGACGCGAACTGGTCGTCGATGAGCACGATGCCGTGCCCGGCTTGCTCGAGGATCGAGGCCGCAGCGCTGGCACGGAACCCGCTGCCGCAGTAGACCCAGATCTCCGCAGCGCCGCGCGTTGGCAGCTCACCGATGCGGTCGAGAAGCTCGGGTAATGGGACGTTGAGGGCGCCGTCGACGTGGCCGTCGGCCCATTCGCCGCGATTGCGTACGTCGAGCACGGCGACGTCGTGGGTCTCGCGTTCGCTGGCCAGGGCGGAGAAATCGGTCACCGGAAACGCCCGCGTCTCGATCTGCGGGCCGACCCAGTCGGCCGGCCGGCCGTAAGCGGCGCCGGCGATGTTCTCGACACCAACGACCGCGAGTTGTCGGTGAATACGCGCGACTTGGTCCTCGTCATCACCGAGGAGTGTCACGGGTGCACCCCACGGCAACATCCAGGTGAGGTAGACGCTCACGTTGCCGCCGGCGTCAAAGCTGAGTGTGCCGGGCACGTGGCCCGCGGCGAACACTCGGCGTTGTCGCAGGTCGACGACCCATTCGCCCGCGTCAATCCGGGCAAGCACCTCGTCGCTACTCAGGCGACGGGGCGGGGACAGATCGATCGGTGCCGGCCCGGCCGCGTTCGTGTGTGGCACGTGGGCGTAGTAGGAGGGGTAGGCGTCGTACCCGCGCATGAGCTGCTCCACGAACTCCTCCAGTGATGAGGTCAGCGCGCTGTTACATCGGATCTCGCCACCGACGGTCGACGAACCGCGGGTCGATGCGGGTGCGGCGGAGCAGAAGGACCCGAAACCATGCGTGGGCATGACAGCGGTCTCGAGCGGCAGCCCGGCAGCGAGGCGATGCACCGAACGCCACTGCAGTTCAGACAGTGACTGGGTCAAAGCACTGTCCACCAGATCAGTCCGGCCGACAGAGCCGTGGAGGAGCGAACCACCGGTGAACACCGCTTTCGGGCCGTTGCGGTCCTCCAAGACATACGACATGTGGTGGGCAGTGTGTCCCGGTGTGTGGATCGCGCGAATCGTCAACTGGCCAACGGCGAACGTCGTGCCATCGGTGACTGGGACGTACTCGAACGCGGGATCGGGTGTGCCGGGAGGGACGGCGTAGACGGCGGCGGTCTCCCGCGCGAGCTGCAAGCCGCCGGAGATGTAGTCGGCATGCCGGTGCGTCTCGAGGACTAGCTGTGGTTTGGCGCCGTGCGCTTCGAGCACTGCGTGGATGCGGTCGATGTCGCGTGGGGGATCGACAACGATGGCGGTCCGGACCGACCGCTCGCCGACGTCGTCGATGACCACGTAACTGCGGTTGCCGAGCCAGGGCGTCTCCAACGTGACGATCTGCATCCGCGTACCCCCGTTGCTCGGTGGTGCAAACAACACTAACTTGACCGAACCAGTCCAGTATGACTACTTTACGCAAACCAACGCAAGGCCCGCACCACGGGGGAGTCCGACGGAACGGCTTACCCGCACTGCAAGGCGGGAGCGACCGCCGAGATTGGGGAGGATGCATGTCCGAACACGTCCTGCAACGCCCGAAGCGCACATTGCCGCTCGGGCTTGCGCTGCTTCTCGCTGTCGGCCTGATCGTTGCGGCAGGTGTGCACACCACCGCCAACGCTTCTGTGCAGATCGTGACGTCCGCCATCAAGGGCAGTGACGGCAAGAGCTACTGGGTCAAGAACCACCTGGTCAAAGACTCAGCCAAGCAACTGACAACGGCGGCGGGTACGCCGAAGCACCACGAGTACCTCTTGGTCTGGGCGGGCGACCAGAACGTCGCCGACACGACGGGCGCCGACATTCAGCGGACACCGATTGCTGTGAACCCGATCAAGACCCTCAACGAGGACGCGGTCGATGACCCGCCCGCGGCAGACTTCCTTGCCGTTATCGACGCGGACAAGACCTCGCCGACCTATGGCAAGGTCGTCAACACGGCGACCGTTGGCCCCCTCGTCGAGAACGAGCCGCATCACATGCAGTACGTGTGGCACAAGGGCGACAAGATCTTCGCCGGCGGTCTGTTCAGCAGCGCGACCTACGTCTTCGACGTGTCGAAGCTGCCGCAGCTGTCGCTGTCGGGAATCGCGCTGCCGCAGGACACCAAGTGCGGCTCGATCCCGGACGCTTACTGGACGCTGCCGGACGGTACGGCGTACGCGACCTACATGGGCGGTCCGGTCGTGCCGGGTCCATGCAGGTACTCCGACGGAAGTGTGCGCCTCGGAAACGGGTACGGCGGCTCCCCGGGCGAGATCATCCGCTTCGACGGAGCCGGCAAGGTGCTCTCGGAGATGCCGGCGGCGAGTGCCGCGTCGGAAAGTCCCGCGCTGTGCCCGAACTACCCGGCCATTCCGGGGCAGGCAACGTGTGCGAACCCGCACGGTATCCAGGCGAGGTCTGACCTCAAGCGTCTCGTCACCAGCGACTATGCCGAGCCGCGCAACATCGTGCTCGACCCGGTCAAGCCGCAGGACAACTTGTTGTTCCGCCAGACGGTTCGCATCTTCGACATCAGCAACGTGAACCGTCCGAAGCTCGTGTCTGTCTCCAAGATGCCTGACGGTCCGCGCACCGAGCGCAACCCCGGGCACAACGAGCCGACCGGCATCATGGAGACGACCGTCACGAACCTGCCGGCGCACAAGGGCGCGTTCGCCGAGTCGATGTGTGGTGGCGTCATCTACTACACACCGGACATCACGGCGAGCAAGCCGGTCTGGCGCGAGGTCTTCGATGACACAACCGCGTCCAAGGTCCTCAACCCGAACGTCATCGAAGGTGCCGGCTGCGACGGTGGCGGCTGGCTGCAGACCACAGCCGATGACGGTTACCTGTACCACGCCGTGATCGGTCGGTCTCCCGGCTCGCTGTCGGCCGACGACTCAGGCGTTCCCAAGATGGTCTACGTCCTCAACATCAAGAAGCTTCTTGCCGCGGGGACCGCGACCACGTGCAGCGTGGACAAGATCACCGAGGTCTACAAGGGCGGTGCTGAAGCCGACTGCCCAACGGTGGCAAGCGTCTTGCCCGTCTCGGACGGCAGCACCGGTGGCCCGCACTGGGGTGCCATCGACAACTTCGTCAAGGCGAGCAACGGCACGTATGCCGAGACGAAGACCGTGAGCCGCATCGCGTTCTCGAACTACTTCGTGGCACGCACCGGCGTCAACGGCAACCACCAGGTCTGCATGGTCAATGTCAACCCGAAGACGCAGAAGCTCTCGATCGACCAGACATTCATCGACGAGAACGAAGGAACCCCCTGCGTCAACTTCAACCGCACCAATTGGCCGCACGGCAAGACAGGCAATGCCAAGCCGCACTCCGAGCTGTTCGTCGTTACGTAGGGACGAATGGCTGCACTCAAAGCGGGTTCAGTTCGCCGTGGCGGTGGTCGTCTCATAGCGACCGCCGCCACGGCGGCTGCCGTGTTGCTCCTCATCGCCGCGCCCGCATCGGCCCACGAGCACCCGGGCCCGGCTGTGTCGCGAGGCTTTCCGTTGCTTGCCAGCGTCGGCCTCTACCTCCTTGTCCTGCTGGCCGGCTCACTCGCTGGTCCCGCGCTCACGCGGACGGCGCTTTCCAGCCCGGCTCGTCGGCGCGGCGTCAGTGCACTGGCAGTCGCGTACATCGGCGTGACGCTCGCCGAGGCCATGCGGCATGAGGTGGCGACCGCTGCCGCGGCGGGCGTCATCGTCGCGGTTGTCGTTGGCCTAGCAGCCCTGTTGACCGGCGAGGCCCGCGAACAAGCCGCCGCGGCTGTGGTGCTCGTCGGCGCACAACTTCCCGTCATCGGTACCGGAGCCGGAACCAACCATCTCCTCTTCTCCGCGGTCCATCTCGGCGCTGCCGCGGTGTGGGCGGGCGGGCTCGTCCATCTCGTGCTCGTGGTTACGACCGCGGGCCGTGACGCGGCCGTTCAGACCGTCCGACGCTTCGCACCGGCAGCGATCGGGAGCGGCGTGATCCTTGCCGCGACCGGTCTCCTCTTGATGGTCGTCCACCGCGTTGGGCTTGCGGTACTCACGAACACGACGTACGGACACGTGTTGTTGTTGAAAACCGCCGGCGTGGCGCTTGCCGTCGGCTGCGCGATAGTCATGCGCCGTCGTGCTCGCGATCGTGCTCGCACATGGCACTACTTTCTCCGCGCGGAAGCGATCGTTCTCGCCACCGTCGTCGGATTCGCCGTCGTCCTGACCGGCCTGCCCACACCCGCGCGGGCCGCCACGCAGCTCACCGCCGGACTCGCCCACATCCGCCTCGGAGACGAAGGCGCAACGGTTGCCCTCGCCGGTGCCGGCGCGAGGGGGTTGCTGACATACGTCGCCAGCGATGTGGACGCGCCTGACGTGCGAATCATCAACCGCATCGATGGGAGCCAATGGCGCCCGGGTATCGGCCCAGTGGCAACGTCGATCGCCCTGGCCGGCGGCGTGGCCCGGCTGCGTGTTCTGTGGTCCGGCCATCGGGCCGATCTGACGGTGCGGGCGGCGCCGGCGCCGAAGCCCGTGGACCCACTCGTCGCCGATGACGCGGGTCGTGCGTCGTACTCACTCGGCGTCGCCGTCGCGAGATGGGCCGGCACACGTCGGGGAGGCACCGGTTGTGTGACCTCGCCGGATGCCAATGCGTTGGGAACGGCGTTCGGTACATCGTTCCTGCGGTTGGGCATCCGTTCCGTCGATGTGTACGTCGACAACACTGCACGTTCAACCGACCTGGCGACAGGTGTGCGATCGGCCGGTGTCGCCGTGCACGTGCACCCCACGTCAATCGAGACGCTGCCGGCCGAGCGATCGACCGCTGCTCTTGTGGCCACTGGCGTCGTCACGGCCCGGCGGCTCATCGTCCGGTTCGGGGCTGCCGCACCCGGGCGGGGTGTTTACCTCGCGCCGTGGCTCACCGACTCGCGCGTGCTTGGTCTCACTCAGAAGACCGCGTTGCCACTGCTCGCCATCGGCTCGGCGCTCGACCTGAGTTCGCCGGCGGGGGAGCGCTACCGCCTCGCATTGGCGACGGTTGCTGCGCGCGCCATACCGAGCGCTGCCGGCTTGCTCGGCTATCTGTCCGTTGCAGATCCGGCTAGCACGGCGCGAGCGCAGTTCCAGCTGTTCGCAGCCGCGCCCATCGCGTTCCTACCCAAGGTCCTTGCCAGCGGTCATGACCACGACAGCGCATCCGCGTGGTTCCCGAACGGTTCACTCACCGCCATCACTGCAGCTGCGCCAGTAGTGGCCGGCTGCATCAACCCCTGAGAACGAGGAGTTTCGATATGCGTTTCCGCTCGGGTTGGCCGCGATGGGCGCGTGCGTTGTCCTCGCCGTGGCTCGTCTCGCCCGTACTGGTGTTCGCGCTACTGATCGGTGCGTTCCTGGGCTACGGCGCCTACACGCGTAGCAAGCCGACGCATTACGGCCGGGGCGGCGATGTGTTTGCGGCTGGAATCCCGTCGGGGGATGGCCCATCGGCCGCTCCGTCCGCCAGCACCCGTCCCAGTGCGGCCGCTTCGGCGGCGGCGCACTCGCCGGGCACGACCGGAGTGAGTAGCGCGGTCGGCGGCACAACGTCGTCGGGCCGAAACGGAAGGCCGAACGGAGAGCCGTCCAGCAAACCGACTCCGCTGACCGGCGCCCCGGGCGTGGTCATGCCGGCGACTGGTTCGTACGGCCTGTCGGTACACGGCAGCGAGCACGTCAACTTCGGTGCGTTCAAAGCGTGCAACAACACGTTCCCGTCGTCGGCAGTGCTAGCCATCTCCAAGGCGCAAGGGGAGAGCCCGACGTCCTACAACTTCGACCTGCGATTGTTCCCCGGGTCGGCCAACAAGCACGACGAGCGGCACATCTACCGGTACACCAAGAGTGCTGTGGTACTCGACTATGAGCAGGCAACGGTCACGTGCGCGGGAATCAAGCAGTCGACCACGGTCAACTTCAGTCCGGCGCAGGTGCGCGCACCGCTGCCGCTTCATGTCGGCTCGTCCTGGACGAGCAAGGGCGGTGACAGCGGCCGCACGGAGGACGCGAGCGGCAAGGTCACCGGCACCTCACACCTCAGCGTCGGAGGCAAGTCGTACCTCGTCTACATCATCGACATGACAGTGAAGATGAGCGGCTCCGAATCCGGCAGTCGCACGCAGCGGTGGTGGTACGCACCGTCGCTCGGGCTGCCGCTGAAGTGGCACGAAGCAGAGACCGGGGCTCGTAGCGGAGCGACGTACAAGGCCGACTACACCTGCCAGATCACGAGGCTGCCATGACGTTCTTCAGTTTCCCAAACCCCGTCAACGAGACCGCAGTCCGTGTCACAGCCACCGGTGTTGCCGTCATGGTGGCGGCTGCATTGGCGTTTCAGCGTCCCGAGATCCTCGTCATCGTTGCGTACGGATTCCTTGCACGTGTTGTCGCCGGACCGCGCATCAGCCCGCTGGCGTTGTTGTCGACGCGGGTCATCACTCCGCGCATCCCGGGGCACCATCGGTTGGTCCCGGGGGCGCCGAAGCGATTTGCACAGGGTCTCGGGGCGGTCGCATCGGGCGGTGCCGTCGCGGCCTACTACGCGCTTGGCTGGCATGTCGTTGCGTGGTCGCTCGCAGCGCTGATCCTGCTGCTCGCCACCCTCGAGGCCACGCTGAGGATTTGTGTGGGTTGCATCATCCACGCGCAGCTGGCGAAACGGGGGGTGCTTGCCACGCCGGTATGTGAAGAGTGCGCAGACGTGCGGCTGGTCCGGGTCCGACAGGGCGCCTCGGCCTGACCACGATGCACGAGTCCGAGAACGACGGCGTGCCGACAGTCGCTGTGGTCGGTGCTGGTGCCAGCGGAACGCTCACGGCGGTCCACCTCGCCCGGTTGTGGCGCGGGAGTCGCCCGCTGCGTGTCGTGATGTACGAGGCAGCAGGCCTGCCCGGCCAGGGCATCGCCTACTCGACCGACGACAAGTGTCATCTACTCAACGTTCCCGCCGGTCGGATGAGTGCGATCGACGACGACCCCGGACATTTCCTGCGCTGGATACAACGTCGCGTGCCCGGCGTCGACGCAGAGTCGTTCGTGCCGCGGCGCGCGTACGGCTGGTACCTCGGTCAACTCCTTGCCGAGCACGCGGGCAGCATCAGCCTGCGCGTGCACCGGAGGACCGTCACCAGCCTTGCTCGCGTGCCAGACGGCTGGTTGGTGCAACATGCAGACGGCTACGACCACGCGCACGCGGTCGTCTTGGCGTCCGGAAACGCGCCCCCCGCACCACTCATCGTCGGCGAGGAACGCCTGCCCGATCATCCGCACCACATAGCTGACCCGTGGGCCCCTGGGGCGATGGACGCGATTCGCGCCCTCGCCGGAGACACCGGCGTCGTCCTGCTCGTCGGTAGCGGACTGACGGCCGTGGATGTCGCGCTCGCGGTGTCGGGTGCCGGTCAGGGCAGACGCGTCGTCTGCGTCAGTCGGGCCGGATTGCTGCCACGCGGGCATGTCACGCCGTTGCCCAAGCCGTGGCCGATCGAACTGCCACCAGGCGACGGCGATCTGACGCTCGACCTTCTTGAGGCACACATCGGTGACGAGCTCCGCCGTGCGCAGGAGAGCGGCCATGACTGGCGCTCGGTCATCGACGGCCTGCGAGCGCACGTCTCGGCGTTATGGGAGCGGCTTCCCGAAGCAGAACGACGCCGGTTTCTCGGGGGGCCGGTCCGGAACTGGGAAGTGCACCGTCACCGGATGGCGCCAGCCGTCGCCGCCGTCATCGGCGAGCTGCTCCGTCGTGGGTCACTCACGGTGTTCGCGGGCGGCCTCGGCCGACTTGACCCGATCGAAGGCGGCTGGCGCGCGACGATGCGGATCGACGGCGCCCAGGCGTCACTGCGCGCCGCCGTTGTCGTCAACTGCACCGGCCCGGACCCCGATCCGGCCGCTCACCGTGGTGGCCTCCTCAAGGACTTGATCGACCAAGGGTTGGCGCGAGCCGACCCGCTGGGTCTGGGTGTCGTCACCGATGCGTTCGGCGCTGTGCTCGACGCCAGTGGTCGAGCAGACCCGGATCTCCTGACACTCGGAGCGTTGCGGCGCGGTCAACTGTGGGAGTCGACAGCCATCCCCGAAATCCGCAAGCAGGCCGCCGCCCTCGCGGAGACCCTTACCGAACGGTTGACGCACATAGGCGGGCAGGTTCTGGAGGCTCGGCAACCGTAGGGTTCTTCCGTGGGCGACCTGCTGGTACGCAACGTCGGCCGGTTGGTGACCATGGCGGGCGCGCCGATCAGCGACGCGGCGGTCGTCATCCGTGCCGGCCATGTCGTGTGGACTGGGCCGCAGTCCGACCTCCCCGCCGGAGATGATCTGCCGTCGTACGACGCGGGCGGTGCATGTGTGATCCCTGGCTTCGTCGACCCCCACACGCATCTGGTGTGGGCGGGTAGCCGCCGTGAGGAGTTCCTGGCTCGACTCGCCGGCACGGCGTACGACGGCGGTGGCATACGCACAACTGTCGAGGCCACCCGCGCGGCTGCGACGGACGAGCTCATCGATCTCGCACTAACACGACTGCGCGCGATGCTGGCCAACGGCACCACGACCGTCGAGGTGAAGACGGGATACGGCTTGTCCACCGACGACGAGCTGCGATTGCTCGACATCACCCGTGCCATCGCCGACCGCACTCCGCTACAGGTCGACGCGACATATCTCGGTGCCCATGTCGTGCCGCCGGAGCGCGATCGCGACGACTATGTGCTCGAGGTTGTCGCCACCATTCCTGCGGCACGTGAACACGGCGCGGTGTGGTGCGACGTCTTCTGCGACACGGGCGCTTTCACTGTCGACGAGACGCGGCGCATCTTCGCGGCTGCCGGACAGGCCGGAATGGGCCTGCGGATCCACGCCGAGCAACTCGAACACACCGGGGCGGCTGCGCTCGCCGCCGAGATGGGTTGCGCCTCCGCGGACCACCTGGAACGCATCACCGCGGATGACGCGCGCGCGTTAGCGGCAGCCGACGTAACGGCCGTTCTGCTGCCGACGGCAGCGCTGTCCCTCGGCCACAAGGGCAGTGCGCACGTGCGCTTGCTTCGCGAGGCCGGCGTACGACTGGCTCTGGCGACGGACTGCAACCCAGGGACGTCCTGGTGTGAGTCGATGCCCTACGTGATTCAGCTGGCGTGCTTGGAATTCGGGTTGTCCGTCGCGGAGGCATTCGAAGCGGCAACATCGGGTTCAGCGGCGGCACTTCGGCGCGATGATGTCGGACATCTAACCGTCGGCGCTCGCGGCGATATCGCCGTGTTAGCGGCAGAACACGAGGCGGACGTGGTCGCACACCTCGGGGGGCGTGCGGTTGACGTGACGATCGTTGGTGGGGTGCCGTGGCTCGCGGACGCTTAGTCCACAGCCGTCAGAGGTTCTCGTCGGACAGGATGAGGTTCAGTTCACTGTCGACATCGACGAAGTCGCTCTCGGAGCCAGTCGGCACGGCGGCGTAACTGCGGCCGAGGAACTCCACGACGTCGCCGAGGGGAACCTCGAACAGCGCTCGTCCCGATGGCGACGACAGTGCGATGTAGACGACGGGCGAGCCATCGCTGTTGGCGGGCCAGACCCGCACGTCACCTTCGCCAACCGAACGTTCGACTCCGTCGGTGAGCAGCTGGCGGGCGAACGTCCAACGCACCGGCTCCGACGCACCTGTGAAGAAGGTGACGGTCACGGCGTAGGGATCGGCGGCATCGAAGCGGATGCTTGCGGTGACCGGCAGCGGCGTGCCGTCGGGCACAACGAGACGTAAGCCCACCTCAGCGGTGACGAACTGCGGACCGGCGGTCATCTGTCCCTTTCATTCGGACTAGCTCGAGCGACGCCCCCGCGCCACTCCTCAGTCCGAGGTTCCCCTGCAGCGTGACGGTCAACCCTCTCCACGTCCAGCCAGGTAGCCCGGACTGTCACCACGTGTTACAGAAGTTCGCCGAATGAGAGGTTTCGGCCATTCGATCGGCGTTACAGTCACGGCCATGGGACCGGCACGGGGGAGCGACGGCGGGGCGTTCGAGGACGCTGCGCTGATCGGTCGGGTCGCGGAGCGTGACGGGGCGGCACTGGAAGCCCTCTATGACCGATACGGCAGCGTCTGTTACGCGCTTGCCTGGCGCATCGTCGCCGACGACGGGCTGGCCGAGGGTGTGGTCCTCGACGTTTTCCGAACCATTTGGGAGGACGCGCCGCGCACGGACCGCGCGCGGTCCGGACTCGCGGGCTGGCTGCTCGCCACAACGCAGCATCGTGCGGTCGAGGTGGTACGCCGGGAGGACAACCGCAAACGACGGCCAAGCCCGACCGCGGTCGTTGCCCTGCTCTCCGCCGCGAAACGCGATGACAATGACGAGGCGTGGTGGGGATTGCGCCGTGACCGGGTGCGGGCCGCACTCGACCAGTTGTCCGACGCAGATCGTGACGTGCTCGTGCTCGCCTATTTCGGGGGTTACACCCAGCGCGAGATCGCGGGTGTCACCGGCCTCCCCTTCGCCACGATCAAGTCACGGATGCATGTCGCGATGAAGGCGCTGCGCCAGGGGCTCGGCGACGAAGAAGCTGCAGTCACGAGGCCGGGGTGACGCTGTGACCGGCCCCGCCCCGTGGACCGATCCGGGCCACGGGAGTTGGGAAGAGCTCGCCGTCGGCCAGGCCCTGGGGGCACTCGAGCCGGAGGACGAGGAAGCATTCCTCCTGCACCTCCGCGGGTGCGCGCCGTGCGAACGGTTGCTCGTCGACGTCGAGGTCGGCGCTTCCGAGCTCGCGTACGCCCCAGCCCAGATCGGCACCCCCGACAAGCTGCGCCGCAAGGTGGCCTCGATCGTCGGGGCGGACAGCCGGCCGGCGATGCTGCCCGGCGCCGTACGCCAGCCTCGGCGCACGGTTCGGCTGACCCGACCGGCCACATGGGGCCGACCCTGGGTGGCGTTCACGATCGGCGTCGTGGTCATCGTCGGTCTGAGCCTCTGGAATCTCGTATTGCAGTCGGATAGCTCAACGAAGCAGAACGAGCTTGCGCAACTGCGTACGGTCGCGCGTTGTGCGGCGGAGCCGGCTTGTCTGCAGGTGAAGCTGGTCAGCAACAAGGGTGCCCCGAATGGCCTCGTCCAGGTGCGTGGGGACCGCGCAACCGTTGTCCTCTACAACGTTGCACCGAATGAACGCTCGACGTTGTTCTACCTGTGGCAGAAGCCGGTTGCAGGCACACCCGCAATTGCCGTTGGCGCTTTCAACGTGTCATGCCACGACGTCTGTGTCATCGAACAGAAGATGCCGTTGCCGTTGTCCCTCAGCGTGACCAAGCAATTCATCGTGACGCTCGAAGTCGCCAAGCCGGCACCATCGCTGCCCGGCCCGACACCGATTGCCATCGGGGATGTCGCTTCGTCGAGCTGAGGCGAGGCAGGTTCGCTCGGATATCCTGAGCGTTCGGGGCAATTAGCTCAGCGGGAGAGCACCGCCTTCACACGGCGGGGGTCACTGGTTCGATCCCAGTATTGCCCACCGAGCAGCGGCCGCCGGCCGCCGTGCCGCCGGTCAGGCGGCGGACTGTGCTGTCAGGCCGTCGTAGACATCGTCGAAGAAGGCCGCATTGGTCCGGCTTCGCCAACACGCGCCTCGCAAGATGCCCGACGACCACTCGGGGTGCTCCTCGACGATCGGGATGATGGCGTTGTCGACCCAGTCCTTGCCGTGTCGCGGGTCAACCTCGGCGTGCTCTCGATAGAACGGATACGCGGCTGCGGGCGCCTCACATCGGTCGAGTGCGTGCAGCACCATTCGGCAGCGAGGTCCAGCTTGGAGCTCCGTCAGACCGAGCGCGCCGAGCATTTCCGGCTGCAACCCGCGGTTCGTCGCAAGCAGACCGCCGAGCGCGGCACGCTCGAGCGCCGCCTCTGATTGCGCGGCCCGCGGTTGTTCGGTGAGACCGAGGGCCACCGACAGTTGCTGATGCAACGTCGTGTGTACGGCGGCGCGGTCCCCGTTGCCCATCTCGTCCCAGTAATTGGTAGCGAGCTCTAGCTTGGGTCGGCCGGTCAGTCCGATCTGGCACATCGCAACCAGGTCGTCAAAGCCGCCGTCGGGGCCGCCTTCGAGACTGAGGAAGCGCACGACGTCCGGCCACGACGCGTCCTTCGCGATCCAGGCGTACACAGCGGGCAACCGGTCGCGAGCCGCTAGTGCGCGCAGTGCCGCCGCGACATCATCCGGTGACGTGGGGGCTGGGCCATCGAGCGCTCCGAGCTCGCGGATCCATTCCTGCTCCAAGTGCCACTTGAGGGTGGCCACCGCCGGGTGTTCGGCAAATTGTGCGTATCGCGACAGCGGTCCAAGGCGCAGGTCATAGACCGTGAGCAGCGTGGTGAAGCGGTCGCGTCTGCTGACCGGCACCCCGCCGGCGAGCGCAACCAGCGCCGACTCACCCTCGGCGAGGGCATGGTCGAAGCGAATAGCAAGTGGCGACGTCATTGTCGTCACGGTTCTCCCTCCCAGTCACAATTGGTCACGGTGACGCAATGGGATTGCCCGACTGGTGCGGATGAGAAACGTGAGGGGTCTGGCGCATGGCCGGACCATGGGCGACGATCGGCGAGTGCATCTCGATTCCGGGGCGATCGTCGACGAGGTCGACCTTGAAGGACTCGGACTATTGACGGCGCGCTACCACCGAGACGGCGAAGGCTGGACGGCGACATTCACGCTGACCGCTGAACCGCAAGACGACCTGGCTGTCTGCCACCGACTGGTAGCCCCGACGTTGGCTGACGCGCGTCGAGCAGTTCCCCTTGCCGCAGCCTTCCTCGCCGGCGACTCACTCGAGGGACCGGGCATCCGGCTCTGAGGTCACGGTTCCCGCAGCCCGTCGAAATCAGCGAGGGCAGCCGGTCTCGCACGGATAGCATCGATTTGTGTCTGCCGCAGGTAACTCCACCGCTGAAGGCGTACTCACCGAAGCCGGCCATGTGGTCGGTCGTGACGTCATTGCCGCGCGAGTCAACGGAGAGCTCCGTGACTTGGCGACCCAGGTCACGAGTGCCGACGACGTTTCGCCCGTTGCGATCGACAGCCCCGATGGTCGCGCCATCCTGCGGCATTCCACCGCCCACGTGATGGCGCAAGCGGTGCAAGAGCTTTTCCCGCAAGCGCGCTTAGGGATCGGCCCGCCGATCGAGAACGGCTTCTATTACGACTTCGACGTACCCGAGCCGTTTCACCCTGATGACCTGGCACGCATCGAAAAGCGCATGCAACAGATCGTCAAAGAACAGCAGCGCTTTGTACGCCGGGTCGTCACTGACGATGAGGCCCGCGGCGAACTCGCGCAGGAGCCGTACAAACTCGAGCTGATCGGCATCAAGGGCAGCGCCGGGGACACTGAGGCCAGCGTCGAAGTGGGCGCCGGGGAGCTCACGATCTACGACAACGTGCGGCCAGACGGCTCGCTCGCGTGGAAGGACCTGTGCCGCGGTCCACACCTGCCGACGACGCGAAACATCCCGGCGTTCAAGCTCATGCGCACAGCAGCGGCCTACTGGCGCGGGAGTGAGAAGAACCCGCAGTTGCAGCGCATCTATGGCACCGCCTGGGAGTCACGCGACGCGCTGAAGGAACATCTCCGCTTGCTCGAGGAGGCGGAGAAGCGCGACCACCGACGGCTCGGGGCCGAGCTCGATCTGTTCTCTTTCCCGGACGAGATCGGGTCCGGCCTTGCGGTCTTCCATCCCAAGGGTGGCGTTGTCCGCAAGGTCATGGAGGACTACTCCCGCAAACGGCACGAAGAGGCCGGCTATCTGTTCGTCAACACACCACACATCACGAAAGAGCAGCTGTTCCAGACCTCAGGACATCTGCAGTCGTTCGCCGAGGGCATGTTCCCGCCGATGGAGATGGAGGGGACCCGCTACTACCTGAAGCCGATGAACTGTCCTTTCCACATCCTCATTTACCGGAGCCGGGGCCGTTCCTACCGCGAGTTGCCGCTGCGGTTGTTCGAGTTCGGCACTGTCTACCGCTACGAGAAGTCCGGTGTCGTGCACGGGCTGACCCGGGTGCGCGGGCTGACGATGGACGACTCGCACATCTTCTGCACGAAGGAGCAGATGGCCGCCGAGCTCAAGAACCTGCTCAGCTTCGTGCTCGGTCTTCTCTCGGACTATGGACTCAGCGACTTCTATCTCGAGCTCTCGACCCGCGACGACTCGGACAAGTTCATCGGCAGCGCTGAGGACTGGGCAGAGGCGACCGCTGCGTTGCAACAGGCTGCAGACGATTCGGGGCTCGAACTCGTCCCCGATCCGGGTGGCGCGGCGTACTACGGCCCGAAGATCTCGGTCCAGGCGCGCGACGCCATCGGACGTTCGTGGCAGATGTCGACGATCCAGGTCGACTTCAACCTGCCGAAGCGTTTCGAGCTGGAATACCAAGCAACCGATGGCACGCGCCAGCAACCCGTGATGATCCACCGTGCGCTCTTCGGCTCGATCGAGCGGTTCTTCGGCGTACTCACCGAGCACTACGCGGGTGCGTTCCCACCCTGGCTCGCCCCGGTGCAGGTTGTCGGTATCCCGATCAGTGACGCACACGTCGCCTACTTGCGTGATGTCGCCGACCGTCTTGCCGCCCGTGGCATTCGCGTCGAGGTCGATGATTCCGACGAGCGCATGCAGAAAAAGATCCGGACAGCGACCAAGCAGAAGGTCCCGTACATGCTCATCGCCGGCGATGAGGACATTTCCAAGGACGCGGTGTCTTTCCGCTATCGCGGCGGCGAACAGAAGAACGGCGTCCCCGTCGACGCGGCCATCGAGGAGATCGCGAAGGCGATCGCCGAACGCGCTCAGGTCTGACAGCGCCCCGCCGGTGCCATGATGGACGTATGACGTCGCCCACCCTGCCTCCGGAGCGGGAGCCGCAGAGTGGCGTCGGCCAGCCGGACGCGTTCATGCGCTTGTGGATGCCGCACCGAATGGCTTACATCAAAGGTGAGGGCAAAGAGGGTTGTGCGTTCTGCTACATCCCGGAGGGCAAGGACGACGAAGGTCTGATCCTGGCCCGCGGTGAGCTCGTGTACGCCGTCCTGAACCTCTACCCGTACAACGGCGGCCACCTCATGGTCTGCCCCTATCGCCATGTCGCTGACTACACGGACCTGACCAAAGATGAGACCGACGAGTTGGCCGACTTCACCAAACAGGCCATGCAGGCGTTACGGACCGCGAGCGGTGCGCAGGGCTTCAACATCGGGATGAACCAAGGCGGTGTCGCTGGCGCCGGTATCGCTGCGCATCTTCATCAGCACGTGGTCCCGCGTTGGGGTGGTGACACCAACTTCATGCCCGTGGTGGGGCACACGAAGGTGATCCCGCAGTTGCTGTCCGACACCCGCGACATGCTCGCCGAGGCATGGCCCCGTTGATGACAGCGGGCACCCAGAGCGGTGTTCTTGTGTTCGACGGAGACTGCAGCTTTTGCACGTCATCAGCCAGAGTCGCCGGTCGCATTGCCCCCACTGCGCGCATTGTCCCGTGGCAAGAGGCGGACCTCAACGCGTTGGGGATCGACCAGGAGGCGGCGTCCGCGGCGCTTCAGTGGGTCGACTCGGACGGTCGGGTCTCCGCGGGTGCTGACGCCGTGGCGCGCATGCTCCGCACCGGCGCGTTGCTCTGGCGAATCCTCGGTGCAGTGATGTTGTTGCCGGGCATCCGCCAACTGGCCGGCGTCGGCTACCGCTTGGTCGCGAAAAACCGGCACCGCTTGCCCGGTGGCACTCCAGCGTGCAGGGTCGGCTGATGCAGGACATCACCGAACGCTTCCTGGCGGCCAAGTCGCAGGGCGCTTGGCCGGTCGAGTCGCTCGTCGACGCCCATGCGGCGGGCACGGCGTTCGCCGGGTTGCGCCTCGAATGGGACAGCTCAGCTGACGAACAGTGGATCCGACTACTGAAGACGTCGCTGATGTTGGCGCTGGTCTGGGTGCCCGGACCGCTCGTCATCGAGACGTCTGGTCATCAGGAGCTAGCTCCGGAAGTCCAGCGGGTCACCGGTATCTCACCCGAGATCGTGGTGGTGCCGCACATGGACTCACCCGTGCTGTGCGTCGCACCTGCCGGGGTCTGGCCGGACCAGGAATGGCCGACCGGCGCCATAGATCCTGGTGCGTGCAGTGCACATGATCTTTGGTACGCAACGTCCTAGGAGCAGGTTCCTACAGCGGCTTGACGGCGCCCTGCTGCGTTAGTGACACAACTTGCCCGATCGCGTCGTACTCGAGGTTCAGAACCACTCCGCGTGCAACGCCCGCATCGATGAGCTGTTGCAGCGGCACCGGCCCTGTGCGCAGGGTCACCGTCGCACCGGGTGACGCGATGAGGGTGCGCGCGCTCGCGCCGCCGACCGGGTCGACGCGCAACAGGATGGAGTCCCCAACGCGGGACGCACTGCGCAACCGCACGGTGTCTGGTGTGTTGCCGGTGACAACGAGCGCGGGATCCGTGGCCGCAGCCTGACGTGCACGAGGGACGACTCCATCGGCATGGCCCATTGCGGAAATGACGACACCGGCAGAGACGATAATGAGGCCCGCGCTCACCAATCGGGTCACGATGGCAGGAGCGCGACGCTCGGGCTGGTCAGCTAGGTCGGCTGCCGGACTCGTCGGCACTTTTGCAGAGTGCCACGAATCTCACCCCACTGCCCAGCGCCATCAACCCGGCGTGTCGAAGGGGTCACCCGCCGTACTGAACAACGGACATCCCGGGCGGTCGACCCCAGCGGGCGACCTCAGGCCTCCGCGACCTGCGACTCCAGCACCTTGGCCGCAATGTGCTGCGGCATGGCCTCGTACTTGAGGTGCCGTCGGGTGAAGTTGCCGGTGCCGTGCGACAGCGACCGCAGGTCGATGGCGTACCGGGTGATCTCGAGCTCGGGCACCTCGGCCCGAACCAGAGTGCGCCCGGTCGACCCCACTGGCTCGGTCCCCGACACCCGACCGCGGCGCGTCGACAGGTCGCTCATCACCGCGCCGACGTAGTCGTCGGCAACGAGGACACTGATTTCGGCGACCGGTTCGAGCAGCAACACTTGCGCGGCCTTGGCTGCCTCCTTCAGCGCCAATCCGCCGGCCATCTGGAACGCGAGGTCGGATGAGTCGACGGAGTGCGCCTTGCCGTCGACGAGCGTCACCCGCAAACCGACAACGGGATAGCCCGCTGCCACGCCGCGCTCCATTTGTGCACGCACGCCTTTCTCCACCGACGGGATGAACTGTCGCGGCACAGAACCACCAACGACCTTGTCCACGAACTCGAAGGCGTCCGATCCTTCGATCGGTTCGACCTCGATGTCGGCGATGGCGAACTGCCCGTGGCCGCCCGACTGCTTCACGTGTCGACCGTGACCCTTTGCCGGCCCGGCCCATGTCTCCCGCAAGGGGACGCGCAACGGAATCTGGTCAACGGCGACGCCGTACTTGTGCGCCAACCGCTCGAGCAGTACGTCGGCGTGCGCCTCGCCCATGCACCACAGGACAAGCTGCCCTGTCTCCGCGTTGTGTTCGAGGTTGAGGGTTGGGTCCTCGGCCACCAGTCGCGACAGCCCCTGCGAGAGCTTGTCCTCGTCCGCCTTCGACCGGGCGACAACGGCGACCGGCAGCAGTGGCTCGGGCATTTCCCACGCTTCCATCAGCATGGGCTCGTCCTTGTCCGACAACGTGTCACCGGTCTCCGCGCGACTCAACTTGGCGACCGCGCAGATGTCTCCCGCGATGCAGTGCGCCATCGGACGTTGCGCCTTGCCAAGCGGTGACGACAACGCGCCAACACGCTCATCGACATCGTGGTCCTCGTGGCCGCGGTCGGCGAGGCCGTGGCCCGACACGTGTACGACGGTGTCCGGACGCAACGTTCCGGAAAAGACGCGAACCAGGGAGATGCGACCGACGTAGGGATCGGTCGTCGTCTTGACGACTTCAGCAACCAGCGGACCGGCGGGGTCGCACGTGATCGGCGTACGCGGGCTGCCATCTGGCGTCGTCACAACGGGGAGTGGGTGCTCGAGCGGCGACGGGAAGCCACTGGTCAGCACCTCGAGGATCTCGACCATGCCCATGCCGGTCGGCGCGGTCGCTCCGAACACCGGATAGAACGATCCGCGTGCGACGGCAGTCTCGAGGTCGTCGATGAGCACCTTCACGTCGATCGACTCACCGGACAGGTAGCGATCCATCAAGGTCTCGTCTTCGCTCTCGGCGATGATCCCCTCGATGAGCGCGTTGCGCGCCTCCTCAATCGGCGGCGCTTCACTGCTCGTCGGGTCGCGCTGTTGCCGGCTCCCCGACCCGTAGTCGAAGACCTGTTGGGACAGAAGTCCGATGAGACCGGTGATCGCTTCACCGTCACGGAGCGGCAGGTAGAGCGGCAGGACTCCGTCACCGAATGCGGCTTGGCAGGCACCGAGCATTGCCTCGAAGTCGGCACGGGGTGAGTCGAGCTTGGTGATGACGACGGCGCGGGGCATGCCCACCGCAGCGCACTCGTCCCAGATCAGTTTGGTCGCACCGTCGATGCCTTCCGCGGCGCTGACGACGAAGAGTGCGGCGTCGGCTGCGCGCAGGCCCGCGCGGAGGTCGCCGACGAAGTCCGCGTACCCCGGGGTGTCGATGAGGTTGACTTTGATGCTGTCGTGCTCGAGCGGCGCGAGAGCTAACGACACAGAGCGCTGTTGGCGTACTTCCGCTTCGTCGTAGTCGCTGACGGTGGTCCCGTCCTCGACGCGGCCTGCCCGCGTGATCGTGCCGGTCGCGGTCAGCAGTCCCTCCGCGAGCGTGGTCTTGCCGGATCCGGAATGGCCGACCAGCACGACGTTGCGTATCGCGCCGGGCTGCTCGGCCATGGGTGCCCTGCCGGCAGCGGCCGGCCCTCCACTCGCCTTCTCCGCCATGGGTGCGCCTCCTCGATCAGCTGCCGTGCCTGCACGTGCGTCTCCGACTCTCCCGTCCCGCGCGGGCCGGGACAACCCCCTGCCACCGTTACGATTCGGGCGGACGGGACAAGGCACGGCGCCGCATTGGGACGGGAGCAGATGCTCAACCTGCACGTCCGACCGGCTCTCAACCGGATTCTCAACCCGATCGCCAGCGCACTGGTCCGAGTGGGCATCACCCCGGACGCCGTCACGATCCTCGGCACGCTCGGGGTCGTCGTCGGAGCGACCGCCTTCTATCCGCGCGGGGCGCTGTTCGGCGGCACCGTATTCATCACCGGCTTCATCTTCACCGACCTCATCGACGGCGCCATGGCTCGCGCACGCGGGACCTCCGGGAAGTGGGGAGCATTCCTGGACTCGACGCTCGATCGGGTCGGCGATGGCGCGATCTTCGGCTCGCTGTTGTGGTGGTACGCCGCAGGCGGCAACGAGCACGTCCTCGCCGGACTTGCGCTGTTCTGTCTTGTGGGCGGCACGGTTATCTCGTATGCCAAGGCGCGAGCCGAGGGCTTGGGCATGACCTGTGACGTCGGCCTAGCGGAACGGGCCGAACGCCTGCTGGCGATCCTCATCACCACCGGCTTGTCCGGTCTGGGCGTGCCCTATGTGGCAGCCATCGGACTGTGGGGGCTCGGGATCGCAACCGCGATCACGATCGTCCAACGTTTCGTTGCGGTGCATCGGCAGGCCGTGGCGGCGGCGACCGAACCGGTGCTCGGAGTCCAGCAATGAAGGAGCGGTTGTCCGCTGCTGCCTATGCAGTCGCCTGGTCGACGGTCCGGACGCTGCCGGAGTCCATTCCGCGCAATGTGTTTCGGTTACTCGCCGACGGGTCGAGCCTGCGCCACGGCCGGACAGTACGCCGGCTCGAAGCGAACCTTCGCCGCGTCGTACCAGGTGCATCGCCGGATGAGCTGCGCGAGCTGACGCGCCAGGGGATGCGGTCCTACCTCCGCTACTGGCTCGAGGTATTTCGGCTTCCATCCATGCCGGCGAGCTACATCGTGGAGAACCACGTGATGCACAACGACGACCGGCTCAAGTCGGCGTTCGCATCTGGTCGTGGCGTCATCCTCGCGTTGCCGCACATGGGTAACTGGGACGCTGCTGGTGCGTGGAGCGTCGGACTTGGCATGCCGTTCACGACCGTCGCGGAGCGGTTGCGCCCAGAGTCACTGTTCGACCGGTTCGTTGAGTTCCGTCAGTCCCTCGGGATGGAGGTGTTGCCGCTGACGGGCGGCTCCAGCGGCCCCTTCACGGTGCTACGCGACCGGCTCGAAGCGGGTGGGTTGCTGGCCTTGTTGGCGGACCGTGATCTCACCGCGAGCGGCACGACGGTCAATTTCTTCGGCGAGCCGGCGCGCATGCCGGGCGGTCCGGCCGCGTTGGCGCTGGCAACTGGCGCCGCGTTGATTCCCGTGACGTTGTGGTTCCCGGAAGACGGCAGCCCCGGATGGCGCGGACATTTCCATGAAGAGATTGAGCAGCCGACATCGGGCAGCCGTCCCGAGCAGGTGCAAGTGATGACGCAGGCACTGGCTGACACGTTCGCCAGCTCAATCGCGCAACACCCAACCGACTGGCATATGGTGCAAAAGTTGTGGGTCGCGGACCTCGATCCGCAGCGTGATGCTCTGCGCACTGGAGCGGCCGCATGAAAATCGGCCTCGTCTGCCCGTACCCCTGGGATGTCCCCGGTGGGGTGCAGGGACATGTTCGTGATCTAGCCGAAGCCCTGATCGAGCTCGGTCACGACGTATCCGTCCTCGCCCCGGTTGATGATGAGGACGAGGCGGCCGCGTCGTTGCCGGCGTACGTGGTGCCCGCCGGCCGCACCATCCCCATCCCGTACAACGGCTCCGTCGCGCGCTTGTTGTTCGGGGTGGTTTCCGCCGCGCGTGTTCGCCGATGGCTGCGTGAAGGCGACTTCGACGTGCTGCACGTGCACGAGCCGGCCGCGCCGAGCCTGTCGCTGCTGGCGTGTTGGTTGGCGACCGGCGCCATCGTCGCGACGATGCACACGTCGAACCCCAAGTCGCGCACGTTGTCGCTGCTCGTGCCCGCAGTGCAGCCCGCGTACGAGAAGATCCGCGGCCGAATCGCCGTTTCGGAAGCTGCTCGTCGCACGATGGTTGAACATCTCGGCGGCGATGCCGTGCTGATTCCGAATGGCGTTGCCGTCGATCGCTTTGCTGGTGCGCAACCGCTCGATGGCTGGCCCGGACCCGGCGGCGCAATTGGGTTCCTCGGCCGCATGGACGAGCCCCGCAAGGGCCTCATCGTGCTGCTGCGGGCGTTTGCGCGACTGGCTGAGGACCGACCTGAGCTGCGATTGCTTGTTGCCGGTCCCGGTGACGGCGACGAGATCGCGGAAGTGTTGCCGAAGCAGCTGCGCGGTCGCGTCCATGTCCTCGGTCAGGTCGACGAGGCGGACAAGCCGGGCGTGATGGTGTCCGTTGACGTATTCATTGCCCCGAACCTCGGTAAGGAAAGTTTTGGCATCGTCCTGCTCGAGGCAATGGCGTCTGGCACCCCGGTGCTGGCGAGTGACATCGAGGCGTTCCGTCGTGTGCTGGACGAGGGCCGGGCCGGTGCGCTCTTTCCGGTCGGTGATGCCACCGCGCTGGCCGAGGCTGCGGCGGCCCTTCTCGACGACCCCAGCCGACGCAAGCAGCTCGCGGAAGACGCGCTTGTTGCGGTCCGTCGCTACGACTGGACATCGGTGGCGAAGCAGATCGTCCGGGTCTACGAGACCGTCACCGTCGACGGGCGCGGCGTACGCGAGGCTCCCGTGGTCAAGGACGAGCTCATGGCCGACGTCGACGCCGATGGGTTCGACGCCTGACCGGGCTGGTCCGCTTCCCTTACTAGGCTCACGGGGTGGGTATCGCAATCGTTGTCGGCGCTGTCATTGTCGGCGGTCTCGTTGCGATGTACCTGTCCTGGACGGCCGGCCGGCTCGACCGTCTGCACAACCGCACCGACGCGGCATGGGCATCGCTCGATGCTCAGCTCGTACGCCGGGCCGCGCTCGCCGCCGAGATCGCGCATGCTGCCGCTGAGCGAGGACTGATCAAACCCGACGATTGCGACCGCCTTGCTGCTGCCGCGCAGCACTCGTTGGAGTCCGGTCGCGACGATCGCGCCGCCAACGAGAACGCACTGGGTCACGCCCTGCGCGGAGTCCTTGACCGCCCGGCGATCGATGCGCTGACCAATGACCCTCGCCTGCAGCCATTGGTCGAAGCGCTCGAGGCGGCGATGACCAAAGTCGTGATGTCGCGGCGGTTCCACGCTACGGCTGTCGAGGACACGGTCGCGCTGCGGGGCGGCCGGGCCGTGCGATGGTTGCGGCTTGCCGGAAGCGCACCATTTCCCGCGTACTTCGACATTGACGACACGCCGGTTCCAGTGGTCACGTCCCCGGTCGCTCGCCCGCGCTGACCTACCCTCGATTTCCGTAGTCACTCAAGGAGTTCGACTGTGCACCCCCGCCTTTTTCGCGCTCGTCGACGTGTCGCCACGGTTGTGGTGGCAGCGGCTGTCCTTGCCGTCGTCGTCGCGTGCGGGGGAGGCAAACACAAACCGGTCGCATCACCGTCTGCGTCACCGACGCCGTCACCATCCGCAGCGCCCCTGCTGGCCACGCTGGCCACGCTGAACGGGCTGCCAGCGGGCAGCGGCCCGATCGTCGTCATCAAGGTCGACAACTCGACGAGCGCCCGTCCATTGCAGCGTGGCTTCGCAGGCGCGCCGATCGTCTATCAAGAGATCATCGAAGGACAGGCGACCCGCTTCGCGGTCGTTTACGACGGCCCGAAGACGGCCGAGGTGGGCCCGATTCGTAGCGCGCGGGACACCGACATCGAGTTGTTCGCGGAGTACGGTCCCGTCATATTCGGCTTCTCCGGTGCCAACAAGAATGTGCTGGCGCATGTAAAGGCGTCGCCGCTCGTTGCTGTCTACCAAGAGCGGTTCAGCTCTGCCTACACGCAGAAGGGTCGGCGTGCTGAGGCCTACAACTTCTTCACGAGTGCGAGTCGCTTGGTCAGGGCAGCGCCAAAACCCGGCGTCGGCGTTCGCGACGTCGGTCTGCGATTCGGTGTGGCACCAGCCGGCGGCACCGCGGTCACCGGCCGGATCAACGTCCGTTTCAACGGGGCGTCCTATGTCACGTTCACATACGACGCTGCCCGGCATGGCTGGCTGCTCACGCAGAACGGTCGTGCGATGCGGTTGTTCGACGGCACCACGATCGCTCCGCAGAACGTCGTTGTGCAGTTCGTCCCGGTGGTGAAGGGGCGCTACCGCGACGTGCTGGGTAACAACTCACCCGATACACACAGCATCGGTAAGGGTCCCGCTACCGTTTTTCGCGATGGCCGCCGCTTCAACGGCACCTGGTACCGGTCGACGCGCTCCTCGGGAACACGTTTCCTGACCACCGCCGGCGCAGACATCCGGTTGCGTCCCGGCGGCCAAACTTGGGTGCTCCTGGTGCCCACCAACGGAAGGATCACCGGCTCGTGAGCCGTCGACTGTCACGCCGCACTCGCATCCTGGCCGCAGGCACGGCAGTGCTCGCAGCAGTCGCCGTCGTGACTGCATGCTCGGGCGACAAGAAGCCAGTTGCTACGCCGACACCGAGCGCGACGGCGTCACCCACCCCGTCACCGACACCGACCCCGATCTCCAACGCGAGCCCGTTGACCGGGTTGCCGAACGGGATGGGCAAACCCGTCGTGGTCGTGAAGATCGACAACACCCGGCCGTCGCACCCGCAGACGGGCGTCGACAAGGCCGACGTCGTCTACATCGAGCAAGTCGAGGCCGGGCTCACCCGGCTGGCCGCGGTGTTCTCCGGCCGAGTGCCGTCCGTCGTTGGCCCGGTGCGATCGGCACGGGAGACCGACATCCAGATCTTCAACCAGTACGGCGCTGTCGCCTTTGCCTACAGCGGTGCCCAGCGCGCGGTCGTGCAGGCGCTACGCCGGTCCAATCTCAACCTTGCTTCCGACGGGTTCGGCGGTGGGTGGTTTCGCGGCCGGGGGCACGCGCCGTACAACCTGTACACCAGCCCGGCGAGGATATTGAAAGCGATTCCCAACGCCGCAAAGGTGCGTGACATCGGATTCGTCTTCGGTCCATCGGTGTCCATGCGTCCGACGCACGGGGTCGATGTGCTGTTCAAGGCCGCAAGTGTCCGCTGGCGATGGAGCTCTGCCAAGCGGGCCTGGGTGTGGTCGATGGACGGCAGCCCCGCCAGTGCCGTCGGCGCCGGACAGGTCACCGCCGACAACGTGATCGTCCAGTACGTGAAGGTGACCGCGAGCCGGTTGCACGACATCAACGGCAACGCCTCGCCACACACCCAAACCATCGGTACGGGCCGCGCCATGTTCTTCCGCGACGGCCGCTGGGTTCCGGGCACCTGGAGTCGGCCCAACGCGAGTGCCCCGACCAAGTGGATGATCGGGAAGACCGGCACGCGGTACCGCATGAAGCCTGGTCGGACGTGGATCATGCTTGCCGGGGGAGCGGCCCGGGTCAGCCTCGCCTGATCGGCGGACAAACGACAGGCGGGTCAGAGGCGCATCGCCGTACGATGGGCTCGTGAGCACGAGTACGCCGGAGCACGGCACCGCACGCGTCAAGCGCGGCATGGCCGAGATGCTCAAGGGCGGCGTCATCATGGACGTCGTCACCAGTGAGCAGGCAAAGATCGCGGAGGACGCGGGCGCGGTCGCCGTAATGGCGCTCGAGCGGGTGCCTGCAGACATCCGCGTGCAGGGCGGCGTCGCACGGATGAGCGACCCCGACATGATCGAGTCGATCATCTCCGCCGTCAGCATCCCCGTCATGGCCAAGGCGCGGATCGGGCACTTCGCCGAAGCTCAGGTGCTGCAAGCAATCGGCGTCGACTACGTCGATGAGTCCGAGGTGCTGACCCCCGCTGACGAGCAACACCACATCGACAAGTGGCCGTTCACGGTGCCGTTCGTCTGTGGCGCGACCAACCTCGGTGAGGCGCTCCGTCGGCTCAGCGAAGGCGCCGCGATGATTCGGTCCAAGGGTGAGGCGGGCACCGGCAATGTCGTTGAGGCGACGCGGCACATGCGGTCGATCCGGTCGGAGCTTCGGCGGCTGACGACGCTCGAGGACGCCGAGCTGCACAGTGCCGCCAAGGAGCTGCGCGCGCCGTACGACCTCGTCAAGGAAGTTGCCGAGGTCGGCAAGCTGCCCGTCGTGCTGTTCACCGCGGGCGGCATCGCCACCCCCGCGGACGCGGCGCTGATGATGCAGCTTGGTGCTGAAGGCGTCTTCGTCGGCAGTGGCATCTTCAAGTCCGGCGACCCCGCTCGGCGTGCCGAGGCCATCGTCAAGGCCGTCACGTTCTACGACGACCCGGACGTCGTCGCGAAGGTCAGCCGCGGCCTCGGCGAAGCGATGGTCGGCCTCAATATCAGCGAGCTGCCCAACGAGCAGCGTTACGCAGACCGCGGCTGGTAGCCATCGGCACGCCAAGCATCGGCGTGCTCGCTCTCCAAGGCGATGTGCGCGAACACCTGCGCATGCTCTCTGCTGTCGGTGCGACCGCTCATGCCGTACGTCGGTTCGACGAGCTGTCCGGCCTCGACGCAATCGTGCTACCCGGTGGTGAGTCGACGACTATGGGCAAGTTGTTGGTCGCATTCGAGCTGCTCGAGCCGTTGCAGAAGGCCGTCACTGCGGGCCTGCCGGTGTTCGGCACGTGCGCCGGGATGATCCTGCTGGCCGACGAGGTCATCGATGGTTTGTCCGACCAACCACTGGTCGGCGGCCTCGACATCACGGTGCGACGTAATGCGTTTGGCCGCCAGGTCGACTCCTTTGAAGACCAGGTCGACTGGGCCATGGGTGAGCCGATGCCCGCAGTCTTCATCCGCGCACCGTGGGTCGAGCGGGTTGGCTCCGAGGTGCAAGTGCTCGGGCGCACCGACGATAAGATCGTCGCAGTGCGGCAGGGATCATTACTGGCCACGGCATTCCATCCGGAGATCACGGGCGACGAGCGCGTGCACCGACTTTTTGTCGACATCGTGAGGCAGGTGAAATGAGCGGTCACTCCAAGTGGGCGACGACGAAGCACAAGAAGGCTGTCGTTGACGCGCGGCGGGGCAAGCTCTTCGCCAAGCTCATCAAGACCGTCGAGGTAGCCGCGCGCACCGGTGGGGGCGACCCGGCCGGCAACCCGACTCTCGCCGACGCCATCGCCAAGGCCAAGTCCAGCTCCGTGCCGAACGACAACATCGACCGGGCGGTCAAGCGTGGCGCCGGGATCGAGGCCGGCGGCGCTGACTACCAACCCATCACCTATGAGGGGTATGGCCCGGGCGGGGTCGCGTTGTTCATCGAGTGCCTGAGCGACAACCGCAACCGCGCAGCCTCCGACGTACGCACGGCTGTGACGCGCAACGGCGGCACCATGGCGGATCCGGGATCGGTCAGCTACTTGTTCACCCGCAAGGGGGTGGTGCTTGTCGGCAAGACCGACGGTGTCACCGACGATGACGTGCTGACCGCCGTACTGGAGGCCGGCGTTGAGGAAGTGAACGATCTCGGCGACGCATTCGAAGTCGTCAGCGAGGCAAGCGACCTGCATGCGGTTCGCGATGCCGTCCAGTCAGCTGGCTTCCTTGTCGAGTCGGCAGAGGCAGCTTGGCTGCCGAGTGTGACGGTGCCGTTGGACGACGCGACGGCGAAGCAAGTGCTTCGACTGGTTGAAGCGCTTGACGATCTCGATGACGTGCAGAACGTGTGGGCCAACTTCGACATCTCTGATGAGGTCTTCGCCGAGGTCAGCTGATCTCGCGGCGTTATCGCAACAGGTCGGCGAGGGAGCGGGGGACACCGCTGGGCCCTTGCAGGCCGAGACGCAGGCACGCCTGCACATGTTCGACCGGAAGTGCTAGCAGGGCTTCGACCGCCGCCGGGTCAAACTGTGAGCCGGCATGACGACGAAGCTCGTCATACGCCTGGTCGAGAGGTATTCCACGCCGGTAGGGCCGATCATTGGTCATCGCGTCGAGGGCGTCGGCGACGGCGAACAACCGAGAGCACAGCGGGATGTCGGTGTTCTTCAGGCCGCGGGGATAGCCGGTGCCGTCCCAGCGCTCATGATGGGTCAGCACGATGTCCTTGGCCGCGTCCGTGAACCCGGCTTCGGTGAGCAGGGCGGCGCCGATTTCGGGGTGCCGGGCCATGATCGCGCGCTCGGCTTCGTTGAGCTCTGACGGCTTGAGCAACACCGAGTCCGGGACACCGATCTTCCCGACGTCGTGGAGCAGGAAGCCGAACAGCACCTGCGGATCTGAGGCCAACGCGGGATCCACGATCTCGCACATCGCCTGACACAGCGCGCTTACTCGCTCGATGTGTCCGCCGGTCGTCTCATCGCGGGCGTCGATCGCGCCGGCAAGGGCGCGGGCGGTCGCGAAGTGCCGTTCGCGCACCTGAGTCAGGGCATGCTCGAGTGCGACGTTGCTCTCTTCGACCGCTGCCTTCGATTGCTGCAGGTCGTCAGCAAGGCGACGAAGCTCGGCGACATTGCTGGCTGTGCGCGCGATGTACTGCCGCTGCGCGACGCGCACGAGGACGGCTGGCAAGAGGAACGTCGCCAAGCCGAACACGGCGTAGGCCTCCCATGCAGCACCCAGCAACGTGCTCATCACGCCGAACACCGCGTAGTGGGGGAGCAGCCATGCCAGGTCGTCTCTCAGCACCCGCCAGGGCGAGCGTCCTTCGTCGCGAGCGACGACGATGGCGACCAGCCCGTTGTCGACGAGCCAATAGGCAATTGTGGCGAGTTCCATGACGACCGCGAGAAGTGGCAGCTCACGGGAATGAAAGCCGCTGTTGTCGGCGATCAGAAGTCCACGTACCAGCGACGCGATGGCCGCTGACAACGCAAATGTCGCGGTGTTGAACACCACCTGCTCGAGCCGACGATGCCGGGACAAGCTCCCGGCCAGTCCACTCACAACAGCGGCGAGTACGGCGGCGGCGGGCTGACCGGCGGCTGCAGCCGCGAGGATTGGGATGGCCGACAACGACACAAAGCTCGAGCCGTAGACACTCTCGCCCGATAGCTCGGCGGCGAGTGCGAGCAACGGGAAAACCAGGATCGCCCACGACAGACCGGGGGAGAGCCACACTGCGGCGGGGGCCGCCAAGCATGCTGCGAGCGCTGCCAGAACGGTCAACGGCCACGTGGCGCGGCGGGGGCCCGCTGCGACGAACGCGGGCCGCTCGCGACGCGCCGGCGCTTCTGCCGGGCGTTGTTCAGGCAGCGGAATGGCCGTGGGGTCGAGCACGCGCGCGATGGGTGACACCGGTCGGGTGAACGCGCCGGGCGCGGTGTCGGCGCTGTCATCGGTACGCGCCAGTCGCACGCGGTCGCGACCTTCCATCTTGGCGCGGTAGACGGCGAGGTCGGCGGCGTGCATCAGCTCCTTCAACGTTTCGCCGTGCACAGTGCGAACCGCGACGCCCAGTGACAAGGTCGCCGGAATCGGTGTCAACGATGTAGCAACGTCGTAGCGCTCCCGCGCGACGCGACCGCGGATTCGCTCGGCGACTTGGTGCGCTTCCTCGATGTCCGCATCCGGAAGCAACAGAGCGAACTCCTCGCCACCGAACCGCGCAACGACGTCGTACTCACGCACTTCTTCCTTGAGGATGTCGGCGACACCCTTGAGCACGATGTCACCGGCAAGATGGCCGTATGCGTTATTGATGTTGCGCAGCAAGTCCAAGTCCGCGACGACCACTGCGACGGGATGGCCAAATCGCGCAGCGCGTCGCAGTTCCTCCTCGGCAAGCTCGTTGAAGTACGCCGAATTGATCAGCCCCGTCTTGGGGTCAGTGCGCGAGGCACGAGTGAGCTCAGGGAAGTACAACGCGCGCTGCAGCAGTGCAAAAGGCACGAGTGCAAACAACACGAGTGAGGGGTTCGCGGTGTACAGCGCCGCGACGACGACACCGAGCGCGAGCAACGTCGCGTCCGTCAACAGGCCCTCGATGCCGAACAGCCCACTCTCCCGCGGCCGAACTCCTCGCGCCCACCACAGCACCACGACCAACGTCGTGTGGTTCACCGCAAGCAGAGTCGCCAAGGCGAACGCTGCTCCGATCAGCGAGATCCGGCCATCGGTCGGCGGCCAGCCACCGAGGAACACCGCGTAGACGGCAGACGCGGCCAACGCGGCGAGCACGTGCGTGGCTGCGTTGAAGACCTGGATGTAGATCTGTTTCGGCCGACGGATCTGCTCGACCACGAAGGGGGTTGCGGCCACCAGGACCGTCGGCAGCGGCCCGACGAGAAGAGATGCCGCGAGGAGGAAGGCGAGTGTTGCGTTGTAGGCCTTGTTGGACGGCATATGGACTTCGAATGCCTGCGCGAGGGCCGCGGCACACGCCAAGCCGATGCCGAGGACAACGTCCGAGCCGCCCGTCACCGGATGGCGAGCCGCCCACACCGACGCGGCCAGGGCGCCCAGCGCCATGACCACGATGTAGGCCTGTGCCCGGAGAGGCAGTCCGCGCATGCCATCCCTCGCCGCTCGCAGCTGACCGCCCGGCTTCGGGCGAGGCAGCCCGGGGGTCACCTGACCCGCCTCTTCGGTGATCGGCTCGCGGCGCCCCCGGCTCAACCACCGATCAGCGGCGCGATCCGCCGTAATGGCACTCATGCGTGGTTATGGTCCCGTTGCCGCGGGACGTCAGTCGCCCGCGGGCGTGGCGTCCGCCCACGAGGCATCGGCCCACGATGCCGATGACCACGAGGCTGAGGACCACGAGGCGTCCGCCCAGGACGCGCTCGACCACGAGGCCGACGACCACGACGCGTCCGCCCACGTGGCTGACGCCCAGGTGAGGCTGGCCCACGTTGCGGATCCCCAGGTCGCTTCCGACCAGGTGGCCGAGGACCAGGTGGCCGATGTCCAGTCGACGTTCGTCCACGTGGCCTGGTCCCAGGCGACCGCCCGCCAGTCCACAGCGTTCCAGTCGACGCTGCTGTAGTCCGTGGTGTGCTCGAAGAGCTGCGCGTAGGCCGCGGCCAGTGCCATCGACGGCCGGATCCCCACGTTGGCTGCAAACCGACTGGAGTGGCGCATCGCACGTGACAGGACGGGCTGATTCAGATTGCCGGTCGCGCTGATCAGCGCGCCCTTGAGCTGGTCGGTGTTCAGCCGGGGACGAGCCTCGATCAGGAGCACAACGATTCCAGAGGCGACCGCCGTCGCCATCGAGGTCCCGGAGAGTTGGCCGTACCCGGACGGAAGCCCGGTCACGGTCTGCTGGCTAGCCAGCTGCGAGCCGGTTGGCAGCGTCGACTGCATGTGCTGGCCGGGAGCCATGAGCTCCGGCTTGACGAAACCGTCTAGCGTCCGGCCGATGTTCGTGTACGGCGAGATCGTGTCGTCGGCCCGGGTCAGCGTGTTGTGGTCGTAGACCGAGCCGACGGTCATCACGAACGGGTCATTGGCCGGCGCACTGCTGATCGTGCTGCGCCCACCGTTACCTGAACTGACGACGACGGCGATGCCCGAGAACCAGGCTGCCTCAGCGAGCGCGTTCAGGGGGTTCACGTCGTACGCCATCGGGATCGCCGTCGACATCGACAGGTTGATGACGTCGATGCCGTACTGCTCGCGATGGGCAATCACCCAGGCGAGACCGAGCGCCACCTGTCCTACGGTGCTGCGACCCCTGCTGTCCGCAACCTTTACCGAGAGGATGCGCGCCTTCGGCGCGACGCCGACGATCCCCGTGGCTGACCCGTCTGCGGCTGATCCGTCGCCGGCGATCAAGCCAGCATCGAAAGTGCCGTGGCCGTAACGGTCATTTGCTGACTCGTCGGTGAAGTTGGCCACCCGCGTCACGCGGCCGGAAAGGCCAGGCACCTCATCCACGCCGGAGTCGACGACAGCGACCGTGACGCCGGCGCCGCTTCCATGCCAATAGGAGCCGGTGACGAGGTCACGGGAGGAGAGGCGACGGTCCGCTGTGCGATCGTCGCGTCGACGCTGCGCGCCTGGCACATTCTGGCCAGCCTGTCCGCCGTAGTTACCAACCTGGCTCACACCCCGGCTCGAGCTGGCGGCCCGCGTCGTCGCCGTGCTGACGACCGGGTCGGCACCGCTCGCGCTGGCGACGGTCGTTACGGCCGGCGTCTCACCGTCGCTGTTCTCGCCGCTTGCCGTAGCCGCGCTCTCGTCAGCCGTTGCGTCGGTGGTCTCCGGAGTTGTGCCATCGGCATCGAGCGTTACCGGAGCGTCCGGAACGACACGCAGGCCACGTGCCGTCAGCGCGGCAGCTTGCGACTGGGTGACGCTGGCGATGGCGACCGGGGTGTAGCTGGTGGAACGAACGTTGCGGGCGCCGATGGCGCGCAGCGCGGCGGCCGCATCTGCTCCGGTGACGACGACGGCTTCCCGGGGAGGGGCAAGAGCGGCCGTGCCGGGGACGGTGGCGCCAGCAGCCGTGGTCACTCCCAGGGTGCCGAGGGCGGTCAGCGCGAGGGCAGGGACGGCGGCGAAGCGCGCGCCCCAGCTGGTCGAGGGTCGGGTACGACGCTTGCCGCCCCAGCTGGTGCTGGGTCGGACGCCGGGGTGGCACGTGGGTCGCACGCGGGCCCTCCGCAGGATCGGTCGGTAAATGCCGGCCGTCCCGGGCGTGGGCTCGCTACTCCGCTCGCTGGGGTCCCTTGCGACCGAATGACGGTCCCCAGGTCAATGCGTCCCGGAACACTTACTAGTCACGAAAGGCTACTTGCTGACTACCCAGAGTCACTACGCCGAACGGCGCAAATTCCGATTACTCTGCCGATCGCCGGATTCACCACTTCGGCGCGTCATTGCCGTCAATGCCGTCCACTGCCGCCACCCCCCGTTACCGTGTCCGAACATCTGTTCGGACGGTCGGTGGAGGGCTAGTGCGGGTGTTGGGGGTCGACCCGGGGCTGACCCGGTGCGGGTTGGGGATTGTCGACGGTGCCCCTGGGCGGCCGTTGCACGCCGTTGCTTACGACGCGATCCGCACGCCTCCCGACGCGGCCGTCGGTGACCGACTGGTCGCACTCGAGGTCGCCATCGGGAGCTGGCTCGACACCCACCACCCCGACGCGGTCGCGGTCGAACAGGTCTTCAGCCAACGCAACGTCCGCACCGTGATGGGCACTGCTCAGGCCAGTGCGATCGCGATTGTGGTCGCTGCTCGCCGTGGCCTGCCCGTCGTCGTCTACACGCCGAGCGCGGTCAAGGCCGCGACGACCGGCAACGGCCGGGCCGAGAAGGCCCAGATCACCGCCATGGTCACCCGCTTGCTTCGGCTCCCGGCACCGCCGAAGCCGGCCGATGCCGCCGACGCCCTCGCGCTGGCGATCTGCCACGTGTGGCGAGGAGCATCAATTGCGCGGCTGGCGGAGCAAGCGAAGATTGCGAGTTTACGCAGAGTCAGCGCAACTCCCTAGACGCCAGTTAAGGCTGGTAATAACCTCCACCAACGCTGTGCGCCCAAGCAAAGGGGGATCCATGCTTTTCAAGACTCGCGCGGCAATCGTGCTAGCAACGATTCCAGCGTTCCTTGTCGCAACATCGAACTACGCCCATGCGACCGTGGTGACGGTGTCGTGCACCTCAGGAGGATTCACGGGCTACATGCAACTCACCGATAAGTTCCATCCCAAGCTCTACTACAACATCCAAAAGGGATCGAACTCGGGTGGCAACAAGGCGAACATCTACGTGTCCGACGCGGGATTGATGCCGACACTCAATCTTGCGAACAACGACAACGGTGTTCAAGACGGGCAGTGGCACCTTTACTACGGTCCCTACGCGCGAGGCGGCGGTTGGTTCACCGTGAAGTTCGTCTTCGACAAGTCGAATGCCGGAGACCCAAGCTGCACAAAGTCCCAGTACATCGGTTGATAAGTCGGCGGCGGCGCCGATCGTGACGCCGCCGCTCTCTTCTCGGCGCGTCGGGCCGTCATCGTGGCCGTGGCTCGCTAGCCTCCATGCGAACATCTGTTCTAACGGAGGTGCCGCCATCGCGCCGCCTGTGGGCGTCGAATGATCGCCAGCGTGTCCGGAGTCGTGGGCATGGTTAGTCCTGACGGGGCCGTCGTCGACGTCGGTGGGATCGGCCTGTTCGTCGTCTGTACGCCCGGGACGCTCGCCACGCTGCGCGCAGGGGAGCACGCCCGGCTCGTCACGGCGCTGGTCGTCCGGGAGGACGCGCTGACGCTCTACGGCTTCGCCACCGAGGACGAGCGGTCGGTCTTCGAGGTCCTGCAGACCGTCACAGGCGTTGGTCCCCGGCTGGCGCAAGCCGTGCTCGCCGTGCACACGCCTGACACCGTGCGGATCGCCGTCGCCGGTGAGGACGTCGGGGCCCTCAGCCTCGTGCCCGGCATCGGGCGCAAGGTGGCGGCGCGGATCTTGCTCGAGCTCAAGGGCCGGCTCGGACCACCAGACGGAGCCGCCAATGGCGGCGTGGTGCGGCTGCCGGGCGACAGCGTGACCGGCTGGCGCGACCAGTTGCGCAGCGCGCTGACCGGGCTCGGCTGGAGCAGCCGCGAGGTGGAGGACACCCTGGTCGCGATCCGTCCGGAGGCCGAAGCCATGTCGGCCGGCGAGAGTGCGCCGGACGTCGGCGTACTGCTCAAGCAGTCACTGCAAATGCTGAGCCGCGCATGAGCGAGCACCGAAGCGCAGCGGAGGAGCGCAGCTCCAATCAGAATCGCGTCTCCGCATTGGTGCACCCGCTAAGGGTGCACCAATGAGCGCCGGCATCGACGGTCTGGAGATCGTCTCGCCGTACGCCGACGGGGATGACCGGCTCGTCGAAGCCGCGCTGCGGCCGAAGCGGCTTGACGAGTTCATCGGCCAGGAGCGGGTCCGCGAGCAGCTCGCGCTCATGCTCGAGGGTGCCCGGCGCCGCGGCCGGCCGTCTGACCACATCCTGCTGGCCGGTCCGCCCGGTCTCGGCAAGACCACGATGGCGATGATCGTGGCGGCAGAGATGGGCGCGCCCATGCGCATCACCAGCGGGCCGGCGATCGAGCGCGCGGGCGACCTGGCCGCGCTGCTGTCGACCCTGGGTGAGGGCGAGGTGCTCTTCCTCGACGAGATCCACCGGATGGCGCGGCCGGCCGAAGAGATGCTCTACATGGCCATGGAGGACTTCCGCGTCGACGTCATCGTCGGCAAGGGACCCGGTGCCGCTGCCATCCCCCTTGAAATCGCGCCGTTCACCCTGGTCGGTGCCACGACACGGGCGGGTCTGCTGCCCGGCCCGCTGCGGGACCGTTTCGGCTTCACCGCCCACCTCGACTTTTACTCCCCGGATGAGCTCGAACACGTGCTCCGTCGCTCGGCGGGTTTGCTCGGCGTCGACCTCCAGGCGGCTGCGGCGACCGAGATCGCCGGCCGGTCGCGCGGCACTCCCCGCATCGCCAATCGGCTCCTCCGCCGGGTCCGCGATTTTGCTGAGGTTCGAGCCGACGGCGTGGTCACCCACGACATCGCAGCCGCCGCCTTGGCCGTCTACGAAGTCGACCTGCTCGGGCTCGACCGGCTGGACCGCGGCGTCCTCGACGCTCTGCTGCGCCGCTTCGGCGGCGGACCGGTGGGGTTGTCCACCCTGGCCGTGGCTGTGGGCGAGGAGCCGGAGACCGTCGAAACGGTTGCCGAGCCATTCCTCGTGCGGGCCGGGCTGCTCGCGCGGACCCCACGGGGGCGGGTCGCCACCCCAGCGGCCTGGCAGCACCTGGGCCTGAAACCGCCAGCGGCGGCGGTCCCACCCGGGCTGTTCGAGAGTTAGAGCCGCGTTTCGTCGAGAACGGTGCGAATGCGGTTGAGCACCAGCCCGGCTCGACGGGTGTCACGCAGCGGGCGCCGGGGGACGGGGGGGAGGACGACATCGGGATCCGGGCGCTTTGCCCGCCGACGTACCTGCCGCTGCTGTGCCACGGCGCCTTCTTGCCCCACCTGGCCCAGGGCTATGCGCGGGAACCCGGAGGGCGCGCCGTTCGTGGTCTGTTTCGGGCCCCGGCTTCGTTGCCGCGCGTACCCAGGGTGCCTAGACTCCACGGCGGCCACGAACGCACTGGTCGCCCGCTGGGCGAGCTGTCGTGGCCGTCTCTGTGCGGGGGCTGGGTCAAGGGGAAGGGTGTGTGTTGGTGATCCTCGCGGGCGGTCTCGCGCACGGATCGTTCATGGCAGCCAATAACAGCTCCGGCAGCGGCTGGAGCGGCTTCGCCTTCGTCGCCCTGATCGGACTCGCGGTCTATCTGCTCTTCTTGCGACCGCAACGAGCCCGGATGAAGCGGACGCAAGGGCTGCAAAAACAGCTCGAGCCCGGCCAGACAGTGATGACCACCGGCGGGTTGTTCGGCACCGTCGCCGCCGTGGACGACGACGCTGTGCTCATCGAGGTGGCGCCCGGGGTCACGACACGCTGGGCGCGGGCGGCCATCGCCCGGGTCGTCCCGCCCGAAGACGCGTTGGGTCTCGAGCGCATCGAGAGCGACAGCGACGCCGAGACCAGGCGCGACGCGGACGACCGGCCCAACGGAGATGAACCAGTTCGATAAGGCGGTGGGCGATACTGCCGGTCGGTCCAGGACCCCACGTCAACCGAGGAGAACACCAGAGTGGCAGCGGCAGGAGGTATCCCGCCCGGGCGGATGCTCGCCTTCGGGCTGGGGATGATCGCGATCCTGTTCGCCGTCATGTTCGGGACGGGAAACACCACCGCACAGCTCGGCCTGGACTTGCGTGGGGGCACCCAGGTGACGCTGACGCCGAAGCTGCTCGAAGGCACCGCCGGCAAGATCACCAAAAAGAACCTCGATACGGCGATCAACATCATCCGCCAGCGCGTCAACGGGCTCGGTGTCGCCGAGGCCGAGGTCGCGACCGAGGGCAACAACATCGTCATCTCGGTGCCGGGCAAGGGCCGCAACGACGTGCTCGACCTCGTTGGCACTACCGCCTTGCTGCGCTTCCGTCAGGTGCTGCAGGTCGACGCTGTGCAGCCCGCTGCCCAGCCGGCCCCCTCGGGCACACCATCCGGTTCGGCGAGTCCGTCCGGATCGGCCAAGCCCACGGCGACGGGCACACCCAAGCCGAGCAGTTCCGCCCAGGGCCGCGCTCTGTCGCACTCGTTGGTCACCGGGGTGACGCCGTCCCCGAGCGCGTCCGCGGCACCCGCATCCGGCAGCGCGGCGCCGACCCCCTCGGCGTCAACCCCGTCATCAACGTCAACCGGCGCGACGCCCCCACCCAAGTACACAACTCTGCAACAGGCGCAGGCGGCTTTCGCGGCGTTCACCTGCACTAGTCAGAAACCAGACGACAGCAGTCCCGACTATTTCCTGATCGCTTGCGACAAGGACAAAACGGAGAAGTACATCCTCGATAAGGCCAAGGTCAACGGCACCGATCTCAAGGGCGCCTCCGCCGGGATCCAGCCCCAGAGCATCGGCAACGAGTGGCAGGTCAATCTCGAGTTCAAAGGCGGCGGGACGTCGCGGTGGGGCAAGCTGACCACCGAAGTGACCAAGCTGCCGGATATCCCGCAGTGCGGTCCGCCCACCGGATGCAACGCGGTCGCGGTCGTTCTCGATGGCATCGTCCAGTCTCGCCCCCGCATCGTCGAACCGATCCTCGGCGGACAGGCGCAGATCAGCGGCAGCTTCACCCAAAAGGACGCTGATGACCTCGCGAACGTGCTCAAGTACGGCGCGCTGCCGATCCAGTTCGAGCGCCAGCAAGTCGTGTCGGTGTCAGCCACGCTCGGTCAGGACCAACTCAATGCGGGCTTGGTCGCCGGAGTGATCGGGCTGATCCTCGTCATCCTCTACTCGCTCATCTACTACCGGGGTCTCGGTCTCGTCACTATCGCGAGCCTGATCGTGGCCGGTGCATTCACGTATGCCACGGTCGTACTCCTTGGTCACGCAATCAGTTACACGCTCACCTTGGCCGGTATCGCGGGTGTCATTGTCGCCATCGGCATCACCGCCGACTCGTTCGTCATCTACTTCGAGCGATTACGAGACGAAGTGCGCGAGGGCCGCACCCTGCGAAGCGCAGTGGAGCGGGGTTGGGCGCGCGCAGTCCGCACGATCCTGGCTGCCGACTTCATCTCGTTGCTCGCCGCCGGGGTCTTGTACTTCCTCTCGATCGGTTCGGTGCGTGGCTTCGCCTTCACGCTCGGGCTCTCGACGCTCATCGACATCCTCGTCGTCTTCGTGTTCACCAAGCCGATCGTGACGCTCATGGTGCGAAGCAAGCTGTTCGGTAGCGGCAAGCCCTGGACCGGACTTTCTGCGCACCAACTCGGCTCGGTCAAGGCTGTCGCCGCACCGCGTGAACGTCACCCGCGTGGTCGCCCGCGCGCCGGGGAGGTCTAGTGGCCGCGGACGGTGACAACAACTGGGGGGCTCGCCTCTACACCGGCGAGAAGTCCTACAACGTGGTCGGCCGTCGGCGTACGTGGTACGCGATCTCGGGTCTCATCGTGCTGGTCTGCGCGCTGGCGCTGGTCTTTCGCCCGCTGAACCTCGGTATCGAGTTCAAGGGCGGCGATGTCTTCGAGTTCCCGTCGAAGGGTCACTCGGTGTCCGACGCGCGGGACCTCGTCGCTGGGTTGGGACATCCGAACCCGATCGTGACGAAGAACTCACAAGGCGTCATCCGTGTGCAGACCGAGCCGATCGAAGGCCCCACGGCCGAGCAAGAAGTGAAGCAGATCCAGACCGCCATCGGTGCGAAGTTCGGTCTCGACCCCAATGGCAACGACATCTCTGTCCAGCAGGTCGGCCCCACATGGGGCGATCAGATCACCAAGAAGGCGATCACCAGCCTCATCGTTTTCCTTGTGTTCGTCGTGGGCTTCATCACGGTGCGCTTCGAGTTCAAGATGGCGATCTCAGCACTCGTCGCGTTGTTGCACGACGTCGTGATCACGATCGGGGTCTACTCCATCGCGGGATTCGAGGTGACCCCGGCCACGGTGATCGGGTTGTTGACGATCCTTGGTTATTCGCTCTATGACACCGTCGTTGTGTTCGACAAGGTGCGCGAGAACACCGCAGGCATCGTCGGCGGCAACCGGATGACCTACAGCCAGGCGGCAAACCTGGCCTTGAACCAGACGCTCGTGCGGTCGATTAACACGTCGGTCATCGCGCTGCTGCCGGTCGCCGGCATCTTGTTCATCGGCGCGTTCGTGCTCGGGGCTGGGACGCTCAAGGACCTGTCGCTCGCGCTGTTCGTCGGCCTGGCGGCAGGCACTTACTCCTCCATCTTCATCGCCACGCCGCTGCTCGCCGACCTCAAGGAGCGCGAGCCGCAGATGAAACTGCTCGCGCGCCGGGTCGATGCGCGGATCAGCGCGGGGAAGGCTGCGGGTGCCACGGCCGGAGTTGCGGCGGCTGCGGCGCCAGCGACAGTGCGCGCGCGGACGGCGACAGCCGTACTTGACCGCGATGATGACGGCGATGACGACGACGCAGACGAGCCCGCGCCGGCGACAACGACCGAGCGCCGGGCCACGCAAGGTGGCGGGCAGCAGCAGCGGCGGGCGCAGCAGCAGCGGCGACGTAAGTCGAAGAGCAGCCGCCCCAAGGGCGGGCGCAAGAAGCGCCGGTGAGCGACCAGCCGGTCCCGCTCGATTTGGGTGCGCTGCTCGCCGCGCGCGTCCGCGACATCCCCGACTACCCGCAACCAGGGGTGGTATTCCGCGACATCACGCCGCTGCTCGCCGACCATGTCGCCTTTGCGGGGGCGGTCGACGCGATGGTCGCGCACTACGGACGCGGCACGATCGACAAGGTCGTCGGCATCGAGGCCCGTGGCTTCATCGTGGCGGCGCCCGTTGCCTATCACTTCGGAGCGGGATTCGTGCCGGTGCGCAAGCTGGGCAAGTTGCCGGCGGCGACCTACCAAGAGTCCTACGAGCTCGAATACGCCGCGGCCACTCTCGAGGTCCACTGCGATGCCTTCGAGGCCGGGGACCGCGTCCTCATCGTCGACGACGTACTCGCAACCGGCGGCACCGCCGAAGCCACTGCGACATTGGTCGAACGCGCCGGCGGTGTCGTCGTCGGCATCTCCGTGCTGATCGAGCTGACGTTTCTCGGTGGCCGCGAGCGACTGTCCAAGCACGGTCGTCACGTTCACACGCTGTTGTCGTACTGAGCCGCGGCGCACTCGCTACACGGGAGCACGCCGCTCGGCACCTATCATGGAGGGACGGTCCGGGGAGGTGCCCGCGTGCCCAGTGAGATCACCACCGACGAGGTCATGCCCCCCTCGTCGGTCGCGGACGCCCCAGCGGAGCCAAGCGGCGAGACGCCGGTAGCCAGCCCGCCTGACCTGTCCCCGGCCACTGCGGCTGACCCCGTTCCTGCTGACGCCCTCGACGACGCCGCCGCCGACAGCGCCACCGAGGGCGCCACCGAGGGCGCCACCGACGCGACCACGTCGACGAGCCGCCGGGTCCGCCGCCGGCTCGCCCGACTCGGTGGCACGGTCCGGCCCACATCGGGGCCGCCCGAGCTCGCACCGCTGTTCCGCACGTTGCGCGGCACCCACCCCAAGGCCGACCTGCGCATCGTGCAGCGCGCCTACGAAGTGGCCGAGGAGTGCCACCGCGGGGTGGCCCGGCGCTCCGGTGACCCCTACATCACGCACCCGTTGGCGGTTGCCCAAATCCTTGCCGAGATCGGCATGACCGAGATCGAGATCGCTGCTGCGCTGCTGCACGACACCGTCGAAGACACGGCGTACACCCTCGACAGCATTCGCGAGGAGTTCGGTGAGCAGGTCGCCGAGCTCGTCGACGGCGTGACCAAGCTCGACAAGGTGAAGTACGGCGAGCAGGCCGAGGCCGAGACCGTACGCAAGATGGTTGTCGCCATGGCGCGCGACATCCGGGTGCTGCTCATCAAACTGGCCGACCGGTTGCACAACATGCGCACCCTGCAGTACTTGCAGAAGGAGAAGCAGGAGCAGAAGGCGCGCGAGACACTCGAGATCTACGCCCCGCTAGCCCACCGTCTCGGCATCAACACCATCAAGTGGGAGCTCGAGGACCTCTCATTCACCACCTTGTACCCCAAGCGGTACGACGAGATCGTGCGCCTCGTTGCGGAGCGAGCACCGTCACGCGACACGTATCTGGCGCAAGTCACTGACCAGGTGACCGCCGACCTGCGCGCGGCAAAACTGAAGGCGAGCGTCACCGGCCGACCGAAGCACTACTACTCGATCTACCAAAAGATGATCGTGCGGGGCCGCGACTTCGCCGACATCTACGACCTGGTCGGGATCCGCGTGCTCGTCGAGTCGGTGCGTGACTGCTACGCCGCCCTGGGCACCATCCACGCCAACTGGAACCCCGTGCCGGGGCGGTTCAAAGACTTCATCGCGATGCCCAAGTTCAACATGTATCAGTCACTGCACACGACCGTCATCGGGCCCGAGGGCAAGCCCGTCGAGATACAGATCCGCACCAACTCCATGCACCGGCGCGCGGAGTACGGCCTAGCTGCGCACTGGAAGTACAAGGAGGACGGCGACACCGCGACGGCGAGTAAGGGTGGCAAGCCGGCCGACACGGCGACCGACATGGCGTGGTTGCGGCAGATCCTCGACTGGCAGAAGGAAACCAGCGACCCGGGCGAGTTCCTCGACTCATTGCGCTTCGACCTGCACGCAAGCGAGGTATTCGTGTTCACCCCGAAGGGTGACCTGCTCGCCCTGCCAACGGACGCGACGCCGGTCGACTTCGCCTACGCGGTCCACACCGAAGTGGGGCACCGGTGTATCGGTGCACGTGTCAACGGCCGGTTGGTGCCGTTGGAGAGCACGCTCGAGAACGGTGACGTCGTCGAGGTGTTCACCTCGAAGGCACAGACCGCCGGACCGACCCGCGACTGGCTCGGCTTCGTCAAGAGCCCCCGTGCCCGCACCAAGATCAAGCAGTGGTTCGCCAAGGAGCGGCGCGAGGATGCCATCGAGGAGGGTAAGGAAGCCATCAGCCGGGCGATGCGCAAGCAGGGCCTGCCACTGCAGCGACTGATGGCCGGCGAGTCGTTGCCCACTCTTGCCCAAGACCTTCGCTACACGGACGTATCCGCGTTGTATGCGGCTGTCGGCGAGGGACATCTGTCAGCGCAGACCGTCGTACAACGACTGTTCCAGTCGATGGGCGGGACCGAAGGCGCGGTAGAAGACATCGCCGAGACGGCAATGCCGACGCGACCGGCCAAGCCGAGGCCGGTCAGCGACCCCGGTGTTGTGGTCAAGGGCGTTGCCGATGTGTGGGTCAAGCTGGCGCGCTGCTGCACACCGGTGCCAGGTGACGGCATTCTCGGGTTCGTCACCCGCGGACACGGCGTTTCGGTACATCGCACCGACTGTGTCAACGCCCAGGCCCTGTCACAGCACGGCGACCGAGTGGTCGAAGTCGAGTGGGCGCCGTCGTCGGCATCGGTGTTCCTCGTCGCAATTCAGGTTGAAGCCCTCGACCGCACGCGACTGCTTTCCGACGTCACGCGGGTACTCTCCGACCAACACGTCAACATCTTGTCGGCGTCGGTCACGACTACCCGCGACCGCGTTGCCGTCAGCCGCTTCACGTTCGAGATGGGCGACACGAAGCACCTCGGACACGTGCTCAACGCGGTGCGATCCGTCGAAGGCGTCTACGACGTCTACCGCGTCACCTCTGGCAACGCCTGAACCTCACGTCTTGCTCTTGGTGACTGTCACCTTCTCGAGGTAGATCTTCTGTAACGGCGCACCGTCACCCTGATCGCTCGATCCGTCTTGGCCGATGGCAATGATCCGGTCGAGTACATCCAGCCCTTTGGTGATGTGCCCGACGACAGTGAAGTCCGGCTGAAGGACGCTGTCCCTGTCGACGAGGAAGAACCCACTGCCGCTGGTATGAGGCGCGGAGGCCTTGGTCATCGCCATCACGCCCTTGACGTATTTAGCGCCGGTCAGGTTCTCCTCGGGCATGGTGAAGTCCATACCGCCGGTGCCAGCTCCCTGGGGGTCGCCACACTGCAGAATGATCAGCGTCGGTGTTCCCGTGGACCGTGGACAGAACGAGCCGTCGTAGTACTGCTTGCCCGACAGGAAGTTGATCAGATTGACCGTGCGCGGAGCTTTCGCCGCTTCGAGCGCGACGGTGATGTCACCGCAGGATGTTTGGATCAGCATCGTGTACTTCGCCGTCTTGTCGATCGTCACCTTTGGCTCGGTCTTGTACGTCGTGGTCTTTGCCGGCGGCGGTTGCGCGCCGTTGCAGGCGATGGCCTGAGGCGAAGGCGTGGCCGACGGCTTCGCCGTTGCCGTGCTGTCGCCTCCAGCGAGCACGGAGAAGCCGTACGCCCCCCCGCCGAGAAGCAGCAGGACGACAACAACCGCCGCTACGACCACGTTGCGTTGCCGCTGACGCGCTCGGCGGCGGGCCAACTCCTGCTGACGACGTAGGTGTCGCTGGCGAGCGAGCTCGCGCTCGCGCCTCTTACTTGGCACCTATTCCTCCTGCTGATGCTCGTGGCGGCGATATTCGACCGGCGTGCGAGTCTAGGTAGCCGGTAGTCTTCCCGTGGATCAGCGGCCAGCGGATCACTGACAAACACCGTCCCATCGCGGGGAGGACGACCGTGCTCGTCGCGGGGTTCCCCGCCGGCTCATTCGGCACGAATTGCTTCGTTGTCGCGCCCGGGCCCGGCGAGGATTGCATCATCATCGACCCCGGGCAGGACGCCGTCGGCGGGATCGAGGAGATCCTGGCCGAGCACCGGCTCCGCCCGGTCGCCGTCATCCTCACGCACGGTCACATCGACCACATCTGGTCGGTCGTGCCGGTCTGCGCCGACCACCGGGTCCCGGCGTACATCCACCCGGACGACCGCTACATGTTCACCGACCCGGCCCGTGGCCTGGGCCTGCCGGTGGGGCGGGAAGTCTTTCCCGGTCTGACCCTCGCCGAGCCGGACGACGTTCGACCGCTCGGCGACGGCGAAACGCTGCAACTCGGCGGCGTCGAGCTCGTCGTTGATCACGCACCCGGCCATACCGTGGGGTCGGTGACGTTCCGCCTGGCACCTACCGGGGAGATGGAGCCCGTGTTGTTCTCCGGTGACCTGCTCTTCGCTGGGTCGATCGGCCGCACGGATCTTCCCGGCGGTGACTATCCGACGATCCTGCGGTCGCTGGCGAAGGTGTGCCTGCCCCTGCCCGACGAGACGATCGTCCTGCCCGGACACATGCAACAGACGACGATCGGGCGAGAGCGCGCGACCAATCCGTTTCTCGCGGAGGCAGCGGGCCTCGCCGCGGGCGCGCAGCCGCCGAGCCGCGGCCTGTGACGCCGTTCCGCACTGCGAAGGGCACCTTCGACTTGGTCCCACCGCGGTCCGAGATGGTTCTCGCGGTCCGGGACGCACTTGCTGCACCGGTACGCCGGGCCGGCTACTCCTACATCGAGACGCCGACGTTTGAAGAGACGGCGCTGTTCTCCCGCGGGGTAGGGGAGTCCACTGACATCGTCACCAAGGAGATGTACTCCTTCACCACTCGCGGCGATGACGACGTGACGCTACGACCCGAGGGCACCGCTCCGGTGTTGCGGGCCGTTCTGCAGCACCGGCTGCACGAAGCCGTCCTGCCGGTGAAGCTGTGGTACGCCGGATCCTTCTATCGCTACGAACGCCCGCAAGCCGGCCGGTACCGGCACTTCAGTCAGGTCGGCGCCGAGGCCATCGGCACGGATGACCCCTTGCTCGATGCGGAAATCATCGCGCTCGCCATCGACGGTTACCGCGACCTCGGCCTGACCGGCGTACGCCTGCTGCTGAACACACTCGGCTGCCGCGAATGCCGACCGGCCTACCGCGACGCACTGCAGGCGTTTCTCCGTGGCCTGGATCTGGACGCGGACACGCGCAAGCGGGTCGAGATGAACCCGCTTCGCGTGCTCGACGACAAGCGGCCTGACGTACAAAAACAACTCGCAGATGCACCGTTGCCCAACGACTATCTCTGTGATGCGTGCGCTGCACACCACGCGGCCGTGCAAGTCGCGTTGGCTGACCTCGGGGTGGTGTGGGAGGACGCACCGCGACTCGTGCGGGGACTCGACTACTACACGCGGACGACATTCGAGTTCCAGCACGACGGTCTCGGTGCGCAGTCAGCCGTCGGCGGCGGCGGCCGTTACGACGGGTTGGCGGAGGAGATCGGCGGCCCGGCGCTGCCCGGGATCGGGTGGGCATTGGGTGTCGACCGCACGTTGCTTGCGTTGGAGGCGGAGGGCGTTGAGATCCCAGTGCCGCCGGTGAGCGCGGTATTCGCGGTTCCACTCGGTGATGCGGCGCGCCGCCGGTTGCTCGTCGTCGTCACCGAGTTGCGTCACGCCGGCATCAGTGCGGACATGGCCTACGGAACACGCGGGCTGAAAGGTGCGATGAAGGCCGCTGATCGTTCGGGAGCGCAGTTCGCCGTCATCGTCGGGGACCGAGACATCGAAGCCGGCGAGGCCCAGATCAAGGACCTTACGAGCGGCGAACAGGACGCTGTTCGTCTCGACGACGTCGTTGACACCCTGCGGAAGAAGCTTTCGTGATCCGCACGCATGAGGCAGGAACGCTGCGCGCAGAGCAAGCGGGCAGTTCCGTCGTACTCGCTGGGTGGGTCGCCCGACGCCGTGACCTCGGCGGCGTCATCTTCATCGACTTGCGCGACGCGAGCGGCATCGCGCAGGTGGTGTTCCGCGAAGGTGTCCCCGCCGAGCAGGCCCACGCGCTGCGGGCGGAGTACTGCATCGCAGTGACCGGACAGGTCGCACGCCGACCGGCGGGCAACGAGAACCCGGAGCTTCCGACGGGCGATGTCGAGGTCATTGCCACCTCGCTCGACGTGTTGTCCGAGTCCGATCCGCTGCCCTTTCCGATAGACGAGCGGTACGACGTGGGGGAGGAGACCCGTCTCAAGCACCGGTACCTCGACTTACGCCGCTCCACATCGGCTAATGCCCTCCGCATGCGTTCGGAGCTCAGCCGAATCGCGCGCGACGTGATGGCAGAGCATCGCTTCGTCGAGATCGAGACGCCGTACCTCACTCGTTCGACACCCGAAGGTGCACGTGACTTTCTTGTGCCGGTGCGCCTGCAACCTGGTCACTGGTACGCGTTGCCACAGTCACCTCAGTTGTTCAAGCAACTGCTGATGGTGGGTGGCATGGAGCGCTACTACCAGATCGTGCGGTGTTTCCGCGACGAAGACTTCCGCGCAGACCGGCAACCGGAATTCACGCAACTCGACATCGAGATGAGCTTCGTCGATCAGGACGACATCATCGCGGTCGGTGAGGCGGTCCTCCGCCGTGTCTGGCGCGACCTCGTCCAGTACAACGTCCCGCTACCGATTCCCCGGATGACCTACGCGGACGCGATGGCGCGATACGGGTCTGACAAGCCGGACCTTCGCTTCGGCAACGAGCTCGTCGATCTCACCGAGTACTTCGCGAGCACGCCGTTCCGTGTCTTCCAGGCGCCGTACGTCGGCGCCGTCGTGATGCCCGGGGGCGCGAAGCAGACGCGCAAGGAGCTCGATGGCTGGCAGGACTGGGCGAAGGCGCGTGGTGCCCGCGGGCTCGCGTACGTGCTGGTGCAGGAAGACGGTGGACTGGGTGGCCCCATTGCCAAGAACTTGTCCGACACCGAGCGCGCCGGGCTTGCTGCCGCGGTCGGTGCTTCACCTGGCGACGCGATCTTCTTCGGGGCCGGCGAGCTCGCCACCACCCGCCAACTGCTCGGTGCCGCACGGCTCGAGATCGGGGATCGGTGCGATCTGATCGACCGCAGTCGCTGGGAGTTCGTCTGGGTTGTGGACGCGCCGATGTTCGAAACCGACGCGGACGGTGGCTGGACCGCCGTCCATCATCCGTTCACGGCACCGCAGCCGGAATGGGCCGACCGGTTCCACGACGACCCCGGCAACGCGATCGCGCAGGCTTACGACATCGTCCTGAACGGTTGGGAGCTCGGCGGCGGATCAGTGCGTATTCATCGCCGGGAGATGCAGCAGCGGGTCTTCGATGTCATTGGGCTCACGCGTGATGAGGCAGAGAGCAAGTTCGGGTTCCTCCTCGATGCGTTCCGTTACGGCCCGCCGCCGCACGGTGGCATTGCGATTGGCTGGGACCGCACTGCGGCGTTGCTCGCGGGCCATGACTCGATTCGCGACGTCATCGCGTTTCCCAAGACTGCTTCCGGCGGCGACCCGTTGACCGGCGCACCCACACCGATAACAGAGGCGCAGCGTCGGGAGGCGGGAGTCGATGTGCGGCCGGATGAGCCGGCTCCGCCAGCGAACAAGCCAGGCGCGGAGGTCATCGCGGACGAGCGGCGGAACTAACTGCTGATTCGCTAGCCGACCTGGCGCCGGTGCGGAGGCAGTGGAGCGACAGTGGAGGCGGGCAGCGAGCGACGTGCCCATAACTCCGGCATCGGCGCCGGCGTCTCGGTGTTGCATCGGGCCAGGCCGCGGCCAAGGAACAAGCCGACGAGCAGTGACAGGACGGGCCACGCGATCAGGGCCACAACGAGCCAGATCATGGTGTTGGTGTCCCCCCTGACCTGATCGGCCTAACGGCAACCTGCTCAACGATTCAGTCAAAAGAGCGAAACGGGATCCAGCCGACGCGCCGGCCTTATCGACGATAGAAGTGACACACAGTGATGCATGAGGGCTGACTGGGTGACAGACAGAAGGTCCGGCGGGACCGGCATAGGCTCGAAGCGTGCCAGCGCCGACGACTGGGCCGACCGCGGGCCCGACCGAGAGCCTTTTCGACGCCGGCAGGCGGGATGCCGAGGCGGCCGTTGCTCCGCTCGCGGTTCGGCTGCGCCCACGGAGCCTTGATGAGGTCGTCGGCCAGGAGCACGTGACTGGCCCGGGCACCCCGCTGCGCCGCCTGATCGAAGAAGGGCAGGCGCCGTCATTGCTCCTCTGGGGTCCGCCCGGCACCGGCAAGACGACGCTCGCCCACGTCGTTGCCGCCTCTATCGACGGGCGTTTCGTCGAGCTCTCGGCCGTCGAAGCCGGTGTCAAGGATGTGCGGGCGGCCGTCGAAGGTGCGCGGCGTGACCTCGGCATGAATGGCAAGCGCACCGTCTTGTTCGTTGACGAGGTACACCGCTTCTCCAAGACGCAGCAGGACGCGTTGCTGCCGGCTGTCGAGAACCGCTGGGTGACACTCGTCGCCGCGACGACCGAGAACCCCTTCTTCTCCGTCGTCTCACCGCTGCTCTCACGCTGCCTCCTCCTCACCCTTCAGTCGCTGACCGACGAGGAGGTACGCCGACTCGTCCGTCGCGCGCTCACCGACGAACGGGGCTACGCCGGTCGCGTCACGCTCGACGAACAGGCGGAGGAACACATCCTGCGCATCGCTGGCGGAGATGCGCGGAAAGCTCTGAATGCGTTGGAAGCGGCCGCAACCGACGGCGCCGTGACCCTGGTAGATGTCGAGCGAGCAGTGGACCGCGCCGCCGTCCGCTATGACCGCACGGGCGACCAGCACTACGACGTGGCGAGTGCGTTCATCAAGAGCATGCGTGGTGGCGACGTGGACGCGTCCTTGCACTACCTCGCACGCATGGTCGAAGCCGGGGAAGATCCGCGGTTCATCGCCCGGCGGATCGTGATCCTTGCCAGCGAGGACATCGGCATGGCGGACCCGACCGCGCTGCAGGTATCGGTGGCGGCAGCGCAAGCGGTTGCCTTCATCGGCTGGCCGGAGGCCGCGATCACGCTGGCCCAAGCGGTCATCCACTGCGCACTCGCGCCGAAGTCCAACGCGGTCGTGACGGCGATCGGTGCGGCACAGGCCGACGTCCGCCAGGGCCTAGCGGGGCCGGTGCCGCCCCATCTCCGGGACTCCCACTACGCCGGCGCAAAGACAATCGAGCACGGGCACGGCTACCGGTATCCTCACGACTTCCCGGCCGGACCCCTCGGCGGCGTCGTCGCACAGCAGTACGCGCCCGACACTGTCGCTGACCGGGAGTACTACCGGCCCTCCGCCGCTGGGGAGGAGCGGGCGGCCGCCGAGCGCCTCGACACACTGCGGCGAGCACTTCGGGGTAAAGAGTCGCGGACCGAGCAACCGAACGAGCAGGAGGAGTAAGCGCGTCCATGGTGTCCTTCGGTGGTGTTGTCGCGCTCATTTTCGCCGTCATTTTCGCGGTGCTCGTCGCCTTTCTCGTCCTGGTGCTGGTGAAGCTTGGCCAGGTGTTGACCGAGACGACACGACTCATCGCAGGCATCACCGATCGCACCGTGCCGCTGCTGTCTGAGGCGACGACATCGATCGTCCACGTCAATACCAACCTCGAGCGCGTCGACGTGATCACGGCCAACGTGCAGACGGTGACCACCAACGCGTCTGCGCTCTCGTCGGTGTTCGCGGCGACGCTTGGTGGTCCGCTGGTCAAGGTGGCGGCCTTCTCCTACGGCGTACGCCGGGCATTGGGTGAGCGGGAGAAGGCGGACGTGACCAAGCGGGTCAAGACCGAGATGAAGAACGAACGCAAGGCTGCGCGAGCTGCCAAACGCTCCTCGCGACACTCACAGGACGTCTGATGCGCCTGTTCTACATCGCGCTCGGCGCGACTGCCGGTGTGCTCATCGTTCGCCGTCTCACTCGTGCAGCGCAGCAGTTCACTCCCGAGGGCGTGGCACGGAATGTCAGCGGGGCCGGCAAGGGCTTGAGCGGTGCCGTGACCGGCTTCGTCGACGAGGTGCGTGCCGGAATGGCCGAGCGCGAATACGAGCTGCGCTCCGCATTGGGTATCGATCAGGGCGGAACCGCCAGCTAATGGAGTCCGCCGAGATTCGTCGTCGGTGGCTGCGCTTTTTCGAATCGCGTGACCATGTCGCCGTGCCGTCGGCGCCGCTTGTGTCCAACGACCCGACCACGTTGTTCACGATCGCCGGCATGCAACCGTTCATGCCGTTCTTCCTCGGCCAGCAGTCCCCGCCGTGGCAGCGCGCAACGAGTGTGCAGAAGTGTGTGCGCTTCCTGGACATCGAGGAAGTCGGCAAGACGACGCGGCACGCGTCGTTCTTCCAGATGTGCGGCAACTTCTCTTTCGGTGACTACTTCAAAGAGCGTGCCATCCCACTTGCATGGGAGCTTCTGACGACGCCGGTCGAGGCCGACGGCTACGGGCTCGATCCCAACCGGCTCTGGGTCACCGTCTACCAGGACGACGCGGAGTCCGTCGAGATCTGGCAGCGGAGCGTGGGCCTGCCAGCCGACCGGATTCAACGCCGCGGCATGGCTGACAACTTCTGGTCAGTCGGCGTCCCGGGCCCGTGCGGACCGTGCAGTGAGATCTATTACGACCGCGGGCCGGCGTACGGCAACGACGGCGGCCCGATCGCCGATGAGGAGCGCTTCCTCGAGGTGTGGAACCTCGTCTTCATGCAGTACGTCCGCGGCGAGGGTCCCGGCAAGGAGGGTTACCCGATCCTCGGCGAGCTACCGGCCCGCAACATCGATACCGGCCTCGGGCTCGAGCGCCTCGCCACGATCCTGCAGGGAGTTGACAACCTCTACGAGATCGATACGTCCCGCGTCATCCTGGATCGCGCGTCGGAGCTGTCGGGACAGCAGTACGGCGCGGACCACGAATCAGATGTGGCGCTGCGGATCGTTGCCGATCACGTGCGTAGTGCCACGATGCTGATCGCCGACGGCGTGACGCCGAGCAACGAGGGTCGCGGCTACGTCTTGCGTCGCGTCCTTCGGCGCGCGGTGCGCAACATGCGCCTGCTCGGTGCCCATCAGCCAACGATGCACGAGCTCGTGGACGCGACCGTGCAGGCGATGGGGCCGCAGTATCCGGAACTGGTCGCACAACATGCTCGCCTCGCCACCGTGGTCGGCGCGGAGGAGACATCGTTCCTGGAAACGTTGCGGGCCGGCACGCAGATCTTCGATCTCGCCGCCCAGCAGGTGCGTGACAGGGGCCAGCGAACGCTGCCCGGCACGGTCGCGTTCCAGCTGCATGACACGCACGGCTTTCCGATCGACCTGACGTTGGAGATGGCGGCCGAACAGGGCCTTGCCGTTGACGAGGCCGGCTTCCGTCAGTTGATGGAGGACCAACGGAGTCGTGCCCGCGAGGATGCTCGCGAGAAGAAGTCCGGTGGGGTGGACACATCGGCGTACCAAGCGCTGCGCGAGAAGACCGGTCCCAGTGAGTTCATCGGCTACGCGACTGTGGTCGGTGACTCGACAGTCCGTGGCCTGCTGCGCGAGGGCGCCTTGACGGACACGGCCGGGGAGGGCGATGAGGTCGAGATCGCGCTCGGTCGCACGCCGTTCTACGCGCAGGGTGGTGGGCAACTTGCTGACCAGGGCCGGATTCGTGCGGGCGAGGCGTTGCTCGAGGTCGTCGACGTCCAGCCGCAACTCGGCGATCTCATCGTCCACCGCGCGCGGGTCACACGTGGTCTGGTGCGGGTCGGTGCACCGGCCTACGCCGAGGTCGACGTCGAACGCCGCCGCGCAATCAGTCGCGCACATACCGCGACACACCTCGTGCATGCAGGTTTCCGGCGCGCGCTCGGCGAGAGCGCGACCCAGGCAGGTTCGGAGAACGCGCCGGGACGTTTCCGCTTCGACTTTCACAGCCCCACCGCGGTGCCGGAGTCGGTGCTCGCTGACGTCGAGGCCGAGGTCAACGCCGTCCTGCTCGATGACATCGACGTGCACGCGTTCGTGACGTCGCTCGATCAGGCTCGGGAGATCGGCGCTGTCGCGCTGTTCAACGAGAAGTACGGCGACCGCGTGCGCGTCGTGGAGGTTGGCGACTACTCGCGTGAGCTTTGCGGTGGAACACATGCAGCACGTTCAGGGCAGCTGGGTGTGATCACCTTGCTGGGCGAAGCATCGATCGGTTCTGGTCTGCGTCGCGTCGAGGCGCTCGTTGGTGCGGACGCGTATCGATTTCTCGCGCGCGAGCACGTGATCGTGTCGCGCGTCGCGGAGATGCTGAAGACCGCTCCCGACCAGTTGCCCGACCGTATTGGCGCATTGATGCAGCGCCTTCGGGATGCTGAGCGCGACGTTGACCGAATGCGTGGCGATGCTGCGTTACAGATAGCGCCACAGCTAGCGGCGGCCGCGGTGGATGTCGATGGCGCGCTCCTCGTTGCGCACGCGGCCCCAGACGGCACGGGCAGTGACGACTTGCGAAAGTTGGCCCTCGACGTGCGCAGCAAGTTGCCAGCAGACCGACCTGCCGTGATCGCGGTGGGGTCGGTGACTGACTCGCGGCCGTCGGTCGTCGTTGCCGTCAACGACCTGGCTCAGGAGCGCGGCATCCTCGCCGGCGACCTGGTCAAGGACGTCGCGGCCTTGCTCGGCGGTCGCGGGGGTGGCCGTGGCGACGTCGCACAAGGCGGCGGCACCCAACCGGAGGCGCTTGGCGGCGCTCTTGGCGCGGTTCGCGACCTGGTCGCCCAACGGGTGGCGCGCAAAGGGTGATGCTCGTGCGACCGGGTGTACGCATCGGCGTCGACGTCGGCCAGGTCCGCGTCGGGGTTGCTGCGAGCGACCCGGACGGGCAGCTCGCAACCCCGGTGCAGACGCTTGCGCGTGACCACCGGAGCAACGCTGATGTCGAGGCTCTGGCCGACCTGGCTCGTGACCGAGCAGCGGTCGAGGTCGTCGTCGGTCTACCCCGGTCGCTTTCCGGCGCCGATGGTGCGGCTGCATCGTCCGCGCGCGGCTACGCCGAACTGCTCGCGGCGCGTGTCGACGTCCCGGTGCGCCTGGTCGATGAGCGCCTGTCGACCGTGCAGGCGACGCGTGACTTGCGTGCTAGCGGGGTTGCCGGCCGCAGGCAACGTGCGGTTGTCGACCAGGCCGCCGCCGTCGTCGTCCTTCAGGCCGCGCTCGATGCGGAGCGGGCCGGCGGCACGCCACCCGGTCAGCTTGTGGAGCGGGCATGAGCGGGCCGATCCAGCTCGGCGGGATCGCGCTCGACGATGACGACGACGGTGGGCGGCAGCGGCCGCGGCGACGCAGCGGTGTCATCGCGTTGCTCGCTGGAGCGGTCGTCCTGATCCTGTTCGGTACTGCCGTCGCGGTCGGCGGCAGCCGCATCGTCAACTTCTTCGGTCCGGCAGCGGATTATGGAGGCAACGGCAGCGGTTCCGTCGTGATCACCGTGAACTCCGGGGACACCGCCGCCGATATCGGTACAACGTTAGAAAAGGCGGGCGTCGTCAAGAGCGCGGAGGCCTTCCGTGATGCGGCGCGCAGCGACACGCGGTCTCGCTCGATCGCGCCCGGTGCCTACAAGCTCCGCAAGCACATGAAAGCGTCGCTCGCTCTGACGCTGTTGCTCGATCCCGACTCACGTGTCTTCAGTCGGGTGGTCATCCCGGAAGGCACCCGACTCTCGCGCATCCTCGAGATCATCAGCAAACAGATGAGCATTCCGCTGCCCGACGTGACGGCTGCGGCCGCCAAGACCTCAGCGCTCGGTCTCCCGGCGTACGCGCGCGGCAAGCTCGAAGGCTTCCTGTTCCCGGCGACGTACTCATTCGAGGACTCGACGACCGCTGTCCAGGCGTTGACGGCGATGGTCAGCCGGTTCAAGCAAGAAGCCAAGAACATCGGACTCGAAAGTGGCGCACGTGCTTTGGGCTACTCGCCGTACGACGTGGTCACGATCGCGTCGTTGGTCGAGAAGGAGGCACGGTTGCCGGCGGATTACGCCAAGGTGGCGCGGGTCGCCTACAACCGGCTGAGGCCGTCGTGGGGCAAGCCCTTCGGTTTCGACTCGACGCTCAACTACCTGTTCCCGGAGCGGAAGGGCGCGCTCACCGCATCCGATCTGCACGCGGATTCGCCGTACAACAGCCGCATCCACGCGGGACTGCCGCCGACGCCGATCGACTCACCCGGGCGCGCGGCGCTCGAGGCCGCGCTACACCCCACACCCGGGCCGTGGCTGTTCTTCGTGACCATCGACAAGGCGGGGCACACGGCGTTCTCCGAAACGAACGAACAGTTCCTGAGGGACAAGGCGACCAGCCGCGCCAACGGGGTCACGTGAGTCCGGGTCGTGCCGCGGTCATCGGCTCACCGGTGACGCATTCACTGTCGCCCGTGCTGCACCGAGCGGCGTACGACGTGCTCGGACTGGATTGGACCTACGACGCGATCGACGTCGGAGACCCTCAGCTCGCCGACTTCATCGACGGCCTCGACGACTCGTGGCGAGGGCTGTCCCTCACGATGCCGCTGAAGCGGGTCGTGCTGGCGCTGCTCGACGAGCCGTCACCGATGGTCGAGCTGACGCGCGCGGCGAACACCGTTGTCTTCCAGGGCAGTCGGCGGCTCGGTGACAACACGGATGTGTACGGCATGGTGGCTGCAGTGCAGGAGGCGACGCTCGAGCGCCTCGAGTCGGTCACCATCCTCGGCGGCGGAGCGACGGCCACCTCGGCACTCGCGGCGGCGCGTGAGCTCGGGGTCGACGCCCCCACCGTCGTGGTGCGTTCGAAGGAGCGCAGCGCAGACACGCTCGCTGCAGCCGAGCGCATGGGCAGCAGTCCCACCGTCCAGCTGTGGCCGGGGCCGCCTGAGTCGTGGGCCGTCGACCTGGTCATCTCCACGGTGCCGGCGGGGGCGGCCGACGACGTGGCTCCCCAGGTGGGGCCGGCGACCCGTGCCGTCTTCGATGTCGTCTATGACCCCTGGCCGACGCCGTTGGCCCGAGCCGCTACCACCGCGGGCAGCCGCGTGATTGGGGGGCTGGCCATGCTCGTGCACCAGGCCGCGCGCCAGGTGGAGCTCATGACGGGGCGGCCGGCGCCGGTCGCTGCCATGCGATCAGCTGGATCGGCGGCCCTGGCCGCGCGAAGTTAGAGCCTCGCCGACCGCCTCGGCCTCACCGCTAGTCGGGACTCACCCCAGCCGGTTTAAGCCATGCGCTGAGCACGCCGATGGGAGACAGAGCCACGCCCGGGACCAGGCACCGGGCCAGCCGCTGGTCGACCATGAGCCTCGAGAGGTGCGCGCGATGTCTCCAGTCCATTCCACCGGTGAGCCCCTGAGCCGTTCAGCGCGGCTGGACCAGGCCATCGCTGACCTCCTGCGTGAGGCGCCGGAGATCGAGGCAGCCGCCGTCGTGTCGTTCGACGGTCTGCCCATGGCGTCGGCTCTGCCATCGTCAATGGACGAAGACCGCGTCGCCGCGATGAGCGCCGCGCTGCTCTCACTCGGTGAGCGTGCAGCGCAGGGACTCGGCCGCGGGGAGCTCTCCCAGGTCTACATCGAGGGCGAGACCGGCACGGTCTTCCTCGTCTCCGCCGAGGACGAGGCCGTCCTCGTCGCCGTCGCCGCGCCCAAGGCCAAGGTAGGCCTCATGCTCTACGAAGTCCGCCGGTCCGCCGCGACCATCGCCGATGTCCTGCGCACTGACCGCGCGGACGAGGTCGTGCCCACGGTGCCCGAGCAGGCGCTTCCCGTAGCGGAAGAGTCCGCCGCGGCCGTTATCGAATCTGCCGATGAGTCCGCCCCTGCTGGGGACTCCGTCGGAAGCAATGGCTGGTCGTCGTACGCCCCTGGCGGGACCGTGCTGCCGGGGGAATCCGGCGGCTGGTCCTGATCGCGCCCCCCGCCCCTCCGACTGACGGAGCCTCGCCGTGAGACTCGAAGGCTCGCTCGACGCCTTCAGCCTGCCGGACATCTTCCAGCTCTTGAGCTTCACGAAGAAGACCGGCGGGCTACACCTGCGTCGCGACGACCTGCATGGTGTCGTCTATGTGACGACCGGGTCGCTCACGGGCGGTAGCTCGAACGTCGGCCGCCAGGCACTCGCTCGCCGGCTCATCGGTGCGGGCATCGTCGACGACGACGTCCTGCGTGGCGCCGTGGACGCTGTCCTGGACAGCACCGATCTCGGCGTGGCGCGCGCGCTGCAGCAGGCCGGAACCCTCGACGACTCGCTCCTGCACGAGACCGCGTCTGAGCACGTCATCGACACCGTCTTCGACCTGCTGCGCTGGCCCGAAGGTGACTTCGAGTTCGTCATCGACGAAAGCAACCCGGACGACGTCGGTGTCGCAGTCACCGTCGAGAACGCGGTCGAGGAAGCCCGGCGCCGGTTGGACGGCTGGTCACAGGTCTCGACGACGATCCCTTCCCCGGAGGCCGTTCTGGCGGTGGCCCTCGCGCCGGTCGAGGATCCGACGTTCTCGCGGGACGAGTGGGCGCTGCTGGCCCTTGTCGACGGGCGCCGTCCGGTCGCCGACATCGTCGGTGCAACCGGCCGCGGCGAGTACGCCGTGGTTTCTGCACTCGCCTCGCTCGTTGACCGGGGACTTCTGGTCGTCACCACCGACGGCGAGCCGCCTGCGGTCCAACAGCTCTTGCGTCGTGTCTCGGCGCTGGCCGGCGTAGAAACCGGTCAGGCACCGGTGCTGGACGACCCAGTCGGCGCGGAGATCTCCGCGAACGAGCGGGAAAGCACTGCGTCGACGGTGGCGGAGGCCTTCGCGGCGACGACTCCCGTGCAACGCGAGCCGGAGCCTGCGGAGGAGAAAAGTCGCTCGTCGCGCCGGCAAGCGGAGGCAACGACCGAGGTGATCGTGGACGCGTCCATCGAGACCTTGGCCGGGGACCTCGACACCGAGGAGATCATCCCGGCGCGCGCCGAGCCGATGATCCCGCGCCGCCGCCCCGAGCACCCCGACGACGACCTCGCGACCGCTGGCGCCCTGATCAGGAACCAGATCGACGGCACCGCGGCGATCGCGGACCCGCCGATGGACCCACTGTCGGAAACTGCACTGGACGCATCGTCGGGCTCGGGTCTCATCGAGCGTGACCCGAGTGTGAACAAGAGCCTGCTCCTTCGTCTCATCGCCGGCGTGCGGGGGTTGTGATCGTGGCTGCCACCCCAGGCAAGAAGCGTCGTCGCGGCGGAGGTAATGCCGTCAAGATTGTGGTGACGGGTCCGTTCTCCGCGGGTAAGACAACGCTCATCCGGACGATCAGTGAGATCACGGTGCTGTCCACCGAGAAGGACATCACCGACGACACCCGCTCGCAGAAGAACGAGACGACCGTAGCGATGGACTTCGGTCGGATCACGATCGACCGCGACCTCGTTCTCTACCTGTTCGGTACGCCGGGCCAGGAACGCTTCGACTTCATGTGGGAAATCCTCGGCGAGGGGATGCTCGGCTACGTCGTACTCGTCGATGCAACGCGCACCGACTCACTCGACGAAGCTGTCTCGATCCTCGGTGCGTTCCGCAAGATGGCGCGGGTTCCGTTCGTGGTCGCGCTGAACCGGTCCGAGGGGCTCGATGAAGGCGACGAAGAGCGGGTGCGAGCGACGCTCGAGCTGGCTCCGGACATTCCCGTCGTACCGTGCGACGCGACCGACCGTGAATCCGTCAAATCCGTCCTACTGGCGCTGCTGTACGCCGTGGTCGACTCTCTCGACGCGGCGGCGGCCAACGCCTGAGGTGCCGGTCATGACACGCTGGGTGAGATGGCTGCCGACGCGTACCCGGCTCGCCGGGCGCCGGAATCGGCAAAATGAGGTCCAATTGGGCATCATGCTTCCCGTGCAGTCCATCCGCTGGATGCCGGAGGATCTCGAGCCTCTTCCGGTCAGTACGGCTGTCACGCTCGGGTTCCGGGACGGAACCATGATCGAAGTGAGCCCCGAGTCCGCGGAAGGCGAGGCCTTCCGCACCGTTGCCGCCGTGCTCGTACGCCGGAACCCGTAATGGCTTCGCTGCTTTCCTCGACCGGCACCGGTGACACGGACACGCGCGCCGCCAGCGCACAGCGCGACCGCTCGCTCGTCTGGCGCCGCCGTCTCGTGCGCAAGCTCATAGCGCTGGATCTCATCGCTGCGGTCGTCGCCGGCTTCGTCGCCATCACCGCGCGCTATGACGGCGGAGCGATCTACCTGTCCGGGGTCGACTACCGCCTCCTGGCGGTGGCCGTCGCACCGGTGTGGGTCGCTGTGCTCTGGCTGTCCGGAGCCTACGAAGCGCGGATCCTCGGTGCGGGCAGCGAAGAGTTCCGACGGGTCGCCAACGCGAGCCTGCGCCTGCTTGCCGTGTTTGTGCTCGCCGGCTTCGTCGCCAAGGCGGATGCCTCCCGCACCGTCGTGGTCGGGACCGCCATCGGCACGGTCGTGATGTCGATCCTGTTGCGTTGGATCGCGCGCAAGGCCTTGCACAGCCAGCGCCGCCGTGGCTTGTGCGCCCATCGCGTTCTTGTCGTCGGCGACCTTCCGACGGTGCGCGGCCTCATCGTCTCGTTGCGACGCGTGCCACACGCAGGATTCGTGGTCGTCGGCGCGTGTGTCCCCGGCGGATTGACCGAAGTACCCGAGGAGGGCGTGCCGGTGCTGGGCGAGCCGGCGCTCGCCGCCATGGCCGCCGCGGACGTGGGTGCCGACACGGTCGCTGTTGCGGGCAGCGGCGCACTGGGGGAGGGCGGGCTGCGCCGCCTCGCCTGGTCGCTCGAAGGTTCGCCGGTCGATCTCCTTGTTGCTCCAGGACTGACCGAGATCGCCGGTCCGCGCGTTGCTATCCGCCCCGTCGACGGTGTCCCACTCCTGCAGATCGACGTACCGCAGTTCACCGGTTGGCGCCGGGTGGTCAAGGGTTTGTTCGACCGGCTTCTCGCCGTCGCGTTGTTGGTCGTGCTCGCCGTCCCGCTCCTGCTGGTCGCACTCGCGGTGCGCCTCACGTCATCCGGACCGGCGTTCTACCGGCAGGTGCGCGTCAGCCGCGGCGGGCGAGAGTTCCGGATCTGGAAGTTCCGCACCATGGTGGACGGTGCCGACCAGGTCTCCCTCGAGTCCAACGACGCGGATGGGCTGCTGTTCAAGCTGCATGAAGACCCGCGCGTCACTCGGCTGGGGCGCATCCTGCGGCGCTGGTCCATCGACGAGCTGCCGCAGCTGTTCAACGTGGCCCGCGGCGAGATGTCCCTCGTCGGTCCGCGGCCGCCAGTGCCGGCTGAGGTCGAGCAGTACGCCGAGGACGTGCACCGCCGGCTCCTCGTCAAGCCTGGGGTGACCGGCCTGTGGCAGGTCAGCGGTCGTTCCGACCTGCCGTGGGAAGAGTGCGTCCGCCTCGACCTGCACTACGTCGAGAACTGGTCGGTGACCTTCGACCTCGTGATCATGGCTCGCACCGTGCTCGCCGTGATCCATCGGCGCGGCGCTTACTGAGCGCCACCGTTACTCCAAATGGGTTAAGGCCGCTCCCTTCACGGCCGAAATCGTCCGAGTGACCACCAGTCCGGCCGCCGTTGCTGACGGGCCAGCTGCCGTTGTCTCCGGCCACGGGCAGCGGCTAGTGCTGAACAGCGGTGTCCTCTATGCGGCGAATGCCCTGATCCGTCTCCTTGGAGCGGTCACAGCGGCGCTGGTGGTCCGCGCGGTGAGCGTGTCGTCTTTCGGTGTTTACACGCTGGCCCTGACGATCACGTTGCTGGTCGGTCTGGTTCAGGATTTCGGCACGTCCAACGTGATCGTCCGCCGCATCAACCAGGACGCCCGCCGTGGCGCCGAGAGCATCGAGACGACGATCGCGCTCAAGCTTCTTCTGACTGCTGTCACGCTGCTGCCAGTGCTGGCCGTGGTCGCAGCGCTGGGCCAACAAACGCTGCTCGCCGTGCTCGCCGTCATGACACCGGTGCACCTCTGCACGGCGTACAGCACCACGCTGACGAGTGCCTACAACGGTGCCGAGCGCTTCGACGTGCCTGTGCGGCTGAGTGTGCTGCCGATGCTGGCGACACCGGTGCTGACGTTCGCACTGCTCGGTGTGGGCGCAGGTGTCTACGGCGCTGCGGCCGCACTGGTGGTGGGGTCGGCCCTCACAAGCGCGGTGTTGTGGCGCCGGTTCACCCGTGACTACTTCCGTCCGCACGTCGTCTATGACCGGCGGATCCTCTTGCTGGCGGCCGAATCGTTGCCGTTCTTCCTGCTGGCCTTGAGCAACGTGCTTTACACCAAGATCGACACGTTCGTGCTGGCGAAAGTCCAAGGCGTCGACGCGGTCGCGGTCTACGGCGCAGCTGTGCGCTTCCTTGAGTTCGTCCAGATCGTGCCTAACGTGCTGACCGCGGCACTGCTGCCCATCTCGGTCCGGCTGATGTCGGCGTCAGAGCGGCGCCTGGGCGACACCATCGGGCGCGTCGTTCGGCTCGGGCTGTTCCTGGCCATACCGGTCGTGATCGCCGTCGTCTGGGCCGCACCGACTTTGACGACGTGGGTTTTCGGGGAGAGGTACGACGTCGCGGCTCGCCCGTTACAGATCATGGCCGTCGCGATGGTCTTCTCGATGGTCAACTCGCCACTGACGCTGCTGTTTTATGCGGGTAGCCAGACGCGACGTCTCCTCGTAGTGCCCGTTGTGTTGTTGGTGGTCAACATCGCCATGAACATCTATGCAGTCACCGTGTACTCCTACAACGGTGCCGCCGTCGTCACTCTCATCACCGAGGCGCTCGGAACGGTCGCCCTCGTTGTCTTGATCGTGCGGACTCGCTTCGACATCGATCTCCGAGGAGTGCTGCGCGGATCGGCCGCACTGTGGGTGCTGACTGCCGTGCTGCTCGCCGAGGTTATTTGGGTCGACGATCGGCTGCTGCGTGCCCTGCTGCTGCTGGTGACCTACGTGGGCGCTGCGTCGATGCTGAGGTATCCCCGCCGCGAGCTCGCGAACCTCGGTCGGATGGTGCGGAGCGGCAGGCGATGACCGGGTCAATGGGTTTCGTAGAGATCGCGTGCCCCTTGTGCGAGAGCACCTCGCACCTGCAGCACCGTGCAACGGACAGCGAGCGACGGATCGTGGTGTGTCGCCACTGTGACCTCGCCTTCGTGAACCCCCAGCCGGACGACGCGTACCTCGACGCGATCTACGCTCGTGACTACTACGAGGACAACGGCGCAGGCACGGGCTATCAGGACTACGCGGGGCTTTCAGGGCTGCTCACTCAGATAGCCCGCAAGAACATCGCGACTATCGCCGAGTTGCATCCTCGCGGCGGTCGGCTCCTCGACGTCGGGTGTGCGACGGGCGAATTTCTGGCCGTGGCCGGTGATGCGGGGTGGCAGGCCGAAGGGGTCGAGCTTGCCCCGGATGGTCGGCAGACGTGCCAAGACAAGGGCTTGACCGTCGTCGGTGAACGGCTCACCGACCTCCCAGCAAACGAGCAGTACGACGTCATCACGTACTGGGACGTGCTCGAGCACGTCACCAACCCGATGCTTGAGCTTGGCGAGGCACACAGGCGGCTGGCGTCCGGCGGCCTGTTCGCAACGACCATGCCGAACTACGGAAGCCTTCGGTCGTTGGTGCAGCGAGGGCGATGGTGGGGCTTCTACACCTCACGAGAGCATCTCTTCTTCTTTACACCGCGCAGCCTTGCGGCAGCGTTGGAGAAGGCCGGATTCCGCGTCATCCGAACGGCCACCACAACCGTCGACATTCAGCCGTTGCGTCCGATCAAGGACCTGGTACGCGGGCGAATGCCATTTCAGTCTGGTCCGCCGCCCGTTACCTACTTCGAGTCCCGGCGCACCTTCGGTCGCCTGTTGGAGCGCGCAAATCTCGGACACGTGTTGTTCATGTTCGCGGAGCGGCTGCCGTGAACATCATGTTGGTGTGCCAGGGCTGCCCGCCGCGACAACGCGGTGGTGTGGAGGGTCACGTCGCCGCGCTCGCGGCCGGCTTGGCAAGGCTCGGACATCAGGTGCTGGTCTTCGCTGGTGACGAGCAAGGCAGCCCCCTGACATGTACGTCGTCGCGATCAGGAGACGTCGAAGTCGTGCGCGTTACTGGTCGCCGACGAGGCGATCCGCGGCTAGCCATCAGGGATCCCTACGTCGAAACGCGCTTCCGGGAAACCGTGCTGAGTTTTCGGCCGGACGTCGTTCACATTCACCACCTGTTGTTCCTGTCGTTGTCTTTGCCGTCGATGTGTCGGCAGCTCGGCGTTCCGGTGGTCACGACCGTGCACGATTTCTGGTTGCTGAGTCACGACTTCGCGATCGAGCCGCAACGGCTGCACGGCGCACGTCGGCGCGGCCTGCATGCGCTGCACGCGAACTGGCGGCATCCGCGGCTTAGCCGGCCTTGGCGGGTGATGTCGAGGGCGAAGGTCGCACAAGCAGCTCTCCTTGAGTCCGACGTGACTGTCGTCCCATCACGGTTCGTGCACGGCGTCGTGACACGCGCAGGTGTGCCTGGCGACGCCGTCACGGCGCTACCGCACGGCCTCGATGTGCCGGACCCCGTGCGCGGCCAGGCGAGGAGCCCGGCGACCACGGTGCGGCTCGTCTTTGCGGGCAATCTGGTAGCTAACAAGGGTGCGCATGTGTTGCTGCGCGAACTGGCATTACTTGATGCCAACGTGCTCGCGCGCCTGCATCTCGACATTTGGGGGGATTCGCCGTACCCCCGCTATCTGAGCGAGCTCCAGCAGCTGGCCGCAGCCCTTCCAGTGACCCTTCACGGGGCGTATGAACCGTCGCAGCTCCCAGTGATCTTCCAGTCTGCGGATCTACTCGTCGTGCCCGCGTTGTGGCACGAGACATTCTCCTTGGTCGTACGCGAGGCCTTCGCCTACGGCGTACCCGCTCTGGTGAGCGATCGCGGGGCGTTGCCCGAGGCCGTTGTTGACGGAGGCGGATCGACGTTCTCCGTCGACGGGCGAGGCACCTTGGCTGCGGCTCTCCGCCGCATAGTGACCGACCCGTTGACGTTGGAACAGTGGTCCGCCGGCGTTCCGCACGTGAAACGAATGACGACGTACGTTGGCGAGCTCGAGCTGGTCTATCGACAAGTCACTGCGTCCGCGCTCATAGGACCGTCAACGTGACGGAGATTCGATCGACCGCGAAGACCACCGTCAGCGTGGTCATTGTCAACTGGAACGGCGCTGAGATCCTGCGGCCGTGCCTTGACTCGTTGCGGAAGCAATCTCGGTTGCCCGATCAGGTGGTCGTCGTCGACAACGGGTCGACTGACGACTCGGTGAGGCTCATTGCCACGGCCTACCCCGATGTGGAGCTGGTGCGGCTAGCCACCAACACGGGTTTCGCCGGAGGAGCCAACGCCGGTATCCGTGCGTCCACCGGTGAACTGGTGGCCCTGCTCAACAACGACGTCGAGACCGAGTCGGATTGGCTCGAGGCACTTGTGTGTCGCATGGACGAGTTGCCGTCGGAGGTCGGCTTTCTTGCCCCCAAGATTCTGGACGCGGCTGGCACATCGATCGACTCTGTCGGCGACTTCCTCGACGCCGGCGGCATTGCCCAGCAACGTGGATACGGCACACCGGACGACGGGCGCTGGGATAGCCGTACATCCATCACATCGGCGTGTGCCGCCGCCTCGTTGTACCGGCGAGCCATGTTCGACGACGTCGGTCTCCTCGACGAGCGCTTCTTCGCCTACCTCGAGGATGTCGACCTGTGCTTGCGTGGGGTGCTGCGGGGCTGGCGCGGCGAATATGTCCCGAACGCGCGCGTTCGGCATGCAGCAAGCCTGACGTCGTCAAAGGTTTCCGGTTTCAAGCGCTACCACAGCATTCGCAACGCGTATTACCTGCTCGTCAAAACGATGCCGAGGCGGTTGCTTCTCTACGTCCTGCCGCGATTCATCCTCAGCCAGTTCGGCAGGACGGTGGGCGCCCTGTTCGATGGCGAGCTGGGGGCTGCCCTTCGTGCACATCGAGATGCCGTGCGCACTCTTGCGCCCATGCGCGCTGAACGTCGGCGGATCATGGCCGGCGCAACGTGCACGCCGAAAGAGTTCCGCACGCACCTGCAGCCGACACGTCTCGTGCAACGCACGCGAACCTTTGTGCTGCGGCGGTGGCGAGCGTCGTGAAGGACACCGTGCACGTGACGCTCGTGCTCTGGCGCCCTGACTGGCCGACGGTCGAATGGACGTTGCGTTCGTTGGCGGACCAGACGGCGGCCCTGGAACTACACGTTCTCGTCAACGAGGATCCCGGCGGGGCAGACGCTCGACGGATGCGGGAACTGACCCAGCAATCAGGCGTGCCCTGCCACTCGGTGACCTCCACAGGTGAGAACCGTGGTTTCGCGGGCGGTCACAATGCGCTTCTCGCCGAGGTATTCGCTGCCGGCGCCGCAACCGCCGTCGTGTTGAACCCCGACGTGAGTCTCACGCCGGATGCGCTCGAAAACCTGGTCGGGTTCGAGCCGGCGAGCAGCCAGGCCTGGATAGCCGGGCCGCTGCTCGAACTCGCCAATGCGACGACGCTGCAAGGGGAGCAACGTATTGACACAGCCGGCATCACCTGGACACGCACGGCGCGCCATCTCGACGACATGCAGGGAAAGGCCCTGGCCAGCGCGCCGTCGCAGCCACGACAGGTTGCCGGCATATCGGGCGCGTGCATGCTCGTCACGCGTTCGGCGTACACCATCGTGCTAACGGAAACGGATGAGTTCTTCGACGAAGACTTCATCGCCTATCGGGAGGATGCTGAGCTCTGTCTGCGGGCCACCCAACTCGGTGTTGACTGCTGGTTGGTACCCGGTGCGCGGGGGCTGCACGTGCGCAGTCTCCGCGGCACGACGAGAGGTGCGATCTCCGCGGTCGATCGACTGGGGGTGCGTAACCGGTTCCTGATCGCCTTCAAGCATGGGTGCCGGCGCCCCGGCGGACGACATGGTGCCCTCGTGCGCGACGTGGTCGTCATTGCGGGCGTGCTGGTGCGGGAGCGTTCGTCATTGCCAGGCCTGCGCGACGCGTGGCAGCTGCGCCACCGCATGCGCGAGAAACGTCGTCGCATCAGGGCGGCGCGTATCCGCACAGCAGCGCAGGCGCGAAGGTAGGTTGCGCCGGTGCGGCCAGTGCTGATCATGTTCGGTTTCCGCCGTCGATCAGACTTCTTGCTGGCCGCGGTCGACATCGGCTGCGCTGCGCTCGTTGCCTTCATCTCCTACTCGCTGCGCTTCGAAGGCACGCACGTGCCTCGCACGGTGATCGACCACTATCTGGCTGCATCTGGAGCGCTTGCCGTTGCGTGGGTTGTCGCAGCGCGGGCCGCGGGCCTGTATCGGCGCGCTGCGTTGCGACCCGGTGAGCGGAACATCGAACCCGCCGTCGAGGCGGCGTTCGTAGTCGGCGTTGCCATGTTCGTCGTGAACGAGCTCGTCATCGACCGTGAGCTGTCCCGCGCCTGGATTGCGCTCGTGACGCTGGGGCTCATCGTGGCCGGTCTGGTTACCCGTTGGCTCATCCGCCGGAGCCGGCGCATGCTCGTGCCGTTCGGACTTGGTCTCGAGCGCTATGCCTTGGTCGGCGACGACCTGGCAGGCAGACGGTTGCTGGCCGATCTCACGCGCGCGAGCGGGGCGCCGTTCCGTATCGTCGAGGTGCTGCCGCGCGACATCGCCGCCGACGAGTTGGCAACCCGGGCGAAGGCGATGCACCTCGATGGCGTGATCCTGCCTGCGGATGCCGAACGCGCGTACGCCGGGCGGCTCGCTAGCGCCGTCTCCGGAGCGGGCATCGACGTTCTGATCGCGCCGGGTATCGGCGATCTCGACATGCGCGTGGCGAGCCTCGCCATGTTGCACGGAGTGCCGCTGCTTCGTGCTGCCGGGCTCGCACCGCGCCGGCGAGCGGTGCGATCGCGAACACCCGGCAGCGTCCAGGGCGTCGCGATCCTTGGTACGCGCGGGATTCCCGCTAACTACGGCGGGTTCGAGACGTTTGCCGAGCGGTTGGCGACACATCTCGTCGACACCGGCGTTCCGGTGACGGTGTATTGCCGCAGTCACTACATGACTGAGCAGTCACCGTGGCGCGGCGTACGCCTGGTGTCCCTGCCAACAATCAAGAGCAAGTACTTCGACACCGTCGTACACACGTTCCTCTCGACGCTGCATCTCATCGTTACGAGTCGCACGCGCGCCGTTGTGTTGTGCAACGCGGCGAATGCACCAGCGCTCCCGCTGTTACGACTGTTCCGGCGTCGGGTGCTCGTGAATGTCGACGGGCTCGAGTGGCGCCGCGGCAAGTGGGGGATCGCCGGCCGCGCGTGGTACCGGATGGGGGAGTGGTTCTCCGTGCGCTTCGCATCGGTGCTCGTCACTGACGCCGACGAGGTTCAGACCTACTACCGCGTGCGCCACGACACCGACTCGGTGATGATTCCGTACGGCGCCGACCCCTTGCCGCGGGCGTTGCCGCTTCCCGACCTCGGTGCTTCGGTGGTTCTTCGTCCGGACGCCTTCGCGTTGTACGTGTCGCGATGGGAGCGAGAGAACAACCCGCTTCTGGTGGCCGAGGCCCACCGCGCCGCGGGTGTCGACCTGCCCCTCGTCATGCTGGGAAAGGCGACCTACGACGACGAGCTCGAGGTCGCGGTCCGGGCAGCCGCCGCGTCGAATGCGGTGCTTCCCGGCCCCGTGTTCGGCGAGGGTTACCGCGGCCTTCAGGCCAACGCTCGGTGCTACATCCACGCGACCGAGGTCGGTGGCACCCATCCCGCGCTCATCGAGGCCCTCGGCGCGGGCAACCTCTGCCTCGTTCTCGACACCCCGGAGAACCGCGAGGTCGCGGGTGGCGTCGCGTGGTTCTTCGCCACCGCGGAGGAGCTGGCCGGGCTCCTGCGGCGGGTCGCTGACCTGCCGGCCGGCGAGTTGGAGGACTGGCGGGACCGGGCTCGGCAGTTTGCTGCCGAGCGCTACTCCTGGCCAGTCGTCTGCGGGCGCTACCTCGATCTGCTCGGGATCACGCCGACGAGGCGGGTCGCGGCGCCTGCTTCGTCAAGCCACTAGGCCAAACGGCCGATGCTCCACGCGTGAGGGTCGCGCCCGCCGCCGACCCCGTGACTGCGTCACCCGCCTCGGTGGTCGGCGAGACACGGGGCTACCGGCTACGCGTTTCGCGCCTCGACGTCGCCGAGCACGCTGCTGTCGCGCTCGCCTTGGCGTGGTGGATGTTCCCGCTTGCCCACGGCACCGGAGGCCGGGATGCCGGCCTCCTGACCTGGGCCGTGCTCACGACGATGCCGGCGCTGGCGCTGACCCGCTCCTGGCGTCGACCCGTTGCGGCCGTGCTCGCCGCGATCGTCGGATCCGCCGCCCTGGCGGTGTGTGTGTTCGCGCCGACGGGCTGGTACGGCGCCGCCGACGCAGCGAGCTATGTGTACGCCGGGACGTTGTTCCTCGTCGCACTCGGCTACGCCCGCACTCCGGCACGGCGTACTGCGCTCGCCGTGGCGATCGCGATCGCGGGCATCGAGCAGTTCCGGGCGGCACTCACCCCGTGGATGGGCAGCGGCGACTCCGCCCATCCGATGGTCGGAACTTTCTACTGGCACAACCCGTATGCCGCCTACCTCGTGGCTCCGGCGCTCATCGGCATCAGCCTCGCTGTCACCGCAGGGAACCGGGTGGTGCGCGCAATCGGATGGGTTGCTGCGCCGGTGGCGGTGGCCGGCGTGGTGTTCTCGAGCAGTCGCGCCACGCTGGTGTCGCTGGTCGTCGGCCTCGTGATCGTGGCGGTTGCCGCGCTGCGCAGTGGCAGCCGAGCGTTGGTGAGGTACGCAGCCGTGGCGGGTGCCTGCGTGGCGCTCACGCTCGTGTTGTGCGGACCACCGATCTTCGATCATTGGCGCTCGCCGTTCAGTGGTGCAGCCGCCCGTGCCGCCAGCGGTGAATCGGTAAGCACCAACGGGGGGTACCGCACGGAGTTCTGGCGCGAAGCCACGAGTGTCACGGCCGACCACCCCCTGGTTGGCGGCGGCTATCGGTCGTTGGTCGGCGCCAGCTCATTCACCAACCCGCCCGCTTGGGCGCGCAGCCCCCAAGCGCACAACGGCTACCTGCAGGCAAGCTCCGATGGCGGGCTGCTGCTGGGCATCCCGTTCGTGCTTGCGTGCGCCCTGGTCGGCATCACCGCGCTGGGGGTGTTCCGCCGGAGACGGCTGCGCCTCGACAGCGAGACAGGCATCGCCACGGCAGCAGCGGTCGCCACGCTGGCGCTGCTCGCGCATTCCGCCGTCGATCTCGACTGGAGCTACCCAGCCACGCTGGCGATGACGGCGATCGTCGCGGCACTCGCGGTGGCAGCTCGCCCCGCCCGCGAGGACCGCACGCCACGGACCACGGTCGTTGCCGGCCGGCTGGCTGCCGTGGTCGTGGGGGTCGCGCTGCTGGTGAGCGCGGCAGGTGCCCACGCCTGGGGCGCCGCCGAGCGGGTGAGCCACAACGGCGTCGCGCCGCCCGGCATCACCGATGCGGAGCTGATGCGCCGCGCCAACGACACCTTTGGCTCCTACCGGCCGGCCGAGGCCGTGCTGCGCCGAGCCAGCCAGGGCCGCCCGGTTCAACCCGACGTGTTGCGCGCGGCGTGGCGGCGTACGGCGGCTGCAGCCGAGGTCAGCCCGGCGCTGGCGCTGCTCCGTGCCCGCGCGCTCGTCCTGTTGGGCGACCAGGCGGCGGCGCTCACGGCCACCCTCGCCCTGCTGGACAGGCTGGGACCGACCAGAGTGGAGAGCATCGCGCGGGACGCAGCGGTCACGCTTGCCGTGGCCGGTCAGCCCGAACGCGCGAAAGCTCTCCTCGGCCCGCACCTGGTCAGTGACCTTTACGCGACCGACGCCGACACCGCGTGGGCCGACGTCGAGGCCGCGGACCGGGCCGGGCTGCTTGCCGACCCGGTGACCCGCGCCTGCGTCCTGGCCGCGGCAACTGCGCTCGGGCCGAAGCCGGATCAGGTGGCACCCGCGCCAGCGCCACCCGCCTCCGGTTGCTCCGATCGCATCGCGGTGCTCGGCCAGTGAGCGGTCGTCCGGCGGTCAAGGGGGCGGCTCGGTCGGCCGATCCGACGTACGAGGCACCTGCTGTGGTCGCCGGCAACTCGGTGGCCCGTGAATCGGAGGAATGGTGAAGCAGCTCGGGGACATCCTGCTCGAGGATGGGCTCGTCACCGAAGAGCAGCTCGCCGAGGCCTTCGCTGAGCACGAGCGCGTCGGCCGCAGCCTGGGCCGCGTCCTCGTGGAGCAGGGCGTGCTGTCCGAGAGCCAGCTCGTTGCCGCCTTGGCCCAGCAGATCGGGCTCGCCTTCGTCGACCTCGCGGACTATCCGGTGGACGGTTCAGCGGTCGGCAGCGTGCCGGACTCCGTCTGCCGTCGCTACACCGCCCTGCCGATCGGCTACGAAGAGGGCAAGCTCGTCGTGGCGATGGCGGACCCCGCCAACGTGTTCGCTCTCGACGACATCCGCTCGCTCACCGGCCGCGAGGTCAAGGCCGTCGTGGCCACCCGAGCCGACGTGCTCGCGGCCATCAACCGCTTCCACCGTGCGGACACCGATCTCGACGACCTGACCAACACGATGTCGACGGAGGAGGAGTCCGACGACCTCTCCAACGTCCGGGAGGTCGTCGAAGACGCCCCGATCGTCAAGTTCGTGAACCTGCTGATCACGCAAGCGGTCCAGGACCGTGCCTCAGACATCCACCTCGAGCCGACCGAGCGTGACCTGCGCGTGCGGTTCCGGATCGACGGGGTGCTGCACGAGGTCATGCGCTCGCCGAAGAACATCCAGGCCGGCGTGATCAGCCGCCTGAAGATCATGGCCGACATCAACATCGCGGAACGCCGAATCCCGCAGGACGGCCGGCTCTCGGTCGCCATCGGCGGCAAGAAGGTCGACCTCCGTGTCGCGACCCTGCCGACCGTGTGGGGCGAGAAGTGCGTCATGCGAATCCTGGACAACAGCACGGCCATGTTGAAGCTGTCCGACCTCGGGTTCAGCGAGAAGAACTACGACGTCTACGCCAAGAGCTTCATCAAGCCCTACGGGATGATCCTGGCCACTGGGCCGACGGGTTCCGGAAAGTCCACGACGCTGTACGCCACGCTCAACATCGTCAGCCGCCCTGAGGTCAACGTCATCACCGTCGAGGACCCCGTCGAGTATCGGCTGGCGGGCATCAACCAGGTACAGACGAACGCCAAGGCAGGCCTGTCGTTCGCCTCGGCGTTGCGTTCGATCCTGCGGTCCGACCCCGACATCGTGCTGATCGGTGAGATCCGTGACCACGAAACGGCGCAGATCGCCGTTGAGGCGGCGCTCACCGGCCACCTCGTGCTCTCCACCCTCCACACGAACGACTCACCGTCGGCGGTGACGCGGCTCACCGAGATGGGCATCGAGCCGTTCCTGGTCGGCTCTGCCCTCGACTGCGTGCTCGCCCAACGTCTTGCTCGCAAGCTGTGTGGGAAGTGCAAGGAGGCATACACGCCGTCGCCCGAGTCCTTGCGCGAAGCGCGGTTCCCGTGGCCGGACGGCGAGCCGCTGCCGTCGTTGTTCCGCCCGGTCGGATGCACGGCGTGTGCGAAGACCGGCTACAAGGGGCGACTCGCCCTGCACGAAGTCATGCCGGTGAGCGAGGAGATCGAGCGGCTCGCCGTCGAGCGCGCCTCGTCGGCGGCCATCGGCCAGGTCGCCCGGGAACAGGGCATGGTCACGCTCCGCGACGACGGCCTGGAGAAGGTTCTGCTCGGGCACACCTCGATCGAGGAAATCCTCCGCGTCGTCGTATAGCACCACGGCGCCATCGCTCGTTCGGCGCCGCGTCGTACGACCTTGCCGCCGAATGGCTTAAGGCCGCGCGCCGCCATTCCGATGCCACCTAGGACCCGGGAGACCGCCGACCGGGCAGAAGGGGCTGTTCACGTGGAGACTCAGGGATTCGAGCCGACCCCGGCTGGGACAAGCGCAGCGTCGGGGAGCGGCTCTTCGCCGTTCGAGCCCGTCGCAGTACCCCCGAGCGGGGTCTCCCCGCTCGACCCGCAGTGGCAGCCCTACGGTGAGTCCGACCAGCCCGCCGAAGTGGTTCCTGGTCTGTTGCCGCCCCTGACCACACCCGCCGCCCCTGCCGCTCCCGCCAGCGAGGTCGCTCCGGCGCCCACCGCCGCCCTGGAGTTCACGCCGGCCCCGGTACCTGCCCAAGCCGGTCCGGAGAACGGCTTCTCGTCGTTCGCACCCGAGGACCTGCCCGAGGCTGTTGCCGAGCCCGTCGTCGCCACGCAGACGATGGCGTCCGAGGCTGCCGACGGCGCTTACGCCCGCGCGTCGATGGAAGAGGGCACTGGTGCCGATGGCGTGAACCTGACCGATCTGCTGATCCACGTGCTCGACCGCGGTGCCTCCGACCTGCACATCACCGCGGGCGCCCGGCCGACCATCCGCATGCACGGTTCGCTACAGCCACTCGATGACCAGCCAGTTCTCACACCGCCGGTCATCCAGCGGATGCTGTATTCGATCATCACCCAGAAGCAGCGCGAGAAGTTTGAAGAGGGCCTCGAGCTCGACTTCGCTTATGCCGTGCCCGGTCGCGCTCGCTTCCGCGTCAACATCTACCGGCAGCGCGAAGCGCTCGGTGCGGCCTTCCGGTTGATTCCCTTCGAAATCAAGAAGCTCGAGGACCTCGGCATCCCACCGGCAATTGCGAACTTCGCGATGCTGCCCCGTGGCTTCGTCCTCGTAACCGGCCCGACCGGCTCCGGCAAGTCAACGACGCTGGCCTCGTTGCTCGACCTGGCCAACCGTCAGCGTCGTGACCACAGCCTGACCGTCGAGGACCCGATCGAATTCCTCCACCGCCACCAGAGCTCGCTGGTCAACCAGCGTGAGGTGGGGGAGGACACGCACTCGTTCCAGAACGCACTCAAGCATGTGCTGCGCCAGGACCCCGACATCATCCTCGTCGGCGAAATGCGTGACCTCGAGACGATCTCCGTGGCGCTGACCGCAGCCGAGACCGGTCACCTGGTCTACGCGACCCTGCACACGTCAGACGCCGCGCAGACGATCGACCGTGTCATCGACGTCTTCCCGCCGCACCAGCAGCAGCAGATCCGGGTCCAGCTCGCCGCCTCGATTCAGGGCATCGTCTGCCAGACACTGTGCAAGACCGCGGACGGTCAGGGCCGCGTGGTCGCCACTGAAGTTCTGGTTGCCACACCTGCGATCCGCAACCTCATCCGAGAAGGCAAGACGCACCAGATCTACACCGCGATGCAGGCCGGCGCGAAATTCGGCATGCACACGATGGACCAGCACCTCGCCGAGCTCGTCAAGGCCGGTCGCATTGCTTACGAGACCGGCCTTGAGAAGTGCCACCACGTCGAAGACTTCAACCGGCTTGCGGGCCGGAGCTGACCGAGGGGTTGTAGATGGCAACGACGACATACGAGTACTCGGTACGAGACCGTGCCGGCAAGCTGGTCAGCGGCAAGCTCGAGGCTGACTCGCAAGCCGCTGTTGTCTCGAAGCTGAAGGGCATGGGCTACGCCCCTGTCCAGATCAGCGAAGCCGGTTCCGGTGGCATGTCCCGCGAGATCAGCATCCCTGGCTTCGGCAAGCGGGTGAAGCTCAAGGACCTCGCGGTGATGTCGCGTCAGTTCGCCACGATGATCAACTCAGGTCTGTCGTTGCTGCGCGCGCTGACCATCCTCTCGGAGCAGACCGAAAGCTCTGAACTTGCTCGGGTCCTGACTGAGGTGCGCAACGACGTCGAGACCGGTAACTCACTCTCGGCTGCCCTCGGCAAGCACCCCAAGGTCTTCCCACCGCTGTTCACGAACATGACGCGAGCGGGTGAGGTCGGCGGTTTCCTCGACTCGGTCCTGCTGCAGATCGCGGAGAACTACGAGGCCGAGGTCAAGCTGCGCAGCAAGATCAAGTCGGCGATGACCTACCCCATCGTGGTCGGCTGCATCGCGGTCATCGCCATGATCATCATGTTGACGTTCGTCGTCCCGACGTTCGACAGCATGTTCAAGACTCTCGGGAGCAAGCTCCCCGCGCCGACGCAGATGCTCGTGAACATCTCACACCTGATGAAGTTCTTCGTTCCGCTGCTGATTGTCGGCGGGATCGCCTTCTTCATCGTGTGGAACCGCATCAAGCATCAGGAGCGCGTCCGCGCTTTCGTCGACCCGATCAAGCTGAAGATCCCGGTCTTCGGCATGCTCTTCCGGAAGGTCGCGCTGGCTCGCTTCGCCCGCAACCTCGGCACGATGATCCGCTCCGGCGTGCCGATCCTGCAGGCGCTCGACATCGTCGCGGACACCACCGGCAACCATGTCCTGGCCGTCGCGGTCCGCGACATCCAAGACAGCGTCCGCCAAGGTGAATCGCTTACTCAGCCCTTGTCACAGCACGCGGTGTTCCCGCCGATGGTCGTGCAGATGATGGCCGTTGGTGAGGACACCGGCGCACTGGACACCATGCTGGCGAAGATCGCGCAGTTCTACGACCAGGAAGTTGAAGCGACCACGGAGTCGCTGACGGCGTTGATCGAGCCCATCATGATCGCGGTGCTCGGTGGCCTGGTCGGTTCGATGATCATCTGCCTCTACCTACCGATTTTCTCGGTCTACGACCACATCCAGTAAGTCCCCCAGCACAGAAGGCGGCGCACCCGGAAGGGTGCGCCGTCTGTGCATGTGGTGACTCAGTGCGAGCAATAGACCGGGCGCGAGCAAAATCACGCTTCGGCCGTTACGGACTGTTACGCCGGGTGGCTACGTCCGATTGGTCCGTTCGCACTATCCGAACAACTAGTCCTCAGACAGATGCCTCTCACCCTCAAGTCGGTCCACAGGACCGCCGATTTATCCACCGTCATAGAGCCGCACGGCAGAGCAACGGCACACCCGTCGTAAGGCGGGGTCGCAAAGCCACGGAACCCGAGGGCCCACGGGTTGGCCGGGTTGCCTCAGCCGGGTCCTCCAAACCGGAGGAGCCGCGCAGAGGGAGAGAAGCACCGACGCGCAGCTCACAGGTACCGGTCCTGAAAGGACAATCATGCTCGCTCGTATCCGCAAGGCCATGGATGAGCGCGAGGGCGGCTTCACGCTCATCGAGCTCCTCGTGGTCATCATCATCATCGGCATCCTCGCCGCCATCGCTATCCCGGTCTTCCTGAACCAGCGGAAGAAGGGCTACGAGGCATCCATGAAGTCGGACCTCCGTACCGTCGCGAACGAGATGGAGACCTACTTCACCGACGCGCAGATCTACCCGGCTACGTCGACCGTCACGGGCACCCCGCTCGTGGTCGGCACCGGTGGCAACTCGGTCACCCTTTCCGCTGGCAACACCATCAAGGTGAAGTCGTCGGACGCGAACAGCTTCTGCCTGGACGCGACCAGCTCGAAGACGACCGCTCTGTGGTCGTACAACAGCGCTTCGGGTGGCGTCACCAAGGGCGCTTGCCCGTAATCTCCACGCTTCGTCACTGCAGCCCCGGGCATTTGCCCGGGGCTGCAGTGCTGTTCGGCCGTAAAGACCGCCTATCCGCTGGCCGATGAAGCAAGGCAAATCACTGGTATTCGCCCAGGCACGAAAGCTACCCAGGAGGAGCTATGCGGAAGTTCACGCTGCGCTCCCTTCATGAGCGCGACGAGAGCGGCTTCACCCTGATTGAGCTCCTCGTGGTCATCATCATCATCGGGATCCTCGCCGCCATCGCCATCCCGATGTTCATGAACCAGAAAAAGCGCGGCTACGACGCCAGCCTCAAGAGCGACCTGCGCAACGCCGCGAACGCGATGGAGACCTACTACACGTCCAACGATGTCTATCCGGTCAGCCTCGATGGGACCGTGTGGAGCGGCAACGCTGTGGCGCTTGACGGAGAAGCGGTCAAGTTGTCCGGAAACAACTCGATCACCCTGAAGTTCAACGCCGCCGGCGATGCCTACTGCCTGGTCGGGACCAATCCAAAAGCCTCGCGGCCGACGGGCTTCTTCTATATCAGCAGCGTTGGCGGGATCCAGCCCACCGGCACCACGTCCTGTGGCACCTACTGAGCGAACGGATCGGGCCTGCAGCGCGGTAGTCCCCCGCTCGGACCTCAAGTGCACCCAGCGCCTTGACGAGACCAGAAGACGACGAGGAGGAGAACCCGTGCGTCTGATTGCTCTCGCGCGCCGTCGTACAACGGCGTCGTGCGACGCTGGCTTTTCCTTGATGGAAGTCATCGTCGCGATATTCATCCTCACCGTCGTCATGGGCGCGGCTACGGCTTTCTTTGTCAACAACGCGCACAGTGTGGGTGGGCAGAGCCAGCGCCAGAACGCCGTGTACCTCGCCGACCAGCAGCTCGAGGCTGTGCGTTCGGTCCCACCGGACAAACTCGTCAAGGGACGCACCTCCGCCTCTGTCGTCGCGTTGCATGCGACGGCCGGAGCGTCCACGCTCATCGCCCAGGACGACACGAGCGCGGGAAACTACGACCCTGCCGCCACCGGCGCGAGCACGCCCGAGATCGCAACGAGCCAGACGAAGACGGTCAACAGCGTCGTCTACACGATCCGCACTTTCATCAATCGGTGCTGGTACGACCCGGCAACCGAGATCTGTGGGTCGACGTCGTCGTCCTCGACCACGAAGGAATGGCGCGTCATCGTCGACGTGGCCTGGGCCCCAACCGGTTCGCGCGCGTGCATCGGCGGCTGCAGCTACGCCGCGAGCGCGTTGATCGACCCCAACGGCGACCCGAAGTTCAACAGCAACATCAGCCATCCGACAATCAGCTCCACCAGCCCGACGAGCCTCGCGGTCACCAAGAGCGACAACACCTTCCTCATCAACGGCGATGAGTTCGTCAATGGTGCGACAGTCACGATCTCGACCGGCGGCGGCACATTCAGCGCCGTTGCCAGCAACTCCGGCACGCAGATCTCGGTGCCGTTCACGGCCGGCAACACCCCCGGCTCCTACGTCATCAGCGTGGTCAACCCGGACGGTGGCCGCGACACGACCTCCTTCACCGAGAACGCGCTTCCGGTCATCACGTCGACAACCCCCGTCCCGAGCCCGCTCACGGGCGCGACGGCCACCACCTTGACCTTGAACGGCACCGGTTTTCAGAACGGCGCCACCGTGACGGCGACCAACGGCGTCACGATCGGCTCGGTCACCTGGCTGTCGGCGACCCAGCTGCGATTGAACAACGTGCAGGACGCTGCCGATGGCGGGAGCTCGGTCATCACCGTGACCAACCCGGATCAAGGCGACGACACGGTCGCGGTGACGTTCAAGTCGAAGCCGTCCATCACGAGCGCTACCCCGGCTAGCGGCGGTCCGTACCGCAACACCCCGACCACGATGACGCTCGTTGGCGACGGTTTCCAGCCTGGCGTCAGCGTCACTGCTACCAACGCCACCGTCAGCTCCGTAACTTTCGTGAGCGCGACCCAGGTGACGCTCACCTACACGGGCACGGTCAACGGCACGTCGGTCCTGACCCTGACCAACCCTGATGGCGGGACCACCACGAGGAACGTCACGGTCGCCACAGCGCCCGCGCCGACGATCACGGCATTCACTGGCACGGCCACCAAGAGCGTCAACCGCACGTTCACAATCACCGGGACCAACTTCTTCCCCGGTGCAACCGTGGTGTACCGCAACCAGGCGAACACCGTGACCTACTACAGCGGCCCGGCGACCTACGCGAACTCCACGTCGTTGACGTTCGTCGCGAACATGGGTGCGACCACCGGAAGCATCCCGGTGACTGTCACCGTCACGAACCCAGACGGCCAGACCGTGAGCTTCAACCGAAACGTCACGGTGAGCTGACATGACGCTGACACGGCTTCGTCAAGCCTTGCACGGTCGCGAGGATCGTGGCGCGACCCTGGTCGAGCTCATCGTCGTCATGGGTGTGTTCGGTATCTTCATCGCGTTGTTCACGGCGGCCACCACGTCGATGTTCGGCCAGGTACGCCGGCAGCAGGGCACGACCGACAACCTTGACACGACACGCAAGGTGATCCTGCTGCTCGACAAGCAGGTCCGCTACGCGAACTTCATCTCGACGCCTGGCACCGCGGCTGACGGCAACACCTATGTCGAGTGGCGCACCGGCAACACGGGTCAGCAGCAGACGTGCACCCAGTGGCGCTACGTCACGACCGCGAAAACGCTGCAGTACCGCCGTTGGCTGCCCCCGCTGAGCGGCGTCGGTGCCGTCACTGCATCTGCATGGGTGACCGAAGGGACCGGGATCAACCTGAAGGCCGGCAGTCCTATCTGGTCGATCACCGCGACGTCTCCGAGTGCGACCCGCGAGGCCTTGACCGTGACCTTCGTCTCCAGGCACGGCAACCCTGCAAAGAGTACGAACAGTCAGGTCACCTTGACCGGCTTGAACACGCCGAGCGCCGTGCCTTCTGGCGCCACATGCACCGAGGTCGGTCGTCCATGAGCACACCGCACGGCACTGCGCCGTACCGTTCCCTTCTCTCGCTCCTCGCGCGGGTTCGCAACCGCGCGGAGGGAGAGTCGGGTTTCGCGCTGGTCTTTGCGTTGCTGCTCATCATTATCATTTCCGCGTTGAGTCTCGCTCTGGCCGGTCTCGTATACAGCCAGACACGTCCGGGCCAGTTCTCCAAGAAGAACATCCGCACGGTCAACGCCGCGAGCTCTGGGTTGCAGGCGTCACTCGGCCAGCTGCGGTCAGCGAACGACGGCTCAGGCAACGGTGTCCTGCTCAAGCTGCCGTGCACGTCCTCGACGTCGGCAACATTCAGCTCGGGCGCGACGGTGGTCACCACGAACGGGTACACCATCGACGGTCAGGTCAGCAGCGGCCAGGGAAACCTGAACTACACCGCTTCGATTGCGTACTACACAGTGGACCCGAGCGCGCACGACACGGACATGGCGTGGTTGCAGTCGAACGCGATGACGTGCCCGCTGTCGGCCGTGCCGGCCTATGCGTTCATCCAGTCTTACGGCAAGGGTGACGCAGTCCCCGGCATGGCGACGAAGAACGGTAACCGCACGCAACACGGCGTCTACCAGTTCGCGACGACGAACACGAACAGCGTCGGCGGGCGCATGATCGAGTACGGGACTAGCAACCCGGGCCTCTGCATGGAGGTCGAGTCGCTCCCAGCTGCGGTTGGCAAGCGCATCCTCGTCAAGAACTGCCTCGCACTCGGTACACCGCAGCAGACCTGGCAGTACCGCAACGATCTGACCATCTTCTACGGCGGCGACCCCACGTTGAACTTGTGCATCGAGAAGCCGACGAGCGGAAGCACGCCCACGCTGCAGACCTGCACGGGCACTGGCTCGGGCACCACGTACCCGTACGCAAACGCGCAACAGCAGCGCCAGGAGTGGGGCTTCAACGACAGCGGTCACTTCTCGGCTTCGTTGAGCAACGGCACGGTGACCAACGGCTCAGGTGGTGAGTGCCTCGACCCGCAAGGCGCGACCTCGGGTGCGCCAGCGGCATCTGGTGCCGTCCTCGTGATTGTCAGCTGTGACGGAGCGACGACCGGTTACACCGCTTGGGACCCGGACCCGCAGGTGGGTGCCGGTAAGGCGGGCGGAAACATCACTGGTCTTCCGGGTGCTCCGACCAACCAGTTCGTCAACTACAAAGAGTTCGGTCGCTGCCTCGACGTCACCGGCCAGAACGTCAACGCCGACCACCTCATCGACTATCCCTGCAAGCAGGCCCCGGACAGCACCACGTTGACCTGGAACCAGCTGTGGACGTACACCGCCATCAGCGGCGGCTACGGGAAGTTCTACACGACCTACAGCGGCACGCAGTACTGCCTGACGGCACCGAGCTCCGGCAACCTGATCACCACGGTTCCGTGTGCAGGTACGCCGGGCAACAACCAGCTCTGGAAGCCGACCGGAAATATCATCGGTAACTACACGGCTTCCTACGAGCTGATCAGCAAGCTCGACAGCCGTTGCATGGGTGTGACGCAGGTTGGCGCCATCACGTTTGGATCGTCGAACATCGTGGTCGAGACCTGCGACGGTTCGCTCGGACAGAAGTGGAACGCGCCTCCGAGCGTGCCGAACACCGGTCTGGGCAACATCCAGGAGGACGCGGGGGCATCGGGCGGCTGACGTCGTTTCGTCGTTGCACGCCTTAGCCTCACGTCATGACCTCGGGGATCGCCGCGCTCGTCGGTGTGCTCGGGCTCATGGTCGGCTCGTTCCTCAACGTGGTCATCTGGCGAGTCCCGCGGGGTGAGTCCGTCGTACGCCCCGAATCGCATTGCCCGGGCTGCAACAAGCCGATTCGGCCACGCGACAACGTGCCGGTCCTGTCGTGGTTGCTGCTGCGCGGCCGGTGTCGAGACTGCGGGACATCCATCAGCCCCCGCTATCCGGCCGTCGAGGTCCTCACCGCGCTGGTGTGGGCTGCGTTCGGGTTGAAATTCGGGTACGACGCGCAGTTGCCCGCGTACCTGTACCTCGGCGCAGTCGGTGTTGCCCTCGCGCTCATCGACATCGACACCAAGCGCCTGCCCAACGCGCTGGTCCTGCCGTCGTACCCGATCGCTATGGCCCTGCTCGCCATCGCAGCGGGTGTCAACGGGCAGTGGGGGGACTTCGTGCGCGCCTTGCTGGGAATGGCCGCGCTGTATGGGTTCTACTTCGCGCTGGTGCTGGCCGTCCCGAGGGGGATGGGCTTCGGTGACGTGAAGCTTGCTGGCGTCCTCGGCCTCTATCTGGGCTGGCTGGGTTGGGGTCAGGTGATCGCTGGCGGTTTTCTCGGGTTTCTCGTCGGCAGTGTGGCCGGCATCGGCCTGATGGTGGCCCGGAGGGCCGGCCGGAAGACCGAGATCCCATTTGGCCCGTTCATGCTCCTGGGCGCCTTCCTGGCCGTCTTCTGGGGCCATGCCCTCGCCAACGCGTACACCTCCACCTTCACCTGACCGCGCTGGGCCGACCGGGTGTCACCCGGCTGAGCGCCCGGTGTAGTCCGCTCGGCGCAGCGAAGTTCGTGTGGACGCTCAAGGCGCCCCCCTGACCGACCGATCCCTCCCAATGACACCGACCGCCATTGGCGGTCACCGCGCGGCCCATTGTGGGTCGCCCACGGAGGGGAACACGTCGTGGCTGGACGAACTGCCGTGGGTCTCGACATCGGGGCCTCGGGGGTGCGGGCGGCCGAGCTGTCGTTCGGCAAGGGACCCGCAACGTTGGAGCGCTTTGGTCAGGTCGCGCTTCCTGCCGGTGCGGTCCGCGACGGCGAGGTCGTCAACGGCGAAGCCGTCACCGCCGCCATCCGTCAGCTCTGGTCGCAGGGCAAGTTCACGAGCAAGAAGGTCGTCCTCGGTGTCGCGAATCAGCGCGTCATCGTGCGTCAGGTCGACTTGCCGTGGCTGCCGATGCCCGAGCTGAAGAAGTCCCTGGAGTTCCAGGTCCAAGACTTCGTCCCGATGCCGGTCGAGCAGGCCATCCTTGATGTGCACCCGCTCGAGGAGTTCACCAACGACAGCGGCGGCCGGATGCTTCGCGTCCTGCTCGTTGCTGCAGCCCGCGAGATGGTCAGCGGCATGGTTGACGCGGTTCAGCACGCCGGCCTCACCGCCACCATGGTCGACCTCACACCGTTCGCTCTGCTTCGCGCTGTTGCGCGTCACGACCAGCTGGGTCTCTCCGGCTCGACCGAGGCACTCGTCGAGGTCGGTGCGTCTGTCACCAACATCGTCGTGCACCAGGGCGGCATCCCGCGCTTCGTCCGCATCTTGCTCATGGGTGGCGGTGACCTCACCGACGCCGTCGCTGAGCGGATGGGCGTGCCGTTCGACCAGGCCGAGTCCGTCAAGCAGCAGATGGGGATCTCCCCGCAGCCAGGTTCGCCCGTCGGCGAGCACCCGGCCGCGCGCGTCCTCGAGACCTCGGGTGCGACGTTCATCGACGAGGTCCGCGGTTCCCTCGACTACTACCTCGCTGCCCAGCAGGCAGCACCGATCGGTCGCATCGTGCTCTCCGGCGGCGGCAGCCAGCTCGCCGGCCTCGCACAGCGGCTGTCCACAGCTACCCGTCTGCCGGTCGAGCTGGGCAACCCGCTCGCGTCGCTGCAGATCGGGAAGACGGGCCTCTCGCCCGAGCAACTGAGCTTCGTCGCTCCGCTCGCCGCCGTGCCGGTGGGGCTCGCCATGGGGGTTGCTGCGTGACCACGCCAACGTTAACGACGACACAGCTCGCGGCACTGCCGCGGGTGAACCTGCTGCCGCCGGAGATCGCCGAGCGGCGTCGGGCACGCCTGGTCCAGGTGGGCATGGGTGCCGCCTTCGCAGCCTCTGTGGTTGTGATCGGCGCCGTCTACATGCTCGCGCACCAGGGCGCCACCAACGCCAAGTCCGACCTCGAAGCGGCGCAGACGTTGAACACGTCGCTGAAGGCTCAGGTCACCAAGTTCGACGGTGACCAGGCCAAGCGCGCCGACCTGATCTCGCAGCAGGGCCTGTTGACGACGGCCATGGGCAGAGAGATCCAGTGGTCGCACTTCATGAACGATCTGTCGCTGCGCATCCCCGAGAACGTCTGGGTGAAGCACATCACCTTCACCGAGACTGCGGTGCCCGGTGGAGTTGCACCACCCGCGAACTCGGCTGCGCTGCCGGATGCAGGGCTCGGCAAGATCACGTTCGAAGGCGTTGCATACACGCACGACGACGTGGCTACCTGGCTCGACTCGCTCGCCCGTGAGAAGGGCTACGCGAACCCGTACTTCACAACCTCGGTGACGGCGTTCATCGGTCCCACAGCTGTGGTGAACCACTCGTCGTCGGTGACCCTCACGGACGCGGCGCTGTCCGGTCGTTACACACAGCCGGCAGGGAGCTGACATGGACAAGACCAAGCAGCTGGGGCTGCTCACCGCGGTGGCGATTCTCGCCGTCCTCGCCGGTGGGTGGTTCCTTCTGGTGTCACCGCAACGTGCTGACGCCAAGCAGACCCGCGCGGACACCGCCGAGCAGGAGCAGCAGAACCAATCGCTCCAGTCGACGATCGCGAGCCTGCAGGCGCAGCACAAGAACCTGCCCCAGGTTCAGGCCCAGCTGGCCAAGTTGGCTACGCAGCTGCCGAGCAACCCGGGTCTGCCGGCGCTCATCCGTCAGCTGTCCAGTGCTGCCGACAACGCTGGCGTCGACCTCATCTCGATCACGCCGTCGCCCCCGACGGTGATCGCATCCGCGGCGGCTACCACCCCGGTCGCACCCGCGGGCAGCACAGCAGGTACGCCGGCTGCGCGCAGCGTTGCAGCGCCGAACAACCAACTGGCTTCGGTGCCGCTGGTCATCCAGGTCAACGGTGGCTACTTCCAGGTTGAGCAGTTCGTTAGCAACCTCGAGGCGCTGAAGCGTTCATTCCTGACAACGCAGGTCGACATGGCACCTGGGAAGGCGCCGGTGGCCACGTCGACTTCTGCAGGCGCCGCTCCTGCGGCTGCAACGGGCACCGCATATGACGGCCGCCTGACGGCCAACATCAACGGCCTCGTCTTCATGAACATCAAGTCCGCCGCTCCCGCCGCTCCGGTGGCGCCGACGGCAGCGAAGTAGGAGAAGAGATGACGACCGAGTCGGCCTTCCCGTTCCCCGTGCAGGGAGACGCTGCGGCCGCGCCCGTGGAGGATGCGGCGAGCGGCGGCAACGACCGCCGCAAGCTGCTCCTTGCTGGCGCAGCGGTGCTCCTGGCGCTGGTCGCTGCGGGCTACTTCCTCTTCCTTCGCGGAGGCAGCAGCGACAGTGCTGCTACGCCGATCGTCCACCACCGCACACCCACCGCGGCGGGCGTCAAAGCCAAGGCGGCAGCAGTCAAGACGCCGGCCAAGCAGACGATCCCGCAGACCTTCGACGGTTCGGTGAGCCGCGACCCGTTCAAGCCTTTGGTCGAGGAGCCAGCTCCGGCACCGGCCGCCGGGACCGTCCCGGTTGGGACCACCCCGACGTCGACCGCTTCGACGCCCGCGTCGCAGCCGGTCTCGCTGCAGAAGGTCTACAAGCAGAACGGCAAGAGCTATGCACAGCTGACCGTCGACGGCGCGCTCTACGCACCGGTTGTCGGGCAGACGTTCGCGCAGACCTTCCAGCTGTTGTCGGTGAGTGGCAACACCGCAACGCTCGTCCAGGGTGACGAGCAGTTCAAGCTCAGGGTCGGGCAGGTCGTCACTCGCTGACGCCACTCCCACAGACGCGGGGGGCGGCATCCGGCGGGGGTGTCGCCCTTCCGCTTTTGCAGGGTCGCGGCGCTGCTGCATGGGAGACTTGTTCCATGTTGCGCTGGCTGACAGCGGGGGAGTCGCACGGGCCTGCGCTCGTCGCGATCCTCGAGGGAATGCCAGCCGGAGTCGACGTCACCAGTGACGACCTCGCAGCAGAGCTAGCCCGCCGTCGGGCAGGGCATGGTCGTGGCGCCCGAATGACGTTCGAACGCGACGACGTGGAATTCCTCGGTGGTGTTCGCCACGGCCGGACCATGGGCGGCCCGGTCGCCGTTCGCATCGGCAACACCGAGTGGCCCAAGTGGGACATCGTCATGGCTCCCGACCCGGTATCGGACGCCGACCTCGACGGTCTTGCGCGGGCTGCCCCGTTGACCCGCCCCCGCCCCGGCCATGCCGACCTCGCCGGCATGCAGAAGTACGGCTTCGACGATGCCCGCCCCGTTCTGGAACGGGCCAGCGCACGCGAGACAGCGGCACGCGTCGCACTGGGAACAGTCGCGCAAGCCCTGCTGCGACAGGCCTACGGCATCGAGCTCGTCTCGCACATCGTGCGGATCGGTTCGGCGGCCGTTCCCGACGATGTCGCCCCGCCGTCAACGACTGACCGCGACCGCATCGATGCGGATCCCGTGCGCTGCGCGGACCCCGAAACAGCAGCGGCGATGGTGGCTGAGATCGACCAGTGTCAGGCGGACGGCGACACGCTCGGAGGCGTGGTCGAAGTTGTCGTCTCCGGGTTGCCGCCGGGTCTCGGTAGCCACGTTCATTGGGATCGCCGACTGGACGCCCGTATCGCGGCCGCACTCATGGGCATCCAGGCCATGAAGGGCGTGGAGTTCGGTGACGGCTTCGGCGTCGCGACGCGTCGCGGATCCGAGGCGCACGACGAGATCGTCGGCACCGATGCCGGTGTGCGACGGCTGACCGGCCGCTCCGGTGGCGTCGAGGGCGGAATGTCGACTGGTGAGTCCCTGCGCGTGCGCGTCGCAATGAAGCCGATCTCAACTGTGCCTCGGGCCTTGCGCACCGTCGACGTCGCGACGGGTGCACCCGCCGTTGCCATCAACCAGCGCAGTGATGTCTGTGCCGTGCCCGCCGCCGGTGTGGTTGCCGAAGCCATGGTGGCGCTGGTGTTGGCCGATGCCGCTCTCGAGAAGTTCGGCGGCGACTCAGTGGAGGAGACCCGGCGTAACTACGAGAGCTACTGCAAGGCGCTGGTGGTCAAGTGAGTGGACCGGCGGTTGTCCTTGTGGGTCCGCCCGGCGCCGGCAAGACGACGATCGGCCAACTCGTGGCGGAGCGACTCAGGTTGCCGTTTCGCGACACCGACACGGACGTCGAAACGGTGGCCGGCAAGCCCATCGCCGACATCTTCATCGACGACGGAGAGAGCGCCTTCCGAACATTGGAGCGGCGTGCGGTTCACGACGCCCTCGACACGCACGACGGCGTATTGGCTGTGGGCGGTGGAGCAATCCTCGACGACGGGACCCGTGCCGCCTTGAACGGACGCACGGTCGTATGGCTCGACGTCGGCCTCGCCGACGCGTCCAAGCGAGTCGGTCTCGCACGCGATCGACCGGTGCTGGCACTCAACCCGCGCTCGACGCTGTCGCGGCTGCTGAACGAGCGGAAACCGTTGTACGCCGCGGTGGCGACGTTCGTCGTAGCCACCGACGGCCGGGACCCTGACGCGATAGCCACCGATGTCGTCGCAGCGGTGGGCACGCCATGACCGCGTCAACGACACGCATCCTGGTCGGCGGCCCTGCGCCGTACGACGTTGTCGTCGGCAACGGCCTCGACGGCGAGATCGCCACGATGGTCGATGGTGCGTCGGTTGTCGCGCTCATCCATCCGCGCACACTCACTGACCGAGCTGCGCGTCTCGCCTCACAACTCGGCAAGGGTGGCCTTCGCGTGGAGGTCATTCCGGTGCCCGACGGCGAGACCGCAAAGGAGCTCGTCATCGCGAGCGAGGTCTGGGACATGCTCGCGGAGGCCAGAGTGTCGCGCACGGATGCCGTCATCGGGTTCGGTGGAGGCGCGACGACGGACCTTGCCGGCTTCGTTGCAGCGACCTGGTTGCGTGGTGTTCGCGTGGTGCAGGTGCCAACCACGTTGCTCGGGATGGTTGACGCGGCGGTGGGCGGCAAGACCGCAGTCAACACGCGCGCAGGCAAGAACCTCGTCGGTGTCTTTCATCCGCCGGCCGGCGTCATCTGCGATATCTCGACGCTCTCGACCTTGCCACCACACGAGTACGTCTCGGGTCTCGCCGAGGTGATCAAGGCGGGCTTTATTGCCGATCCGGGGATCCTCGACATCATCGAAAGCGATCCGGCAGCAGCGACGCGTCATGACGGCCCGCAGACACGCGAGCTGATCGAGCGCGCGATTCGGGTCAAGGCGGATGTGGTCGCGGCAGATCTGACCGAGCAAGGCGGTCGCGAGATGCTCAACTACGGACACACCCTGGCCCACGCCATCGAGAAGGTCGAAGACTTCCGTGGCCGGCACGGCCCCGCCGTCTCGGTCGGCTTGGTGTACGCCGCGGCGGTCGGGCGCCTTGCCGGACGTCTCGACGACGACACTGCGGCTCGGCACCGGGCCACGCTGGCGGCAGTGGGCTTGCCGACGACGTACGCCACCGATGCATGGCCCCGGCTCTACTCCGCGATGAATGTCGACAAGAAGGTGCGCGGCGGTCGGCTGCGGTTCGTCGTCCTCGATGGGCTGGGGAAACCAGGCATCCTGGACGACCCCGACACCGAACTGCTCGAGTCGGCGTACGCGGAGGTGGCGACGTGAGGACCGTGCTCGTTCTCAACGGACCGAACTTGGGTCGGCTTGGATCGCGCGAGCCCGATGTCTACGGCACGACGTCGTACGACGATCTGGTGCGCGCATGCAAAGAGACGGCAACCGAGCTCGGCCTGACTGCTGATGTGCGGCAGACAGAGGACGAGGCCGAGTTGGTCCGCTGGTTGCACGAAGCCGCCGACGGTGGGCACGGTGTCGTACTGAATCCTGCTGCATTCACGCACTACGCGTACGCCGTTCGCGACGCGGTCGCCATCGTGTCCGAGAAGAAGCTGCCGGTCATCGAGGTGCATCTGTCCAATCCGGCCGCGCGTGAAGAGTTTCGGCACAACAGCGTTGTTGCCGGGGTCGCCACCGGCACGATCGCCGGCTTCGGAGTCGAGTCCTACCGGCTGGCACTCCGCGCCGTAGCCGCGCATGGCTGACCTGCACGAGCAGCGGCGCGCGCGTTTGCGCGAGCAGCTCCTGCGCAGCGACGCAGGTGCGGCCCTGGTCACGCATCTGGTGAACGTCCGCTATCTGAGCGGGTTCACCGGCTCAAACGCTGCTCTCATGATCTCGGGTGAGGGCGCTGTTCTCGTCACCGACGGTCGTTACGAGACGCAAGTGCACGACGAGGCACCCGACGTCGACGTCGTCATCGACCGCGAACTGCTCCGCGCACTCGTGGCCCGTGCTGCACAGCTGCACGTCCGCCGCATCGCGTTCGAAGACCAGCACCTGACCGTTGCCGCGCACGACACGCTGACATCGGCGGTCGGCGACATGTCACTCGTCAAACTCGGCGGGGTCATCGAGTCATTGCGAGCGGTCAAGGACGACAGCGAGATCGAGACTCTGCGGGCGGCCTGCGCAGCGACCGACGCCGCTTACGCCGCAATGCTGCAGCAGGCCCGCCCTGGAATCACCGAACGCGATCTCGCTCGATTGCTCGAAGAGCACATGCGCGACCACGGCGCCGAATCTCCAGCGTTCGAAACGATCGTCGCAAGCGGGCCCAACGGGGCGCTTCCCCATCACCGCGCCGGGGATCGCTCGCTGCGCAGCGGGGACTTCGTTACCTGTGACTTCGGTGCCAAGGTCGACGGCTACCACGCTGACATGACGAGGACATTCGCGATCGGGCAGATCGACGAATGGCAGCGCGAGGTCTACGGCGTCGTCGCGGCGGCACAGGACGCCGGTAAGGCCGCCATCTCGGTGAACGCCGGGTGTCGCGAGGTGGATGGCGTTGCGCGCGCGGTCGTGGACGCGACGGCGTACGCCGGTCGATTTGTGCACGGCCTCGGCCACGGTGTCGGACTGGAGATCCATGAGTCCCCGTGGTTGGGCCTGACCGCGCAAGGATCGCTGCAGATCCGTAACGCGGTCACCGTCGAGCCAGGTGTCTACCTTCCGGATCGTGGCGGCGTACGCATCGAGGACACGTTGGTGGTACGCGACAACGGTGCCGAGGTGCTCACGCAGTCACCACGCGAGCTCATCGTCGTCTGAGCGGTCGCTGCCGGCCGTCGAGATAGCATCGTCGGGATCCCTGGCCTACGAGAAAAGAGACCCGGCTTCGCCATGGCCACCACCAATGACTTGAAGAACGGCATGACCCTGGACATCGACGGGGAGCTGTGGAACGTCGTCGAGTTCCAGCACGTGAAACCCGGCAAGGGCGGTGCGTTCGTGCGCACCAAGCTCAAGAACGTCATGTCGGGAAAGGTGGTCGAGCGCACATTCAACGCCGGCGTGAAGGTCGACGTGGCGGTCGTAGAGAAACGCGAGATGCAGTACCTCTACAAGGAGGGCTCGGACTACATATTCATGGACACCGAGACCTACGACCAGATGCACGTCTCCGGTGAGACCGTCGGCGACATGCGCGACTACCTCCTCGAGAACATGACCGCCAACGTCATCATCCATGCCGGAACGCCGCTCTACATCGAGCTGCCGGCCTCCGTCGATCTCACGATCTCCGAGACCGAGCCGGGCGTCCAAGGTGACCGTTCGACGGGCGGGACGAAGCCCGCCCGGCTCGAGACCGGGGCGACCGTTCAGGTCCCGCTGTTCATCATCACGGGGGAGCGCATCCGCGTGGACACGCGCACTGGCGAGTACCTCAGCCGCTCCAACTAGCGACCCGTCATGCCTGCCCGCAGCAAGGCCCGCAAGCGGGCACTCGACGTCCTCTACGAAGCGGACCTGCGTGATCTGCCGGCGCTGACGGTCTTGGCCGAGCGGCACGGCCGGGACGAGACTCCGGTGCCGAAGTACACCTCGACCTTGGTACACGGGGTCACCGACCACCAAGCGCGCATCGATGAGCTCATCGCGTCGTACGCCGTGGATTGGACCATCGACCGCATGCCGCCGGTCGACAGAAACGTGCTCCGGCTCGGTCTCTACGAACTGCTGTGGATGGACGACGTCCCGGACGCTGTGGTGATCAGCGAAGCCGTCGCACTCGCGCGCAGCCTGTCGACGGAGGACTCGCCGCGGTTCATCAACGGCGTACTGGCTCGGCTCGCCGAAGTCCGGCCGGCCCTCGACTCCGACGCGTCAGTCGGAGAAAGCGCGTCGGGCGTCGGGGGAGAGCACACCCCAGGTGATGAGCTGCTCGGTGAGCTGGCTGGGCGAAGCGTCGTAGATGACCGCGAGTGACCGAAGGTCTTCTTGGCGGATCGAGAGCACCCGGCCGTTGTAGTCGCCGCGCTGGCTCTGGATGGTCGCCGCGTAACGGGCCAGCGGTGCACCCTGCGACGCGGGAACTTGTTGGAGGCGTTCGAGGTCGATGACCAGGCGTGGGGCCGGCTCGGCAGCCCCGCTGGGGAGCGGACCGTCGGGAAGCAGCTCGGCTACGGGTACGCCGTAGAAGTCAGCGAGCTCGGCCAGCCGTTGCACCGTGACAGCGCGGTCGCCGCGTTCGTAGGAGCCCACGACCACGGCCTTCCATTTGCCGCGGGACTTTTCCTCGACGCCGTGCAGCGACAAGCCTTGCTGGGTGCGAATCGCCCGAAGCCGGGCGCCAAGTGCCTTGGCGTAGGCGGCTTGCTCGTCAACAGTCTCGCCGATGATCTGAGTCATCAGTGCAGCCCCGGTCGGTCGTCTGGCACGGACAGGCATCGAAAACAAAGGCAGGTCGTGCCCGGGCGCCGGTTTCACTAGTGGCTCGGCCGGGAGACCAGAGAGCCGGATGACGCGTCCGCGGGTGTCGCGCGGTTGCATCGTCTGCCCTCCGGAGTGACCGATTTCTCCCCCGGCGTCAAAGCCTCGCTCCGGTTACTGTGAGTGACGATAGGGGGCTGTAGCGCCTCCGTCAACCACCCAAATGGCGCACCTCGGGCACGAGCGGCCGTCGCAGCAGTGACTCAACGGGGCGGTTGGGCCAGATGGGAAGGGATCGACGAACTCCTGCACACCGAGAGCGACGGGTGGGAAAGGTGAGTCGCCCGGCCGGCCCACCTCGCGGACCCCCGGTTGGCGCGTGTCGGTCCAGATCGGCGCGTGCCCGGGGTTCCGGTTGCTACCCTGAGCGCCGGACGCCTTCCCCACGGCGTTGCCCGACGTCCTTTAAGTCCCGTCCCGCGAGGCGGGGAAGGAGGTAGGGCTGTGGCAAGTGTGCCCAGGCCCAAGGTGCCGGAGACCCGGCCGGTTACCGGCGATCCCGCCGCCGCTCGTCCCGTGCTCGAATCATCGGACGTCGCGCGGGCGCTCACCCGGATTGCGCACGAGATCCTCGAACGCACCAAGGGCGGCTCGGACATCGTGCTGCTCGGCATCCCCACCCGCGGAGTCACCCTGGCCCGCCGGCTGAGCCGGCGGATCGGTGAGGTCGAGGGACTGGCCGTCCCCGTGGGTTCCGTCGATGTAACGCTCTATCGCGACGACCTGCGGCTGCGCGGAGTACGCGCCCTCGCCGAGACCGACCTCCCGCCGGGTGGCATCGACGACAAGGTGGTCGTCCTGGTCGACGACGTGCTCTTCTCCGGCCGGACTGTTCGGGCCGCTCTCGACGCTCTCGCCAGTCTCGGCCGGCCGAGCGCCGTCCAGCTGGCCGTGTTGGTCGACCGCGGGCACCGCGAGCTCCCGATCCGCGCGGACTACGTCGGCAAGAACATCCCGACCTCGTTGCGCGAAACCGTGCACGTGCTGCTGGAGGAGGACGACGGCCGCGACGGCGTACTCCTCGGCCCCGCTGCCGCGGACCGTGAGGAGAGTCCGCAGTGATGAAGCATCTGCTGTCAACCGCGGACCTCAGCCGCGACGACGCGCTGCTCGTGCTCGACACCGCTGAGGAGATGGCGCGCGTCACCGATCAATCCATCCGCAAGCTGCCGACGCTGCGCGGCCGCACGGTCGTCAACCTCTTCTTCGAAGACTCAACTCGCACGCGTACGTCGTTCGAACTCGCCGCCAAGCGGTTGTCTGCCGATGTCATCAACTTCTCGGCCAAGGGCTCGAGCGTGTCGAAGGGCGAGAGCCTCAAGGACACCGCGCTGACGCTGGAAGCGATGGGCGCCGATGGCGTCGTCATCCGCCACGCCGCCAGTGGCGCACCGCACCGGCTCGCCAACTGGATTCGCGGCAGTGTCGTGAATGCTGGCGACGGCACGCACGAGCATCCGACGCAGGCACTCCTTGATACCTACACGATGCGGGCCCGTCTCGGGCGCCTCGAAGGCCTCCGCGTCGCCATCGTCGGTGACGTTCTGCACTCACGGGTGGCGCGGTCGAACGTGTGGTTGCTCAGCACTCTGGGGGCCGAGGTCACCCTGGTCGCGCCACCAACGTTGCTGCCCCTCGGCATCGACGCGTGGCCTGCGGCCGTCTCATACGACCTTGACGCGGTACTGCCGAAATGCGACGTGGTCATGATGTTGCGCGTTCAGCGCGAGCGCATGAATGCGGCCTACTTCCCCTCCGCGCGCGAGTACAGCCGCCGCTACGGCCTCGATGCCAGCCGGATGGCCGCGCTGCCGGACGAGGCGATCGTGATGCACCCCGGCCCGATGAACCGCGGCGTCGAGATCGCCGCAGAGGTGGCCGACTCGGTGCGCTCCACGATCGTCGAACAGGTAGCCAACGGAGTTTCGGTCCGGATGGCTGTTCTCTATCTCCTCCTCGGTGGTGAGCAGTGAGCGGTTGGACGCTGCGTGGCGTGCGCATCCTCGGCGGTGAGCCCACTGACCTGCATCTGGACAAGGGCGTCATCGTCGACGCCATGCCGGCCAAGGCGCAGGTTTTCGACGCCGACGGCCTGGTGGCGCTGCCCGGTCTCGTCGACCTGCACACGCACCTGCGTGAGCCCGGGCGGGAAGACGCTGAAACGGTCGAGACCGGCACCTGCGCTGCGGCGTTGGGCGGCTATACCGCCGTACACGCCATGGCCAACACCGATCCGGTTGCCGACGTCGCCGGAGTGGTCGAGCAGGTGTGGCGTCTCGGCCGCGAGGCCGGGCACTGCGACGTGCACCCCGTCGGTGCGGTGACGGTCGGACTTGGTGGCGAACGCCTTGCTGAACTCGGAGCGATGGCCGAGTCGGCAGCCCGCGTGCGGGTGTTCTCCGACGACGGGCACTGCGTCAGCGACCCCGTCGTGATGCGACGCGCGCTCGAGTACGTCAAGGCGTTTGACGGTGTCATTGCACAGCACGCACAGGAGCCTCGGCTCACCGAAGATGCGCAGATGAACGAGGGCGAGTTGTCTGCCCGCCTCGGTCTCGCTGGCTGGCCGAGTGTCGCCGAGGAAGCCATCATCGCGCGCGATGTCCTGCTGGCTGCGCACGTCGGGTCGCGGCTGCACGTTTGCCACGTGTCGACGGCAGGATCGGTCGCCATCATTCGCCAGGCAAAGGCCAGTGGCATCGACGTGACCGCAGAGGTCACGCCGCACCATCTGTTCCTCACCGAAGACCTCGCGGTCAGTTACGACCCGCTGTACAAGGTCAACCCACCGCTGCGCACGCAGCGCGATGTCGACACTCTGCGCGAGGGTCTTGCCGACGGGACCATCGATGCCGTCGCCACTGATCACGCGCCACATGCCTTGGAGGACAAGGAAACCGAGTGGGCCGCTGCGCTGCCCGGCATGTTGGGGTTGCAGACCGCGCTGTCGGTAGCCGTCGCGGCAATGCTCGAAACAGGACTGCTCGACTGGACCGGGTTGGCCGATCGGATGTCGGTTCGCCCAGCCCGGATCGGGCGGCTCAGGGACCACGGGCGACTGCTCGAGCCGGGAGCCCCCGCGAACCTTGTCCTCATCGACCCGTCCGCCCGGTGGACGGTCGAACCGTCCGGACTCGCGAGCCGCAGCCGCAACACGCCGTACGCCGGGCGCGAGCTACCGGCCCGGATCGTCGCGACGTTCCTCCGCGGTGCGCCGACTGTTCTTGACGGGAAGCTTGCATGAGAGCACCCGCGGTGCTCGTTCTCGAAGACGGGCGGTCGTTTCGCGGCGAGTCCTACGGCGCGACCGGTGAGACGTTCGGCGAAGCCGTCTTCAACACCGGCATGACGGGTTATCAAGAGACGCTGACCGACCCGAGCTATCACCGCCAGGTGGTCACGATGACGGCGCCGCACATCGGCAACACCGGTGTCAACGATGACGATCCTGAGTCTCGCCGGATCTGGGTTGCGGGGTATGCCGTCCGCGATCCCGCCCGCATCCCGAGCAATTGGCGCAGCCGCCGAACCCTGGACGAAGAGCTCGCCGCGTACGGCATCGTCGGGATTGCCGGCATCGACACGCGTGCGCTCACCAGGCACATACGCGAGCGCGGTGCGATGCGGGTTGGGGTGAGCAGCGAGACCACTGATGCCGAGGAGCTGCTCTCTCGTGTGCTGCTGTCGCCCGGCATGGAAGGCGCCGACCTCGCGCGCGACGTCAGCACATCCGAGGCATACGTGGTTGCTGCGCAGGGGCAGCAACGCTTTCGCGTGGCCGCACTCGACTGCGGCATCAAGTCCATGACCCCTCGCCGGATGGCGCAGCGGGGGATCGAGGTCCACGTGCTGCCCGCAGCATCAACAACCGATGAGCTGCTGGCAGTCCAGCCAGACGGTGTGTTCGTCAGCAATGGTCCGGGCGACCCCGCCACTGCCGACTATGCGGTCGACGCCGTGCGCGGCGTGCTCGACGCTGGTGTTCCACTGTTCGGGATCTGCTTCGGCAACCAGGTGATCGGTCGCGCGCTCGGCCTTTCGACCTACAAGTTGCGCTTCGGCCACCGCGGCGTCAACCAGCCGGTACAGGAGCGGGCTACCGGCCGCGTGCACATCACCAGTCATAACCACGGCTTCGCTGTTGAGGCGCCGCTCGACGCGCCGTTCGAGACGCCGTACGGCGCGGCCGAGGTCACGCACGTCGACCTGAACGACGATGTCGTCGAAGGACTGCGCTGTCTCGACCGGCCGGCCTTCAGTGTCCAGTACCACCCGGAGGCTGCGCCGGGACCACACGATGCCGATGGCTTGTTCGACGCGTTCTGCGACCTCATGGCGGGGCGGCGATGAGCCCGCGGCGCACCGACATCAACAGCGTCCTCGTGATCGGGTCCGGACCGATCGTCATCGGACAAGCGTGCGAGTTCGACTACTCCGGCACTCAGGCCTGTCGTGTCCTGTCGGCCGAGGGAATGCGCGTCATCCTCGTCAACAGCAACCCCGCCACGATCATGACCGACCCGGAGTTCGCTGACGCGACGTACATCGAGCCGATCACCCGCGAGATCGTCGCCAAGATCATCGAACGCGAACGTCCCGACGCGCTGCTAGCAACGCTCGGCGGGCAGACCGCACTCAACATCGCCGTGGAGCTGCACGAGGCGGGAGTGCTGGAGCAGTACGCCGTCGAGTTGATCGGCGCCGACTTCGACGCGATTCAACGCGGCGAGGACCGGCAACGGTTCAAGGAAGTGGTCGCCTCGATCGGTGCGCACTCTGCGCGGTCCGCCATCTGCCATTCGATGGACGACTGCCTCGGGGCTGCTGCCGAGTTGAACTATCCGGTGGTCGTCCGGCCGTCCTTCACCATGGGCGGCGCCGGGTCCGGCATGGCCTACGACGAAGCCGACCTGCGCCGTATCGCCGGTGCCGGGTTGTCGGCCAGCCCCACGACTGAGGTGCTGCTCGAGGAGTCCATCCTCGGTTGGAAGGAATACGAGCTCGAACTCATGCGCGACCGCAACGACAACGTTGTCGTTGTCTGCTCGATCGAAAACGTCGATCCCATGGGGGTGCACACGGGTGACTCGGTAACCGTGGCTCCCACGATGACCCTGACCGACCGCGAGTACCAACACATGCGCGACGTCGCCATCGACGTCATCCGGGCGGTCGGGGTGGACACCGGCGGCTGCAACATCCAGTTCGCCGTCAATCCCGACGACGGTCGCATGGTCGTCATTGAGATGAACCCTCGCGTATCGCGGTCCTCTGCTCTCGCCAGCAAGGCCACGGGATTCCCGATCGCCAAGATCGCAGCCAAGCTCGCGATCGGCTACACGCTCGACGAGATCGACAACGACATCACTCGGGAAACTCCCGCGAGCTTCGAGCCGACGCTCGACTACGTCGTCGTCAAGGTGCCGAGGTTCGCCTTCGAGAAGTTTCCCGGCGCCGATCCGACACTCACGACCACGATGAAGAGCGTTGGCGAGGCGATGGCTATCGGGCGCAACTTCACGGAGGCACTGCAGAAGGCCATGCGGTCGCTCGAGCAGAAGAACTCCTCGTTCTCCTGGGCCCAGCCGCCGCGAGCGGACGCGCTGGAAGCCAGTCGCGTGCCTCAGGAGCGTCGCCTGCACGACGTCCTCGACGCGCTTCGACTCGGTCGCACTGTCGACGAGGTTGCCGCTGTCACTGGTCTTGATCGGTGGTTCGTCGACCAGGTGCAGCTTCTCAACGAGATTGCCGACGAGCTGCGGCGATCCCAGCAGGTCGACCGCGCTGCGCTGTTGCGCGCCAAACGACACGGGTTCTCTGACCACCAGATCGCTGAGCTGCGCGGCATGAGCGAAGTGACCGTCCGCAGCCTGCGTCACGCGCTCGACGTGCGCCCGGTCTTCAAGACTGTCGACACGTGCGCGGCCGAGTTCGCCGCGCGTACGCCGTACCACTACTCGTCATACGACGATGAGACCGAGGTTGTCGAGCAGCGCGACAAGCCCAAGGTCATCATCCTTGGCAGCGGACCCAACCGGATCGGACAAGGCATCGAGTTCGACTACGCCTGTGTGCATGCAAGCTTTGCGCTGCGCGAAGCCGGTTTCGAGACGGTCATGGTCAACTGCAACCCGGAAACAGTGTCGACCGACTACGACACGAGTGACCGGCTCTACTTCGAGCCGCTCACACTCGAAGACGTTCTCGAGGTAGTGCACGCAGAGCAGGCGGCCGGCACGCTCGCCGGCGTCATCGTGCAGCTCGGTGGGCAGACGCCACTCGGCCTCGCGCAGCAGCTCAAGGACGCGGGTGTTCCCATCGTCGGTACGCCGCCCGAGGCTATTCACCTCGCGGAGGACCGTGGCTCGTTCGGTCGGGTTCTGGCGGAGGCGGGTTTGCTCGCACCACGTCATGGCACGGCAACGTCGTACGCCGAAGCCAAGGCCGTCGCGGACGAGATCGGATACCCCGTGCTCGTTCGCCCGTCCTACGTACTCGGTGGTCGCGGCATGGAGATCGTCTACGACGACGACATGCTGGTGTCCTACATCGAACGCGCAACAGCAGTGAGTCCCGAGCATCCCGTGCTCGTCGACCGGTTCCTGGACGACGCGATCGAGATCGATGTGGATGCGTTGTTCGACGGCACCGAGCTGTTCCTCGGCGGCGTCATGGAACACATCGAAGAAGCCGGGATCCATTCGGGTGACTCCGCTTGTGCACTGCCCCCGATCACGTTGGGCGCTGAAGACATCGCCCGCATCCGTTCCGCAACGATGGCGATCGCTCAGGGCGTCGGTGTACGCGGCTTGCTGAACGTGCAGTACGCCCTTGCTGCCGACCTGCTCTACGTACTCGAAGCCAATCCGCGTGCATCGCGGACGGTGCCCTTTGTCTCGAAGGCGACCGCGACGCCCCTGGCAAAGGCAGCGGCGCGAGTGATGCTGGGTACACCCATTAGCGAGCTGCGTCGCGAAGGTGTGCTGCCACAGTCCGGCGACGGTGGGGCACTTCCGCTCGACGCTCCGGTATCCGTCAAGGAAGCGGTGTTGCCGTTCCACCGCTTCCTGACCAGTGAGGGTCTCGGCGTCGACACGATCCTCGGGCCGGAGATGAAGTCGACCGGTGAGGTGATGGGCATCGATGAGGTGTTCGGCACCGCGTTCGCCAAGTCGCAGGCCGCGGCGTACGGCTCATTGCCAACGAAGGGTCGCGTCTTCGTTTCCGTCGCCAACCGTGACAAGCGCGCGATGGTCTTCCCGGTCAAGCGCCTCGCGGATCTTGGGTTCGAGGTCATGGCGACGGACGGCACCGCGGCGGTGCTTCGCCGTAACGGGGTGGTTGCCACCGTCGTGCGCAAGCACTCCGAGGGCCGTGGTCCCGACGGCGAGCCGACGATCGTCGACCGCATCCTCGACGGCGAGGTCGACCTCATCATCAACACGCCGTTCAGCACCGCAGGGTCGTCAGGTCCGCGGGGTGGCCCCCGCATCGACGGCTATGAGATCCGCACCGCCGCGGTCACCCGCGGCATTCCCTGCGTCACGACCGTGCAGGGACTGGCTGCCTGCGTGCAGGGCGTCGAAGCGCTCGTCCGCGGCGACGTTGGGGTACGCAGCCTGCAAGAGCACGCATCCGCCTTACGCGCCTCATCGGCCCGGGTGTTCGATGGTTAGTCCTCGTAGCAGGGAGGTGCGCGGCTGATGCCGGTCCAGGTCCGGGGGGAGGTTCTCTCCCTACGTCGGGTCGGCGCGTACCACGCGATGACCATCGTGGCGCCCGGGATCGCCGAGCACACGCGTCCCGGTCACTTCGTCGCGGTCGCGGTCGGGGGCGAGGAGACGGCGATGCTGCTGCGCCGTGCCTTCTCCATCTACGACGTGAGCGAGCGTGGTGTCTTCGGCGGCACCGTGGAGTTTGTCTTCTCGGTCAACGGCAAGGGCACCGCGTGGCTGGCCGGCAGACACCCCCACGATCCGATCGACGTCGTCGGTCCACTCGGCAGGCCGTTCTCGTTGCCCCGCGATCCCGCCCGCTGCTTGCTGGTCGGGGGCGGCTACGGGACCGCGCCCCTGTTCATGCTCGGCCGCGCGTTGGCACAACGCGGCTGCCGGATCGACTTTGCGTTGGGTGCGAGCACCGAGGACCGATTGTTCGGGGCGCTGGAGGCAAAGCGCATGGCAACGAGCCTCGCCGTCACAACGGACGACGGGTCGTCAGGGGAGAAGGGGCTCGTCTCCGATGTGCTTCCGGATCTGATGGAACGCAACCGGGTCGAGGTCGTCTACGCCTGCGGGCCGATGGGCATGCTTCGCGCGGTCAACGACATTGCCAGCGACTTCGAGATCCCGTGCCAGGTTGCCGTCGAGGAGTCCATGGCGTGCGGTATCGGTGTGTGCATGACGTGCGTATTGCCCGTCGTCGGTGACGACGGCGACACGCGCATGGTCCGGTCGTGTATCGAAGGTCCGGTGTTCCAGGGCGATCGCATTCGCTGGGCCGACCTCGGCTCCGTGCCATCGGACACGGTTGGTGCTGCACAGGATTCAGGAACGCGTTGACATGACGCATACCTCGCCGGTGGTCATTGCCTCTCGTGCCGCGGACGCGCCCACTCCGGATGTCGACCTGGTCACTGACCTCGCCGGAGTCACCTTCCCGAACCCGATTTTCACCGCATCCGGTTGTGCGGCCGCCGGCCGCGAGCTCGCGCCGTACCTCGACGTTGCCGGTCTCGGGGGCATCGTCACCAAATCCATCATGCTCCGGGCGCGCGCGGGTCGGCCGACTCCGCGGATGGCCGAGACCCCGAGCGGGATGCTCAACTCGATCGGCTTGCAAGGGCCAGGCATTGACTCCTTCCTCGACAACGACCTGCCCTGGCTGCACGAGCAGGGTGCCCGAGCTGTCGTATCCATTGCGGGCAGCTCGGTCGACGAGTTCGGCAAGCTCGCGCAACGGCTTCGTGGTCGCAAGGGTGTCGCGTTGGTCGAGGTCAACATTTCCTGCCCGAACGTCGAAGACCGCGGACAGGTATTCGCTTGTGACCCCAAGGCGGCAGCAGCTGTCATCAGCGTCGTACGCCGCAACGCCGACGTCCCGGTCTTCGCCAAGCTGTCGCCGGATGTCACTGACATCGTCGAGGTTGCCGAGTCGTGCGTTCGGGCCGGTGCGCACGGTCTGTCGCTGATCAACACATTGCTGGGCCTTGCCATCGACACAACCACGATGCGTCCAGTCCTCGCTGGTATCACCGGCGGCTTGTCCGGACCGGCCATCCGCCCCGTCGCGGTCCGCTGCATCTGGCAGGTGCATCAGGCGCTGCCCGAGGTTCCGATCATCGGCATGGGTGGCGTGCGCACCGGGCTCGACGCACTCGAGATGCTCCTAGCGGGTGCATCGGCGGTCTCCGTTGGCACCGCGGTGTTCAACGACCCGGGTGCGCCCGCGCGCATCCTCCGCGAGCTGGCCGAGGCTCTCGCTCACCGCGGTGTCGAGCACGTGTCCGACGTCGTGGGTCTGGCACACCGGGCACCAGAGCAACTCGTCCCGGAAGGTGCCGACCCGCTCGGTGACGAACCGTCGGTGGAACAGGAGAGCAGTTCGCTCGGCCAGCGCGAGCGCACTGTCAGCTTCGATCACGAGGAGACCCGGTGAGTGTGGGGGCCATCGACCGCCCGATCGACCGGACCCGCGCGCCGATCGCCGTCGCACTCGATGCGCCCGATCTCGAGACGGCGGCCGGCTGGGCTCGAGCGGTTTCGCCGTACGTCAGCACACTCAAGGTCGGCCTGGAACTCTTCAGCCGGTTCGGCCCCGAAGCCGTCGATGCAGTCCGCGGCGGTAGCCGCTGCGACATCTTTCTCGACCTCAAGTTGCATGACATCCCTGCGACGGTCGCGGGTGCCGCTAAGTCCGTGGCCCGGCTGCGACCGGCCTATCTCACCGTGCACGCGTCGGGCGGCTCGGCGATGGTGCGCGCCGCCGTGGAGAACTTGCCCGGCGGCCGAGTCGCAGCAGTGACTGTGTTGACCTCGATCTCGGAGGAGGACCTCGGGGCCATCGGGCTGCACGGTCCCTCAATCGATGCCGTGCGCCGGCTCGCGATGCTCGCGGTCGACGCTGGAGCGACTGCACTCGTCTGCTCACCCAAGGAGGTCGCCGCGGTCCGCACGGAGGTCGGACCCGACGTGGTCCTCATCACTCCGGGCGTGCGCTCGGCGGGTGCCGCCGTACAAGACCAGGCACGCACGGCGACGGCTGCCCAGGCACTGGCCGACGGCGCGGACCTCCTGGTCGTGGGGCGACCGATCACCGGTGCCCCAGACCCGGGGGGCGCAGCCGCAGCGCTTGCCGCCGAGTTGGAGAGCGCGCCCAGCTCCTGACGCACACCAAACCGTCCGCGCAACGTCGCCACATCTCGCATCTCGCACCCCATCGATTACGCCAAGTGCGCGACGCGCGTTGCCCGCATGGTGTCGTTCTCGCTAGGTTTCCCGCACCGATCCAGCGCCCTCGCGGCTCCCAGTGCGTCGCGGCAGGGCGGAGCCGAGGTGAACCTGCGTGCCCCTGCCGACATTGACACCCGAACAACGTGCCGCAGCTCTGCAAAAGGCAGCGGTTGCACGACGCCGTCGCGCTGAGCTGAAGAACCAGCTGAAGCATTCGAGCGCGTCGTTGTCGACGGTCCTCAATGACAGCGAGACAGACGACGTCATTGGGAAGATGAAGGTGTCCGCGGTACTGGAAGCCATGCCCGGCGTGGGCAAGGTGCGCGCACAACGAATCATGGAAAAACTCAACATCTCGCCAACGCGTCGGGTCCGCGGCCTGGGGACAAACCAACGGGCCGCGTTGGCCAGAGAGTTTGCCGATTGAGCGATCAGCTCGACTCGCCGCCTGCACAACCAGGGGAGCCGCGGCTGGTCGTTGTCTCCGGACCCTCTGGTGTTGGCAAGAGCAGTGTCGTGAAGGCAGTAGGCCGTCGGCATCCAGAGGTGTGGGTCTCGGTGTCGGTGACCACCCGTCCGCCACGGATCGGTGAGACCGACGGAGTGGACTACCGTTTCGTCGACGATGCGGCGTTCGATCGGCTGGTTGCTGAGGGTGCACTCCTCGAACATGCGACGTTTGCCGGGCACCGTTACGGCACTCCACGAGCACCCGTTGAGGAGCAGTTGGCTGCCGGCGTACCCGTCCTGCTCGAGATCGACCTGCAAGGCGCTCGCCAGGTGCGTGCCGCCATGCCGGACGCCCTGCTGGTCTTCCTCGCTCCGCCGTCGTGGGAAGAGCTCGTTCGGCGCCTCACCGATCGTGGCACCGAGGATCCCGAGGTCGTGCGCCGCAGGCTCGACGCCGCCCGGGTCGAATTGTCCGCGGAGGACGAGTTCGACGCGGTCGTCGTGAACGATTCGACGCTCGAGGACGCAGCCGACCGGCTGGTAACCTTGATGGGCATCCCTGGTTAGCGCCAAGTCCCAAAACTGGCAGGAGTACACGCGTGTCCGGCACCGCTGCAGTCCCCGAGGGCATCACCAACCCGCCCATCGATGAGCTCCTCGACAAGGTCGACTCCAAGTACGCCCTCGTCATCTACGCCGCCAAGCGGGCCCGGCAGATCAACGCCTACTACTCCCAGCTCGGCGAAGGCCTGCTCGAGTACGTCGGACCGCTGGTCGAGACCCACGTCCACGAGAAGCCGCTGTCGATCGCCCTGCGCGAGATCAATGGCAACCTGTTGACCGCGGAAGCGGTCGAAGTCCCCAGCTGACCTGAGGCCGTGCCCGACGAGACCGGACGTCCCCGCGTTGTCGTCGGCGTTGCTGGTGGCATCGCGGCATACAAGGCGTGTGAGCTTGTCCGACTGCTGACCGAGTCCGGTCACGCTGTGCGCGTCGTCCCCACAGCGAGCGCCCTGCGCTTCGTCGGGACCGCCACGTGGGCCGCTCTGTCAGGACAACCTGTGGCCACCGACGTCTGGTCAAACGTCCACGAAGTGCCACACGTGCGCATCGGGCAAACGGCCGATCTGGTCGTCGTGGCTCCGGCCACCGCCGACCTGCTCGCGCGAGCCGCAGCCGGACGCAGCGATGACTTGTTGACGGCAACCTTGCTGACCGCACGGTGTCCCGTGGTGTACGCGCCGGCGATGCACACCGAGATGTGGGAACACCCGGCGACCCAGGCCAACGTCGCTGCATTACGTGCACGCGGCGCGCTCGTCTTGGAACCAGCGAGCGGTCGCTTGACGGGAGTCGACACCGGACCGGGCCGGCTGCCGGAGCCAACCGCGATCGCTGACGCCGCTCGTGCCTTGCTCGCCCGCGGCGCCGAAGGACTGGCGCCGGACCTCACCGGCCGCCGCGTTGTCGTGTCGGCCGGCGGCACCCGCGAACACCTCGACCCCGTGCGGTTTCTCGGCAACCGATCGTCGGGGCGTCAGGGTTATGCCTTGGCACGAGCCGCCGTCGTCCGCGGGGCAGAGGTCACGGTCGTGGCAGCCAACATCGCGTTGCCCGACCCTGCCTGCGTGAAGGTTGTGCGCGTCGTATCCGCCGACGACCTTCGTCATGCCGTGCTGGAAGCCGCGGCTGGCGCCGATGCAATCGTGATGGCCGCGGCGGTCGCGGACTTCAGGCCGGCAGTCCGGGAAGCCAGCAAGATAAAGAAGACAAACACGGACCCGCCCCCGATCGAGCTCACCCGCAACCCGGACGTCCTTGCCGAGATCTCCTCGCATCGCGTGCAGCCCGGCCAGGTCATCGTTGGGTTCGCGGCGGAGACCGACGACGTGCTCGTCAACGGCCGCGCCAAGCTCGCCCGCAAGGGGTGCGACCTGCTCGTCGTCAACGAGGTCGGAGAGACGCGGGGCTTCGAGTCGGGAGACAACGCAGCCACGATTCTTGGCGCCGACGGGTCGGAGACCGTCGTACCCCATGGTCCGAAGGATTTGCTGGCGCACACCGTGTGGGACCTCGTCGTCAGGCGATTGCACTAGCAGCGATCATGACCCGAGATCGGGGCTCGGCTGCCACCCTCCTGCGCCTCAGGAGTGCGCATCAGGCTCGAGCGAGCGAGCACGCCTACCGGTACACTTCCGGTATCGCGACCGGCGTGCGCGAGTGCAGCGACCGGTAGATCCTGTAGGGGGTTCTTGGTGTCTCGCCGCCTGTTCACGTCCGAGTCGGTGACCGAGGGTCACCCGGACAAGATTGCTGACCAGATCAGCGATTCGATTCTCGACGCGCTCATCAAGGACGACCCGAAGAGCCGGGTTGCCGTCGAAACGCTCATCACGACCGGCCAGGTGCACGTCGCCGGTGAGGTCACGACCGAGGCGTGGGCGGACATCCCGAACATCGTTCGCGAGGTGATCCTCGGCATCGGTTACGACTCGTCGAAGAAGGGTTTCGATGGGGACTCCTGTGGTGTCTCGGTGTCGATCGGCAAGCAGTCGGCCGACATCGCGCAAGGTGTCGACGACGCCTATGAGCATCGCGAGGAAAGTCGCGACGACGAGCTTGATCGGCAAGGCGCCGGCGACCAGGGACTGATGTTCGGCTACGCCTGCGACGACACGCCCGAGCTCATGCCGCTGCCCATCGCACTTGCACACCGACTTGCCCGGCGGCTGTCCGCCGTGCGCAAGGACGGCACCATTCCCTACCTTCGCCCCGACGGGAAAACGCAGGTCACGATCGAGTACGCCGACGGTCGTCCGGTGCGTCTCGACACCGTTGTCGTTTCCAGCCAGCACGCCGCGGACATCGACATCAACACCTTGCTCGCCCCTGACGTCCGCGAACACGTCATCGAGCACGAGGTTGGCAAGCTCGACATCGACAGTGAGGGCTACCGCCTTCTCGTCAACCCGACCGGTCGGTTCGAGATCGGCGGTCCGATGGGCGACGCCGGTTTGACCGGTCGCAAGATCATCGTCGACTCGTACGGCGGGATGGCTCGCCATGGCGGCGGCGCGTTCTCCGGCAAGGACCCGTCGAAGGTCGACCGCTCGGCTGCCTACGCGATGCGTTGGGTCGCCAAGAACGTCGTTGCCGCAGGCCTGGCGTCGCGGTGCGAGGTGCAGGTTGCCTATGCAATCGGCAAGGCGCAGCCGGTCGGCATGTTCGTCGACACGTTCGGCACGGGCACGGTCTCCGACCAGAAGCTGCAGGACGCGATCGCTGCGGTCTTCGACCTCCGCCCCGCGGCGATCATTCGCGACCTCGATCTGTTGCGGCCGATCTACGCGCAAACCGCGGCCTACGGGCACTTCGGTCGCAGTGAGCTCGACTTCACCTGGGAAGCGACCGATCGCGTCGACGCCCTGAAGGCCGCCGCGTCCTAACGAGCGCGAGCGCCTGCTCGCGGCAATGCTCGTTGTGGATGGCGCGTCGCGGTCGTCGGTTCCCGCTGATACACAGGACTGGTGACACAGCAGGGCGATGAACAGCTCGCGCTCCTTGCCGGCCCGAAGGCACGCAAGAGTCGCGCGCGCGTTCGCGAACCCGCAGCGGTCGCACCCGTCGCGCGAGTCGTCGTCGACATCCCGCTGGCTCACCTCGACCGGCCATTCGATTATCTGGTGCCGGCTCATCTCGACGATGCCGTCGTTGCAGGTTGCCGGGTCCGGGTCCGATTGGCGGGTCGCTTGGTCGACGCGTTCGTGCTCGAGCGAGTTGCCGAGACCGAACACGATGGTGCCTTGGCCTATGTCGAACGCGTGTTGTCGTCGGAGCCCGTGCTGACCGAGGAGATCGCGACGTTGGCGAGGGCCGTCGCGGACCGACAGGCCGGAACGATGGCTGACGTGCTGCGACTGGCCATACCGCCCCGGCACGCCGCCGCCGAACGCCAACCAGACCGGACGCCCCGTGACCCCGTCATCAGACCTGACGCAGGACTTTGGGAGCGCTACTCAACCGGCCCGGCATTCCTTGATGCAGTGGCGCGGAGCGACGGACCCCGCGCTGTCTGGGCCGCGCTACCGGGACCCACCTGGCCAACCGAAATCGCAACTGCGGTGCAGATGACTCTCGCGGCTGGTCGGGGGGCGATTGTCGTCGTACCTGACCGCCGCGACGCCGATTCCGTGGACCGCGCTCTCACCGCGGCGCTCGGTGGTGCGGAACACCATGTCGTGCTGCATGCGGACATCGGTCCGGCCGAGCGGTACCGCCGGTTTCTGGCCGTGAGCCGTGGCTCGGTCCGTGCCGTCGTCGGGACGCGGCCGGCCGTCTTCGCCCCCGTCGCGGATCTCGGTCTCATCGTTGTCTGGGACGACGGCGACGACAGCCTTGCCGAGCCGCGCGCGCCGTACTGTCACGCCCGCGATGTCGCCGTGCTCCGCAGCCACCTCACCGGGGCCGGTCTGCTCGTGTGTGGTCTGACGCGAACGGCGGAGGGTCACGCCCTGGTGAGCTCGGGGTGGGCGAAGTCGGTTGCGGCGAGCCGCGCGACGGTGCGGCAACAGGCACCCGTCGTCGAACCAACCGGCGATGACGCCGAGCTGGCCCGGGATCCGGCCGCCCGGTCGGCCCGCCTGCCCAGCCTTGCGTGGCGGCGAGCGCGCGACGCATTGGAAGCCGGTGCACCCGTGTTGGTGCAGGTGCCACGGCGCGGGTACGTGCCCGCGCTCGCGTGCACTCGATGCCGCACCCGCGCAACCTGCCCGCACTGTTCTGGGCCGTTGTCCCTCAGCAGCGGTCACGCGATCGCGGTTTGCCGTTGGTGTGGTCGGCCGGCGGGGGGGTGGAGATGCACGGAGTGTGGTGGCTCGCACTTGCGCGCGTCGTCAGTGGGAGCCGCGCGTACGGCGGAGGAGCTGGGTCGTGCCTTCCCTGGGGCATCGGTGCGGACATCCGGTGGTGACACCGTGTTGGCTCGGGTGCCCGCCAAGCCTCTCGTCATCGTTGCCACACCGGGAGCCGAACCCGTTGCCGACGGTGGGTACGGCGCCGTGTTGTTGCTCGACAGTTGGGCGTTGTTGGCGCGTGCCGATCTGCGGGCCAGTGAAGAAACACTGCGCCGCTGGTTCGCGGCAGCCGCGCTCGCCCGACCCGGTAGCGCCGGGGGCCGCGTGGTTGTCGTTGCGGATCGGGGCGTTCCGGCGGTGCAGGCACTGGTCCGGTGGGACCCGGTGTGGGCAGCCGAGCGCGAGCTCGCCGACCGGGTGGCGCTGGGCTTTCCGCCGGCCGTGCGCCTGGCCGACCTCACAGGTGCGGCTGCCGACGTGACCGAGTTTCTCGGCTCGTTAGAGCTGCCAACTAGTGCCGAGACACTGGGTCCGGTACCGATAGCGGAGCTGGAGCGCATGGTCATCCGCGTCCCGCGCGAAGACGGGCCAGCCCTGGCTGCGGCTCTCAAGTCCGGGCTGGGTGGGCGAAGTGCCCGCCACGACGGCGGGCCGGTTCGCGTCCGGCTGGACCCGGTCGACATCATCTGAGCGGTCCGCGCCGCCCGTACGATGGAAGCGAAGCGACCGCTTGACGAACCGCGACGAGTGAGGTGCCTGCGTGAGCGTCCAGTCCATCCGGCTGTTCGGCGACCCGGTGCTGAGGACGCCGGCTGATCCGGTGGCGACGTTCGACAAGGAGTTACGCGTTCTGGTGCGCGACCTGACCGAGACGATGATCGATGCAGCGGGCGCCGGGCTGGCCGCGCCCCAGATCGGCGTCGGCCTGCGGGTGTTCGCCTACGACGTGGATGGCGTCCTGGGCCACCTGATCAATCCGACGCTCGACCTCTCCGATGACGAACAGGACGGCGACGAAGGCTGCCTTTCCTTCCCCGGCATGGCGTTCCCCACGAAACGTGCGTTCCGTGCCGTTGCCAAGGGCTGGAACATGCACGGAGACCCGGTCGTCATCGAAGGCACCGAGATGCTGGCCCGCTGCGTGCAGCACGAGACTGACCATCTCGATGGAATCCTGTTCATCGACCGGCTCGATCCTGAACAACGCAAGCTCGCTATGAAGATCATTCGCGAGGCGGACTGGGCCGACGGCACCGCACAGGTCAAGGTCTCGCCCCACCCGACGAGCGGGAAGGCGCTGTAGCCGGCAAGCCCATGCGCATCGTTTTTGCAGGTACACCGGCGACGGCGGTGCCCGCGTTAGACGCCTTGCTCGGCTCCGACCACGAGATTGTTGCTGTGGTGACGCGACCGGATGCGCCCGCAGGCCGCGGCCGCAAGCTCGCTCCCAGCCAGGTGCGCGAGCGCGCCGCCGAGCTGGGGCTCGATGTGCTGACGCCGCGGCGCCCCTCGGAGCCCGGCTTTCTCGCGGAGCTGGCTGCGCTCGACGCCGATGCGTGCGCCGTGGTGGCGTACGGCGCCCTGTTGCCGGCAAGCGCGTTGACGATCCCGAAACTCGGCTGGGTCAACCTGCACTTCTCCTTATTACCTGCTTGGCGTGGGGCCGCACCGGTGCAGCACGCGATCCTCGCCGGTGACGAGATCACGGGAGCCACGACGTTCCGCATCGAAGAGTCGCTTGACACGGGGCCGGTGTTCGGGATGGTCACGACCGACATCGGCCCACGGGAAACCGCGGGGGAGTTGCTCGACCGGCTGTCGCACGACGGGGCGGCACTGCTGGTGTCGACGCTAGACGGCATCGCCGCCGGTGAGCTGACGCCGACCCCTCAGCCGACTGAGGCTGTTTCACTTGCGCCGAAGTTGACGACCGCCGACGCGCGCGTCGACTGGACTGCTCCGGCGCTGCGCATTGATCGGTTGGTGCGTGCATGTACGCCCGCGCCCGGTGCCTGGACAACGTTTCGTGACCGACGGCTGCGGCTGGGACCGGTTCTGCCCATTACCGATGGCACCGATCTGGCATCCGGCCAGCTTCTGGATCTCGGCAAGGATGGTCTGCTCGTCGGGACAGGCGGTGGCGGAGCTGTCGCCCTTGGCGAGGTGCAACCCGAGGGCAAGGCACCGACACCGGCGGATGCGTGGGCTCGCGGTGCTCGGCTCACTATGAATGACGAGCTGGTATGACCGCGTCGGTGCGGACTGCGGACCCCGCGCGGCGGGCGGCATACGACACGTTGCGTGCTGTCGAGGACCGCGACGCGTACGCCAACCTCACCCTGCCGGGTTTGCTGCGTGAGCGCAGGATTTCGGGTCGGGATGCAGCCTTCGCGACGGAGTTGGCATACGGCGCACTGCGCGGGCGCGGGACCTATGACCAGATCATCGCCGCGTGCAGCAGCCGACCGCTGGCCGACATCGACCCGCAGGTGGCGGACGCGTTGCGACTGGGTGCGCATCAGTTGCTGAAAACGCGAGTGCCGGCGCACGCCGCCGTCTCGTCGACGGTCGACCTGAGCGCCATGTCAGCCGGGCCCCAAACAACTGGTTTTGTGAACGCCGTCCTCCGCAAAATCGCATCGCGCGACTTCAACAGTTGGATCACGGAGCTCGCACCGGCGTACGCCGATGATCCCGTCGGCCACATCGCTCTCGCACACATGCACCCGCGCTGGATCGTGGAGGTGTTCAGTGACGCGCTGGGAGGTGACCTCGACGAAACCGCTCGTGCCTGCGCGGCCAACAATGTTGCTCCGCCGGTTCACCTCGTGGCCCGACCCGGTGGGATCGACACCGTGAGCCTGCTCGCCGCCGCCGGTCCAGATGCCCGTCCCGGCCGCTGGTCGCCACACGCCGTCGTGATGGCTGGCGGTGACCCAGGTGACCTAACGGCGGTCCGCGACGGACGAGCGGCCGTACAAGATGAGGGCAGTCAGCTCGCTGCGCTCGCGATGCTCGCGAGCGACGTCGACGGCCCCGAGAGCAAGTGGCTCGATATGTGTGCCGGGCCCGGTGGGAAGGCCGCGCTCCTCGCGGCTCACGCCGCAGGAAGCGGCGTGCACATTCTTGCCAGCGACCGGTCCGTGCACCGCGCGCGCCTCACGGCGCAAACCATCGGCGCTGACCTGCCGGCCTACGTCATCACGGCGGATGGCACTCGTCCCGCCTGGCGCAACGAGTCGTTCGACCGTGCTCTCATCGACGCACCGTGCACTGGGCTGGGCGCGTTACGCCGTCGGCCGGAAGCGCGATGGCGACGGGTGCGGGCCGATGCGGACGGGCTGCACTCGTTACAGGTAAATCTCCTCCGGGCGGGTATCGCTGCGGTGCGCCCTGGTGGTGTCGTGGCCTATGTGACGTGCTCGCCGGATCGCCGCGAGACTGAGGCCGTCGTCAACGAGGTGCTCGAGACCGATCCCGTTGAAGGCATCTCGGTGTCTTTACCCGTTGTAATACCGGGCATCGAGCGCGCCGAACGCACCGGAGCCATCCAGCTCTGGCCCCAGCGACATGACACGGATGCGATGTATGTGGCGGTGCTTCGGAGATTGCACGGTTCTGACTACACTTCAGGTCGCTTTCAACCGGGGTGGTAGCGCTTCATGACGGTCCAAATTTCTCCGAGCCTGCTGTCTGCGGACTTCGCACGGCTCGAAGAAGAGGCTGCAGCAGTCGGTGATGTCGCCGACTGGCTGCATGTCGATGTCATGGACAACCACTTCGTTCCCAACCTCACGCTGGGCTTACCTGTTGTCGAGAGCTTGTTGAAGCACACAGCGCTGCCCGTCGATTGCCATTTGATGATCGAGGATCCCGACCGCTGGGCACCTGGTTTCGCCGAAGCAGGCGCCCGCAACGTCACCTTCCATGTCGAAGCTGCGCACGCGCCCGTGCGGTTGGCACGAACGCTGCGGCGTCTCGGTGCTCGCGCAGGAATGGCTCTCAAACCCGCCACGCCGGTTGAGCCGTACGCCGATCTCTTGCCCGAGCTCGACATGCTCCTGGTCATGACCGTGGAGCCTGGCTTCGGCGGTCAGGCGTTCCTCGACATGGTGTTGCCGAAGGTTCGGAGGGCACGCGAGATTCTCAGCACCCGTGAGCTGTCCGTATGGCTGCAGGTCGACGGCGGCGTTGACGAGAACACGATCGTGCAGTGCGCCGAGGCGGGGGCTGACGTGTTCGTCGCCGGGTCTGCGATCTTCCATGCGGACGACCCGGCGGATGCTGCTCGGCGACTGCGAACGGCCGCAGAGCGCGCTCATGCCGAGGCCAACTGGACCACGGCGTGAAGCCCAACGGGACGGCGAGCGGCGGGGGAACGATTCTCGTCGTCGACGACGACCCAGATATCGCGCGGTTCGTCGAGATCAACATGCGACTCGAAGGCTTCGACGTACGCATCGCGCGGGACGGTGAGGAGGCTCTCGCGTCGGTCGCCGAAGAGCTGCCCGATCTCGTGCTGCTCGATGTGATGATGCCGCGTATCGACGGTGTCGAGGTCTGTCGTCGGTTGCGTGCCGATCCAGCGACCGCTCATCTGCCCGTCATCATGCTGACCGCGAAGAGCTTGTCGGCTGACAAGGTCGTTGGGCTGACCGCCGGCGCCGACGACTACCTCATCAAGCCATTCGACACTTTGGAACTCGTTGCCCGGGTGCGGTCCACGCTGCGGCGCAATGCGGAGATGCGTGCGGCGTCCCCGCTCACCAACCTTCCTGGCAACACGCGCATCGATGAGGAGATCGCCACGCGCGTCGCCGTGGGCGTGCCGTTTGCCGTGTGCTATCTCGACCTTGACAACTTCAAGGCGTTCAACGATGCCTACGGATTCCTGCGCGGTGATGAGGCGATCCTGGCTCTTGCGCGTGCGTGTCAAACCGCCATCTTAGGAGCCGGGAAGCCGACACCATTCCTTGGGCACGTCGGCGGTGACGACTTTGTCGTTGTCTGTGAAGTCGGTCAGGCCGAGGCCTTGTGCACAGGAGTTCTCGCGGGGTTCGACGAGGTCGCACCGAAGTTGCATGACCCCGGTGATGCTGAACGCGGTCATCTGTTGGTCACCGATCGTCAGGGCAACCTACGCAGGTATCCGCTCGTTTCAGTATCCGCCGGCATCGCGAGCACTGAGCGGCGCACCTTCGTCGACTACCGCCAAATCGTGGCGGTGGCTACGGAGATGAAAAACGTGGCCAAGACCACACCCGGCTCCGCGATGGCCGTGGACCGCCGCTCGGACTGACCTCCGCTCGACTGCACGAGACAGAGCGCCAGCCCTGCTTTAGCGGCCGAGCACCACCGCACTGCGTGCAACACTGTTATTCAGAACAGGTTGCAGGAGGCGATGATGGCAAGCCCGAGCGAGCTTGACGCGATGCGTCGCGCGCTTGCGTTGAGCCACGCCGCGGTTGGAACGACGAGCCCGAACCCACCTGTCGGCTCGGTGATACTCGATGCAACTGGCACGGTCATCGGGGAAGGCTGGACGCAACCACCGGGTGGCGCGCACGCCGAGATCGTCGCCTTGGCTCAAGCGGGCGCGGGAGCCTCGGGTGGTGTCGCCGTGGTCACGCTTGAGCCATGCCCACACATCGGTCAGACCGGTCCATGCACCGACGCATTGATCAACGCCGGCATCCGCCGCGTGGTCTATGCATGCGAAGACCCGAATCCTCAGGCAGCCGGAGGAGGGGGCGTTTTGCGCGCGGCTGGGCTCGACGTCGAAGGCGGCGTGCTGGCCAGGGATGTGGAGGACGAGGTTCTCGGTCCGTGGCTGTTCGCAACCAGGCACGGCCGACCATTCGTCACGTGGAAGTACGGCGGCAGTCTGGACGGGCGCGTCGCCGCGCCCGATGGGTCGAGTCGGTGGGTCACGGGGCCCGACGCACGTCGTGACGCGCATCGGCTACGTCGTGAGTGCGACGCTGTGCTTGTCGGCATCGGCACTGTTCTCACCGACGATCCGCGTCTCACCGCACGCGACGACGACGACCGCCCGACGGGTCGGCAACCGCTACGCGTGGTTCTCGACACCACCGCACGCACCCCACACGACGCGGCGGTTCTCGACGACACCGCTCCGACCCTCGTGCTCAACGGCACTGATCTGCCCACGATCGACGGGCACCTCGACCTGGCTGCAGTGCTCGGAGTGCTGCATGACCGGGGCATCGTCTCGGTCCTGCTCGAGGGCGGGCCGACACTCGCGATGTCGTTCCTTCGAGCCGACCTCATTGATCGAGTCGTCGCCTATGTCGCCCCCGTGCTCATCGGCGGTGGTGGCCTGCCCGCGCTCGGGGGCGAGGGGGCGCCGAGCATCGACAAGGCATGGCGATTGCACATCGAGCAGGTGTCGCGGGTCGGAACCGACTTGCGGATCGTGGCGCGACCCGCTCGGGCCGAGGACTGAGGGCCGTGTTCACCGGAATCGTGGAAGAGATCGGCGAGATCGCCGCAATCGATCGCGCGGACGACGATGCACGGCTGTGTGTCCGCGCACCGACCATCGCTCGCGAGCTGCGATTCGGCGAGTCAGTGGCTGTGAACGGCGTTTGCCTGACCGTCGTCAGCAGCGACGACACGACGTTCACCGCTGACGTGATGCCAGAGACATTGCAGCGCAGCACGTTGGCCCACCTCCGAGTGGGCGAGCGGGTGAACATGGAACGCGCAGTCACCCCGGCGGGGCGCCTCGGCGGACATCTCGTGCAGGGTCACGTGGACGGCGTCGGGACCATCAGCTCCCGGGAACCCGGTCCGCGCTGGGACGTTGTGCGCATCGCCATTGCTGCCGACCTCGCTCGCTACGTGGTGGTCAAAGGCTCGATCGCGGTGGAAGGCGTGAGCCTGACCGTTGCAGCGGTCGACGACGACGGGTTCACGGTGAGCCTGATCCCGACGACGCTGGCCGAGACGACCCTCGGTGAGCGTCGGCCCGGAGACAAGGTCAACCTCGAAGTCGACGTCATAGCGAAGTACGTGGAACGTCTGCTGGCCGAGCGACCTGCCGACGGCACGCGCGTTGAGACCGTGGAGCACCCGCTATGACGCGCTTCGACAGCATCGAGCGAGCCGTTGCAGAGATTGCCGCGGGTCGCGCGGTTGTCGTCGTTGATGACGAGGACCGCGAAAACGAGGGCGACCTGGTCTTCGCCGCGAGCAAGGCAACCCCGGAACTGGTCGCTTTCATGATTCGGTACACAAGCGGCGTGGTCTGTGTCCCGATGGAGGGCGAGACCCTTGACAGGCTGGACCTTCCGCCGATGGCGGCGCACAACCAGGAGCGCAGGGGCACCGCCTACACCGTCAGCGTCGACGCACGCGAAGGCATCACCACCGGGATCTCGGCGACTGATCGCGCACTGACTATCCGAACACTTGCCGATTCGGCAACCGAGCCACACGAGCTGTCCCGACCGGGTCATGTTTTCCCGCTGCGTTACGCGGAAGGCGGGGTGCTGGCACGAATCGGGCACACCGAAGCCGCGGTGGACCTGGCTCGTCTCGCTGGGCTCACTCCTGCGGGCGTCATCTGCGAGATCGTCAACGACGACGGATCGATGGCCCGGCTGCCACAGTTGGAGGTCTTCGCGCGCGAACGCGGGCTTGCGTTGATTTCGATCGCCGATCTCGTTGACTTCCGTCGGCGTCGGGAGACGCAGGTCAAAGCGATCGCCGATGCACGACTTCCGACGCGCCACGGCGAGTTTCGGGCCGTCGGTTATCGCAATCTGCTCGACGGCACCGACCACATCGCGCTGGTTCGCGGCGAGGTCGGAGACGGTCAAGGCATCCTCGTGCGCGTGCACTCGGAGTGCCTGACGGGTGATGTGTTCGGCTCCATGCGATGTGACTGCGGCATGCAGCTCGACGCGGCACTCGAACTCATCGCACGCGAGGATCGGGGAGTAGTTCTGTACGTCCGCGGTCACGAAGGCCGTGGGATCGGACTGCTTCACAAACTGCAGGCCTACCAACTCCAAGACCGCGGTCGCGACACCGTCGATGCCAACCTCGACCTTGGTCTTCCTGCTGATGCGCGTGACTACGGCACCGGCGCTCAGATTTTGGTCGACCTGGGCGTGCGAACCATGCGTTTGATAACCAACAACCCGACCAAGCGTGCTGGCTTAGAAGGCTTCGGCCTCGAGATCATCGAGCGGGTGCCGATGCCGGTCGCGGCAACACCCGAGAACATGCAGTACCTCCAGACAAAACGCGACCGTATGGGCCACGACCTGCCCGGTCTACCGCTCCCGATGGCCGACGACCTCACCCGCCGACAAGCGGTCATCCCTGTCCCGCAGACCGCACCGGTCGTGGAACCGACGGTCGCGCCGTTACCTGCGACTCCGCTGCGGTCCGGCCTCGCCGGCATCGTGGACAACGAGGGTCCCGTCTCCGACGTGGAGGATGCGGTATGAGCGGGGGCGGCGGTCCGTCGATCGATCCCGTTGACGCGTCCACCCTGCATGTCGGGGTCGCAGTGACGCGCTGGCACCAGCAGGTCAGCGCTGGCCTGCTTGCCGGAGCCTTGGCCGCGCTGGCGGACTGCAAGGTCGAGCAGCCGACCGTCGTACACGTCGCGGGTGCCTTCGAACTCCCGGTAATCGCCCATGCGTTGGCGGCGACACATGACGCTGTGGTCACCCTCGGCGTTGTCATTCGCGGCGGCACTCCGCACTTCGACTACGTCTGCCGCGCGGTGACAGACGGGTGCACGCGCGTTGCGCTCGACACCGGGGTGCCAGTGGGCTTCGGCGTCTTGACCTGCGACAACGAGGACCAGGCCATCGATCGAGCCGGCCTGCCGGGTTCCCGCGAGGACAAGGGTCGGGAAGCCGTGCTCGCTGCGGTCACGACCGCGTTGTCGTTGCGTGAGATCGGCAGCAGGAAGGGCCATACGCCGGCGGGCTGATCAGTCCGCCGTAGGCTCAATCCGTCCTGACGAAAGGCACGCTCGTGCTCTCGCTTGTCCTACCCAAAGGTTCGCTCGAGGCGGCGACTCTTGCGCTATTCGACGCAGCCGACCTGGCGGTGCGCCGCGGCTCTGATCGCGACTACCACGCCGCCATCGAGGACCCACGCATCGATCGCGTCCGTTTCCTGCGGCCGCAGGAGATCCCGACGTACCTCGAGCAAGGACTGTTCGACCTCGGCATCACCGGACGTGACTGGATCACCGAGACGGGTGCCGACGTGGTCAGTCTGGGTGAGCTTGAGTATTCGAAGACCACCTCGAGCCCCGTTCGGATCGTCCTTGCCGTGCCCGCGGACCACCCTGCCCAGAAGGGTGAGGACCTTCCGGAGGACGTGCGGGTGTCCACGGAGTACCCCGCACTCACGCGACGGTACTTCGACGAGATCGGCGTCAAAGCGCGCATCGTGCCGTCGTACGGCGCAACGGAGGCGAAGGTCCCGGACATCGTCGACGCCATCGTCGATGTGACCGAAACCGGTTCGTCACTACGCAAACACGGACTCAAGGTCATCGAGACCTTGCTGACGAGCCGTACCGAGCTGGTTGCCAACCGTGCGTCGTACGACGATCTAGCGAAGCGGCAAGCGATGGAGGACATCGTGCTGCTCCTGCAAGGAGCCGTTCGGGCGCGCGACGTTGTCTTGGTGAAGCTCAACGTCGCCGATGAGCAGCTGGACAGTGTGCTCACCGTGATGCCGTCGATGTCGTCTCCAACCGTCACGCCGCTGGCCAGCGTCGGGATGCACGCGGTCGAATCCGTCGTCCCCAAGCGAGGAATCAACGAGCTGATCCCGGCCCTGCGCGCTGCCGGCGCGCGCGACATCCTCGAGTTGCCCATCTCCAAAATCGTCGAGTGACAGCCGGTTCCTCGACGGACGTCGTCACGGTGTCTCCTGGCAGGAAACACGGGAGCTGGCCGCTCGTCGTGATGGTGCTCTCCGGAGCATTGCTAGCCGCGCAGGCACGAGTCAACGGCGGTCTGCAAGAGCGCCTCGGCAACACCACCGCCATCGCCGCCCTCGTCGCGTTGGTGTCGTTCGCGGTCGGAACCTTCGTCCTGCTGGTGGTGCTGTTCGCTTCCCGACGGGCACGTACGACGCTCCGCCACCTGCCGGATCACGCAGACGAGCTGAGTTGGTGGTTCTTTCTCGGTGGCATCGGCGGGGCGGCGTTGGTGAGCGTTTCCGCAGCTGCCGTGCCGATCATCGGTGTCGCCTTGCTGTCGGTGTGCACGGTCGCCGGACAAACCGCCGGGTCCCTTGCCGTTGATGAGGTGGGGTTAGCTCCTGGCGGCAAGCGTCCGATTACTGGTGCGCGATTGGCTGGCGCAGTCCTTGCGGTCGGCGCGCTGCTGCTCGCAACGCTCGGACATCCGCACGGTGACTTTTCCGTGGGTCTGGTCATCGCTATCACGGTCGCGGGTTTCCTTGTTGCCGGCCAACAGGCCGTCAACGGACGGCTCGCGGTAGCGACCGGTGAAGCACGTATCGCCGCAGCAGTGTCGTTCGTCGGCGGCACCCTGGTGCTAGCAGTGCTCACCGGCCTGTTCGCGAGCGCGGGCCGACTGCACAACCTCGATTGGCCGACCGAGCCGTGGCTCTACTTCGGCGGCATCGGTGGTGCGATCTACATCGTCCTCGGAGCATCAACAGTCGCTGCGCTCGGCGTACTCCGGCTGACACTTGCGTCAGTGGCTGGTCAGCTGCTCGGCTCGTTGCTGCTCGACGCGTTCGTTCCAGCACCGGGGGAAGGGTTGACGGCGACGACGATTGCCGGCGTCCTGCTCACCTTCGTTGCAGTTGCGGTCACCGCAAGCTCTCGGGGGTCGCTGAGATGACGATGTCTACTGCTCCCGTTGGCGCTGCACCGGTGCGGCTGCCGCACACCTGGCGGCCGTTGTTCGGTCGCTTGATCGGCTTGTGCGCTGTCGTCGTCGTGCTGACCGGGGCCGCCCTGCTCGCGATCGCCATTCACGGCCCCGACGTGCACCTCGCCGACCGGGTTGGCATCGGGCTGCTCGGCCTGCCCGTCGCCGCAGTGTTGCTCATGCTCGCCCGTCCTCGGCTCACTGCTGACGTCGACGGGCTGACCGTCGTCAACCTGATCAGAACGCGTCGTGTCGATTGGACACAGATCGTCGGAGTCGACCTCGCGGAAACGCAGTCATGGGCAAGCCTGGACCTCGCTGACGGAACCGCGTTGCCCGTCCTCGCGCTGCAGACCGCCGATGGCGCGCGTTATCGCCGAGCGGTTGCGGAGTTGCGTGCACTTGTCGCGGCCGCCGCGGACGCTCCGAGCAGTAAGCCGTAAGGTCGGCCGATGCCCACGGTGGAGCGGTCGGGTCAGCCGTCGCTCTTCTATACGGATACCGGCGGGCCGGGACCGGTCGTCGTATTCAGCCACGGCATCCTGATGGACGCGTCGATGTTCGATGCTCAGGTCGCCGCGCTGGCGCCGGCGTACCGCTGCATCAGCTGGGACCAGCGTGGGCACGGCGCGACCGGCATGGTCAACGACGCGTTCAGCTACTGGGACTCCGCGGACGACTTGCTCGCTGTCCTCGACCAAGCGGGGGTCGAATCGGCCGTCCTCGTCGGCATGAGCCAAGGCGGCTTCGTCGGTTTGCGGGTTGCGTTGAACGCGCCGGACCGAGTCCGCGGACTCGTTTTCCTCGACAGCCAGGCGGGTCTCGAAGCCGACGACGCAGCACCGCTCTATCGGGGCATGGCCGAGACATGGGCGGTGGAGGGATACGACCCCGCAGTGGCGGCTTTCGTTGCGACGCTGATCCTCGGTGAGAGTGCGGACCCGGCGCCGTGGCTGGCGAAGTGGGCGGCCTATCCCAAGGAACAGGTGCTGCAACCGACGTACACATTGCTCGCCCGCGAGGACCTCACGGTGCGCTTGGCGGAGGTCGCGCACCCTGCGCTCGTCATCCATGGCGACGTTGATGCAGCGATCCCGATGGAGCGCGCCGCGGTGCTCGCTGCGGGTTTGCCTAACTGCCGGGGTCTGGTGTCCGTACCCGGCGCCGGTCATGCCGGCAACGTCAGCCATCCCGAGCCGTACAACCGGGCCATCCTCCAATTCCTCGCATCGCTTTGAGAGAGCCTGGATAGGCACCCCGGTGCTACTCTGAGCGCGTCGACCAGCCGTCTGGCGCAGATCACCAGGCGGTGCGCAAGCGGAGTTCTCTCCCACCTTGACTGGCCCTCGAGGCCGGCGGGTCCGGTCGGTCGGTGGCTCCAGTAGCTGGGGCGCCATCGGTCGGTCCGGTCGTGGTGCGAGCCCCGCGGGCGCAGGCCTGGCGGGGCTTACCCATCTTCCGGGTGGCCTCCCTGCCCGCGGTCGCGCCAGGTAACGCCAAGGAGGCGCCATCAGCACCGAGCCCCGCATCAACGACCGCATTCGCGTTCCGGAGGTCCGACTCGTCGGACCCAACGGTGAGCAGGTCGGGATTGTCGCCATCGGCGACGCACTGCGCCTGGCCCAAGAGGCCGACCTCGACCTCGTTGAGGTGGCGCCCATGGCCCGCCCACCAGTCGCCAAGCTCATGGACTACGGCAAGTTCAAGTACGAGTCCGCGCAGAAGGCCCGGGAAGCACGGCGGCACCAGACGCAGACGATCATCAAGGAGATGAAGCTCCGACCGAAGATCGACCCGCACGACTACGAGACCAAGAAGGGTCACGTCGAGCGCTTCCTGCGTCAGGGGGACAAGGTCAAGATCACGATCATGTTCCGCGGTCGAGAGCAGTCGCGGCCCGAGTTGGGCTACCGCCTATTGCAACGGCTCGCCGAAGACGTGTCCGAGCTCGGGTACGTCGAGACGACACCGAAACAGGACGGCCGCAACATGACGATGGTGCTGGGGCCGACGAAGAAGAAGTCAGAGGCGAAAGCCGAACGACTCGCAGCACGAGCAACGAGAGAGCGAGCAGACCAGCCGGTCGAACAACCGGTTGAGCAGACCGGCGCCTAACAGAAAGACCGACAGATGCCCAAGATGAAGACCCATAGCGGTGCCTCGAAGCGGTTCAAGGTGACCGGCAGCGGCAAGATCGTGCGCCAGCAGGCCAACCGTCGCCACTTGCTCGAGCACAAGCCAACCAAACGAACTCGTCGTCTCGATGGGGTCGTCCCTGTCGACCCGTCGGACAAGAAGCGGATCCGTCGCCTGCTCGGTATTTAGCCCACCCACTGATTACACACTCGCGACCGCCGCCGCGACCCCGAGCGGCGGTCCCGATAGAAGGAGTACGTCGTGGCACGCGTCAAGCGGGCAGTCAACGCCCACAAGAAGCGCCGGGCCGTCCTCGAGCGTGCCAGCGGCTACCGCGGACAGCGTTCGCGTCTGTACCGCAAGGCCAAGGAGCAGATGCTCCACTCGATGGCCTACTCCTACCGTGACCGGCGCGCGCGCAAGGGCGACTTCCGGTCACTGTGGATCCAGCGGATCAATGCCGCTGCTCGCGCCAACGACATGACCTACAACCGGTTCATCCAAGGGCTGAAGGCTGCCGAGATCGAGGTCGACCGCAAGATGCTGGCCGAGCTTGCGGTTTCGGATCCGGCGGCGTTCACCGCCCTCGTCGAGGTGGCACGCGCAGCGGTAGCGGCCGAGCGCGGCGCGAGTGCAGGCAGCGCAGCCTGACGGGCCCGTCTCCCACCATCACTTCCGTCCGGGCGGCTCCCGTCGCCGCCGCGCGGCGACTGCACCGGCGTACCGAACGCAGCGCCACCGGTCTTTTCCTTGCCGAGGGGCCGCGGGCGACCGTCGAGGCCCTGGCTGAACACGCGAGGCGTGGTGGCGGTGTCCGTGAGCTGTTCATCACCGAGCCGGCACGCGCACGACATAGCGAGCTGGTCACGGACGCGAGCCGACTCGGGGTCGCGGTGCATTCGGTCGCCGAGAACGTGGCCGAGGCGTTGTCGAGTACGCGCGCACCGCAGGGCATTGTTGCTGTCTGCGACATTCCGCGTCACACGCTCGACGAGGCGGTGGTGGTGGGCGCACGGCTCGTGAGTGTTCTGGCCGACGTTGCCGATCCCGGAAATGCCGGCACAGCCATCCGCACGGCGGATGCCGCTGGCGCCGACAGCGTCGTCCTGACCGGGAGTGCCGTAGACGCGTACAACGGGAAGTGTGTCCGGGCGTCGGCGGGCAGCCTGTTTCATCTGCCTGTGGTCACCGGCGTCGACAGCGTTGAGACGCTGAACGCACTCCGTCGGGCGGGGTTGACCATCCGCGCAGCCGATGCACGCGGGAACGTCGACCTCGATGACCTCATCGCTGACGGCCGTCTGGCCGCACCGACGGCCTGGGTCTTCGGGAACGAGGCGCGCGGGTTGGGCGAGGCGTCGAGCGAGCTCGCGGATGAGACCGTGCGCATCCCCCTGCGCGGTCGCGCGGAGAGCCTGAACCTTGCCGCCGCGGTGGCCGTCTGCTTGTTCGCAACAGCGCGCGCGCAGCGCTAACGCTGGAGCTTCTTCTCGGTGTCTTCCATGAAGTTGTCGATCTTCGACAGCATGGAGGCGTAACGCTCGTCTGGTGTCGTGAGCCGGCTTGCCTGCTGTTGCGCCCGCCACTCGTGCAGTCGGTCCAACGGCTTCACGAGCCGATTCATGGCTCGACCGACATTGCGCATGGGTCGCCGGGGCGCGTCGTACCCGAGCTGGTCGGCCACGGGTGCGACGACTGCCCAGACCCGGGCTCGCTCCAGCCGGGTCACGCCGGTAAACGGTTGAACTTCAGCGCTCTTGATCGGCTCGAAGACGGAAGCCATCAACGGAACGAGGTGCACTTCGTTCACTGCCGACCGTCGGCGATCGATATCTGTGACCATCGCGGACTCGAACTGTTCACCGAGAAACGTGCAGACGGTCGACATCACGGCCTGTGGATCGGCGGCTAGGTCCTCGTAGAGCACTCGCATGTACTGGGCCGGGCCGCGCCGCTCGCCAGCCGCCATCGTTTTGACAGTGAACCTGTGCCACTCGTGAGCCGCTTTGACGGGGTTCCGAAAGATTGCCAGCTTCGCTGACGTTGAGGCAACTGAGTGCAAGGGGTGGCGGACTATATGCACGACCTGTGCGTTGGGGAAGAGTTTCCACAACGCCTCGGCAGACTGAAGAGGAGATTTCTCCGACCAGCGCTCTTTCCCTTGGCGCTCGGTAAAGTCCCGCATGATCGTGTCCAGAACTGCCGCCCAGGTGCGTTCGGATTGTTTCAACCGCCGCACGATCTGGTCTGCATCGAACCCAGTACGCGCGCCGATGGTGACCTCGACCACCCGTTGAAGGACGTCATCGTCGTCGAGGTCGCCGAAGTAGTCGGCAAAATAGAACACCCGATTCAGGAAATGCATCTCCGGAGGGGCGGCGACACGGGGGTGCGCACCGATCAGGGCTTGCAGCAGCGTCGTTCCGCTCCGCGGGAACCCAACGACGAAGATGGGTGCATCTGAGCGAGCGCTCCCTGAACCATCCCCCGTGCTCACGATGAGAAGTATGGCAGCGGCTACTTCACCGGCGGCTAGGCCGTGGTTACGGGTGGTGGCCGCCTATCCTGTGCCGTTGTGACGGCGCACGCGCTCGACGCGCGGACCCTGGAAATGCTTCCCGACGGTGTACTCGTTGTTGGGCCAGACGGGCGCGTCGAGTTGGTCAACGCGACAGCCGCGACGATCCTTCGGCTCGCGGCCACCGACGCCATCGGTCGGGACTGGCGAGAAGTGATCCCGCTCACGGACCATCAGGGTCGCGACTGGTGGGCGTGCACTCGGCCCTACGACGGGCTGCCCCGACGGACCCGACAGCCGGAACGCCAGCTGTATCTGCCGGACGACCGGTCGTTGCTTGTCACCGCCCACTACGTGCGCGAACGGCCGGCCGGACCGCTCGTCCGGCTCGTCATCGCTCTGCGGGGTACTGCCGGTCGTGAGCGTCTCGAACGCGACAGCGCGGAGCTCGTTGCGACGGTGGCGCACGAGTTGAGATCACCGCTTACCAGCGTGAAGGGCTTCACGGCAACGTTGCTCAGCAAGTGGGAGCGGTTCAACGACGAGCAGAAGCGACACATGCTCGAGACGATCAACAGCGACGCCGATCGGGTTACGCGGCTCATCGGCGAACTGCTGGATGTCTCCCGGATCGATGCCGGTCGGCTCGAGCTGCACAAGCAGGTGATCGATGTTCCCGGAGCCATTCGCCGCTGCGTCGACGGCCGAATCGCGTCGGGGGAGTCGAGCGACCGATTCACCATCGATGTCGGCGACAACCTGCCTGAGATCTGGGCCGACCCGGACAAGGTCGACCAGACCATCGGGAACATCGTCGAAAACGCGTTGCGGCACGGCGCTGGGACCGTGAGCATCACCGTCATGGCCCACGATGGCGGTGTCGAGGTGGTAGTCACCGACGAAGGTGACGGGATCGCCCCTGAGGCCGAGCATCGAGTGTTCACGAAGTTCTGGCATGGCGCGAAGCGTGGTGGCACCGGTCTTGGTCTGTTCATCGCCCGCGGGATCGTCGAGGCGCACGGCGGCACAATCACGGCCGGGCGTGCGGCCACCGGAGGCGCTGAGCTCCGATTTACGTTGCCGGCTGGCACGCCGTCCTTCGCGACCTGATCATCGCCCGACGTCAGCCAATCCGGCCCTGCCAAGCCTTTCCTCCCTAGACTCGCCCGGCGTACTCACCACGGGAGCCACCTCGAACATGTCGCCTGATGACCATTCGCCTTCACCACTGGATGCCGACGCTCTTGCGCGGGTCCAGAGCGAAGCGTTGGCCGCCATTGAGCAGGCCGCTGACCTCGAGGCGCTCCACGCTGCCCGGGTCGCGCACGCGGGTGACCGTGCACCGGCAGCACTGGCTAACCGGGCCATCGCCGGCCTTGACGCGAGCAAGAAGAAGGAGGCCGGGCAGCTTGTTGGCGCCGTACGCAGTGCGATCAATGCGGCTCTGGCGCAGCGACAGGTGCAGCTCGAGGCACACCGCGACGAGCGTGCCCTCGTAGAAGAGACCGTCGATGTGACCCTGCCGTGGGATCGCGTTCCTCGTGGCGCGCGCCATCCGGTGACCATCACCATGGAACGCATCGCTGACGTGTTCGTCGCCATGGGCTACGACGTGGCCGAGGGCCCCGAGGTCGAAGCCGAGTGGTTCAACTTCGACGCGCTGAACATGCCGCCCGACCACCCGGCGCGAACGATGATGGACACCTTCTACGTCGAGTCGCCGGAATCCGGGCTTGTGCTTCGCACGCATACCTCGCCGGTGCAGGCGCGAACGATGCTGTCGCGCAAGCCGCCGATCTACGTCGTCGTACCGGGCCGGACGTTCCGAACTGATGAGTTGGATGCAACGCATACGCCGGTGTTCCACCAGATCGAAGGCCTTGCCGTCGACGAAGGCATCACCATGGCGCACCTGCGCGGCACCCTCGACCATCTCGCGAGCGTGATGTTCGGCGACGGATTGCGCACCCGGTGGCGCCCGTCGTACTTCCCATTCACCGAGCCGTCGGCAGAGTTCGACGTGGAGTGCTTCGCGTGCCGAGGTGAGTCAGTAGGCAATCCGGACCGGCCCTGCCGGGTGTGTTCCTCGGAGGGCTGGATCGAATGGGGCGGCTGCGGCGTCGTCAACCCGCGGGTCCTCGTCGCGTGCGGTATCGACCCCGAGCGCTATACCGGCTTCGCCTTCGGCCTCGGTGTCGAACGCGCCCTGCAGTTCCGGCATGGCGCCGAGGACATGCGCGACATGATCGAAGGCGACGTGCGGTTCAGCCTGCCGTTCGGGCTGGACGTCTGATGCGCGCGCCGTTGTCGTGGTTGCGCGAGTACGCCGACCTGCCGGCTGGCGAAAGCGGTCGTGCGGTCGCCGAACGACTGGTCCGCGTTGGCCTCGAAGTCGAAACAGTCATCTCGCCCGCCGAGCAGATCAAGGGCCCATTGCTTGTCGGTGACGTTGTCGCGTTCGACGAAGAGGAGCACGGCAACGGCAAGACGATTCGCTGGTGCCAGGTCTCCGTTGGTGAGGCAGAGCCTCGGGGGATTGTCTGCGGGGCGCGCAATTTCGCGGTCGGCGACCGGGTCGCCGTCGCGCTGCCGGGTGCGGTCTTGCCCGGTGGGTTCGAAATCAGCGCGCGCAAGACCTACGGTCACATCTCGGACGGGATGATCTGTTCCGCTCGCGAGTTGGGAATCGGAGACGATCACGCCGGGATCCTGGTCTTGCGTCCGGATGCACCCGTTGGCGCGGACGCGCTGTCTGAACTTGGGCTCGACGACGAAATACTCGACATCGCGGTAACCCCGGACCGGGGCTACTGCCTGTCGATGCGTGGTCTCGCGCGGGAAGTCGCGACGGCGTACAGCGTTGCCTTTCACGATCCGGCGGCCGTCGACGTGCCGGACGCGGCGGGCGGATACCCGCTGCACATCGAGGATCAGGTCGGGTGCGACCGCTTCGTCGCGCTGTCCGTGCACGGTGTCGATCCGGCCAAACCCACCCCCGACTGGCTGGCTCAGCGCATCCGCGCGGCCGGGATGCGCCCCATCTCACTCATCGTCGACGTGACCAACTACGTGATGCTCGAGCTCGGCCAGCCGTTGCATGCCTACGACGCGACGCGGCTCACCGGGACACTCGGCGTACGCCGTGCGCGGGTAGGCGAGAAGCTCGAGACGCTCGACGGGACGACTCGATCAGTGGAGCCGAGCGACCTCGTGATCGTCGACGGTTCCGGCGTCATCGGTCTTGCCGGCGTGATGGGCGGGGCGAGTACCGAGATCTCGGCCGCGACGTCGGACGTCCTTCTCGAGGCCGCGCACTTCGACCCGATCGCGATTGCCGCGACGGCTCGTCGCCACAAGTTGCCGAGCGAGGCGTCCCGACGGTTCGAACGAGGCGTCGACCCCGAGCTCGGGCCGTACGCCGCCGCACGCGCTGCAGCGCTGCTTGCCGACTACGGCGGGGCCACTGTCGGTGGCCGCAGCGATGCAGCCGCGCTTCGGCCCCGGCCGACCATCGAGATGGACGCGGACTTGCCGACGCGAATCGTCGGCTTGCAGCTCACGCAAGAAGACGTCGTCGGTCGGCTCGAGGCGATCGGGTGCGCGGTCTCGGTCGAGGGCCGGTTGTCAGTAACGCCGCCGAGTTGGCGACCGGACCTGACTGCGCCGTACGACCTCGTCGAGGAGGTCGCCCGACTGACCGGGTATGACACCGTGCCGTCCGTCTTGCCATCAGTGCCACCCGGTCACGGACTCACAACCCGGCAACGCTTGCGTCGGCGCCTCGGCAGCGCCCTCGCATCGCTGGGCTACGTCGAGACGCTGTGTTATCCGTTCATGGGTACAGATGTCCTCGACGCGTTCGGTCTTGACGACGACGATCCGCGCCGCCGCGCGCTGCGGCTGGCTAATCCGATCTCCGACGAGGAGCCGTTGCTCCGCACGACGCTGCTTCCCGGCCTGCTCGCGGCACTGAAGCGCAACGTCGGTCGAGGATTGACCGACGTTGCGTTGTTCGAAGGTGGGCTCGTTTTCCGGCCACGACCGGGAGCGCCGGCACCGCCGCGGTTGGGTGTGGACCGCCCGCCGACGGCCGATGAGCTGACTGCGATCACCGCTGGACTTCCGGATCAGCCGGAGCGCGTCGCGGTGGTGCTCGCGGGAGGCCGCGAACCACAGGGATGGTGGGGCGAAGGCCGACCGGCCCTCTGGGCGGATGCGGTAGAAGCCGCACGGACCATCGCGTGGACGGCAGGAGCGCAGCTCGACTCCCGACCCGATCGGCATGCGCCCTGGCACCCGGGTCGGTGCGCGGAACTCGTTGTCGACGGTCGCACGGTCGGACACGCGGGAGAGCTGCACCCTCGCGTCATCGCCGCCCTTGAGCTCCCGGAGCGGACGTGCGCGATGGAACTCGACCTGGACCTGATGGTGCCAACGCCTCCGCCGCCCGTCATGGCGCCACGTATCTCGACGTTCCCCCCGGCATTGCAGGACGTTGCCCTCGTGGTTGATCGCACAGTCCCCGCTGCCGAGGTTGAGGCGGCGCTGCGCGACGGCGCGGGGGAGATGCTCGAGTCGATCCGACTGTTCGATGTCTACGAGGGTCCTCAGGTTGGCGAAGCCAAGAAGTCGCTTGCCTACTCACTCCGGTTCCGCGCGCTCGATCGGACACTCACCGCGGAAGAGGCAACCGGGCTGCGGGACGCAGCGATTGCCGAAGCCAGGCGCCGGACCGGCGCCGAGCTCCGGACCTGATCCTGCGCAGCCTCCCGGTGGATAACTTGTCCCCGCGGGGACGAGTTCGGGTGTCTGCCGCAAATCATTCGGTGTGGCTGCGTGGTGCTTGCACCATGTCTGAAGATCCTGCTGTTGCGGCTCCTTGGCTCTTCCGCGGAAGCCACTTATCCACAGTCTGGGTGGCCGCGAATACCGGCGCTCCCGATCGGTCCGCAGGAGTCCCACGTCGCCACTTTGCGCGTCGCTTTTCTGCTTGAAAGCGACGCCCTGGTTGGCAACGCGGCGCAATGTCCGTTCGGAGCTGTCGGTTGGAGCTTCGACACATAGGGGAACCGACATGAAGTCAGTCCAGTCCGCGGCGCGCCATCTCTTCCCGCGCCGCTTCACGCATCTGCCGGAACATTCGCCGCGCTTTCGAGTTCCTGCCCATACCCGGGTGATCAGCCCGCATCTCGCGTGCTGAAGCCCAGTCGAGCATCGCGCAGAGACGTTCGACGTCCGCCCCGCGAAGGTCACGAGTGAAGTCATCCAGGCGCTTCCAGAGCATCGTGCTCACCGAAGCAGCATGGCATCTATAGCGCGAGCTAGAAGGGCCGGTCGCGAACACTTGGCAAGGGCCACGGCTCACAGGTGCAGGGTCCTGGTGAAGTGATGAGCCGAGATGAACATCCGCTCCCGGAAGTAGAAACGGTGCGCATCAAAGCGATGGACGCCGCTGTCGAGATCGAGCTCCTGGCAGCCCGCTGTGCGTGCGTGTCCCTCGAGATGGGCGAGTAGAGCCCGACCGACTCCAGTTGATCTGGACAGCTCCGTCGTGACCAGGTCGTCGACGTAGAGCTTGCGCAGCGAGTGCGTCGTCGCGATGACCCGCCAGCCGGCCACGCCCACGCATCGACCGGTGTCGTCGTACGCCGCGCTGAACCGGAGTCCCTGCGGATATCCCTCGGCGTAAACCGCTGCGAAGGACTCCTCGGTCAGGTGCGGCCGCAGTTCGAGCAAAACTGGCAGCACGTCAGAGGTGAGGGCGGGCTGACCAGGGTCGAGATCGACGATGCGCATGAGCCGGGACCCTAACCCGATCGCATAGTCAACCGCGACTCTGTATAGTCATGCAGTGTGGGACTGACCGCCGCCGTGGCCGGAGCCAGCGGGTACGCCGGGGGAGAGCTGCTGCGCCTCCTCCTCGGCCATCCCGAGCTGTCCGTCGGTCCGGTGGCCGCCGGTGCAGCGGCCGGGCGCCGGGTCACCGAGCTGCACCCACACCTGACCGCGCTGGCCGACCGTTCGTTCATCGCCACCGATCCGACGACCCTCGCCGAAGCCGACGTGGTCTTCCTCGCGTTGCCGCACGGAGAGTCGGCAGCGGTTGCGGCCGGCATCCCGGAGGGCCGCCTCGTGGTCGACCTTGGCGCCGACCACCGCTTGGGCGATGCCGCTGCCTGGGAGCGCTTCTACGGCACGGCGTACGCCGGTCGGTGGACCTACGGGTTGCCCGAGCTGCCCGGCGCACGAGCCGCGATCAGCTCTGCGATTCGCGTCGCCGCTCCAGGGTGCTACCCCACATCGGTGATCCTCGGGCTCGCGCCGCTCCTGGCCGCCGGCCTCGTCGAGCCCACCGACATCGTCGTCGTCGCCGCTTCTGGCACGACTGGCGCGGGCCGGGCGAGCAAACCGCACCTCATGAGTGCCGAGGTGATGGGCGCGCTCTCGGCGTACAACGCCGGCGGCACACACCAACACACTCCAGAGATGGAGCAAGCCTTGGCTGAAGCAGGCGGGCATCCAGTGACGCTGTCGTTCACGCCCGCACTCGCGCCGATGCCCCGCGGGATTCTCGCGACGTCCACCGCACGACTGCGGTCAGGAGTCGACACGCACGCCCTGCGGAGTGCACTCATCGAGGTGTACGACGCCGAGCCGTTTGTGCGTGTGTCGGCTGATGGTGTCTGGCCAAGCACCGGCGCTGTAGTCGGCTCTAATGCGGCACATCTCCAGGTCGCTGCCGACGAACACGCCGGTCGGGCCGTCGTCGTCGTCGCGATCGACAACCTCGGCAAGGGTGCGGCCGGGCAGGCTTTGCAATGCGCCAACCTCGCGCTCGGGCTACCCGAGGATGCTGGGCTCACCGCGATTGGCGTTGCCCCATGAGCGTGACTGCCGCAAAAGGATTCCGGGCGTCCGGCGCGACGGCAGGACTCAAGGCATCGGGTACGCCGGACATCGCGCTCGTTGTCAATGACGGCCCCAGCAACGCGGCCGCCGCGGTGTTCACCACGAATCGCTGCAAGGCCAATCCGGTCCTGTGGAGCGAGCAAGTCATCAGCGATGGTCAGGTAAGGGCCGTCATCCTCAACTCCGGCGGCGCCAACTGCTACACCGGCCCGCAGGGCTTCCAGACCACGCATCGCACTGCCGAGCGGGTGGCCGAGCTGCTCGACACCAACGGCGCTGACGTTGCCGTCTGCTCGACCGGGCTCATCGGCGACCAGCTGGATGCCGATCGGCTCCTCGCCGGGACGGATGCCGCGCATGCCGGGTTGTCGAGTGATGGTGGCCCGGATGCAGCCGTCGCCATCATGACGACCGACACCGTGCCAAAGCAGTCAACGGCCCACGGTGAGGGCTGGGTTGTGGGCGGCATGGCGAAGGGTGCCGGCATGCTCGCACCTGCTCTCGCGACGATGCTCGTCGTCATCACGACCGACGCTGACATCGACCCGGCTACTTGTGACAAGTCCTTGCGCGAGGCGACCAGGTTGACGTTCGACCGGCTCGACTCAGACGGCTGCATGTCGACCAACGACACGGTGCTGCTCATGGCGAGCGGCGCATCGGGTGTTACACCAGACCCGCACGCCTTTACCGAAGCCCTGCAAGCCGTGTGTCACGACCTGGCCATGCAGTTGCTGGCCGACGCAGAAGGAGCCAAGCACGACGTCACCATCCACGTCGTCGGTGCCGCAAGCGAAAGCGATGCTGTTGACGTCGGCCGAGCGGTTGCTCGCAGCAATCTGCTCAAGTGCGCGATCTACGGCGAGGATCCCAACTGGGGACGCGTCCTCGCCGCCGTCGGGACCACGCAGGCTGCCTTTGGGCCGCACAGCGTCGACGTGCTCTTCAACGGCGTTGCCGTGTGCCAGGGCGGTGAGCCAGGGGAGTCACGCGAGCTCGTGATGTTCGATGGCCGGCCGGTGACCATCGTTGTCGACCTCCACGCGGGCAGTGACAAGGCCACCATCTGGACGAACGACCTCACCGTCGACTACGTCCACGAAAACTCGGCGTACTCGACATGAGCCCGACCGCGCGCGGGCACGCTGCGCTGCCGAAGGCACAAACGCTCGTCGAGGCGCTGCCGTGGCTGGCGCGCTTTCATGGTCGCACCGTGGTCATCAAGTACGGCGGCAACGCCATGACCGATGACGCGCTGCGCGAAGCGTTCGCGGAAGACGTTGTTTTCCTCCGCTACGCGGGCTTGAAGCCAGTCATCGTGCACGGAGGTGGGCCCCAGATCACCGCGCACCTCGAACGGCTCGGGGTAGAAACAAAGTTCGCCGGCGGCTTGCGGATCACGACACCCGAAACGATGGACGTCGTCCGCATGGTGCTCGTCGGTCAGGTGAACCGCGACGTTCTCGGACTCATCAACGCGCACGGACCTTTCGCCGTTGGTATGTCCGGCGAGGACGCACATCTCTTCACCGCCGTTCGCCGCCCCGCCATCGTCGACGGGGAGGAAGTCGACGTCGGCCTCGTCGGTGACATCGTCGACGTCCAGCCGGGTGCCGTGCGGAGTCTGCTCGACGACGGCCGCATCCCGGTCGTTTCGAGCATCGCCGTCGGCCGTGACGAGGAGGGCCGTCAGGTCGTCTATAACGTCAACGCTGACACCGCTGCAGCTGCGCTAGCAGTTGCGTTGGGCGCCGAGAAATTGATGGTGCTCACTGACGTCGAGGGGTTGTACGCCGACTGGCCAGCGAGCGACGAGGTCATCAGCGAGCTGAACGTCGATGACTTGGAAAAGATGTTGCCATCTCTCTCCGACGGGATGATCCCGAAGATGGAGGCGTGTGCTCGGGCGGTGCGTGGGGGAGTCTCGCGCGCCCACGTCATCGACGGACGAGTGCCGCACGCGCTATTGCTCGAGGTCTTCACCGATGAAGGCGTCGGGACCATGGTGAGTCCCGCATGACAACGTCGACGACGTCGAACAAGGATCTGCTCGCACGTCGCGACGCCGTACTCATGGGGACCTACGCTCGGCCACCCATCGCGCTCGTGCGCGGTGCGGGTTGTCACGTCTGGGACGCCGACGGCAAGGAATACGTCGACTTCATCGCTGGCATCGCCGTATGCGCCCTCGGACACGGGCATCCCGCAATCCTCGATGCCGTGACCCGCCAGGCACAGCAGCTTGCGCACGTGTCCAACCTCTACCTCAACGAGCCGGCAGTGCTTCTTGCGGAGCGCCTCATCGGCCTGCTCGGCCACGACGCGCGGGTGTTTTTCTGCAACTCAGGAGCCGAAGCGAACGAGGCAGCGCTGAAACTCGCGCGTCGGCACGGGCGCGACCTGGATCCAGCCGGCAACCGGCTCGAAGTGGTCGCGGCAGAGGGCTCGTTCCATGGCCGCACCATGGGGGCGCTCTCGCTGACACACGCACCTGCGAAGCGGGAACCGTTCGAACCGCTCCCTGGTGGCGTGCGCTTTGTGCCGTACGGCGATGTGTCGGCGTTGCGGGCGGCAGTTGACGAGCATGTCGCGGCCGTCTTTCTCGAACCCATGCTTGGTGAGGCGGGCGTCATCCCGCCCCCAGACGGTTACCTGGCCGCCGCGCGTCAGATCTGCACGGACGCCAACGCACTCTTGATCCTCGATGAGGTGCAGAGCGGCATGGGCCGCACCGGCGTGTGGTTCGGGCACGAGTACGACGGCGTCGTGCCCGACGTCCTCACCCTCGCCAAGGGACTGGGCGGCGGCGTGCCCATCGGTGCCTGCATCGCGATCGGCGATGCGGCCACCAAGCTGCGTCCTGGTGATCACGGATCGACGTTCGGTGGCAACCCGCTGGCATGCGCCGCCGCGCTCGCCGTCATCAACACGATCGAGAGTGATGGCTTGCTCGCTCACGTCACCGACGTCGGTGACCGGTTAGCCACCGGCGTACGCCGCCTGGTGGGCCAGGTCCCGTTCCTCACGGGAATTCGCGGTCGCGGATTGTGGCGCGCACTGACCTTCGATCAGCCAGTTGCTCCCGCCGTCGAAGCGGCTGCACGCGAGGCCGGCTATCTCGTCAACGCCGTCGCACCGGACGCCATCCGGCTGGCACCGCCGCTCGTCCTGCCCGCCACAGATGCCGACGCGCTGATAGCAGCACTCCCGGCCATCTTGCACGCAGCGGCTAGGGTCACGGCAAACCCAGAAGCCGGGGGGCGCTCATGACACCGCCGTTGGTACTCGTCGTGGAGGACGATCCCAGCGTCCGCGGCCTGCTGCAGACGCTGCTCACTGCCGAGGGCTACGAGGTCGGCACGGCCTCCGACGGACTCGCGGGCCTGGTCAAGGCGAGCAACCAGCATCCTGCGCTGATCCTCCTCGACCTGATGATGCCCGACCTCGGCGGCATAAGGGTGCTCGAAGAGATGCGCGGCGACCCGCAGTTGCGCGACATCCCGGTCGTTGTCGTCACCGGCAAGGTCGACGCCGTGCCGAGCCTGCGTGAGGTCCTCGGGGAGACCAACGTGTTCGCGAAACCGTTCGCCGTTGCCGAGCTGCTCGACCGTGTTTCGACCATCACCGGAGGCCCTGGCCCACGCCCGGCCAAGGCCTGAACCACGCTGACAAGGAGTCCAGCTCACATGCCGAGCGCTGGCGGCCCCGGTCGCCCTTCCCCCCGCCACTTCCTCATCGATGACGACCTCAGCCCGCAGGAGCAGGAGGTCGTTCTCGACGACGCAGCACGGCGAAAGAAGGACCGGTACGGCGACCAGCCCCTGGCCGGCCCGCAGTCGGTGGCCCTGGTCTTCGAAAAGCCGTCGACGCGCACGCGGCTGTCCTTTGAAGCCGGCGTTGCCGAGCTCGGCGGGCACCCGATCGCGATCGACGCGCGGACAACGCAGCTCGGCCGAGGCGAGACCATCGAAGACACGGCTCGGGTGCTTTCGCGGTATTGCGCGGCCATCGTGATCCGGACCTTTGGCCAAGACCGCATTGAGGCGTTGGCAGGAGCGGCGAGCGTTCCGGTTATCAACGCGCTCACCGATCTCGCTCATCCCTGCCAGGCACTCGCCGATCTGTTGACAATCCGCGAGATCAAAGGCGGGCTCTCCGGGCTGACACTGGCCTACCTCGGCGACGGCAACAACATGGCGCACTCATTGATGCTCGCGGGGTGCAGCGCGGGTATGCGCGTGCGCGTCGCCTCTCCTCCCGGCTACGAGCCGATAGAGCAAATTGTTCGTCGCGCGAACGCCATCGGCGAGAAGACAGGCGGCGCAGCGGTCGTGACCACCGATCCGCACGAAGCCGCTGCGGATGCTGACGTGCTCTACACGGATGTATGGGCATCGATGGGCCAGGAGGATGACGCCGATGGCCGCCCGTTCGTCTTCCAGCCCTACCAACTCGACCAGCGTGCGGTGGAAGAAGCGCGCGACGATGTGATCGTTCTGCATTGCCTGCCCGCGCATCGCGGCGAGGAGATCACGGCAGAGGTCCTGGACGGCCCACACAGCGCCGTTTGGGACCAAGCCGAGAACCGTCTGCATGCGCAGAAGGCCTTGCTCGCCTACCTGCTCGAGCGTTCCTGATGGCCGGTAAGCCGTCGCGGCGAACTACGACCGTCGTCACGCTGCCCGCCACCAAGGCGGCGCGGCACGCGCGCATCAGCGATCTGCTTGGCCGCCAAGCCGTTCGCTCCCAGGGGGACCTGGCGCGACTGCTTGCGGGCGAGGGCCTGGTCGTGACGCAAGCGACGCTATCCAGAGATCTCGAGGAGCTCGGCGCCGTCAAAGTTCGCGGGCATGACGGCACACTCGTCTACGCCGTACCAACCGACGATGACGTGCGTTCGGTGCGCTCCGTCAATGGCGAGCCTGGGCTGCATCGACTGTCGCGTCTGTGCGAGGAGTTACTCGTCAGCGCAGAAGCGTCGGCGAACCTTGCCGTTGCGAAGACACCACCAGGCGGGGCGCAACTGCTGGCATCCGCTCTTGACCGAGCCGGGTGGCGCGACGTTCTCGGCACCGTTGCTGGTGACGACACGGTGCTCGTGGTCTGCCGCGACCCCAACGGCGGCAACGCGCTCGCCGATCGATTGCTCGCCCTTGCAGAAGGTCGCGCACCCACCCCTGACCCGGAGGCAACTCGGTGACCGACCGGATCGTGCTCGCCTACTCCGGCGGCCTTGACACCTCCGTTGCGATTGGTTGGCTCGCCAACGACACGGGTGCCGATGTCGTTGCGGTTGCGGCCGACGTGGGGCAGGGCGGTGAGGACCTCGACGTCATCCGCCAACGCGCCCTCGACTGCGGTGCTGTCGAAGCCGTGGTCGCCGATGTTCGCGACGAATTTGCCACAGACTTCTGCGTGCCCGCCTTGCGCGCCAACGCGTTGTACATGGACGCCTATCCGTTGGTCTCGGCACTGTCGCGTCCGCTGATCGTCAAGCACCTGGTGACCGCGGCGCGCTACCACGGCGCAGACGCGGTCGCGCACGGATGCACGGGCAAGGGCAACGACCAGGTGCGGTTCGAGGTCGGCATCGGCGCACTCGCACCGGAGCTCAACGTTCTTGCGCCGGTGCGCGACTCGGGCATGACCCGCGACAAGGCCATTGCGTTTGCCGAGGAGCGCGGGCTCCCCATCGACGTCAGCAAGAAGTCGCCGTACTCCATCGACCAGAACGTCTGGGGTCGCGCGGTCGAGACCGGTTTCTTGGAAGACCCGTGGAACGGGCCGATCGAAGACCTGTACTCCTACACGTCTGACCCGAGCAAGCCCCGGGATGCTGACGAGGTCATCGTTACGTTCGTCGATGGCGCTCCAACGGCCATCGACGGCAAACCCGTCACGATGTTGCAGGCCATCGAGCAACTCAACCAACGCGCCGGGGCCCACGGGGTCGGACGACTCGACATGGTTGAGGACCGGCTTGTCGGCATCAAGAGTCGCGAGGTCTATGAGGCGCCCGGAGCAATAGCGCTGATCACGGCACATCGTGAGCTCGAGGCGTTGACATTGGAGCGTGATCTGGCGCGGTTCAAGCGACAGGTTGAGCAACGGTGGTCCGAGTTGGTGTACGACGGGTTGTGGTTCTCGCCGTTGAAACACTCCCTGGATGCCTTCATCGACAGTGCGTCCCGCAACATCAGCGGCGACATCCGGTTGGTGCTCCACCAAGGCCGCGCCGTCGTTGCGGGTCGGCGCAGTTCCGCATCCCTCTATGACTACGGCCTCGCGACCTACGACGCCGAGGACACCTTCGACCAGACCCTGGCCAAGGGATTCGTCGACTTGTGGGGCTTGCCCAGCCGGATCGCCGCCGCACGGGATCGCCGGCTGAGCGGTGACGCCGGTGACTGAGAACCCCACAGAAAACGCGGGGCCGTTACGGCTGTGGGGTGGCCGGTTTACGCACGGCCCTGCCGAAGCGATGGCACGACTTTCTGTCAGCGTGCAGTTCGACTGGAGGTTGGCGCCCTACGACCTCTTAGCATCAGAAGCACACGCGCGTGTCCTGCATCGCGCTGGTCTATTCGACGACGATGAGCTGGCCCGCATGCACGGCGCCTTGACGTCACTCGCCGCCGACGTTCGCAGCGGTGAATTCCGACCCTCCGTCGACGACGAAGACGTGCACACAGCACTAGAACGCGGGCTGTATGAGCGGCTCGGCGCACTCGCGGGCAAGCTGCGCGCCGGTCGCAGCCGCAACGACCAGGTGGCGACCGACCTTCGTCTTTACCTGCGCGACTACGTGCGCGAGATTGCCAAGGCGGTTGTCGGTCTCGAGCAGGCGCTGGTCGCGCAGGCAGACGAGCACGTCGACACCGCTGCACCGGGACTCACGCACCTTCAGCACGCGCAGCCGGTGAGTTTCGGGCACCTGCTGCTCGCCCACGTTCACCCACTCACGCGCGACGTTGCCCGCCTTCAGGACTGGGACCGCCGCGCAGCGCGGTCGCCGCTTGGCGCGGGTGCCCTGGCCGGCTCGACGTTGCCCGTTGATCCAGTGGCCACCGCTGCCGAGCTTGGCTTCAACGGTGCGTGTTCGAACTCCGTCGACGCGGTGTCCGACCGTGACTTCGCGGCAGAGTTCCTGTTCTGTGCCGCGCTTCTCGGCGTACACCTATCCCGATTGGGTGAGGAGCTCGTGCTCTGGACCAGCCGGGAGTTCCACTGGGTCGAACTCGATGATGCTTACTCCACGGGTTCGTCGATCATGCCGCAGAAGAAGAATCCCGACGTGGCCGAGCTCGCTCGCGGCAAGGCCGGTCGCCTGATCGGCAACCTCACTGCCCTGCTCGTAACGCTGAAGGGCCTACCCCTCGCCTACGACCGCGACCTGCAGGAGGACAAGGAACCCGTCTTCGACACCGTCGACACACTGCTCGTCGTGCTGCCTGCGCTGGCCGGCACGATCGCGACGATGCGTGTCAACGCCCAGCGGCTCGCGACCGCCGCACCACAGGGCTTCGCGTTGGCGACCGATGTGGCCGAGTGGCTGGTACGCCGAGGGGTGCCATTCCGAGACGCGCACGAAGCGGTCGGCCATCTCGTCGTGTGGTGCATGGCCCACGACACCGATCTCGGTGACGTCTCCGACGAGGACCTGGCCACCATCTCCCCGCACCTCACGCCTGAGGTGCGCACGGTGTTGTCGGTCGACGGCGCACTGGCCGCACGCGATGGGTATGGCGGCACGGCTCCGGTGCGCGTGCGAGAGCAGCTGGCCGAAGTGCGGGAGATGATGGACGCACACGCCGACTGGGCGCGGGGGAGCAGCTGAGCGTCCTGCCGCGCTCCTTCTACGACCGGGCCGTGCTCGCGGTCGCCCGCGACCTACTGGGGGCCCGCGTGGAACATCAGAGTCCCGAGGGCGTCGTCGCCGTGCGGTTGACCGAGGTCGAGGCGTACGCCGGCGCGGTCGACCCCGGATCCCATGCGTTTCGCGGCCAGACCCCACGCAACGCGGTGATGTTCGGCAAGCCAGGCCACGTCTACGTCTACTTCACCTACGGCATGCACTGGTGCATGAACCTGGTGACCGGCCCACCCGGGGAGGCATCGGCGGTGCTGCTGCGCGCCGGCGACGTGGTCAGCGGCCAGGACCTCGCCCGGGCGCGGCGCGGGGAGGGCGTCCGCGACCGCGACCTGGCCCGCGGGCCGGCACGGCTGACGAAGGCGCTGGGTGTCACCGGCGAGCTGAACGGGCTCGATGTCGTACGCGGGTCCAGCCTGCGCGTGGTTCGGGGGGCGCCCGTGTCGGACGCGGCTGTCGCGACCAGCCCACGGACGGGTGTCGCTGGGGACGGTGCAAGCACGCCCTGGCGCTTCCATATCGTCGGCGAGCCGACGGTCAGCCCGTACCGACCCGCCGTACCGCGACGGCGCGTGCGGACGCGCTAGCTCGCGTGGTCTGGGAGACTCCCGGCCGTGTCCGATACGCCGCCCGAGATGGCCGCCGCGCTCGAGGTCTTGTCGTCCGGCGCGGCACAGATCCTCCCGGAGGCCGGCCTCGCCGAGAAGCTGGCGACTGCGGCCAAGGCCGGCCGGCCACTCCGGGTGAAGCTCGGCATCGACCCGTCCGGCAGCGACCTGACTCTTGGCCACGCTGTGGTCCTTCGCAAGCTGCGGCAGTTCCAGGACCTCGGCCACCTCGCCGTGCTGATCGTGGGCGACTTCACCGGCATGGTGGGCGACCCCAGCGGCCGCTCGGCGACCCGCAACCTCCTGACCTCGGAGGAGACCGCAGCGAACGCCGCGACGTACTTCGAGCAGGTCATGCGCATCCTCGACCCGGACAAGGTGGAGGTACGCCGCAATTCCGAGTGGCTGGCGTCCCTGACGATGGCCGACGTCGTCCGCGAGTCGGCCCACCTCACCGTGGCGCAACTGCTCGAGCGCGATGACTTTGCCCGCCGGTTCGCGGCGCAGCAGCCGATCTCGCTGGTGGAGTTCCTCTATCCGCTGCTGCAGGGCTACGACTCGGTCGCGATCGAGGCCGATGTGGAGCTCGGCGGGACCGACCAGACCTACAACTTGCTGGTGGGTCGGGAGTTGCAGCGGGCGCATGGCCAGGAGCCCCAGATCGTGCTCACGGTGCCGCTACTCGAGGGCCTGGACGGTGTCGCGAAGATGAGCAAGTCCCTGGGCAACTACGTCGCGATCACCGAGCCGCCGGACGAGCAGTTCGGCAAGCTGATGTCGATCCCGGACACCCTGGTCGGGCGCTACGCCCGCCTGTGTACGCCGCTACCACCCGCGGAGGTCGACGAACTCGACAAGGCGGCGGCCGGGGGAGGGCCGGCGGCTGGGGTGGCCAAGCGGCGGGTTGCTCGCGAGATCGTCACGCTCTACCACGGGCCGGAGGCGGCCACGGCGGCCGAGGAGCGCTTTGACCGGCTGTTCCGCGAGCGTGAGCTGCCCGCGGACGCCCCTGCGCACCCGCTGAGCGCCGAGGACCCGGTACACCTTCCCGCCCTGCTCACCTCCGCCGGGCTGGTCGCCTCCCGCAGCGAGGCCCGCCGGGCCATCGACGAGGGGAGCATCCGGGTTGACGGTGCACCGCTTGAAGCCGGTCGCTACGACGTCCCTCGCGCTGAGCTCCTGGGCCGGCTGCTGCAGCGCGGCAAGCGCCGGTCTGTGCGCCTGGTCGACACCTAGCTGGGCCGGCGCGCACGCCGGCGCCACGCCGTACTTGGACGAAATGGCCCGCTGCTCGGCACGCGTTGCTATCCTCACCACACCGGTCCGGGCTTGCTCCCCGAGAACATTGGGGTAGGGCGCCCGGGCTGTGTCATGACTGGTGAGCCGCCTGAACCGTTTGACTTCGCTCGGGCACCCTCATAAGTTAGGGAAGTTGCCCCGAGGTTGGCCGAGAGGCCTAGCAGCGGTGTGCGTCGGATCCTTGAGAACTCAACAGCGTGCTAAAAGTCAGCGCCAATAATGCTGATCTCGCTACGACGAGATTAGTGAAATTTGGTATACGGCGACCAATTCTCGACCCCGTCGAGGAGCGGTCGCAGTGCCGAGATCATTTCCAAATGTGTCAGCTCCGGCCGTTTTTTGGCCGTCGCTATATGACATCTACGGAGAGTTTGATCCTGGCTCAGGACGAACGCTGGCGGCGTGCTTAACACATGCAAGTCGAGCGAGGCCCCTCCTTCGGGAGGGTGTCCTAGCGGCGAACGGGTGAGTAACACGTGGGCAACCTGCCCTCAGCTCTGGGATAACTCCAAGAAATTGGGGCTAATACCGGATATGACTGCTGACCGCATGGTCTGGTGGTGGAAAGATTTATCGGCTGGGGATGGGCCCGCGGCCTATCAGCTTGTTGGTGGGGTAGTGGCCTACCAAGGCGACGACGGGTAGCCGGCCTGAGAGGGTGACCGGCCACACTGGGACTGAGACACGGCCCAGACTCCTACGGGAGGCAGCAGTGGGGAATATTGCGCAATGGGCGAAAGCCTGACGCAGCGACGCCGCGTG
>JAWWOW010000015.1:0-157054 GCA_033851265.1 Frankiales bacterium
ACGGGCGGACCCAAGCGCGAAGAGCTCAGCCTCAGCGTCTTCGAGGACAAGGTCGCGGCCAACAAAGTCAAGACGGCCGAGATCATCGACGGCGACGACAAGGTCCGCGGTGAGCTCACTGACGGCAAGAAGTACGAGACCAAGTATCCGGCCGAATACGTCGACGAGCTCACCACCAACCTCAAGGCCAATGGCGTGGCCTACGACGCCAAGCCCAAGAAGGAGAACCTCTGGCTCTCCCTCCTGCTCAACTTCCTGCCCTTCGTGCTCATCATCGGGCTGTTCCTCTTCCTGGTGAACTCGATGCAGGGGGGCGGCAACCGGGTCATGCAGTTCGGCAAGGCCAAGCCCAAGACGGTGAGCAAGGACCAGCCCAAGGTCACCTTCGCTGATGTGGCCGGCGCCGACGAGGCCGTGGCCGAGCTGCAGGAGATCAAGGAGTTCCTCGAGTCGCCGGGCAAGTTCCAGGCCATCGGCGCCAAGATCCCGAAGGGCGTGCTGCTCTACGGCCCGCCCGGCACCGGAAAGACGCTGCTCGCTCGGGCGGTCGCCGGTGAGGCCGGCGTGCCGTTCTTCTCCATCTCCGGGTCCGACTTCGTCGAGATGTTTGTCGGTGTCGGGGCCTCGAGAGTTCGCGATCTCTTCGAGCAGGCAAAGGCCAATGCACCCGCGATCATCTTCGTCGACGAGATCGATGCGGTTGGTCGCCACCGCGGCGCCGGTCTCGGCGGCGGTCACGATGAGCGCGAACAGACCCTGAACCAGCTGCTCGTCGAGATGGACGGGTTCGACGTCAAGGGTGGGGTCATCCTCATCGCGGCGACCAACCGTCCCGACATCCTCGACCCGGCGTTGCTGCGTCCCGGTCGGTTTGACCGGCAGATCGTCGTCGACCGGCCCGACCTCGAAGGCCGCAAGGGGATCCTGCGCGTGCACGCGCGCGGCAAGCCGCTCGGTCCCGACGTCGACCTCGACGTGATCGCGCGGCGTACGCCCGGCTTCACGGGTGCCGACCTCGCCAACGTCATCAATGAGGCCGCACTCCTGACCGCGCGCAACAACCTGAAGCAGATCACCGCCGCGATGCTCGAGGAAGCGATCGACCGTGTCATCGCAGGCCCCGAGCGCAAGACGCGGCTCATGAGCGACAAAGAAAAGAAGGTCACGGCCTATCACGAGGGCGGGCACGCGCTCGTAGCCCACGCGATGCCGAACGTCGCCCCCGTGCACAAGGTGTCGATCGTGTCGCGCGGTCGCTCGCTCGGGCACACACTCGTCCTGCCGACCGAAGACCGCTACACGCAGACGCGTTCCGAGCTCGTCGACTCGATTGCCTACATGCTCGGCGGTCGCGCGGCTGAGGAGCTCGTCTTCCACGAGCCAACCACTGGCGCGGGCGACGACATCGACAAGGCGAGTTCCCTTGCTCGGGCGATGGTTACCGAGTACGGCATGAGCGAGAAGCTCGGTGCGCTGAAGTTCGGCAGCAACCACAACGAGCCGTTCCTTGGCCGCGACATGGGACACCAGCGCGACTACTCCGAAGAGGTCGCTGGACTGATCGATGCCGAGGTGCGCGCGCTCATTGACACGGCGCATGACGAGGCCTGGGAGATTCTCGTCGAGTATCGCGACGTCCTCGACGACCTCGTCTTGAAATTGATGGACAAGGAGTCGCTGTCGCGCGACGAGCTGTTCGACATCTTCAAATCGGTCAAGAAGCGTCCGGTCCGCGACACGTACGTCGGCAGCAACGGCAAGCGAAAGCCGTCGAAGAAGCCACCGGTCATGACACCCGGCGAGCTGGCCCTGCTCAGTCCGGCCGACGTGAAGGGCTTGGGGCGCAACGGTGCCAAGCCCAACGGCTCCCGCGCCGCCAAGACCAACGGCTCACGCTCCCGCGCCGGCACCGCTCGGGCCCGGTCTTCGTCGGCATCGACCGCTCGCCGAACCGCCAGCGGTGGGGCTGCGGAGTCCAAGGGTCGGTCGACCGGGCGTCGCAGCGGCGACCGCCGAAGCTAGGCAGACCTGCCCTGATGGCTGTCGATGAGTTCGACCTGCCGCGGATCGAACGCGCGGTCCGGGAGATCCTCGAGGCGATCGGTGAAGACCCCGAGCGGGACGGTCTGCAGAAAACACCGCGACGAGTCGCCCGCGCCTTCGAAGAGGCGTTTGCTGGGCTCCGGCAGAACCCCGACGATGTTGTCAACGCCGTCTTCGACGCGGGCCACGACGAGTTGGTCCTCGTCAAGGACATCGAGGTGGCCAGCACGTGCGAGCACCACCTCGTCCCCTTCCACGGTGTCGCGCACGTCGGCTACATCCCGAACGAAAGCGGCCAGATCACGGGGCTTTCCAAGATCGCCCGACTGGTCGACGTCTATGCCCGCCGACCGCAGGTCCAAGAGCGGCTGACTACGCAGATCGCGGACGCCATGGAGTCCACCCTCAAGCCGCGGGGCGTGATCGTCGTCATCGAATGTGAGCACCTCTGCATGTCCTACCGCGGGGTGCGCAAGCCAGGGGCCAAGACAGTGACGTCGGCCGTGCGCGGGAGTTTCCGTGACTCCGCATCGACGCGAGCCGAAGCGATGAGCCTGATCCTCGGGCACTCGAACCACTAGGCGTGCCTCCTAGGGTGGTTGCCGTGACGATTCCCGCCAGTCCCACCCCCGGCGGGCTGCCCGTGCTCGACCGCACCCTCGTGATGGGCGTGCTGAACGTCACGCCCGACTCCTTTTCCGACGGTGGCTTGTACGCCGACACCGACGCCGCCATCCAGCACGGTTTGTCGTTGGCCGCTGACGGAGCCGACATCGTCGACGTCGGCGGTGAGTCGACGCGGCCGGGGGCCGAGCGCGTCGACGTCGACGTCGAGTTGGCACGAGTGGTGCCGGTTGTCCGCGCGCTCAGCTCCGCCGGCGTACGGGTGAGCATCGACACCATGCGTGCGGCTGTCGCTGAAGACGCGCTGGACGCCGGCGCAGTTCTCGTCAACGACGTCAGCGGTGGACTTGCCGACGCGGACATGGTGAAAGTCATCGCAGCTTCGGGAGCGGCGTACGTCCTCATGCACTCCCGTGGTGCTAGCTCGGACATGCAGGACAGGGCACGGTACGACGACGTCGTCACCGATGTGGTCGCGGAGTTGCGCGCGCGACTCGATGTCGTTACGGACGCTGGTGTCGCGCTCGATCAGGTCGTTCTCGACCCCGGGATCGGCTTCGCAAAGACGGCAGAGCACAACTGGACGCTGTTGGCGCGGCTCGACGAGCTAGCCGTACTCGGCCGGCCGTTGCTCGTGGGAGCGTCCAGGAAGTCGTTCCTTGGCCGCCTGCTCGCCGATGCGGAGGGCGACCCACGCTCGGTCGATGACCGCGAGGATGCGACGACCGCACTGTCGGCGGTGCTCGCGTTGAACGGTGTCTGGGGGTTGCGCGTACACGCCGTGCGCCCGACTCTCGACGCCGTCCGCGTCGCGGCCGAGTTACGGACGGCACTGCGGGCACGTCCATGAGCACCACCGTCGTGGAAGCCGTGGAAGCCGCTAACGCCGAGTTCTATGCGGCGTTCGAGTCCTGCGACATCGACCGCATGGCCGCAGTGTGGGACGACAGTGACGACATCACCTGCGTACATCCGGGTTCTGCAGTGCTGCGCGGCCGGAGCGCGGTGTTGCGTTCGTGGTCGGTCATCATGGCCAACACGTCGTACATCCAGTTCTTCTTGACCGATGTCGAGGTGACGTTCCGCGGTGACGTGGCAGTCGCCACATGTGCGGAGAACATCCTCACCGCGATCGAGGAAGAGGACGGTGGGACCGAGGCGTTGGCGCACCCGGGCCGGGTCATCGCCACCAACGTCTTCCGACTCGTCGATGGCCGATGGCGAATGTGGGTGCATCACGGCTCGCCCGTGTTCATGGCGGACTCGGACTGATGGGCGAGTCCGACATGATCGTGTTGCGGGGTCTGCGCGTTCGCGGCAACCACGGTGTGCTGCCTGAGGAACGCTCGAACGGGCAAATCTTCGTCATCGATGCCGTGCTGTCCGTGGATGTGACGATGGCCGCGCAGAGCGACAACCTCGCCGACACCATCGACTACGCCGCTCTTGCGCAACGCTTGGCCGCGATTGTGGAGGGCGAACCGGTCGACCTCATCGAGACCCTGGCGGCCCGGCTCGTTGCCGAGTGTCTGACCGACCGTCGTGTACAGCACGCTGAAGTCACAGTGCACAAACCAGAAGCACCGGTTGGACTACCTGTTGATGACATAGCGGTCACCGTGTCCCGAGGGCGCAAATGAGCCGAGTGGTCTTCGCGCTGGGGTCGAATCTCGGCGACCGGATCGAGCATTTGCGCAGTGCCGTGGCAGAAGCCGCGCACGTCCCGGAGCTTCACGACCTCGTGGCTTCACCCGTGTACGAGACAGAACCCGTCGGTGGCCCTGCACAGGACGCCTATCTCAATGCCGTCCTCGTGGCAGAGAGTGACTTGTCGCCCATGGTCCTGCTGGCCCTCGCACACGAGTGGGAGCAGCTCGCAGGACGGGAGCGCAACGAGCGCTGGGGGCCGCGCACGCTCGATGTCGATCTGATCGCGGTCGGCGACGTGCGCAGTCACACGCCGCGCCTGACCTTGCCGCATCCACTCGCGCATGAGCGGGGGTTCGTCCTCGCTCCGTGGCACGACGTGGAGCCGGACGCGGTTCTTGCCGGCCATGGCAGCGTCGTCGAGCTGCTCGCAAACTTGCACCACGCCGGTGTCGTGCGGCGCGACGAGCTCGACCTGCACGGTGCGATGCGGTGAAGCCAACGCGGCTGAGCGTCCTGCTCGTGGTCGCGGTGGGCGCCGGAATTGCGGCGTACTTCGCGACGCGGGCGACCTATACCTCTTGGCCTCGGTTGCCGAGTCTCGCGCCGTTCACGCTGGCATTCGTCGCCTGCGCCGAAGTACTGCTCGCGCTCAGCACGCGCAATCGGCTTGCGCACAAACCGGGAACCCAGCCGGTCGATCCCATCGCCGTCGCGCGCTATGCGGCGCTGGCCAAGGCAAGTTCGCTGGTCGGCGCACTGGCCGCCGGTGCGTACGCCGGGATCTTCATCCACATCCTCCCTCTGCGTGACGCCCCGAATCCCCATGACGACGCAGTTGTCGCTGGTGTGGGGGTGATCGCCGGCGTCGCGTTGGTCATAGCGGCGTACACGCTGGAGCACGTTTGCCGGGTCAAACCGCCGAAGGGACCGCCGCCGGTCCCGTCGCAGGGACCGTCGACGGACGCGTGACTACGCTCGTCGGCATGCCGACGTTCGAAGAACTGGACCAGCACTCCACTGACGAGTTGCGCGACCGTGCGTTCGCCCTGGCCGAACGTCGCAAGGACGTCGGTTTCTTCTGGGATCTCATCAAGCATCTGCCGGCGAGCGCCACGCTCGAATCCGACGACGGGTCGCTGGGCGGTCTCAGCCTCGGTATCGCAGAGACGATCGAGCTGGTCCGCGAGATGCTGGGTAGTGATTACGGGGATCTCGAGCCGCTGATCCGAGCCCGCTTCATCGACTACCTGCAGAACCACTCCGACTGACGGCCTCAGCCTGGAACCGGATCGCCGGCCGTCTCAACGACGATCTCCTCGGGCGCGGCACCTTCCACGTCCGCTTCGACCGAGCGGCGCAGCGCTGCATGCATTGAGGACGGGGTCAGTACGCCGCAGAACCGGTCCCCGTCGAGCACGGCGACCCAACCGGCGTCTTCCTGAAGCATCTCGCTGAAGGCAACCTTGAGCGTCGCGTTGATGGGAACCCAAGCCTCCATCCGCCGAGCTCGGTCGCGCACGTAACCCTCACCGTTGGCGCGTTCGCGCGAGATCCACCCGTGCAAGCGGCCCTCGGCGTCGAGGACGACGGCCCAGCGCGCCTTCGCCCGCTCGAGTGCTTCGCGCGCGGCGGCGAGGGTGTCGTCGTAGTGGACGACGGGTGGGTGCACGAGGTCGGCTTCGGAGATCTTCGTGACGGACAGTCGCTTGAGACCACGGTCGGCCCCGACGAAGTCGGCGACGAAGTCGTTGGCCGGGCTACCGAGAATCACCGCGGGGGTGTCGTACTGCTCGAGATGACCGCCTTGACGCAGGACGGCGATGCGGTCCCCGAGGCGCACGGCCTCTTCGATGTCATGGGTGACGAAGACGATCGTCTTACGGACCTCGGACTGCAACCGCAGGAACTCCATCTGCAGGCGGTCGCGTGCGATCGGGTCCACCGCACCGAACGGTTCGTCCATCAACAGGACCGGGGGGTCGGCCGCGAGCGCTCGTGCCACCCCGACGCGTTGACGTTGACCACCGGAGAGCTGATGCGGATAACGCGATCCGTACACCTTCGGATCGAGCCCAACCAAGGTCAGCAGCTCATCGACCCGCTCACGGATCTGCTTCTTGTTCCACCCGATGAGCTGTGGCACGGTCGCGACGTTGTCGGCGATGGTTCGGTGTGGGAACAAGCCGACCTGCTGGATGACATAGCCCATGCGCCGGCGCAGCCGCACCGGGTCGACCTCGGTGACGTCCTCGCCGTTGAGGAGGATGCGACCGCCGCTCGGCTCGATGAGCCGGTTGATCATCTTGAGAGTCGTCGTCTTTCCGCATCCGGACGGGCCCACCAGCATGGCGATCTCCCCGTCGGCCACATCGAGCGAGAGGTCCGCGACCGCGGTGGTGCCGCCGGCGTACCGCTTGCTGACGTGGTCGAGGCGGATCATTGGTTCGGAGATAGCGTTCACCGGTGGCCTTGTCGTCGCGCGGCGCTGAGGAGTTCAGCAATCCGTGGTTCAGCTGGTCCTACATAACCACTCATACACACGACATCCTTGCTGCTACCCGATCGCACGTCACGCTGACCCTGCTCGCGGTTGCCATCGGTATGGCCGTGGCGTTCCCGCTGGCCCTGCTCGGGCGCCGAGCCCGATGGTTGCGCGGGGGTGTCCTCGGGCTGTCGAACGTCCTCTACTCCATTCCCTCGCTCGCGGCCATTGTCGCCCTCGAGCCGATATTCCATCTGGAGATCTGGACCGTTGTCCTGCCGCTCGCGGCGTACAGCCTGGTCATCCTCGTCCGCAACATTTTGACCGGCCTCGACGAGGTCCCGGCGGAATCGCTCGAAGCAGCTCGTGGGATGGGCCTTGGACCGCTGCGCATCTTCTATGGCGTTGAGCTGCCGCTGGCGCTGCCGTCGATCCTGGCGGGGCTTCGCATTGCCACCGTCTCGACCATCGAGCTGGTCGTGATCGGCGGTTACATCGGGCAGAACGGCTACGGCCAGCCCATTTTCGAAGGGCTCCACGACAACTACCGCGCCGAGATCTCGACGTACGTGTTGTTGACCGTGCTGCTGGCGCTCGTTGCAGACCTGCTGATCCTCGGCGGCCAACGATTGCTCACGCCATGGCGACGGGCGCGAACGTGAGCATCCCGGACCAGGTATGGCAGTGGCTGACGACCGCGGCGAACTACTCGGGTCCCGGCGGCGTTCCCCGTCGCCTCGCTGAGCACGCCGCTCTTGCCGGCATCTCGATGGCGATCGCCGCGGCGCTGGCGCTACCGCTAGGCGTGATCCTTGGCCATCTGCGGCGCGGCGGGCTCATCGTGACCAGCCTTGCCAACGCGTCGCGAGCCATTCCGGTTGTGGGCGTGCTCATCCTGCTCGCTGTCGGCCCGCTCGGCATCGGTCGGTCGCCGGCGATCGTCGCGCTGGTCATCTTCGCGATCCCGCCGATGTTGACGAATGCGTTCACGGGCGTGCGCGAGGTCGACGAGGACATCCGCGAAGCTGCACGAGGCATGGGCATGAATGCGCGGCAGGTGCTGCTGCAGGCGGAGGTACCGCTGGCGCTGCCACTCATTGCAGCAGGCGTCCGCCTCGCCGGCGTCCAAGTGTGGGCGACCGCGACACTCGCCGCGCTGGTCGGCAGCGGTGGTTTCGGTCGCTTCATCGTCGACGGCTACGCAATCCAGGACTACGGGCAGGTGTACGGCGGCGTCATCTACATCGCCGCGACGGCTGTCCTGCTCGAGGTCGGGTTGGCCTCGATCGAAGGGTGGTTACGCAGACATAGTGGACAGTCGCGATCGGTGACGCTGCCGGCAGTGCTGGGACCGCCACCCCCGCAACCGTTGTAACAGTGTGATCGAGACCGGTCCCTGCGGTGGTTGCGCAGCATGACAGGCTTGTCCTGAGCGGGACGATCCCGCCAGACACGCGCAATCGGCCTGATCGATTGCGGGACACAGAAGGCGGAGGCGCCATCATGCGATCCAACGCACGACCTAGCCGAGTCATGATCGGACTCATCGCGCTTGTCGCCCTGGTTGCGACGGCTTGCGGTTCGAGTTCCGGGAGCAAGGCGAGCACGTCCAAGGGGCTGAAGCTCGGCGGCCCGTCGGAGTGCCCGACGAGGCCGTACTGCGAGCCCGGGCTGAAGGGGACGTATGGCATCGCCATCAAGAGCTTCAAAGCGCTTGACCCCGGCGGCCCGCTGACTGTCAAAGCCATCAAGGACGGCACCGTTGACCTGGGGTTGATGTTCACGTCAGACCCCACGGTCGAGGCCCAAGGCCTACAACTGTTGACCGACGACAAGCACCTCCAGGCGTCGGACAACATCGTCGCGGTCGTGGCCAAGAAGTTCGACAAGGCGCCGGCAACCACGGCCCTCAACGGCGTTGACGCCAAGTTGTCGCAAGAAGCCCTCGTCGGCATGAACAAGGCGGTGCAGATCCAGCACGCGCCGGCGCAGACGGTGGCGTCTGGGTTCCTCGCCGCGGTTGGGCTGACGAAGGCCACGCTCTGTGGGGGTGCGACCGGCAGTGGCAAGGTGACCATCGGCGCGTTCAACTTCGCTGAATCAAAGCTGCTCGGTGAGGTCTACTCCGCGGCATTGAAGACATGTGGGTACTCGACGAGCGTGAAGTCGCTGGGAAGCCGCGAAGTTGTCTACCCAGCCCTCACCCGCGGCGACCTCGACCTCGTACCGGAGTACGCCGCGACGCTGGCCGATTTCGTCAACAAGAAGAAGAACGGCGCATCTGCAGCGACCATCTCGTCGGGCGACATCACGACGACGATGACCGCGTTGCGTGGCGTGCTGCCGTCCTCGCTGGTCGCACTCGAGCCGGCACCGGCGACTGACCAGAACGGCTTCGCTGTCACCAAGGCATTCGCAACCGCACACAACCTCACGACCATGTCCGACCTGGCTACCTACTCGAAGACCGTCTAGCTAGTACCAGCCTTCGCTCGGCAACTGCTCGCCCGCCTCTACCGGCGCGGCGAGCACGTTGCCGTTCGGGGCGAGTGGGCATGCCCACAACGGGTCGTAGGCGCACGACGGGTGATAAGCGAAGTTGAGGTCGAGGACAAGCGTGCTGTCAGTACTGCCGAGGTCCGCGCCCTTCACCGTGTCGATGAGGTAGCGGCCGCCGCCGTACGTCGACGTGCCCGCTGACGCGTCCTTCACCGGAATGAACACCCCGCCGCCGTATGACGCCAGCCACCACACGTCGAGCGTGCCGAGGTCACCGAGCCGAACGCGGCCGACCCGCTCGAACGCGACGATGCCGTCGGTGCCGGTCGGTACCTCGCGGCGTTCGGGTGGTGCTTCCTCGAGGACGCTGTCGAATCGAAAGGCCGGGTTGTACGGCGCGACGGGAAGCCCGGGAAACGTTCTGCGGCGTTCGGCGGACAGCGGGGAGTCCGGGTGGTCGCGGAACAGCGCATCCCGGCCTGAGCGCCAGAGTGCGTGTCCGGTCACTGGATCGGCAGCGGCGCGTACGTCGGCGTAGATCTGCGCGGTGCGGCGCCGCCAGTCGAGGAGCGTCAGCGGGCTGGCGGCGCGCTCCGACATACCGCGAGCCTCCCACGCTCGCCCGAGTGCCGCGCTTAGCCTGCGAACCATGGCGGGACGGCACCGGAAACCCGCGCGGATACTGACCGCGCGGACCTTCGGGCTGCTCGCGTGCGCGGCTCTGGTGATCGCGGCGGCAGCCCTGACGGCGCTCGCGGATGACCCCCGACTCCTACGTGCCGGCGCACTCACCGCGATGCTCGCCGTCTTGTTGCCGCTGACGATGCTCAACTACACGCCACGTTCCCGCCCGATGACGGGTCTGGAGTCCGAGTTGCGGCAACTCCGCGCCGACGTCGCCCGCTTGAGCATCGCGGTCAATGCCATCCCGATCAGGGTGCCCGCGACCTCATCGACGGTCCCGGAGCGAACGACGATGCTGAGTCTCCCGCTCCTGCGTGCCGCCCTGCAGGTGCCCGTTCAGTCGGTGAACGGTCACAAGCAACTGATCGACATCACCGACGATGCGCTGGCTCACCGCGACTGACGCGGTTGACCCACGGAAAATCCGATTCTCCTTCGGGTTGGTGAGTTTCGAGGCAGAGTTGCGCTCGAGGGGGTGGGCGCATGCGAACGCAGCGCATCGACGACGTCGACATCATCAGGGACTACGTGGAGATTCCGGGGCTCGGAGTCCTGGACATCAACGCATTTGTCATCCACGCCGAGCAGCCCGTTCTGGTCGATACCGGACGGCCGGTCGAGCGGGAGAGTTTTCTCAAGGCACTGTCGTCCGTCATTGACCCAGCTGAGCTTCGGTGGATCTGGCTGACGCATCCCGACCGCGACCACATGGGTTCGTTGTTCGACATCCTGGCGACAAACACGCAAGCGCGTCTCGTGACGACGTTCGCGGCGGCGGGCTACCTCACCGTGGAGTTCCCCGTTCCGATGGAGCGGGTCTACTTGCTGAACCCCGGCCAAGACCTCGACATCGGAGGCGGCCGCACCCTGCGGGCGTTCCGGCCTCCGCTGTTCGACAGCCCGATGACGACTGGATTCTTCGACAGTGGCAACGGTTTCTGCTTCTCGTCGGACTGCTTCGGTGCACCGATGCCGACCGTTGCTGATGCAGAAGTCGATGACGTTGGCGTTGTGAGCGCCGACACGCTGCGCGCAGCCCAGTTGCTGTGGGCGGGGGCCGACTCTCCGTGGGTGCACACCGTTGACCGAGCCCGTTTCGCCGCGACGTACGACGAGCTGCGCAACGAGGCGCCGAGCATGGTGCTGAGCACACACCTGCCACCGGCTCGCGGGCAGACGGATGTGTTCCTCGACTTTCTTGCCGAGGCGCCGTCTGGACCGCCATTCGTCGGACCGGACCAGGCGGCGATGGAAGCGATGATGGCCGGGATGCCGCACTAGCCGTCGGCATGCCGACCTGCGTCACAGATCGCGGCTGCGGCTGAGGCTCCTCCAAGCCCAGAGTTCGGCGGCAAGACCAACCGCAGCCGCGCACACGGCCGGTCGGGCCGATCGGTCACCCCGCCGCGTCGCCGCCATGGCAGCAGCGAGATCGCCCACATCTGTCAGAGCGCCAAGCCCGGCCCATGTCGCGGGCCTGCATCGTCCGTCCCAAAGGCCTCCGACTCCGATCACGACCTCACGCACCGCAAAGCTCCGGATCATCAGGACTGAGGACGCATCCGCTGCTGGAGCGCGAGCCAGCGCCCGGGGCGCCACGGCGAACCCGACCCCCAGAGCGAGCCGCACCAATCCCACGGCTCCCACGAGCCTTCGGCCAGTTAGTTCGCGCGTGCGGCCAGCGACCGCGAGTTGATCCATCGGTGCATCATCGCCCAGCAGTCGTCCGCGCACGCCATCGCGTCCGCGACAGTCGGCGCTGTAGCGGCTTTTCGAAGCTGGTCGCCGGAACGGCACTTACGGTTGACGCATGTCTGACGGCGAGGACCAGAACGAATACGTCCCGGTGACCCTCGAACGCTGTCAGCACATCCAAGGACCCTTCTTCCATGGGACGAAGGTTGCGCTCGAGGTCGGCGATGAGCTGGTGCCCGGCCAGGGCTCGAACTTCCAGTCCGGCCGCGTGTCGAACAACATCTACTTCACCACGGTCATGGAGACAGCCGTCTGGGGAGCAGAGCTCGCGACGGCGCTGACCGGAGGCGGCGAACGCGGTCACATCTACCTGGTGGAGCCCTTGGGTCCATTCGAGGACGACCCGAATGTGACCAACAAGAAATTCCCCGGCAACCCCACCCACTCCTACCGCTCCCGCCACCCGCTGCGCGTCACCGGCGAGGTCGTTGACTGGCCGGGCCACGACCCTGATGTCCTGGACAGGATGCTGGTCTCTCTGGCGCTGCTGCGAGAGCAGGGGCTAGACCTCATCGAGGACTAGAAGGAACCCGCCCACCTCGTCAATTTGATGGGGTCGAATCTCGCGCTCGGGCAGGGCCGCTTAGCTGCCGGGTCCTGATGCCTTTCGCTGCGCTCTGCTCTGGTCCTCATACGGAAGCAGAGCAGAGGACGGCACAGGGACACCGGTCTGCGCGGGTTTCTGTTCGGTCCGACCGGTGCCGAAGGATGCGCGCTACTTGTCGAGGTCGCCCGTCACGAGGAAGAACGACGCCAGCACGGCGACGAGATCGTCGACGCGGCACCCGGGCAGCACGGACTCCAACGCCTGCACGTTGTTGAATGACGCGGATCGCAGTTTGAGTCGCCACGGCGTCTGGTCTCCGTGCGACACGAGGTAATAACCGTTGATGCCGCTGGGGTTCTCGGTCCAGGCATACGCATGACCGACCGGAGCGCGCACGGTTGGCGGGACCCGGGCGGCCACCGGACCCGGCATGTCCCGCAGCCGTGCGATGCACTGCTCAGCTAGATCTAGTGACACCGGGATCTCGTTCAGCAGACACTCGAAGCGAGCAGCGCTGTCGCCGGCGTCATGAGTGATCGATGGCACGTCCAATTCCGAGTACGCGAGATAGGGATCGTCACGGCGTACGTCGAACGGCACACCGGACGCCCGGGCGACCGGACCGCTCAGGCCGTACGCCGAGACCATCGCCGCGTCGATCACGCCCACGCCAGCGACCCGGGCAACGGCGTCACCACCGGCAAGTGCGGCAACGTCGGGCAACCGCGAGCGCACGTCCGCGACCGCTGTCATGACACGGTCGAACCAGCCATCGGGTGCGTCGTCCTTCAGCCCACCGATACGCGTCGCCATGAAGTGGACGCGTCCGCCGGTGTACTCCTCCATCAGCTGCTGCAGCCGTTCTCGTCCTTCAACGGCCGCGGTGATCGCATCGCTCAGCTCGGTCTCCAGCGGGTCGCCACCGATGTGCGCAAGGTGGTGCAGTGCGCGGTTGAGCTCGGCGAGCAGCATGCGCAGCCACACTGCACGTTGGGGCACTTCAAGGCCCATCAGCTTCTCGACGGCGTGCGCAACGGCCAGCTCGCTGGAAAATGCCGACAGCCAGTCGTGCCGGTTCGCGAGCACAAGGATCTGCCGGTAGTCGCGGACTTCGAAGAGTTTTTCGACACCGCGGTGCAAGTAGCCGATCAGCGGTCGTGCCGTCACGATGTGCTCGCCGTCGAGAGTCACCGCGATGCGCAACGCTCCATGCATGCCGGGCTGGCGCGGGCCAACCGGGATGACCACCTCACTGTCGGTCAGCGCCCCTGCCGCGGTCCCGAGAGCGACCGTCGTCTCGTCCGTCACGGCAGCCGCACCCCCTTGGACTGCATCAACCACGTGAACCCGCCAAGGCCGTGAGGGTCGAGCAGCTCGGCTTCGGTACCGGCAAGCGACAGCGCGCGGAGGTACGCCGACGCATCGCCATCGGCTCGGCGCGGACGGCGACCCGCGATGCCGAACCGCTGTAGCGCGCGGCGTTGGGTGAGGACGATCCCATCCGTCGCACCCGCGCTGACGCCCGTCGCTGCGACCGCGTCGAGTGCGACGTGCGCGGTGACATCGCGAAGACCGTCCGGAACAGGTGGCACCACGTGGCCGCGCTGATAGCCGATCAGTGTGCCGTCCGGTGGTCGCTTGTCCCGTCCGTGCGCGTAGTCGATGGCGACGGCAACGCCGCGATCGAGGGCGGCGACAACCTGGGCCCATGCCTGATCTCGCGGAAGTCCGATCTCGGCCCGATCACCAACGACACGAAGCGGCCACCACGTGCGTAGCCACTCGTTCTGATTGGGATCCAGCCGCCCGCCCACGGTCTCGGTGCCGTCGTCGTCCACGAGGACGAGCCGGGGGCCGAGTGGCGTCAGCACCGCAACGTCGATCGGAATGTTGTCGAGCCACTCGTTTGCGACGACGACGCCGGTGATTCGTTCGGGAAGCTGCGATCGCCAGTCGATGCTGGATCTCAGGGTGGGCGGACGATCGGCCACCTCGACACCGGTCAGTCGCCAGTGGTGCGGAACCGTGTCGGCGAGAGCGGACAGCAGTTCGCCCCGGCCCGCACCCACGTCCACGAGGTCGAAGGTCGCGGGAGACCCGAGGGCCTGGTCCACCTGGGTCGCGAGCCGGCGGACGGCGGCGGCGAAGGCGGTGCTCTGTGCCGACGTCCGGAAATGCCCGGCGGGGCCTTCGGGGGAGCGGTAGAACCCCCGGGCGCCGTACAACGCGTCGCCCATCGCGGCCGCCCACCCACGCTCCGGCATCCCCCGACCGTAAGGGGAATCACAGCGGCCACCCGCAACCGGTGCGATGCCCCACTCGTTATGACCCTGGGTATCGCACGCGTGCGCGGGGTACCCTTGACCCGTTCGACGAGTACGTCCGGTACCCCCTCAAGGACTGGAACGGAAAGCTGATGGCACCAGGTGACGCCGCCTCGAGCGGCACGCGCCCAGCCCGACTCAACGTCGGTGTCGTGGGTGCCGGTCGGGTCGGACCCGTCCTCGCCGCTTCCCTCGCTCTCGCCGGTCACCACGTGGTGGCTGCCTCTGCTGTTTCCGAAGCATCCCGCCGCCGCGCCGAGGAGCTCCTGCCCGGCGTAGCGCTGCTGCCGGTCGACGACGTCGTACGCCGATCCGACCTCGTCTTGCTGACCGTCCCGGATGACGCGCTCGAAGAGCTCGCGGCAGGACTCGCGGCGACGGGAGCCATCCGGCCAGGGCAACTAGTCGCACACGCCAGCGGCGCACATGGCGTCGCGGTGCTCGAGCCGTTGACTCGGCTGGGCGCGCTACCCCTTGCCCTGCACCCGGTGATGACCTTCAGCGGTACGTCGGAGGACGTTGCTCGCCTCGCCGGTTGCTCGTTCGGCGTGACCGCACCGGACGAGCTCCGCCTCGTCGCCGAGGCACTCGTCATCGAGATGGGCGGAGAGCCGGTCTGGATTCCGGAGGAGTCACGTCCGCTGTATCACGCAGCATTGGCGAGCGGAGCCAACCACCTGGTCACGCTGGTGACCACCGCGATGGATCTGTTGAAGGCAGCCGGCGTCGAAGACCCGGCGCGCATGCTCGGTCCGCTGCTCGGCGCGAGTCTCGACAACGCGCTGCGCCGTGGTGATGCCGCACTGACGGGCCCCGTCTCGCGTGGTGACGCGCGCACCGTTGCCGCTCACCTCGACGTACTCAGCCGCGTGTCGCCCGCCGCGCTCTCCGCCTACGCCGCGCTGGCCCGCGTCACTGCTGACCGCGCCCTTGCCTCTGGTCGGCTCGATGCTGCTGCGGCCGGTCCACTGCTCGAAGTCCTGGCGTCCCGACCTGACGGAGCGAACGCATGACTAGCCAACGTGTCAGCAAGACCAACGTCACCACCCCGGTGGTCGCACGGTCACGCGGCGAGCTCGCGAAAGGTCTCGCAGCGTTGCGGACCGGCCCGAACGGTGTGCGTCGCTCGATCGCGTTCGTGCCGACGATGGGTGCGATGCACGAGGGCCATCGTGCGTTGATGCGTCGTGCCGGCGAGCTCGCCGACATGGTGGTCGTGAGTGTGTTCGTCAACCCGTTGCAATTCGGAGCGGGTGAGGACTTCGACGCCTACCCGCGGACGTTTGAGGCTGACCTCGCCGCTTGTCGTGACGAAGATGTTGCGCTGGTCTTCGCACCCACGGCCGACGTCATCTATCCGCAGCAACCGAAGGTGACCGTGCAGGGTGGGCAATTGGGCGAGCTGCTCGAGGGCGCGTCTCGTCCCGGCCACTTCGACGGTGTGCTCACGGTCGTCACGAAACTGTTCAACCTGGTGGCGCCCGACGTCGCCGTATTCGGCGAGAAGGACTACCAACAACTCGCGTTGATCCGCCAGATGGTGCAGGACCTCGACATACCGGTGCACGTCGTCGGTGCGACGACAGTGCGGGAGTACGACGGGCTCGCGCTGTCGAGCCGCAACCGCTATCTCAGCGACGACGAACGTGCGGGTGCTCTGGCGCTCTCGCGTGCGCTGCGTGCCGGCGCTGGATACAGCGAGGCGGCGTCCGTGGTGAGCGCCGCCCAGGCGATCCTCGATGCCGAGCCGCGGCTGCGTGTCGACTACCTCGCCCTGGTCGACGCGGACACGTTGGAGATCGTTGACGACCAGCACGGCGGCGCGGCCCGCCTGCTCGTCGCGGCGTACGCCGGCACGACTCGTCTCATCGACAACATCGCCGTAACGCTCAGTGCAAACACGATCGACCTCGGCACCCCTATCGGGCTGAAGGAGTAACAGTGTTTCGGACCATGTTGAAGTCAAAGGTTCATCGGGCGACCGTCACGCAGGCCGACCTTCATTACGTCGGCTCAGTGACCCTCGACCGCGATCTCATGGACGCCGCTGACCTGCTGCCCGGCGAGCAGGTTGCCATCGTCGACATCGACAACGGTGCGCGACTCGAGACTTACGTGATCGAAGGCCCGCGCGGATCCGGGGTCATCGGCATCAACGGTGCCGCGGCACGGCTCGTGCACGAGGGCGACCTGGTCATCATCATCAGCTATGTGACAGTGACCGACGCAGAGGCCCGGACGATGCGACCCAAGGTCGTCTTCGTCGACGCCGACAATCACATCGTCGGCACCGGTGCAGACCCGGCTGAGACGTTGCCCGAGCTGGGGCTCCTGCGCGGAGATGACCTCTACACCGGAGCAGCAACGGAGTGACGCACATCGCCCGGCGACTGGCCGCGCCCAGTCCGGGCTGGACCACGACCGCTGACGTCGTCGTCATCGGCAGTGGCGTCGCCGGTCTCACCGCTGCACTGCACGCGCGTGCAGTCGGTCGGGTGCTCCTCGTCACCAAGGCTTTGCTTGACGCGGGTTCGACGCGATGGGCGCAGGGCGGCATCGCTGCGGCTCTCGGACCGGATGATTCCGCGGAAGATCACCTGCGCGACACGATGGTCGCCGGCGCCGGGCTATGTGACGAGACCGCCGTACGCACCCTGGTCACCGAAGGCCCGCCAGCGGTGCGCTCGCTGATCGCATTCGGTGCGGCGTTCGACACCGAGCCCGACGGCGGCCTGGCGTTGACACGTGAAGGCGGCCATCACCGCGACCGCGTGCTCCACGCCGGTGGTGACGCGACGGGCGTCGAGGTGTCCCGCGCTCTGGTTGCTGCGGTCCACGCGGCACCGGACATCGAGGTCATCCAACACGCGATCGTGCTCGACCTGCTCAAGGACGAGACCGGGCGGGCGGCCGGGGTCACGCTGCACGTACTCGGCGAAGGGCAGCGTGACGGCGTCGGTGCCGTCCTTGCCCGCGCCGTGGTGCTAGCGACCGGTGGCATGGGTCACGTTTTTGCAAGCACGACGAACCCACCCGTGTCGACTGGTGACGGCGTCGCGCTTGCGATCCGCGCAGGCGCCGAGGTGAGCGATCTGGAGTTCGTGCAGTTTCACCCGACCGCACTGTGGCTCGGCGCCGGTGCTGTCGGCCAGCAACCGCTGGTGTCAGAAGCGATGCGCGGCGAAGGTGCGGTCCTCGTCGACGCGTCGGGTGAGCGCGTCATGACCACGGACATCCATCCGATGGCCGACCTCGCTCCGCGCGACGTTGTCACCAAGGCGGTCACCCGGCGGATGGCCGAGCTGGGCACCGACCATGTGTTCCTCGATGCGACTCAGCTCGGGTCCGCCCTACTGTTGCACCGCTTCCCGAGCATCGTCGCGCGGTGCCGCGAGGCCGGCGTCGACCCCGTCACACAGCCGATCCCCGTGACACCCGCCGCGCACTACGCGAGTGGTGGCGTCCGCACGGACCTCCTTGGCCGGACGTCGGTCGAGGGCCTTTACGCCTGTGGCGAGGTGGCGTGCAGCGGCGTGCACGGCGCCAACCGGTTGGCGTCGAACAGCCTGCTCGAAGGCTTGGTGTTCGCGTCGCGGATCGGCGGTGACTTGGCGCAGGGGCTGCCGCCACACCGCGACCCGGTTCACCCGTCCTATCCAGCGACTGTCGTCCCGGCTGCACTGCGATCGGACCTGACAGCCGCGATGACTGACGGTGCCGGGGTGCTCCGTAGCGCAGAGTCGCTGGCAGCAACGGCCAAGACGCTCAACGATCTCGGCGAACAGCACGGCGTTACTGCGGAGACCGACGCATGGGAGACGACGAACCTCCACGCGGTCGCGACAGCGTTGACGGCAGCGGCGATGCGGCGACAGGAGACACGCGGCTGCCATTGGCGCGAGGACTTCACGGAGACCGACGAAGCGTGGCGTGGGCATCTCATCTCGCGGCTCGACGACGATGGTGAGTTGACGACGACGTACGAGCCGATTCGATGAGCCTTTCCGCGCTGACGACGAAGGCGCTGCAAGAGGCGGGTCTTGACCCGGCGTACGTCGAAGGGCTGGTGCGGCTCGCTCTCGAGGAGGACCTCGGTGGCGGAGTCGATGTGACAAGCGTCGCCATTATTTCGTTCGATGAGGAAGGAACGGCTGACTTCGTGGCGCGCGCAGGTGGCATCGTTGCCGGTCTACCTGTTGTGCGCGCGGTGATGGACATCGCATCGGACGACGCGGCCACCTGCATCGCGCAGGTCGAGGACGGCCAACCGGTTGAGCCAGGCGCGGTCTTGATGAGCGTCTCGGCACAGACTCGCGCACTGTTGACGGGGGAGCGCACGGCGCTCAACCTGCTCGGTCATCTGTCGGGTGTCGCAACGCTGACGCGGCAGTGGGTCGACGCGGTTGCTGGCACCGGCGCGTGCATCCGTGATACCCGGAAGACGATCCCGGGCCTGCGCCTGCTCGAGAAGTACGCGGTGCGCTGCGGCGGCGGTCAGAATCACCGGATGTCGCTGTCTGATGCGGCCCTCATCAAGGACAACCACGTGCTCTTTGCCGAGAGTGTGAGCGCGGCGTTCCGGTCGGTGCGCCGGACCTTCCCCGATATCCCGGTGGAGGTTGAGTGCGACACCCTCGAGCAGGTGGCCGAAGCGGTCGAGGCTGGTGCCGACCTGATCCTGCTGGACAACATGGCCCCGAGTGAGCTCCACAAGGCAGTCGAGATCGTCGGTGGTCGGGCTCGACTCGAAGCCAGTGGCGGACTGTCACTCGACAATGCCCGCGCCGTGGCGGAGACAGGCGTCGACTATCTCGCCGTGGGTGCACTGACACATTCGGCCGCGGTGCTAGACATCGGTGTCGATTTGCGCAGGGGGATCTGATGCTGCTCGCTGTAGATGTCGGCAACACGAACACCGTGCTCGGTGTCTTCGACGGGGAGAAGCTGGTCGACTCGTGGCGGACCAAGACCGACGCCCGTTCGACTGCTGATGAGCTGGCGCTGACCTGGCGGGGTTTGCTCGGCGAGGTCGACATCACGGGTATCGCTGTTTGCTCCACCGTGCCCGCGATCTTGCATGAGGTCCGTTCGATGACCGACCGCTACTACATGGACATGCCGGCCGTCATCGTCGAGCCGGGTGTCCGCACTGGCGTACCGCTGCACTATGACAACCCAAAAGAGGTTGGCGCCGACCGCATCATGAACGCCCTCGCGGCCTACCACCTCTACGGCGGCCCGGCGATCGTCGTTGACTTCGGTACGTCGACCAACTTCGACGTGGTGTCCGCCAAAGGTGAGTTTCTCGGTGGAGCGCTCGCTCCGGGCATCGAGATCTCCATCGACGCGCTGGCGGCGCGCGGGGCCAGGTTGTTCAAGGTCGAACTCGCGCGGCCGCGCTCGGTCATCGGCAAGACCACCGTCGAGGCCCTCCAGTCGGGCCTGCTCTATGGATTCACCGGTCAGGTCGATGGCGTTGTCCGCCGGATCATCGCGGAGCTCGATGACGACGCAGCCGTCATCGCGACAGGCGGTCTCGCCAACCTGGTCATCGCGGAGAGTGAGACCATCCAGCACCACGAGCCCGATCTCACCTTGATCGGATTGCGGATCGTGTTCGACCGCAACACGGGTGCCAACGCCATCCGCCGCGTCACCGGCTGACCAGCACGCTCCCTAACGCGCCGCTGGTGACCTGGCCCTCCGGCCAACCCACATTCGCTGCGTACGGCTGCGAGCAAATCCACCAGCGTCGCGTTGTGGGGCTAATAGGGTTCGGGCGTGGTCGATGAAGATCTGCCGGAGCAGATGAAGGTACGCCGGGACAAGCTCGACCGGCTGCGTGACAGCGGCGTCGACCCCTATCCCGTTGGCTTCCCGCGGACGACGACAACCGCCGAGCTCCGCCAGAAGTACGCCGATCTCCCGACCGACACGGCAACCGGCGACCGCGTCGGCATAGCCGGTCGCGTCATGCTCAACCGGCCCGGCGGCAAGCTCTGCTTCGCAACGCTGCGCGACGGCACCGGTGACCTGCAGGTGATGTTGTCCCTCGACCGCGTCGGCCAAGAGCAGCTCGATGCCTGGAAGAGCGACGTCGACCTCGGCGACCATGTCGGCATCGAAGGTGAGGTCATCACGAGCAAGCGCGGAGAGCTGTCCGTGCTCGCCGACCGGTGGGCATTGACGAGCAAGGCGCTGCGTCCGCTGCCCGAGAAGTGGCACGGCCTGTCCGACCCTGAGGCACGGGTCAGGCAGCGGTACGTCGACCTCGTCGTGAATCCCGAAGCTCGTGAGATGGTCGCGACACGTGCCGCCGTCATCAGGTCGCTGCGCGACACCCTCGACCGCCGCGGATACACCGAGGTGGAGACCCCGATCCTGCAGCCGTTGCACGGCGGCGCGGCGGCCCGGCCGTTCAGTACGCACCTCAACGCGTTCGACTTGCAGATGTACCTCCGCATCGCGATCGAGCTCCATCTCAAGCGTCTCGTGGTCGGCGGGGTCGAACGCGTTTACGAGATCGGGCGCATCTTCCGCAATGAAGGCGTCGACTCCACACACAGTCCCGAGTTCACGATGCTCGAGGCGTACGAGGCCTACGGCGACTACAACACGATGGCCGAGTTGACGCGCGACCTTGTTCTCGATGCCGCACGTGCGGTGGGTCGGACGGTCGTCAGCGACGGCCATGGCGGCGAGATCGACCTGGAAGGTGAGTGGCAGCACATCACCGTGCACGCGGCGGTGTCGAAAGCCGTCGGCCGCGAGATCACAATCGACGCCCCGGTCGACGAGCTCCGCGACGTCGCTGCAAAACATGAGGTCGCCATCCACCCGTCGTGGAACGCCGGCCAGATCGTGCTCGAGCTGTTCGAGAAGCTTGTCGAGCACACCTTGCTGCAACCGACCTTTGTCCGGGACTACCCCGTCGAAGTCAGGCCGTTGGCGCGACCGCACCGGGAAGATCCGCGACTAGTCGAAGCATGGGACCTTGTCATCGGTGGCATCGAGCTCGCGCCGGCGTACTCCGAACTGATCGACCCGGTGGAGCAACGCAAGCGCCTCACCGAGCAGTCGTTGCTTGCTGCGGGCGGCGATCCCGAGGCGATGCAACTCGACGAGGACTTTCTCCGTGCCCTCGAGTACGGCGCTCCGCCGATGGGCGGGCTTGGTCTCGGCGTCGACCGACTGGTCATGCTGCTTACCGGAGTCGGGATCCGGGAGACGATCACGTTCCCGCTATTGCGCCCTGAGTGAGTCCGGTCGGCACCGCGCACGCAGCTTGATCGAGACCGAGAACCTGCATGAAGCGGCCTTGCGAGAGGTACTTGCCGATCACCAAAGCCAGCTCGACGATCTCGCCGGCGTCGAAGTGTTCGCCGAGCCGCCCGAGGAGGTCGTCGCCGATGGCCGATGAGTCGGTGCAGAAGCGTTCGGTGAACTCCAGCGCGATCTGCTCCGCAGCGGTGTACGCCGGGTTGCCCGCGTAGCCAGCGACCCCGTCGAGCAGGTCCTCGGTCACGCCGGCGTCGATCGCTTCCGGAGTCCGCCAGGCCAGGCACACCAGACAGCCGTTGATCTGAGCTACCCGCATGCGGACGAGCTCGTGCAGCCGCCAGTCGAGGGTGCTCGCGAACACAGCGTCGTTGTACGCCGCGACCGCCCTCGCGAGCCCGGGCCGCAGCATCAGAGCGCGGACGATCTCCGGAGCGTCTCCGGCTGGTAGGTCGATGCGTGCCATGCGCCCAAGCATGCCGCATGAGAACTGTGATCTCGGCGACAGCGGGTGTCGGCGGCCTACGCCAGACTGCCGCCAGAACAGGGGGGACGGGCGACGGCCGAGCGACGGAAGAGCGTCTACCGCGCGGCGTTCCAGCATCGGGACGTCCGCTGGTTGATGGCGGCTGCAGCGGCGTCGCGCAGCGGCGACTTCCTGTACGGCGTGGCGTTGATCGCCGTTGTCTTCTCCCGCACGGGTTCGGTGGGCTGGGTCGCGGTGACCGTCGTTCTGGCACGGCTGCCGCTCGTTGTTCTCGCCCCTGTCGCGGGCATGGTCGCGGATCGTTTCGAACGCCGAGACCTGATGATCGTGCTGGATGTCAGCCGGGCTGTCGCGATGGCGGGGATCGCCGCCGTTGTCGCTGTCGATGGGCCGATCGCCGCCGTCGTCGCTCTTGCCGTGGTGGTGGCGGCGCTCGGCACGGCGTACTACCCAGCGACGGTCGGACTCCTCCCCGCTCTAGTGCCAGAGGAGGACATCGCTGCAGCCAACTCGGTAGCCGGCGGCCTCGAGTCATTGGCACTGGTCGCCGGACCTGCTGCCGGCGCGGTGCTGCTGGTTGTCGGCAGTCCGGCACTGGCGTTCAGCGTCAATGCGGCGACCTTCGTCGTGTCCGCGTTGTTCTTGCTTGCTGTCCGCCGTGGCCAGCAGCCGCGTGCGCTTCCGGCGCTCGCGGGCGGGTCGCGCATCCTGACGGGCTGGCGAGCGCTGACCTCGGACTCCACGGTCCTCGTGGTCGCTGCCGGTCTGGTCTCGGTGTCGTTCGCAGTCGGGGCAAGCAGTGTGTTCTTTGTCGACCTGTCCGCCGAAGCACTCGGAACCGGTGCGCACGGCTACGGCTATCTGGCCGCAGCGGTCGGCGTCGGGGGCTTCCTAGCGTCGCTGACAGGTGACCGGCTGGCGGCCGGCGGTCGCATTGCCGACACCGTCACCATCGCCCTTGCCGCCAGCGGTTCGGCCGTCATCGCCATGGCGACGGTGAGCAATGCGGCGTTCGCCTGGGCGCTCGCTGTGGTGTTCGGTGCCGGATACGTGCTGCTTGAAGTGCTGGCTGTCACGTTGATGCAGCGGTGCCTCGACGCGGGCGTACTCGGCCAGGCAAGCGGCACTCTCGATGGCGCCACGTTTGGTGCGGTTCTGCTCGGCGCGGCTGTGATGGCGCCAGTCATTGCCTACGCCGGTCTGACAGTGGGGCTCATTGTTGCCGGAGCACCAGCGCTCGTTGCTGCTCTGCTGACCGGAGCATTCGCACGACGCCTCGACGAACGGTCGGGCTCCGGCCTCGATGAGCTCGCGCCGCGGCTCGGCGTACTCGCTGATGTTGCGGCGCTCGTCGGGGCGAGCCGTCCAGCCCTGGAACGGTTGGCGACCGCGGCACATGACCAGCACGTGCGCGCGGGCACGGTCGTTGTGCGGCAGGGCGAACCGGCGAGCGACTTCTACGTCGTCGTCGACGGCAGGTACGACGTCAGCTCAGCGAACGGACGCACGGACCACCCGGCACACATCGCTCAGCTCGAACCCGGTGACTATTTCGGTGAGATCGGGCTGCTCGAAGGTTGGGCACGGACGGCAACCGTGCGCGCGACCACCGATGGCACGTTGCTGTGCATCCCGGGCGCCGACTTCCTTCAGGTGGTGACAGCGATGCCGCATGTGGCTGGCACGTTGCGTGAGGTGGCTACGACGCGCCTCGGCCGCCTGCACAACCCGAGAGATTGATGGACACCCTTTCCTTCCATCCGCGTGACTCTGCGAGAGTTCGGCCATGGCTGGTGGCGGCGAGGGGTCATATCGCAGCGTTCTTGCCATTCGCGACTTCCGGATGCTCGTGCTCGGCTCGTCTGCGTCCCAGATGGGCGACTGGCTCTACAACGTCGCGCTGCTGGTCTATGTCTACAACGCCACCCACTCGGCAGGTTGGGTCGCCGCCGCAACGATGGTGCGCCTGTTGCCGTTCGTGATCCTCGCTCCCGTCGGCGGCGTGATCGCCGATAGGTACGAACGCATGCAGGTGCAAGTGCAGGCGAGCGTCGTGCAAGCGATCGTCATGTGCGGCATGACTTTCGTCGTAGCAAAGGGGTTGCACCCGGCTTGGGTCATCGCGCTTGCCGGCCTCAACACCGCGGCGGCAACACCAACCCGCCCCGCAGCACTCGCCGCGATGCCCCACATCGTCGGCGAGGACGGTCTGGCGCCGGGGAACGCTCTGTTGCACACCGTGCAGGACGTCGGAGTCGTGGCCGGCCCGGCGCTCGGTGCCGCGATCCTGGCAGCGGGCACACCGGCTGTCGCTTTCGGTGTCAATGCGGTGACGTTCATTGCCGCCGGCATCGCCATTGCCGCGATCAAGACGAAGAGCCGGGGGTTCATAGCCGAGGGTGAAACTGCTCCCGGGCCAGTGCAGCAGTTCGTTGACGGGCTGCGCGCGGTGCGCGATACGCCGTACGTGCCGATCCTGACGATCCTGACGTTCTTTGGCGCTTTCACGTACGGCGCGCAGACGGTGCAGCTCGTTGTCTACGTGCAGTCCCAACTGCATCTCGACGCCGACGGATATGGCTATTTGCTGGCGGGAGCCGGAGCCGGTGGCGTGCTCGGTGCGACGGTGAGCAACCGGCTCGCGGCGAGGAAGCGGATCACGCTGCCGCTGATGATCGGCACCATCGCGTTCGTCGGCAGCCAGTTGCTCTTCGCCGCCACGGGTGTCGTCGTGATCGCCATCGCCATCGCGGTCCTCTCGGGCATCGGCATGGTCGTGTCGGACGTGATCTCCGAAACGGCGATGACGCGCGCGGCGAGCAATGAAACTCTCGGTCGCATCTTCGGCGCGACCGACGGGATTGTCGTCGGGGCGATGGTGCTGGGCGCACTCGTCGCGGCTCCAGTGGTCAGCGCGACCGACATCCGGCCCAGCTTGGTAATCCTCGGCGTGGTTGCCCTGGCTGCATCGTTGTTGTGTATGCCCGTGCTGCTCGGACTAGACCGCGTCAGCGCAGCGCTGCTCGACGCTCTCGCGCCAAAGATCGAAGCGTTGTCCCGGTTGAAGATCTTCGACGGTGCGTCGCGCCGGGCGATTGAACAGATGGCCAAGGCAGCGACCGACCTAACTGTCGCCCCCGGCACGGTGGTCGTCCAACAGGGCGACCCCGCGGACGCGTTCTACGTCTGTGTCCACGGTGAGCTGGACGTGCTGTCCACGGGGGAACGTGGTCGCAAGCCAACTCTCCTGCGTCGACTTGCGCCCGGCTCCTACTTTGGCGAGATCGGCCTCATCGAACGCATTCCGCGCACGGCCACCGTTCGTGCGTTGACCACGTGCACACTGCTCCGGATCGACGGCGAGACCTTCCTCAATGCGCTGAACGAAGCCCCCGCTGGCCGCGCCGCCGCGGCCGACGGCGTGATCCGCGGGCTTGCCCGCACCCATCCATCGCTGCGGCCCGAGCATGCGGCAGAGCTCGCTGCTTCGTGACCCCCGGCTCGTGACGGTTGGCTAGACCGACACGGTGCGCGCCTGTTGGGAGCGGGTGACCCAGGGGGTGGCACCGAGGGCGGTGAAAGCCTGCTCGGCTTCGTTGAACAGCGGGAGCGACTCCTCACTGCGACCCTGCGCTTGCAACCAAACGGCGTGCTCAAGTTGCGTTCGGGCTAGGTAGTAGGGCGCGCCGAAGTCGCCTAACGCCGACTCGGCCGCCCGGAAGTCTTCATCGACGGTGTCGTTTCTACCGCTGAGCGAATTCACCTGTGCTCGCAAGCGGGGCAACTGAGCCCGCAGGTATCGCGGTACGTGACCGTGAGGTGCATCCGCGACGAGAGCAACGAGCGCTTGGGCGCGTTCGACCTCGGCGCTGTCGACGGCATCCTCGACAGCAGTGATCCAAAACATAGGGAAGTCATCGTCGATGCCTGTCAATTGCGCATAACTGATGGCTGCTTTCGCTGACAACTCGGACGCCTTGTGCACGTCACCATCAGCGCGCAGGCTTGCCGCGTCGAGGAACTGGCGCGTTGTGTCGACGATCGCGTCGGTACGCATCCCCTGTAGCACGTCGCTGTCGGTGCTCGGGATTTCCAGGGGCAATCCACGAGCCGCCTGGATCAAGACGTTGTACCCCGCGATCAACGTCTCGATGGCACCAAGCCTCTTGCCCAGCTCCATTTCCTCGTGCAGCCCGATTGCGGCATCCCACTCGCCGCTCGTCCAGTAGAGGTGAATCGTGCTACCGACGAGCGACATCCCGATCTCGCGGTCGCCCAGGCGCCGGACCAGCGGAAGGCCGACATCAGCGAACCCGCGGGCCGCGTCGAGGTCGCGGGTGACCAAGAAACTCACGAGGTTGTTCAGCGGACGCAGCTCGGCCTGTGGCTGGTCGATTTCACGGGCGAGCTCCAGCGATATCCGCAGCAGACCCAGCCCCATCCGGGACCGACCGGCGAGCACGAAGGCACCGCCGTAGGACGCGAGAGTTGACGCCAGCAGGGGCAGATCTTCCAGCTCCTCGCCGAGCACGACGGCGCGATCGAACCACGGGATGGACTGTTCCGCGTCGCCGATGGAGAGGTAGTAGGCCCGCGCCACTTGGAGTGCGAGCTGGGCGGCGACGGGCCCGGCATCGGGAAGGTCGACGAACTTTGCGTAGGCAGCCGCCAGTGCCTCGACGATGTGTTGCCCGACCCCCGCCATGATCTGGCTCTCTCCCCAGATAGCCAGGACGCGTGCTGCGTCGAGTTCTCTGCCGAGCTGCTCGTACGCGAGGCGACTGCGTTCGGCGAGTGCTGCTGCGTCGGTGAACGCTCCCATCGCATTCGCCGCACGCGCTGCCTCTTCGGTGAGGTGCGCAATCGAGGTTGGGTCGGTCTCGAGATCGAGCGCTGCTTCCAGATGTCGTCGCGCTTCCGCTGGTGCGCCCAGCTCGCGCGCCCGTGCCGCAGCACGCTGCAGTAGGTCGATGGCCCGTGATGCCAATTGTGCGGCGTCGTCATCCTGACCGGCTGCAGAATGCGCGTCCAGGTAGTGACTGGCAAGCACGGCCGGAATCGTTTCTGCATCAGGCTCGGCGGCGAGGAACTCCGCGGCAGCGACGTGACGCAGCTTGCGGTCACGCCGGGCGAGTGTGTCGTAGGCAACCGTTCGTACGAGGGCCTGTACGAAGCGGAATTGCCCGCGCTCGGAGGAGAACGGATCGGAGACGACCGCGAACACTTCCTTGCGGACGAGGCTCGCGAGCACTTCATCAAGATTGGCGCCACCACCGGTTGCGGCATGTACGGCGGCAAGCCCGGTCCTGCTGAACGACTGACCGAGGACTGCGGCGTCGTGGACGACACGCTTCTCATCGGTCGGGAGGCTGTCGAGCCGGGCCGCGATCAGGTTGTGCAACGTGCCGGGGAGCTCCAGGTCGGTCAGGTCCGCAAGATCCGCAGCGTCAGGCGAGAGAACGTACCGACCTTCGCGTGGGACAACCGCGTCCCGGTCGATGAGTGCACGCACGGTCTCGACCGCGAACAGCGGGATGCCGTCGGAGCGTTCGACGATGGCTGATCGAAGAGCGCTGGGCAGGTCACTGACGAGCCCATCCACCAGACCTTCCATCGCGTGGTCGGGCAGCGGCTCGAGGTACAGCGAGGTGGCGCGTTTCCCCGACCCGAACCCGGGGCGGCGTTCGATCAGCTCAGGGCGCGACATGGTCAGCACGAAGATCGGTGCTTGCGCGAGCTCGAGCACGTGGTCGAGAAAAGCAAGCAGCCCCTCGTCTGCCCATTGCAAGTCGTCGATCTGTACCAACGCGGCGACCGAGTCGTCGTACGTCGCAACGCGTTCGAGGAAGGTGCGCCAGGCCGAGAACAGGTCGTCGCGAGGGAACGACTGGCCGGGCGCAACGAGCTCACCGACCCCGATCAAGGTCGCAACACGAGGCAGCAGCCAAGCCTGTTCCGTGTGATCGGGCACGTACTCCGAAAGACCGGCGCGCAGCCGTTCGAGCACTGTTGGGTTCTGGTCGCCTTCAAGGATTCCGAGGCGGCTGCGCACGATCTCGGCGAGGGCCCAGAAGGCGACACCGTCGCCATACGAGAGGCACCGGCCGCGATGCGAGCGCACGACCGAGTTGATGCCGTCGATGTATTTGTCCAGTTCCCACCCCATCCGCGACTTGCCAACGCCGGCCGGGCCGATGATGGCGACGAGGCGCGGACGCCCTTCCTCAATCGTCGCGTGCAGCAGCTCTTTGACCAGCCGCAAGTCGCGGTCACGGCCTTCTAGCGGCGCTTCGAGTCCGTCCACTCGACGGGCGCCGCCGACGGCCGCCACGATCTGGCGGGCAGCGAACAGCGGCATCGGCTCGCTCTTGCCCTTGAGCTCGTGAACACCGACGGCGTCGTACATCACGGAGGCTGATGTTGTCGCCCGAGTCGCCTCGTCGACCCAGACCTCGCCGGATGAGGCTGCTGATTGGACTCGTGACGCGGTGTTCACTGCGTCGCCGGCGACCATCCCTTCACCGGTCGCACCAAGGGTTACCGCAACTTCGCCGGTGACGATCCCGACGCGCATCGCAAGGGTGGCCAGACCGATCGCTTCCCCGAGTTCGGAGACAGCGTCCACCAGGTCAAGCCCGGCGCGGACGGCGCGTTCGGGGTCGTCCTCATGGGCGACCGGCACGCCCCAGACCGCCATCACTGCGTCTCCGATGAACTTCTCGACCACACCGCCGTAGCGCTCGATGACCGTCCGCGCAGTTGCGAAGTAGCGCGACAGCAGTTCGCGCACTTCCTCCGCGTCACGTGACTCCGACAGGGCCGTGAACCCCGCTAGATCGCCGAACAGCACGGAGGTGACACGGCGCTCGGCAACCGGCCCGCCGGGTGCCGGAACCGCGACGGCTGTCGGTTGCACCGTTGTGGAAGCTGATTGCTCAGTGAGCGGCGTACCGCACTCATTGCAGAACTTGCCGGTCGCGGTTACCCCACACCCCGGACACGTCTGCGAGAGCGGCGCTCCACAGGACGAGCAGAACCGCGCGCCCTCGGGGTTGTCCGCCATACACGATCGGCAGGCCGACAAAGACAACTCCTGTTCCTCGATCTGCCTTCACCCTAACGCTGGCGCCGAATGCCAATCGCACTATTTCGAACGTCGGTCGAATCGTCATTTCCCCAGCTGCACACAATTCCCGGGCGCCCTTATTGCCAGTTCACCTGATGGTGCGTTGTTATGGTCCAGCCCGGAATGGCGGCACCGGAAAAGGAGTAACCGACAATGGCTCAGCGCGTTCAGGTGCTTTTGATCTGCGATTTGCACGAGGGCGAGAATCCGGCAGAGGAGACAATTACGTTTTCTGTCGACGGGTCGACCTACGAGATCGACTTGTGTAATCAGCACGGAGCCCAGTTCCGCGACGCCGTCGCGCCGTACGTCGGAGCCGGCCGCCGCGCCGGCAGCAGCAGCCGGGGGCGCTCACGCAAACGGGGCGGCGGTTCGGGAAGCGGCGCCCGCGGTAACGAGGTCCGCGCGTGGGCTCGCCAGCAGGGCATAACTGTCAGTGAGCGCGGCCGGATACCGGCGGACATCTACCAGAAGTACGAGGCCGCGCATCGGTAACGATGCGGTAACCAGTACGACACAAGCCATTGTTTCGCTCCGGGCGTACGCCGGGTGGGTGACATCCGGAACAGCGATGGCGAAAACTGAGTTATCACCATCAAGACCACACCCAGAACCGTCGAGGCAGACCGCGGGACCACATGTCCAGGGCTAACATGGCCACACGGCCAAGGCCCGGCCACCCGCTCTGCTGAGGAGCGATAGATGTTTGAGAGATTTACCGACCGCGCGAGGCGGGTTGTCGTCCTGGCCCAAGAAGAAGCCCGGATGCTCAACCACAACTACATCGGCACCGAGCACATCCTGCTCGGGCTGATTCACGAGGGCGAGGGCGTCGCAGCGAAGGCGCTCGAGTCACTCGGCATCTCGCTCGAGGGTGTGCGCCAGCAGGTCGAAGAAATCATCGGCCAGGGCCAGCAGGCGCCGTCGGGTCACATCCCGTTCACACCGCGTGCCAAGAAGGTGCTCGAGCTCTCGCTGCGCGAAGCACTGCAGCTCGGCCACAACTACATCGGCACCGAGCACATCCTGCTCGGCCTCATCCGCGAGGGCGAAGGGGTCGCCGCCCAAGTTCTGGTGAAGCTGGGCGCGGACCTCAATCGTGTTCGCCAGCAGGTCATCCAGCTGCTCTCCGGTTACCAGGGCAAGGAGCCGGCCGCTGCCGGCGGTCCCGGCGAGGGCACGCCGTCGACGTCGCTCGTGCTCGACCAGTTCGGTCGCAACCTGACGCAGGCCGCCCGTGAGGGCAAGCTCGATCCGGTCATCGGCCGCGAGAAGGAAATCGAGCGGGTCATGCAGGTGCTGTCCCGCCGTACCAAGAACAACCCGGTTCTCATCGGTGAACCCGGTGTGGGCAAGACCGCCGTTGTCGAAGGTCTGAGCCAGGCCATCGTCAAGGGTGAGGTCCCCGAGACACTCAAGGACAAGCAGCTCTACACGCTCGACCTTGGCGCACTCGTCGCCGGCAGTCGTTACCGCGGTGACTTCGAAGAGCGCCTCAAGAAGGTGCTCAAAGAGATCCGCACCCGCGGCGACATCATCCTGTTCATCGACGAGCTGCACACCCTGGTCGGCGCGGGCGCTGCTGAAGGCGCGATCGATGCGGCGAGCATCCTCAAGCCGATGCTCGCGCGCGGTGAGCTGCAGACCATCGGTGCGACGACCCTCGACGAGTACCGCAAGCACTTGGAAAAGGACGCCGCTCTCGAGCGGCGGTTCCAGCCGATCAAGGTCGGCGAGCCAACGCTCGCGCACACGATCGAGATCCTCAAGGGGCTGCGCGATCGTTACGAGGCACACCACCGTGTCTCGATCACCGACGCTGCCCTCGTTGCGGCGGCGACACTCGCCGACCGCTACATCAGCGACCGCTTCCTTCCTGACAAGGCGATCGACCTCATCGACGAGGCCGGTTCGCGCATGCGCATCCGTCGGATGACGGCGCCGCCGGACCTTCGCGAGTTCGACGAGAAGATCGCGCAGGTGCGTCGGGAGAAGGAGTCCGCGATCGACGCACAGGACTTCGAGAAGGCCGCCAACCTCCGCGACCGCGAGAAGCAACTTCTGGGTGAGAAGGCGCAGCGGGAGAAGGAGTGGAAGGCCGGCGACATGGACGTCGTCGCCGAGGTCACCGACGAAGAGATCGCGGAAGTCCTGGCGACGTGGACCGGTATCCCCGTCTTCAAGCTGACCGAGGAAGAGACCAGCCGCCTCCTGCGCATGGAAGACGAGCTGCACCGGCGAGTCATCGGCCAGGAGCAGGCGCTCAAGGCCGTGTCGCAGGCAATCCGGCGTACCCGCGCGGGCCTGAAAGACCCCAAGCGTCCAGGCGGGTCGTTCATCTTCCTCGGCCCGTCCGGTGTCGGTAAGACCGAGTTGTCCAAGACGCTTGCCGAGTTCCTCTTCGGTGATGAGGACGCGCTGATCCAGCTCGACATGAGCGAGTACATGGAAAAGCACACCGTTAGCCGATTGGTCGGCTCACCACCCGGATACGTCGGCTACGAAGAGGGCGGTCAGCTCACCGAGCGTGTCCGTCGCAAGCCGTTCTCGGTTGTTCTTTTCGACGAGATCGAAAAGGCGCACCCGGATGTCTTCAACACATTGCTGCAGATTCTTGAAGACGGCCGGCTGACCGACGCGCAGGGGCGTCAGGTCGACTTCAAGAACACGATCATCATCATGACCTCGAACCTCGGCACTCGCGATATCGCGAAGGGCTTGTCGCTCGGTTTCGCCGGCGGCGAGACGCGCGAGATCGACTACGAGCGGATGAAGGCGAGGGTCCAGGAAGAGCTGAAGCAGCACTTCCGGCCGGAGTTCCTCAACCGTATCGACGACATCATCGTGTTCCACCAGCTGAGCCACGAGGAGATCATCAAGATCGTCGACCTCATGCTGGCCCGCGTCGACGCTCAGCTTCGCAACAAGGACATGGGTCTCGAGCTCACGCAGCCGGCCAAGGCACTGCTCGCCGCCAAGGGTTACGACCCGGTGCTCGGCGCGCGGCCGCTGCGGCGCACGATCCAGCGCGACATCGAGGACACCCTGTCCGAGAAGATCCTGTACGGCGAGCTGAAAGCTGGCGAGATCGTCGTCGTCGACAGCGAGCCCCTACCGGATGCGCCGGAGAATGCCGAGTTGAAGGACCGCGAGCGGTTCACCTTCCGCGGCGAGGCCAAGCCGCCGAGCGTTCCGGACGCGCCGCCCGTCGAGGTGGCGGGCTCGGGCGGTCCGGCGGCGGAACACGCCGAGTAACCCCGACGAAAACCTCATAGCGGCCACGACCCTCGGGTAATCTCGGGGGTCGTGATCGTTGTGGGGGCGATCCGGTGCGCAGCCGGAAGCGACTCCCCGTGACGTCCCCCGTTGTTCCGGGCGCAATCGGCGAGCTGTTCTGGCGAGTCTCGGAAGCCGTCATCTTGATGCGCGCCGGCACGATCATCGCGTGGAACCCCGCAGCTGAGCAGCTGTTCGGCATCAGCCCCGAGCCGGGTGCCGATGCCGCGCAGACTCTTGCCCCACTCTTCGGCGATGCGTACGCGGAACTCGCCCCTCTCCTGACCCAGGCGGGCAGCGTCTCCCTGGACGCAGCGCCGAGTGGCTTGCTGCTCGATGCAACGACGTGGCGTCTCGAAGGCAGCGACACGCACGTCGTCGTCCTGCGCGACAGCACCAGCCACTACCGGCTTTCGAGCGGCTTGGCGCGACTCTCGGAGCTGGGTCGTGAGTTGTTGCTGCAGGAACCCACGCTGCCCGATCTGCTGCAACAGCTGGTCGACGAAGCAAAGACGTTGACCAGTGCGAGCTTCAGTGCGCTGCTGTTGTCACGCTCGGACCATCCCGATGAAGTCAGTCACTTTGTCTACAACGCACCGCGGGAACTATTCCCCGAGCGGTTGCCACGTGTCGTCGGATTACTCGCAGTGCCGGTGCAGCTGGGTCACGCGGTGGCTCTCGACGACATCCGCGGGCATGACGCCGGGTTTGGCATCCCGGTAAAGCACCCGCCCATCGGGCCGCTGCTCGCCGCTCCGGTCTTTTCCGGGCCGAAGGTCATCGGAGAGATCGCGGTTGCCAATGCACCCGGCGAAAGAACCTTCGATGAGATCGACATGCAGTTGCTCGTCGATCTGGCTGCACATACCGGCATCGCTGTTAAGTGGGCGGAGTCCCGCGACAACGCGGCGCTGGAGGCGGAGGTGCGACGCGAGCTGATCGCTACCGCACGCCACGACATTCGCAATCCGCTGACCATCGGCAAGGGTTACGTGTCGATGTTGGAGTCGCGTCGTGAGCGAATGTCCCCTGAGCAGCTGACGACGGCGCTGGCGGCGGTCCGGTTGGCCTTCGATCGGATCGAAGAGTTCGCCTCGCGTGCGTTGATCGACGACAACGCCGAGCTACCGGCGGATGAACCAACGTGGGCCGCGATTGTTGTCGCCGACTTTCTGGAAGCTTTGGCTGCCGACCACACTGCCGCCGCCCGCGACATCGGAACGACGGTTGTGACGGATATCCAGGGCGGCGCGCCGGACACATTCGCCGGCGATCCGGGCATGGCGCGAGAGGTTCTCGACAACATCGTCGCCAACGCCATCAAGTACGGCGCCAAAGGAGCGATCGTCACAGTGACGGCTCGTCCGGAGGGTCAGCAGGTCCGATTCGACGTACACAACGAAGGTGCAGGCATCTCGGCGGAGGATCAGCAACGGTTGTTCGATCGTTACTGGCGGTCGAGCGTCGCGGTTGACGCGCATGTCCCGGGCACCGGTCTCGGCCTCGCCATCGTTCGCCGGCTCATGGAGTTGCAGCACGGAGTCGTGGGTGTCACGAGTCGTCCCGGCGAAGGCACGACGTTCTGGGTGACGTTTCCGCAGGCGCGCCCCACGGCACCAGAGCCGGTTCCCGTTCAGTCCGGCAGCGCGTAGCGCCCATCCTCGTGCGTGCGCGCCAGACCGTCGGCGAGCAGGCTGGCCAGTGCGCGATCACGTTGTTGCGGTTCGTCCCACGCGCGGGCGAGCTCGTCAGCGGCGACGGGTCCGTCGTGGTCACGGAGAACGGCGAGCAATCGGCCCCGCACCTGGCGGTCCGTGCCGGCATAGGTCTGCGCGCGCCGGGCGGATCCCGCGGGGGAGCCTGCCGCAAGCCATGCGCACGACGACGACACAGGACAGAGCGCGCACCGGGGCGACCGCGCCGTACACACCAACGCACCGAGCTCCATGAGGGCGACGCTGAACGTCGCTGCGTGTGATGGCGCGTCGGGAAGCATGCTCTCGACCAGCGCGCGTTCCCGCGCGGTCGCAGCTGCGCCTGCTGCATCGGGTTGGCCTTCGAAGAGTCGGGCGACCACACGACGGACGTTGGTGTCGACGACGGGATGGCGCTGCCCGAATGCGAAGGACGCGACCGCCCGCGCCGTGTAGGCACCGACCCCGGGAAGGGCGAGCAGATCGTCGAGATCGGCCGGAACCTCTCCCTCGTGGCGGGCCACAATCGCCGCTGCCGCGGCATGCAGGGACAAGGCTCGCCGGTGGTAGCCCAGCCGGCCCCACATCCGCACCGCCTCGCCGGCCGGTTCGCGGGCCAGGGCGGCTGGTGTGGGCCAGCGGTCGAGCCAGGCGACGTACGCCGGCAGCACGCGGGCGACCGGCGTCTGCTGCAGCATCACCTCGCTGACGAGGACCGCCCAGCCCCCGACTCCGGGGCTTCGCTCCCCATCAACGGCGCGAGGGTCGCGCCGCCAAGGAAGATCCCGGGCCGCCTCGGCGTACCAGCTCACGAGCGTGGTCGCCACGCCGGCGGGGGCGGTCGGATCGTCAGTTCGCACGCCCGAATCGTCCCAGGCGCTGCCACGCGTACTGAGGGCCGTTCAGCGCTCAAGCACAGGCGGAATCCCGACGACATTCCCGCTGGGTAATGAGATTGCCCGCGAAGGGGGCGTTATCCCGTGGGCCGCACGCCAGCAGCGCGTTCCTCGGCGCTGCCCGTCGAGCTAGGAGCGAACCTCGACGACGCGTTCGCCTCCGAGGTCGCCCTGCGCCTGCCCCGCCTGCTCGGCGCCACGACCCGGCTCACCGACGGATCGGACGACGCCGCGCAGGAGATCCTCTCCGACACCCATGCCCTGGCCAGCAGCGCCGCCGTCGTCGGCGAGGACCTGGCCGCTTACGCCGCCCGTGAGTGCGAGCAGATGCTGACCGCCTTTGTCCACCCGGGCCAGGGGGCCAGCCGACCTGACGCGGCTGCGCGCATCGCCGGCGCCGTTGACGCGTTGCGGTGGGCGTTGTCCCGATGGACCGACACGGTGGCGCCGCGCAATCACTTCCCCCGGCCAGTCGTGGGGCGCCGGTGACCAGCGCCGCGTCACGGACCGATCCCGCTGCCCGGCCGGTCGTGACAGTCCTCGTCGTCGATGACTCGCAAGTGCAACGACGGTTTCTTCGGGCTGCCATCGACGCCGATCCCGGCTTTCGCGTCGTCGGTGAAGCACGAACGGGTCGCGAAGCTGTCGCACTCGTCGACCGGCTGCGCCCGTCCATCGTGTTGATGGACCTCGACCTGCCCGTGATGAACGGCATTGAGGCCATCGAGCGCATCATGGCCGGCCGTCCGACGCCGATCGTCGTCTACTCCGCATACGTCGAGGGCACCGATGTCGAGAACGCTGCGGCCGCTACGGCCGCCGGGGCAGTCGACATCGTCGCGAAACCGAATCCTGGTGAGCACGGTCAGTACGAGCAGTACGCCGCAGATCTGCGCGCGAAGTTGCGTGTCGCGAGCCGCGCTCGCGTGATCACGCACCCACGTGGCCGTTTGCGGCAGAACGGCTTTACCGCGAACGCCGAGCGAATCGGCCGGACGCTGATCCGTCGCAAGCCCGTCACCGATGAGAATCCGCTACCGCCGGTCGAGCGGCGCCACATCGACCCGCTCGCTAAGGACATCCCGCTCGTCGTCATCGGTGCGTCGACGGGTGGCCCGCAAGCGCTCTCGCAGCTGCTCTCCGAACTGCCCGCCGACTTCGCTCCCGCGGTCCTCGTCGTTCAACACATGGCGGACGGCTTCATCGAAGGCTTGGCCGGCTGGTTGGACAGCATGTCGCCACTGCCCGTCAGCGTTGGCCAGAGCGGGAAGAAGATCATGCCCGGTGAGGTCACCATCGCGCCGAGCGGGGTCAACATCGTCGTCCATGACCGTCGGCTGCGCGTGACGTGTGAAGACCCGCCCGCTACGCAGTTCCACGTGCCCGGCATCGACGTGACGTTCAAGTCGGTCGCGCAGGCGCTCGGCTCTGAAGCAATCGGCGTGTTGCTGACGGGCATGGGTCGCGACGGAGCAGCCGGCATGAAGGTCTTGCATGACTGCGGCGCGACGACGATCGCCCAGGACGAAGAGTCGAGCGCCGTCTATGGCATGCCGGCGGCCGCTCGTGCGCTGAATGCTGTCGATCACGTGCTCCCGCTTTCGGATATCACCGCCACGCTCCTCACCCTCGTCTCGCACGAGAACACGGAGGCGAACGAGGAGGTGGGCGCGTGAGGCTCACCTTCACAGACGCTGAGTTCGAGCAGCTGCGTGAGCTTCTCGGGAAGTCGGCTGGGCTCGTCTTCGACGACTCGCGGCGCGACGCCCTTTCGTTCTGCGTTAGCGAGCGGATGCGTCAAACCGGCATCGAGGATGTCGCGGTTTACCTGGCCATGCTGATCCAACCGGCGTCGGAAGCCGAACGCCAAGCGCTGCTCGACGAGGTGACGATCCCGGAGACGCACTTCTTCCGAAACCCACCGCAGATCCATGCGCTGCGTCGTCACGTGTTGCCGCAGCTGATAAAGGACGCGGGCGAGCGCGGTCGCAAGCTGACGGTCTGGAGCGCGGGGTGCTCGACCGGCGAGGAGCCATACACAATCGCGATGCTCATCCGTGAGCTGTTGCCCCTGACGCAGGGATGGGATGTGAAGGTCATCGCGACCGACATCTCGCGACGTGGGCTGGCGACGGCAAAGGCGGCGCGTTACGGCGAGCGTTCGCTTGTCATGACCGAGCCCGACGACGTGTCGCGCTTCTTCACCCGCGACATTGCCGGTCGCGAGGCGGCCTACGTCGTACGGCCGGAGATCGCCGAGCTTGTCGAGTTCCGTCGGCACAACTTGGTGACCGAGGGGATCCCATTCGCCCCTGGCGAGGTCGACCTGGTCATGTGCCGCAACGTCACGATCTATTTCGACCGCGAGACGACGCGCTCACTCGTCGGTCGGCTGCATGACTCGTTGCGCGACGGTGGTTATCTGTTCCTCGGCCACGCGGAAACGCTGTGGCAGGTCAGCGACGCGTTCCATCTAGTGACGCTCGGCGACGCGTTTGTCTATCGACGCGACGACGCTGCTGATGCGGGCGAGGCGGAGCGCCGGAATGTGTTGCCAGACCGGCGGTCTCCAGGACGAAGCGATCGGTGGGGGCTCGAGCGACGCAGCGGCCGCGACCGGCGCGGTGACACGACGCCAGCGCCGCGTGGTCTGGTGGCAACGATCGGACGAGTGCTGACAACACCGATCGGGCCAGGCGCATCGCGGCAGGCACCGCCGAAGCAGGACATCCCCGCTCAGGCGCCGCCGGCGCCCGCACCGTTGCCGGTGACGAAGACGCCGGAACCTGCGCCGGTCACCGAGGTACGCCGCGCACTTGCTGACGGTCGATATGGCGATGCCGTCGCGTTGGCCGAACGGATGGCCGAAGCACAGCCCTTGGCACCCGACGCGCACTACTTGCGCGGCCTCGCGTTGACGAACATGGGCCGCGACGCAGAGGCCCTGGTCGACCTGCGCAAGGCGATCTATCTCGACTCCGGCTTCGGTTTCGCGCACTTCCTCCTCGCGGGGGCGCTCGCGCGGCTGGGGGAGTCGGTTGCAGCCGTGCGTTCCTATCGCGCGGCGGCGGACGTGCTGCAGCGAATGCCACCCGACGTCGCCGCCGATGAGCTCGGGGGGCGCAAGGCGTCCGAACTTGCCGCGCTGTGCACGGAGCTTGCCGATCGTCTCGGAGGTAAGTCATGACGGAGATGGGATTCGTCCGTGGATTCGTGACCTTCCAGCTCGGCGAGCGCGAGTTCGCAGCCGCCTTGGAAGGTGTACGCGAAGTGCTGCGGCTCGAAGGTCTCGTCGCACTGCCGGGCATGGAACCGCCGATGGCCGGCGTCGTCGAGGTCCGCGGTGTGCCGCTGCCCGTCATGGACCTGCGTCCGATCGCCGGTTCGCCTGGCGACGTACTGGTCCTCACCGATGGCGTTGCTGACAGCAACGCCATCGGGATCTGTGTTGACGGCGTCACAGCCGTTCGCAGTGCCGACGAGCTGCTTCACGACGACTCCGAGGTGCCCGCCGGTCTGCCGGCGTACGTCATCGAAGTTCTGCGTGAGGCCTCCACCGGCAAACCCGTGTTGCTCGTGGACCTGCACCGCATGCTCGACCTCGTCACGGCGTAATAACAGGGTCGATTACCGCCCGGGCTTCCTCCCGCGCTAGCGTCGCTCTGGCGACCACCACGGGAGGGCGAACGACATGGGACTTTCACTCGGAGATACCGCTCCGGATTTCGAGGCAGACACCACCGAGGGCAAGATCAACTTCCACGACTGGATCGGCGACTCATGGGCCGTCCTGTTCTCGCACCCGAAGGACTTCACACCGATCTGCACGACTGAGCTCGGCTACATGGCCAAGATCAAGCCTGAGTTCGACAAGCGCAACACGAAGATCATCGGTCTGTCCGTTGATGCGACCGGCAACCACGATAAGTGGGCCGACGACATCGAGGAGACCCAAGGCGCGCGGCCGAACTATCCGCTCATCGGCGACAGCGACCTCAACGTGTCCAAGCTCTACGGGATGCTCCCGGCGAGCGAGTCGGGAACCCACGAAGGGCGTACTCCCGCCGACAACCAGACGGTGCGGAATGTCTTCGTCATCGGCCCGGACAAGAAGGTCAAGCTGATCCTCGTCTATCCCATGACGACGGGCCGCAACTTCGACGAGGTTCTCCGCGTCATCGACTCGCTGCAGCTCACCGCCAAGCACCGCGTCGCAACTCCGGTCAACTGGCAGCCAGGTGAGGACGTCGTCATCGCCGGCTCCGTCAGCAACGATGAGGCCAAGGAGATCTTCGGCGAGTGGAAAGAACCGAAGCCCTACATCCGCATCGTTCCGCAGCCAACGAAGTAGAGCACGATCGGCCTCACATCCGCATGAATGCGACTGAGGGTTCGGATATCCGGGCCCTCAGTCGCGTCGATCATGAAAAATGGGCCGTTCGCGAAGCGTGCTCTTTCAGCTGGCGCGTGCGGTTCGTCGCCTGCCGTTGCCGCGATGGGCCGGGCGCTGCCGCGTCGGTTGGTTGCTCGCCGGTGGGCTCTGCCTGACTGCCTTCGTCACGACGATCGGCTCACCCGACTCGGCGATCGCGCGGACGGCGGGGTGGCCGACGTGCACACGCGCAGAGGCGGAGCGCACGGACGCGTCCTTGTGCAGTTGCGTGACCGCACTGACCTGTGCTGGCTCGGCGAAGGACACGACGGTGCCGGCGGCACCGGCGCGCGCCGTACGACCGGATCGGTGCAAGTAGCCCTTGTGGTCGTTGGCCGGGTCGTAGTGGACAACGAGGTCGACGTCATCGACGTGGATGCCGCGCGCCGCGACGTCGGTCGCCACCAGGACGCGAGTGTGTCCAGCGGAGAAGGCATCGAGAGCGCGTTGCCGCTGGTTTTGGTTGAGGTTGCCGTGGATCGCGAGCGCATCGACGCCGGTCCGGGTCAATTGCTTGGCCAACCGGTCGGCGCCGTGCTTGGTACGCACGAAGAACAGTGTGCGTGCCGGGCGCGCGGCCATCTCGGCCGCGACCGCAACCTTGTCCTGCGCATCGACCGTGAACACGTGGTGGTCCATGGCGTCGATGGACGCAGTAGCCGGCGCCACGGCATGGATCGCTGGGTCGGACAGATAGCGGTGCACGAGCCGGTCGACGCCGCGGTCAAGCGTCGCGGAGAACAGCATCCGCTGACCACCGTCGGGCGTCGTGTCGAGGATGCGCGTCACGGCAGGCAGGAAGCCGAGGTCAGCCATGTGATCGGCCTCGTCGACGACCGCGATCTCGACCTGACTGAGGTCGCAGTCGCGACGTTCCATCAGGTCGATCAGTCGGCCCGGCGTAGCGACGACGATGTCGACGCCACGCCGGAGGTTGTCGATCTGGCGGCCCATCGGCGCACCGCCGTACACCGTTGCCACGCGGAGATTGAGAGCGTCGCCAAGCGGGGCGATCGCATCGGCTACCTGACGAGCGAGTTCGCGGGTCGGCACGAGCACGAGCCCGCGTGGCTTCTTCGGCGTACGACGTCCGGCGCCCTCGATGAGGCGCGCCAGCATCGGGAGGCCGAACGCCAGTGTCTTGCCGGAACCGGTTTGCGCGCGGCCGAGGGTGTCGCGACCTGCGAGCGCATCGGGCAGCGTGCGGGACTGGATGGCAAAGGGCTCGTGCATGCCACGCCGGGCGAGCACGGTGACGAGGGGTTGTGGGAGGCCGAGCTGCGCGAAGGTACGCGCTGCCGGCTCGGGGCGCGCTAACGCTTCGGCGAGCGCGAGATCAAGCGTCGACGGCACGTCGCGTCGAGGACGTGGTGGGGTCGACACCTTTTTGTTGGTACGGCGCGTCGTGTGTTGACTGCGCGTTGGGCGACCCGAGGGTCGACGTGCTTGGTGAGGCATTGAAAAGCAGGCTCCAGACGGAGTGGGTAGGCCGCGCGAACGTTCAGCAGCCCGTCACGATGAGGAGCACTGCAATTCAGCGACCACACGGGCAGCTCGCCCGCGGGAGGCGCGGCGAAAACCGCCGCAGATATCAATCAGTGTATCAGTCGGCAGATTAGACGTAGCGCTCAAGGATCGATGACTCAGCAAGTCGGGAGAGTCCTTCACGGATCGAGCGCGCACGCGACTCGCCAACGCCTTCGACTACTTGCAAGTCGTCGACGCTTGCCGCGAGCAGTTTTTGCAAACCACCGAACTGGTCCACCAGTCGATCAACGACTGCGCCCGGGATTCGCGGCACCTTTGCCAGCAGTCGATAGCCGCGTGGGCTGACGGCGAAGTCCAACGCCTCGGCCGTGGCCGTGGCGGGGTAGCCGAGCACCGTCGCCACCGTGCCGAGGTCGAGTAGGTCGGCAGATGACAACTCGTTGAGGGAGTTCAGTACGCCGCTGACTCGACGTGCGCGTCGACCGGAGCCCGCCGGGAGGTAGTCGCGGACTACGAGCTCGCGTTCCTGCTCCACCCCGGCCATGAGCTCTTCGAGCTGCAGAGCCAGCAGCCGTCCGTCGGTGCCGAGCTCGACGACGTACCCATCGATCTCGGTCGCGATCCGTCGCACCATCTCGAGCCGCTGAGCCACTGCTGCGGCGTCGCGAACCGTGACGAGGTCCTCGATCTCGAGCGCCGACAACGTGCCGGACACCTCGTCGAGGCGCATTTTGTAGCGCTCCAACGTCGCCAACGCTTGGTTTGCCCGCGACAGGATTGCCGCCGAGTCGTCGAGCACATAGCGCCGGCCCTCGAGGTACAGCGCGATGATGCGCATCGACTGGCTGACCGAGATGACCGGGAAACCGGTCTGCCGGGACACCCGCTCCGCGGTCCGGTGCCGGATCCCGGACTCCTCCGTCGGGATCGACGGGTCTGGAACGAGCTGCACGTTGGCGCGAAGGATCCGCGTCATCGTGTCGTCGACGACGATCGCGCCGTCCATCTTGGCCAGCTCACGCAGTTTGGTCGCCGTGAACTCGACGTCCATCGGGAACCCGCCGCTGCACAGTGCCTCAACGGTCTTGTCGTAACCGAGCACGATGATGCCGCCGGTGTTGCCGCGAAGGATGCGTTCGAGACCGTCCCGCAGCGCCGTGCCCGGGGCGAGCGCGCCGAGGACCGTACGAAGCGGATCTCCCGCTTCTGCTGGTGTCACGCGATGCTCCTCGGTTGGCGCGCGAATTCTAAGCGATCATCGGCAGTTCATCAGCAAACCGAATCGTGCTAGCGCGCTTTCCACGCTGCCGACAGAGCAGTCGGTACGTCGGAGACGGTCAGCACGTTCATCCCTGCCGGCACCGGCCCTGGATCAACAGGCACGAGTGCGCGGCGGAAGCCGAGTCGTGCCGCCTCCGCCAGTCGTCGCGCCAAGCCACTCACGGGCCGAACCTCGCCGGCCAGGCCGACCTCGCCGATGGCCACAAGGTCGGTGGGCAGTGCGTGGTTCATGCATGCGCCGCCGACCGCCAGTGCGATAGCCAGATCCGTTGCCGGCTCGGCAAGGCGCACGCCGCCGATCGTCGCGGTGAACACGTCTTGTTTGGTCAGGTGCAGGCCGGCTCGGCGTTCTGCTACTGCCAGCACCATCGCCACCCGCGCGCTGTCGAGACCGGAGCAGGCACGGCGTGCGACCGGCAACTCGGTTGGGGCGACCAGTGCCTGCACTTCTGCGACGAGAGGGCGGCGACCCTCCAGCGTGACGGTGACGCACGTGCCCGGCACGGGTTCGGTGCGCTGCGAGAGGAACAAACCGCTGGGATCCGGTAGGCCGGTGATGCCTTCGTCGGTCAGGTCGAAGCAGCCGACCTCGTCGGTCGGGCCGTAGCGATTCTTGATGGCTCGCACCAACCGCAGTCGCGACTGCCGATCGCCGTCGAACTGAAGGACCACGTCGACGAGATGCTCGAGCATGCGCGGCCCCGCGACTTGGCCATCTTTCGTGACGTGTCCCACGAGCACGGTGGACAGATTGCGTTCCTTTGCCAGTCGAATCAGCGCGCCGGCAACCTCTCGCACCTGCGTCACGCCGCCGGGTGCACCGTCGATCAACGCTGAGCTGATCGTCTGCACCGAGTCGACGACGAGCAGGCCAGGTTGCACCGCGTCGACGTGCCCGACAACCGCGCCGAGCTCCGTCTCTGCGGCGAGGTAGAGAGCCGGATGCATGGCACCGATGCGCTCCGCGCGCAGCCGGACCTGCGCGGTGGACTCCTCGCCGGTGACGACGAGCGCAGGCGCGTCGCCGCGCGCGGCGTTGGCCGCGACCTCCAGTAGCAACGTCGACTTGCCCACCCCCGGCTCGCCGGCCAGCAGTACAACCGCGCCCGGCACGAGCCCGCCGCCGAGCACGCGATCCAACTCGCCGACTCCCGTCGGCCGCGCCTGCGCCGCCTCGACATCGATCTCGCCGATGGGTCGTGCTGCTGTCGACACCGGACTGGCGACCGGCCTCAGCCGCGGTGCGCCGCCAACCTCAGCGACCGAGCCCCATGCCTGGCACTCGGGACATCTCCCGACCCATTGCGGCACCGACAGCCCGCACTCGCCGCAACGGAACGCCGGTCGCTCTTTGAGGTTCGCCTTCGCCATACCGCGACGGTAAAGGCGGCTACCGACAACACCCGGGTACGGCGCGCCGTACCCGGCTTACTTGGGGTCGGCAGGGTGTGGGGCGACCATCAACGGCAGCGTCTTGCGTTTGCCCGGCGTCACACCTGACCCGTTCGTGCTCGCATTTGCTGCTGCGGCGGCGTCCATCGCGGCGACCCGTGTCTTGCAGTGCTTTACGAGCTGCTTGTACGCCGGTGCGCCCATCAGCTCGATGAGCTCGCCCTTGTAGGTCTCGAAGACGCGCTTGCTGGCCGTGTGCGCCTCAGTGTTGTTAGTGCACCACCAGTGGAGGTCATGACCACCGGGGCCCCAGCCGCGGCGGTCGTACTCACCGATGGTCGTGATGAGCACCTTGGTGTCATCCGGCCGCTTCACGTGTTCGTAGGTCCGCCGGATCGGCAGTTGCCAGCAGACATCCGGCTTGGTCTCGAGGATGTGCTTGCCGACGCGGAGGGCGTAGCCGTGCAGCGCACAGCCCATGCCGGCGGCGAAGCCGGGCCGGTTGAGGAAGACGCACGCACCATCGACCAGGCGGGTCCGGCGGTCGCCGTCCTCGACCTCGACGATCCCCTTCTTGAGCCCAATCTTGCGGTACTGCCAGTCGGCGTCGGTGAGCTTGTTGGCGTACTTGCGCACGCGCTTCTCGTCGTCGCGATCGCTGAAATGCGCGCCGAGTGAGCAGCAGCCATCGGTGGCTCGACCCTCGACGATGCCCTGGCAGCCGTTGCCGAAGATGCACTCCCAGCGCGACGTCAGCCAGGTCAAGTCGCAACGATAGATCTCGTCCTCGTCGTCGGGGTTGACGAACTCAACCCACGCGCGAGCAAAGTCAAGGGAAACCTCGGGCACGCAGTCAGCCTACGGTGAGTTGGTGGTAATGACGCGGCTAGGCTCGCAGCGTGTCCATTCCGTCGGGCAGCCCAACCGTGTCACCTGGCCAGCAGGTCCGGGTGCCCGAAGCGAAGGTCGCGTTGTCCACAGCTTCGGTCTATCCGGAATCGACAGCGTCGGCCTTCGAGATCGCTGCGCGCCTTGGGTTTGACGGTGTCGAGGTCATGGTGTGGACCGACCCGGTCAGCCAGGACGCCGATGCGTTGCAACGGCTGTCTGACTATCACCAGATCGCGATCTCCGCGGTGCACGCTCCTTGCTTGTTGATCACTCAACGCGTGTGGGGCAGCGATCCCTGGGCCAAGCTTGTGCGGGCCCGGGCCGTTGCCGATCAGCTCGGCGCTGAGACTGTCGTCGTACACCCGCCGTTTCGTTGGCAGCGCGACTACGCGAAGGAGTTTGTCGAGGGCATCCAGCGCATGGCCGGTGAGACCGACGTCCGGTTCGCGGTGGAGAACATGTTCCCGCTCCGGGCCGGTGGCCGCGAGATCACGCCGTACAACCCGGGGTGGGATGTCATTCACGAGGACTACCGGCACTTCACCCTCGACCTGTCGCACACCTCGGTGTCGAATTCCGACGCCATGGCCATGTTCGATGTCATGGCTGACCGGCTGGCGCACGTGCACATCTGCGATGGCTCGGGCACCAACCGTGATGAGCACCTCGTGCCGGGTCGGGGTGACCAGCCGTGCGCGGAGCTGCTCGAACGCCTCGCCGCCAACAGCTTCAGCGGCATCGTCGTCGTCGAGGTCAACACCCGTCGGGTGGAGAACCGCGCTGAACGGGAGGCGGACCTCGCCGAAGCGCTCGCTTTCACCCGGCTGAACCTGGCGGCGCCGGAGCTCATCCGACGGCCGCCTGCTGACGCCGCGGCTGAATGAGTCGTCGCGAGTGAGTGCAGTCCGCTGATGCGCTTCGGCTCGGTCGCGACCGACTACGACGCGCATCGCCCGACGTACCCGGACGCGCTCTATGACGCGATTGATTCGTACGCCGGCGGGCTGCGTGGACTGCGCACCCTCGATGTCGGCGCCGGGAGTGGCATTGCGACACGGGCGCTGGTCGAGAGAGGAGCGAAGGTCACGGCGACGGACGTCGACCCGCAGATGCTCGCGGTGCTGCGCGCGCGTGACGACGACGTGGCGGTGGTGGTCGCCCGTGGGGAGGCATTGCCGTACGCCGCCGCGACGTTCGCGCTGGCGACCTGTGCGACGGCCTGGCACTGGATGGACGCGGGCCTCAGTGCGCGCGAGCTGACGCGGGTGCTCGCGCCGGGAGGCGTCCTCGCCGTGTGGTGGGGTTTCGCCGGACTGGCCCCATGCTCGGAGACTGGGGCCGAACACGAGGCATTCCAACGCTGGCGGGCGAAGGAGGAGGACGGGCCGAAGCCACCGAACCGGGAGGACCCACTGACTTTTCTGTCGGCGAACGGGTTCGTCGAGGTGCGCTTCGAGGAGCACCGCTCAGCCCGCGAGGTGACCGTCGAAGACCACATCCAGCATGTGTGCACGCACTCACCCGTGCTCGCAATCGGCGCAGAGGTTGGCGGTTTGCAAGCAGACCTGCGCGCAGTCTTCGCTGATCGCGACACGGTGACGGAAAACCTTCACTGTGCTCTCACGTTGGCGCGGCGGCCGTGAGCCCGGTCGGCTCGCCGTTCGACGCACTCGTCGATGCCTACGACGCAGGGCGTCCGTCGTACCCGTCTGAGCTGTACGACGCGATCGACCGGCTGGCCCATCCGTTAGCGACGGCCGACGTCATCGAGATCGGCGCCGGCACTGGAATCGCAACGCGAGCGTTGAGTGACCGCGGCGCTCGTGTCGTCGCTGTCGACATCGGCGCGCAGATGCTGCAACGGCTGCGCGAACGCACGCCGCATCAGCCCGCCGTGTTGGCAACCGCAGATGCGTTGCCGTTCAAGGACAGCACTGCCGATCTCGTCTGCGCGGCGCAGGCCTGGCATTGGGTCAACGTCGATCGTGGCGGTTCGGAAGCGCGACGCGTGCTTCGGCCGGACGGCGCGCTCGCCGTGTGGTGGAACAACGTCGTTGCCGACGGGGAACCGTGGTTCGAGGCACAGCAGGCGCGACTAGAGGGGATGAGCCCGGGTTACTCCCGCGACTACCGGGCGCTGCCATCCAACGAGCCGCTCGCGATGTACTTCGCGACGATCGAGGTGTTCACGACGCGATGGACCCGCACGTTAGGGGTCGCGGACTACCTCGTCTGGCTGCGCTCCAAGTCCTACGTTGCCGCGATCGGCGACCGGCTGGACGAGTTTCTCTGCGCGGAAGAGGAGTCGTTGCGTGGCGCATTCCCGGACGGCAACGTCGAGGAACCGTTCGAGGTGCGTCTGGTGGTTGCGCGCGGATGAGCAGTGCGCGCGCAGTCGAGATCGAGCACCTTCGCGTCATTCGCGGCGGGGTCGAGGTGCTGCCTGACCTGTCGCTGCACATCGAAACGGAGACGGTCACCGGTCTGCTGGGTCCATCCGGTTGTGGCAAGACGACGTTGATCCGGGCGATTGTCGGCGTACAGATCGTCGCCGGTGGCAACGTAACGGTGCTCGGCAAACCCGCGGGCAGTCCGGCGTTGCGGCGCAGGATCGGTTACGTGACGCAGGCGCCGTCGGTGTACGCCGACCTCACCGTGATGCAGAACCTGCGGTACTTCGCTGCGGTGTTGCGTGCGCCGTCGAGGCAGATCGACCAAGTGCTGAATGCGGTCGCTCTCAATGACTTTGCTGACCAGCTGGTCGGCCGGCTCTCCGGTGGTCAACGGGCGCGAGTGTCGCTCGCCACCGCGTTACTGGGCGAACCCGAGCTCCTCGTCCTTGATGAGCCCACCGTCGGTTTGGACCCGGTGCTGCGTCATGACTTGTGGGAGATGTTCCATGCGCTCGCGTCACAAGGCTCCACGCTGCTCGTGTCCAGCCATGTGATGGATGAGGCGGCACGGTGCGACCAGCTGCTGCTCATGCGTAATGGACGGCTCATTGCAAGCACCACACCCGACGAGCTGCGGCGCAGCACTGGCGCCGAGGACCTCGAGGAAGCGTTCCTTCGCCTCGTGAAGGCACCGGCATGAGTCCCGCGCTCGTTCTTGCCACCGCCCGCCGGGTGCTGCTGCAGCTACGCCACGACCCGCGAACCGTGGCGATGCTTCTCGTGGTCCCGTGCGTGCTGCTCGTCCTCCTCCGCTATGTCTTCGACGGCGTCCCGCAAACGTTTGACCGTGTCGGCACGCCGGTGCTCGGCATCTTCCCGTTCGTCGTGATGTTCGTCGTCACCTCGGTCGCGACGTTGCGCGAGCGATCTACGGGCACCCTCGAGCGGCTGCTCACCATGCCCGTTGCGAAGCTCGATCTGCTCGGCGGATACGCCCTCGCGTTCGGTCTCATCGCCGTTGTCCAGTCGGTGCTGGCGGCGAGCCTGTGCCTCGGTTTGCTCGGCCTCGACGTACAAGGGCCGGAATGGTGGCTGCCGGTGGTCGCGGTCCTGGACGGGCTGCTCGGCATGGCCCTCGGGTTGTTCGTGAGCGCGTTCGCGACGACGGAGTTCCAAGCAGTGCAGTTCATGCCGGCCTTCGTGCTCCCACAGTTCTTGTTGTGCGGGTTGTTCGTGCCGCGCAACCAGATGGCCGACGTCCTCCACTGGTTGAGCGACGTACTGCCGTTGACCTACGCGGTCGAGGCAATGACTCGCATCACCAGCGGACACCTCGGCGGCGTGTTCGCGCGTGACGTCGCCATCATCGGGGCTGCGTCCGTGCTGGCCCTCGCCCTCGGTGCCGCCACCCTCCGCCGCCGCACGCCGTAGCTCCACACACCCTGAATGGTCGCTCAGCCGAAGACAAACGCCCCTGGGTAGCCTGCGACCGTGCTTCTCCGCCGGCCGATCCTCGTCGCGTCCCGGTCGAAGCTGCTCAAGAACACGATCAGCTCGGCACCGATCACGCGCAACGTCGTACGCCGGTTCGTCGCCGGGGAAACCGTCGACGACGCGGTGCGCACAACCCGCGTGCTCGTCGATGCGGGACTGCAGGTCTCTCTGGACCACCTCGGTGAGGACACCGAAGACGTCGGCCAGGCCGAAGCCGCGACCAAGGCTTACCTGACGTTGCTCTCGCGACTGTCCGAGCAGGGACTGACACCGGCGGCCGAGGTGTCGGTCAAGCTCTCTGCGGTCGGGCAGGTCCTCGACGAGCAGTTGGCGCTCGACAACGCGGCCGCGATCTGCGAAGCCGCGCGAACTGCTGGCACGACCGCGACACTCGACATGGAAGACCACACGACAACGGAGTCGACGCTGCGCGTGCTCGCTGAGCTGCGCAAGACCTTCCCGAGCACGGGCGCGGTCATCCAGGCATATCTGCGTCGCTCCGAGGACGACTGCCGCGCGCTCGCGACCGTCGGTTCCCGGGTTCGGTTGTGCAAGGGGGCATACGACGAGCCGGAGTCCGTCGCGTTCCGCGACCCGGATGCAGTGAACCGCTCGTACGCGCGTTGCCTCGCGATCCTGATGGCTGGGCAGGGCTACCCGATGGTCGCGACGCACGACCCGAAGCTCGTCAGCCTCGCCGCGCAGCTGGTGGAGGAGCATGACCGCGCTCCCGACACCTACGAGTACCAGATGCTCTACGGCGTACGACCCGACGAGCAGCGTCGGCTCGTCGCCGCGGGGGAGACCGTTCGCGTCTACACGCCGTACGGCGACCAGTGGTACGGCTACCTCATGCGCCGCATGGCCGAGCGCCCCGCCAACGTCGCGTTCTTCCTGCGCGCGATGGCCACCCGCGGCTGACGCGGCATGATGGCTACATGAGCGTCAAGAACGACACGGTTGCCGTGCTCGGCGCCGGCAAGATGGGTGAGACCCTCATGTCCGGTCTGCTGCGCGCGGGCGGTTCCCCGGCAGACCTGGTCTTCACCGAGCATCAACCGGAGCGGCGCACCATCCTCGAATCGCGGTACGACGTGCGCGGGGTCACGACCGCTGAGGCCGCACAGCTGGCCGACACGCTGCTCATCGCGGTGAAGCCGCAAGAGATGGGTGCGTTGCTGGAGGAACTCGCGCCGGCTGCCTCGCCCCGCAACCTCGTCATCTCGATCGCCGCCGGTATCCCGACGGCGTTCATCGAGGCGCGTCTCCCTGATGGCGTGCCGGTCGTCCGCGTGATGAGCAACACGCCCGCACTCGTCGACGAGGCGATGTCGGCGGTCAGCGCCGGCGCGCATGCAAGCGAGGACCACCTCGCTCGCGCCGAGAAGCTGCTGCGCGCGGTCGGCAAGGTCGTCCGCGTTCCCGAGTCGCAGCTCGACGCGGTGACGGCGTTGTCGGGCAGCGGACCGGCGTACTTCTTCTACCTGGTCGAAGCGATGATCGACGCGGGCATCCTCCTCGGCTTGCCCCGCGCCATCGCCGCCGACCTCATCGTGCAGACCGCGGTCGGCTCGGCCGTGATGCTGCGCGACTCCGGCGAGCACCCGGTGCAGCTACGTGAGGCGGTCACCTCTCCGGGCGGTACGACGATCGCGGCCATTCGCGAGCTCGAGAACCACGGTGTCCGCGCCGCCCTCCTCGCCGCGTTGGAGGCCGCCCGCAACCGTTCGCGGGAGCTCGCCGCCGGGCAAGGCTGACCTATGAGTGAATCCGTGCGCGTGGTCTGGGAGGACGCGCTCGCGGCATACAACTTCGGACCGTCACATCCACTCGCGCCCGTGCGCGTCGTGCTCACAATGTCGCTCGCACGCAGCCTTGGCGTCCTCGACGCAGTGACCATGTCCGGCGCAGCGCCCGCGGATGACTCCACTCTGGAGTTGGTACACAGTCCGGAGTACGTCGCGGCCGTCAAACGCGCCGGTACGCCGCCGCTGACCGCCGACATGGAGCACGGTCTCGGCACTCCCGACGACCCGGTGTTCGAGGGCATGCACGACGCCAGCGCACTTGTCGCCGGTGCTTCGGTAGCGGCGGCGCGGGCGATCTGGACAGAAGGTGCGCAGCATGCTGCGAACATCGCCGGCGGGCTTCATCACGCGATGCCCGACATGGCGTCCGGCTTCTGCATCTACAACGACGCCGCCATCGCGATCGCCTGGCTGCTGGCAAATGGCGCTGAGAAAGTTGCCTACGTCGATGTCGACGTTCACCACGGCGACGGTGTGCAAGCCGTGTTCTATGACGATCCGCGCGTGCTGACGATCAGCCTGCACGAGAGCGGTCGCTACCTCTTTCCTGGCACCGGCTACCCGGACGAGACCGGCGGGCCCAACGCGCCGGGCACGTCCGTCAACGTGGCGCTGCCACCGGGCGCGCGCGATGGGGGCTGGCTGCGCGCGTTCGATGCGGTGGTGCCGCCGTTGGTGCGCGCGTTCGCGCCGGACGTGTTGGTCACGCAACAGGGTTGCGACAGTCACGTGCTCGATCCGCTCGCACATCTCGCACTGACGGTCGATGGTCAGGCTGCGTCGTACGCCGCGCTGCATCAGCTCGCGCACGACGTCACGGGTGGCCGATGGCTGGCTCTCGGCGGTGGTGGCTACGAGTTGGTGCAGGTCGTGCCGCGAGCGTGGACCCGGCTGCTGGGCCACCTCGCCGGCACACCGGTCGACCCGGAGACCGAGACGCCCGACGACTGGCGCGAAGAGGCCAAGCGCCGCACCGGCGAGACCGCGCCGCGGCTGATGACCGACGGGGGGGATCCGACCTACGTCCCGTTCGACCCGGCCACCGCGGACCCCGCCGACCCGATCGATGCCGCGGTCACCGACACCCGCGCGGCCGTGTTTCCGTTCCATGGCTTGGACCCGCGAGCAGCCTCATGAGGGCACCGACCCGTGCCGAGCTCCGTGAGCACCTGGTCGCTTCGCGTATCGCCGGCGAGGTGGGCACGCCCCGCGAGAACAATCTGCGCAATATCGGCAATGCCGCCCGGCAGGATCCGTCGTTCACCTTCGGGCTGTCGTGGGACGGTCGGTGGGACGCCGACGCGATCCTCGCCACCATGGTCGAGCGGGCGGGGATCAACGCCGATCCGGCCTATCGGGAAGGCCCGGACACGATCGACCCGGACCGGACGATCGAGCGGCTCGATGCGATGGCTGCTCGGCTGCTGCAAGCCGCCCAGCGCAAGGAGCGCGTGTTGCTCGCAACCGGGCACCCGTCCGGTTTGCTGCCGATCCATCTCGCGGTGGCAGCGGCACTGTCGGCAGCGGGCGCGAACGTCGTCACGCCGGGTGTCGGCCTCAAGTACGAGAGCGCGGCGCGGAGCCGCTGGCGTCACCGCGAGATTCGCTACCTGGCTGGTGTCGCCATGGTCAGCAGTGGCGGGGAGCTCAACCACACGCACTCGGCCCGACCGATGGAGCTCATCCTCGGCAGCCTTGAAGCGGCCGGAACCGAGCGGCCCGACCTGGTCGTGGCTGATCACGGTTGGGCCGGGGCTGCCGCGCAGGCCGGCATCAAAACGGTCGGGTTCGCCGACTCGAACGACCCTGCGCTCTTCGTCGGTGAGGCCGAGGGGTTGCTCGAGGTGGTGGTTCCGCTCGACGACAACGTGCTGCCTCATCTGTACGAGCCGGTCGCGGCGTACCTCATCCGTGACCTGGTGACCCAAACAGCGCAATCCGATTGATCCCATTACCATCAGTAGTCACGCCAGACGGCGGCTTCCACACGGTGATCAAATCCCGCTACTCTGAGCAAGCACGGCCGTGTTGCCGTACCGGAGGGGAAGCCGGTACCCGCGCCGTGAAAAGGAAGTTGCGATCATGGTTGCTGGCGGTCCAGTCGGAGGCCCAGGTTTGGGCACTACCGGCACTGGGGGCGGGGGCCTCGACCGGCCACTATCGGACGTGCGGTTCCTGACCGTCGCCGAGGTCGCCGCGCTGATGCGTGTCTCCAAGATGACGGTGTACCGGCTCGTTCACGGCGGCGGGTTGCCCGCAGTCCGCGTCGGTCGGTCCTTCCGCGTGCCTGAGCAGGCAGTCCACGAATACCTGCGGGACGCCTACTACGACGTGGGCTAGACCCACCTCACTTCAGCCACGGTCATGCCCAAATGGTCGTTGGTCGCGCGATCGTGCGACCGTTTGCTCTTGATCGTTTCGACGATTCCGGGTCCGAGTAGGCTGAGCCTCGTTCCATCGACGCACGGCATCCCGGAGCGAGGTCCTTTTTCGTGGGTTCGGTCATCAAGAAGCGCCGCAAGCGCATGGCGAAGAAGAAGCACCGCAAGCTCCTCAAGAAGACGCGCGTCCAGCGCCGCAATAAGAAGTAGGCCCGGCCCACCCTCCGGCCATCCCCATGCCGCCCGCTGCCACGCCCCCCACGGCTCCCCGCGTCGTTCTCGTCACCGGGGTGTCCCGGTGGCTGGGAGGTCGACTAGCCGCCCTGCTGGCGAGCGAGCCCTCGATCACCACGGTCATCGGGGTCGATGTCGTCCCGCCGAAGTCCGCGCTCCCGGGCGTGGAGTTCGTCCGCGCCGACATCCGTAACCCGATCATCGCCAAGGTCATCACCTCCTCCGAGGTGGACACGGTCCTGCACATGAACGTGATCGCCACCCCGCTGGGTGCGGGTGGCCGGTCGGCGATGAAAGAGATCAACGTCATCGGCACGATGCAGCTGCTGGCTGCCTGCCAGAAGGCCCCTTCGGTACGCCGGCTCGTGGTCAAGTCGACAACGGCGGTCTACGGCTCGTCGCCCCGCGACCCCGCGCTGTTCACCGAGGAGGAGGAGCCCCGCGAGCTCCCGCGTTCCGGCTACGGCAAAGACGCGGTCGAGGTCGAGGGCTACGTCCGAGGGTTCGGCCGGCGCCGTCCGGACGTCGCGGTGACGACCCTGCGCTTCACGAACTTCGTCGGGCCGGAGATTGACACGCCGCTGACGCGTTACTTCACGCTTCCTGTCGTGCCACGCGTCATCGGTTATGACCCGCGACTACAACTGCTGCACGAAAGCGACGCGATCGAAGTGCTCCGACTTTCCGCGATGGAGAACCGGCCGGGAACATTCAACGTGGGTGGTGACGGAGTGATGCTGTTGTCGCAAGCGATCCGTCGCGCCGGACGACCGGAAGTGTTTGTTCCGGGGCCTGCTGTGTCCATGGTCGGCGGCCTGTTCCGACGGTTCGGGCTTGTCGACTTCTCCCCAGAACAGTTGCGTTTTCTCGAACACGGCCGCGTCGTGGACTCCACTCGGTTGCACACGCAGTTCGGCTACACGCCGAAGTACACAACCGCCGAGGCGTTCGCCGACTTCGTCGGCTCCTGCATCAATCGCCGTTACCTGCCGACGCGTCAGGTCGCCGCGCTCGAGGCACGGGTTCTTGACCGGCTCGCCGCACGACGGAGCACCGTCGATGCCTGAGGCCCGCGTGCTCTCGTTCCGCGAGCGCGACGAGAACGGTGACCGCCCTGCGCGGCGTTCTCGCGGCAAGCGCGACGCCGATGCGCCCGGACCGCAGGAAGACCAGGCCACTGCGCACGAACCCGCCGAGTGGGAACGCCGCTTGGCTGGCGCTCTCGCATTCGCGCGGCGCCGGCTCGAAGGCGACTACCCGGTCGACGAGTTCGGTTTCGACCCCGACCTCAACGACAACGTGTTCATGGCCGGCGTACGACCGATTTACGAACGCTACTTCCGCGTCGAGACACGTGGCCTGGACAACGTGCCGGACAGCGGCGGTGCGCTCATCGTCGCCAACCACTCCGGGACCGTCCCCGTCGACGGTGTGATGACGCAGCTCGCCCTGCTCGACCACCACCCTGCGCATCGACACATGCGTTTGCTCGGCGCCGACCTCGTCTTTCGGATGCCGTTCGTCGCACCGCTCGCGCGGAAAGCTGGTCACACCCTGGCGTGTAATCCCGATGCCGAGCGGCTGCTGTCGATGGGCGAGCTTGTTGGCGTCTACCCCGAGGGCTTCAAGGGCATCGGCAAGCCGTTCAGCGAGCGCTACAAGCTGCAGCGGTTCGGTCGCGGGGGATTCGTGACCGCCGCACTGCGCACCGGCGTACCGATCATTCCGTGCTCGATCGTCGGTGCCGAGGAGATCTATCCGCTCATCGGAAACGTGAAGGTCCTCGCCCGGCTGCTCGGTGTGCCCTACATCCCGATCACGCCGACGTTCCCGCTGCTCGGCCCGCTCGGTCTGCTGCCGTTGCCGTCCAAGTGGATCATCGAGTTCGGTGAGCCGATCCCGACCGACGAGCTCGGCGGACCGGCCGCTGCTGAGGATCCGATGCTCGTGTTCAACCTGACCGACCAGGTCCGGGAGACGATTCAACAGACGCTCTACCGCCTGTTGATGCAGCGCCGCTCCGTCTTCTTCTAGCGGCGTACGGCGGACCGTGCCCGGTGCACGAGGCGAGATCGCATGCTCGGCGACTCTTCCCGCCGACGCCGTAGCGCGAGCCCCGCGACGATGCCGCCTGTCACCGCACCGATGCCCATGGCGGTCGGTACGCCGATCTTCGCCGCCTTGCGCCCGGTGCGGAAATCGCGGACGGGCCAGCCCTTTTCCTTCGCCACTGCGCGTAGGGCGCTGTCCGGGTTCACCGCAGTTGGGTGACCGACGACGCTCAACATGGGCACGTCGTTAGCGGAGTCGCTGTACGCCGAGCACTGCGCGAGGTCCCAGCCTTCGCGTTTGGCGAGCGCGCGCACGGCTTCGGCCTTCGCCGGGCCATGCAGTGGTTCGCCGACGAGCCGTCCGGTGTAGACACCGTCGACGGAATCCGCGACGGTCCCGAGAGCGCCGGTCAGTCCCAACCGGCGGGCGATGATGCGCGCGAGCTCAATGGGCGCGGCAGTGACGAGCCATACCTGTTGGCCTGCATCGAGATGTTGCTGTGCCAACGCGCGCGTTCCGGACCAGATGCGTTCGGCCATCAACTCGTCGTAGATCTCCTCGCCGAGCCGCTCGATCTCCGCAACCTTCTGCCCGGCGACGAACGCGAGCGCAGCTTCGCGGGCTTCGTTCATGTGCCCGTGCGACTCGCGGCCGACGACACGGAACTGCACCTGCTGCCAACCAAACCGTGCGAGGTCGCGCGCCGTGAAGAACTTGCGGGACGCCAGTCCGCGCGCGAAGTGATAGATCGACGCCCCCTGCATCATCGTGTTGTCGACGTCGAAGAATGCCGCGGCGTGCGGATCGGCGGGTACCGCGAGAGACGCTTCGACTTCCGCGGCCGCCGCCGAAGCGGCACCAGCGAGTACGGCGCTCGAGCCGTCATCGGTTCTGCGACGCAACAGAGGCATTCCGCCGAGGGTACCGAGATCAATGGCGGCGCCGAGGAGGGCCGAGCGCGGGGCATCTTGTGCCGTACAACGAGCGCGGATGCGGTGGAGCGACGGATTCAGACGATTGTCAGGGGGAAAGCGAAGAGCCCCCGGTTTGTGGCCGGGGGCTCTTCGTCGTGCTAAGTGCTATCAGACCTCGGTGCTCGCCATCCGGCGACGGAGAACCGCCGCACCGATGAGGAACACGAGCGCCGCACCCGCGGTCACCGGCAGGTTCGCACCGGTGTGGGGCAGGTTCTCCTTCGGGGTGACAGGAGTGCCTTGAGTCGTCTTGCCAGCCGCGGTGAAGTTGCCAGCGGTCACGTTGTACGCGCCGACGGTGACGCCCACCAGGGCCTTGCTCACATCAGTGTTGTTGCGCTGGGTCGGCAGGTTGACAAGCACCTGCAGGCCCGAGCCGACAACCGAAACCGCTGAGTGGGTCTTGTCATACGTCGTCTTGTACTCAGCAGCAGCGATCTTCACACCCGCGAGGGCCAGAACCTGCTCGACAGCGTCGACCAGAGTCTTCACCAGGCTGGTGATCGCAGCCGGGAGGCTGGTGCCGAGCAAGCTGGCAGCCAGACCATCCGGACCGAGAACCAGGTCGAGGCCCACCGGCGAACCGACGTGCACCTTGGCCAGGTTGCGGTTGACGACGGCGCTGGCGCCGTGCGCCTTACCCGACGCGGTAGCAACCGCGCTGTTGTTGAAGGCATCCAGGGTGACGAAGCCGCCCAGCAGCGAGAGCTTGGACAGCGCGACGCCAGCCTTGGAAGTGACAGCGTTACCGCTGGTGGTGGCGATGCTGTGGAACGAGTCGAGGGCCGCGAGGTCCACGACCGAGCCGTTCTCGAGCGTCGCGATCAACTTCGGCAGTGCTGCTTGGAGCGCCCTGATCTGGTTCTGCAGAGTGGTCAGCACGGTGTGCGTGACGCTGCCGACCGGCGTGTTACCGAGTGCCGTGTCGATCTGGCCGAGCAGGTTGTCGACGACACCTGTGATCGTGCCGACTGCGCCACCGTTGCCGTTGGCGTCACCGATGAGCTGAGCAAGAGCAGCGTTCAACGCGTCCAGCGCGCCGGCGGGGAGCAGATCGGCGAGGTTGGCCACCTTGACGCCCGCGAGCTGACCCTTACCGGAAGTGCTGAGCAGGTTCTTGATGGCTGCGGCGCGAAGCGTCGGGACCGCGATCTTGATCGGGCCGACCGACCCTGGCAGAGCGGCTTCGCTCTGGTAGGTGCCCGGCTTTGCGAGCGACGCGGTCACGACGCGGTTGACCGGCGCGAGCAGGCCTCCGTTGTCGAACAGCGTGCCGGCACCGAGACGCGAGGACGACGTCGCTGCGTCGGCCACGCCGGTGATCTGGTTGCGCACGAGCTGGCCGTCAGTGTGGATGAGGTTCGCCGTGAGCGGCTTGCTCAGGTCCACGCCACCCAGCGAGGGCAGCACGCCGGCGAGGGTTGAGCCGAGCGGCACGTTCAGCGAAAGCTGAACGACGTCCGTCTGCGCCGACCCCTGCAGCTTGTGCTTGAGGTTGCTCTGGGCTGTCGCTGCTTGCGCAACGCCCGCACCGGTCGCGACGAGCACGCCGCTCGCGACGGTGAGTGCAGTCAGGCGGATTGCCCGACCCTTGGTTACGTTCATGTGCCCCGTCCTTCGGAGTCCGCGTCGCCGGGTTGGCGACCACCGTGGTGCGGTGCCCCCCACGGGCTCCGCGTTCTTATCGCTTCCCTAACGACCCCGGTGGACCGGGGTTACGCTCGGTAGGCAGCCGATTCGAAATCTGGTGGGACAAATCGGCGCAAGTGCCGAATAGCTCGTCGCTCCCGGTGACCGTAGTGGTGCCGAACTCCGGGCGTAACGGACCATTTCAGGCCTATGCCAGTTTCTCGGAATTCCGGACGTCACGGACGATCACAGATCGGTAACAACTGGCCTGATCGGGCGGCTCTGGGGACGGTGGCGGCCGAATGGCCTAGTCACGACCGTTGACCCGCGGCCGTGACGAGATCCAGCGACGCCGACTGGCGCCGGTGCGCCGCGCGACTACGGCAGGTTGATCGTGGGGAGCGGGTTCGGCAGGGGCAGCTTCGGTAGCGGCAGCGTCGGTGTGGGGATCGGAATCGGCAGGATGCTGGCGATGATGCCGCCGATCTGGTCCTCGAGCGTCGTCGGGGTCGGCGACGGGTTCGGGGCCGGGGGGCTGCTCGTGTGCGTGCCCGATGGGCTCGGCTCGGGGCTCGGGGTCATCGTGGGCCCGCTGGACGGCGCGTTCGATGGGTTGGCGGCGGCACCGCCGGAACCCGGGTCGCTAGCGCATGTGCAGGGCGCGGGGGTGCTGCCCGGGCCCGGTGTCTTGGTCACGCCGGGCGGCGTCTGAGTCGTGGCCTCGCAGGCTGCGGTGCACTCGGCGTTGGCCAGCAGCTCGTTTGCGGTCGCACCGATCTGCTGCACGAGCTTGAGTGAGCTATCACCTTGCGGCGTGGAGCCGGCCGGGAGTTCCGGAAGCACGGCCAGGATGCGCGAGCTCTGCTCGCTCGCGAATGTGGTCAGTGTCTGCAGTGGCTTGTGGCTGCGGGACTTCTGGAAGGCCTTCGTCAAGTCACGGGAACCGGCCCGGGTCTCGTCGTCCATCGCGCGCAGCGTGGAAACGATCCGTGCCGTGAGGCTGCCGCCGATCGCGCTCGCACCGGCGACGTTCCCGGTGCTCGAGCCGTGGACACCAAGGGCGCTGCTGCTGCCGACCAGGTCATTGACTTCGCCGAGGCGGGTGCGAGCGAACTGCAGGTGCCGCTCCCCCTTGGCCTGGTCCCCTCGGGCCGCGGCGAGCTGGATGTTCTCGACACCGCGCTTGACGCTGTAGAACGGGTCTCCCGGAAGCGAGCGGCTACCAGCGAGGCCGATACCTCCGACCATCACGACGGCGGACATCGTCGCGGTGGCGGCGACCAGACGCCGGCGTACGCGCCAGCCCTCGGCCCATTCGTTGAGGCGCCAGCTGATCGCCGGCCGCGGGGCGGACCGGAGGCCAGGTAGGGCGATGACGGTGGCTCCGTCGGTGGCGGCCGTGCCGATGCCCTGGACAGTCGCGACCGCGACGAGGCGTTGCCGGAGGCCGGCGCGGAAGTCCGGGGCTGGACCGAGAGGCAGCGAACGGAGCGCCGTCGCGAGTGTGGCTAGCGGGGCGAGCGTGGGGTCGTTCGTTGCCGGGGCACCGTCGAGGAGCCGGGCGAACTCCTCGGCACGGCGGCGGGAGGGGAGCGGCAAACCGGGTGTGCTCATCGATCTGCCCCCCTCTCGCTTTCGCTTCGTAACCGATTTGTTATCGACTCGACCGGAACAACGACGCCCACAGCCCGTGAGTTACGGGTGATTTGCCGGAATAGCTCGTCGCGACTAGGCGCGTGGTCACAACGGGCTATGGCCGGGGCTAGGCCGGCCGCACCCGTGCCCGCGCTCACAGCAGGTCCTCCGGCAGCAGTCGACCGAGGGCTCGGACCGCGCGGTATTGCAGCGCCTTGATCGCGCCTTCGTTCTTGCCCATGGCCAGCGCGGTCTCCGCGACCGACAGGCCCTGGAGGAACCGCAGCACGATGCATTCCTGCTGCTCCGCGCCGAGCTCCTTGACCGCCTCGAGCAGGGTGGTGTTGGTGATCCCCTCGAGAACGGCGCCTTCGGGACCCTCCGTCACGCCGTCGGCGTCGAGCATGTCCGCCGTCGTCACCTCGAGCCGGTAGCGGCCGGATTTGAAGTGGTCGGCGATCAGGTTGCGCGCGATGGTGACGAACCACGCGCCGATGTCGCGACCCTGCCAGGTGAAGCTCGTGATTCGCCGGAGCGCGCGGAGGAAGGTCTCGCTCGTGAGGTCTTCGGCCAGCGCCTGCGCGCCGACGCGGTAGTAGATGTAGCGGTAGACGAGGTCGACGTACCGGTCGTAGAGCTCCCCGAATGCGTCGGCATCCCCAGCCTGGGCGCGGGCGACGATGGCCCGGACCTCTTCATTGATCACATCGCCCGGGGCGTCGTCAGCCTCGGCGTCGTCCTCATGGGGCTCGCTCGGCTGGGGCACGCCGGCCGCAGTGAGCGTTGCGCGCCCCTTTTGTGTCGGAGCCGGGGCGGAGCGGGGCCCGGGCGTCGTCCGCGGCTTCGGCAGCGCCCGGAATTCACTGTTGAGCAGGGCGATCTGCTCACCAGCGCCGGTGAGGGGATCGCGAAGCAGCGCGACGGCCGTGCGCAGGGCGCGGAGCTGGTCCGCGAGCCCTTCGTTGCAGGCATGACGGCTGGACGCGAAAACTGCGCCCGCCCCATCGCCCGGCATGCATGACTCCGTTCGCTGGCTAGCCCGGCCGGCCTGGCATTCCCAAACGTGTCCCGCGCTCAGGTGATCATCGGCGGGTTGGCCCGGTTCATTGACCCCGGTCGAATGGTAGGCGGAGCCGGCCGCCCGCGAGCGTTGTTCAGCGCAATCAGGTTTCCGGCCTGGGTGGAAATGCCCGGACCGGCCCAACGTCCTTACTCTTCAGTGGTGGCGAACGACCGCTTCGGGGCGTCCCGGCCGCGACCGGCAACCGCCGGCCGGTCCGGACCCGCGCCAGCGCGCACACCCGCGCAGGCGCGGGCCGAGGGGACACGGCGCCGGGAGGTACGCCGGGCCCGGCGCCGTCGGCGCCGGCTGATCGCGGTCTGGGTCCTCGTCGCCGCCGTCGCCGGAGCTGCGTCGTTCACTGGAGGGCTGTTGTCCGCGCCGGTGGACTTCACCGCACCGGCTCCCCCCAAGTCCGCGCTGCTGCTGGACGCCAGCGGCCGGGTCTTCGCCTCGATCCGCTCACCCGAGCAGCGGCAAGAGGTCCCGGCCGCCGACATCCCGAAGGTCATGCGCGACGCGATCGTCACGGCGGAGGATCGAACGTTCTTCCAGAACAGCGGGGTCGATCCGCTCGCCATCGGACGCGCGGCCTGGAAGGACATCACCGGGTCGCGGATCCAAGGTGGTTCGACGATCACGCAGCAGTACGTCAAACAGGTGTACACGAACTCGCAGCGCACCGTGCTGCGCAAGGTTCGCGAAGCGGCACTTGCCGTCCGCCTCGAACAGAAGTTGTCCAAAGACGAGATCCTGACGCGCTACCTGAACACGGTGTACTTCGGCAACGGCGCCTATGGCATTCAGGCCGCATCGAAGTACTACTTCGGCGTACCAATAAAAGAGCTCGCGTTGGATTCGCGCACCCGCAAACGCAGCGACGCCTTGGCTCTTGGTCGCGCAGCGATGTTGGCCGGGCTGGTGCCCGCCCCGTCGGTCTTCAATCCCGTCCGCAGCATGACTGAAGCGCGCCGGCATCAACTCGACGTGCTGAATCGCATGGTCGAGGACGGCAAGATCACGGCACAGCAGGCATCCGATGCCTTCGGCAATCTTCCGCCATTTATTGCCAAGCGGACCGCGCCCGAGGTTCCGACGATCGCGCCGGAGTTTCGCGACTTGGTGCGTGCGCGATTGGCAGACACGTTCACGCCGGACGAGCTGTTCAAGAGCGGCCTGCACGTGACGACAACGCTCGACCTCGAACTGCAACGGGCGGCAGTGAATGCGGTGAAGAGCGTGCTGCCGAACAAGAAGAACCCGGAAGCCGCTGTCGTGGCCATCGACCCGCGTAACGGTGACATCAAAGCAATGACCACACGCGTCAACCGCAACGGCAAGTACGTCTATGAAACCGGTGGCTTCAACCTTGCAACCAGTGCTCCACGGTCGAGTGGTTCGACGATCAAGCCGTTCACTCTCGCGGTTGCATTGGAGCGTGGCCGCTCGACAAGTGACCGCGTGTGTGCGGGATCTACGGCGCGCGTGCCGAACCCAGGCGGTAAGCCCAATCCCTACATCATTCACAATGCCGAGCCCGCCGGCGGCTGTTACACGTTGGCGGGCGCATTGCAGCACTCGGTCAACACGATCTATGGGCCGCTTGCGTTGAAGGTCGGGCTCAAACGCGTGCTCGAGTTCGCTGTCGCAGCAGGATTCGGGCCGGCCGATCGCGTGCTGCACCCACTAGTCCCGTCGAAGTCGATCGGCGGCGGTCTGGAAGTGACACCGCTTTCGGAAGCCATTGCCTTCTCAACATTGGCTAACCACGGGGTGAAGCACACGTCTCGCACGATCCTCACTGTTCGTGCTGGAGGTGACACCACGCCGGACTCGGGCGACGTTGTTTACCGCGCTCCCAGTGACAAGGGTCAGCGCGTCATTTCCGCTGCCATCGCAGATGAGGTCGCCACCGTGATGGAAGGTGTCGTCGAGCGGGGTACGGCGACCCGCGCGCGCCAGGACTTCACGGTCTTCGGCAAGACCGGCACGACGAACGACGAGACCGACGCCTGGTTCGTGGGTTGCACGCGGGCGCTTTGCATCGCGACGTGGATGGGCTACGACCGGCCGTACAAGACGAACCGCAAACCGAACTCCATGGTTAACGTCGAAGGGGTCAGCAGGGTGTACGGCGGAACCCTGCCGGCCGAGATCTTCTCGCAGACGTGGAAGAACTATCAGGAGTATCAGCAGGCGCGGTTACACCCGGAACAGTCCGCCAAGCCGTCGTCGACGCCGAAGCAGCGGAGCAGCAAACCGAAGCCAGCCAAGAGTCAGTCACCGAGCCCTCGGCCGCAGCCGAGCACCAGCGCGACGCCGAAACCGTCGCCGACAAAGTCGCCCCACCCGACGTGCACGGTGTTAATCTGTCCCGGACCGGATTCTCAGCAACAGCCGGCCCCGCCCTAGGCGTTAGCGGGCAAGCATCCCCATCGCTGAGTGGTAGGCCAGCGCCTGACTGACCGGGTCGTTCGCTGTCCCGGGCTTCGACGTCAGGCTGCGCAGCCGCAACGCCAGCGGGCTGGCGGCTGGACGCGGTGCCGCCGGCTTGGCGACGACGGCCGGACGGCTGCGCGTCGGCGCACTCGATGAGCTGCTCGTGCGCGCGGTCGAGTGGTGGGTGGTGGTCTTCTTCTTCGGCGGGGACGACGACGAGCCGCCCATCGGCGTTTCGAAGTCCTGCGTCACGTACAGGCGGCCGTCGCTACCGCGAGCGGTGCCGACGCCGACCAGCGTGAACTTCGGGTCGAGGATGTTGGCGCGGTGGTGGGAGCTGTTCATGAACGCGTTCTGAATCGAGTCCTCGTTCGGACCGACGCCGACATTCTCACCGATCCGCTGCCAGCCACTGACCTGGCTACCAAGGTTGTCGTTGTGGCAGATGGACTGCCCCCCACCGCAACCACCGGACGCCATGTGCTGCGACCACCGGCGGGCGACCGAGGTGAGCTGGCTCGACACCTTGAGTGCACTCAGCCCGTGCTGTGCCCGCGCGTGGTTGATGTCGGAGACGAACGCCGACTCGTCGCTGCTCGCGTGGGCGGGGCTCATGCCCGTGACGAGGGCCAGCGTTCCCATGGACAGCGTCAACGCCAGCACGGTTGCCGCGCGACGGACCAAACCGGTCGACGAACCCAACACCGACACCCACCTCCAGCGGGTGCCAGGGCGTTCGCCGCGATGGATCTGATTCGCGGACGCTCAAGTGTCTGGCGGCCATCGACGTCGGCGGGCTGGCGAACTACTCACCGCTGGATCTGGCGGGTAGTCCCGTTGCCTTTGCGGCCCGTGCTCGCGCACGGTGTGCCTTTTCGTGTCGGCGGTCGCCCCGGCAGTACTTACTGTTCAGGACGTCTGACATTTCGTCCCTGGGACTAGACGGCTGAAGAGCCCGATCGGGCGATACGTAGCAGGCAAATTAGGACGAACAGGGGGAGAACGGCCGAGTCGTGTCCGATTTGCCAGCAGATGAGATGGCCCGTTGGTGCCAGACTGCCGTAGTGCCTGCGCATCGGGTCACCCTGCTCACCCGTGCCGGATGCCATCTCTGCGACGACGCCCGACGGATCGTTGCTGGCGTCTGCGCGGAGGTAGGCGCCGCGTGGGAGGAACGCGACATCGCCACCGATCCCGAACTACTCCAGCGGTGGACCGATGACGTGCCGGTGACGTTGGTCGACGGCGAGCATCTCGACAGCTGGCGGGTCTCGGCGGAGCGCCTGCGCGATGCGCTCGAAGGCTGAGCGGAGCGCCTGCGCGCTGCGCTCGACGGCTGAGCGGAGCGCCTGCGCGATGCGCTCGAAGGCTGAGCGGAGCGCCTGCGCGCTGCGCTCGAAGGCTGAGCGGAGCGGCTCCGGACCGCCCTGCTCGCCTGATCGGGCGGGAGCCGCCGATTTTGTGCGCACGTTCACAAGCACCTAGTGTTGGTGACCGCCCCCATTCCTTGCCGTTTTGGAGTCGCTGTTGCCCACCGAGCGCCCCCGGTTGCGACGCCGCGGCGGGATTCCCGATGCGACGGTCGCGCGACTGCCGGTCTACCTGCGGGCACTGCGAGCGCTGGCCGAGACGGGGACGGTCACCGTTTCGTCCGAGGCGTTGGCTGCAGCCGCGGGCGTCAACTCCGCGAAGCTCCGCAAGGACCTGTCCCAACTCGGGTCCTACGGCACCCGCGGGGTCGGCTACGACGTGGAGTATCTCGACTACCAGATTTCCCGTGAGCTGGGCCTGACGCAGGACTGGGCTGTCGTCATCGTCGGCGTCGGCAACCTCGGCCACGCCCTCGCCAACTACGGCGGGTTCGCCTCCCGTGGCTTCCGCATCGCCGGGTTGATCGATGCGGACCAGCAGCGCGTGGGTGAGCAGATGGTGGGCCTCACGGTTCGACACATCAACGAGCTCGAGCGTGTTGTGCGCGAGGAACTCGTCTCGATCGGGGTGATCGCGACTCCCGCCGCCTCAGCACAGTCGGTGGCGGACTGCCTGGTCGGCGCGGGCGTGACCAGCATCCTCAACTTCGCCCCGACGGTGCTGACCGTTCCCGATGGCGTCGACTTGCGGAAGGTCGACCTCTCGATCGAGCTGCAAATCCTTGCCTTCCACGAGCAACGCAAGACCAGCGCGGCAGGGAACGGCGCCGCCGCCACCGGGTTCGGCATCGATGCGGTCGCTGTTGCAGCGGGGGATGGGCGGTCATGAGCCTGCTCGCCGTCGGTCTCTCTCATCGCAGTACGCCGGTCTCGGTGCTGGAGCGGGCGGCTGTCGGCGGTGACGCCGCGGCCAAGCTGCTCCACGATCTGCAGCACAGCGCGCACGTCGAAGAGTCGCTCGTGCTCTCGACCTGCAACCGGATCGAGGTCTACGCCGAGGTCGCTCGTTTCCATGCGGGGGTCACTGAGATCACCGAGCTGCTTGCCCGCGCCGCCGGTTTCGGGCTCGAGGAGCTGACCGCGCACCTCTACGTGCATTACGAGGACCGCGCCATACAACATCTCTTTACTGTTGCTTGCGGACTCGACTCGATGGTCGTCGGCGAGAGCCAGATCCTTGGCCAGCTCCGAGCGTCGTTCCGCGCCGCCCAGACAGCCGGGTCGACCGGCCGGTCCGTCGGCGGTGTCGTCCAACAGGCGTTGCGGGTCGGCAAGCGGGTGCACACGGAAACCGGCATCGACCGGACCGGCGCCTCCCTCGTCAGTGTCGGCCTCGAGGCCGGTCGGCCGGTGGTTGGTGACTATGCGGGCAAACGCGCTGTCGTTGTCGGCGCCGGGTCGATGGGTGCCCTTGCCGCGCACACTCTCCGCCGCGCAGGTGTCGACGAGATTGTCGTCGTCAACCGGAGCACCGAACGCGCCGAACACCTCGCCACCGCGGTGGGTGGTCGGGCGGCACGGCTCGATTCGCTGCCGGCGGTGCTCGCAGCTGCCGACGTCGCCGTGTCATGCACGGGATCGGTCGGCATCGTCATCGATGCCGACGCGGTCGCCGCTGCCATGGCCGACCGCACCGACCGGCCGCTCTACCTGCTCGACCTTGCCCTGCCACGCGACATCGACCGCACCGCGCAGGACGTTGCCGGGGTGACGATCACCGATCTTGACGACCTGAGCGCGGTACTCGCGGCCGCGGAGACGGCCGACGACGTGACCGCTGCCAAGGCGATCGTCACCGAGGAGGTCGGGGCCTTCCTGGCTGGACAGCATTCGGAGCGAGTGGCGCCAACCGTGGTCGCGCTCCGGTCGAAGGCCGCAGAGGTCGTCGATGCCGAGCTCCTGCGTCTCGACGCCCGCCTGCCAGACCTGGACGAGCGAAGCCGGGTCGAGGTTGCGACGGCTGTACGCCGGGTCGTCGACAAGCTGCTGCACGCGCCCACTGTTCGGGTGAAGGAGCTCGCGGCGACCCCGGATGGTCACTCCTACGCCGACATCTTGGGCGAGCTCTTCGGGCTCGACCCGGCCGCCGTTGCGGCCGTGACCGCGGCCGACGTCATTGTCGAAGAAGAGCTCCGATGAGCGCCCTTCGCGAAGACTCCCCGCCCGACGTTTCGTCGGCGGGCGCGACCATGCGCCTCGGCACCCGACGTAGCGCACTCGCGCTGGCGCAGGCGCATGGCGTCGCGACCGCGCTGACCGAGAATGGTTCCACCGTTGAGCTCGTCGAGGTGACAACCGAAGGCGATCGGTCGCGCGCGGCTATTCAGGAGTTCGGGGGCACCGGTGTGTTCGTCACCGCGCTGCGCGAGCGACTGCTAGCCGGCGACATCGACGTGGCCGTGCACTCGCTCAAAGACCTGCCGACCGCCCCGGCCGACGGCGTGACTCTTGCCGCGGTGCCAGTGCGCGAGGATCCGCGCGACGTCGTGGTGAGCCGGGACAGGCAAACCTTGAGCGACCTGGGTTCTGGCGCGCGCATCGGCACCGGTGCTCCCCGCCGAGCCGCGCAGCTGCGCGCGCTCGGTCTTGGTCTCGACGTCGTACCGGTGCGCGGCAACGTGGACACCCGCCTGCGCATGGTCGCCGATGGCGAGCTCGATGCCGTCGTCGTCGCTCGCGCCGGGTTGGCGCGACTCGGTCGCCTCGATGAGGCAACGGAGACCCTCGACGTTGATCGAATGGTGCCTGCACCCGGGCAAGGTGCGTTGGCCATCGAGTGTCGCGCTAACGAGCACGCACTCATCGCCACCCTGGGCGCCCTCGACGACAGCACCACGCGCGCCGCGGTCACCGCGGAGCGAGCCGTTCTTGCCGCGCTTCGTGCCGGCTGCACCGCCCCGGTCGGCGCCTACGCCGAACCGGTAACCGGTCCGGGCGGTCGCTCGGATCTGTCCCTGAAAGCCGTCGTGGCCGCTGACCGCGGCGACGGCGTTCGACTATCCATCACCGGGCCGCTCGCTGCGGCCGAGGAGCTCGGGCATGCCCTCGCCGCAGAGCTACTAGCCGCAGGCGCGGCCGATCTCCTGGGGGAGAACCAGTGAGCGCCATCCGCAAGCACAAGCCCGCCCCCGTCGCCGTTGTCGGTGCCGGACCCGACGAACCCGGCCTGCTCACGCTGCGCGGTGCCGAGCTGCTCGCCGCTGCCGACGTCGTGGCCGCTCAGAGTCACCGGATGTCCGCGCTCCTCGCGCATGTGCGTCCTGACGCCGAGATCATCGACACGAGCGAAGGGATCATGACCGACGCCGAGTTGGTCAAGTTGCTCGTGCGCCATGCGCGTGACGGTCGGCGCGTTGTGCGTCTCTATGACGGCGACCCGTTCCTCGGCGCTGGCGGTGCGGACCTCGTCCTGGCGTGCAACCGCGGGTCCGTTCCGGTCGAGGTCGTACCCGGCGTACCGACGGCGACCGCCGTTCCCACGTACGCCGGTATCCCGCTGACGGACGCCAAGCACCGCCAGGTCCTGATCGTCGATCCAGGACCCGACACCGACGCCGTCGACTGGAGCACGGCCGCCGTCGCACCCGTTGTTGTCGTCCTCAACGCCACATCGGCGATGGGCAAGGCAGCAGCGGCGCTTGTCGAGCACGGTCGCTCTGGGGACACACCGGTCTCCGTTACGTCATCCGGTGCGCGGACGACACAGCGCACCCTCGTGTCGACGCTCGACCGCGTGGAGTCCGACATCGTCGCCTCGAAGTTCGAGGAGCCCGCGATCGCCGTTGTGGGCGCGGTGGTCAACCAGCGTGAGCGCCTGTCGTGGTATGAGACCCGGCCGCTGTTTGGTTGGAAAGTTCTCGTGCCGCGCACGAAGGACCAAGCAGGCACGTTGTCCGAGCAGCTGCGTGACTACGGTGCCGTACCAGTCGAGGTTCCGACGATCGCGGTCGAACCACCACGTTCGCCCGCGCCGATGGACCGCGGCATCAAGGGATTGTTCGCCGGCCGCTACCAGTGGGCTGTGTTCACCTCTACCAACGCGGTCAAGGCTGTCGTCGAGAAGTTCCTCGACTGGGGTCTCGACGCTCGCGCCTTTGCCGGTGTGAAGATCGCAGCGGTGGGTGAGCAAACGGCGGCTGCACTCATCGCGTTCGGCATCCGGCCCGACCTCGTCCCGTCGGGTGAGCACTCGAGCGAAGGCCTGCTCGCCGACTTCCCGCCGTACGACGATGTGCTGGACCCGATCGAGCGCGTCTTCCTGCCGCGCGCCGACATTGCGACCGAAACACTCGTCACCGGGCTCACCGAACGCGGCTGGGAGGTCGACGACATCACGGCCTACCGCACCGTGCGCGCCGCACCGCCCGCAGCGGAGACACGCGACGCGATCAAGAGCGGTGGCTTCGACGCCGTGCTCTTCACGTCGTCGTCGACGGTGCGCAACCTCGTTGGCATCGCCGGCAAGCCACATCCCTCGACCGTCATCGCGGTGATCGGCCCGCAGACAGCTAAGACGGCCGATGAGCTCGGGCTACGCGTTGACGTGCAGGCTCCGTCGGCATCGACGGCCGCTCTTGCTGAAGCGCTTGCCGACTGGGCAGTTGCCCAGCGAGAGGCGTCCGAGGCGGCGCCGGTGAAGGCAACGCGTCGGGCGGGTGCGACCGGGCGGAAGCGCGCACGGTGACTGAACAACCGGCACGGGCGGGCTTTCCCGCGGTCCGCTTGCGCCGGCTGCGACGGACACCGGCATTACGCCGACTGGTGGCCGACGCGCGGTTGTCGCCGGCCGACCTTCTGCAGCCGTTGTTCGTCAAAGAAGGCATCAGCGAGCCGCAATCGATCGTGTCCATGCCGGGTGTTGTCCAGCACACTCGCGAGTCGTTGCGTAAGGCCGCGCATGAAGCGGTCGAGGCCGGTGTCGGTGGTCTCGTCCTGTTCGGCATACCCGCGACAAAGGACGCACGCGGCTCGGGTGCGGACGACGCCGACGGCATCGTGCAGTTCGCGTTGAGTGACTTGGCCGCGGAAGTCGGCGACGCGACCGTGCTCGTCAGTGATCTCTGTCTCGATGAGTACACCGATCACGGTCACTGCGGTGTGCTCACGGACTCAGGAGCGGTGGACAACGACGCGACGCTCGACAGGTATGCCTCGATCGCAGTCGCGCAAGCGGCGGCCGGCGCGCATGTCGTCGCACCCAGCGGAATGATGGATGGGCAGGTTGGCGCCATCCGTGCGGCGCTAGACGGCGCCGGACACAACGAGGTGGCAATCCTCGCCTACGCCGCGAAGTTTGCATCAGCGTTCTATGGACCGTTCCGTGACGCGGCGGAGTGTGCGCCGCAGTTCGGTGATCGCGCTGGCTACCAGCAGGATCCGGCGCGCTCAGCCGACGAAGCCGTGCATGAGGCGCTACTCGATGTCGCCGAAGGTGCCGACATGGTGATGGTCAAGCCTGCCCTGAGTTACCTCGATGTCGTTCGGCGGATCGCCGACACGGTCGATGTACCCGTGGCGGCGTACCAAGTGTCGGGGGAGTACGCGATGGTTGAGGCTGCCGCTGCACAAGGGTGGCTCGACCGTGAGCGGACTATCACCGAAACGTTGACGAGCATCCGCCGTGCTGGCGCGAGTGTCGTATTGACCTACTGGGCGACCGAAGTTGCCCGTCAGCTTCGCGACTAAACACCGATCCTGCCGTGAGTTCCACAGCCGACTGGGCATGTCAGTCGTGTACCCGGAACAGACGAAGGAGCGAGTCATGGTTGACAAGGACGACATTCGCGGCAAGGTCAAGGAAGCTGCCGGCAAGGTCACTGGTGACGATGCGCTCGAGCGTCAGGGCCAGACAGACCAGGCCAAGGGCCAGTTGAAGGATGCGGCGGGCAAGGTAAAGGACGCTGCAGAGTCGGCGAAGGACGCGATCACTCGCTGATAGCAATACTCCGCGGCCCGGTCCCCTCGTGGGGCCGGGCCGTTCTGCTTGGTTGGATGGTGACGTGACGGACGACGCGACGACGAGTGCTGCGTTGTTCGCGCGTGCCCGGGCGGTAACTCCTGGTGGCGTGAACTCGCCGGTGCGCGCATTTGGTGGGGTCGGCGGTACGCCGCGTTTCATCGCACGCGGCAAGGGACCGTTCTTGTACGACGTGGATGGCGTGGAGTACGTCGACCTCGTGTGCTCGTGGGGTCCGATGATTCTCGGGCACGCCCATCCCGCGGTCGTTGCCGCGCTCGCCGACGCGATCACCAAGGGCACCAGTTTTGGCGCACCGACCGAGGGCGAGGTCGCGCTCGCCGAGCACATCGTCGACCGGATCGCACCGGTCGACCAGGTGCGTCTCGTCAACTCCGGAACTGAGGCAACGATGTCGGCGGTGCGTCTCGCACGTGCCTTCACCGGGCGCACCAAGGTGATGAAGTTTGCCGGTTGCTATCACGGTCACGTCGACGCGCTGCTGGCTGCCGCTGGATCTGGAGTCGCGACGTTCGGCCTCCCGGACACGCCCGGTGTTACCGGGGCCGCGACTGCCGACACGATCGTCGTTCCCTACAACAACCTCGTCGCGGTCGAAGAGGCGTTTGCCACGTCGGGTACAGACATTGCCTGCGTAATCACCGAAGCGGCGCCGGCCAACATGGGCGTGGTTCCGCCGTTGCCTGACTTCAACGCGTCGTTGCGACGTCTGTGTGACGAGGCAGGCGCGTTGCTCGTAATGGACGAAGTGCTCACGGGATTTCGAGTCAGCACAGCGGGGTGGTTCGGCGTGGAAGCTGTCCCGGGTGATCTCTTCACGTTCGGCAAGGTGATGGGAGGTGGGCTCCCGGCCGCGGCGTTCGGTGGTCGCGCGGATGTGATGGCGCTCCTGGCACCGGCCGGCCCCGTCTATCAAGCGGGGACGCTCTCGGGTAATCCGCTCGCCACGGCAGCCGGCCTGGCGACGCTCACCAACTGCACCGCGGACGTGTACGAGCACCTGGACAAGACGGCGTCCGCGTTGGCGACTGCCGTTGCCGATGCGCTGATTGCGGCCGGCGTACCGCATCGCATCAACACGGCCGGCAACCTGTTCTCCGTTTTCTTTACGAGCCAGGACGTCCTCGACTACGAGTCGGCGAAGAGCCAGTCAACGGCGGCGTATGCCGCGTTCTTCCACGCCATGCTCGACCGTGGCGTCTACCTGCCCCCGTCGGCGTTCGAGGCGTGGTTCCTGAGCGCCGCCCACGGTGACGGCGTGATCGACCGGGTCGCGAGCGCATTGCCCGATGCTGCGCGCGCGGCGGGGAAGGCGGTCGCATGAGCGACCAGCGAACGTTGGTGCATCTTGTGCGGCACGGCGAGGTGCGCAACCCGTCTGGTGTGTTGTACGGCCGGCTGCCGGACTTTCACCTGTCCGAGAGTGGACGCTCGATGGCGGACGCTGCGGCTGCGGCGCTGGCCGACCTCGACGTCGTGCTGGTTCGGTCGTCGCCGCTCGACCGGGCTGTTGAAACCGCGGAGCCGATCGCCCAAAAGCTTGGTCTCGAGGTCGGCGTCGACGAGCGACTGATCGAGCCGTGGAATGTCTTCGAGGGCAAGACGTTCGGCGTTGGCGACGGATCATTGCGCAAACCGGAGTACTGGAAGAGCCTGCGCAACCCGTTCCAGCCGTCGTGGGGGGAACCCTACGTCTCTATCGCGGCCCGCGTGATGGCCGCGGCAGATGAAGCACACGACGCTGCCGAGGGTCACGAGGCAGTGCTGGTGAGCCATCAACTGCCGATCTGGGTGGCACGCCGCGCGGTTGAGGGACGACGACTGTGGCACCGACCGGACCGTCGGCAGTGCTCGCTCGCGAGCATCACGACCTTCGTCTACCGCGACGGTCGAATCGTCGCCGTGGAGTACACCGAACCGGCCGGCGAGGCAGGGCGGCAGCGCGCCCACGGCGCATAACCCACCCGCGGGCACCTGGGTACTTCGTGTTGCGTTGTCTCAGGGGACAATGAGACGCCAGCAAAATCGACCGAAAGTGGTCCCCGTTGCTCCGCACCCTGTGCGCTGCGCTCGCCCTTGCGGCGACGGCTGCGCTCTCTGGCTGTACCGGCACCAGCAATGCGGTGGCGAATGGCGCCCAGGCGGGGCAGCAGGGTTACATCAGCAACGACGGAACCATCAAGGTCGTCGCCGTCAACGACCGCGATGCCGCACCGGCCGTTCGGGGTGCGTTGCTCGACGGCGGTACTTACGACATCCGTGACCACGTCGGCCGGGTCGTCGTCGTCAACTTCTGGGCGTCGTGGTGCCCGCCGTGTCGTGACGAGCAGCCGCGCCTCAACGATGTGCTGACAGCGGTCCGCGGAAAGGAGGTCGACTTCATCGGTGTCGACCTCCGTGATCAGGACTCTGCGGCACGAGCGTTCCGGCGCACCTTCGCTGTCCAATACCCGAGCATCGTGGATGAGCCGGGCAGCACGTTGCTGGGCTTCCGGGACATTCCAGCCAGCCCGCCCTCGACGGTGATCATCGATCGCGCTGGGCGGATCGCCGCGAAGATTCTGGGTGAGACCCCGAAGGGCATCCTGCAGCCGATCATCGAACAAATCGTCGCTGAAAGCTCGGCCGCCCCGTGAGCGATGCCGTGGTCCTTGCGTCAGTGGCCGACACGTTTCGCAACACGGTTGCCGATGGGTCGCTGGTGCTCGCAATCCCCGTCGCCTTCGCTGCTGGCCTCGTGTCGTTCCTGTCGCCGTGTGTGTTGCCGCTGGTGCCCGGCTACCTCTCTTATGTCACGGGTCTTTCCGGCGCCGACCTGGCCGGCGAGCAACGACCCGAAGGCCCGGGCGCGATGACGGCCACGGCGCTACCTCCGGCGAGTGCCCACCGGGGTCGTGTCCTCGCCGGCAGCGTGCTGTTCATTTGCGGGTTCAGTGCCGTGTTCGTCAGCCTTGGCGTGCTCTTCGGCGACCTCGGCCGCCAGCTGACGATCCATGCCGTGGTCATCAGTCGCGTCCTTGGCGGATTCGTCATCGTGTTAGGTCTGGTGTTCCTCGGTGTCATACCGGGGATGCAGCGCGAGTACCGGTTGCATCGCCTCCCGGCCGCCGGTCTCGTCGGCGCCTTCCCGCTCGGTTTCGTCTTCGGACTGGGCTGGACCCCGTGCCTTGGACCAACGCTCACTGCGGTTCAGGCGCTCGCGTTTCAGGGCGGCACCGCTTCGCGCGGAGCACTGTTGTCGTTCTTTTATTGTCTCGGGCTCGGCTTGCCGTTCATCGTCGCGGCGCTCGCCTTCCGTCGTGCGATGAGTGCGTTCGCGATACTCCGGCGTCATACGGTCCTCATCATGCGTATCGGCGGCCTCCTGCTCATCACCGTGGGCGTACTGCTGGTCACCGGCCAGTGGAATGACTTCACAATCTGGCTGCGCACCCACGTCAGCCCCGGCTACACCCCAGCGGTCTGACCGTGGCCGACATCACCGAGACACAGCCGGCAGAAGTTTCAACGCAGCCCGCTCCTCCTGTTGAGCCGGCACGGTTCGGCGTGCGCGGTTGGCTTCGTTGGTCGTGGCGAACGCTCACCTCGATGCGCACTGCGTTGATCCTGCTGTTCTTGCTCGCGCTCGCATCGATCCCGGGGTCCGTCATCCCGCAACGGAACCTGAACCCGCTGCGCGTGCAGCGCTACTTCGACGCGCACAAGGACCTCGCCCCGGTGCTCGACCGCTTCTCGCTGTTCAACGTCTTCTCCGCGCCGTGGTTCGCCGCGATCTACCTGTTGTTGTTCCTGTCACTCGCCGGCTGTGTCATCCCGCGCAGCTGGCAGCACGCCAAGGCGATGCGCGCCCGACCGCCTGCGCCACCACGCCGGCTCGACCGCCTGCCGCAGACCGCCACCTGGCAGACCGGACTCGAGCGCGATGCGGCGTACGCCGAACTGCGCACGGCCCTGCGACGCAAGCGGTTCCGCGTCGATGTGCACGGCACTGCGCTGGCTGCGGAGAAGGGCTACCTTCGCGAGACCGGCAACCTCGTCTTCCACCTCGCGCTCCTGCTCATCCTCATCGGCGTCGCACTCGGCTCGTTGTACGGATACAAAGCAACGCGGCTCGTCATCGATGGGAAGGGTTTCGCCAACACCGTCGGCTCCTACGACAGCTGGAAGCCGGGGCGCTACGTCAAGACTTCGTCGCTGGCGCCGTTCACGATTCAAATGGACAGGTTCGAGGCGTCCTATATCGACAGCGGCCCCAAGGCGGGCCAGGCAGAGACGTTTGTCGCGCACGTGCGCTATCGATCGCAGCCTGGCAGCTCGTGGCACACCGACGACATCCGCGTGAACCACCCGCTGACCTTCGGGACGACCAAGGTCTACCTCGTCGGTCACGGCTACGCACCGCGCTTCACCGTGCGCGACGACGACGGCCAGGTCGTCTTCCAAGGACCGGTGCCGTTCCTGCCCACCGACGGGAACTTCGGCTCGACCGGAGTGATCAAGGTGCCAGACGCGCGGCCGAAGCAACTCGGCTTCTCCGGCTTCTTCCTGCCCACTGCGGTGCCCTCCGCGCAAGGCTTTGTCTCGATCTTTCCCGGTGCGAAGAACCCGGCCGTGGTCCTGCTTGGCTATCGCGGCGACCTCGGCCTGGACTCGGGCCGTCCGCAATCCGTCTACGCGCTCGACGACCGAAGGCTGGACAAGGTCGCCACCGCCGCCCTGGGTGTCGGCGACACGATGGTGATGCCCGGCGGCAAGGGGAGCATCACCTTCACCGGTATCGACCAGTGGGCGAGCTTCCAGGTGACCTACGACCCCGGTAAGCGCCTGGTCCTGATCGCCACGGTCGTGATGATCGTCGGCCTGCTCCTGTCGTTGCGCGTACGGCGACGGCGCGTCTGGGTCCGTGCGGACCGCGATGAAGCGGGGCGTACCGTGATCGAGGCCGGTGGCCTCGGACGATCCGACAGTGGTGCATTCGTCGATGAGTTCGCCGACCTGATTGCGCAACTGAAGGAAGTCACGCCGCCGCCGGCCGCAACTACGAAGGAGTGACGGTTGCCCGCCAACGACGGACTGTCGACACTGTCGGACTACCTGTTTGTTGCGGCAGTGCTCAGTTATGCGCTGGCAATGCTGGCGTACGCCGCAGATGCCGCATGGGGGCGCCGCGTCGAGACGCAAAGCGTCGCCGCGGTCGAGCCCGCGCGTGTTCTCGTGGGTGCGGGGGCCAGCGGCAGTGACCTCGTCACTCCGCAACCTCCGCTGACATCGACCGCTGAAGAAGCACCGAGCCATGTCGCAAACCTCGCCATAGCGCTGACGATCATCGGGTGGCTCGTGCACGCCGGCGCGCTCGCTACCCGCGGTTTCGCCGAGGAACGGCTGCCGTTCGGCAACATGTTCGAGTTCGCGTCCGCCGGTGCGTTAGCCGTGTCTTCGGCGTACCTCGTCCTCCTGACGCGGCAGAAGGCGCGCTGGCTTGGCGTTGCCGTGATGTTCACCGTCGTTGTCATGCTCGGGCTCGCGGGCACCGTGCTGTACACGAGCGCCGGTCCGCTTGTCCCGGCGTTGCACTCCTACTGGCTGTCTATTCACGTCACCGCGGCGATCATCTCCTCGGGTGTGCTAACGGTCGGCTCGCTGGCGGCAGTGCTTTATCTCGTGCGCTTGCGCTATGACGCCAACGTCGTCGCGGGTCGCACCCCGGGCCTGTCGCGCATCGCCCGGCTCACGCCGGAGCCGGAGGTGCTCGACCGCACGGCGTACCGCGTCCTTGCTTTTGCGTTTCCGCTCTGGACGTTCGCGGTCGTTGCGGGGGCGATCTGGGCGGAGTCCGCGTGGGGCCGCTATTGGGGTTGGGACCCCAAGGAGACGTGGGCGTTCATCACGTGGGTCATCTACGCCGGCTACCTGCACGCCCGCTCGACGGCCGGCTGGCGCGGCAAGCGTGCCGCGTGGGTGGCCGTCATCGGCTACCTGGCGTTCTTGTTCAACTTCTTCGGCGTGAACATCGCCATCGTCGGCTTGCACTCCTACGCCGGCATCTGAGCTTTCCCCGCCCGCCCCAACACGCGCCTCTGGTGGGTTGAACCACAAACTCACGCAGCGAATGTGGCCCCACCGACCAGCCAACCCACCAGCGCCGCGATACTGATCATGTGGCGTACGCCGATCTCCGCGAGTTCCTGACGCGTCTGGAAAAGGACGGCGAGCTACGTCGCGTGGTGGCATCCGTCGATCCGCACCTCGAGGTTTGCGAGATCGTCACCCGCGTCGTCCGCGACGAGGGGCCCGCGCTCCTGTTCGAGAACGTCGCGGGTACGACGATGCCGCTGGCAATGAACGTGTTCGGCACGGAGCAGCGGATGGCTCGCGCGCTCAACGCCGACTCGTTGGACGACATCGGCCAGCGCATCGCCGAGTTGTTGAAGCCGGAGATCCCGCATGGCTTCGGCGGCATCCGCGAGGCATTCGCGAAGCTCGGCCAGTTGCGCGGCATGCCCCCCAAACACGTCAAGAGCGCGCCATGCCAAGAGGTCGTCTACCGCGACGACGAGGTTGACCTCGACCGGCTGCCGGCGATCACCGCGTGGCCGCACGACGGAGGTCCGTACTTCAACCTCGGCCTGACGCACACCAAGCACCCTGAGACCGGCAGCCGCAACCTGGGGCTCTACCGGCTGCAGCGCCACGACCGCCGCACGGTCGGGATGCACTGGCAGATCCACAAGGACTCCAACGCGCACCACGCCGTCGCCGAGCGTCGCGGTGAACGCCTCCCGGTCGCCATCGCATTCGGTTGCGATCCCGCGGTGACGTACGCCGCGAGCGCACCACTGCCCGGCGATATCGACGAGTACCTCTTCGCCGGCTTCCTCCGTCGTGAACGCGTCGAGATGGTCGACTGCCTGACGGTCCCGTTGCAGGTGCCCGCTAACGCTGAGGTCGTCCTCGAGGGTTGGCTCGATCCGGGCGACCGCATGCCGGAGGGTCCGTACGGCGACCACACCGGCTTCTACACACCGGTCGAACCGTTCCCCGCGCTGCACGTGGATGTCATGACCACGCGCAAGGACCCGCTCATGCAGCAGATCGTGGTCGGCCGGCCACCGCAGGAAGACGGCCCGATGGGCAAGGCGACCGAGCGCATCTTCCTCCCGCTCGTCCGCATGACGATCCCCGAGATCGTCGACATGGATCTGCCGGTCGTGGGCGTCTTCCACAATTGCGCCATCGTCAGCATCGAAAAGCGCTTTCCCAAGCACGCGCAGAAAGTCATGAACGCGATCTGGGGTGCCGGACTGCTGTCGCTGTCCAAGCTCGTTGTCATCGTCGATGCCGACTGCGACGTCCACGACTACGCCGAGGTCGCCTGGCGGGCGTTCGGCAATGTCGACTACGCGCACGATCTGCTGACCACGGTCGGTCCGGTGGATCATCTGGACCATGCGGCGTACGAGCAGTTCTGGGGTGGCAAGGTCGGCATCGATGCGACCGCCAAGCTCGAAACCGAAGGCTACAAACGGGGTTGGCCAGAGATGATCACGCAGGACCCGGCGATCGTCGAGCGGGTCACCGAGCGCTGGCGCGAGCTCGGGTTATGACGACCGCGCCCTCCCTCACCGCCCAGCCAATCGCTGACCGGGGGCCGGTCCGGTCCTTCCTCCGTCTCGTCCTGATCGAGCACTCCGTTTTCGCCTTGCCGTTCGCCTTCATCTCGGCCCTGACAGCGATGCGTCCGGATGTGCGCTGGACCGACCTCGGCCTGATCACGGTGGCGATGGTCTCGGCGCGGACCTTTGCGATGGCCGCCAACCGAGTGATCGACCGCGAGATCGACGCGCGCAACCCACGCACCGCCGGTCGTGAGCTCGTCACCGGCGCCGTGCGGGTGTCGACGGCGTACGCCGGTTCCGCTGTCGCGCTCGCCGTCTTCCTGACGGCAGCCGGGCTGCTCAACTGGCTCTGCCTAGCTCTCGCCCCCGCCGCGCTCGCGTTGTTCGTCGCATATCCCTATGCCAAGCGGTTCACCAACTACCCGCACGCCGTCCTCGGGCTCGCTCAGGCTGTCGCGCCGATCGGTGCGTGGATCGCGGTGACCGGCCACTGGTCGTGGCACGCCGTCGTCTTGGGTCTCGGTGTGGGCACGTGGATCGGCGGCTTCGACCTGATCTATGCCAGCCAGGATGCCGAGATCGACCGCGTGATCGGCGTTCGGTCGACGCCGGCGCGCTGGGGTGTGCGGACGTCGCTAGTGGCATCAGCAGTGACGCACGTCGTGACGTTCGCCTTGTTCCTGTGGTTCGGCCTGCTCGAAGACTTCGGTGCCTGGTGGTACGCCGGACTCGCCGTCACTGCCGCTGCCTTCGTCTACGAGCACTCCATCGTGCGACCCAATGACCTGTCGCGCGTCAACCGCGCATTCTTCACCGTCAACGGTTTCGTCGGGATCACCTTGTTTGCCTTCGCCCTCGCCGACTTGATCGATCGAGGACTGCACCCATGAACGAGCGGACCCCGTGGGTAGTCGGGGTCTCCGGGGCATCGGGCACTCCGTACGCCGCTGCCGTCATCGGCGCACTCCTCGATGCGCGCCTCTCCGTCGATCTGGTCGTCTCCCGCGCAGCCCGACTGACAATCCTCGACGAGACAGGCATCACCTGGCGGGACTCGCACTGGAAGGACGACGTCGCCACCTGGCTGGGCCGCGACGACCTTGGCGACCTAGAGCACTGGGGACCCGCCGACCTCGCGGCGGGCCCGTCGAGTGGGTCCTACCCGACGCGCGGAATGGTTGTCGTGCCAGCGAGTACGGCGGCGGTCGCCGGCATCGCGTTGGGCCTGTCGAAGGACCTGCTGCAGCGGTCCGCAGCGGTGACCTTGAAAGAGCGGCGTCCGCTCGTCGTCGTCCCGCGCGAGACACCGCTCACTCGTGCGACGCTGCGCCATCTGCTTGCGCTGGATGAAGCGGGCGCGGTTGTGCTCCCCGCGAGCCCCGGCTTCTACGCCGGCGCACGCGAAGTACAAACGTTGGTCGACTTCGTTGCTGGGAAGGTGCTCGACGCCATTGGCATAGAGCACACGTTGTTCCGTCGCTGGACCGGCGAGCTGGGTCGGGGACGTCTCGACGAATAGGGACGCTGTGCGCGTCAGACCAGGTCGATCGACTTTTCCGGAGCTGGCCGCTGCGAGGGTGGTTCGTGGCCGACCGAATCCGCTGCGAGCGCGTCACCGCGAAGCAGGGCTCGAACCTCCGACTCGCGGAACCTCCGGTGCCCCCCTGGCGTCCGGATGCTTCCGATCCGACCCGCCGCCGCCCACCGGGTGACGGTCTTCGGGTCAACGCGGAAAAGGCTGGCCACTTCGCCTGGAGTTAGCAGGCGCTCTCGTGCTTCCACGATCAATTCCCCTCCGCTGCAGATACCGGCCGTTTGCCTGACCGCTTACCGATCGCTCTTGCGAATATACGGTGACAGCGTTCTGTGCACACGTAGAACTCAGAATCCCGCGAGTTCCGTTCGCGAGGTAGGTCCGATCGGCTCGGCCCGCGTCCCATTTGGCTGGGCCGATTGGCTGACCCCTCCCGCTTTGCCGCGTTCGTCGGGGATCGTGCCGGTCGTGCGGCAAGTCCGGAAATCGGCATCCGAATGGCCCGATCGAGCCATGGACGGGGGAGCCGTCCATCGCGACCCTCTAGGAGCACTTTCGCCCAACTCTGGGCCGACTCGTTCTCGTCAGGGGAGTTCCCATGCGTCTAGGTGTCCTTCGGCCCTTAGCAGGCGGCGCCGCACTTGCCGTCGTCGTACCGATCGCCTTCGGCATCGCGCCGGCATCAGCCGCGGCCACCAAATCAGGCGGTGACGCGTCGTCGACCGCGACGGTGTTGTCCCTGAAGGTTCTCGGGCAGGCCGTCACTGCTGTGCAGGCGACGCTGTCGGCAACCAACCGTGGCAAGCCGGGCTCCGCGATCGATGTCGTCCCGATAAGCCTCAACGGCACCGGCCAGACGATCCATCTGGCGAACGGAACGACGAACATCGGTGGTGCGACGCAGTCGGTCGCGAATGTGGTTTCGCTGACCAGCCCCGGTATGAAGCTGACGTCCGTGGCGGATGCGACGACCGCTGTCGCCTCGCTCGCGACGACGAGTCTGGGAAGCGCGTCCGTACTCGGCGTGGCGCTCAAGCCCTTCACCGGCACCCTGAACTTCGGATCCTCTGCTCTCAGCGGCTACAGCGACTCGTCCAAGGGCGTGAAGATCAAGAACCTGGCACTGCCGGGCCTCCTCGACCTGCTCAACCAGTTGGGCTATGACCTGAGCGCGTTGTCCACCAGCACGCTCAACGCGTTGGTCACCGGTCTGCAGCTCGTGTCATCAGCTACGACCGCGGCCAACGCTGCTGTGAACGTCACGAGCAACGCGCTGACCAATGCGAACACCGACGTGATAGCGAAGACGACCGCATTGAACGCGGCGATCGCCGCAGCCCCGTTCAGCAACGCAGCGATCGTGACGCTGCTCGGCACGCTGGGGGTCTCCGCGCCAGCAAATGCTGCCGACTGGAACGCCTTGAACGCGTCACAGCAGTCACAGCTCGTTTCGGCACTCGACACTGTGACCTCTGGCACAGGTACCGCGATCGCCACCGCTGCCACTGCGTTGGCCACCGCGACTGTGCTCGTGACCACGTTGACGAACCTGTTGACCAACCTGTTCAACACTCTGAAGACCGTCTTGCTGAACGCGCTGAACAGCCCGCTGCTCTCCCTCGGCTCGCTCGACATCTCGACGGTCGCGCAGAGCGGCAGCAAGAACGCTGCGAAGGTCGTCGGCGCGGTGAGTGGTCTGAAGGTTCTCGGGACCGACGTCATCAAGACGGTCACCGGTAGCAGCACGATCGATCTGCTGGACCTGGTCGGCTCGACACTGAGCCAGGTGCAAGGCGCCATCTCCACGGTCACCAACCAGCTGACGACGGTGCTCGACAACGTGCTCGGCCTGACCGTGCCGTTGCCGACCGTTGCCGTGCTCACGAAGTCGACCAGTCTGGACAAGGTCGGAGCCGACACGTCGGCGCTGGCTACCGTCACCGGCCTGACGTTCAAATGGGCCGGCCTGCTGTCGCAGCAGGAAGTCATCCCGCGTGCGGCAGTAGCGCCGCTCGCGGTTAGCTTCGGTGACCCGTTCTCCATCGAGGCCAAGATCGCCACGCTGGCGGACCAGTCGTCGTACACGACAGTCGCCGCGACAACGCCGACGACGGTCACACCTGGCAATACGCCGGACCTGGCCAACACCGGCCTGCCGGTTGGCGTTTCCGTGACTGCAGCGCTGATGCTGCTCGCGGCCTACGCCGTGCGTCGATTCCGTCGTAGCGAGAAGTTCTTGACGGCGACCGACTGACGTACGACGTAGGCGGCCCGCTGACCTCCACCCCCCGGAGGGCGGCGGGCCGCCGCGTACCCTCGACTGTGTGGATCCCGGCCTGCAACGAGAACTCGAGAGCAAGGTCTTGGCCGGCGAGCGGCTGACCTACGACGACGGTGTCGCCCTCTACGAATCCGACGACCTGGCCTGGCTCGGTGGCCTCGCGCACGAGATGCGCACGCGTCGGCACGGCGATGTCGCGTACTTCAACGTCAACCGACACTTGAACCTGACGAACGTATGCGCTGCCTCCTGCGCGTACTGCTCCTTCCAGCGCAAGCCCGGTGAGGCCGAGGCCTACACGATGCGCGTCGAGGAAGCGGTCCGGCTGGCGAAGGAGATGGAGCCGGCCGGCATCACCGAGCTGCACATCGTCAACGGCCTGCACCCAACCTTGCCCTGGAAGTACTACCCCAGGTCCTTGCGCGAGCTCAAGGCGGCCGTCCCTGGAGTTGCCCTCAAGGCATTCACCGCGACGGAGATCCACTGGTTCGAGCGGATCTCCGGGCTCTCCGCCGACGAGATCCTCGACGAGCTGATCGACGCCGGTCTGGAGTCGCTGACCGGCGGTGGCGCAGAGATCTTCGACTGGGAGATCCGCCAGCAGATCGTCGACCACGACACCCACTGGGAGGACTGGTCCCGGATCCACCGGATCGCTCATTCCAAGGGCCTTCGCACGCCCTGCACGATGCTCTACGGGCACATCGAGGAGCCACGCCACCGGGTGGACCACGTGCTCCGCCTTCGCGAGCTGCAGGACGAGACCGGCGGTTTCGTTGTCTTCATCCCGCTCCGGTTCCAGCACGACGCGGCGGGGGACCCCCGCAACCGGCTTCAGAACACGACGACGATGGCCACTGGTGCCGAGGCACTGAAGACGTTCGCGGTCTCGCGACTGTTGTTCGACAACATCGACCACGTCAAGTGCTTCTGGGTGATGCACGGACTCACCACGGCACAGCTCGCGCTGTCCTACGGCGCAGACGACCTCGATGGTTCCGTCGTCGAGTACAAGATCACGCATGACGCTGACGGCTTCGGAACGCCACACGAGATGACTCGAGACGACCTGTTGCAACTCATCCGCGAAGCAGGCTTTCGCCCGGTCGAGCGGGACACGCGATACCGAGTGACGCAGGAGTACGCCGGTCCGGACCCGTCGTTGCGGGAGACTCCGCAACCCATGCGCGTGTGAGCGGTAACCCCAACTCACCGACCGGCGCGCGAATCACGCTGTGGCGCACATTCGCCGTCTATTCGGCATCGCGTCTAGGCCTCTTTGTCGCCTTCGTGGCCCTTGCTTACCTTGCCGGGCTGCGTGGACTGGTCGTTGCGGTCGTTGCACTTCTCGCCTCTGCTGTCGTGAGTTACTTCCTGCTCTCGCGACAACGTGCAGCGTTTGCTCTGGCGTTGGAGAACCGGGCGGCGAGTCGTCGCGCCCGGACCTCGGCCAGGACTGCTCGCGAGGATGCGATTGCCGACGAGATGGCGCGACAGCAACAACAGAGTTCCGGAGAAGTCGGATGAAGTCACAACGAGCAGCGGGTTACGCGAAGCGTGGCCGTCGTGATACGACTTTGACTCCGCCTCGTGCCCCCCGCCAATGCTGTCGTGTGGTTGTCGCTGGCGGAAGCGCCAGAGCACGGGTCGATTGCTGCAGGGGGTGGCGTGGATGAGGCCAGGTGGCATTCCCGCGCAGTTGGTGGGCGCGGGCCTCATTCCGAATGGATCCGCGGGCGCGATCGCGTCGATGTACCTGGATCCGGTGGCGCCGGCGCCGGGGGTGGCGCGCAAGTTCGTCGAAGCGCAGCTGTCGAACGCAACGGTCGCGCAACGGGAAGCCGCGGTGCTCCTGACGAGCGAACTCGTGACCAATGTCGTGCTCAATGCCCGGACCTCACTGGAGGTCGGCGTGGGTTGTGTGGCAGGCAGCGTCCTCCTCGCCGTCGCGGATCGCGACTCTTCTGCCGAAACCGATCCGAGTGGCATCGGCCGGCTCCGCGGCCGCGGCAAGGTGCTCGTCTCCTCGCTCGCTGACGAGCACGGGACCCTCCGAAACGCTCGCGGCAACACCGTCTGGCTGGTCCTGCATGAGCACGGGCGCGCGACCGGAGCGGGTGCGCTCGACTTCGAGGCAGCGCGCAGCACTTGATCCAGCCGACATAGGCTCGTTGGGTGACTGCGACGGCACATGGGCGACCCCGCGTCGGGCACATTCAGTTCCTCAATTGCCTGCCGCTGTACTGGGGCCTGGTGCGTTCGGGTGCGTTACTCGACGTCGACCTCTACAAAGACACACCAGACCGACTGGGCGACATGCTCGTCGCAGGTGACCTCGACATCGGTCCGATCAGCCTTGTCGAGTATCTCCGTCACAGCGACCAGTTGCTGTTGCTTCCCGACCTCGCAGTCGGTAGCGACGGCCCGGTGTTGTCGGTCAATCTGGTGAGCCAGGTTCCGCTCGAGGAGCTCGACGGCGAGCCGGTCGCACTCGGGTCGACGAGCCGCACGTCCGTCGTCCTCGCCCAGCATCTGCTCGAGGATCGGGTCGGCGTGCAACCGACGTACTTCTCCTGTCCACCTGACCTGACGGCGATGATGCTCGAGGCACGCGCCGCTGTGCTCATCGGTGACGCGGCCTTGCGGGCGACGTTTGACGCACCCGCCCACGGACTGACGGTGCACGACCTCGGTGCGGTCTGGCGTGAGCTGTCCGGACTACCGATGGTGTTCGCGGTGTGGGCAGTACGCCGGGGCTTCGCCGAGCAGAATCCCGGCCTGGTCAAGGAAGTGCATGGCGCATTCGTGGCTTCGCGAGACCTCTCGCTGGCTCAGGTCGAGGACGTCGCCGTCAGCGCGGCCAAGTGGGAGGACTTCGACCCAGCAACATTGGTGACGTATTTCCGCACGCTGGATTTCAGCCTCGGTGAACGACAGATCGCGGGCATGCGTGCATTCGCTGCGGCGGTTGCCGGCCGTATCGGAGTCGACACGTCCGACCCGCCCGAATTCGTCCCTATTTGATCTGGGCGATAGTCATCCGAATGTGGGAGTGCGACGCACCATTTGAGTGGGCAACATGAAGGTGTGCACGAAACGGGTGACTCGTCCCTACCGACGCATGAACTCGGCGACTTGCCGAGGGTTGTGCGTTACCGCGTGGTGGTAGCGGACGACAGCACCGACCTTCGTGACCTCGTCTGTCTGCTCATCGATGACGAGGATGACTTCAGCGTTGTCGGGGCCGCGTCCAACGGTGCGGAGGCTGTTCAGCTCGCGCAAGAGCTCGAGCCCGATCTCCTCGTGCTCGACGTCGATATGCCGGTGATGGACGGCCTCGAAGCGCTGCGACGGGTCAAGGCGTGGCACGCGCAAACCCGGGTCGTGCTGCTCTCGGCATTGCCACGTGGGAGCGTCCCGACTGACGTCGTTGCGCTTGCCGACGACTATGTGGAGAAGGGACTTTCCGTCACCACGTTGGTCGAGCGCCTGCGCGCGATCTGTCACCGACCGGCGGCGGCTGGCTAGATCACCGCGACTACGCTCATGACTGTGAGCGGGTTGCAGGCAGTTCTTGATCGTGCCGCCGACGGTGGACGGATCTCTCCGAATGAGGCGCTCGAGATCTACCGCAATGCACCCCTGCATGCGCTTGGCCGGGCCGCAGATGCTGCGCGCCGCCGTCGCTTCGGGGACGTCGCGGACATTGCGACGTACATCATTGACCGCAACATCAACTACACGAACGTCTGTGTGACAGCGTGCAAGTTCTGTGCGTTCTACCGCTCTCCGAAGCACCCCGAGGGTTGGACCCGCACTCTCGACGAGATCCTGCACCGCTGCGGTGAGGCGGTTGACCTCGGCGCGACCCAGATCATGCTGCAGGGTGGGCACAGCCCGGATATCGGCATCGAGTGGTACGAGGAAACGTTCAGCGCAATCCGCGCGGCGTACCCGTCGCTAGCTTTGCATTCACTGGGTGGCTCCGAGGTCACTCACATCAGCCGTACGTCCAACCTGCCGATCCGCGAAGTTATCGAGCGATTGCGCGCGGCCGGCCTTGACTCCTTTGCCGGCGCTGGCGCGGAGATTCTCGTTTCCCGACCCCGTCACGAAATCGCGCCGCTGAAGGAGTCGGGCGAGGACTGGCTGGCGGTGATGGAGACGGCCCACGAACTCGGCCTCGAGTCCACCGCGACATTCATGATGGGCACCGGCGAGACGAACGCTGAGCGGATCGAGCACCTGCGGATGATCCGCGACGTCCAAGACCGCACCGGCGGTTTCCGGTCGTTCATTCCGTGGACCTATCAGCCGGAGAACAACCACCTCAAAGGACAGACACAGGCGTCGTCGATCGAGTACCTGCGGTTGGTCGCTGTCGCGAGACTCTTCTTCGACAACGTCGTTCACCTGCAGGGGTCCTGGCTGACAACCGGCAAGGAGGTCGGGCAGCTGACCCTGCACTTCGGCGCTGACGATCTCGGCTCGATCATGCTTGAGGAGAACGTCGTCTCATCCGCCGGTGCGAAACACCGCTCCAACCTGCACGAGATCGTCCACATGATCCGTACGGCTGGCCGCATCCCGGCCCAGCGCGACACCCTCTACAACCACCTGCGCGTCCACTGGACGCCAGCAGATGATCCGACGGACGACCGGGTCGTGTCGCACTTCTCGACAACCGCGACGCTGCCGCTCGTCGACGTGCGTTGATGGTTGCGCCGTACCCCAAGATTGAACTGCACGTTCACCTCGAAGGAACGGTGCGCCCGGCGACCTTGCTCGACATCGCCCGTCGCAACAATTTGACGCTGCCGGCCGACACGGAAGAGGGGATCGCGGAGCTGTACCGCTTCCGCGACTTCTCGCACTTCGTCGAGGTCTGGATCATGACGACCCATGCACTTCGCACCGCCGACGACTTCCGGCAGGTCGTCGTCGACTACGCCGGAGAGGCTGCAGGTTTCGGCGCGGTCTACCTGGAAGCGATCTTCTCTCCCATCGAACGTGTCGCGCGCGGTGTGCAGTGGGCCGAGTTGTTCGACGGCTACTGCGACGGCGCGGAGCAGGCGTACGCCGAACACGGCGTGACTGTCCGCCTCACGCCGGACATCTATCGCGGTGCCGACGTCGAGGCGGCGGAAGAGACAGCGCGCTGGGCGGTGCGTTACCGCGACCGCGGCGTGGTGGGCCTCGGCATCGGCGGACTCGAAGCCGACTTCGCGCCCGAGCCGTATGCGAAGGCGTTCGCTATCGCACGTGATGGTGGGTTGGGGGCCGTACCCCACGCCGGTGAGGTCGCTGGCCCGGAGTCGATCCGCGCGACTGTTGCCGCCCTCGGTGCGGACCGCATCCGGCACGGCATCCGTGCGATTGAAGACTCGACCCTGCTCGACGAACTCATCGACCGTGGCACCGTTCTCGACGTCTGTCCGGTGTCCAACCTGCGCACGCGCGTCGTCGAAGGCATCGCGGCACACCCGTTGCCCAAACTCATCGCGGCAGGCCTGCGATGCACGCTCAACACAGATGACCCTGCGATGTTCAGCACCGATCTCGGCTACGAGCACGAACTGGCGCGCAGCATCGGGGTCGACCCGCAGTCGGCGTATGACGCAGGTGTCGCTGGCGCGTTGTGTGACGCCCCGCTGCGCGAACGGCTCGCGTCGATCGGTGCGGCAACGGACTGGGCGGCCGTATGACGCGCGCGGAGCTTGACAAGAAGCCTGCCGAAGTTGCGGCGATGTTCGACGACGTCGCTTCGCGTTACGACGTGACCAACGATGTGCTCTCACTCGGTCAGGACCGGTTGTGGCGTCGTGCCGTGGTCCGCACCGTGGCTGCCAAGTCCGGCGAGCGCGTGCTCGACCTGGCAGCCGGCACGGGCACCTCCACCGAGCCATTGGCCGAGGCCGGTGCGCACGTCGTGGCGTGCGACTTCTCCCTCGGCATGCTCGACGTTGGGCACCGTCGCCGATCACGGTTGACGTTCGTGGCCGGAGACGCGCTGGCGTTGCCGTTCGCGGACGCCAGCTTTGATGCGGTGACGATGTCGTTCGGCCTCCGCAACGTCAGCGACGTCGTTGGCGCGCTAACCGAGTTGGCCCGGGTGACCCGACCCGGGGGGCGGCTCGTCATCTGTGAGTTCAGCCGCCCGACCTGGCCGCCGTTCCGCACGATCTACGTCGAGTACCTGATGCGCGCGCTGCCCGGCATCGCTCGTCGCGTCGCGAGCAATCCGACGGCCTACGTGTATCTCGCCGAGTCGATCCGGGCCTGGCCCGACCAGCCGGAGCTGGCCGCTCGGATCGCTGGTGCTGGCTGGTCGCAGGTCGGGTGGCGCAACCTCTCCGGCGGCGTCGTCGCTCTGCATACAGGCCTTCGCCCCAGCCCCAAAGGCACCACCTAGACTGTCGCCGTACTGCTCGTGAAAGTGTTCACAAGCGCACAGCCGCCCGACTACCCGTGCACTGCCGCAGGGGACTATCTGTGACTGCCGCTACCACCGACCGCGCGGTCGGACCCGTTGTGGAAAGCGATGTCGTCGTTGTCGGCGCCGGCCCTGCCGGGTCCACGACGGCCTTCCACCTCGCGCGTGCCGGGCTCGATGTGCGCCTACTCGAGAAGGCCGAGTTCCCCCGCGAAAAGGTGTGCGGCGACGGTCTCACCCCACGCGCGGTTCGCAGCCTGCTGCGGATGGGCGTCGACACCACCGCCGAGGCAGGCTGGTTACGCAACCACGGCCTGCGGATCTACGGCGGCGGTATGCGCCTCGAGCTGGCCTGGCCTGAGCTCGCGTCCTTCCCGAACTACGGGCTGGTCCGACCTCGTACGGACTTCGACGAGATGCTCGCGCGGCAGGCCGAGAAAGCTGGAGCGCACCTGCACGAGCGCACCAACGTCACCGGTCCGGTGCTGGATGAGCGCAGCGGTCGGGTCATCGGTGTCACGGCCGCGGCCGAGGCGGGCCCCACGACCTATAGCGCGCCACTGGTCGTCTGCGCCGACGGCAACTCGAGCCGCTTCTCCCTCGCGCTGGGCATCCGCAAACGTGAGGACCGGCCGATGGGCGTTGCGGTACGCCGCTACTACACCAGCCCGCGTCACGACGAGGACTGGCTCGAGTCGTGGTTGGAACTGTCGTCCGGGCGCCCCGATGAGCTGCTGCCGGGCTATGGCTGGGTGTTCGGCATGGGTGACGGCACCAGCAACGTGGGGCTGGGCATCCTCGACACGAGTGCGGCTTTCGGCAATGTCGACTATCGCGATCTGCTGAAGCGGTGGGCATCGGCGATGCCCCCGGAGTGGCAGTTCGACGAGGACCACGCCACGGGGCCGATCCGCGGCAGCGCACTGCCGATGGCGTTCAACCGGCAGCCGCACTACGACCGTGGTGTCCTGCTGGTCGGTGACTCCGGCGGCATGGTCAACCCGTTCAACGGTGAGGGCATCGCCTACGCGATGGAATCCGGCGAGTTCGCCGCCGAGGTCATCGTTCAGGCACTGGGCCGTCCCGACGGCCCGTCGCGTGAACGCGCGCTGGCGATGTACCCCGCGACGTTGCGTGAGGCTTGGGGTGGCTACTACACGCTCGGGCGCATGTTCGTGAAGGCGATCGGCCATCCGTCCGTTATGCGTTTGGTAACACGTCACGGTTTGCCGCATCCGACGTTGATGCGGATTGCCCTGAAGTTGCTTGCCAACCTGAGCGATCCCCGGGGCGGCGATGCAACCGATCGGCTCATCGCTGCACTGACTCGACTGGCCCCCGCGGCCTGACAGACCCGCGTCCGGGCCACACCCGAACCCGGACCTAGACTGCCGCCGGTCGTCCCGACCGACGGGGAGAGGAAGGAGGCGACGATGTCACATCCGTACGTGCCGATCCTGATTCTTTTCGTGCTCGCGGCTGGCTTCGCCGTCTTCTCCGTGGGCGCGGCGCACTTCACCGGTCCGCGTCGTTACAACCGTGCCAAGCTCGAGCCCTACGAATGTGGCATCGAGCCGACCCCTCAGGCGTCGAGCCGGCATTTTCCGGTGAAGTACTACCTCACCGCGATGCTCTTCATCGTTTTCGACATCGAGGTCATCTTCTTGTATCCATGGGCAGTTGCGTTTGACCGGCTCGGGACATTCGGTCTGGTTGAGATGGTGCTGTTCATCGGCACCATCTTCGTCGTCTATGCCTACGTGTGGCGTCGCGGAGGACTCGAGTGGGACTAGAAGAGAAGCTTCCCAGCGGCTTCCTTCTCACCACGGTCGAGAAGATCGCCGGTGAGGCGCGCGCGGGATCACTGTGGCCGGCGACGTTCGGGTTGGCGTGCTGTGCCATCGAGATGATGGCTACCGGAGCCGGCCGCTATGACCTCGCGCGCTTCGGTATGGAGCGGTTCAGCGCGACGCCTCGCCAGGCCGATCTGATGATCGTCGCGGGCAGGGTGTCCCAGAAAATGGCGCCGGTACTTCGCCAGATCTATGACCAGATGCCCGAGCCGAAATGGGTCATCTCGATGGGCGTCTGCGCCAGCAGCGGCGGCATGTTCAACAACTACGCCATCGTGCAGGGCGTCGATCACATCGTGCCTGTCGACATCTATCTGCCGGGATGTCCGCCGCGACCCGAGATGCTGCTCGACTCGATCCTCAAGCTGCACGACCAGATCCGCGCGATGAAGCTCGGGGTCAACCGCGAACGCGAGATCGACGAGCTAGAGCAGGTGGGTCTCGACAAGCCCGCTCTCGCCACCTCGAGTGGAACTGCCGCCGTCGAACGCCCGACGCAGCGGGGTCTGAAGCGATGACGGGTCATGAAACGCCTCACGGCGTCGAGCCCTTCGGCTCGCCCCGGGTCGACCCCCAGCAAGCGGTTGCGCCGATCGGGGAGGAGCAACCTGCTGACCCGATCCGCAAGGGCATGTTCGGCGTTGAGGGCTCCGGTGACACCTCGGGCTTCGGTGGCCTCGTGCGTCAGGCCGCTCCGAAGACCTCGACACCACGTCCCTATGGCAGCTATTACGACGAGGTCACTGAGGCCATGGAGCGCGCGCTGACACCGTCGGCGTACGCCGTTGCGGTCCAGCGAGTCGTCGTCGATCGCGGGCAGATCACGTTCCATGTCAGGCCCGAGTCGATCGTCGAGTTGTGTCAGACGCTGCGTGACGACCCGGCGCTGCGTTTCGAGTTGTGTTCGAGTGTGTCGGGCGTCCACTACATCGACGACACCGACCACGAGTTGCATGTCGTCTATCAACTGACGTCGTTGACGCACCGGAGACGGATCGGACTCGAGGTCGAGGTTCCCGATGCGGCGCCGTACGTCCCGTCAGTCATGGGCGTCTATCCGACTGCTGACTGGCAGGAGCGCGAGACCTACGACATGTTCGGGGTCATCTTCACCGGGCGACAGTCGCTGACCCGGATCCTCATGCCCGATGACTGGCCGGGGCATCCGCAGCGCAAGGACTACCCGCTCGGAGGCATCCCCGTCGAATACAAGGGCGCCCAGATCCCACCGCCGGATGAGCGGAGGGCCTACAACTGATGACCGAATTCCTCGCGACTGCTCGTGACACCACCGAAGGCAAGGTCTACACCGTCACGGGCTCCGACTGGGACGAAATCGCTCCTGCCGTCGGAGACGAGCGCATCGTCGTCAACATGGGTCCGCAACACCCGTCGACCCATGGTGTCCTGCGGCTGATTCTCGAGCTCGACGGCGAGACGGTCACGGAGGCTCGCGTCGGCATCGGCTACCTGCACACCGGGATCGAGAAAAACTGCGAGTACCGCAACTTCACGCAAGGCGTGACATTCCTTACCCGCGCGGACTACCTGTCCCCGTTTGCCAATGAGACGGCGTACTGCCTCGCGGTCGAAAAGCTGCTCGGTATCGAAGAGCAGGTGCCCGAGCGCGCACAGGTTATCCGCGTGATGATGCTCGAGCTCAACCGCGTTGCTTCGCACCTGGTGTGGCTGGCCACCGGTGGCATGGAGCTCGGCGCAATCACCGGCATGCTCTTCGGCTTCCGCGAACGCGAACTGATCCTCGACATATTCGAGATGATCACCGGGTTGCGGATGAACCACGCGTATGTCCGTCCCGGTGGTGTCTCGCAAGACTTGCCGCCGGGCGCCGTCGACAAGATCCGCGAAACGATCGAGCTGTTGCGGCAGCGGTTGCCGGAATACGACCGGCTGCTGACCGGCCAACCGATCTGGCAGGCCCGACTCAAAGACACCGGGGTGCTCGACCTCAGCGCGTGTGTCGCGCTTGGCGTCACCGGTCCGGTGCTGCGCGCCGCGGGCTTGCCCTGGGACTTGCGGAAGGAGATGCCGTATCTCGGTTACGAGACGTTCGAGTTCGACGTCGTAACCGAGACGGCCGGTGACAACTACGCGCGGTTCCTCGTCCGCATGCGCGAGATGCACGAGTCGCTGAAAATCGTCGAGCAGTGTCTCGACCGCCTGCGCCCAGGTCCGGTCATGGTCGCGGACAAGAAGGTCGCGTGGCCTGCCCAACTTGCTCTCGGTGGCGACGGGCTCGGCAACTCGCTGGACCACATCCGGCACATCATGGGTGAGTCGATGGAGGCCTTGATCCATCACTTCAAGCTCGTCACTGAGGGCTTCCGCGTGCCCCCGGGGCAGGTCTACGTGCCGATCGAGTCCCCGCGCGGCGAGTTGGGTTGCCACCTCGTGTCCGACGGCGGCACGCGGCCCTACCGCGTGCACCTGCGTGACCCGTCGTTCGTCAACCTGCAGGCCGTGTCGATCGCGAGCGAAGGCGGACTTATCGCCGACATCGTCGCGACGGTGGCCAGTCTCGACCCCGTCATGGGTGGGGTGGATCGCTAGATGCCGTTTACCGACGAGACCCGCGAGCATGCCCGGGAAATCATCTCTCGTTACCCGCGTCCGCGGTCGGCACTGCTGCCGTTGCTGCACCTCGTGCAGTCCGAAGAGGGTTACGTGACTCCGGCTGGAGTGGCGTTCTGCGCGGAGCTGCTGGATCTGACCAAGGCCGAGGTCGGCGCGGTAGCGACGTTCTACACGATGTACAAACGTCGCCCCACCGGCGACTACCTCGTCAGCGTGTGCACAAACACATTGTGCGCGTTGCTCGGTGGTGACGAGATCTTTGCTGCCATGAAAGAGCAACTCGGCGTCGGTCATGACCAAACGACGGCTGATGGCGCCTTCACGCTGGAGCATGCCGAGTGCCTGGCAGCGTGCGACTACGCGCCGGTGCTCACCGTCAACTACGAGTTCTTCGACCGGCAGACAGTCGATTCTGCGAGCAACGTGGTCACCGCCCTGCAGAAGGGCGAGCGCCCGCAACCGACGCGTGGTGCGCCGTTGTGCACGTTCCGGGAGATGTCGCGACAGCTCGCCGGGCTCGGCGACAACCGTCCCGGTGCCGTCGATGCCGAGGCCGGTGGCGAGCCCACGCTGATCGGCTTGCGTGTTGCCGCTGAGCGCGGCGAGGCAGCACCGGCGTACCCCGACGGTCGTGCTGCATCGGCAGCAGCAGGTGATGCCTGATGCCGATCACCCCTGTCCTGACCAAGCGGTGGGCCGAACCACGTTCGTGGACGCTCGAGACGTACGAGCGCACCGATGGCTATCGCGCGTTGCGCAAGGCCCTGACGATGAACCCCGACGAAGTCATTGCCGTCGTCAAGGACGCCACCCTGCGTGGGCGCGGTGGCGCGGGCTTCCCCGCGGGTCAGAAATGGGGCTTCATCCCGCAGGGTGACGGCAAGCCGCACTACGTCGTCGTCAACGCCGACGAAGGTGAACCCGGCACGTGCCGCGACGCGCCTCTCATGATGATGGACCCGCACTCGCTCATCGAGGGAACGATCATTGCGGCGTACGCCGTACGCAGCAATCACGCGTTCATCTACTTGCGCGGAGAGTTGGTCCACGCCGGCCGTCGCCTCGAGGCGGCCATCAAAGAGGCCTACGACGCCAACTACCTCGGCAAGAACATCCTCGGCACGGGATTCGATCTCGAGGTGACGATGCACCGGGGTGCAGGTGCGTACATCTGTGGTGAGGAAACCGCGTTGCTCGATTCCCTCGAGGGCTACCGCGGGCAACCCCGACTGAAGCCACCGTTCCCGGCGACACACGGCTTGTACGCCTGCCCCACGGTGGTGAACAACGTCGGGACGCTGGCGAGCGTGCCGTTCATCCTGCTCGGCGGTCCCGAGTGGTGGAAGCAGATGGGTCCGGAGAAGTCGCCGGGCACCAGCATCTTCTCGTTGTCGGGTCGCGTCGCGCGACCAGGTCAGTACGAAGCGCCGATGGGAACGACGCTTCGCGAGCTGCTCGACATGGCAGGTGGCGTGCGCGACGGCAACGAGATCAAGTTCTGGACACCAGGCGGCTCGTCGACGCCATTGCTGACACGCGAGCACCTCGACGTACCTCTCGACTTCGAGTCCGTCGCAGAGGCGGGCTCCATGAACGGCACGAGCGCAATCATGGTGTTCGACGAGTTCGACTGCGTCGTACGCGCTGCCGCCAAATGGTGTGAGTTCTACGCACATGAGTCGTGTGGCAAGTGCACGCCGTGTCGCGAGGGCACGTTCTGGTACGTCCAGATCTACGACCGACTCGAGCGCGGAGACGCGACCGCCGAAGACATCGAGACCTTGCTCGACCTGAGTGACAACATTTTCGGCCGGTCGTTCTGCGCGCTCGGTGACGGCGCCGTCAGCCCAGTCATCTCCTCCATCCAGTACTTCCGCGACGAGTACGTCGCGCACTACGAGCAGGGTGGCTGCCCCTTCGACACCCGTCGCTCCCTCGCAGGTGCACGCCAATGACAGTGACGACGACCACCCCACCGGGCGGAGCATCGGGCGAGCGTCCCGATGGCACGGTCACCATCACCATCGACGGGTTCGAGCTACACGTCCCCAAGGGCACCCTCGTCATCCGCGCGGCGGAGTTGTTGGGGATTCAGATCCCGCGGTTCTGCGACCACCCGTTGCTCGACCCCATCGGTGCATGCCGTCAGTGCATTGTCGAGATCGAAGGCCAGCGCAAGCCGCAGACAGCGTGCACGACACCCGTTGCCGACGGCATGGTCGTCCGCACGCAACTGACCTCGCAGGTCGCGGACAAGGCGCAACAGGGGACGATGGAACTGCTCCTCATCAACCATCCTCTCGACTGCCCGGTCTGCGACAAGGGCGGCGAGTGCCCCTTGCAGAACCAAGCGATGAGCAATGGCCGGGCCGACTCGCGATTCCGCGACGAGAAGCGCACCTTCCCGAAGCCGATTGCGATCTCGTCGCAGGTCTTGCTTGACCGCGAGCGCTGCGTTCTGTGCGCGCGCTGCACGCGGTTCTCCCAACAGATCGCCGGCGACCCGTTCATCGAGCTGTTCGAACGCGGGGCTCTCGAGCAGGTCGCGATTTACGAGGACGAGCCGTTCGAGTCGTACTTCTCCGGTAACACCGTGCAGATCTGCCCGGTCGGCGCGCTGACCGGTGCGCAGTACCGGTTCCGGGCTCGGCCCTTCGACCTGCAGTCGACCCCGTCGGTCTGTGAACACTGCTCGTCGGGCTGCGCGCAACGGGCTGACTGGCGCCGCGGCAAGGTCATGCGACGTCTCGCAGGGGACGACCCGCAGGTCAACGAGGAATGGAACTGCGACAAGGGCCGGTGGGGGTTTGCCTACGCCACCGCTGCGGACCGCATCACCACGCCGCTGGTTCGGGACGACGAGGGATACCTCGTCGAGGCCAGCTGGACCGAAGCACTGGAACGCGCGGCCACGGGATTGCGGGCGGCAGTCGGGCGCGCCGGCGTACTGCCCGGTGGTCGGCTGACCTTCGAAGATGCGTACGCGTACGCCAAGTTCGCGCGTACGGCGCTGCGGACCAACGACGTCGACTTCCGTGCTCGCCCGCATTCGTCAGAAGAGGCGGAGTTCCTGGCGGCGCGGGTGGCCGGCCGTACGGCGACGACGTACGCCGACCTCGACACGGCGCCGATCGTGCTGCTCGTGGCGTTCGAGCCCGAGGAGGAGTCGCCGATCGTCTTCCTCAGGTTGCGCAAGGCGGCAACGAAGGACACTCGGGTTGCTGCCATCGGCCCGATGACGACGAATGGTGCGCGCAAGCTCGGCGCCACGTTGCTCAAGACCATCCCCGGTGGCGAGTCCCAGGTGCTCGCCGCATTGACGCAGCCAACGGGTGTGGACAAGGCGGGCGACGACATCGTGCGACTGCTGCGCGAGCCGGGCGCCGTGATCCTGCTCGGCGAACGTCTCGCGTCCGTGCCCGGTGGGTTCTCCGCGGCCGCGCGGCTTGCCGATGCCACGGGCGCGCAGCTCGCATGGGTGCCACGTCGCGCTGGCGACCGCGGCGCCCTCGACGCCGGTCTGCTGCCGGGCTTGCTGCCGGGTGGACATGCGTTGTCGGATGCATCGGCGCTCGGGTGGACCGGCGTACCGACCCAAGCCGGCCGTGAACTCAGCGCCATCGTGGAAGCCGCACGATCCGGAGGCATCGACGCTCTCGTCGTGGGAGCGGTCGATCCCGATGACCTGCCCGACCCGCAGGCGGCGATCGACGCGCTAGAAACGGTGCCGTTCCTGGTCAGTCTCGAGATTCGGGAAAGCGCGGTGACGGCACGCGCCGACGTCGTCCTTCCCGTCGCCGCCGCCGTCGAGAAGGCGGGGAGCTACATCGACTGGGAAGGTCGCGTCCGTCCCTTCCCGGAGACGCTCCTCGCGACCGGCGCCCTGCCCGACGGCCGTGTGTTGCACGTCCTCGCCGAGGAGATGGGTGTCGACCTGGGTTTGCCCGACTTTGAGGCTGCGCGCGCAGAACTTGAACGCATCGGTCGCGCGCCGGGGACTCCCGCGGCTGCACCATCACACGAAGCAGCACGCACGCAACAACCGGAGCGTGGCCAGGCGATCCTCGCGACGTGGCATCTGCTGCTTGACGCTGGTCGGTTGCAAGACGGCGAGCCCCACCTTGCGGGTACGGCGAAGCAGGCCACCGCCGTACTCAACGCGTCGACCGCGGCTGAGGTCGGCGTTGTCGCGGGTCAGCAGGTGAACGTCGCCACCGATCGCGGGTCGATTTCGTTGCCCGTCGCGATCGGCGACTTGCCCGATCGAGTCGTATGGCTGCCGACCAATTCGGTGGGCTCGGCCGTACGCCGCGACCTCAATGCCGACGCAGGTGCGCTCGTCCGGCTCAGTGCGGGTGGTGCACGGTGACCTTCGACCTCGCGACCGGTGCGACGGTGCTGGCGGACAGCCGGGAGGTCGCGGGCTTCGGTACCGACCCGTGGTGGCTGGTCCTCATCAAGGTTGTTGCGGTCTTCGCGTTCCTGGTCGTCCTCACGCTGTTCATGATCGTGTTCGAGCGTCGCGTCGTCGCCCGGATGCAGATGCGCATCGGCCCCAACCGGGTGGGCCCGAACGGCTCACTGCAGAGCCTCGCGGACGGCATCAAGCTGGCACTCAAAGAGGACATCATCCCGGCGATCGTCGACCGGCCGGTCTACATCTTGGCGCCGATCATCTCCGCGGTCCCGGCGTTCCTCGGCTTTGCGGTGATCCCGATGGGTGGCACCGTTTCCATCTTCGGTCACCACACCGCGTTGCAACTGACTGACCTTCCCGTTGCGGTGCTCTTCGTGCTCGCGATGAGCGCGATTGGCGTCTACGGCCTCGTGCTGGCCGGCTGGTCAAGTGGCTCGACCTATCCGTTGCTCGGTGGTCTTCGTTCGACGGCGCAGGTCATCTCCTACGAGATTGCGCTGAGCCTCTCGCTGGTACCTGTCTTGATCTTTGCCAGCTCGATGTCCACATCGGAGATCGTCTCTGCGCAGCACGGCCGGTGGTTCCTGATCGCGTTACCGGTGTCGTTCCTCATCTACGCGGTTGCGGGTGTCGGTGAAACCAACCGCGCGCCCTTCGACCTTCCCGAGGCCGAGGGTGAGCTCGTCGGCGGTTTCCACACGGAGTACTCCTCACTGAAGTTCGCGATGTTCTTCCTCGCCGAATACATCAACATGACGACGGTCGCCGCGCTGGCGACGACGGTCTTCCTCGGCGGATGGCTGCCGATGTGGCCGCTCACCAGCTTCGACTCGGGTTGGATCACGCTGCTCTGGTTCTTCATCAAGCTGATGCTCGTGCTGTTCGTCTTCGTCTGGCTGCGCGGCACCTTGCCTCGCCTTCGCTACGACCAGTTCATGAAGCTGGGATGGAAGGTGCTCATCCCCGTTGGTCTCGTTTGGCTGCTTCTCGTTGCGACTGCCCGGACCTACTTCAACAACACCAGCGACCGCCGTGAGATCGCACTATGGGGCGGCGGGATCGTCGTCGTCCTCTGCCTGATCGTGGCGTTCTGGCCGGTGCCACCAACCGAGGACGAGAACGCGGAACGCGTTCCCGAGCCTTACGACGCGTACGCCGGTGGATTTCCCGTACCTCCGCTTCCGGGGCAACTGATCCCGGGAACGGTCGAGCACGCGCCAAAGGAGGTGACCGGTGCCCGAGAGTGAGAACAAGTCCAGCATGTTCGACCCGATCAAAGGGTTCGGCGTGACCTTCTCCACCATGTTCAAGAAGGTCAACACCGAGCAGTACCCCGAAGAGAAGAAGCCGACGGCGCCGCGCTTCCACGGCCGGCACGTCCTCAACCGTCACTCCGACGGACTGGAAAAGTGCATCGGCTGCGAACTCTGCGCTTGGGCCTGCCCGGCGGACGCCATTTATGTCGAAGGCGCGGACAACACCGACGAGGAGCGTTACTCACCCGGTGAGCGTTACGGCCGCGTCTACCAGATCAACTACCTGCGTTGCATTTTCTGTGGTCTGTGCATCGAGGCGTGCCCGACGCGGGCACTGACGATGAGCAACGAGTACGAGCTCGCTGACTCGAGTCGGGAGGACCTCATATTCACCAAGGAGCAGCTCCTCGCGCCGCTCCTGCCAGGGATGGAAGCCCCGCCGCATCCGATGCGTCTTGGCGCCGACGAGGTCGACTACTACACGGGTGCCGGAACGCCACCGGGCGCGACGCCAGCGGAGCCTTCGTGATCGCTGCAACCAGTGCGCAGCTGCTTGGCGTCGGTCACACATCCGGTGCCGAGGCCGCGACCTTCTGGGTGCTGGGGCCGATCGCGGTTATCGCCGCGATCGGCATGGTGGCCACGCGTCGCGCCGTACATGCCGCCCTGCTGTTAGCGGTCGACATGATCGCGCTAGCAGTGTTGTACGCCGCTCAAGACGCGCCGTTCCTCGCGTTCGTACAGATCTTCGTCTACACCGGCGCCGTAATGATGCTGTTCCTCTTCGTGCTCATGCTCGTCGGAGTCGATGCGTCCGACTCGCTGATCGAGACCCTCAGGGGGCAGCGGATCGCCGCTCTCGTCCTCGCCCTTGGGTTCGCGGCGCTGTTGATCGGCGGCATCGGGAACGCTCTGGTCGACACTCCTGCCAAGGGCATCGCCGACGCCAATGCGGACGGCAATCCCACCGGTCTGGCCCGGATCCTGTTCACGCGCTACGTGTTCGCGTTCGAAGTCACGAGCGCCCTGCTCATCACGGCAGCGCTCGGCGCGATGGTCTTGACTCACCGCGAGCGCATCGGTCCACGCATCACCCAGCGCGACCGGATGCAGGCGCGCGTGCGCGAAGGCGCTCGACTCACTCCGCTGCCGAGCCCGGGCGTGTATGCGCGCCACAACGCCGTGGACGTGCCCGCATTGCAGCCAGACGGGTCGCCGGCTCCGGAAAGTCTCCCCGGTCTGCTCTCCGGGGGTTCTGCACCGGACCGGCGCATTGCCACACCCGCAGTGCTCGGCCCTGAGTCGGAGTCGGCGGGGGAGCCGACATCATGAGCCCGACCTACTACCTCTACCTGTCGGCCGTGCTGTTCAGCGTCGGCGCTGCCGGAGTCCTCGTACGCCGCAACTCGATCGTCGTGTTCATGTGCATCGAGTTGATGCTCAACGCCGTCAACCTCACACTCGTCACGTTCTCGCGGATCAACGGCAACCTCGATGGGCAGGTGATCGCGTTCTTCGTCATGGTCGTCGCGGCCGCGGAAGTCGTGGTCGGGCTGGCCATCATCGTGACAATCTTCCGAACCCGCCGCTCGGCCTCGGTCGACGACCCCAACCTGTTGAAGTACTGAGCCGATGCCTCTACTAACCCTCCCCGCCGATGCCTCCGTGCCGCCGCACCCTGTTGCCGCGCACGGCGTATTCACGTTGACGGTCCTGCTAATCCTGATCCCGCTCATTTCCTCAGCGGTTCTGCTGCTGGTCGGCAAGCGCGGCGACAAGTGGGCACATCTGCTCGGCGTCGGTGCTCCTGTGGCGTCGTTCGTGATCGCTCTCGTCGAGTTCTTCGCGCTACTTGGACGCAATGCCGACGATCGGAGCTTGAACCAACACCTCTATAGCTGGATCCCGGTCGAGGGCTTCCATGTTGACGCCGGGCTGCTTCTTGACCCGCTGTCGATGACTTTCGCGCTGCTCATCACCGGCGTGGGCAGCATCATTCATCTCTACTCGGTCGGCTACATGGAAGGCGACCCTGGCCGGCGGCGCTTCTTCGGCTTCATGAACTTCTTTGTGGCCGTGATGTTGCTCCTCGTCCTCGGCAACAACTACCTGTCGTTGTACGTCGGCTGGGAGGGTGTGGGTCTCGCGTCGTACCTGCTCATCGGGTACTACACGCACCGTCCGACCGCAGCAACCGCAGCCAAGAAGGCGTTCATCGTCAACCGCGTCGGTGACGTTGGATTGGGCATCGCGATCATGCTGATGTTCGCGACGTTCGGGTCAACGTCGTTCGCCGGAGTCCTTGGCTCCGCTACCGAGGCCAACAAGGGCACGCTCACCGCAATCGGGCTGCTGCTCCTCCTCGGCGCGTGCGGCAAGTCCGCGCAGTTCCCATTGCAGTCCTGGCTGCTCGACGCGATGGAAGGTCCTACGCCGGTCTCCGCACTCATCCACGCAGCGACCATGGTGACCGCCGGTGTCTATCTGGTCGTCCGGTCAGGGCCCATCTACGACGGCTCGAGCACGGCCCGGTTGCTCGTCGCGACGGTCGGCGCTGTGACGCTGACGTTCGGCGCGATCATCGGCTGCGCCAAGGACGACATCAAGAAGGTTCTCGCCGCATCGACCATGAGCCAGATCGGCTACATGATGCTGGCCGCCGGGCTCGGTGCCGCGGGCTACGCGATCGCGATCCTGCACCTGGTGACGCACGGTTTCTTCAAAGCGAACATGTTCCTCAGCGCCGGCTCGGTGATGCATGCGCTCGATGACGAAGTCGACATGCGCAAGTACGGCGGGCTGCGCAAGGTCATGCCGATCACGTTCCTGACATTCGGCGCCGGCTACCTGGCGATCATCGGCTTCCCCGGGTTCTCCGGGTTCTTCTCCAAGGACAAGATCATTGAAGCCGCGTTCGACAAGGGCGGCACTTCCGGCTGGATCCTCGGCATCACCGTCCTCGTGTGCGCGGGTCTCACGGCGTACTACATGACCCGGTTGATGATCATGACGTTCTTCGGCGAGAAGCGATGGGCGCCGGATGCGCACCCGCACGAGTCGCCACGGGTCATGACGATCCCGATGATCGTGCTCGCGGTTGGGTCGGTGCTTGCCGGCGCGCTGCTCACCCTCATCGGCAAAGGTCTGCAGGGCTTCCTCGAGCCGGTCACGGGCGAGGGTGTCGAGGTCGGTTCACACACAATCTCACCGCTCGTGTTGACGCTGCTCACCCTCGTCGTGGTCGCCGGCGGCATCACGGCAGCCGCGTTGCAGTACGGCAACAAGAAGATTCCCGTCGTCGCGCCGCAGGCCGTGCGGCCGACAACAGTCGCTGCACGTCGTGACCTTTACGGCGATGCCGTGAACGAGGCCGTGTTCATGCGACCCGGCCAGTACCTCACCCGGTTCCTCGTGTTCTTCGACAACAAGGGTGTCGACGGCGTCGTCAACGGCCTTGCCGCCGGCATCGGGGGAACGTCCGGACGGCTCCGCCGGCTGCAGACCGGTTTTGCCCGGTCGTACGCGTTGGCAATGTTCGCGGGTGCCGCTGTGATCGTCGCGGCTCTGCTGCTCGTCCGGATGGGGGGTGGCTGAGCCATGCATTGGCTGACCATCCTCGGCGTGATTCCGATCGTCGGCGCCGTCGCCGTCGGGCTCGTGCCGTCCGGGCGCAACCACCAGGTCAAGGTTGTCGCCCTCATCACGTCGCTTGCGGCACTCGTTTGGACTGTTGCGCTCGCGACGCAGTACGACACCAACGGTGCCCGCTTCCAACTCACCGAGCGCGCTGACTGGATTCCGCAGTTCGGCGTGCACTACGCCGTCGGTGTCGATGGCATCGCGCTCGTGTTGATCGGCCTGACGGCCGTGCTCGTGCCCGTCGTCATCCTCGCGTCCTGGAACGAAGTCGAGGAGACCGGCCGCAGCATCCGGACGTTCTTCATCTTGATCCTGCTGACCGAGACGTTGCTCGTCGGTGTATTCGCCGCGACCGACGTGTTCCTCTTCTACGTCTTCTTCGAGGCGATGCTCGTCCCCATGTACTTCATCATCGGGAGCTACGGCGGGCCTCAGCGGTCGTATGCAGCGGTCAAGTTCCTGCTCTACAGCCTCGTGGGCGGCCTGCTGATGTTGGCCGCGGTCATCGGCTTGTACGTCGTATCCGCCAACCAGCTGCCGTCGGGCACGTTCGACTTCCAGGTGCTAACCCAGCTGCACATCTCCGGCGACGTGGAGAAGGCCTTGTTCCTCGGCTTCTTCATCGCGTTCGCCATCAAGGCTCCGCTGTGGCCGTTCCACACCTGGCTGCCGGACGCAGCGTCCGAGGCGCCGACCGGGGGCGCAGTCTTGCTCGTCGGCGTACTCGACAAGGTCGGCACGTTCGGCATGATCCGCTACTGCCTGCCGCTGTTCCCCAATGCGTCGGACACGTTCGCGCCTGTTGTCATCACGCTCTCGGTCATCGGGATCTTCTACGGCGCGCTACTCGCGATGGGCCAACGCGACATCAAGCGGCTGATCGCCTATACGTCGGTTGCGCACTTCGGCTTCATCGCGTTGGGCATCTTCGCGTTCACCAGCCAAGGTGGCGTCGGTGCGACGCTCTACATGGTCAACCACGGCTTCTCGACCGGCGCGCTCTTCCTCGTCGCTGGCTTCCTGATCGCCCGCCGGCGCAGCCGCCACATCGACGACTACGGCGGCGTCAACCAGGTGGCGCCCTGGCTCTACGGCGCGTTCTTCCTCACCGGCCTGTCCAGTCTCGCGTTGCCGGGCCTGAATAGCTTCGTCAGCGAGTTCCTCGTCCTAGTTGGAACGTTCACGCGCTACCGGGAAGCAGCTGTTCTCGCCACAGTGGGGATCATCCTGGCCGCGCTCTACATCCTCTTGCTGGTCCAACGGACCATGCACGGCCCCCTGAAGCCGGGCAACGAGGTGATCACTGACCTGACGAAGCGCGAGGTGTGGGTGATCGCACCGGTCTTGGCAGTGATCATCGCTCTCGGCATCTACCCCAAGCCCGTGCTCGATGTGATCACGCCGGCGGTGACGGCAACGGTCAAGGACTCCGGGCACACCGATCCGACGCCGAGCGTCCCCGCTAAGGACGCGCGTGGCGAGTTCGGCGTCGAGGGCACTGCGCCGTTCACCTCAGGGAGCACGCCGTGACCGGCACGCTGATGAGCCTGGCTGCGGCCGCGGATACGTTCCCGTCGCCGCACATCGACTACGCCGGCATCTCGCCGATGCTCGTCGTTTTCGGTGTTGCGACGGTCGGCGTACTGCTGGAGGCCCTGCTTCCTGCTCGACTGCGCAGCGTCGTACAGCTCCCAGTGGCGTTGCTCGGCTTGATCGGTTCATTCGTCGCGGTCGTCGTCCTCGCTGGCGCGCACCGCTTGGCCGCCGAGGGAGCCGTCGCCGTCGACGGGCCGACGCTGTTCTTACAAGGCACGATCCTCTCGCTCGCGTTCGCCTCGCTGCTGCTCGTTGGGGAGCGCACCTTCGACGAGGGCGGTGGCTCGTTCACTGGCCACGGTGCCGCGATCCCGGGTTCTGAAGCCGAGTTGGCTGGTCCTGTCGACCGCACGCACACCGAGGTCTATCCGCTCGTGATGTTCGCCGTGGGCGGGATGCTGCTGTTCCCCGCGGCCAATGACTTGCTCACGATGTTCGTCGCGCTCGAAGTGCTGTCGCTACCGCTCTATCTCCTTTGCGGGCTGGCTCGGCGTCGCCGGTTGTTGTCGCAGGAGGCAGCGCTCAAGTACTTCCTGCTCGGGGCGTTCTCGTCCGCGTTCTTCCTCTATGGCCTTGCCCTGGTCTATGGCTACGCAGGCACCGTGCGGCTGGGTGGCATCGCCGACGCCATCTCCTCGTCACCGCACGGGGACTCGTTGCTGATTGCCGGCATCGCCCTGATGGCGGTCGGTCTGTTGTTCAAGATTTCGGCTGCGCCGTTCCACTCGTGGACGCCCGACGTCTACCAAGGCGCCCCCACGCCGGTGACCGCGTTGATGGCCTCGGGCACGAAGGTCGCAGCTTTCGGTGCACTGCTGCGGGTGTTCTACGTCGCATTCGGTGGCGTCCGGTGGGACTGGCGTCCGCTCATGTGGGGAGTTGCAATCCTCACCATGGTCGTTGGATCGGTGCTCGCGATCACGCAGACCGACGTCAAGCGCATGCTGGCCTACTCCTCGATCGCGCATGCTGGGTTCCTGCTCATCGGTGTCGTCGCGACGAGCGAGGCGGGATTGTCGGGCACGATGTTCTACCTGCTGGTGTACGGCTTCACGACGCTCGGTGCGTTCGCGATTGTCACGCTGGTTCGGGACGCTGACGGCGAGGCAACACATCTGTCGCGTTGGCGTGGGCTCGGACGCCGCTCACCGTTGGTCGCTGGCATTTTCGCGCTCTTCCTGCTGGCGCTGGCGGGCATCCCCACCACGAGCGGGTTCATGGGCAAGTACGCCGTGTTCTCGGCTGGCATTGCCGGGGGAGCGGCGCCACTCGTCGTCGTCGGCGTCGTGATGAGCGCGGTCGCCGCGTTCTTCTACGTCCGGGTCATTGTCCTGATGTTCTTCTCCGACCCCGCACCCGATGGGCCGACGGTCGTGATTCCTAGCGCGTACACCGCTGCCGCCGTCGCGCTGGGCCTTGCCGTTACGGTTGTCCTTGGAGTCCTGCCGCAGCCGGTCCTTGACCTGGCCAACCACGCTGCCAATGGGTTATTCGTTCGCTGATCCCGCTGGGGGCACCGTGGCTGCACCGCCGCTCGGCGTCGAGATCGACGAGCCTGCTCTGGAAGCCGACTTGCGCGCTGGCATGGGCGCGGTCGAGGCGCTGCTGCGTGAGTCCATCAAGAGCGACTATCCATTCGTGACGGAGACGTCGCGCCACTTGGTCGATGCGGGAGGCAAACGGTTCCGTCCGTTGTTGCTGCTCCTCGCCGCGCAGTTCGGTGACGCCGCAGCGCCCGGCGTAGTACCCGCTGCTGTCGTCGTAGAGCTGACGCATCTCGCGACGCTTTACCACGACGATGTGATGGACGAAGCACCTCGGCGACGCGGCGCGCCCAGCGCAAACGCTCGTTGGACCAACTCCATCGCGATCCTGACCGGCGACTTTCTGTTTGCTCGCGCGAGCGACATCCTCGCCGACCTCGGGCCCGAGGCGGTGCGCATCCAGGCGCGCACGTTCGAGCGGCTCGTGCAGGGGCAGATCCGCGAGACCGTAGGTCCAGAAGACGGCGTGGACCCGGTCGAGCACTACCTGCGCGTCGTGTCCGACAAGACCGCGTCGTTGATCGCCACCTCCGGTCGATTTGGCGCAATGCTTTCTGGTGCGGGGGAGCAGGCCACCGAGATCCTCGCGCGGTTCGGCGAACGCATTGGCGTGGCTTTCCAGCTGTCCGACGACTTGCTCGACGTCGTGAGCGACGCGGGCACATCGGGCAAGACGCCCGGCACCGATCTTCGCGAGGGTGTGCGTACGCTGCCGGTGCTCCATGTCCTGGGCGAACGTGAGGCGGGGGACGACCGGTTGGTCGAGTTGCTCGAGAGCGATCTCACCGACAAGACCGCTCTCGATGAGGCGCTCTCCCTCCTGCGCGCGCATCGCGCGGTCGACAAAGCCCGCGAGACGGTCCGTGCTTATGCGTCCGATGCGCGGGCCACTCTCTCGTCACTTCCCGACATCGCCGCGAAGCGCGCGCTCGCCGCCTTGTGCGACACGGTCGCCGACCGCCACACCTGATCACCAGTTCCGCCGCGTCAGTCGCTCAGAACGCTACCTATCGACTGGGGGTTTTAACCCGTGTCGACGCACCAGTGATTGACACGGAATATCTGCTCCGAAAACAAAAGATCTTCTTCAGCGACCCGGGAGAATCCGAGCGCCCGGCAGAGTGCGTTCGACGCTACGTTCGTAACGCTCGGGAATGCATGTACGACGCCCCACCGCCCGTCAGCGCGCGCCCGCTGAAGCACCTCGCCGACAGCTGCCTTCGCTAAACCCTGCCCCTGAAACTCAGGCAGCACCATCCAGCCGATCTCGGACTTTGGTGAGTCGCCCTCATGCGGCCACAACGCCACCGTTCCGGCCACAACCGACGGGTCCTCACCGGGCACGATCATCAATACCCAAGCGCCGTCCGCCTCGGTCAGCTCTACATCGCGCGCCACCTTGGCCGGCATGTCGTCAGGACGCTGCGGACCCCCCAGGTCCGCCATCATCTGCGGGTCGCACCTCATGCGGATGTATGCGACGACGTCTGCGAGTGAAACGGGTCGTAGCAGCAAAAGTCCTCCGCGCTCAGTTCAGCGTCTTGGCACCGGTCACACGACTGTGCGCAGCACCTCTACCAAACGATCGACGTCGTCCGCATTCGTGTGCAAGTGCGGCGCGATGCGCAGCGAAGGACCGCGCACGCTGGCGACGACGTTCGCTGACTCCAGCGCCGTCGAGGCGGCTCGGGCGGCATCGACCGGCAGCCCGACGCCAAGCATGTGCGGCGCACGTTCCTTGGGTGGTGGCGTGTTCAGACCCAGCGCTTCGGCACGCTCGGCGATTTCGTCGGTGATGGCGCGCAGGGTCACGGCGATGCGCGGAACGGTCCACTCCAAGACCTGGTCGATGGCGGCGATCGCCATCGGGACCAGTTGGAAGTTCGTCCGCTCGCCGACATCGAAGCGGCGGGCACCGGGCTGGTACGCATCTTGGTAGTCGACCAAACTGCTGAAGTCATCGGACCCCGATCGAGCGATCCAGTTCTCCTCAAGCGGTTCCCCGTCATTGAAACGCGGATCCACGTAGAGGTAGCCGAGGCTGTATGGCCCGAGCAGCCACTTGTAGCCGACCGATACCACCGCGTCGGGTCGCAGCGTGGCCACGTCGATGGGGATCGCCCCAAGCGACTGGCTGGCATCGATGACAAACGTCGCACCAGCTGCGCGGAGCGCTGCGCCCACGACGTCGAGGTCGAGGAGGGCGCCGTTCGTCCAGTGCACGTTCGGGACCGACGCGATCGTCACGCGCTCGTCGATGTTGTCGAGGACGGCCTCGGTCCAGGTTTGACCCGGCTTCTTGCCCACGACGAGCAAGTCGGCGCCGGTCCGCTGCGCGAAGCGTCGCCAGGTGTAGTAGTTCGAGGGGAACTCATCATCGAGCAAGAGAATGCGATCGCCTGGCTTCGCGCTGACATTTCTTGTCACCACGGCTAGCCCGTAGCTGCTGGCGGGGATGAGCGCCACCTGGTCCGGCGGTGCGTTGATCAGCGCTGCCACACGCGCGCGTAGCCGTTCGACGTCCGGAAACCAATTGGCTGCGCGTAGGTTCCACGGCCTCGCCCGGTCGTCAAGGGCGGCGAGCGCCGCCGCACGCACGTCGCGCAGCAGCGGTGACATGGCGGCGGTGTTGAAGTACGCCACCGTGTCGTCGACGAGAAACTTGTCGCGCTGGCCGGGCAGGGGACTGCTCGCACGCTGAGAGTCGGTCATGTCTCAAAAACCCAACCGCTTGGCGGCGAGGTCGATCATGACTTCGGTTGCGCCACCGCCGATACCGAGGATGCGCGCGTCGCGGTAGTGCCGCTCGACTTCAGTGCCTTCCATGTAGCCGAGGCCACCATGTAGTTGTACGGCGTCGTACACGACCTGCTCGCAGGCGGCGACAGCTGTGTTCTTGGCCAGTGCGGCCTCGACGATCAGGTCGGTCTCGCCGGCTACTCGCCGGGTGATCACCGAACGCACGTACGTGCGTGCCACGTCGGTCGCTCGATGCATCTCCACCAGCTTGTGCCGTACCACCTGCCGTGACGACAGGGGCCGGCCGAATGTCTCGCGCTCGCGACACCAGGCCACGGTCAGATCGAGGCATCGTTGGGCTACCGCATATGCATGGATCGCCAGCCCGATGCGCTCACCTACGAACTGCTGAGCTACCTGAATGAACCCGGATCCTTCAACCCCGACGAGGTTTGCTGCGCGCACCCGACAGTCCACGAACGAAAGCTCCGCCGTGTCTGAGCATCGCCAGCCCATCTTTGCCAGCCGTCGCGTGACCGTGAACCCTGGTGTTCCCGCCTCGACGACGAGGAGCGAGAGTCCCTCATGACCGTCGCCACCCGTGCGTACGACGCAGGTCACGAAGTCAGCACGGGAGCCGCTGGTGATGAACGTCTTCGCACCGTTGACGACGAAGTCATCGCCTGCGCGCACCGCGCGGGTTCGGACCGACGCAACATCCGAGCCGCCGTCCGGCTCCGTCACCGCCAGCGCACCGATGGCGTCGCCCGCAAGAGTCGGCCGCACGAAGCGCTCGATCTGATACGGGTCGCGCAGCGCCACCATGTGCGGCAGGGCGATCCCGTGTGTCAACAGCGCGGCGCAGAGGCCCGACGATCCACCTGCCTGGATGAGTTCTTCGGTGACGATTGACGCGTCGATCGCGTCACCGCCTGCACCGCCGACCTCTTCCGGATACCCGACGCCGAGGATTCCCGCCGCTGCCGCCTTCTTGTGCAGCTCTCGCGGCACCTCACCCGCATGCTCCCAGTCGGCGAGTTCGGGCACGATCTCGCGTTCGGTGAAGTCGTGCACCATCGCGCGAAACGACCGGCGTTCCTCGGTCATGAACGGATCGGCGGACACAGTCAGGTCCCACTCTCGGTGCCAACGAGGGCAACGGGGATCTCGAGCTTGCGCGCGCGGAGCCATTCGCCGAGGCCCTTGGCCTGGGGATCGAGGCGGGTGCTGCTCGAGACGCCTTCCCCGAGCAGTCCGTGTACGACGAAATTGAGCGCAAGCAGGTTGGGGAAGACGTGGCGGTCGACGCGTAGCCCCGCCGCTTCCGGGATGAACTCGACGAAGCGTTCGACGGTCAGCACCGACGCCAACCAGCGGAATGCTTCTTCGTCGCGGGCCCAGACTCCGACGTTCGCATTCCCACCCTTGTCCCCACTGCGCGCACCGACGACGTCGCCGAGCGGTCTGCGCTCGGCGGGACCGATGGCAGTGGGTGCGCTGACGGTCGATGTGCGTTCTGCGGGTGGTGGGAAGCCAGGGGTTGGTTTGATCTCCAGCTGCGTGCCATCGGGGAGTACGGCGACATGCGGCACTAGTTCGTTGGGCACCAGTGTTGGCCAGTACACGCCATACGGTGTCGCGTCCCCCGGCGGAGCTGTCACAGTGCAACCCGGGTAGGACGCAAGAGCGAGCTCCACACAGGCCGATGAGAATGCGCGGCCAATCTTCTCCGGGTCGGTGTCCTTGACCGAGATGGTCAATCGTGCGACGGCCTCCGCGTTCGACGGGGGATCGGCACGTTGGGTGCGCTCGAGGCGCACATCGGCGAACTTAACGTCCGCGAGCACGGGTGCGAGTTGCCGGCGTACGAGTCCTGCTTTGGCCTCGATGTCGGTGCCGGTGAGCAAGAAGGTCACCGCGTTGCGCATGCCACCGACGTAGTTGATGCACACCTTCGTGGTCGGTGGTGGCGGGAGGCCGGCGACACCGCTGATCCGCACGCGGTTCTGGCTCTCCTCGTCGAGACGGATTGTGTCGAACCGCGTCGTGACGTCCGGGCCGAGGTAGTCATGCCCACCGATCTCGTACAACAACTGCGCAGTGACCGTCCCGACCGATACGAGACCGCCGGTCCCCGGATGTTTGGTGATGACCGAGGAGCCGTCGGCATGGACTTCAGCCAACGGGAACCCCACATGCTCGAGGCCGGGCACCTCGTTGAAGAACGCGTAGTTGCCCCCGGTCGCCTGCGCGCCGCACTCGAGCACGTGCCCGGCAACCACCGCGCCGGCGAGCGCGTTGAAGTCGTCGCGCTGCCACTCGTGGAACCACGCTGCCGGTCCGACGACGAGGGACGCATCGGTGACGCGGCCGGTGACCACGACCTGCGCGTCACTCCGCAAGCACTCGACGATGCCCCACGCACCGAGGTACGCGTTTGCGGTCACTGGTGCCGCGGTCGTCTCCGCCAGCACCTGCCCGGTATCGAGATTCACCAGGTTGTGGCCCTCGGCCTGCAACTCGGTGAGGCGGGGTAACAGGTCATCGCCCTCGACATGAGCCACCGAGACATCGAGACCGAGGCCGGCCGCGACCGCACGCACGCGTGTTGCGAGACCTGCTGGGTTCAGGCCGCCTGCGTTGCTGACGATGCGCACACCGCGCTCCAGCGCAATGCCGAGCGTGTCCTCGAGCTGGCGGACGAACGTCGTTGCGTAGCCGCCGTCCGGGTTCTTCAGCTTCGTGCGGAAGAGAATCAGCATCGTCAGCTCAGCGAGATAGTCGCCGGTGAGCACGTCGAGATGACCGCCCTCGAGCATCTCCCGCATAGCGGCGAACCGGTCGCCATAGAAACCCGAGCAGTTGCCGATACGAATCGGCGGCTGCTGCGGGCTGGTCATGTGCGGACGCTACCAACGCCTAGGGTGACCGGGATGACACGACCGGCGGCGCTTGCATACTCGGCGTTCCGCCATCTTCCGGTATTCCTGCGCAGGTTGGTGATCCGCTCGATCACCCCGGCGTACACGATTGGGGCGGTTCTCGTCATCCAAGACAGCAGTAGCGCACTGCTGTTGCTCCGTGAACGCCACCACGAAGGCTGGGGACTGCCGGGTGGGTTGATCAAGCGCGGTGAGCGGCCGCTCGTTGCGGCTGTCCGAGAGCTCCGGGAAGAAGTCGACGTCGTAGTGGACCCATCGGACCTGGCGGCCGCCAAGGTCAACGTCGACCCTGACGCGCGTCGCGTCGACATCATCTTCACTCTCACCGCGGATGGATTGACGCCGCGAGCGCGCGAGCCAGAAGTGCTCGAGGCGCGATGGTTCGCACTCGACCAGTTGCCCGAGTTGTTCGCGCCGACTCTCGACGTACTCCGCGCAGCTGGCGTGGTCACACTCGATGCACGCGACTGACGTCGCGGCTCTCGTCCTCGCGGCCGGCCAGGGTCGGCGCCTGCGACCGTTGACCATGATTCGTCCTAAACCGCTGTGCCCGGTCAACAACGTCCCCCTGCTCGACCTCGCCTTCGGCGAAGTCGAGCAGCTGCTTGGCTCGCTCGGGCCGGACCGACTCGCGGTCAACGTCCACCACCTCGCGGACCAGGTGATTGCCCACGTCGATGATCGCGCCCACATCTCCGTCGAGCAGCCGCAGGCTCTGGGCACCGCCGGAGCAGTCGGCTTTCTGCGGGAGTGGATCGACCGGCGCCCGTTGCTCGTGCGCAACACAGACGTGTGGCGCGGTGCAGCGGTGCCGACCGCATTCCTCGATGAGTGGGACGGCACAGCGCCGCGGTTGCTCGTGGTCGAAGACGTCGAACGAGCCGACTTCGCCGGCCGCTTTCGGTACGCCGGACTCTCACTGCTGCCATGGTCGGACGCGCAGCACTTGGCGCCCATGCCATCCGGTCTCTACGAAGCCGTGTGGGCTCCAGCCGAAGAGGCCGGTCGCCTGCAACTGGTCGCAAGCGATGTGGCGTTCATCGACTGCGGTACGCCGGCGGACTACCTGCGCGCGAACCTCGCGGCGTCCGGGGGCGAGTCCGTCATCGGCCCGGGAGCAGTCGTCGAGGGCGAGGTGATCCGCTCGGTCGTCTGGCCCGACGGCGTCGTACGCCGAGGGGAACGCCTCGTCGAGTCGATCCGCGTCGGTGCCGACATCACCGTGCCTGCTGGGACGTGACGGATGTTCTCCCGGACAAATCCGGACGGATCCGTCTGATCCGATCGTTGTGATTGCCCCAGTTCAGGCGTTCGACGGACAAAAGGCAGTTCGCTGGCCGAGACTGCCAGGAGCGCCCAAGGGCAGGGCGGTTAGCACGGGGGTCCCTCTCGATGGCGAGCGCACCACGCGGACGGTGGTGGGCACCGGTTGGTGCCGCAGTCGCCGTAGTCGGAGTGCCCGTGGGTGTCGCGATCGTGATCACAGCTGTCACGTCGAGCCCGTACAAACCGTCGCCCGCGGCTGGCCCCACCCCAGTGTGCGGCGTTCTGCCATCGGGGACGACCACATGGAGCGCTGAAAGCTCGCCGTACCTCTTGTGCGACAGCGGGGTGGTGGTACCCCATGACGCGACGTTGGTTCTGGACGCTTCGAGTGGTCCGGTGTCGGTCCAGGCGCTCGGTGCAGGTGGCCTCGACGTGGTCGGTGGCAAGCTCCTAACCACAGGAACGTCTGCTGACACGCGCGTGACGTTTTCGCCTGTCAGTCCTGCTCTTGTGGGCGCCTGGGCCGGCATTTCGGTTGAGCACTCGCCGTATGCCACGGGGGTGCCGAACGACGGCGAAGTGGCTTTGACCGACACCGACATCGCCAAGGCAGTCACGGGTGTGACGGCAACCGATGCTCGCTCGGTGGAGCTGACGAACGTGACTATCGCCGACACGTCGAGCCATGGCGTCTGGACTACGCGCACACCCCTGGTCGCCGAAGGCATACGGGTAGCCAACGCAGGCGCAGATGGTGTTCTCGCTGATCGCGTTCGCGATGGCGGGACAACTCTCCGCGGCGTGTCTGTAGACCACGCTGCGGCCTATGGGCTCGAGGTGCATGAGGGCCCAGTGGTTCTCGACGGCATTCAGGTGACCAACAGTGGAACCACGGGGCCGACACATCCGGCTATCCGTCTCTATGGAGTGCGGATGACCCTGGCTGGCACCCAGGCCACGGTCCGCGACCTCACTGGAGGAGGCAACGGAATCGATGCGGTGGTTCTCGACGGACTGATTACCGGCGACGCGGAGCTGCTGGGTGCTACCAACTCCCCAACGGTTCATCAGTTGGGCCACATCTTGGGCAGGCTGACCGTCCAAGGTCCGGCCGAGGTGAGCATCAGATCGGGAAGCATCTTGAAGGGACTCGCCGACCCTCCGGATACGTTCTATCCCACGCCTTCGGGCATCCAAGCCACCCCCGTGCTTCTGCGTGGTGTGCATCTCACAGCGCCCGCTGGGGCAGTCATCACGTCGATCGGCGACGACACGTTGGGGCCGGCGACGTGTGGATCTGTGCTGGCACCCGACTGCTCACAGTTGTTCGGCGGCATTCGGCTGACGACAGAAGTCGAAACTGAGGGCAAAGGCGCTCAGAGTCGGGTGGACCTCCACGGCGTGCGGTTCCAGCAGAGCGTCACGGCGCTTGCTCTCGACGCCGGAATGCCGTGCTTCGGCTGTCCTCCGGTGATGCCACCCGCCACAACGATGACGTTGGTGGACACGGTCATCTCGAACTGTTTGCAAGGACTGCTCATCAACCATTCGTCTGCCACGGTGCAGCTGACGAATTTCTCGACTGCGGGTGTCGCCCGCAACTCTGTTCGCGCTGCCGCTGACACATTGGATGTCGTCCGCGGGACCTTCACCGACTCGCCAGAGGACGGCTCGATCCTCGGGGTTGATCTGAAGTCCCTGCTGTTGCACGACGTGACGTTGCGGAACGTGCGTGGCGGCGGCAGGGGAGCTGTGGTTACCGAGATCTCGGGCTTGGATTTCTCGACACCCTTCGTCTCATCACCACCAAGTCGTGGCTACACGCGCGTCATCGCTCAAGGCGTTCACGTGGAGAACTCGGGCGCTGGCTACCCCAACAGTCCCGCGGCTACCTTCGTGGGAGCCAAAGTCAGCTTTGGGCCACAAGGTGTCGGTCCCGTCATCGGTCACGGCAACTCCGTCAACGCCATCGCATTTTCTGGCTCATTGTTGAGCAACCTCACGTGGCGCAATCCTCCCGAGGATGACGGCACCGATGTTGTCTTTGGCTATCGCATCGGGAATCTGACCGTAGACGGGCCGTTCACATTTACCGCGCTGCCAGGAGCTCGGATACCGATCGCGGGCATCGTCTTCAAGGGCGCGCGCCTCGACGCGTCCCTAGGTGGAGTCACCTTCACCCCAGATGCGACGGCGGGCTTGCTTCCACAGATTGCATTTGCGGCGTCACCCGATGGGCTTCTGAAAGGAAACGGCGCACTGATCGGGGCATCCCTTGCTGGGGTATCCCTCGCGTCTGGTTCCGGCGCGTTGGCCAGTGGGCCGTTCCCAGCAGGCTTGTACGTGAAGGACACGATCGTTTCCGGTGTCAGCGTCAGCCAAGGGGGCAGTCTGACCGTTCGCGGTGGCGACGTGGGCAGCGTGAATGCCGATGCTTCCCTCATCGATGTTCAGGGCACGCGCATGGGGACTGGTCCAACCGACAGGGGCGGGGCCAACGTTCAACGCGCAATCGGTATAACCACACTGCGCAACAACGAGATTCATGGCTGTGTGCGCGTATGGGCCGACTACGAGGGTCCAAGTGCTCGTGTGAATCTGACGGACAACACAGTTTCAGATTGCACTAGCGGCCCACTGTCGCAGGTCCCGGCGTACCGCGTCTTTCCCATTGAGCTGCTCGGCGTCGTTACCGAGATCGGACCGCTTGGGCTCGCCAACAATGTCGGCAAGGCCAACGTCACAAACACCATTCTCATTTCCGGCGAGATCAACTCCGATGTCGCGATCGGAAGCGTTGCAAGTGACGCAAGCGCCCTCCGGCCTTTTGGTTTCGCCATCACATATCAGCGCAGCCGGCTGTCCTCGCCCTATGAGCGGGGGCTGGTAGTCCACGGGCCGTTCACTGTTTCTGTTCCTACCGGGCGCCCGCTCTACCTCGAGCCAACGGGCAATTACGGCGCAACAGCACTCACGTTGGTGGGCGCCAATCTCGACATGGGGGCGGGTAGCGGGGTCACGGTAATCGGTGGTGATCTCGCCAAGACTTCGAGGTGTGACACAGACACGATGGACTGCAAGTCGGACCGCGACTACCCGGGGACGTCGCATGGGATCATCGTCCACCGCGATCCGTTGACCTCCCGCGCGGGTTGGGTCCGCGTACGCAGCGCCGCGTTTCGGTTTAGCCCACTGATCGTCGACTCGGGGGCGCAGAGCTCACCGGACGGCAACTTCGGTGTGTCGATCACGGGAAGCACCTTCGAGGGAACTTACATAGATGTGTCGGGTTCCCCCACGTCGCTGACTTCCAGCGTGGTCGCACCACACACTCCGAACCTCCTGCTGGACGGCCCTCGTACGTACAACGGAGTCTCGATACACCACAGCAGCGGCAATGTGTTCAGCGGTAACCGGCTGGCTGTTCGCGAAAGTGCAGCCGTGTACTTGGATGACGCCGCAGCCTCGATGACAACGAACTCGTTCTTCATCGATCGTGCGCCCATATTCGGTGGTGGGTCGGCGTACATATCGATGGGTCTGCCATATGCCGTTTGGGCGGTTGGCTCGCCTGTCAACATGCGGTGCTCATCCCTCCACGACTTGACCGGCGGGGTACGTCTTCCCGGCGGCTCGACGTTCACGGACTCAGACCTCTACAACAACGCCAAGGACACGACCTACCCGCCCCCCATCGAATCCAGCTGGGACCTGCGAGGTGACGGTCCAGGCATCAAGGCGAATCGCGTGTGGTGGGGCCAAGCGTCAGGTCCGACGAGCCGCCAGGTCCGGTCAACGGATCCCGTCGACACCAGCTCACCGGCGACGACCCAGCGACCGATTGCGGGTATTTCGGCGAGTGACACGCGCACCGGACCCGGAGGAACCTTCAAGCCGGGTGTGATGACCGTTCGATTGACGTTCAACCGCATGATGGACACCGCGATCACTCCCATGGTGACGCTGACGGGCCCGGACCGGGTCGCCCATCGCATCTCTGGCAAGTGGTCGAACGCCGCGGTCTGGGCCGGGACCTACACACTCACGACGACAAACTCGCGCTCGGGACCGAACACAATCAACGCGAGCGAAGCACGCTCCTGCATTCCAGACTCTGCGCGCAACCTGATGATGCCCGCGTCTAAGAACGTCGTGCTCGCCACCTCTACGACCGGGCTTAGTCGGATGTACCGGCCCGATCGGCCGGTGAGTGACTCGTGAACGTGTTGCGGTCGATGACCGTTGCGTGGATACGTCGGCTGCTTTGGCTGACCACTCTCGTCGCTATCGCATATGTCGCGTCCGCGAGCGACGATCATTCAACAACCACTTCCCGCATGCATCCCGCAGGGAGTACGGAGGTCTGCGGCTACTTGAACGAGTCGCAGGTCTGGGATTTCACGGGCAGTCCGTACTTTCTCTGCCCCGCCGGCGTGGTGGTGTCAAACAACGCTCAGCTCACGATCGATGCGAGCCGAGGCCCCGTGCAAGTCTTCGCCGACGGAGTGGGTGGCCTCTCCGCCGTCGGCGGCAGCAAGCTACGCGTCATCAGCCCTTCACCAAACATGGTGCTCTTCGACGCTTGGGATTACCGAACCAGTTTCTGGAGCGGGATCACGGCCACCGACACGACGATCAGCAACATCACCGTGCGTCACGCGATCAAAGGGCTCGGGGTTTCTAACGTCGCCATCAGCCACGTGAGCGTCAGTGACTCCGGGTGCCTAGGCATCGCCGCAACCGGGACCGTCGACATCCGTGACTCCGAGATCTCCAACGGTGGCCGCTTGTGCAGCCAGATATTCTCCGACAACCCAAATGTGAGTGGAATTTCCGCTACGGGCTCGTCAATAGAGATTTCGAACACATATGTGCATGACGAGCCACTGACCGCAATATTCACTAACTCGTCCTCGACGCAGATCGTAGGCAACACCGTGACGAACGCGGCTTACGCTCTGCATCTCGCGCACAGTACGTTTACAGGTGCTGCGGCAATCATGATGACCGACTTCTGCTGCGGGCAAAACCGAGCTACCTACTCGCAGGTTGTCAATGACAACGTCGTGAGCGACTCTGGAGTGGACGGCGGGTATCCCGCGATCGATGTGAGTGGCAATGTCTCGCCTCCCCTGAACAACCGAGGTGTGGGTAACGGGATCGACGCGATCAGGATGTCTGGTTTCCTCGCCGCAACCAGTACGCAGTGGGTGACGGACGCTGCCTCGTCATCCGTGCACCCGTTGAGCTATTTGAACGGCGGGCTGATCATCTCTTCAGGCCGAACGTTGATCGTGCCGGCAAACGCGGTCGTGAAGTCCACGCCCACCTTTTATTCTGATCAGTCGTTCGTCATCCAGGGCGGCCAGATCGACGCCAGCGCCGGTGGGGCGACATTCACCAGCGTCAATGACAACAGCGTCGGGTCGCCAATGTGCCCTTCGCTCTACGCTGACGCTCCCTGTCAGGGAGGCGTGGGTGCATGGGGCGGATTTTCGATCACGCAGAACGTCGGCAGCGAAGCGGTGTCGCGTTTCACGGATGCAGAGATCCGGTTTGCACAGACCGCACTCAAGTTCGACGCCCTTCCAGCACCTGGCTCGATCGTTCCGCCAGATTCCTCTCCAGCTCCGGGGCTCATCGTTCGCGACAGTTCGGTGCACGACGTCGTCACCGGATTGCGAGCAGACGGTGGTCGGACGGTCGTAGAAACCAGCAAATTCGCACGTGTCCGTGGGCAGATGGCGTACTACGACGGCGAAGGTATCCATGTATCGAGCCACGCAGTCGTGGACGTGCGTGCGTCGACGTTCGACGACATAGATTCCAGCGCGGTGCGAACTGACGCCACCACCGCGAGTGACGGATCGGTCAGCCTGACGAATGTCACCGTGCGCCGTGCTGCCCTGCAACGTGGGTCTGCCGTCGAACTCTGGGGGGAAAAGCTTCGCGTCTCCGAGTTGAGGGTCGATGACAGTGGAAGTGACGATGGTGCCGCTGCGGTTCGGCTCAGCTTCAGTAACCGCGTCGGCTCTCGTCAGTCGGACGCGCTCGGTCCTATCCGCGGCAAGGGAAACAGAGTCAACTATGTGAACTTGTCGGGCACCTTCCAAGGTGACTTCACCTGGCAAGACGTGGTGGCCAACGAACCGCAGGACATGCTCGGGTACATCACGTGGGGCGTGACGTTCCTTGGCCCCGGGACCGTGCAGGTCGAGGGTGACCGGTTCATCCGCGCCCGAGCGTTGCGTATCGGCGCCAATTTGGTCTTGCACGGAGGCGGCATCGTCGGTCTGGCCGCCAACGACGGAGGCGTCGGCCCGTTCTGTGATGTGACCGCCTCCTGCGAACGAGAAGCCAACATTGACTCTGTGGAGAACCATGGCGGTTACCTGGCGGTTGATGATGCGATCTTGCGGGTGGGAGCAACGCTAAGCGGCGAGGCGACCTCGTCGCCTGCGGATCCGAATTTCGGATACGTCATCACGGACAGCACGGTTGAAGGCTGGATCAGGATCCTGCAATCGGCGCCAATCGCCCTACGCCGCAATCACATTGCGGTTTCACAACTTCAGGTCGATGCCACCGGGCTTCAAATGACTGACAACCTTCTTGAAGGTGGCAGTGTGACTATAGGGGGTAACGCTTTCCCGGGCTCGTCAGACTGGCCTGCGCCGACACCACCGGTCGAAATTCGGATCGAGCGTAATCGGTACACGAACCCCAGCACTTATTCGGCGATTCCTGTGAGTCTTCGAGGAGTCATCGATCCGATCGTGCGCGACAACGATTTCGACAACCACGGGGTGAGTATCGAGACCAGCAGATTCCGACTGGACCATCTCACCGGCAACGTCGGCCGCCGGCCTGCGTGCGTATGCATCAGCGGTTACTTGATGGCGGACACGACATGGCCGAGCTACGTGATTCGTTCGACGACCACTGCACCACTACCGATCCTCAACACGACCGGGGTGAGCGTCGAACCTGGCGTGACCATGTCAGTACCGGCGGGCACTTTAGTGGTGTCTGCATCCGGCGGGTTTGGCGTGCAAGGCCAGTTAGTCGCTGACGGTGGTGGAATCGTGTTTGATTCTCTTCAGCACGTCGACCCGGACGGCAATTGTACGAAACCATGCTTCGCAGGTCCTTACGGATGGTCCTCAGACTGGGGTGGCTTCATCGTCTACCCAGCCCCCGGGGGCGCGTCGCCCACCCTCCGCCTTCAGGGGGTGACTATTGCGAACGCATTCCCGATCCTTTACCACGAGCAAGGATCGACGAACGTCGGTTGCGCGCGCATCGTTGGGAACCGGAGCACTGTCGCCGGATATGGGCCCGGGCTGGCGATCCACTACTCGGATCTGTACGACAACGGACCACCCGATATTCAGGCGGTGAGCCCGGTCGATGCCCGTCGTAACTATTGGGGACAGTCCGGTGGGCCAACCGCCGGTCAAGTGTCGAACCAGCCCGGCCCGACTGACACGTCGGGAGCGCTGAACGACCCGGTCAACTGTCAAGACAGGACGCAAATCGTTAGCGGCCCGCAGTCGGGTTCCACCACGTCGTCGACCGTCACGTTCACGTTCGCTGCGCCCTCGGTGTCGACGGTGTGCGCCCTCGACGGGGCGTCGCCCACCGCATGCACGTCCCCACTCACATTCACCGGATTGGCCAACGGTTCCCACACGTTCGTGGTCGACACCGCGGCTGACGCCAACGGCGGTCGATCGGCGTCCCGCCAGTGGACCGTTGCACCGCAGGGGAGTCCGCCGGGGGCGCCGAGTCTTTCCCAGCCTTCCTCGCCCTTTGTCACCGCATCCACCATGACGGCAACATGGTCAGCCCCTGTGGGCGTTAGCGCACGTGGCTTTGATGCGCGCTATCGACGTGCCCCGCTGAGCGGTGCCTTCGCTGCGGCCGTCTACCCGCCGACATGGCAGAACATGCAGGGCAACACGGTGACGCTGGCAGTCTCGCCCGGGAACACGTACTGCTTCTCTACGCGGGTGCGCACAGACGATGGAGTCTCGAATTGGAGCCAGGAGACGTGCGCGTCGCGACTGGTTGACGACACCAGTCTCTCTGGCGCCTGGACGCGAACGACGGGCACTGCCTACGTGGGAGGGTCCGCCCGAATGACCACGGTCAAGGGAGCCAAGCTCACAGGTCCCGCCGTCACGGCTCAGCAGGTGGCAGTGCAGGTGACGAGGTGTCCTACCTGCGGATCCTTTGACGTGTTCATCGGATCGGTGCGCATCGGAACAGTTGATCTCCGGGCGGCAACCACGGCGAACACGCTTATCGCGCTGCCGAAACGCATAGCCTCAATAAGTGGGCAACTGTCATTTCGCGTCACCTCCGCTGGGCGGCGCGTTGTCATTGACGCATTCGGCGTCCAGCAGGTCTGACCCACCGCCCGTCCCTAGAGTCAATTCGTGAACAGCGGCTCTCGTATCGGACAGCTGGGCTGGATCCAGGTCGACTGTGCCGATCCGGCAGTCCTCAGTGAGTTTTGGGCGGCGGCGCTCGGTGTCTCGGTGCGCGGCACCCTCGGGGACCCCGTCCACTACGTCGTCCTCGAAGCAGCGTCGCCCGGCGCTCCCCGCCTGTCGTTCCAGCGCGTCCCGGATCCGACGCCGGGCAAGAACAAGCTGCATCTCGATCTCGCTGTCCCCGATGTCGACGTCGCGACGGCGGCATTGGAGGGGCTGGGCGCAACTCGCGTGAGCGGTGGCGACATCACCGAGTACGAGATCGACTGGCGCGTCCTCGCTGACCCCGAGGGCAACCAGTTCTGCGTGTTCAAAGCTCCGCCCGGTGACGAGCCCGACTAGCGCCTTCTCTCGCCGCGTGAGCCGCCTTCTCCGTCCCGCCCGGTAAACCGGGCCAGACGGCCGCCCCGGCTGATCGCCTGTAACCGTTGCTCGGTTGCGGCTCGGTCGGCACGCGTCGTCACGACGAGGAGCTCGTCACCGCGGCGAAGCACGGTGTGGGTGTCCGGCACGAATGCCCGGCCGTCGCGTACGACGAGAGTGACCGCGGCGCCGGCGGGAAGGCGAAGCTCCCATACCTCGACGTTGTGCAACCGCGAGTCCCCAGCAACTTTGACGTCCAGCAGGTCGGCGTACAACTCATCGAGCGGCGCGGCCTCAACGTCGAGTTCGCGGTGGTGCTCGGGAATCTCGAGCCGCAGTGCTCGCGCCAGGGGTGCAAGCAGCGGTGCCTGAATGAGAGTGAAGGCGACGACGAGCACAAAGACGATGTCGAAGACGCGTTCCCCGCCGGCTAGTCCCGTGGTCAGCGGGATTGTGGTCAGCACGATGGGCACGGCGCCCCGCAGTCCTGCCCACGACAGGAACGCTTGCTCGCGAAGCGGCACCCGGAACCAGACCAGGCTCAACAGCACGGATACCGGACGCGCGATCAGCAGCAGTCCGAAGCCGACGGCGAGCGCGGGCAAGATGTCGGGACCCAAACGGTCCGGTGTGACGAGCAGTCCGAGCATGACGAACAACCCGATCTGGGCGAGCCAGCCGACACCTTCGACGAACCCCAATGTGGACCGCCGGTGCGGGAGCCGCGCGCTACCAAGCCACAGCGCGGTCAGATAGACGGCGAGAAAACCGCTCGCATTTGCGGTCGCTGCCGCGGCGTAGGACATGACGGCGAACGCGAGTGTGGCGATCGGATAAAGGCCTGCGGCGGGTAACGCGATGCGTGCCAAGGACCAGACCGCGACGACACCGATAGCAGCGCCGATGCCCGCACCAACGGCGAGCTCGTAGCCCAACTCCGCCGCGCCGTGCCACGCGTCCGACACCTTCGGATCTGCCAACAGCGTCACCAAGACCGCGGTGGGTGCGTCGTTCAGTGCCGACTCGGCTTCCAGCATCCCGACCAGGCGGCGAGGGAGCCGCAATGTGCGCAACGTCGAGAACACCGCTGCAGCATCGGTGGCGGATACGACCGCACCGATCAACCCGGCCACCCGCCAGTTGACGTCGAGCGTGAGGTGGGCGATGACCGCCGTCAGCGCGACGCTGACACCCACACCGACGGTCGACATGACGACCGCCGGGCCGAACCCCGCACGGATCTCGTTCCAGCGAGTCGTCAGTCCACCCTCGGCGATGATCAGCGCGAGAGCAATGAGCCCGATGTCACGCGCGACCTGGTAGTCGCTGAAGTGCAGCCCGATGCCGTTCTCGCCGAGGACCATGCCGATCCCCAGGTAGAGCAGCAGACCCGGCACGCCGATGTGCCCGGACAGCCGGACCGCCCCGATCGCGACAAGCAGGACCACGGCTCCGACGAGCAGAGCTAATTCGACGTTGCCCTGGTCCATGGGGTCCTTGGATGACGACGGCGGGGTCCGCCATCCTCACCTGCCAGCCGGTCCGACCGCCACCTGCGGCGCGCCGGCGTCACCCAGCCAGGCTCAGCCGGAAACCGTCCAGGTGTCGGCTGAGCGCAACAGAGCGGCCAGATCGGGCTCACCCTGCGCGGTGACTGCGTCCTCGACCTGCTGAGTCATCTTCTCGTCGTACGTCGACCGGTCCACGTCGCGGAAGATCCCGATTGGCGTGTGTGAGAACTCAAGGTTGTCGAGCCGCGACAGCGCGAATGCGAGCGACGGGTCATCGGCGTGCGCGTCGTGCACGACCAGTTGCTCGACCAATGTGGTTGCGGTGTCCACGACCTCGAGGCGACCGTCTTTCCACTGCAGACCCTTGGCGCCGTCTGTGCCGAACACGATCGGCTCACCGTGCTCCAGGCGCAGCAACACCTCATCGCGCGTGTCGGGGCTCTTCAGTACGTCGAACGCACCGTCGTTGAAGATGTTGCAGTTCTGGTAGATCTCGACCAGCGACGCGCCTTTGTGAGCTGCTGCTGCGCGCAGCACCGACGTCAGATGCTGCCGGTCGGAGTCGATGGTCCGCGCAACGAACGTTGACTCGGCACCAAGTGCGAGCGAGATCGGGTTGAACGGATGGTCGAGGGAGCCCATCGGTGTGGACTTCGTAATCTTGCCCACCTCGGACGTCGGAGAGTACTGACCCTTGGTCAGACCGTAGATGCGGTTGTTGAACAGCAAGATGGTGACGTTGACGTTGCGCCGCAGCACATGGATCAGGTGGTTGCCGCCGATGGAGAGTGCGTCACCGTCACCGGTGACGACCCACACCGAAAGATCTGGTCGCGCAGAGGCGAGGCCCGTTGCGATCGCTGGGGCTCGACCGTGGATCGAGTGCAGCCCGTAGGTGTTCATGTAGTACGGAAAGCGCGAGGAGCAACCGATGCCCGAGACGAACACAATGTTCTCCCGGCGCAGTCCGAGCTCAGGCAGGAATCCCTGCACTGCGGCGAGGATCGCGTAGTCGCCGCACCCCGGGCACCAGCGCACCTCCTGGTCGGAGGTGAACTCCTTGCGCGTCTGCTCGGCATCCGCGCGGGGGACCAGCGCGAGGCCGGGGAAACTGCTCCCGGAACCGTTCGGCTCGTTGCTCGAGCCGTTTGTGTCAGCCACTGTTGATCACGTCCGTGAGTACGCCCGCGAGCTCTTCCGCTTTGAACGGGAGCCCTCGCACGCGGTTGTAGGCGATGGCGTCAACGAGAAAGCGACCGCGGATCAGCAACGCGAGCTGACCGAGGTTCATCTCCGGTATGACGACCTTGTCGTAACTGTTGAGCACGTCCTCAGTGTTGGCGGGGAACGGGTTCAGGTGACGCAAATGCGCCTGGGCGATCGAGTGTCCAGAGTTGCGCACCCGCCGGCACGCGGCACCGATCGGTCCGTACGTCGATCCCCAACCCAAAACAAGCACCCGCGCACCGCCGTCCGGGTCATCGACCTCGAGGAGCGGTATGTCGCGCGCGATGCCGTCGACCTTGGCCTGTCGCGTGCGCACCATGAAGTCGTGGTTGGTCGGGTCGTAGGAGATATCGCCGGACCCGTCGGCCTTCTCGAGGCCACCGATGCGGTGCTCCAAACCCGGCGTACCAGGAATGGCCCACGGCCGGGCGAGGGTCTCGGGGTCGCGCAAGTAGGGCCAGAAAACCGCCTCGTCACCCTCACCCTTGTTGGGGGCGGTGGTGAACTCGACCGTCAGATCTGGCAGCGACTCCAACTCGGGCAATCGCCACGGCTCCGCGCCGTTGGCGAGATAGCCGTCCGAGAGCAGGAAGACCGGGGTGCGGTACTTCAACGCGATCCGTGCTGCCTCGATCGCGGCGTGGAAGCAGTCGGCGGGCGAGCTGGCGGCGATCACGGGCACAGGCGCTTCACCGTTGCGCCCGAACATCACTTGGAGCAGGTCGGATTGCTCCGTCTTCGTCGGCAGTCCGGTCGACGGGCCGCCGCGCTGGATGTCACAAATGATGAGGGGCAGCTCGAGTGAGACCGCGAGCCCGATCGTCTCCATCTTCAGCGAGATACCGGGACCACTCGACGTAGTGACGCCGAGCGCGCCACCGAACGCCGCACCGAGTGCTGCACCGACGCCGGCGATTTCGTCTTCGGCCTGGAAGGTGCGTACGCCGAAAGCCTTGTGCTTCGACAACTCATGCAAGATGTCAGACGCGGGTGTGATCGGGTACGCGCCGAGGAACAGCGGCAGACCAGACAGTCGGGATGCCGCGACGAGTCCGTAGGCAAGTGCGACGTTGCCCGAGACATTGCGGTAGGTGCCAGGAGTGAGCTTCGCCGGCTTGACCTCATAGCTGACGGAGAACGACTCGGTTGTCTCGCCGTAGTTGAAGCCCGCCTTGAACGCCGCAATGTTGGCGCCAGCGATCTCCGGCCGCGCACGGAACTTGGTGTTCAGGAACCGCTCGGTGCTCTCGGTTGGCCGGTTGAACAACCAGCTCATCAGCCCGAGCGCGAACATGTTCTTGGCCCGCTCGGCTTCCTTGCGCGACAGTTCGAATTCCTTGAGCGCCTCGACGGTGAGCGACGTCAGCCCGATCGCGTGCACCTTGTAGTTGTCGAGCGACCCGTCTTCGAGCGGGTTCGATGTGTAGCCCACTTTGGCGAGGTTGCGCTTGGTGAACTCGTCCTTGTCGAGGATGAGGTCGCCGTTCTCGGGCAGGTCCGCGAGGTTTGCCTTCAACGCCGCAGGGTTCATGGCCACGAGGACGTCGGGGCGGTCACCGGGGGTGAGGATGTCGTAGTCCGCGAAGTGCAGCTGGAATCCGGAGACGCCGGCGAGCGTGCCGGCAGGCGCCCGGATCTCCGCGGGAAAGTCCGGCAGCGTCGACAGGTCGTTCCCGAACGCTGCGGTCTCAGAGGTGAAACGATCGCCCGTCAACTGCATGCCGTCGCCGGAGTCGCCGGCGAAACGGATGATGACGCGATCGAGCTGTTTGACCTCTTTGGTCACGGACTTGACCCTCCCCCGCGCAGGGCATCTCGGCGCTGATTTCGGTCGTCGTACGCACCTGACGGTGACTCAAGTGTACGTCGCAGGCACTCGCCGGGTTTACACACCTGGATGTTCCTACGATGACCGTGTGACGGTCACCACACCGGATCGGCTGACCCTCGATTGGGGGCGGCGGTTCCACCTGTCGTTGTTCAACCTCGGGCTGGCCTGTTGCGCAGTCGAGGTCGTCGCCGCCGCTGACCGGCTCCGACGCGACGCTGGTTCGCCCTTACTTACCAATAAGCCACGCGAAGCGCACGTGATGGTCGTTTCGGGCACGCTCACCGACAAGCTCGCCCCGGCGGTGCTCCCGTTGTACGACGCGCTACCCGCTCCGCGTCACGTCGTCTCCTTCGGTGCCTGCGCCACCTGCGGCGGGCCCTACTGGGACAGCTACTCCGTAACCAAGGGCGTCGACCAACTGATCCCCGTCGACCTGTACATCCCCGGCTGCCCGCCGCGACCAGAAGCGCTGCTGGCCGGACTCAGCCGCCTCGACGAGATCATCACCGCCGCGGAGACAGCCGCATGACACACCGTCCGACTGTCGAGCAGCTCGCCGCGCTGGTGGGCGGGGTGCCGGCCGATGACCAGGCGCTCGGCGCGCCGACGGTCGACCTGACCAGCGACCAGTGGCTCGATGCACTGACAACCGCACGCGATGCCGGGCTGGCCTACTTCGACTGGCTGACCGGCGTCGATGAGGGCGATGAGGTGGGAATCGTCGTCCATCTCTATTCACTCGACCAGCGCCACGGTCTCCTCTTGCGGACCCGCGTCGCGCGCGACGGCGGGCAGCTACCAAGCGCCACCAACGTTTTTCCGGGAGCCAGCTGGCACGAGCGGGAGACCATCGAGATGTACGGCGTCACCTTCGACGGACACCCCGATCCGCGGCCGCTGTTGCTCCCCGACGAGTTCCACGGTCACCCGCTGCGCAAGGATTTCGTGCTAGCGGCGCGCGCCGGCCGTGACTGGCCCGGTGCCGTTGAGGACCCGAGCAAGACCGGCAGTCGGCGCCGCCTGCGGCCCCCTGGCGCCACGGGTCCGGGCACCTGGTCAGAGCGATGAACCCGCCCGAGCAGTTGCCCGCACGGTCGCGTGGCGTGATCGCCCTGCTGGAAGACAAGTGCACCGTCTGCATGATCTGCGCCCGCGAATGTCCGGACTGGTGCATCTACATCGAAGGGCATCAAGAGGCCGAGCCCGCCGATGTTGCCGGTCGCCGGCCGGTGACGCACAACGTCCTGGACCGTTTCGCGATCGACTTCGGCGTGTGCATGTACTGCGGGATCTGCGTCGAGACCTGCCCGTTCGACGCACTCCATTGGGCGCCGACATACGACTACCCCGCGTCGGAGGTCGGTGCGCTCGTACACGAGCGGGAACGGCTCGCTAGTTGGTTGCCAGCCGCGCCACAGGCGCCACTCAGCCCAGAAGTGGCAGGCTGAACAACTGGGAACGCCGGCACCGTGCTCAGCGTTTACCTAGGTACGCCGGGAAGACCGGCGTAGGAGAAGACGGAGGACACGTGCACCGCGCACACAATGGCTTGAAGACCGCCGCTCTGCTGGGGCTTCTTTCGGCTCTGATCCTGGCCGCCGGGCAGCTAGTGGGCGGCAGCAACGGGTTGGTCATCGCGCTGTTCATCGCGCTTGGGCTGAACGGTTTCAGTTACTTCTTCAGCGACAAGATCGCGCTGCGATCCATGCGCGCCCGCCCGGTGAGCGAGGCGGAGCAGCCCGCGATGTATCGCATTGTCCAGGAGCTCGCTACCGCGAACCGCGCCCCGATGCCCCGGCTCTACATCAGCCCGACCATGCAACCCAACGCATTCGCAACCGGCCGCAACCCGCGCCACGCCGCTGTGTGCTGCACCGAAGGCATCCTGCAAATCCTCGACGAGCGGGAGCTCCGCGGTGTTCTCGGCCATGAGCTCAGCCATGTCTACAACCGCGACATCCTCATCAGTTCGGTTGCTGGTGGGCTCGCCGCGGTCATCTTGTTCCTGTCGCGTTTCGCGATGTTCGCGTCGCTGTTCGGCGGGCGCGGTAGCGATGAGAACAGCAACGTCTTCGGTGAGCTGCTGCTCATCATCCTCGGCCCGATCGCGGCCACGATGATCCAGCTGGCGATCAGCCGGGCGCGGGAATACCAAGCCGACGCTTCCGGCGCGCAGATCACCGGCGACCCCCTCGCACTGGCCAGCGCACTGCGCAAGCTGGAACGAGGAACTGCGGCAATGCCGCTGCAGCCGACACCTCAGTTGACCGCAACGAGTCACCTCATGATTGCCAGCCCGTTCCGCGGTGGAGGCATGGCCAAGTTGTTCTCGACGCACCCGCCGATGGACGAGCGCATCCGCCGACTCGAGGAGATGGCTGGAAGCTCCGCTTACTAAGCCGTCGCCGTCGCGCTTACCTGCCGCGACCGCCCGGTGTTCGAGACCGCCCGGCCGCGCTACCCCCCGTCAGTGCGGCCGGGCTCTTTCGTTGCCGCCAGCGCGCACCGCGGTCGCCAGGAGATCAGCGGTAGTTCGTGTACTGCAGCGCGATCTCGAGGTCCTTGTCTTTGAGCAGGATCTGAACCGCCTGCAGGTCGTCCTTCTTCTTGCTCGACACCCGCAGCTGGTCGCCTTGGATCTGCGCTTGTACGCCCTTAGGGGCTTCGTCGCGGATGATTTTCGAGATCTTCTTGGCGTTCTCGCTGGTGATGCCTTCGCGCAGCTTGGCGGCGATCTTGTAACCCTTGCCGGATGACCGCGGCTCGTCGAAGTCGAAGAACTTCTGCGAGACCCCGCGCTTGACCAACTTGTCGCGGAACACGTCGAGTGCTGCTTTCGCTCGCTCCTCGGTGTCGGCAGAGATGTCAACGCCTTCTTTGCCCGACCACGCGATCGACGCGTTGGTGCCGCGGAAGTCGAACCGCTGCGCCAACTCCTTGCCAGCCTGGTTCAACGCGTTGTCGACCTCTTGGTGGTCGGCCTTGCTCACGATGTCGAACGACGAGTCAGCCACGGTTGTTGCTCTCCCGATATCCTGATGCGCACGGCAGGTTGCCCGAGTGGTCAAAGGGAGCGGTCTGTAAAACCGCCGGCTCAGCCTACGTTGGTTCGAACCCAACACCTGCCACTCACCGACGACCCAATCGCCCCGGTCTTGACCGTCCGCGGTACGCCGTTTGGCGCAGCCGAAGTGACTCCGGATCGACGTTCATACCGTCTTGTTGGGGTCGGACCGTTCCGGCATTCTGTAACGCAACGTAGTCGACCAACCCCAATGCGTCACAACGGGCGGGCACTTGATGGCAGTTCAGGGCAGGCGGCGAGCGTGGCTCGTCGCGATTCTGGCGGCGGGACTCGCTGCCGGAACCGGCGCCGGGGGCGCCGCAGCGGCCACCAAGCACGCGTCGGTCGACGTCATCGTCTCGGGCCTCCCGGGCGCCAGTGACCTGGTTGCCCGCGACGTCGAGGCGGTCGGCGGTCACGTCGTGACGCGTCTCGCTGTCGTCAACGGCGCCACCGCCCGCGTGCCGGCCAACTCGGTAAACCGCCTTCGCCGGATGCCGGGTGTCCGTGCGGTGACGAGCAACGGCCGCGTGCACTTCACCGGCGTCGACTCGACGCTTGGCTACGACGTCTCGGGCGACGACGGCTCGCTGTACAACATTGGCGAGGTCACAAAGGCGAAGGACGCCTGGAACAAGGGTTGGACCGGCAAGGGCGTCGATGTCGCGTTGATCGACAGCGGCGTTGCCCCCGTGAAGGGCCTGACGAGCGGGAACGTCCTGCACGGTCCCGATCTGTCCTTCGAGTCGCAGAATGTCGACTTCATCCACACCGACACTTTCGGCCACGGCACGCACATGGCTTCGATCATCGTCGGCCGCGACCAGCCAAGCACCGGCTCGACGTATGCCAACAACAGCTCGCACAAGTTCAACGGCGTCGCGCCGGACGCCCGCCTCATCAGCCTCAAGGTTGCGACCAACTCGGGCGCGACCGACGTGTCGCAGGTCATCGCTGCGATCGACTGGGTGGTGGCCAACCGCCGCACCGGCGGTCTCAACATCCGCGTGCTGAACCTGTCTTTCGGTACCGACTCCACGCAGGATCCGTCAATCGATCCACTCTGCTTCGCGGTCGAGAACGCCTGGCGGGCTGGCATCGTCGTCGTGGTCGCGAGTGGCAACGACGGCACGAATCGCCAACAGCTGGCCAGCCCGGCCCAGGACCCGCTCGTCATTGCGGTCGGCGCGGACGATCCCCAGGGCACCAACGATGTCCGAAACGACACCGTGCCGGCGTTCGCCCAGCGTGGTACGACCACGCGCCACGTGGACGTGATCGCCCCGGGCGTCCACGTGCTCGGCGTCCGGGTGCCGGGATCGCGCATCGACAACGACAACCCGCAAGCACGTGTGGGCACTCGGTTCTTCCGGGGCTCAGGAACATCCCAAGCGGCCGCGGTCGTGTCCGGGCTCTCTGCTCAGTACCTGCAGAAGTACCCGACGGCCACCGCCGACCAGGTCAAGCGCGCCCTCATGGTCTACGCGACCATCCCGGACTCGGTCCGTGTGATCAACGGCGGCGAGGGCGTTCCTGACATTGACAAGGCGATCTCGTCACTGAAGCCGGCGTGGGCGCAGGCGCCGACCGGCGCAACCGGCACGGGCACGCTCGAAGCAGCGCGGGGCTCGGCGCACGTCAACGACGGCACGACTGATCTGACCGGCGAGCAGGACATCTTCGGGCATGCCTGGGACAGCGCTTCGTGGGCGGCCGCCACTGCCGCCGGCACCGCTTGGAGCGGCGGCGACTACAACGGCAACACCTGGACCGGCAACACCTGGTCGGGCAACACGTGGACGGGCAACACCTGGTCGGGCAACACCTGGTCGGGCAATACCTGGTCGGGCAATACCTGGTCCGGCAACACGTGGACCGGCAGCGGTTGGTCCGGCAACACCTGGTCCGGCAACACCTGGACGGGCAACACGTGGAGCACCTCGGTGTTTGCGAGCGCCGAATGGGACTAGAACACGTGCGCGCACGCCCCGGAAACACCTGGGCATATCGGGCACCACACCCCGGCAACGGCTGGGCACGCGCAGCCGTCCGACGCCCGGCCGAGGCGGTCCGCCCCTCAGGCTGAGGCCGCAGCCGGCCGATCATCACCCGGACGACTGTGCCGGGGGTGAGACGCGTGGCTAGGCCCCGAGTTCTCGCGCGCTTGCGCTCCGCTCGGCTCGGACGTAACGCACCGAGCTCGGCGACCGTCCGCGTGCTCGGCCTCGTCGCCGTCTTGCTTGCCGCCAGTGCCGCCCTCTGGCTGCTCGTCGGCCGCGACGTCGCGAACAGCTCTGGCGACCGCTGGATGCCGTGGTGGCTGGCCGGCCTGCTTTTCGCGGCTGCCGAGGTCTTCGTGTTGCACGTGCAGGTACGCCGAGAGGCGCGCACCATCTCGCTCAGCGACATCCCACTCGTGCTCGCGCTCTACTTCGCCAGCCCGGGTGGTCTCGTCATGGCCCGGGTTGTCCTGCCCCTGTTGATCTTTCTCTTCGTGCGCCGCCAACCGCTGATCAAGACCTTGTTCAACACCGCGGTGCTGATCACGGAGGGCGTCGTTGCTGTCGTCGCGTTCGGTCTCGTGGTCGGGACGGCGAACCCGGATGGCCCGATCGGATGGGCCGGCGCGTATGCCGCCGCAGCCGCGGGAGGCATCCTGTCCGCCGGCGCGGTCGCCTTCGTCATCCGGCTGCATGAGGACCGCATTGCCGGTGCGGACTTCCTCAGAACAATCGGTGGTGGCGCACTCGTCAGCGCCATCGTCACCACCCCGGCGCTGGTCGCGGTCGAGGCGCTGCATAGCGAGTCGCGTTCGGTGGGGCTTTTGTTCGTGTGCGGCGTGGTCGTCTTCACCGCCTATCGCGCATATGCGTCGTTGAGCGAGCGGCACCTCAGCCTCGAGCGGCTTTATCGATTCAGCCAAGTTGTGAGCAGCTCACCCGAGGTGGACGAGGTGCTCGGCAGTGTCTTGACCCAAGCGCGCGAGCTGTTGCGCGCTGAGAGTGCCGAACTCTCGCTCCTAGCGACCGACAACGAAGGCGGCTTGCGCTTTCGGTCTGACCGGTCGGGGGGCCTCGACCGTCAGCCGCTCGACGAGTTGGACACCGCGGACTGGCTGTGGGCTCGCACCATCGACGGTGAAGAGCCACTGGTGCTCCCGCGTGGCTCGCGAGATGTGGCGATTCGTCGCTACCTCGAGCGTCGCAACTGGCGCGATGCCATCGTCGTACCGCTGCGCGGCGAATCCGGCGTCATTGGCACTCTTGCCGTCGCGGATCGGCTCGGGGACGTGCGCACATTCGACACTGGCGATGCACAGCTGCTCGGGACCGTCGCCAACCATGCCAGCGTCGCGCTCCAGAACGGACGCTTGCTGCAGCGGTTGCACCACGAGGCGCTGCACGATGCCCTGACGGGACTCCCCAATCGGGTGCGCTTCCGTCAGGTGCTGGAAGAGACTCTCGCTGCGCGCACACACAACAACGGTGTCGCGGTGCTCGTACTCGACCTCGATGGGTTCAAGGAGATCAACGACACCTTGGGTCATCAGTACGGCGATCTCGTGCTCACCGAGATCGGTCAACGCATCCGGCGCACGGCTGGCACCGTCGCGTCTGTCGCGCGACTTGGTGGCGACGAGTTCGCGGTGCTGCTGCCCGATGTTCTTGACGTGCACACCGCGATCGACGCAGCACGTCGGCTCGTGCACGCGCTCGAAGAGCCAGTCCACGTCGAAACGATGGACTTGGAAGTGGGCGGGTCGATCGGAATCGCCGTTGCGCCTGAGCACGGCGACGACGGCGCCGTGTTGTTGCGACGTGCCGACGTTGCGATGTTCGTCGCCAAGGGTTCGTCCGCGGGTTGGGCTGTCTTCGAACCATCCCTCGACTCGACCGCTCCGCACGGTTTGGCGATGCTGGCCGAACTCCGACAGGCACTGCACGACGAAGACCTTCGTGTCTACGTCCAGCCCAAGGCCGTGATGACATCGCGCGAGATCGAGTCGGTCGAGGCACTGGTCCGATGGCCGCACCGGGAACGCGGTCTCGTGTTCCCGGGTGACTTCATCCCGCTCGCCGAGCGCAGCGGCTTGATCCGGCCGTTGACGTCGTTCGTACTGCGAACCTCGGTCGCGGCCGCAGCCGAGTGGGCGCGCGGCGGGCATCCGGTCGGCATCGCAGTGAACCTGTCGCCGCGGACACTGCTCGATCCCGACCTCACTACCGAGATTGAACAGCTGCTCACCCACCACCGCCTGCGGCCGGACTTGCTCACGCTCGAGATCACCGAGGGTTCGCTGATGAGCGACGCGACGCGCACGACCACGGCCCTCGCCCGGTTGAACGAACTCGGCGTACGACTGTCGATCGACGACTTCGGAACGGGGTACTCGTCGCTGTCCTACCTCAAGCGCCTGCCCGTGCAAGAGATCAAGATCGATCGCAGTTTTGTTGCGCAACTGGTGTCGGACGACAACGATGCCGCGATTGTCCGATCGGTGATCGACCTCGGGACCAACTTGTTGCTCGACGTCGTCGCGGAGGGTGTCGAAGACGAGGCGACCTGGTTGCGTCTCGCCGAACTCGGCTGCGACCTCGCCCAGGGTTATCACCTCGGGCGCCCGATGCCCATCGAGAACTTCGCGGAATGGCTGTCTGCCTACCAACTCTCGCGACAGGTTCCGACACAACCGGTCCGGTCGATTGGTACACCGGATCGGACCGCTGGTCTCGGGTAACCTGTCCCGAGCCTTGCCCCCTTAGCTCAGTCGGCAGAGCGTCTCCATGGTAAGGAGAAGGTCTACGGTTCGATTCCGTAAGGGGGCTCTCGACCATCACGCGGCCCCACTCCGCGGCGGAGTAGCTCAGCCAGGCAGAGCAAGCGGCTCATAATCGCTGTGTCGCGGGTTCAAATCCCGCCTCCGCTACCACCCCACTACTCTTAGACAGTCACCTGTTCGCAACGAGAGGCACTCCGCTGTGGCCGCCACCGACGTCCGTCCGAAGATCACCTTGGCCTGCGCTGAGTGCAAGCACCGCAACTACATCACCAAGAAGAATCGCCGCAACGACCCGGATCGTCTCGAGATGAAGAAGTTCTGCCCGAACTGCGGCAAGCACCAAATCCACCGCGAGACGCGGTAGTTCGCAAAGGCTGTGGGGACGCGTGACGGACTTCGACCTCGCGCCCTATCAAGCGGCCGGGCTCTACGACCCCGCTCACGAAGGCGCGGCTGACCGCGCCGAGCTGCTCGCGTTCCTCGTTGAGATCGGCTGCACGATCGAGGAGATGACCGCCGCGCACTCCCGCGGTCGACTCTTTGCACTCGCTGGCGATCGGATCATCCGCCCCGACCGCGACCGGTTCACGCTGGCTGAGGTCGCCGCGCAGGTCGGCGCCGAGGAAGACGTCGTACGCCGCGCGTGGCGCGCCTTCGGCCTGGCGCTGCGCGACCACGGCGATCGGGTTGCGTCCCCCGACGACGTGGATGCGCTGCGCACCCACGTCGGTCTCGTCGCCTTCTTCGGTGAGGACGCTGCGCTGTCGCTTGCGCGGGTCACGGCGTCGGCGTTGTCGCGACTTGGCGAGGCGCTTTCCTCCACGGTGCGCACCGCGTCGACCAATCTGGATCTCGATATCCATGAATCCGGCAGCGAGATCACCACGGCGCGTGCTTTCGCTGGTGCCGCGTCGGCTGTTCCAGCGGCGGGCCGGATGATCGACACGATCTACCGTCACCACATCGAGTCGGCGCGCATGCTGTTCGAGCAGGCGGTTGAGGCGCATCCCGATCGTCAGATCGCGATGGGCATTGGCTTCGTCGACTTGTGTGACTTCACGGCACTGTCTGGACGTCTCGACTCCGCCAAACTCGCGCACCTGCTGACGCGCTTTGAAGAGATCGCCACCGAGGTTGCTACCGACTGCGGCAGTCGAGCAGTCAAGTTCATCGGAGACGCGGTCATGTTCGTGGCTCCCAATCCGGTCACGGTCGTCCACACCGCCGTCAGCCTCATGAACCACCCGGACGCGGGCACCTCGGGTCTGTCTGCCCGTGGTGGCGTTGCGTTCGGTCAGGTCCTTGCACAAGACGGCGACTTCTTCGGCCCTCCGGTCAACCTGGCATCCCGGCTCTGCTCGGCCGCGAAGCCCGAGACACTGCTGATCGCTGACGACCTTGTCGAGCGCATCGACGGGCGCTGGCCGCTCGAGAGCGTCGGAGAGCTCACGTTGCGCGGCATCGATGCACCCGTGCCGGCGTCCGCGTTGCGGATCTGCATGGACGAGACGGCGGAAGGCGCGCCCGCCGTCGGTTGGTAATGTCGCGCGATTCCTTTGGAGCAGTCCGCGACGTGAAGCGAGGAGTTCCTTGTCGCTCAACCGCGACTTCATCGGCCGCGAGTTTGTCGCGCCACGACGTTATGAAGTCGGTCGCGAAAAGATTCGTGAGTTCGTAGCGGCGATTGGCGACGAGAACCCTGTCTACGTCGACCCTGACGCGGCGAAGGCCTTAGGTCATCCGGACGTCATAGCACCACCGACCTTCGCCATCGTGGTGACCGTCGGCGCAGGCTCGGCGGTGATCTTTGACCCGGCTCTCGGTCTCGATTACGGGCTCGTCGTACACGGTGAGCAGAAGTTCATTCACCACCGGCCGATACGTCCTGGCGACTCGCTGGCCGCGATGACGCGCGTCGAGGACATTCGTGACGCCGGGCGCAACGAGTTGATGATAATTGTGACCGAGCTGACTGCAGACGGCGAGCAGGTGTGCACCGCGATCAACACGATCGTGTCGCGCGGTACAGCCGGGGGAAACTAATGGCAGCCAAGGTGAAGTACGCCGACGTACAGGTCGGCACCGTGGTTCCCGAACAGACCTTCACCCTCGAGCGCGTCAACCTGGTCAAGTACGCAGGTGCGTCCGGCGACTTCAATCCCATTCACTGGAACGAACGTGTCGCTACTTCGGTCGGTCTCCCCAATGTCATCGCCCATGGGATGTTGACGATGGCCGAGACCGCCAGGGTCGTCACTGATTGGGTGGGAGACCCCGGCGCAGTAGAGGAATACTCCGTGCGCTTCTCCAAGCCCGTTGTCGTGCCCGACGACGAGCACGGGGCCGACCTTGTTGTCAGCGGTGAAGTTTCCGAAATGCTTGACGACAGCCGGGTCGTCGTGACCATAACCGCGCGCGTCCAGGGCGAGAAGGTGCTGACCGCAGCGCGAGCAATCGTCCGACTGGCCTAAGCCGTGACGGTGGACGGCGATCCGCCCGAGCGCGTTCGCGCCCTTGCCGAGCATCGAGTAACCGCCCGCTCCAACCGCGAGTTCGCCGTCGCCGACTCGCTGCGGGATGAGATCGCTGCCGCAGGTTGGATCGTGCGTGACACGCCGGAGGGGTACGAGCTCAGCATCAAGCCGCCGTACGACGTCCTGCCCGACGTTGGCGCAATCCCGTCGCGCGAGGTCGACGCAACGGGTGATCGACGTGCGACCGTCGCGCTGCTCGTCGACGGATGGCCCGACGACGTGGACGCGTGTCTCGGCGCGTTGCTGACACATCTGCCGGCCGATGTCGGCGTACTCGCGCTTGACGTTGCTGACGTGGACGGTGCGGGTCGCCGGGTGCACGAGCTGGCGGCAGCGCATCCCGACGTGATGGACGAGCTGCACGTTGTCGAGCCGTCGCGGTACGGCGCCGCGCGCGCCGCACTGCTCCGCTACGACACGTCGCCGATTCACATCTGGATGGAGACCTCCACCGTCGTCGACGGTGACGTCGTCACACCGCTCCTCGCCGCTCTGGAGGATCCGACCGTCGTCGGTGCTGGGTGGCGGGGGGTCAACGTCGATCCGGATTGGCACGGATTCCACGACGCGACGCCCGGACGAGACGTGGAGGCGCTGCTCGGGTACCTGTTCGCCATGCGAACCGACGCCGCGACTGCCGTTGCCGAAGACCCGGAGTCACCGCTCTCGCGCGCGCGTTTCTATCGAAACGTCGACCTCGAGCTGTCGTTCTGGTTGCGTGACGCTGGCGGTCGACTTGTCGTGCCCGCAGTCGAGTTACCTGTCCACCAACAACGCCATCGCGGCTATCACGACACCGACCCGGCGTATCGCGATCGTGAGTCGAAGCGGAACTACGACAGGTTTCTGGCGCGCTTCCGCGGTCGGGACGACCTGCGGCTGCACTCCTGATAGCTACGCAACGATGCGGATCGGCGTACCGAGCGGAAGTAGCCGCGCGAGCGTCGTGATGTCGGCGTTACGCAGCCGGATACACCCGTGGCTCACATCGGTGCCGACCTTCGCGGGCTGGTTGGTGCCGTGCAGGCCGATGACGCCATCGCCGCCGTTGAAGTTGTGGATGACTTCGGAGAAGCCCGACAACCCGTAGGCGTACGGGCCGTAGGCGCCGTTCGGGTTCGGTGGGCGCAGCAGCTCGTTCAGGTAGTAGAGGCCACCGGGGGTCGGCGTGTCCTTGGTCCCGATGCCGACCGGGAACGTGTGCATCAGCCGCAACCGGTCGTAGACCCGCAACCGGTGCTCGCGTCGCGACACCTCGAGGGCGTACCGCAGCCCGGCCATTCGGGTGTCGGATGTCTTGACCCAGCCCACGCTGCCGTTCGGCCGGACGGGGAGCTCGACCTGCAACCAGCTGCCTCGGCGGCCGACGAGTAGGAACGTCAGCGGCGCGCCGGAGGGCAGGTGGTCGTCGAACTTCCGGGTGGTCGAGCCGCTCGGCGCGTTGTAGACGGTGAGCGAGTTGTGCCGCGGCGTGACGGCGTACGCCGGCCACCGGCTGTCGCCGTAGGGCTGCAACTGGCCGGCCTTGCCGTTGTCCAACGGGCTCAGCTGGCGGCCGTCCTTGTTGCTGCCTGCGGATGGGCCGCCGTCGGGCGCTCGCGGCAGCGATCCGGAACCGGAGCTGCAGCCGGCGAGCACGGCCAGCGCGACACTCGCGGCCGCGAGTGCGCGAACCGTCCTTCTCTTGACCGGTGCCGCCACGTACCCTCCGGTGGCAAGTGTGACCTGGATCACATTTCGAGGAGATTGTCGGTGCGCATGCGGGTCGTTCGGTGGGTCCTCCTGGCGGCGGTGAGTGGTGCGGTCGCCCTAGTCGCGCCCGGCCCGCTGCCAGCGACAGCGGCTTCCGACAACACCGCCACGGTGTCGCCGGCCCAGGCTAAGCCCGGCGCCACGTTCTCGTTGACGGGCCAGTCGCCGGGATGCCCCAACCAGCCCTTCCAGCTGAAGCACATCTACAGCAACAACAAGGGCCAATACGTCACGGCTAACGCGAATGGCGGTATCTCCAACGGGGCCGGGGAGTTCAGCGCCGCGGGTTTGACGGTGCCCGCGGACGCGATGCGCAGCAACATTTACCGCCCGTATTCCGAGTGGCGCTACGACACCGTCCAAGTGTCGTTTCCTGCCTGTGCTGAAGGGCTGACAGCGGCCCACCTCAACGTGTTATCGGTCCGGTATGACGAGCGCATCGAAGTGTTCCCGGCAATTCCACGCACGGGCGAGAGCGTTGACGTCGTCGTCTCCAACTGCGTAGGCGGAGTGCTGGCGCCGTTCACGTGGATCATCGATGTCGCCGGCTCCTACTTCCACTTCTCGCAGTCGTCGTACGCCGGGAACATCTACAACGGCACCGCCGATCTGAGCGATGGTCGTCGCGGGAGTGAGTTCCACACGGGGCCGGCGCACCCGAGCCAGCCGGCCGGCACGAGGGATGCGGCGCTGCAGGTGCCGTGCGCGCAGAGCGAAGGGCCGCAGTCTGTCGCGGACGCCGACTACCTCTTCCATCTGAACAACACGGTCGACATCACGATCGCCCCGGCTACCGGGCCGTTACCAACGCCGCACTATCCGCCAGCGGAGCAGACGTCGAGTGGCGGTACGTCGACCGGCACAGGCACGAGCGTGAGTGGCGGCGGGGTATCGGGTGCGCCCATAGCCAACCCCGTCAACGGCAGTCCGACGTTCGTCGGCTGAGCCGGGGCTTGCGGGAGGCTCAGCGGGTTTCGGCCAGCAACTTGCCGAGTCGGGACACACCTTCAGCCAGATCGTCGTCGCCCAACGCATACGACAGCCGCAGGTAGCCCGGTGTCCCGAACGCTTCGCCCGGCACGACGGCCACTTCTGCTTCGTCGAGCACGATCTCGGCGAGCTCGACCGATGAGTGCGGAGTGCGCCCACGGAGTTCGCGCCCGAGCACGCCCTTGACCGAGGGGTAGCAGTAGAACGCGCCGAGCGGCTCCGGGCAGGTGACGCCGTCGATCTCGTTGAGCATTCGCACCATCGTCATGCGTCGCCGGTCAAACGCCGCGCGCATCGCCGCGACCGCCTCCAAGTCACCGGACACCGCTGCGAGCGCGGCAACCTGGGCGACGTTGTTGACGTTGGACGACAGGTGCGACTGCAGGTTGGCGGCGCCCTTGACGACGTCGAGCGGACCGATCAGCCAGCCCACCCGCCAGCCGGTCATCGCATAGGTCTTCGCGACTCCGTTGAGGACGACGCAACGCTCGGCCAGCTCGGGGACGAGCACCGGCATTGACGGAGCGACGGCGCTCTCGGCTGCGGCTGCGCCGTACACGAGGTGCTCGTAGATCTCGTCGGTCACGACCCATATGCCGTTCGCGGCGCACCAGCTGCCGATCTCCGCGGTCGCGGCGGCGGGGTAGACCGCGCCGGTCGGGTTCGACGGCGAGCAGTGCAGGAGGAGCTTCGCGCGCGACGTGCGCGCGGCCTCCAACTGCTCGACGGTCGCGAGGTAGCCGGTGGTCTCGTCGGTCTGGACCTCGACGGGAATCCCACCTGCGAGCCGGATCGCCTCGGGGTACGTCGTCCAGTACGGCGCGGGCAGGAGCACCTCGTCGCCGGGGTCCAGCAGCGCGGCGAATGCTTCGTAGACCGCCTGTTTGCCGCCGTTGGTCACCAGCACCTGCGAGGCGTCGACGGCGAGGCCGGAGTCCCGGCGGCTCTTCAGGGCGATGGCCTCGCGAAGCTCCGGGAGACCTGCCGCCGGGGTGTAGTGGTGATTGCGGGGGTCCGAGCACGCGGCGGCAGCCGCTTCAACGATGTGGGCAGGGGTCGGGAAGTCGGGTTCCCCCGCACCGAAACCGATGACGTCGCGCCCAGCCGCTTTCATGGCCTTGGCCTTGGCATCGACGGCGAGCGTTGCGGATTCTGCGATGCCGGCGATGCGGGCCGACAGTCGAGGGCGGGCAGGGACAGGGGGCGGGGTAGCTGCGGTCATGGGTCCCCATCGTTGTCGCGCTGAGCCGCCGCGTCGAGGAGTTTGTGGTATTCCGAGGTTCGACCGGTGGTTGGCTGCTCGCGTATATTGGCAAATCCCGGGCCCTCGGCCCTGCTCCGCTTGCCCCGATGCGTCCGGAACCGTCAACAGCCCAAACCGCACAACACCAGAGGGCAGTAGCTCAATTGGCCAGAGTCCCGGTCTCCAAAACCGGTGGTTGGGGGTTCGAGTCCCTCCTGCCCTGCGATCCCCAACCGATAACTGCCACGATGAGTAGCCGAACTGCCCCACAGATTTTCGAAGGAGACCTGTGACCGAGCCCCGCGGCGGTGCCGCGACCGCCGAGCGGCCAGCGCCACGGCCATCGCCCGCTGCTGGCGGCGCTGGTCGGCGCGGCAATCCGCTTTCCCGGCTGGGCTTGTTCTACCGCCAGGTCGTTGCGGAGCTGCGCAAGGTCATCTGGCCCACGCAAAAGGAACTCGTGACCTACACGACGGTCGTCCTCGTGTTCGTCTCTGTCATGACTGCGATCGTGGCCCTCCTCGACATCCTGTTCGGCAAGGGCGTGCTCTGGGTCTTCGGGTGACCACCCCGACCAACCCGTTCAACGGGTCCCATGACAACGCCGCCGCCGAGCCCTCCGACGCCGAGTCGTCTGACGCCGAGCCGACTACCACCGAATCCACCACTGCCCTGCCAACTGAGGAAGCCCCACCTGTGAGCGAGCCAGTCCCGTCCGCGTCATTCGTGAGCTCCACGCCGGCCGAACCGGTCGCACCGACCGAGGCAGCGGAACCGACGGCAGTGGCGGAGCCGACCGAGGCAGCGGCACCCACCGAGGCACCGACCGAGCTTGCCGAGCCGGCCGACGGTGCCGAGGTGGCCGACGCTGTCGTAGTCGATGAAGGGACGGCCGACGACGACGCGGGGGACACCGGTGCCGAGGACGCGGCTGCGGAATTCCGCAGCGCGCTCGAGTCGGCGCCGGGTGACTGGTACGTCGTGCACTCCTACGCCGGCTACGAGAACCGCGTCAAGCACAACATCGAGTCGCGGATCGCCTCGCTCAACATGGAGGACTACATCTTCCAGATCGAGGTGCCCACCGAGAACGTCATCGAGATCAAGCAGGGCAAGCGCCAACCGGTCACCCGTAAGAAGTTCCCCGGTTACATCCTCGTGCGGATGGACCTCATCGACGAGTCGTGGGCCGCAGTCCGCAACACCCCAGGCGTGACGGGTTTCGTCGGCCAGGGCAGCCGGCCGTCGCCACTGACGCTCGACGAGGTCACGCGAATTCTGGCGCCGGAGCCGGAGGAGCGGAAGGAAGCCGACATCCCGAAGGTTGTCGACTACGAAGTCGGTGAATCCGTCACGGTGATGGACGGCCCGTTCGCGACGCTTCCGGCCACCATCAACGAGATCAACCCGGATGCGCAGAAGCTCAAGGTGCTCGTCTCCATCTTCGGCCGCGAGACGCCGGTCGAGTTGTCGTTCAACCAGGTCGCCAAGATCTGAATCTCTTAAGGAACTGAAACAGATGCCTCCCAAGAAGAAACTCGCTGCGATCATCAAGCTGCAGATCCAGGCCGGCGCGGCGACACCCGCGCCGCCCGTCGGGCCTGCGCTCGGTCAGCACGGCGTCAACATCATGGAGTTCTGCAAGGCGTACAACGCCGCGACCGAGGCACAGCGCGGCAACGTCATCCCGGTCGAGATCAACGTCTATGAGGACCGCTCGTTCGACTTCATCACCAAGACGCCCCCGGCAGCGAGGTTGATCCTCAAGGCCGCCGGTGTCGACAAGGGCAGCGGTGAACCCCACAAGACCAAGGTGGCCACGATCACCCGCAAGCAGGTACGCGAGATCGCTGAAACGAAGATGCCCGACCTCAACGCCAACGACCTTGACGCCGCCGAGAAGATCATCGCCGGTACGGCGAGATCGATGGGCGTCACCGTCACCGGTTAGCAACCACCCGCAACCAGTGGGAGGGCCGCCCGCGCTCGACGCGGCGCCGGTCCGCTCGGACCACAGGAGGAATCATGAAGCGCAGCAAGGCTTATCGCGCCGCCGCCGAGAAGATCGACGAGGACGCTCTCTACACCCCCCTGCAGGCGGCACGTCTCGTCAAAGAGACGACCACGACGAAGTTCGACCCCACCGTCGAGGTGGCTATGCGGCTGGGTGTCGACCCCCGCAAGGCAGACCAGATGGTGCGCGGCACCGTCAACCTGCCGCACGGCACCGGCAAGACCGCACGCGTCCTCGTCTTCGCCACCGGCGACCGCGCTGCGGAAGCTGAGGCAGCCGGCGCGGACATCGTCGGTGCGGATGAACTGATCGAGCGCGTGAACGGCGGCTTCCTGGACTTCGACGCGGTCGTATCGACCCCTGACCTGATGGGCAAGGTCGGTCGACTTGGTCGGGTGCTCGGTCCACGCGGCCTCATGCCCAACCCGAAGACGGGCACTGTTACCAACGACGTCAGCAAGGCCGTCGGCGACATCAAGGGCGGCAAGATCGAGTTTCGCGTCGACCGGCAGTCCAACCTGCACTTCATCATCGGCAAGGCGTCGTTCACCGACCGCCAGCTGGTGGAGAACTACGCGGCGGCCCTCGATGAGGTGATGCGGCTCAAGCCGTCCGCCGCAAAGGGCCGCTATCTCAGAAAGGCTGCCGTCTCGACGACGATGGGCCCGGCGATCCATCTCGACCCCAACCGCACCCGCAACTTGCTGGATGACTCCGCTGCCGGCCTGGCTGCCGCGGCTGCTGAAGAACGAGAAGCCAACTCCTGAGTTCGTCCGTAGTACCCTGACCGCTGTTCCAACTGCCGAAGACCGCCGGTCGCTGCCCTGCTCCTCGGGGCGGCCGAAAGTCCCGCCACTCGCGGGCGACCAGCGCAGGTGAGTACGCCGAGTCGCACCCTTCCGGGTGCGTCACGCCCCGTGCGCCTGCGCAAGTCGCTGGCCGTGGGGCGTTTCGCATCTAGCACGGAAGGAGACCGATGGCTCGCCCCGACAAGGTTGCCGCCGTCGCGGAGCTCACCGAGTCGTTCCGGCAATCCAATGCGGCGGTCCTCACGGAATACCGCGGGTTGACCGTCGCTCAGCTCAAAGAGCTGCGCCGGACGCTGGCCGCCGATGCTCGTTACGCCGTCGTCAAGAACACGCTGACCAAGCTTGCCGTCCGCGAGGCCGGCGCCACTGAGCTGGAGTCCATGCTCCAAGGGCCGTCCGCCATCGCGTTCGTCACCGGCGACCCAGTCGCGGTCGCCAAGGGCATCCGTGACTTCGCCAAGGCCCATCCGGCTCTGATCGTGAAGGGCGGCCTGCTCGACGGGCAGCCAATCTCGGCGGAGGAGTTGCGCAAGCTCGCCGACCTTGAGTCGCGCGAGGTGCTGCTCGCCAAGCTCGCCGGTGCGATGAAGGGATCGCTCCAGCAGGCGGTCTTCCTCTTCGCCGCACCGCTCGGCCAGATGGCCCGGCTTGCCGGAGCCTTGCAGGCTGCGGCAGCGGCTGACCCGTCGATCCTGGCGGGCGGCACCGGTACGCCGGTCGAGGCCGCTGATGCACCTGCTGCGGAGGCGCAAGCGGAGGCACCGGTCGAGATCGCCGAAGCACCTGCTGTGGAGGCGCACGCGGAGGCACCGGTCGAGGTCGCGGAAGCACCTGCTGCGGAGGCACCGGTCGAGGTCGCGGAAGCACCTGCTGCGGAGGCACCGGCCGAGGCGGTCGCGGAAGCTCCTGCTGCGGAGGCCCCGGCGGAGGCACCGGTCGAAGCACCGGTCGAGGTCGCGGAAGCACCTGCTGCGGAGGCACCGGCCGAGGCGGTCGCGGAAGCACCCGCCGCGGAAACCCCAACGGAAGGCGCACCACCTACCCCGTCCACCGAACCCACCACCGCCGAGAGCGGCGAGCCCACCACCAGCTGAGAGGAATCACCAGTCATGGCGAAGATGTCCACCGACGATCTGCTCGACGCGTTCAAAGAAATGTCGCTGATCGAGCTGTCGGAGTTCGTGAAGCAGTTCGAGGAAACGTTCGGCGTTACCGCTGCCGCTCCGGTTGCGGTCGCTGCCCCGGGCGCCGCAGCTGCCGGTGCCGGTGACGGTGCTGGCGCGGCTGAGGAGCAGGACGAGTTCGACGTCATCCTCGAGGGCGCCGGCGAGAAGAAGATCCAGGTCATCAAGGAGGTCCGCACGCTGACCAGCCTGGGCCTCAAGGAAGCGAAGGACCTCGTCGACGGCGCGCCCAAGCCGCTGCTCGAGAAGGTCAACAAGGAGACCGCTGAGAAGGCGAAGGCTGCCCTCGAGGGCGCCGGCGCAACGGTGAGCGTCAAGTAGGCCCCCTGCATCCGTCGGCGTACCCGGGAGTAAACCTGGGAGGTAATAGGGCGAAGCGTTGGTCTAGTCTCTGGATTCAGCGCGGTGTGACCGCAGTCACACACGTTCCGTGACTTCGTACACGCCGCGTCGTTGATCGGTTGAGGTAGACGGCGGGGTCCGCGGGGATCGTCCTCGTTCTGGGTCGGCACGACGGAAGGTGGGCCTACGTGGGCGTCGAGATCCGGGTCGAAGGGCTGACCAAGCGCTTCGGTCGGCAGACCATCTGGGAAGACGTCACGATGACGATCCCCAAAGGCGAGATCTCGGTGCTGCTCGGTCCTTCCGGCACCGGCAAGTCGGTGTTCCTGAAGACGCTGGTGGGGCTGCTGCGCCCCAACGCCGGCCACATCTGGATCAACGACATGGACCTGCCTCACCTCAACGAACACGACCTCTACCAAATCCGCCGGCTGTTCGGCGTGCTCTTCCAGGACGGCGCGCTGTTCGGGTCGATGAACATCTACGACAACATCGCCTTCCCCCTGCGCGAGCACACGAAGAAAACCGAATCCGAAGTCCGCAATGTCGTGTCCGAGAAGATGGAAATGGTCGGACTGCTGGGCTCGGAGAAGAAGCTTCCGGGTGAGATCTCCGGCGGCATGCGCAAGCGTGCTGGCCTTGCGCGTGCACTCGTGCTCGACCCGGAGATCATCCTGTTCGACGAGCCCGACTCCGGTCTCGACCCCGTGCGTACGGCGTACCTGAACCAGCTCATCGTCGACCTCAACGCTCAGATCGAGGCGACGTTCCTCATCGTGACGCACGACATCAACACGGCCCGCACGGTGCCCGACAACATCGGGCTGCTGTTCCGTCGCAACCTGGTGATGTTCGGTCCCCGGATGGACCTGCTGACGAGCGACGAGCCGGTCGTCCGCCAGTTTCTCAACGGTCGGCGCGAGGGCCCGATCGGCATGGCTGAGGAAAAGGACGCCGCCCAGCTCGCAGCAGAAGAGAGCGACGGTCGCCCGCCCGCGGAGCTGCCGCCGATCGAAAAGCAGCTGCAGCCGACGAGTGGCGTCCCCCGCCGGACCCAACGGACCGGCGCAGACGGACACCCCAGCTCCGATGGCGACCGCGAAACCGTTCGTGTTGTCGCCGGCAAAGGCGCGGACAACAAGCAGGCTGAGCTCGACGCGATCGAGCCGCCCTCCAAGGAGGACGTCGCGCAAGCGCGGGAAGAGCTCCTCGATCCGAACGACGGCGAGCGGCCCGGTCGCAAGCACGCGAAGTCCGGTGGCAAACGTCCCGAGAAGGGCACGAGCGGCACTGCACCGACGACCGGTAGCGCTGCTGCCACCGCGGGTGCGGCAACCCGGAAGTCGACGAAGAAGTCGACTGCCAAGAAGGCGACTGCCAAGAAGACAACGAAGAAGTCCGCGGTGAAGCGGGCCGTCACGAAGGCGACGACCGCGCGCGCCGCCAAGAAGTCGGCGAAGAAGGCGAGCAAGCGCGGTTCCTCGGGAGGCCGGGCGTCGTGAGCGCGATGCCGGGCGTTGGTGCGCTGCGGCAGACAGGCAACCTCTTCGCCCTGTCTCTCGACACGCTGCGGGCGCTGTTCAAGCGTCCGTTTCAGTTTCGTGAGTTCATCGACCAGTCGTGGTTCATCGCCAGCGTCACGATCCTTCCGACGATGCTCGTCGCCATCCCGTTCGGTGCGGTCATCGCGCTCCAGCTCGGCAACCTGACCCGGCAACTCGGGGCGCAGTCGTTCACCGGGTCTGCCGCGGTGCTGGCGATCGTTCGTGAGGCGTCACCCATCGTGGTGGCCTTGCTCATCTCCGGAGCGGGTGGCTCGGCAATCTGCGCCGACCTCGGCTCCCGCAAGATTCGCGACGAGATCGACGCCATGGAGGTGCTCGGTATCTCGCCGATCCAGCGCCTTGTCGTCCCCCGTGTCCTCGCCTGCATGCTGGTGGCCTTCTTCCTGAACGGCCTCGTCTCGGTTGTCGGCGTCATCGGCGGCTACACGTTCAACGTGATCCTTCAGCACGGCACACCCGGTGCGTACGTGACGTCGTTCACCGCACTGGCGCAGTTACCAGACCTCTATGCCGGTGAGTTCAAGGCGCTCCTTTTCGGCATGATCGCTGCGCTTGTGGCGTCGTACAAAGGTCTCAATGCTGGCGGCGGACCCAAGGGTGTCGGTGACGCGGTGAACCAATCAGTCGTCATCACGTTCATGCTGCTGTTCTTCACGAACTTCGTCATCACCGCCCTGTACTTCCAGATCGTCCCGCAGAAGAGCATCTGATGGCCGGCATCCAGACGCTTCCGAGGCCGCTGCGCGCACCTGTTCGCATCGGTAAGGCCGTCGTTGTCGCACCTGGACGATGGCTCGATGAGCTCGGCGGGCAGCTGTCGTTCTACGGGAAATCACTCGGCTGGACCTACCGCACGATCGTCCGCTACAAGAAAGAAGTTCTGCGCCTGCTCGCCGAGGTGAGCCTCGGTTCCGGCGCGCTCGCTGTCATCGGTGGCACCGTCGGCGTCATCTTCTTCCTGACCTTCTTCACCGGCACCGAGGTCGGCCTGGAGGGTTACCAAGGGCTCTCACAGATCGGCGTGGCGGCATTCTCCGGATTCATCTCGGCGTACTTCAACACCCGTGAGATCTCGCCGTTGGTCGCTGGGCTTGCACTGTCGGCGACGGTCGGCGCGGGATTCACCGCACAACTCGGGGCCATGCGCGTCAACGAAGAGGTCGATGCGCTCGAGGTCATGGGTTTGCCGTCGATTCCCTATCTGGTGACCACCCGGATGATCGCGGCGTTCGTCGCGGTTATCCCGCTCTACGTCGTGGGTCTGTTCTCGTCGTACTTCGCGACGCAGTTGATCGTGACCAAGTTCTTCGGGCAGTCGAGCGGCACTTATCACCATTACTTCTATCTGTTCTTGCCGCCGCAGGACGTCATCTATTCGTTCGTCAAAGTGCTGATCTTCGCTGTCATCATCGTCCTCATTCACTGCTACTACGGCTACTACGCCAGCGGTGGGCCGGCCGGCGTTGGTGTCGCAGTGGGACGTGCAGTGCGTACGTCGATCGTCGCCATCAATGTTGTTGACCTCTTCGTCAGCATCGCCATCTGGGGTGCGAACAACCCCGTCCGGATCGCGGGCTAGGCGGGATCCGGACCATGGCGACTGTCGGGCTCAGCCGAGCGATGCTCAGGAAGGTCTACGGACTGGTTTTCCTCGCGATCATCGCGCTGCTGCTGTTCCTCGTCGTCGGTCTCTACAACCAGTCCCTGCCGTGGAATCACCACACCACCGTCTACGTCGAGACGGCGCGGTCCGGCAACCAGCTGAACCTCGGTGGTGACGTCAAGGTCCGTGGCGCGTTCGTTGGCACGATCAGGAGCATCGATGCCAACGGCAGCCAGGCGCGCATAACGCTGCGTCTCCAACCGAACAAGGCCAAGGAGATCCCGAACAACGTCGAGGCGCGCATGCTGCCGAAGACGATCTTTGGGGAGAAGTTCGTCGAGCTGGTCATCCCGGACAACCCATCGTCGGTCCCGTTGAAGGACGGCGACACGATCCCCGAGGACCGGTCGCGCACAGCGATCGAGACCGACCAGGTCTTCGAAGACCTGCTGCCGCTGTTGCAGACGTTGCAGCCGCTGAAACTGAACCGCACGTTGTACGCGCTGGCAACGGCATTGGAGCGGCGCGGCAACGCCCTCGGCAATAACTTGGCGCTGGCGGACCAATACTTCGCTGCGCTCAACCCGAATCTGCCGGCGATCAACCACGACATCAGCGGGCTGGCTGACCTCGCCAACAGCCTTGGCGATGCAGCACCCGACCTACTGCGGTTGTCGGCCAACAGCGCTGTCAGCCTCACCGAAGTCGTCGTCGCCAAGCAGGACGCGCTGTCGACGTTCTTCAAGGGCACCGCGGGCTTCGCGACCACTGCGACTCGGGTGATCGGCGACAACGAGAACAACTTCATCAGCCTTGCGCGGGATGGCAGGTCGATCCTCGGGGTCCTCGAGCATTACTCGCCCGAGTTCCCGTGTCTGCTCCGCGGGCTGACCGACATCCAGCCTCGTGTCGAGGGCACTTTCGCGACGGGGCCATACCTGTACGTGCACCTGGTACCGCTCGGTGGCAACCAGACGCGCGCCTACACGGCCCCCCGGCCGAACCAACCGCAGACCGACGGTAGCCCGAACTTGTACTACTCGGTTCCGCGGCAGAACGGCCAGGTCGCTCCCCCCAGCTGTGCCGGTTTGCCGCAGCCCGGCGTCGCGTACACCTACCCGACCGCGAACGTGCCGATAGCAACGGCCAATGCCAACGCCGCGGCGCTGCAGCAGACCGCGTACGGCGACATCGGGCCGATCGGTTCGGCCGGTGAGCTGAGTTTCATCAATGCCATTGCGTCTCCGTTGATGAACATGGCTCCCGAGGAAGTCCCGACCATCACCGATCTCCTGCTCGGGCCCATGTTCCGTGGTACGGCGGTGAGCCTTCGGTGAGCACCTACCGAAGTTTGGCGAAGCTCATTGTTTTCATCGTGGTGACGACCGTGCTCACGCTCGTACTCGCAGCCACGATTGCCAACGTCGCGGTGTCGAACACCCGCAGCTATCACGCCGTGTTCGCGGACGCGACGGGACTGAACTCCGGCGACGACGTGCGCGTCGCGGGTGTCCGGGTGGGTCAGGTCAAGTCGGTCAAGGTCGCCCAGAAGCGATATGCCGACGTGACATTCGCGGTCAAGAAGAGCATCGAGCTCAAGACCTCGACGCGCCTCTCCGTTCGCTACCTCAACCTTGTCGGTCAGCGCTATCTCGCGGTTTCGGAGAGCCCGGGCAGCGGCGAGACCTTGAAGGCGGGCCAGGTCATCCCGCTCGACCAGACGACTCCGCCGCTTGACCTGACGGTGCTGTTCAACGGTTTCAAGCCGCTCTTCCGGGCGCTGACTCCGCAAGACGTGAACCAGCTGTCCTACGAGGTCATCCAGGTGCTGCAAGGTGAGGGTGGCACCGTCGACCAGCTGCTTGCCCACACCGCCTCGCTCACCAACACGATCGCCGACCGTGATCATGTGGTCGGCGAGGTCGTCAACAACCTCAATGTCGTGTTGGACGTCGTCGCCAAGCGCGACCAGGGGCTGTCCCAGTTGTTGTTGCAGCTGCAGCGTCTCGTCTCCGGGCTCTCGGGCGACCGGGACATCATCGCCACGTCGATCGGCCGGATCGACGGCCTCGCGGCGGACACGGCCTCGCTGCTCACCGACATCCGTCCGTCGCTGAAGGACGACATCAGCCAGCTCAACAAGGTGGCGGGCACGCTGGCGACGACGAACGACCCGCGGGCCGGCGGCGTTAACTACCTCGACGGTGTTTTGCAGCGCATGCCTAACAAGGTCAGGGACATCCTGCGGACCGCGACCTATGGCTCGTTCTTCAATTTCTTCCTGTGTTCCTTCCAGGTCGAGCCACTTCCGGTGCACGGACACAGCGGCGTTCCGTCGTGTGATGCCGGATGATGAAGCCATTCCGCGAGCGCAACCCGGTGATCATCGGCGCGGTCAGCATCGTGTCGCTGCTGGTGCTCCTCGTCGTCGCGTTCAGTGCGAACAGCTTGCCGGTGATCGGCGGCGGCACGACGTACGCCGCAGCGTTCAGTGACCTCTCCGGCCTGAAGAAGGGCGACGACGTGCGCGTCGCTGGCGTGAAGGTCGGCAAGGTCGCCGGCTTCAGCCTCAAGAACGGCTACGTGCGGATCAAGTTCCAGGTGAAGAACGTCGACCTCGGCGATCAGACCACCGCGTCGATCCGGATCAAGACGTTGCTCGGCACGAAGTACTTGGCGCTCGACCCACAGGGGTCCGGCAAGCTGTCGACGCACGAGGACATCCCCTTGTCGCGGACGACGACGCCGTTCGATGTGCCCGCAGCATTCGGCACGCTGAGCCAGACCATTCAGCAGGTCGACACCAAACAGCTGGCCAAGTCCTTCGACACGATCGCCGAGACCTTCGATAACTCACCGGCTTCGATCAAGGCCGCGCTGACCGGCCTGTCCCGGCTGTCGCAGACCGTCAACACCCGCAACGTGCAGCTGTCGAACCTGCTGTCGAGCACGAACACTGTTACCGGTGTGCTGGCTGACCGCGACGAAGAGGTACGCCGTCTCATCGACGACGGTGACCTGTTGCTCAAGGTGGTTGAGGCTCGGCGCGCGCAGATCCACGCGCTGCTCGTCGACACCAAAGCGCTCGCCACACAGCTCATCGGGCTCGTCGCCGACAACAAGGCAACGCTCGACCCCGCGCTGGCCCGCCTCCGCACGGTGACCGGCATCCTGCAGAAGAACCAGAACAACCTCGACAAGAGCCTGCAGGTGCTCGCGCCGTTCGTCCGCGACTTCGCCAACACTCTCGGCAACGGCAGGTGGTTCGACACCGTCATCTTCAACCTGCCCCCAGCGAATCTGCAGGTTCCCTGTCCTGGCAGCGTTCAGCCAGCGCCGGCAAGCAAGCCGGCCCGCCAGCCCACCCAGGACGCGTCATGCCCCTAGCCAACCGCCGGGTCATGTCGATCGGGATCGCTGTCGTCGTCCTGCTGGCGCTCGTCGGCGGCTACCTCGTGCTCACGTCTTCGGGGAAGACGATGCACGTGACCGCCAAGTTCAAGCGGGTCGTCGCGGTCTATCCCGGGTCGAGCGTTCGCATCCTCGGCGTACCGGTTGGCAAGGTCACCAAGATCACGCCGCACGGCACGTACGTCGAAGTGCAGATGACATACGACGGCAAGTACAAGGTTCCCGCGGATGCCACGGCTGCCGTCGTACCTCCGGCGATCGTCGGCGACCGTTACATCCAGCTTGCACCGGCCTACCTCGGCGGACCGACGCTGAAGGACAAGGCCGTGATCGAGATGGGGTCGACCGAGGTTCCGGCTGAGCTCGACGAGATCTTCGGCAACCTGGACAAGCTCAACGTGGCTCTCGGGCCGCAGGGCGCCAACGCCCAGGGCGCACTGTCGCGGCTCGTCGCGGTCGGCGCGAAGGACCTCGCGGACGGCAACGCAAAGCGTCTGAACCAAGCCGTGCACGATGTATCGCAGCTGTTCGCGACGCTCGACGACAGCAAGGGTGACCTGGTCGGCATCATCGACCACTTGGGTTCGTTCACCGCGATGCTCGCCGCGGACGACACCAACGTCCGCAAGGTCAACGAAGACCTGGCCAGCGTTGCTGACTTCCTCGCCGGTGAACGTGAAGACCTCTCGGCTGCCGTGGGCAACCTCTCGGTCGCTCTCGGCGAGATCGCGACTCTGGTCAAGGACAACCGCACCGACCTCAAGATCAACATCGCGCAGCTGGCAAACGTCACCAATGTGCTCGTGCGGCAGAAGCGCAACCTGACCGAGTTCCTCGACGTCGCGCCGCTCGCACTTCGGAACCTGCAACAAGCATTCGACGAGAGCACCGAGAGCCTGGCCACCCGCGGCAACTTCAACGCGCTGACTAACCCGTCCCAAGAACTGTGCAATGTGCTCGCACAGCCGGCACGAGGGCTCTGCAAGCTCGTGCTGGAGGGGATCATTCCGGGGAACGCAGCGTTCAAGACCGGCGGCCCCAAGCAGGCGCGCACGGCACAGGACCTCAAGCAGCTCCTCGAGGTGCTGCCATGAGCCGCCGATTGCTCGCCATCAGTGCGACGCTGGTGTCAGCGCTGGTGCTCAGCGGGTGCGGTGTTCGTGGCCTGCAGTCATTCCACCTCCCGGGTGGAGCGGCTGGCAGCAATGCGTACGAGGTCACGGTCATCTTCCGTGATGTCACTGCGCTTGCCGCTCAGTCGTCCGTGCGTGTCAACGATGTGCCCGTCGGCGACGTCGACAAGGTCGACCCCTGCCTGGCTAACGCCGTCGGCTGCCCGGCGCCATCGGTGGAGAACAACACGTTCCTCGCCAAGGTCACCGTGCGGATCAAGAAATCGGTGACCCTTCCCGAGAACGCCGTCGCCGCGATCAAGCAGACCAGCCTGCTGGGGGAGAAGTACGTCGAACTCAGCGCGCCGTCGGGTCAGCAAGCAACGGGCAAGCTCGCGCCGGGATCGTTCATCCAGGAGGAGCGCAGTCGCAGCGTTCCCGACCTCGAAGAGGTGTTCGGCGCACTGTCATTGCTGCTGAACGGCGGCGGGCTCGAACAACTGCAGACGATCTCCACCGAACTCTCGGCGGCATTGACCGGCCGGGAGAGCAACGTCAAGGGATTCCTGCACCAGATCGACACGTTCATCGGCGGACTCGACGCGAACAAGTCCGAGATCGTGCGCGCGCTCGATTCGCTCAACCGGCTGTCGAAGAGTCTTGTCGACCAGAAGCAGACGATCGCGACCGCACTCACCAACATCGCACCCGGACTCAAGATCCTCGCTGACCAGGAACCCGACCTGGCCAAGCTCCTCGAGGCGTTGGCACGACTCGGCGACGTGGCCAGCCGCGTCATCCGCGAGACAAAGGCCGACACAGTCGCGAGCCTGCAGAGCCTTGACCCCGTACTGACCAAGTTGGCGCAGGCGGGCACGTACCTGCCGCAGGCGCTCGAGGTCCTGGTCGACTATCCGTTCCCGCGCAACGTGTCGAATGGCATTTTCGGCGACTACACGGGCTTGCTCGCTGACATCGACCTGCAGGCGTCGCTCACCAGCCTCTTCGGCATGGGTCTGCTCATGCAGTCGCCGCAGGCGACCACCACCGCGCCTCCCTCCGGGGCCACGCCGAAAGGCAAGACACCGAAGCTGCCGAAGCTGCCGATCCCGTTGCCCACCCTGCCGTCGATCACCGGCAACCAGGGGTCCCCGAACAGCGACGGGCTGCTCGGGCTGCTGATGCGAGGCATGCAGTGATCCGGCGGACCGTGCGCATCCAGCTGATCGCATTCATGTTGATCACCGTGCTCGGCATCGGGTACGCCGGTTTCCAATACGTCGGAATCGGCAACAAGATCATCAACAAGCCCTACACCGTCACGGCAGAGTTCGAGAACTCCGGCGGCATCTACCCCAATGCCGAAGTGACCTTGCGCGGCGTCCAGGTCGGGCAGGTGAAAAGCCTCGATCTGAGCCAGGACAAGAAGCATCTCGAGGTCAAGCTCGCCATCAAGGACAGCTGGAAGAACCGGATCCCGTCGACCGGTATCACCGCGGTCGTGTCCAACCTGTCGGCGGTCGGCGAGCAGTACCTCGACCTGCAGCCAACATCTGACACTGCGCCGTACCTGCGCAACGGCGATCGGATCAACGGCGGCAAGATCCCCATCTCCAACGATCAGCTGTTGCTGAACCTCGACAAGCTGGTCAACTCCATTGATAAAAAGCAGCTTTCGGCCGTCATCACGTACTTGGACACCGCGTTCTCGGGCACCGGTCCGGACCTCTCCCGCTTGATCGCTCACGGTGACTCGCTGACGCAAGCGGTCACCGACGCTTTGCCGCAGACGATCAAGCTGATCAATGACGGCGTGGTCGTGCTCGACACGCAACGAGCGGTCGCCGGCGACTTGAAGAGCTTCGCGGCCGATCTGGCCAGGCTCTCGGACACGATCCGAGCCGATGACCCGAAGTACCGGCTGCTCATCGACAACGGCGTGAAGTCTGCGCAGCAGCTCGACGCCTTGCTGAAGGAGAACGAAGGGCCGCTGTTCACGTTGTTGAGCAACTTGGTGACGGTGTCGGCCATCCAAGCCGCGCCGGTCCGCCTCGATGGCCTCCGCACGGTCCTCACGGTCTACCCGAGCACGGTCTATAACGGATTCCGGGCCGCGCCCGGCGACGGGAAGGCTCACTTCGGCATCGTCACCGAGCAGGGAACGGCCCCGAACTGTGAGACGCCAGCGCCGAGCCGGGACGCACCGGGCTACATCCCGGGGCCCGTCGACAACTCGAACACCGGTCCGGTGAACAACGGGCACCGCCGGCCGGGTGACGACGTTGATGGCCAGGATCTCCGGGGCAAGTTGAACGCGTACTGCAACACCAACGACCCGTCGTACGACCCAGCCGGCAGCATCCGCGGCGCGCAGTTCGCCCCGCGCCCCCCCGGCGACACCACCGTGGTCCCGCCGTCGTCGCCGGCGTGGGGCCCGATCACGAACACGTACTCGAACTATTCGACGTCCAGCACGTCCAACGGGAGCAAGGCCGCAGCGTCGCCCGTTGCCCAAGCGAGCGCGTCGTATGATCCGGTGACTGCCCTGCTCATGGCCCCGAACGGTCAAGTCTTCACGATCGGATCGAACGGCGGGCAATCGACGTACTTTGGTTCAGACGCCTGGAAGTGGCTGCTCATCGCACCGACGGCTGGCTGAGACCGAACGCCCGCATCATCCGATAAGCACGAGGACGTGACGTGCCCGACGAGACACCACGGCGATGGATGCCGCCCCGCTGGCTGATCCCGGCGCTGGCGGCGGCCACTGTGCTGCTGCTCGGAGTCACCCTTTGGTTTGGGGTCCTGGTTCACAACCGCAGCTCTATGAACGACTACCGCGATGGGGCGTTGCAAGCGGCCCGGCAGGTGGCGGCTGATTTCAGCACCTACGACTACAGGACCGCGGACGCCCAGTTTCGGAGGCTGCTCTCGGTCTCGACCGGCAGCATGCGTGAGCAGGTGCAGAAGTCGCTCACGGCTGTCGTGCCGTTGTTGACGCAGGGCAAGGCCACCGCGAAGGGTGAAGTGCGTGACGCGGCGATCGTCCAGGCCGGCAACAAGGAGGTCTCGGTCATCGCCGTCGTCGACGAGACGGTCACCAACACGGCAATCCCGCGCGGGGCGATCCGTCGTTATCGCTTCCTCATCGTGATGAACCAGGTCAAGGGCAAGTGGCTCGTCAGCGATCTGAAGCAGGCCTGATGGCTAAGCCCTCGTCGTCGAGCACCCAGCCGCCGCGGCGGCGCCGTCACGTCGTCGCGGGCCAGCGCCGGCTGGCGCGTGAACACGGCGCCAACTTCTCTGCACCACCCGTCGTCGAGAGCGTCACCGCGCCACCCGCGCCGCCGTCTCACTTCGACGCGCCACCACTGCCGCGGCAGGCGCCGGCCCCCGGTCCGGACAAGCCAAAGCGTCCGAGGCGCCAGCTGTCGAGGCTGAAGCGGCCCACGCTTTCGCTACCCACCTCGTGGCGGGCGTCGCCCACCGTCGTGGCGGCCGCCCTGACCGCAGCGGTCGTCGTGTTGGCGACCCTGGCCGGGCTGCTCTTCTACAAGTGGGAGCACGGCAAGGCGGTAGCCAGCGCGAAAAGAGACGCCGTCGCCGCCGCCAGCGTCGCCATGACCAACGTGCTCTCGTACGACTACAAGACCATCGACGCGGACATCGCGCGTGCCCAGCGTTACCTAACGGGCACATTCCGTACCGAATACGTCGCGACGACCGAGAAAACCGTCAAGGACGCCGCCGTCCGTAACAAGGCGACGGTCAAGGCCGACGTGGCCTACGCCGGAGCGATCAAGGCCAGTCCGAATAAGGCCACCGTGCTGATCTTCGTCGACCAGACCGCCACCAACACCGCCCTGAAGGCTCCGCGCATCGACCGCAACCGCATCCGGTTGGAGATGAGCAAGGTCAACGGGAAATGGTTAGTGGCGAAGCTGACGCCGCTCTGACCTGCAGTTTTCCGCTTCTACTGGGCTCTTTGCGGCGCGCCGTGCGACGACAAGGCTTGACGACCGCACCGGCAGGGGATCAGCATGGGCGCCAGCAGTGACAACCGGACAGGGGCCCCTCCGTGGGGCTCGGCTCGACAGCAGTGTGGCCCCGCGCTACACTGCCCGTTTGCGTTGCTCCCCTGACACCTCCGCCTAGTCGCGGGGCGTCTGGCGTGCGCGCAGACCGCCAGCCCACAGCGAGCTGCTGGAAGGACCACTCTTGGCCGCCGCGCGTTTCTCTGCCCCACCCAGCCCGACCACCCGCCTCTCCTTCGCAAAGATCCGCGAACCACTCGAAGTCCCGAACCTCCTAGCCCTGCAGACCGAGTCTTTCGACTGGCTGCTGGGCAACGACGCCTGGAAGACCCGCATCGAGGCGGGCCGCAAGGAGCGTCGTGAGGATCTGCCCGCCAAGTCGGGGCTCGAGGAGATCTTCGAAGAGATCAGCCCGATCGAGGACTTCTCGGGATCGATGTCGCTGTCGTTCCGCGATCACCGGTTCGAGCCGCCCAAGTACTCCATCGAGGAGTGCAAGGACAAGGACATGACCTACTCCGCCCCGATGTTCGTCACGGCGGAGTTCACCAACAACACCACTGGCGAGATCAAGAGCCAGACGGTGTTCATGGGCGACTTCCCGTTGATGACCCCGAAGGGCACCTTCGTCATCAACGGCACGGAGCGCGTCGTTGTCTCCCAACTCGTCCGTTCGCCCGGTGTCTATTTCGACAAGGCGATCGACAAGACGTCGGACAAGGACGTCTACTCGTGCAAGATCATCCCGTCCCGGGGTGCCTGGCTCGAGTTCGAGATCGACAAGCGCGACGCCGTCGGTGTCCGCATCGACCGCAAGCGCAAGCAGTCCGTCACCGTCTTGCTGCGTGCCCTCGGTTGGGACAACGCCCAGATCCTCGAGCGGTTCGGCAACTACGAGTCGATGACCGCGACGCTGGAGAAGGACCACACCACCACGCAGGACGAAGCGCTGCTCGACATCTACCGCAAGCTGCGCCCGGGCGAGCCGCCGACACGTGAGTCCGCACAGACCTTGCTCGAGAACCTCTACTTCAACCCGAAGCGCTACGACCTCGCCAAGGTCGGCCGCTACAAGGTCAACAAGAAGCTCGCTCTCGAACTCCCGCTGACGCAGGGCGTGC